>NZ_WLCM01000099.1 GCF_013317235.1 Leisingera sp. ANG59 | reverse complement strand
CTCATCCTTCAGATACTTCTTGATCGTGTTCCGCGATAATCCCGTCGCCCGCGCAACAGACCGGATGCTGCGTCCCTCAACCAATACCCATCGTCGGATCTTCGACACGCTTTCCATCAGTAACACCTGCTCTTTCCTCCGCACTTTTAGTGCGGATGTTAACGAAAACAGGTGGGTCAATTTTACTCGCTCATAACCCACCAAAGTGGGTCAATTTTGCACGCCGATTCACAGTCCGGCGCTGTTTGCGGGACAGCCAGATGCCGTCTTCAATCATCCATTTGCGCAGCGTCTCACGGGACACCTTGAACCCGTGGTGTTCCGCCAGCTTTTCCGCGGCCAGCGTCGGCCCGAAATCCACATAGTTTTCTTTTATCAACGCCAAGGCATAGTCGCGCTTCGCCTTGTGAATCCGGTTGTTCGGCGGTTTGCCACGCGCCTTGTGCCGGACCGCCGCCGCACCATCCAATCGATATCGCTTCAGCAGTCTGAATACCTGGCGCCGCGTCAGATCCAAAAGGTTCGCCGCGTTGTCTACCGTCAGCCGGCCATCATCGGCCTGCGCCAGAACTTCCACACGATTCAGCTCGCGCTCGCTCATCATCACCCATCCCATGCCCGATCTCTCTGCCTGTTATCATTGCAGGCGAGAGTGACACTTCTGAATTGCTCATGGGTGACAGTTTAGCTTTGCGCTGTGAACTCACGCTGAAGCGCAACTTCTGATATGTCGTTTTATTCCAAACGGTTCTGGATTTCCATCAGCTTGCTTTCGAAGACTTCTGCTGGTGTCTTGTAGCCGAGGCACTTGCGCGGGGTGGAATTGAGGCGGTGGCAAACCGACCTTAAATATCGGTTTGTCAGCACCGTCGGCTCGGTCGAGCGAGGCAGGTATTTTCTCAGCCTGTTGTTGGTGTTCTCGACGGTGCCTTTCTGCCTGCCTTTCTGCCACGGAG
>NZ_WLCM01000098.1 GCF_013317235.1 Leisingera sp. ANG59 | reverse complement strand
ACTGGTTGCAGCCTATGGCGAACCGCGTGTCGTGATCACGGACAAGCTGCGCAGCTATACCAAGCCGATCAAGGCCATCACGCCGGACGCCGACCATCGGGCGCACAAGGGGCTCAACAACAGGATCGAAGGGTCACACCGGCCGACGCGAAAGCGGGAAAAGATGATGGGTCGGTTCAAGTCACCACGCCAGGCGCAACGATTTCTCGTCGCCCACGACCAAATCAGTACGATCTTTCGTCCCCGCCGCTATCGCCTTTCCACTCTCTCCTACCGCCATGCCAGAGCCGACGGGTTCAAGCTGTGGGAAGGTTATGCTGCCGAACTATCGGCCTGATTACGCGGTCTCACGCTTTTTCCAATCCACGGCAGATAACTTGGCAATGCCCCTCATTGTATTCGGCCCAGTTCGTCACACGGTACTTTGCCTTCGCAAACTTATCCCGCCGCGACGCGTTGAATTTGAAAGGCATCCCAGCATCCCGCAGTCAAATCGAAGGACCAGCTACGCATCGGAAACGATTTGTGCAACACGCTCCCGCAGATCAGTCCTCGAATTCCACCAGCAGGCCCTTGGCGTCGATCTGGCCGCCGGGCTGGACATGGACGGCCTTGACCACCGCGTCGCGCTCGGCGTGGATGCCGGTCTCCATCTTCATCGCCTCGATGGTCAGCAGCAGATCGCCTTCATGCACCTGCTGGCCCACCTGCACCGCCACCGTGGCCACCACGCCCGGCATCGGCGCGCCGATGTGGCTTGGGTTGCCGTGCTCGGCCTTCGGCCGGGCCTGGGTCAAGGACTTCACCAGGCGGTTCGGCACCCGGATCACGCGGGGCTGGCCGTTCAGTTCGAAGAACACCTTCACCTCGCCCTTCTCGTCGGTCTCGGAAATCGCCTGCAGGCGGATTTCCAGGGTCTTGCCCGGATCGATCTCGGCGGTGATCTCCTCGCCCGGCTCCATGCCATAAAAGAAGGTTTTGGTCGGCAGGGTGCGCACCGGGCCGTACTGGCGGTGGCGGCCCATGTAGTCCAGGAACACCTTGGGGTACATC
>NZ_WLCM01000097.1 GCF_013317235.1 Leisingera sp. ANG59 | reverse complement strand
GAACCGCTGCTGCAGGTCCAGGCCCCGGTGCTGCCGCAGATAGACCTGGCCCAAGCGCCCCGCGCCGCGGGTTGCGCGAGCGGGGCCAGCACCGCGGCGCGGGGCGCTTGGGCCAGGTCTATCTGCGGCAGCACCGGGGCCTGGACCTGCAGCAGCGGTTCCGCACTGGGAGGTGCGGGCTGCGGCGTTTCGGGCGGTTTCTGCCAGGCCTCGGCCATGCGGGCGACCTCGGCGCTGGCGGGCTGGAGCGAGACCAGGGCCTCGCCGCCCGCGCCGCTGGACTGCGCCCCCGTTTCCGGCGCGCTGGCAAAGAGCGCGATGTGGATGAGGCCGGCAAGGCCCGTAAAGACGGTGAATTCGGCGGCGCGTTTCATGGGCGTTGCACCACCAGTTCGGCGCGGCTGAGGCCCGCCTCAGCCAGGTGGCGCAGGATGCGGGCCAGCGCCTTCGCCTCCAGCCGTGCATCGGCGCGCAGCTGGATATTGGGGTGGCCCGCGCTGGCTGCCGCTAGCCGGGTGAGCGCGGCTTCGCCCTCCGCCCCGTCGTAGTGCATGCGGCCATCCGCGCCGATGTAGAGCACCGGTTCGGTTTCCGGCGCGGTCTCGGACACGGCGTCGGGCGGGGTGACGTCGAATGGGTCGGGCTGGGCCAGGCGTGAGGTCATCAGGAAGAAGATCAGCAGCAGGAACACCACGTTGATCATCGGCACGATGGATTCGGCGCGGGGGCGGCGGGGCGGGTCGCTCAGGTCCATTGCTGCCCCCTCACTCCACCAGCACGACGTTGCTGAGGCCCGCCTGCAGCAGCAGTGCGGTCATGTCGGTGATGCGCTGCAGGGTGGCGCCGTCGCGGCCCCTGAGTATCAGCATGTCGGCGGGTGTCTTCATCAGCGGCGCCAGTGCCTGGGTGAGGTTCGCATCGGCGACCGGCACGCCGTTCACATCCAGGTTGCCGGGGCCGACGCCGATCAGGCGCGGCGGGCCGTCGTAGGTGCCGCCCTGTCCGGCCAGCGGCAGCTGCAGCACCGTGTCCATGCCAAAGCGCGAGGCGAGCATGAAGAACACCAGGAGCAGGAACACCACGTCGATCATCGGCGTCAGGCTAGCTGCAGCACCGTGTCCATGCCAAAGCGCGAGGCGAGCATGAAGAACACCAGGAGCAGGAACACCACGTCGATCATCGGCGTCAGGCT
>NZ_WLCM01000096.1 GCF_013317235.1 Leisingera sp. ANG59 | reverse complement strand
GGCCTTCATCCGCGCCGCGGGTGAGGAGCCGGTTGTCGTCGATTATCTCGAAGCTGGTTGGACACGTCCGCAGCTCCTAGGTCTCTTCGCAGCAGCGGGCTTGACCGCTCGGGAGGCGTTGCGCATCAACCGCTCGCCAGCAGAAGAACTCGGCCTCTGCGATGCTGCCGTGGACGAAAGCGCGCTGCTTGACGCCATGGTTGAGCATCCGATTTTGGTGAACCGGCCCCTAGTCTGCAGTCCCAAAGGAGTTCGCCTTTGCCGCCCTTCGGAAACGGTTCTAGATCTCCTGGATCACCTGCCGCCAGGTCCGCTTTTAAAAGAGGACGGCGAAATGGTGATGGACAAGAATGGAAAGCTGCTCGCGTAATCAGTCCAACAACAGCGATATTCGTTTCCTTTCGTCAGGCCTAACACCGCTTGGCCCTTAACGGCAGAATTGTCTGCGCACCCCGTGCATTGCCCACCAATACATCGACGCTCCGCGCTTGAACGCCCGCATTTCCTTCTGCCGTGCAGCGGGTGGTCTTGGGCAATGCAGCGAGTCAACGTGCTGCGAGTGCATGCAGCGAAAAAATGGCTCTTCCGGGTTGGGCTCACTGCCGCCATGCGGCGTTGCGGCGCTGAGAAGCAAGCACCAGCCTGTCCCAGGATCACAGTGATCGGCTCAAGCCAGCCCGAACGCGACATTCGAACCAGGCGCAGCGCGCACTCCGCTGCAGGCGCGAAATTCTGAAGCCGCCTTCCCGGAAGTATGCGTAATTGGGCAGACCCTGAACTGAGGTCGAGCTCCCGATAGGATCACAATAGATCTGTGAACATGGGAGATTTCGAATGGAGTTTTTCGCGGGCTTGGACGTTTCGCTGCGGTCCTGCGCGGTCTGTGTTGTCGATGGCAAAGGCACGGTTCTGCACGAGCGAGAACTGCCTTGTGATATTGAGGAGATCGCAGGCTATCTGACTGCGCTTCGCTTTCCAATTGAGCGTGTTGGCTTTGAAGCCGGTGCGATGTGTCAGCATCTGTACTACGGCTTGAAGTCTGAAGGGTTTGAAGTTGTCTGTATGGAATCGCGTCAGGTCAGTAAGGCTCCGGCGGCGGCCGCCTGATCCCGGGATCGATCCGATGGTAAGTCCGGCCTTATGTCCGACTTCAATAACCGCCCTCAAATCGAAGTTCTTTCCGCTGCCGATGGTGATCGCCGCCGGTATTGGTCAGATGATGATAAACTGCGCATCGTGGAGGAGAGCTTTATCGGCCACCGACAAGCGGCTGCCACAGCGCGGCGGCATGGCATTTGCCGGTCGCTGCTGACCACCTGGCGGCGGCAG
>NZ_WLCM01000095.1 GCF_013317235.1 Leisingera sp. ANG59 | reverse complement strand
GTTTTTCGACGCGGGTCATTGCGCGCGGTATCGGCGTGGATTGGCTGTGGCCCGCGTTGACAAACCTCTCAGGGAGGAAGCCGCGGGGGCTGGGTGTGGCCTATGGGGAAAGAGCTCCGTCTGCTGTGATCAGGATGGCCGTAAATGTTGGGTAGCGGTGTTCGAAGATTGCGACATCCGAATTCAGCCATAGTTTTTTGACCGGGTCTGATGCTGATTTTTGACGTCGCCTGCCTTTGGTACGGCTTACGGGATCGAAGCAGACAAATGAGGTCAGCCGGTCTGGCCTGGCCATCCGGTGTTTGGTGAGGAGTATGAACGTGCATCTCGTCATGCGGCCTGCCTCCGCGGCGGTGCGCGGGATCGCGGAACCTCGCCGCGCCGAAAGATCTCTATGATGCGCATCGKACCGCCGCAGTCCGGGCATGGCTCGCGCAAGGTTAGAGGGATGTTCTCGACGGCGGGCGCGACGTCCTGTCCGCCAGATTCTGCGCCAAGCAAAATACGGATCTTCGCGATGTTGGCCTTGCGGGCGGCGCTGGCCAGCAACCCGTAGTGCCGTATGCGGTGGAAGCCATTGGGGAGAACGTGGATCAGGAAACGACGGATGAACTCGTGCGTGCCGAGCCGCATGACCTTCATCCGATCCCCTCGTTTGATCCTGTAATCCTTCCAGCGGAATGCCACGGTATCTGCATCAGCGCTGACGAGGCGATGGTTCGAGATCGCCACGCGGTGGGTGTATCGGCTGAGATAGGCCAACACAGCTTCGGGCCCGCCGAAGGGCGGTTTCGCATACACCACCCATTCGGTTTTTCGGAACGGGGCCAGCCAGGCAGCAAACGCCTTCACGTCTGTCAGATCGGTGAGATCACCATAGAAGGTGAGTTCTCCCGCTCGATGCAGCGCCATCAGCCCTTCGAGAAACAGGCGCCGAAACAGCCGCGACAATACCCGCACATGCAAAAAGAACCCCGGCTTGCACGCGATCCACCGGGTGCCGTCCGGTRACAGGCCTCCGCCGGGCACGATCATGTGGATGTGGGGRTGATGGGTCATCGCCGATCCCCAGGTGTGCAATACGCTGGTCATGCCGACCCGAGCCCCCATGCGTTTTGGGTCGGTCGCGATGGTCATCACCGTTTCAGCCGAGGCGCGGAACAGCAGTCCGTAGACCGCCCGCTTGTTCCAATAGGCGATGCGGGCAATCTCGGCTGGCAGGGTGAAGACCAGATGGAAGTACTCCACGGGTAGCAGGTCCTCGGCCCGCGCCGCCATCCAATCCCTTGCTGCCGGGCCCTGGCACTTCGGACAATGCCGGTTAATGCCATACGCTGGTCATGCCGACCCGAGCCCCCATGCGTTTTGGGTCGGTCGCGATGGTCATCACCGTTTCAGCCGAGGCGCGGAACAGCAGTCCGTAGACCGCCCGCTTGTTCCAATAGGCGATGCGGGCAATCTCGGCTGGCAGGGTGAAGACCAGATGGAAGTACTCCACGGGTAGCAGGTCCTCGGCCCGCGCCGCCATCCAATCCCTTGCTGCCGGGCCCTGGCACTTCGGACAATGCCGGTTCTKGCAGCTAATGGGCGCCGCCCATTACCTGCATTATGGGCAAATCCGGTAATGGGGAGTTGGCGTGCCAATACGTGCGTTTTTTGCTGAGTTTCAGCGCTTTTTTGTCTCCATAACAGAACGGTCCTGTGTCTCCGTCGACGCGGCCACTGATGGCCGGTCACAAACGGGGACGAACATGTTGGATTTCTATTTCTCGGCACCGAAGATGCTGGGGCATTTGCGGGCTGGGCCAAGCGGACCATACCTTGACGGTTTTGCCGCCGCGCTCAATCATCAGGGCTATTGCGCTGACACGGCGGTAAGATATTTGCGGGCGGCAGCGGGCGGCAG
>NZ_WLCM01000094.1 GCF_013317235.1 Leisingera sp. ANG59 | reverse complement strand
GTATCCGTTCAGCTCAGGAAGTTCCTTGTCATCAAAGAAATTACGCTTGAGTTCCCGGTAGATCGTAGACGCTGCGCGGCCCAGCCGGTCTGCGATCTCAGGCACCGGCATTTTGGCTTCACGCCACTTGGCAATCTTCCGGCGTTCTTCCAAACTCAGGTGAGGGTAATTGCGTCCCATTCAATAGCCTCCATGCAAACATCTGTTTTGATACAGAATTTGCACTTCGGATGTGAATCCACCACCGTTAGCTAGAGCGATCCGTAATCATGGTTATGTTAATAGATGGTCGGCACCTCACGCCGGTAGGCGCAGGGCTGCGCAGCCCTTCAGGGCGGCGGCGTCATCGAGGATGACATGCACCGGGGCGGTGATGCGGGCGTCCAGTTCGAAGGGTTGCTGGAACCGCTCGGCAAAGACCGCCCGCGCCGGGGATGCGAGGATGCTGCGGGCCACGGCGCCGGCGAAATAGACACCCTGCGCAGGCAGGAAGGCCAGCATCAGGTTGCGCGCCAGAAGTGCCAGAAGGTTTGCGTAGAACGCCTGAAAGTTCTGCGCGCCGGTGTCATCCTCTGGGAAATGCGCCCGGACCGCCGCATACCCGCGGCCGGAGAAAAGATTCTCGACAGTGGCAAACGCGTCTGCCTCCGGCACATGGCTGCGCAAATGTTCCGCCACGTCCAGCGGCAGGCTGACATGGCCGTATTCCACGTTGAGGCACTGCACCTGCCCGCCCGCCTGCAGCACCGGCGACAGGTTGAAGCCGGTGCCGATGCCCGCCACAAGGCGCTGGCCGTCTCCGCCCGTATCACCCGCGGGCGCGATCACCTTATCGAGGCACTCAGCCCCCAGATGCGGGCAGGCCTGACCCAGTGCTGCGAGGTCATTGAGCAGATGCACCTGCGCGCCGTTCAGATGCTGCGACAGCGCCGCGGCGTCAAAGTCCCAGTCCCGGTTGGTGAGCCGGGCTGTGCTGCCGGTCACTGGCCCGGCGATGGCAATGGCGACCTCTGCCACGCCTTCGGGGGCAGCGCCTTGCAAGTAGCGGTCCATCACCTCAGCAAAGCCGGAGCAGCCATCGTTGCGGTAGCTTTGCACCGTGTCCGCCAGCAGCACGCCATCGCGCGCCAGACCGAGGCGCGTGTTGGTGCCGCCGACGTCCGCGGCCAGCCGCGCCCCGGTCAATTCAGCCGCTCGCCGGTAGCGGGCGAGAAATAGGAGACCTTGGACAGATCAAAGGCCAGATCCAGCATCTGCCCCGGCTGTGCCCGGGTTTCGGCGTGCAGCCGCGCCGTCACCTGCTTGCCGCCGAGGTTGGAGACCACATAGGTATCGGCGCCCGCAGGCTCTACCATGTCGATCAGGCAGGCGGCCTCCTGCACGCCTTCGCCCGCGCGGAAGCCCGCCTCGGCGATGTCTTCGGGGCGCACGCCCAGGATCACGTCCTGCGGCAGGCCGGTGGCGCGGCTGTCCTTCAGCACGATCGGGGCGCTGCCGCCGCAGTCCATCTCGATCCTTGTGCCCTCGCCGTTCGGCTGCGCACGCGCGGGGATCAGGTTCATCGCCGGGCTGCCCATGAAATCGGCCACAAACAGGTTGGCGGGCTTGTTATAGATTTCTGCCGGCGTGCCGATCTGCTGCACCACGCCGCCCTTCATCACCACGATCTTGGTTGCCAGCGTCATCGCCTCGATCTGGTCATGGGTGACATAGACCATGGTGGCGCCGAGGTTGTGGTGCAGTTTCTTGATCTCGGTCCGCATCTCGACCCGCAGCTTGGCGTCGAGGTTCGACAGCGGCTCATCAAACAGGAACAGCTTGGGATCGCGCACGAGCGCCCGGCCCATCGCCACCCGCTGCCGCTGGCCGCCCGACAACTGGCCGGGGCGGCGGTCCAGCAGCGCCTCGATCTGCAGCTGCGCCGCGACCTCCTTCAGCTTGCGGTCCTGGGTGGCGGCATCGGCGCCGCGCACCTTCATGCCAAAGGTGATGTTCTTGGCCACCGTCATCGTCGGGTAGAGCGCGTAGGACTGGAACACCATGGCGATGTCGCGGTCCTTGGGGCTGACATGGGTCATGTCGCGGCCGCCGATTTCGATCCGCCCGCCGGAGATCGGCTCCAGCCCGGCGATGCAGTTCAAGAGCGTGGACTTGCCGCAGCCCGAGGGGCCGACCAGCACCAGGAAGTCGCCCGGCTCGATGCTGACGTTGATGTCCTTCAGGATCTCGGATGCGCCGTAGTTCTTGCGCAGGTTGGTGATGTCCAGAATGGGAGCCATGGGATTACCCTTTCACAGAGCCCGCGGTCAGGCCGCGGATGAAGTATTTGCCGGCAACGGCATAGACCAAGAGTGTCGGCAGCGCGGCGATGATCGCGGCGGCCATGTCGACGTTGTATTCCTTCACGCCGGTGGTCGAGTTGACGATGTTGTTGAGCGCCACCGTGACCGGCTGGGTGCCGGCCTGGCTGAAGGAGACTCCGAACAGGAAGTCGTTCCAGATCTGGGTGAACTGCCAGATCACGGTGACCACGATGATCGGCAGCGACAGCGGCAGGAAGATCGACCAGAAGATGCGGAAGAAGCCTGCGCCGTCCACCTTGGCCGCCTTCACCAGATCATGCGGAATAGTCACATAGAAGTTGCGGAAAAACAGCGTGGTGAAGCCAAGGCCATAGATCACATGGACAAAGATCAGCCCCGGAATGCTGCCCGCCAGCCCCATCCCCATC
>NZ_WLCM01000093.1 GCF_013317235.1 Leisingera sp. ANG59 | reverse complement strand
GACTTCTCGAAGCCATCGTGAGCAACGACGACAACCTGTCCTACGGCAGCATCGTCAGCGTTCAGATCGGGCAAGACAAATACATCACGACGCTGACCGACGATGGCATCTGCGAACTGAAGGACATGCTCGCGGACGCCCGGCGTTCGCCGGAGCGCTGGAACGACTTCTTACAAGACTCCGTCGACGATCCCGACATCATCGCACGCGTCAAGGACCAGCCCCCGCGGTAGAAATCGGGTGCTTACGTCGAGCCGGACGAAGGCGTCGGAGCGATCGACGGGCGGCTCCTGCTTCTGATCATCAGTATGCTGGTTCTCGGCGCAGCTATGGAAGGCAGCGGCGCCATGACGTTGATCGTTGAAACGCTGTCCGAACCGCTGCGGCAGCTGAGCCCGATCCTTGCGCTGGCACTGATATACGCAGTGACCTCAGTGCTGACTGAGTTGGTTACCAATAACGCAGTCGCCGTGATCATGACGCCCATCGCTGTGGGCGTCGCAGCCGCGCTTGGCCTCGATCCGCGTGCCTTTGTCGTGGTTGTCATGTTTGGCGCCAGCGCAAGTTTCGCCACGCCAGTCGGCTACCAGACGAACACAATGGTCTACAATGCCGGGGGCTACCGCTTCACAGATTTTCTACGGTTGGGCTTGCCAATGAACATCTTGGCAGGGGCAGTAACGGTGGTGCTAGCTCCAATTATCTGGCCGTTGGAGCCATAGCACATGGCGCAACCCTACACGCGCCATAACCTCATCCTCGCCTGGACACCCCGCAGGGAAAATCTGTACGGCACTAGCAGCACGGACCCGAAAGCAGTGGCGGCGGCAGAGTCTCAATCATATTCGCCGTCCTGCTTGCACGGATGCCGGAGCTCTGCGAGCATTTGGCAGAGGGCTGGGGCCTTGATTTCGCAATGATTGTTTACCTCGCCCTCAGCAAGCTTGGTACTAACCAGTTCGCCAAGCAGAGACTTTGAAAGTCTCATGGAGGTGTCAATGTATAAGAATATTCTTGTGGCAGTATCATTCGAAGAAGGCCACGATCCATCCGCCTCAGTTCGGGTGGCGAAGGCACTGTCGGGAAAAGATACAAAAACATATGTGCTCCATGTGTCGGAACGATTGCCAGCCAATGCGGTCTCTTACATGCCCGCTGGCTATGCCAACAAGTTGCGCGTGGCGATTCAAGCTGAGCTGAACAACTTGGCAGGCCAATTTAAAAACGGCAAGGGCGTTGTAGTCGAAGGGCATTCCGGGCGTACTATTTTGGATTGGGCAGAGGCCAATGCGATAGACTGCATCGTTCTGGATTCGCACCGCCCGGGGTTGCAGGACTACTTTCTCGGCAGTACCTCATCTCGCGTCGTGCGCTACGCGCAATGTTCAGTTCATGTTGTGCGCTGCCCCTGAGGAGACTAAGGAAATGAAATGTAAAACTGGCATGTAAAGGTGGTCCAGTTCATTTGGTGACGGACAATCAACATTGGTGAACGACCGGTTCAGTTAAATCCGCTGTGCCGCCGCAAATGTCTCGCTGCAAGTGGGATGTTTTTCTGCGTGAGCAATAGCTGCACAGGCAAAAGTCCGAAATGTCCGGCAATGTGTACCTTCAGTCGATCAATTTTGAATGATGACTGCCAAGTTGAGGGTGACAATTGAAAATGTCCGTCACTTAGAATGGAACCTCCTCATTTTCCCCGTCCTCAGCAAAAGTCTCCGATCTTTCGGTATGATCAACAATGAACCGCGCGCGTTCGAAAAGCTCGTCGAATGTGATGATCTCTGGTTGACGAAGATTGCGACGGAAGCCCTCAAAAGCCTGATAGCGTGCGGCGTTCACACCGCGCTCGGTTTGAAACTGCTCAAGGCTTCCGACTATGAGAACTGATCTCGGTTGAACCGACATCAGTTCTTCCCCTGTAGGATCTCCTTGCTCGTTGGCAAACCGGTGATGTGTGCCCAAGGCATCAGCCGCGGTTCGTAACGTCTCCTGGCACTGAGCCACTGCACCGCTCAGCTCGGCCGAGGGGGCCCATGTTCCGGAGCGGTATTCACTTCTTCTCAGAAGATCGGTTGAGCACTTTTTGATCTCAACTAAGCACAGTGCACTTACGGCGGCACGGGTTTTCATGATGCCGTCCGGAATCTTCCCAGGTGCAACCAGGCTGGACCCGCGGATCGTTTGCTGAAGCGCGCGTCCGTCCAACCCGGTTGTGAAGATGTAACTGAGCCCGTATCCGAAAATCCATTGGTTTCGCTCAAAGAACTCCTGCCAGTTGTTTTCGGAGATATTGTTGCCCTGATCAAGCATATCTGAGAAAACCTTCAATTGCTCACGGCGATAAGCGAGAGCAACAACGTCTTCCGTGGTGATTTGGCTTCGTGCAAACTCCGCAACTAAATCAGGGCGGTCTTCAAGGAGTTTACGCGCTTCGGCGTCCGGCATGTGGACTAAGCGCAGATCGGCCTCATTGACGTTGAATTTGCCTGGGCCAGGAATTTCCAGTCGGCGAATGTTTTGCAAAAACTCCAGCAGTTTTGAAATCTGTTCGCCATATAGCACGACCTGTTCACCCATCGGGTTGCCGGTTTTGGTGCTCCACCTTTGGATGTGAAGATGCGTGATACCCCGCCCGTCCTCGATAAACCGAGCCTTTATTTGTTGTATGCCAGTATCCGTTTCGTGAAGAACGTACTCGTCACCATCCTTAATAAGTTGGACGCCTCCGAAAACCTCTGGCCGACCGGCGTGTCACGTGATTCACTACCCTCGTAGCAGGGAGGCGGTCATGGCGAAGCAAGCAGGGTTCTGGAGCGTTGACGATCGTCTTGCTGAGATTTCCGCGGGCGGCGATCCGCTGGAAACGCTGAATTCGACGGTGAATTTCGAACGCTTTCGCCCGATCCTTGAACGCGCGGCAGGTCGGCGGCGCAACCCCAAGGGCGGCCGCCCGGCGCTCGACGTG
>NZ_WLCM01000092.1 GCF_013317235.1 Leisingera sp. ANG59 | reverse complement strand
CTCTCATCCTTCAGATACTTCTTGATCGTGTTCCGCGATAATCCCGTCGCCCGCGCAACAGACCGGATGCTGCGTCCCTCAACCAATACCCATCGTCGGATCTTCGACACGCTTTCCATCAGTAACACCTGCTCTTTCCTCCGCACTTTTAGTGCGGATGTTAACGAAAACAGGTGGGTCAATTTTACTCGCTCATAACCCACCAAAGTGGGTCAATTTTGCACGCCGATTCACAGTCCAGACCCTCCAGCAGGGCCATCAACTGGGCGTGGTTGAGTTGCACTCGGACAGGTCCGATCCGCGGCCAGCAGAACGATGACTTCTCCAGCCGCTTGTACCTCACGAGAGAATGCATGTGTGACCCTCGCAGATGAGGATTTAGTGCGCGTCACTCATCCGTTTCATCCGCTTTTCGCCCAGCAGTTGCCCTGTGTGGGCAGGCGATACAACCGACATGGCGAGCGGCTCCTTTTGCAGGCCGGCGATGCCGTGATCTGGTCGGTTCCACCGCAATGGACTGATCTTGCCAGCAAGGATCCGGAGTTGGTCATGGGCGAAGGGCGAGCGGTGTTGCGCTTTTCAGACCTGATGGAACTTGCCGATCTGGTGGCCCGCGTTTCCGACAAATCAGCCCACTCGGGCACGAGCATATGTAAAGATAACTATGCCGCAACTGTAAGGCAAATTACGCCGCATGAGTGCCAATATGATGTGTAGTACCGGGATAATGCGGCAAATATGTCGATTTCATGACGGAAAGAACCTTGACGCCGACGTCATGTGCGGCATAAATATATTTACTTTTGCGCTGTATCTCACCCTCGGAGCCGACAATGCCCGCGAAGTACGGCAGCAGGCGATCAAAGACCGATGCCCTTATCGAAGAGGGCACCTTCAACCCGGCGGCCGACAAGGTGCGCGATCCGAAGTTCAGCGGCAGCGAGTTCTTCGATCCGCAAGATGCCGTGCAGGTCCGATACGAGATGCTGCGCCGAGTCTCGGTCGACAGGGCCTCGGTGACAGAGGTCTCCGTCGAGTACGGCGTTTCGAGGCCGACCTATTACCAGGCCAAGGCGAACTTCGACGCGGCCGGGATTGCGGGCTTGGTGCCGGCAAAGCCAGGGCCCCGCGGCCCGCACAAAATCGACGACGACGTCCTGGCCTTCCTGGAGGCGCATCTGGTCCCTGGCGAACCGGTTCGTGCGCGCGAACTGGCAAAGCTGCTCCGCCGCGATCTCGATATCGATCTCCATCCCAGAACGATCGAGCGGGCATTAAAAAAAACCCGCCGCTGAACCGTTGCGTGGCGCCGGCCTGCTGTGCGCCAGACATTGTGACCCATTACGAGATGCTGCGCGCAGCCGCGCTTGGCGAAGCGCTGCCGGTCATGGCGCGCAGGGGCCTCATGCTGTTTTTGCGCCGGGGCATGTGGGGCTGGGTCCAGGCCCTGACCGCAGCGGCCAGTCCTGCCGGAGAGCAAGTTGATCCAATACCCGCAGCCTGTTCGCTGCCCGGCAGGCACGGCGCCGTCGTTCACGTCCTCGCGGCAATCGCCATGAGTATCCAACATGGGAGGTCACTATGAACGTCCATCTCAAAGTCCAGCAGCGTCACCTTGATCGCCGCGCATACCTCTACATCCGCCAGTCCTCGATGCGGCAAGTCCTCGAGAATGCCGAGAGCGCCAAGCGGCAGTATGCGCTTCGAGGCAGGGCCATCGCCCTCGGCTGGCGTGATGAACAGATTGTCGTCATCGACAATGACCAAGGTGAATCCGGGGCCTCGGCAGCCTGGCGCGAAGGATTTCAGCGGCTGGTGAGCGACGTCGGCATGGGGCATGCGGGGATCGTGATGGGCCTGGAAGTCTCTCGTCTGGCGCGTAACAATGCCGACTGGCAGCGCTTGCTGGAGATTTGCGCCCTTGCCGACACCCTGATCCTCGACGAAGACGGCGTCTACGATCCGGCAAGCTTCAACGACCGGCTCCTGCTCGGCCTCAAAGGAACCGTGAGCGAGGCCGAGTTGCATGTGATCAAGGCACGCCTGCGCGGCGGCATCCTCAACAAGGCACGCCGGGGCGAATTCCGTTGCCCGTTGCCCACCGGGCTGGTCTACGATCCTTCCGGTCGTGTGGCCCTCGATCCGGACCGGCAGATCAGGGAGACGATCGCCCATTTCTTCGAGACCTTCATACGCGTCGGTTCTGCCGCCCAGACCGTCAAAGCCTTTCGCAAGGAAGGCCTTTTGTTCCCGTCACGCCTGCATAACAGCCAGACGGTGTTTCGCCCCCTGACCGCATCCACCGCGATACGCGTCCTGACCAACCCACGTTACGCCGGCGCCTATGCTTACGGGCGGCGACAGTATCGGCGTACCATCGACGGCAGGAAGACGATCCGCGCGCGCGAAGCGGACGACTGGCTGGCCTGCATCCCCAACGCGCATCCCGGATACATCAGCTGGGACCAACACCAGGAGAACCTGAAGGTGCTCAAAGCGAATGGCCAGGGGTACGACGCAGCACGAGCCTCCATTCCACGGGAGGGCCCGGCGCTGCTGCAGGGGCGGGCCGTGTGCGGACAGTGTGGCAGACATTTCCGGGTGCGTTACGCGGCCCGGCGTGGTCGACTGGAGGCCTGGTACATCTGCGATCGCGCCCATGTCTATCGCGGTGAACCCATGTGCCAGTCGATCGCCGGGTCTTCCGTGGATGACGCGGTCGGCAGGCTTCACCAGGAAGCCGACCAGCTCCGCTGTCGGGCGGTGGAGCGGGCCCAGGCGGAGGCCGACCTTGCGCAGCGCCGCTTCATGCTTGTCGATCCCGGCAACCGCCTCGTCGCCGACACGCTCGAAGGCGAATGGAACGAGAAGCTCCGCGTTCTGGCCAATGCCCGGGAAGAGCGCGAGCGGGCACAGGAGCGCGACCAATTTTGTCTCGACAAGGCTGTCCGCGAGCGGCTGGTTGCCATGACGGTCGATTTCCACAAGCTCTGGGCCGACCCCGATACCCCAAACCGCGAACGCAAGCGCCTGATCGCCCACATCATCGAGGATGTCACTCTCGTCAAACTGCCCGCGGAAGGCACCACCAAGGTTCACGTGCGTTTCAAGGGCGGAAAGCTTCAGACGCTGACCATCCCCAGCCCCAAATCCGCCGCCCAGCAGATCAAGACGCAGCCCGGCATCATCCAACTGGTCGATAGGCTCCTCGATGATCACATCTATTCCGAGATCGCGGAATTGCTCAACCAACAGGGCTATCGGCCGGGTGAAGCCGCCCGCCGCGGCCGTCACGACGCCCGCTTCACCGCCCTGCGCGTCGCCTATCTCGTCCACCAATACAACCTGCGCTCGCGCTATGACCGCCTGCGGGAACGGGGAATGCTGACCAAACAGGAAGCTGCCGAGCGGCTTGGTATCCACGAGCAAACCGTCGCCAGGTGGGCAAAGTTTGGCCTCATCGCCAGCCACGCCTACAATGGGCATTATTGCCTCTACGAACTTCCGGCATCGGACCTGCCCCAAAAGCAGTGCAGCCGATGGAACCGCCTCGAAGACCGGGTCGCCGCACGCGCGATACAGGCTGCCCAGCCAAAACTGTCAACTGGAAAGGAAAGGTAACCGCCCGATTTGAACCGCCTGCTCGTGTGTGCCGGAGATTGCTAAGAGACGTCCATAAAGACGTCTTTAATGACGTCTCCTACAGGGAGGGAGGCAGCTGTGCGGGGCGAAATTCTTGGCTTGGAGCGTCGGCGCCGCTGGAGTGACGACGAGAAGTTGGCGATTGTGCTTTCGGTCGGGGAGAACGGCGCGACCGTGTCGCAGGTCGCACAGCGCCACGAAGCGCCACGAGATCAGGCGGCAGCAGATCTATG
>NZ_WLCM01000091.1 GCF_013317235.1 Leisingera sp. ANG59 | reverse complement strand
CCAGTGTCATCATCACGACGAACCTGGAGTTCGGCGAATGGGTCTCGGTCTTCGGTGACGCCAAGATGACAACCGCGCTTCTGGATCGCGTAACTCATCACTGCGCAATCATCGAGACAGGCAACACGTCATACCGGTTCGCACAGAGCAAGCGACGCAGAAAAACATAAACGTCGCGCAAGCAAAGGCCCCAGRCGGGCCGCCCTCCTATAGCGAGTCCGCCTGGGGCCTTTGCGCCACAAGGGGTGGGTCAAATTCAAACGCTGAAACCGGGTCAGTTTTGAACGCTCATTGACAGCTTTGCGTTGCGGGCGCGTCGGGGCGAACGGAATTGTGTTAGCGTAACGTTCGACGGCGGCCTCGAGGTCTTCTGGCGAGATGCCTGGAAGGGCGAGGTCGGTAACCGGGGCCTCCCTCCCAAGCCGGGTCAGCTCTTGCGCGAGGAACGCCTCCATCGCGGCTGCACCCATGGGCTGAACGACGTCGCGATAGGCGATCAAGGCCTCCGCCTCCACGGCCCGCCGGATTGCCTGCTCGCCGGTCGTCTCGCTACCGGCGAGGAGCTTTCCGACGCTCAGGGCCGCCGTGTCGAAGTCGGCCGCCGTATGGTTTTCGTCGAGCCGGGCGTAGAGCGCGGCCTCGGCGGCTGCGACGACACGCCGTGGATCCTCTTTGTCGAAGCCGAGTGCGATGCAGACGCGATCGGTGACCGACCACGGGAGAAAAGCGCCCAAGAGGTAGGGGTTTTCCGCAAGTGCCTGGACGCCACCGACACCCCACGCGAGGGCGATCTTGCGCGCAGTGGGCACACCTACGACCGCGACAATGCCGCGGTGCTGGAGCCAGTCGAGCAGATCAAGTTCAGCCGCGCGCGCCTTGAATGCTGCGAAGGCGATCTCTGCGACCTCGTCCCCGAGAATGTTGGCGACGGCTGGATCACAGTCAGACAATGCGTCCCGAAGCCCTTCGCCGAAGTGCGCATCGAGGCGTGCCGCTCTTGCAGGCCCGATACCGTAGAAGTCTAGGCTTGTCGCCATGACCTCCGCCAAGGCTGAGGTCATGCGAGACTTGCACTCATGGCCCATCACGAGTCGTCGATTAGGTTGTTAAGCGATGCTCTTGGCGCGCTAGGCGTGAAGCGCCCGCCGGAGGCTATGGCCTCCTCGGTGGCCTCGAGGCGCTTGACCTTGGCTCGAAGCGCCGCATTGCGCGCCAGAAGCTCAGAGATGCGTTTTTCCGCCGATTGGGTGCGCCTTTGCTCCTCGCGTAGGCGCGAGGCCGATACAAGGTCGTTGTCGCTCCCAGTGTCTGCGCCAAAGGCTGTGCCGTTCGATGAGGACGTGCGTGCCGCGGAAAAGGCGAGGCCGCGCTTTTCGGCATAAGCCATAAGCGATGCCTTGAATTGCGGGTTCTGCTGTACAGTGGCACGGCCGACTCCGACGAGTTGGCAAATGCGCCCCAAATGAAGCGCGCTGCCATTCAACGGCAAGGTCTCGCCGCGAGCGTCGCGAGCCTTGATTTCCTCTTCGAGGGCTCGGACGGCGATGCGCGCCTTGTCTCTGTTCGATACGCCGGTCATTTGCGGCCTCGCGGCTGGCGCGAGATGTCCACAACGTTGGTCTCGCTCTTTGAGGGCGGCGGACCCCCGCAGAGAATGCAAGCCCCCTCAGCGGTTGAGAGGCCCACGGCATCGTCGCGTAGAAGTGCCTGTACGGGGGTCGAGGACATCAGAATACGCTCAAAGAGATCAGCGCGCTGCGCGAGGAGTGCGTCCCGCTCCGTCGTGAGCGCGCCGATCCTGTCCTTTAGGCTGGCGATTTGGTCGCGGAGGTTTTCGACCGTAGCGCGTCCGTCACGCTTGCGCAGGCGAATCTTGAAGTCCATCAGCGTCCGGGAGACGAGCTCTTCGTCCTTTTCGAGCCTATGAAGCGTCGTAGTGGAGCACCCGCTGCGCCTCGCGATCTCCTTCATGCTGACCTTGTCGGAGCGTCCCTGCTCCTCGACGAGTTTGCGCGTTTCCTCGATGATGCGTCGTTTGAGCGCCTCGCCGCGCAGTTGGCGGCGCTTGGGGGACGTCTTGGCTTCGGTCATATCTTGGCTCCCATGCGCTTGAGGAGGGTCTCAGTTGAGGCCTCGGCGCGGCCAAACTGATCGTATTGCGGACCCCTGCCGGCGCCGATGTCACGCATCGACATTCGGACGGCTCGAGCGTTGCCGTTGATCCGTTCGATTTCGCGCACTTGGGCGGGATCGTCCGGGTCGACGATCAGGTGTTCACATGGCTCCTGCCCGCCCTCGAGCTTCTCGCCGCAGGAAAAACAGCTCAGAGCGTGCGGACATGGCTCGAGCGCCCAATTGAGCGTACAGACCCCATGAGGCATCGGATTGTAGAACTTCGTGGATGTCTCGAGGTAGATGCTGGCCTCCTCCGGGGTCTCCGCAGCAATTCGATCATAGGCTTGCGCGGCGTGGCCGATCAGGGCGCCATCCTTCATCGCCTCACGAAGGCGGTCTCGGCGCACGCTGACGCGCGTCTGGTTGTACGTCGAGTTTGCGGCGGGACTCTTTCGGTTGAACAGCGTCGCGATCTGAACAGGCGACAGGCCGCCGTTCTCATAAGCAGTGGAGAGCCAATGGCGAAGGTCGTGGATCGTCAGCTTCGCGATCTCCCCGGTCGCGGGGTGACGGATGTCGAAGCGTCGGCACACCGCGTCGGTGGGCTTGCCGGTTCCGAGGTCGCGCTTATACCCGGCAAGCCAATGGGACAAGACGGTTGCGGAGTAATGGACGACCCGGTCGCGGTTGGTTCTGAGCGCCGACAGCTGGTTTTCGAAGAGCACGAGGAGCGCGTCCTCGGCCCGCAGCGTCGCGCGTCCTGTGTCGGTGTCGACCAGGACGTCGGTCGAGGCGCGGGAGGCGGCCTCCATGTCTGCATTGAAGTCCGGCGCGGCGAACGGTTCTTGCTCCAGCATCGCCCGGCGCGCTTCTTCGATCAGGGGCTGAATGGCCGCACGTCTGCCTGAGGCCGTGTTCAAGCCTGCGTGTTGCTCGAAGGCCATTACAGATGGAAAGCGCCGGTCCGTGTCAAAGCTCCTGTTCGAGTTTGGATCTTTTTTGCCTAAGTGAATCTCGCCGCGCTGAGAGGCCTCAACTTGCGCCTTGAGATTTACGACGGCGGAACGAGACAGGCCCTCACGGCGTGCGATTTCGGAGACGTTGCCCTCGTGGCGTTGCATAATATCTGCCATGGGGATCCACCTGGACTGTTCACCGCGCGAGTACCATGCCCACCTTGTATCGATGAGACGGTGCTCCGGGTTACTGATCCAGTCGGACAGCCAACGCCGAACGAAGTAATCTCGCGCGGCGTCATCTCCGAGGATGGCGGGCCAATCCAGTGGGGCGTCGCTGGAGAGTTCGGCGGCCCTCTTGCGCGCTTCGGATGTGGTCGCGATCAGGTATTCGACCGCCGGCTTGGCGATCTCAGCGAACTCGGCAGGGATCGGACGAGGAGCTTCGCGTCCCATCTTGGACGCAAAGTTGCGCACGAGAAGGGCGCCGCCGTCACGTATTAGGCAATCGGCTGGCAGCGTGGTGAGCTCCCCCACACGAAAGCCCGTCGCCACAGCGATCGAAATGACGGCCACGCCAAAACGGTCGCGTTCGCTCAGATCGTAACCGCCCGATTTGAACCGCCTGCTCGTGTGTGCCGGAGATTGCTAAGAGACGTCCATAAAGACGTCTTTAATGACGTCTCCTACAGGGAGGGAGGCAGCTGTGCGGGGCGAAATTCTTGGCTTGGAGCGTCGGCGCCGCTGGAGTGACGACGAGAAGTTGGCGATTGTGCTTTCGGTCGGGGAGAACGGCGCGACCGTGTCGCAGGTCGCACAGCGCCACGAGATCAGGCGGCAGCAGATCTAT
>NZ_WLCM01000090.1 GCF_013317235.1 Leisingera sp. ANG59 | reverse complement strand
CTGTAGCCCTTCATCAGTCAGCACGACAGATTTGGCCCGGTTAACCGGGTCATGGATCAAACCCTTCCGATGCAATCGATCCAGTGCCGACCAGTCCATTCCCTTCCAGGCGCGACGCTCATCATGCAGCGTCAACCAGAGCAGTCCCAGAACCGCGTCGTCGATCTTGTCCTCGTCGATCTCCATGAACAACGGGTATCACATCACAGCGCCAATGGGACCGCGGTCTTCGCCGGAGCCTTACCCCGATGATGACTGTCCACAAGAGCAAGGGGCTCGAATTCGACACGATAGTTTTCTTGGGCCTCGACGACCGAGCCTGGTGGGCCCATACCCCCGGCGACCCCGAAGGCGTTGCCGCTTTTTTTGTCGCCCTCTCCCGTGCGAAGCAGCGCGCTATATTCGCTTTTTGCCAACAACGCGGCCAACGAAACAACGTCGCTGAGCTCTACCAACTCCTCACGGCAGCCGGAGTGGCAGAGATCGCGATATGATGGGCGCAGAGGTTTTTCAAGTATGCGCCGTGCCTTTGATGCCAGCGCTGGCCGCTGTCAGTCTGCCATCTTGATGATTGCGTCCACAAGTGGGCTTTCGTCCCCTGCAAAGCTCGCTATCATTGCCTGTATGAATTCATCTTCATCAATATTATCCTCGATCATCTCAAGCCCCGCGACCTGCATGAGGATATCGAGTAAAGTAAGTTGGCAACGACCATTCCCCTCTCGGAACGGATGGACGGCGTTTATGTCGGCGATGTAGTGGGCCGCACGTAGGGCAAAGTCCTGCAAACTGGTCGTGTCGGCTAGGTGGTTCTCTTCGCTGAGTTCTCGAAAAATCCGGTTCATCTCGGTGTCGATGTACTCGGGATAGCAAAACCAATTTCCGCCCTTGGCTGTGCGAATTTGTCGGGGCTGTCCGGCCCAGCTGTAGACGTCTTGGAAGAAATGGTGGTGGATCGCCCGGTAGTGAGCATAGTCGAGCGCGCCTTCCGGCAAAGGCTCTTCAGACCTGGTCAGGAACATAAGTTGCTCGAATTGATCAAGTTCATCTTGATCTTTCAGGTCTGCCTTGTTTCGAAGAACGCCAGTGCCGGGATAACAGAGTGGATCTTCGGAGACGTCGTACCGGCTCATTTTCCTTTTTTCGTCGTAAAGGAGCCGATAATCGCCGAACGAAGTGCATCGCCTTTGAGCCCGCGATCAGAATAAGTTTTGAGTGTCATGGCCGATTTTGAACTGGTCGTAACACCCTCAACCTTGGCAAACTTCGCGGCCTTGCCCTTGCCCAGCGGCTTGGTCGTGAAGCGTCCTGTGGTCGCTGATCTTTTGAGTGTGGTGTTCTTGTTCATGGCACCAACTTATCACGCTCTGAATTGATTGTGTATGAAGATTCCGTCCGGGATCATGCCCGTTGCTTCAGGGATTGCAGGGTCGCGAGATCGGTGTTGAGGTGGTTCGTACGGGTCGGTCGGGAGCGGAAAGCCTACGGCAAAACCGCTCACGATAGTGGCCGGACTTATTCTGACCAGCAGTAGCTTGAAGGTCGATAGTCCGTGGATCGAAAGTTTTGATTGCCTTCTGTCATAAGGGTCATTGAACTCGCGGACGCCTCCGTCCTTAGACCTCTCCGCCTTGATTTTCTTGGCCCCTCCTGCCCTTTGGTCAGGACCGCGCCCTACTCGGTCGGCTGCGCGCAGCCGCCCTCCCCGAGCTGAAACGCCGCCACTCTCTGCGACGTGCTGCTGGCCGTGCAATCTCCTCCGGAGCCAACCCGACCAACCGTCGCATGGTCGTTGCAACGCTTCATCTCGGCCGTTCCGGTTACGGTCGCTGGGGCGGGCGCGTGACATCGGTGATCTCGCACTTCGCATCTCGGCCAGTGTTGTTCGTCGCTTTGCCGGACATGCTATGTCGCCCCGTCATCATGGGTCGCTAGCGGTGTTCGACGACCGCCAGATTGAATTGGCCGCGGCTGGTATCAGGCCGTTGATGGTCGTGATGCGCGGATCGCAAGTTATCGGGGTGCCGTAGAGGGTCCGTTAGAAATCCGGGTGAGCCGAGCACGGTATCGAGGCTTCGACGGTCTCCCTGCTGCTCCTCCAGACAACGCACTTCGCGTTGCCACGGGAACCAGCCGTCGCAGCACATGAGACACGGTCAGGCAAAGCGCTGTCTCGTCCGGGTTCGGATCGGGGCAAAAGGGTAAGTAAGGCGCGCGCCCGTGCATCTCGCTCGGCTGTTCACCCACCTCCCTTCGCGGCCACAGCACTTCTCCGGGTGTCTGAGTTGCATGACATGCTGGTCGCAGCTGTCGTCCCGTCCACAAAGGTTGTCGCCGATCTTTTTCCCCTGACCCTGCGGGTCATTCCTCGCGGATCAAAAAGACCGGCGCCTGCCCCTCTCCGCTGCGCTTCGCCTTCGGTGTGGCCGGGCCTTGGCCAGCTGCAAGGTGACCATCATTGCAACGCAAACAAGGAGAAGAGCAATGACCACGAACTGCATCAAATTCACCAGCGCCGACATCGAAACCGCCAAGGGCGTCGGCTCCATTTCGACCCTGACCTTCGACCTCGACATCACGGTCGAACCCGTCGCAAGCGCAAACCCGATGGCCCCCACGCACCGCGTCCTCGGCCGCTCCCCGCGCGGCAAGCTGGTCGAGTGCGGCGGCATCTGGAAGAAGCAGAACAAGGAGACCGGAGCCGACTACTACACGCTGACCATCCGCGACCACGGCTTCAATGCCAACCTCGGCAAGGCCGCGAACCAGGACGATCTGTCCCTGCAGGCCGTCATCCCCTGGGGGCCGAAAGACGCCGCCTAAGCCAACAGCCAGACCGCTCCGGCGGTCTGGCTTTTTCTCGTCCCGGGGAACTAGCCCCCGGCCAGCCAAATATCGGTGTCCGAAGGATGCCGCATATTTCGGACGCGGACGCCGAGGCGGATAGTCAGACTGGATCGGTCGCCGACGCGGCTTCGACCTTTTTGTTCAGTGACAACGTGCATCGCGCAAACCCGAGTCGGAACCGAAAGTCAGCAGGGAAAACTGGGAGCCCACTGTGCGAGGTAAGCGCACCCCTTCTCTCAGTCGAGCAACCCGTGCCTGGGTCGTCTTGGCGAAGTTCCCTGGGGCGGCGAACTCGCCCTGCGCCGCAGGCAACGAGATCGCAAATCAACGTCATGCATCCCGGGGCAACGTCTCACGTTAGGATCACCGCCGCGCGCCTTTCCGTCGACCTGTTGGCCTTAGAGATCGCTAGCCCGGGGTCGAACGGTCGGCAACGCCGGGGGCAGGTTTCTGGACGGCTGCGCCTTGAGCGCTGCAGAGCATCGCTCACAACAAACCTGCCCCCGGCGTGCTCCATTTCATTCCGCCCCGTGCCGGGTGCAGCCCGCTCTCATGCCCCCGGTCTTTTCCACGATCCGTCCAACGACGATCAACGGAAAGGATCACATCATGACACTCGAACAATCCATCGACCTCGCCGAACTGCAAGCCGATATGGCCTTCGATGCCTACCTCGCCGCCTTTGATGAAGACGCCCATCCCGAGACACTCGACAGCCTCGAGACCGAGGCTCTGATCGCCCGCAGCCGCTACGACGATCTGCGCAATCAGGGACCGGGTCACTGACCCAGACACCTCTGCGGGTCTTCGGATCCGCAGAGGTCTGACGCCGTCTCTCAGAAGCTTCGTGACGCCCTCGAATGGTGGTACCCGCGCTAACTCGCGCGGGCAGTTTTCGTGTTCCTGGCGCCCGATCCGTGACCGGCTCAAGCGTTTGGTTTGCCTTTCGTGTGAATCGGCGTGCAAAATTGACCCACTTTGGTGGGTTATGAGCGAGTAAAATTGACCCACCTGTTTTCGTTAACATCCGCACTAAAAGTGCGGAGGAAAGAGCAGGTGTTACTGATGGAAAGCGTGTCGAAGATCCGACGATGGGTATTGGTTGAGGGACGCAGCATCCGGTCTGTTGCGCGGGCGACGGGATTATCGCGGAACACGATCAAGAAGTATCTGAAGGATGAGAGCCCGCCGAGCTACTA
>NZ_WLCM01000009.1 GCF_013317235.1 Leisingera sp. ANG59 | reverse complement strand
GATATGGCTTCCTGCACGCGGCGGTCCGGGTCTTTCTCAAGCCGGTCCCCGGCCTTTACGAAGCCGACAGGGGCGGCGACGACAAGTTCGCCGCGCCGCGCCTTCTCCTGGCGGGCGGCAAGGGACCGTTGCCTGAGCAGGTCGAGCTCGTATTCGTTCAGGCTGCCCTTCAGGCCCAAAAGCAGCCGGTCATTGCCATCGCGTGGCGCATAAACCGTTTCCTGATCGATCAGCACAGTGTCGACGACACGGCACATCTCGATGAGATGCTGCCAGTCCCGGCTGTTGCGCGCAAAGCGGGATACTTCACGCGCCGCGACGGCGCCGACTTTGCCGAGACAAACATCGGCGATCATCCGGTCAAAGCCTTCCCGCGCGACACCGCCGGCGGCAGAACGGCCGAGGTCGTCATCCACGGTCTCAATCCGGCTCCAGCCCAAATCCGAAAGCCGCCCCCGCATGGCATATTGCAGGGCGCTGCTTTCCCGGTTGTGCAGGACCTGGTGAGCCGATGACTGCCGGACATAAAGGATCGCCTTGCGTTCCAAATGCTGCGGACCAATCTTCTCATGCTTCATGATCGCTCCCCCTGTCCGCCGCGCCGGCGTGCTCTGCAATCAGGCGTGCCATCAACCGTGTCAGCGTTTGCTGCGTGTCGCCGGGAAGGCTTTGCCAAGGCGGTGTCTGTGTCACGGGCACGGACTGGATGTCCGGGAACAGCTCGAGTTGCGTCGTCGTCATTTTGCGCGGCATGGGCCAACCTCCGAATCTCGTGTTCAGAGTCCGATGCTGCGTCATCGCGTGATCGGGAGCCGGATTTATTGAGCGGAATACAAGCGGCATCGGAAACCAGCCCCGCGAGAGCCCTGAGAGCCTCTAGGCCTACATGCGCAGAACCAGAACGGCGGCAGGAAGCACATGCTGCCCGGTCAAACATCCATATGGGAACTTCCAGCAGCCGGTCCGACCGGCGGCCGGTGAGATTGCACCGAAACACAGCATCGCCGGGCTTGTCGATCACAGAATGGACATAGACCNGCTGCGTCATCGCGTGATCGGGAGCCGGATTTATTGAGCGGAATACAAGCGGCATCGGAAACCAGCCCCGCGAGAGCCCTGAGAGCCTCTAGGCCTACATGCGCAGAACCAGAACGGCGGCAGGAAGCACATGCTGCCCGGTCAAACATCCATATGGGAACTTCCAGCAGCCGGTCCGACCGGCGGCCGGTGAGATTGCACCGAAACACAGCATCGCCGGGCTTGTCGATCACAGAATGGACATAGACCRATCTGCCGAACCAAGGATGCCATGGATAAAGAACCTCGCGCCGGTCGGTAACGTGGGTGTTCTGGCGTTCAGTTGTACAGCCATCACCGCCCCCACACGAGCCTCGACGGGCTCACACCGTGGGAGTATCACCAACGGTCAGTAGAGGACCAAAACCTGAGCAGAACGTACTAAACAACGCGGACTCTACCGGGAGCACGTCAGTGGTCCTCCGGCTCGTTTTTTCGGCTCCGTTGGAGTGTGGTCGAAAAACCGGTGTTCGAACTCCCGAAACGACTTTCCCTTTCAAAGTCTTACGCTTCATTGAAACTTCGAATTTGAAAATGGTGCCGGTGATAGGACTCGAACCTACGACCCCATCATTACGAATGACGTGCTCTACCAGCTGAGCTACACCGGCATTCTTCTCTTTCCGTGGCCCTACTGTGGCCCTACTAGTAACATCGTGCCGCCAGTAAGCGACTGATCTTGCGTGCCATGCCCAAGTGGACCCGCTACTTACGAATGGCGTGCTCTACCAACTGAGCTTAAGCGGCGCTGGAACCTGCCTGTGGCGGCGTGCAAGTGCCGACCGTTTAAACATTGTATAAATCCTGCGCAAGTGGGCATCATGCGGAATATATGGCAAGTTCAGAGTAAGAATGGCCGCAGCCATTGGCCTGAATGCAGCATTGGTATCTGCTGTGCAGGTTTATAGTTTAACCATTCAAGGCGTTTTGGAAAGCGCCGCTACGGCTTGCAATAACTAAGCTAAGGAGAATGGTGCCCAGGAGAGGACTCGAACCTCCACGTCCATACGGACACTAGCACCTGAAGCTAGCGCGTCTACCAATTCCGCCACCTGGGCAGGTGTCGTGAGACCGGCGTATAAGCAGAGTCGCAGGCAGCGTCAAACGGAAAATGTGCGACTTTGCTAGATTTCCGGAAAATTTGCCTGCCGATCGTTTTCCCATGTGAAACCAGTGCGTTGGCGGCAGCATCCAGGAATTTGCCTATGCGGAATTCCGGGTTTCGGTTTGATCCTGCGCAAAGTGGCGGATTCGTAAAAGGGGCATAGGAAAGTCATGAAACAGATTGACCGCCTCCAAGCCCTTGGGCTGTTCGACAGCCGGGTGCCCCGCTACACCTCTTATCCGACCGCGCCGGTGTTTTCCGCAGCCGTTGGCGCCGCGGAGCAGGCCCGCGAACTTCAGGCGCTGGATCCGGAGGTGCCGGTTTCGGTGTACCTGCATATCCCGTTCTGCGAGCGGCTCTGCTGGTTCTGCGCCTGCCGCACGCAAGGCACGCGGACGCTGAGCCCGGTGGAAAGCTACATCGGCACGCTGGAGCAGGAGCTGGCCCTGGTGGCGCCGCTCTTGCCCAAGGGCATGCGGATGGGGCGGATGCATTGGGGCGGCGGCACCCCGACCATTCTGCCGCCGCATCTGATTCACCGGCTGGCGCAGGCGGTGAAGGCGGTGTTCCCGCATACGGGGGACTGGGAGTTCTCGGTGGAGATCGATCCGACCATGGTGGACCGGGACAAGATCGCAGCGCTGGCCGCGGAAGGCATGAACCGCGCCAGCATCGGCATCCAGGACTTCGATCCGCTGGTGCAGCAGGCAATCGGCCGGGCGCAGCCGTTCGAGGTGACCAAGGCCTGTGTCGAGGACCTGCGCGCGGCGGGGATCAATTCGTTGAATGCCGATCTGGTCTACGGGCTGCCGCATCAGACGCAGGCGCGGATGGCTGATACGGTGGAGAAGGTGCTGAGCCTTAACCCCGACCGGCTGGCGCTGTTCGGTTACGCGCACGTGCCTTGGGTGGCCAAACGGCAGAAGCTGATCAAGGAGGAGACGCTGCCCGACGATCCGGCGCGCTATCATCTGGCCGGGCTGGCGGCGGAGAAGTTTGCTGAGGCCGGGTTTACGGCAATCGGCATCGACCATTTCGCCAAACCCGGCGACGGTTTGGAGGTTGCAGCCCGAACCGGCCATCTGCGGCGCAACTTCCAGGGCTACACGGACGATACCTGCCCGACACTAATCGGGTTCGGGGCCTCGTCAATCTCCCGTTTTGCCGGCGGCTACATCCAGAACGCGGCAGCCACGCCTGCCTATGTGCAGCGGGTCGAGGCCGGGCAGCTGACCGGCGCGCGCGGTCATGTGATGAGCCAGGAAGACCTGCTGCGCGGCCGCGCTATCGAGATGCTGATGTGCGAGTTCCGGCTGGACCGGGCAGAGCTGCGGCAGCGTTTCGGCGATCTGGCGGCAAGCCTGGATGCAGATCTGGCACAGATCGCGGCCCGCTTCGGCGATCTGGTGCACTTGGATGATAAAGTACTGGTGATCCCCCCGGAAGGCCGCCCGCTGACCCGGATCATCGCCAGTTGCTTTGACGCCCATGTGCCTGAAGGCGTGCGTTACAGCCGGGCGTCCTAACTTGGCGGCGGGGCGCTCCCGCCTGTTCCGGGGCCTCCTGCCGGAGGCCTTCACAGTTGGGCGTGGCGCTGTGCTGACGCACAGCGCTGCCGCATCAATTCAGGTATGCCTTAAGCGGTTTTTGGGGCGGAACAGGCAGCGCAGCTGCCGGGCCCAAGGCTGCCAAGGGGCGCCGGCGCAGCCGGGGCACCTGCGGGCGCGGGAGTACCCGGGCTGCGTTTATGTCAGCCATCCTTCACCAGCCGGAACCCCAGGTAATCCGGCGGCAGTCCAACGGCGCAGCCGCCAACGCTGGCGTCGCGGATGAAGTCGATCACAACCGCCCGGTGGCGGCCGCCGGTAATGCGGGCGCTGCAGTAAGGATCGCCAAGCTCCAGGCTGCCGTCCTTAAGCACCTCGCCGTTCTGCATGCAGCCGCCGGTCCATTCCCAGATGTTCCCGCCGAGCCCGGCGAGGCCGTTGCTATTGGCCCCGGGCTCGCTTTTCGGGTCCTGAGCGGGGCCCGGCAGGCCGCGCAGCGTGACGCCGCGGGCATACTGGCGCAGCCAGCGCTGGGCCGGGTCTCCGCCATCGGTTTCGACCGCCTCGTCGCCAAAGATTTCGGCCGCAGCGAGCTGCCATTCGGCTTCGTCCGGCAGCCGCCAGCTCTCTCCGGTTTCCTTGGAATACCATTGAGCATAGGCGGTGGCGTCGTGCCAGCTGACATGTGTTTGCGGCTGGCTGCCTTCTGCCGGGGTGCTGTCCGCTTCCTTGCAGGCGTCTGCTGCCACGCAGGCGGCATATTCCGCGCCTGAGACCTGGTGTTTCATGATTTCAAATGCCGCAACAGGCCGCTGCTGTTCCGGGGGCACAACGCTTTTACCGTTGCGGTGGAAATTGCCGATCGGGCGGTAGGCAATGGTGCCTGCAGCGATGGATACGGTTTCGGCCTGCGGCGCCGGTTCCTTGACAGCGGAATACCAGAGCCCCGGCAGGCCAATGGCGGCGGCAAGCCCGGCGGCAATCAGCTCAACTTTCATGTCTGCGTTCCCTCAAGGCGAAAACGGGCGGCCGCGTGATGCAGCCGCCCGGTCCAGTTTCCCATCCGGCCGAAGGTCAGGAGCCGGAGTATTCGGTCGGGGCGACCACCTGTTCCATCAGGTCGTTGTTCCATTCGCCTTCGACCACCACGTGAGCTGTTGCGCCGAGGTTCACCGCCTCGATCAGGTTGTGGTTCACATAGGCATAGACCCCCGGCTGCAGGAACTCATAGAGCGCTGCCCCGGCGGAGCCGCCGCGGATGAACCAGGTTTCCAGATCGCGGTCCGGCACGTTGTTGAACTTGCCGGCTTCCCAGACCAGGTCGCCGTGACCGCCGATCAGGTGCGGACGGCTGTCGCGGTTGGCCTGGCTGTGGACAAACAGCACTTTCTCGCCCTGTTTCGCCTTCATGGCGTTCTCGCCGGTCAGCGCGCCAACTGCGCCGTTGAAGACCACGTGGCTGGGGATCAGCCCGTTCATGACTTCCAGCGTGTCGGGATAGCTTTCACCCACGTCCTCATAGCGGATGTAGTCGCCGTTTTCGTCCTTGGGAATGTAGAACTCGTTTTCGCCGATGTAGTAGACGCGGTCGTATTTCACCGGATTGCCGTTGTGGTCCGACAGCCCTTCGCGCGGCAGCACCATGATGGTGCCGGCCATGCCCGAGGCGACGTGCCAGGGGATCATCGGGCCGCCCGGCGCGCAGTGGTAGACAAAGGTGCCGGGGCGGGTGGCCTTGAAGCGCAGCACGGTCTTCTCGCCCGGGTTCACCAGGGTCAGCGCGCCGCCGCCCAGGGCGCCGGTGGCTGCGTGGAAGTCGATATTATGCTGCAGCATGTTTTCCGGCGGGTTGATCAGCGTGAGTTCGACATAATCGCCCTCATGCACCACCATCATCGGGCCCGGAATGGATCCATCAAAGGTCATGCCCTGCAGGTAGGCGCCCTGGTCGACCTCGATCTCTTTCTCGATGATCTTCATCTCGAATTCGACAATGCGCGGTTCGCCCGGTGCGACCTGCTCGTGCTCATGTACGAAAGGCGGTGCAACCAGTTCGCGCTTGATGCGCTGCAAGCTGGACAGGTCCACCGGTGCGGCGGCCTCGTGAACTGTGGTGCTTTCGGCCTTGGCGGCTTTGGCAAGTACAGGCAGCGCTGCTACGCCGGCTGCCCCCATCAGTGCGGCTCTTCGGGTCAGCATGATGATCTCCTTTCAGTGTCCCATGTGCCGTGTTGGCCAGAAACTAGCCCGGGCACCGCTGCTCCATGTTGCTCTTGATCAACCTTCGATAAGTTTTCTCGAAGTCGAGATAAGGGGTCTTTAAGATGCAGGTTTTAGATTGGTGCCGCCAAGAGCCGAGCTTCCGGCAGCGGAAGCGAACTGCCGGCAAATTTAACTGTTAAGGTCAGTTTAACGGGCCGCCTGCTATCCCGGGGATGGGTGAAAATAGTGGTGGTGGATATGAGCGCACAGAGCAATGTGGCGCCCATTATCATCAAGAAGAAAAAAGTCAGTGGTGGCGAAGGCCATCACGGCGGCGCGTGGAAGGTGGCTTACGCCGACTTCGTGACCGCGATGATGGCCTTCTTTATGCTGATGTGGCTGCTGAACGCGACGACGGAAAAACAACGTAAAGGGCTGGCGGATTATTTCTCGCCGTCGATTCCCCTGAGCCGGATTTCCGGTGGCGGAAACGGCGCGTTTCAGGGGGACAGTATGTTCACCGAGGATATCCAGCCGAAATCCGGCACTGGAGCGACCGATATCAATCCGGCAAACGCCCAGAAAGCACAGGGTGATACTGGTGTTGAGTCTGACGACAAGCGGGAACAGGACGACGATAAGTTCCGCGCTATTGAGGAACAGTTGTCCGGGCGCGGCGGAGAAAGCATGGTCTCTACAGCGATGGCCCGCCACATCGTGACAAGGGTGACTGACGAGGGGTTGATCATTGAGCTTTTCGCCAGCGACAATGCACCTCTGTTCGAAGAGGGCCGGGCGGATCCGACGGTCCTGTTCCGCGATCTGGTCAGAATGATTGCCCGTGTGTCTGAAGGTGTGACCAACCATATTGCTGTAGGCGGCCATATCCGCTCGCATCCCGTGGTGCTTGCGAAGAACCCGGTTTGGGAATTGTCCAATGACCGAGCCGATGCAACCCGCAAGCTTCTCGAATCAGGCGGGCTGGCAGCGTCCCGGATTGACCGTGTGACCGGCCATGCCGACCGCAAACTGGCCGTCAGCAACCCCATGGCTGCGCGTAACGACAGGATCGAAATCATCCTTTTGCGGGAATAAAACCCCGAAAACTTGAAAACCGGCGGCTGACCGATGAGTCATATTTTATCTGTTAGCCGCCCGTTAATTGCTCCTGCGCTAGCTGTTGCATCCAGAATGATTAGATGCAGCAGAAAGGCGTGCTATGACCATTTCTTCGTCGCTGAACGCGGGCGTTTCAGGATTGAGCGCCAACGCCAGCCGGTTGGCTTCCATCTCAGACAACATCGCCAACTCCGCGACTCGCGGCTACAAGCGGGTCCAGACCGACTTCCACTCCATGGTTTTGTCCGGCTCCGGCGGCACCTATTCGGCAGGTGGCGTGCGCACCACCAATGTCCGCTTGATTGATGAGCGCGGGCCATTGGTCTCAACCAATAATGCCACCGACCTGGCTGTGCGGGGCCGCGGCATGCTGCCAGTTGCGTCCATCACAGAGGTGGAGGCCGGAGGCAGTCCGACGATGCTGCTGTCCTCAACCGGATCCTTCCGCACCGATTCGAATGGGTATCTCTCGACGGAATCCGGCCTTGTGCTGATGGGCTTCCCGGCGCTGGCGGATGGTACAATTCCGGACGTAGCGCGTGACACCAGCGATTCACTGGAGCCTGTCCGCATCGACCTGAATCGCCTGTCGGCGGAGCCGACGACTGAGATCAGCCTGACCGCAAACCTGCCGGCTTCAGAAACCGACCCGGGCGCCAGCGGCGATCCGGTGGAGCATGTTGTGCAGTATTTTGACAATATGGGCCGGTCAGAGGAGCTTGCGATCACCTACACGCCGACTGTTGCAGTGGCACCGGCAACGACCGGCACCAATGAATGGACAATGCAGATCGTTGATTCGGCAACCGGCGCCACGGTGATCGGCGAATACACCCTGACCTTTGACGACAGTGCATCCACTGCCGGCACGCTGCAAAGCGTGGCCACCGTGACCGGAGGGGCCTATGATGCAACGGCGGGTTCGATCACTATCACCACTGCCAGCGGTCCGGTCGAGATCAATATCGGCGTCATCGGCGAGCAAAACGGTATGAGCCAGCTGGGCGATGAGTTTGTTCCCGGCACGACCGTGAAGGACGGCACGGCGGTTGGCTCCTTTGTTTCCGTTGAAATTAACGAATCCGGGGAAGTTATCGCCAAGTACGACTCTGGTGACACCAAAGTCATTTACAAAGTTCCGCTGGCGGATGTGTCCAACCTTAACGGCATGCAATCTCTGGATTCCCAGACCTACAAACCGACGGACGACTCCGGGGCATTCTACCTGTGGGATGCAGGGGACGGCCCAAGCGGTGAGATCCTGGGCTATGCCCAGGAGGAATCAGCCGTCGACGTGGCGACTGAACTTACCGACATGATCAAGACCCAGCGTGCTTATTCGTCCAACGCAAAAGTCATTCAGACAGTAGACGAAATGCTGCAGGAAACCACCAACATCAAGCGCTAATACGCTTGATGGCCCCCTGACACTGGCTTCATGAAAGCAGGCTGAACATGTCTATCTATTCCGCCCTGAACAGCGCGATGAGCGGCCTGTCTGCGGCCAGCCGGTCCTCGCAGATCGTTTCCGAAAACCTCGCCAACGCTCTGACGCCGGGGTATACGCGCCGGGTTCTGGACCTGAACAGCCCGGGTGCCGGTGTTCCTGGCGTCCGGGTGGGGCATGTGCAGCGCCTGAACGATCCGGTTGTGATCTCCAATCGCAGGGTTGCCGAAGCTGACTTCGGTGCGGCCAAGGTTCAGGCTGATTTCTTTAGCCGGATGTCAGACTTGGTTGGCTCTGTGGATGACGAGATGTCGCTGGCGTCGCAGTTGTCGGAGTTCGAATCCTCCTTGATCGAAGTTGTCTCCCGCCCGGATTCACAGCCCCGGCTCAGTGATCTTTCGGTAAAGGCGGAAACCCTGGCGGATTCGATTTCCCGTACGGCTGAAGGACTGCGCGGTCTGAGGATCAACGCTGACAGCGCTATCAACAGCCAGGTCGACACCGTGAACCAGGCTTTGAAGGAAATCGAAAAGCTGAATGCCCGCATCATGGTGGTGGAAGCTGGCGGCATGGATGCCGTTTCCATGCATGACCAGCGCGATCAGCTGATCGACCAGGTGAATGAAATCATTCCGGTCAATGTGGTCCGGCGCGACAACGGGCAGGTGACGCTGTATTCCACCGGCGGGGTGATGCTGCTCGACGGGAAGGCGTCCGAGCTGAGTTTCAACTCCTCGCGGGATATCATGCCGCACATGACGCTTGATAATGGCATGCTCTCAGGGCTTGAGGTCAACGGCAGGGTGATCGACACCGGCCCGAACGGGCCATTGCGAGGCGGCACGCTGACTGCGCAGTTCGAGATCCGTGACGTGACCGCTGTGGAAGCCCAGGAAGACCTGGACGCGATGGCCAGGGATCTGATCGAGCGGTTTCAGGACCCGGCGCTGGATGGCACCATCGGGGTGACCGACGCCGGTATCTTTACCGACGGCGGCGGCTTCTTTGATGCCGCGAACACTGTTGGCATATCCAACCGGATCGAATTGAACGGCCTGGTGTCCCTGACCGGCAGCGCGGAGACGTGGCGGTTCCGTGACGGGCTGTACGCCGCGGCACCTGGCGACCCAGGCGATTCGAGCCTGCTGCAGGGCTACTCGGATGCTTTGAACACCACACGCACGGTGTCTTCGGTTGGACTTGGGACGTCGGATCTGACCGCGAGCACCCTTAGCGCAAATCTGTTGTCGCGCTTTGCGCAGGACAACGAAACCGCTGCGCGCGGTTCCACCTTTGCTGCCACCAGCTTCAATGAGCTGAGTCAGGCTGAGCTGGCACTCGGGGTCGATACCGACGCCGAGCTGCAGAACCTGATGCTGGTAGAGAAATACTACGCTGCCAACGCTCGGGTCATCTCCGTTGTCGACGAGCTTATGGAAACACTATTGAGGATCTGACGCATGATTATTAACTCTTATGGCGATATGGCGCAGCACCTCTTCCTCCGCAGCCGCAATGCGGATCTGAAGGAAAACGTCACCACGCTTTCCGAGGAATTTGCCACTGGCAAAACCGCCAATCTGACCGAACGGCTGGGAGGAGATTTTACCTATCTGGCGGATCTGGAAAGCAATCTGAACCGGCTTGACAGCTATATGGTCACCAATAGCGAAGTGCAGTTGTTTGCCACCACCATTCAGGGCAGCCTTGATAAGGTGCAAAGCCAGGTGCAGGCGATGCGCAATGATATTCTGACGCTGTCGCCGGCGATGGATGAATACAACGCAGAGCAGTTCGGCAGCCAGGCCAAGCAGCGGATTTCCAGTGCCATCAACCTAATGAACACCTCAGTCGGGGGCCGCACTATATTTGCCGGAACCGCAACGGATACCAAACCGCTTAATAACGCCGGCACGCTGATGAGCGCCGTTTTGACGGAAGTGTCAGGGCTGACGACAAGCAATGACATCATTCAGGCGGTCAAGGACTGGTTTGAAGACCCGGCCGGCTTTGATGCGGTCATGTACCAGGGCTCTGCCACAGCTCTGCAGCCGGTAACGGTGGGTGAAGGCGAGCAGGTCTCCCTGGGTATCCAGGCCAATGATCCCAGCCTCAAGCACGCGCTGCAAAGCTACGTCATCACGGCGCTGGCAGACGAGCCCAGCCTTGGCCTCAGCGAAGACGTGAAGATCGACCTGGTCATAGAGGCCAGCAGCGAGCTGACCGAAAGCGAAGACCGGTTGATCAAGGTTCAGGCCGATGTCGGCTTTATCGAAGGGCGTCTGGATGCGATCAACACCCGTAACGAAGCATCGAAAACCAGCCTGAGCATCGTCAAGAACAACCTGGTGTCCGCCGACCCCTATGAAACCTACACCCGGCTGCAGGAAGCGCAGACACAGCTTGAGGGCCTATATACCGTTACCGCGCGCAGCTCGCAGCTTTCCCTTCTGAAGTACATCTCATGATCAGAATTCTCCGTCTCCTTTTCGCGTGCCTGTTTCTGTTGCCTGCAGTGGCGCAGGCCAATGCTATCCGCCTCAAAGACCTGGTCGAGTTTGATGGTGTCCGCGGCAATGACCTGGTCGGCTACGGTCTGGTTGTCGGCCTCGATGGCACCGGTGACGGGCTGCGCAATTCGCCCTTCACAGAAGAGATCATGTCCAACATCCTGGAACGTCTCGGCGTCAACGTGACTGGCGAGCAGTTCCGGCCCAAGAATGTTGCCGCGGTCTTTGTGACCGCGACGCTGCCGCCGTTTGCGCGGGTTGGCAGCACCATTGACGTTACAGTTTCCGCCATCGGCGATTCCAAGAGCCTGCTGGGCGGCACCCTGATCATGACCCCGCTGAATGCGGCGGATGGGCAAATCTATGCCGTTGCCCAGGGCACGATCCTGGCAGGCGGTGCGGTAGCCGAAGGAGAAGCAGCAGTTGTTACCCAAGGGGTGCCGACAGCCGGGGTGATCCCTTCGGGTGCCCGGGTTGAGCGGGAAATTGACTTTGACCTTGCCTCGCTCAATTCCATGCGGCTGGCGCTGCGGGAACCGGACTTCACCACAGCCGGGCGGATCGAACGTGCAATCAACGCCGAGTTCGGCGGTAACGTTGCTCTGATGCGGGATTCCGGCACGGTTGAAGTGGACATTCGCCGAACCAACACCCGTTCGACCGCTCATGCGGTCGGGCGGATCGAAAACATTCTGGTTGAGCCCCAGCGCAAGGCGCGTGTTGTGGTCGATCAGCGCTCCGGCACGATTGTGATGGGCAGTGATGTGCGAATTTCCCGCGTAGCCGTGGCTCAAGGCAACCTGACATTGCGGATCGAGGAGACACCGCTGGTCGTGCAGCCCAACCCATTCTCTGATGGTGAGACAGTTGTTGTACCGCGCACTGGCGCCGCTATCGAAGAAGAGGAAGGTATACAGCTTGCGGAAGTTCCTGAGACAACTTCGCTGTCCGAAGTTGTCGCCGGACTGAATGCCCTTGGGGTATCGCCGCGGGACATGATCGACATTCTCAAAAGTCTTAAGGCGGCCGGAGCCCTGCACGCAGAGTTTGTGGTTCGCTGACCCGGGTCTTCTTAGGAAGCTTGCTCCGGCCTTTCTAGTAAAGGCCGGGATTTTTGCTATCTGGTGATGCAGTCAGCAGCAGCGGATGGAGAGCAAACTTAGGCGAAAGCTGGTTCGCAGGCTTCTGTTCATCAGCGGTCGGATCTGCCGTTGATGGCGTGTGTGTTCACCGGGAGCCAGTTTAATCTGTGAGTACACGTGCAGATCAGAACCACGATGAAGTTCCGAACCGGCTCTTTTCATCTCAAGAAGCGTTCGCGGCAGTGTTTTCGAATGGATGTTCAAACACAGTCGGGCAGCATCAGGTTCCTTTTCTGGTGCTGTTTGCAGATGGCTTTGCATCAGAAAAAAGCCGGACACAAAATGTGCCCGGCGCCTTCAACTTGGACCGGAAGGTTCAGGGATAGTAGCTGCGGACCAGTGCGGTGGCGATCAGGCTCCAGCCATCGGCAACAACAAAGAACGCCAGCTTGAAGGGCAGGGATACGATGGCTGGAGGGACCATCATCATCCCCATCGACATCAGGATCGCGGCAACGACGAGATCAATCACAAGGAACGGCAGGAACACCAGGAAACCGATTTGAAAGGCCCGGGCAATTTCCGACAGCAGAAAGCTGGGTACCAATGCCGACAGAGGCGCCTCAGGCACCGGGTCCAGGCCCTGTGTCTCGGGTCTGAGATCTGCAATCGCATAAAATGTGTCAGGGTCCAGTCGGTTGGCCATGAACGCCCGGAACGGCTCCAAACTGCGGGTGATGGCCTCGCCCGGCTCCAGTCGCTCTTCCAGAAGCGGATTAATCCCAGTGGTCCAGGCTTCGGTGAAGACCGGTTCCATCACGAAATAGGTCAGAAACAGCGCAAGGCTGATCATCAGCATGTTGGGGGGCGCCTGCTGCAGCCCGATGCCCTGGCGGAGGATGGAAAGAACCGTCACCAGGAACGGGAAGCAGGTAATCATGATCAGCAGGCCAGGGGCCAGGCTGAGCACAGTAATCAACAGGATGAGTTGGATAGAACGGGCGGATATCGACCGCCCGTCTGCCAGAGAGAGGCTCAATTCTTGAGCCAGGGCGGTGTGCGGCAAGGCCAGCAGAAGCACTGAGACCAGAGCCACCCGCACAAATGTCGTGTGTATCATCCCAAACCGCTTTGCAGATCGGCAATTTCCGTCAGACGCACGGCCAGTTGGCCTGCCTGGTCGCCTTCCAGTTCTTCCAATTGGCCACGGGCAACCAGCCGGTCACCGACATAGAGGTCAACCGGATCTTCGACCCGCTTGTCCAAAGTCAGGATGGCGTTTTCACCGAGGCTGACAAGGTCGCGGATCAGCGGCCTGGCTTTGCCGACCGAAACCACCACCTCGACAGGAACCGAAACGAAAGGGTTGCTCGCATCGGCAGATTTCATGTTCAGATCGGCCGCGTCATCCATATTGGCTGTCCTCAATTGCGTGATAGGTAAAGGCTTCGATTGAATCCTGAATGGACTCGAGAAGGGCGTCGCAGTTGATTTCGCACTCCGCGCTGCCCACGCTCAGGTAGGCTTGGCCCGGCGAAAGAGTACTGTCTTCCCGAACCGTCACTGGCACGGAAAACTTCTCCGGCAGCAGACTGCGAACTGCAGCGCCTTCGCCGGGAGAAACCACGATTTGCATCGGCTGGTCGGTCTGCCCCTTGGCCATGCCTGCCAGCTGGTCGACGATATGATGCCCGAAGGACGCCGCCATTGCATCCGGTAGCACCGCACTGGTCAGCACCTTGAACATCGGATCCAGCGAGTCTAGCAGCTGGCTTTGTGCTTCCTGGTAGGTAAAGTTCAGGTCCTCCAGCGAGCTGGCAAGTTCGGCTGAGATCCGTGTGTTTTCCTGATCCTTAGCAGTGACTGCGTCATCCCAGCCAGCGCTATAGCCGTTTTCAAATGATGCCAGGCGCTGTTCTTCTATTAGTTCCTCGGAAATTGCAGGCAGAGCGGGCTCCACCGGTGTCTGCATACCGAAGTCCTCTAACAAATGTGCAATCGTCATCAGGCCTGCTCCTTACTCTCTTCCAGCCAGCCGCGCAGGATTTGGACCGTTTCTTCCTGCCGTTCGCCGATGAGGCTTCGCAGGCGATCGACGGGATCGCCCGTGCTGCCGCCCATGGCGGGCAGGCCGATGGCGCCCATCATGTCCCCTGTGCCCATCTCAGGCAGACCGCCCAGTGGCTCGAACTGTCCGGTTTCGTTGTTTTCAATTTCGCCATCAAGTGCCAGCCCGGCCCCCAGGTCAGGTGCGGTCATGAAACCATCGCCGCCCATTCCGGGAAGCCCGGGCAGCGCATCAGCCCCGCCGCCAGGTGCTGGAAGCGCAGTTGCCGAAGCTCCCTGGTTCGACAGGATCGGCCGCACAACGAACAGGCCCAGTATCAGGCTGACGATGGCGAGAGCGGCGATTTGGATCAGCGACATGGCGTCAAAATTGAGCTTGTCCATGAAAGAAGAAGTCGCCACGACGCCCTGCGGTTCAACGGCCGGCAATTCCATGGATTTGAGCGTGATCACGTCTCCACGGTCTGCGTCAAAGCCGACCGCCGCTGAAATCAGCTCGCGCATTGCTGCCAGTTCTTCTTCAGGGCGGGGCTGGAAAACGGATTCTCCAGCTTCGTTGGTAGCGGCAGTTCCATTGATCAGGACCGCAACGGTCAGGCGCTTGATAGCACCCGGGCCACGAAGGATTTCCTTTTCAGTTTCCGAGATCTCATAGTTGATTCTCTCCCGGGTAGCGCTGGTGTTTGCCTTGGAACCTTGGCCAGAGGCTGCGTCGCCGTCAGGAATATTGGATGCAACTGTGACCTCGCCGGACTGGTTCGTGGAAGAATCAGCGCGTTCTTCGACATCGGTGCTGACAGCAACACGGCTTTTCGGGTCCACCAGCTTCTCGCGGATCGATTCGGTGTCAGTGATGGTTTCCACACTGACTTCGACGACGGCATTGCCCTGGCCCACGCGAGCCTCGACAAGCCGCAGCACGCGTTCCCGAATCGTTTGCGAGCGGTCATCGGTGCCCGCAGCTGCTGCTGCTGTGGTGTCAGAGGAGCCGATTAGGGCACCGTTGGCATCAATAACCGCCACGTTGTCCACGGCCAGTCCGGTAACAGCGGACGACACGAGAAAACGTATTGCATTGGCCTGGGCGGGCGTGATCGGAGAACCCATCGGCACAATGGAGACCGAAGCTGTGGGTTCGACAGTCCGCTGAAAGGGATTCGACCCTGTATTTGCAATATGCACCCGTGCCTGGCTCACATGCGGGCTGGCGACGATAGTGCGGGCCAATTCGCCTTCCTTGGCGCGCCAGTATGCGGCATCGAACATTTGTGAGGTGGTGCCGAAACCACTTAGCGAATCAAGGAGTTCGTATCCCTTGCCGCCGTTGGCAGGAAGGCCTTCGCTGGCCAGTGTCATACGAAGTTCATCGCGTTGTGTAGACGGCACATAAATCGAGCCGCCGCGCACTTCAAATTGGGTGCCGCGCTGTTCCAGCGCCCGTACCACATCCCCGGCCGAGCCGCTTTCCAGCCCGGCATAGAGCAGTGTCATTGTTGGCTTGCTTGCCACGTGGGACATCGCGATGACGCTGAGAATCATGATCACCGTGGCACCCACGGCAATCAGACGCTTTCTCATGTCCATTTCTGCCCAGACATTCTTGATCTGCTGCACATTAACCTCCGTCGCACCGGCGTTCTCTCCGGCATGCAACCGTTTTGACGGATCGGCCTTAACATTCGGTTAGTTCCTCGCAGGTTATGAAGTAGCTGCACGACGTTTTAGGGATAGCCATGACAGACGCTGCAGTAGATATCGAAGCAGAAACCCCGGCCAAGAAAGGCAAACTGCCCCTGATCATTGGGGCAGTACTGGCGCTGGCAGGGGCAGGCGGCGGATTCTTTGCCGTTCAGTCGGGCCTTCTTCCCTTTGGTCAAAAAGCGGCGCCAGAACCGGCGCCCGCGGCCGAAGTGGCGCCAGAAGGCGTGGACACAGGCGAGACGGCGAATGATATCGCCAACCTTGCTTTCATCGAAATGGACCCGATTCTGATTACCCTGCGCAAAGCCAGCGGTTTGAAGCATCTCAGGTTCCGCGCGCAACTAGAGGTCAGCCTGGCACACCAGGCTGAAGTCGAAAGAGTCCTCCCGCGGGTTGTCGATGTCCTGAACAGCTATCTGAGAGCATTGGAGCTGGAGGATCTGTCGGATCCGATGGCGCTGCCGAAACTGAGGGCGCAGATGCTGCGGCGGATCAATATTGCCACCGGCCAGGGCCGGGTGCGTGATCTGCTGATTATGGATTTCGTACTGAACTAGGAGGACAGGATGGACATTATTGCTGATATCCTGCTTGCGGCCGGAGCGCTGGGCGCCGGATTCTATTGTCTGGTGCTGTCGCGCCGGCTAAAGCGGTTCAATGACCTGGAAAAAGGTGTTGGCGGAGCGGTCGCCGTTCTGTCTGCACAGGTGGATGACCTGAACAAATCGTTGCAGTCGGCCCAACAGGTTTCTGACGGGTCCAGCAAGGCGCTGCAGCAGCTGACCGGCCGGGCCGAATCTGTGGCTCAGCGGCTGGAACTGATGATGGCGTCGATGCACGACATACCCGAGGCCGGTGCTTCAGTCCCTGCGCCAGCGGCACCCGCTGCCGAAGACGCGGCAATGGCAGCAGCCTATGAGGCTGACCCGCAGCCTGCTGCCGAGGCACAGGAAGAACCAAAGTCTGCCGGTTTGATGTTTGTGCGCCACAACCGCAGCCAGAATCGGGTGGCGTGATGGCGAAGAAAACCAAACGCTTCCGGCGCAGCGGCACTCTGATGATGCTGGCTCTGCTGCTGATGGGTTCTGCCGTGGTGCGGCTGGGGCTTGAGGCAGGGCCTGCAATTGCGCGTGAAGTGGCGAGCCTCAAGGAGGCGGGCCAGGAAGATGCCGCGCATAACGGACAGCCGCAGCGCGACGCGATGCCGACATCGGCCGAGCTGCAGACAATGCTGGCTGCATTTCAGCAGAGGGAAGAGGTCTTGGCTGCCCGTGAGGCGGAGATCGAGGACCGGATGAAAGCGCTGGAAATTGCCGATCAGGCGATTGATATGAAACTGGCGGCGTTGGAGCAGGCGGAAGAGAATCTGCGCGCGACTCTCGCGCTGGCTGACGGGGCAACGGAAGCGGATGTATCCCGGCTGACGACGGTTTATGAACAGATGAAACCCAAGGAAGCCTCAGCATTGTTCGAGGAAATGGACCCGGCATTTGCCGCGGGTTTCCTGGCCCGGATGCAGCCAGAGGCGGCGGCGGGAATCATGGCAGGCCTCAGCCCCGAAGCAGCCTATACGATCAGCGTGGTCCTGGCCGGACGCAACGGATCCGTGCCCAAGGAATAACTTGGGCGCGGCGGCTTAGTCTTTCCTTAGGAAGACTCGCATAAACTAATAAAAACCAACGGAATTCGGAGTGCACCTATGATCGGGATTGTAGGCATTGTGGTGATCTTTGCCATGGTGTTCGGCGGATACCTTCTGGCCGGCGGCAAGATGGCGATCATCCTGAAGTCGCTGCCGTTTGAAATGATGATGATTGGCGGGGCTGCGGTCGGCGCCTTCCTCATTGCCAATGACATGGGCGGCGTGAAGCACACGCTCAAGGACATTGGTAAGGTGTTCAAGGGCCCCAAATGGAAGCCGGATGATTACCGCGATCTTCTTTGCCTGCTGTTTGCGCTGATCCGCATCGCAAGGGCCAATCCGGTTGAAGTGGAGCAGCATATCGAGGATCCGGAAAACTCTTCTGTGTTCAACAAGTATCCCAAGATCCTGGGTGACAAGGAAGCGGTGAACCTGATTTGCGACACCATGCGCTCGGCCTCGATGAACTATGATGATCCGCACCAGGTCGAGGAGGTGCTGGAAAAGCGTATGGAGGCCAACCTGCATCACGCGCTGCACTCCAGCCACGCGCTGCAGACCATGGCTGATGGCCTGCCCGCACTTGGGATTGTTGCGGCTGTTCTGGGTGTGATCAAGACCATGGGTTCGATCGACCAGCCGCCAGAAGTTCTGGGCAAGTTAATTGGCGGCGCGCTGGTTGGTACTTTCCTTGGTGTTTTCCTGTCCTATGGCCTGGTTGCGCCTTTTGCGGGCAAGGTGAAGGCCGTGGTCGAAGAGGATTCCCACTTTTACCAGCTGATCCGCGAAGTGCTGGTTGCCAACCTTCACAATCACGCCGCGGCCATCTGCATCGAGGTCGGCCGCCAGAACACTCCGTCGCATTTCCGTCCAGGCTTTTCGGAACTTGAAGAAGCCCTCAAATCGGTGAAACAGGACGCAGCATGATCTGGCGAGCATTTGCCACCGCAGCTTTTCTGCTGACATCGGGTGCTGTCCACGCGCAGACGATCGTGACCCGCTCAGGCGAGCACAAGGGGTTCACGCGTCTGGTGATGCGGCTGCCAGACGGGGCAGACTGGTCGCTGACCCAAAGCGGTATGACTGCAACGGTGAACATCGCTGCGCCGGAAGCGGTTTTCGATACGTCGCGCGTCTTCAACCTGATTCCCCGGACACGGCTGCAATCATTGGCACAAAACGCTCCGGGCCAGCCACTGCGGTTGCAGTTGGGGTGCGATTGCATGGTCACTTCCTACGTCCAGAAAGACGGATACCTCGTGATCGATATCCGTGACGGCGGCAAGCCAGCTGCGAAACCGCAATTCAGTTCGGCAGCAACCGCTCTGCCGCTTACCACCCCTGCGCCGGAAACGGGTTACCGGTTCGGATTCTCCCAGTCTGCTGCTTCGGATGCACGTCTGGCGCTTGAGCTTGCAGCGGCGGTTGCCGGAGAACAAGAACGTACCCAGACAGCGCAGTCGCGTGAGAAAACAGAGAGGGCAACTGCAGACCCGGCAGTCGCTTCTGCACTGGCAGAGAGCCCTGTGCCGAATTTGAAAGACGTGGAGCTGCCGCTGCCCGGCCGACAGGCCAGAGCAGAAGAAGTTGATTCAGAACCTGACGCGGCGGTCGCGGCAGAGGCCATACCAGCCAGAATATCCGAGACGGGTTTGCTGCTTGATATGGACGAATCCGAGCGTGCGGCTGCAGTTGGCGAATCCGAGCGCCGCTTACTGCAGCAGATTGGCCGCGCTGCCAACCAAGGTCTTCTGACGGTCACTCTTGATGGTATTCCGGCTGCGGAAACATCCGCCGGGTTGGATCCTCTCGGTGGGGTCGGCAGGCCGCTTGATCCGCTGGCCCACATCTCCGTTACCTCGGCAATTGATCGCGAAACCGGGCTGATAGCTGCCATGATGGACGATAGCAGCGAAGATTCACATTGCCTGAAGGACCGGGATGTGGCCATCCAAGACTGGGGAAACGAAAACCCATTTTCAGACCAAGTAGCCCTGCTGCGCAGCGGTCTGGTTAGGGAATTTGATGATGTGAACCCTGCAATCGTCCATGCGCTGGCGCGGCTATACTTGTACTTCAGCTTTGGTGCCGAGGCCCGTTCGATCATGAAGTTCCTGCCGCCTGAGCAGCAGGAAAGTCCGGAAGTGGCATTGGTGGATACATTGGCAATGCTGATGGACAGCACACCCCTGCCAGTCAACCACGCGCTTTCCGGGCAGCAGCGCTGTGACGGCGACAGTGCCTTGTGGGGAGCATTGGCTGATGGTGCTGTGAAGCGCAGCGCAAATACAGATGCCATTCAGCAAGCGTTTTCCAAGCTTCCGGTGCACTTGAGGGTACATTTGGGTCCGAGAGTCAGCAAGATGTTTGCCGAGGCCGGCAATCATCACGTTGCCGAGGCCGTGCTGCGGTCTGTGGATCGGACTGGAGTGGAAGAGGTCCCTGAGATTAACTTGGCTGAAGCTGCAATTGCCGAGCTGGAAGGTGACACCGAAACAATGGCTGAAGAGCTTAGCAGCGAAGTGGCAGAACGGACTGGTAACGCGCCGGCAGCACTGATTGACCTGGTTGGGCTTAGTGTCAAGGAACGCAAGGCTTTGTCACCGGATGTTCCGGACCTGATTGCCTCCTATGAGCTGGAAAACCGGGAAACTGAACTTGGCGCTGATTTGCGGCAGGCCTTGGTTGCTTCATTAGCGCTGATGGGGCAGTTCCACGAAGCGTTCAAGGAATTGAAGAGTGTGTCGGATAGGGATGGGCCGATTGCGCGGGCCAAGGCGCTGGGGCCGCTGATGCTGCTTCTGACGGAGCGCGCTGATGACGTGACATTCCTTCAGTATTCCCTGGAGTTTTCCAAACAGGCAACGCCGGCAGAGGCGGCGCCGGTGGCAGCAGAGGTGGCGCGCAGGCTGCTGAATCTCGGCTTTGCAAGCCAGGCGCAGGAATTGCTGGCCAAACTTGCGTTGGAATCGGATGATGAGACCCGCCGCCTCCTGATGGCTGAAGCTGCCTTGGATCTCGATAAACCGCACCGGGCACTTGTTGAGCTGATGGGTCTTGACGGGTCCGAAGCCAACCGGATGCGGGCACAGGCCCTGTGGCGAAATGGTGAATACGGACGGGCAGGTGAATACCTTTTGGCCGAAGAGGAGCCGGATGCTGCTGCCCGTGGTTTCTGGCATTCCGAAAACTTGGGAGCGATCGAAGCAATCGGGACAGACGCGGCTGAATCTTTTGGGCCCGTTGCTTCGGTGACCTCGCACATCGGGGAGACAGCACAAGACCCTATCGGTCTGGCACCGCTGGCTCATGCTCGAGCATTGGTTGAAAGCAGCGAAGGCACGCGGGGCGGTATCGCCGACCTGTTGAGCCAAATCGGTACGGGCCTCGAGAAACCAGCCGGTGATCAGTGATGCAAGCGCAGAACTGACGCTTCAGCGGCTGTCTCCTTCATGAGGCGACCGCTGCTGGATCTGATAACACTTTGTCAACCGCCGGCCGGTAACGTCACAAACGGGTGAATCCTGATTTGGAACGGGCAGAATGCCGGACAACTACATACTCCTTGGCCCGAACGGGCTGTCTCAGTGCGCAGAGGCCGCAGGATGCAGAGCCGATGCAGGCGCGCGAGCGCAATTCAAACGTCTCTTCACAGCAATCTTGTTCCTCCGCTCGTCCGCCGATCGGACCGGGTTTGCTATTAAATCATTGCGGATTGCATCCAGTCTGATCCTTTCTCTGCTTTGGTCGCCAAAAGATAAATGCGGATCTGTTTATGCGAGAACCAGGCCGCATACAGGATTGCTCGACCGGCCTTCCAGCTCGATTGGCAATAACAATGCGCGAGGCGTGAACTGTGCCTAAGCTTACGACAGAACAACTTTTTAGTCCGACGGTGCTTCTGGCACTGGCTCTGATGGCGATCATCGTGATGATGATCCTGCCGATGCCAGCCTGGGTCCTGGATGTTGGCCTAGCGGCCTCCTTTGCGCTGGCCATCCTGATTTTTACAATCACGCTTTTCATCGAACGGCCGTTGGATTTTTCTTCCTTTCCAACAATTCTTCTGGCGTCGCTGATGCTGCGATTGTCGCTGAACGTGTCCTCGACCAAACTGATCATCGGGCAGGGTCATACTGGCACTGACGCGGCGGGAGGTGTGATCGAGGGCTTTGCCCAATTCGTCATGGGTGGCAGCGTTTTCCTGGGCCTTGTGGTGTTTGGCGTTCTCTTGATCGTCAACTTCATGGTGATCACCAAGGGTGCTGCACGGATGGCCGAAGTGGGCGCCCGCTTCGCCCTGGACGGGATGCCGGGCAAGCAGCTGGCAATTGACGCTGACATGTCGGCAGGCGCCATCGACCACCAAACCGCTAAGGAACGCCGGGAGCGCGATCAGCAGGAAACCACATTCTTCGGCTCACTGGACGGTGCCTCGAAGTTCGTCAAGGGTGACGCGGTTGCCGGCTTGCTGATTACACTTCTGAACCTAGTGATGGGTCTGATCATGGGCGTCCTGGTCCATGGCATGCCGGTTGGCAGCGCGTTCGAGACCTATGCCATCCTGACCGTAGGTGACGGCCTTGTATCGCAGATCCCTTCGGTGATCATTTCCATTGCGGCAGCATTGCTGCTGGCCCGCGGCGGCACCACCGGCTCAACGGATATTGCCTTGTTCGATCAATTCGGCCGCCACCCGGCTGCTCTGATCACAGTTGCGGTACTGATGGTGCTGTTTGCTTTGGTTCCGGGTCTGCCGTTCCTGCCCTTCGTAACCGGCGGTGGCGTACTGGGCTTCGTTGCTTACCGGATGGCCAAGAAAAAGAGGGACGATGCGGAAGCCGAAATCGAGGAAAAGATCGAAGAAGCCTCGGATCCGTCGGCATCCCGGCCTCTGGGCGATATTCTGGATCTGGACGATCTGCATCTGGAGTTCTCGCCGGACCTGGTCAGCATGGTACTGGATGCCGGCACCGGGCTGGATGCCAGGATCGCCAATATGCGGTCTCATATCGCCACCACGTTCGGCCTTATCTTGCCCGAAATCCGGCTTACAGATCAGCATGACCTGGAGCGGGGTACGTATGTGATCAAGGTACAGGGCGTCGAGCAAGTCCGCGGCACGTTGCATCCGGATATGGTTCTGGCGCTGATGCCAGACAATCATGACGCGCTGCCGCCGGGAACAGACGTCACTGAACCGGTCTACGGCGCTCCGGCCCGCTGGATCTCTGCCAAGTCGCAGGAACAGGCCGCGCTGGCCGGCGCAACTGTTGTCACACCGCCGGAAATACTGGCGACCCATCTTCTTGAAATCATCAAGCAGAACTTCTCCCGCCTGCTGACACTCAAGTCGCTGCGCCGTCTGCTGGATGAAATGACACAGCTCTCAGACGGTTTCCGGGCCGAGGCAAACCGCAAGCTGCTGGATGCGCTGGTGCCGGACAAGGTGCCGATGGATACCTTGCACGCAGTGCTGCGGTTGCTTCTGGAGGAGCGGGTTTCGATCCGCAATATGCCGCTGATCCTTGAATCGATTGCCGAAGCACGGATGCATACCACCCAGCCGGAGCTGATTTGCGAGCATGTCCGGCAACGTCTCGGATTCCAGCTGGTCGCCGAAATGAAGCGTGAAGACGGCACCATTCCTCTGATCCAGCTGGCGCCGGAGTGGGAAGACAAGTTCTCGACCTACCAAGTCGATTCACAGGGCGCAGGGCTGGATATCGCCTTGCCGCCGGACTTGTTCAACAGGCTTGCAGACGGGTTGAGCGACAAGCTTGGAGCGATCACTGATCAAGGGATCTTTGCTGCCGTTGTGACATCCACCCGCCGCCGCCGGTATCTGAAAACGATCCTGAAATCGCGTGGCATCACAAATCCGGTCCTGTCCTTCGAGGAAATCGGGCTGGAAGCGCGGCCTGCCCTGGTTGGGATGGTCCAAGCATGAACCTGAATTTCCTGCCGCCGGAGCTGGTGCTGCTGTTGGGGGCAGGATTCTGGCATGCGGCAATCGTTTTCCTGCGGGTGTCGGCTATGGTTTCGGTGCTGCCCGCAATGGGGGAGCTTTATGTTCCCACCCGCGTCAAACTGGCGATCGCCGTTGCGTTTACCTTTGTGGTGGCGCCTGCACTGTCGCCCTTTCCCGAGCCGGACGGGGTTATGGATTATGCGCGGTTTGCGGTGACCGAGGCAATTATCGGTTTGGCGCTTGGCGTGGGCGCGCGCATGTTTGTTCTGGCGCTTCAGACGGCCGGCACGATGGCTGCGCAAAGCACCTCCCTGTCTCAGGTTTTGGGCGGTATCGGTGCTGAACCCATGCCCGCCCTTGGGGCTGTGCTGATGATTTCCGGCGTGACCCTTGCGGTCATGATGGGGCTTCATGTCCGCATTGCCGAACTGCTGATTGGATCCTACCAGATGTTTCCCGCCGGTCAGTTCCCTGCCGCGGCCGGACTGACAGAATGGGGCGTGTTTCGCGTGTCGGAGAGCTTTTCCATGGCGTTCACGCTCGCAGCACCCTTTGTGATCACCGCCGTTATCTACAACCTGGCGCTCGGTGTAATTAACCGGGCAATGCCACAGCTGATGGTGGCGATGGTCGGCGCGCCGGTTATTACCTTTTTCGGGCTGTTTATCCTGATGGTCGGCAGTCCCATGATTTTGGATGTCTGGACCCGGGCCCTGATGACTTTTCTTTCCAACCCCGGAGCCGGAATGCCATGAGCGGTGAAGACGACGATTCTGATAAGTCATTTGAACCGACGGAACAGAAACTCCGAAAGGCGCGTGAGAAGGGCGAAGTTGCAAAGTCCACCGACCTGTCCGTGGCAGCTGCCTATCTGGGGCTTATTGTTGCCTTCTACGCGACAGGAAGCGCCAGTGTGGAGGGGATGGGAACCGCGCTGATGGCTTTTCTGGATCAGCCCGACCGGCTGGCGCCGCTGTTCTTTGACGGCGGGTCCGCAACTGCACCCTCAGGTGGCTTTGCAAGCAGTCTGCTAAGGCCAATTTTGCCGTGGTTCCTGGTGCCGTTTGCATTGGTTCTGCTGTCAATCATCGGCCAGCGTGCCATGGTCTTTGCGCCCAGCAAGCTTGAACCGAAACTGTCGCGTTTGTCGATCATATCCAATGCCAAAAACAAGCTTGGCCGCGCCGGGCTCTTTGAGTTCCTGAAGAGCTTTGTGAAGCTGGTGCTCTATTCCGTTTGCCTGGGTGTTTATTTGAGCCATCGGCTCCCGGATATGATTTCGTCCTCCGGCACCGGGCCGCAATCGGTCGTGCTGATGCTGTCGCAGCTCGCGCTGGAATTTCTGTTCCTGGCTCTCGTCATATCATTGGCGATCGGGGTCGTTGATGCGGTTTTTCAGCATGCTGAACACCGCCGCAAAAACATGATGTCGCGCAAGGAAATCCAGGACGAGATGAAGGACGCCGAGGGCGACCCGCATGTGAAGGGCAAGAGACGCCAGCGCGGCCAGGAGATCGCAATGGGCCAGATGCTGGCCGAGGTGCCGAATGCCGACGTGGTGATCGTCAACCCGACCCACTATGCGGTTGCTTTGAAATGGAGCCGCGAAAAGGGTGCTGCGCCGGTTTGCGTTGCCAAGGGGGTTGATGAAGTGGCTGCAGCGATCCGGCGTGTGGCCAATGAAAATGCGGTGCCGATACACAGCGACCCGCCCACTGCCCGGGCTTTGCATGCTGCGGTCGAAATCGGTGACGAGATTTTGGAAGAACACTATGCGCCGGTTGCGGCGGCAATCCGCTTTGCCGAGGAAATGCGAAAGCGCGCCAAGGGGAAAATCACATGAAGCAGAAGATGCTCGACCAGATGGCGGCGATAACCGCTGCGCAGTACATGCAGGAGCATGCAAAAGTCCAGCCTGTGCTGGCGCGGGAAGCGGAGCTGCGCGGCCAGATGGCCAAACTCAATGAGCAAGTGCAGGCCGCGCGGGAACAGGCAAGCAGCGATCACGCGATGAAAGCTTTGGGTGCAGATCTTTTGTGGGAGGGCTGGCACTCCCGCACCCGGCGCCAATTGAACATGGACCTCGCCAAGGCGACGGCTCAGAAGCTGAGGATGATGGATCAATTGCGCACCACATTTGGCCGTAAGCACGCCGTGGAAACCATGGCGGCAACCGAGCGCAAGCGCCAGAAGGCTGCGCAGGCGAAAGCGTTTATGGACAGGCTGCTGGACAGCTGAAACCACTGGGTACTTTTCAAACACAGCAAGGGCCGGTCTTGCGGAACCGTCCCTTTTTGCCGTGAGATGCAGACTGGTCAGACGTCCTGACGGGAGATTTCCATGATCAGGACGTCGTAGATCCCTTTGCCGACATGTTTCTGTGCGGCCTCACGCAGAGCGGTACGCAGCGGCTCAAGAACGTCAGAGCGCGTGAATGCCCCGCGGAATCCGCCCATGTTTGCATGGTCAAACAAAACTTGCAGAAAGACATCCCGCAGTTTGGGTTCATAGGTCCGTATTTTTTCGCTGGTGCCTTTGGCTGTTTCCAGGCTGAGCGAGATCACCACAAGGGAGGTCAATTGGTCGCGATCAACAACCGGCACCACGAACTGGTTGTTGATTTTGACGTATTCGCGCAGATCCTCTTCGCTTTCCTCGGAGTGATCCTCTGCAGCGGCGGGGACAGGTGCCGCTTCAGCAAAGACGGCGGCGTGGTTTTCCTCAGGTGCGGGCGCCAGCATAATGCCGGCGCCGATGCCGCCTGCGGTTCCGATGATCAGCAAAATGACTGGCAGAAGTTTGGACAGCATAACAACCCTCAGAACGGCAGGACAACGTCAAGCAACTGCTGACCGTAGCGGGGCTGCTGCACATCGGTGATTTGGCCGCGGCCGCCATAGGAAACCCGGGCAGAGGCGATCTTGTCGTATGTGATTTCATTCTGGCGGCTGATGTCCTGAGGCCGGACATAGCCGGTGACCAGAAGCTCCCGCAGTTCGAAATTCACCCGCAACTCCTGGGAGCCGCTGATTGCCAGAACCCCATTGGGCAGCACGTCGACAACGGTTGCCGCGACCCGCAATTCCAGCTTCTCGCTGCGTTTGACGGATCCCTTGCCGCCCGAGGAACTGGAGCTGCCAAGCTCAACCGCGTCAGCGGATGACGCGCCGTCCGGGAGTTTCTCATCCAGGCGTTGCGGCAGGCCAAGCAGTTGCGGCATGTTCATGCTTTCGGAGCCTGAGCGCGACCGCTGTGTGTCATTGGAAATCTCCGCTTCTTCGTCGATCTCGATCACCACGGTCAGGATGTCGCCGCGCTTGATGGCGCGGCGGTCTCCGAGCAGTGACTGCTGAGAACCGCTCCATAGCGAGGAGCCATCAACGGTGCGCCGGGTCTGGGTTTGCGCAGGCAGACCCTGGTAAAGCATTGCAACATGCTCTGGCGACTCATTTGCCGGGGTGAAGGAGGGCGCCTTACCCAAATGATCCATCCGGCCGCAGGCCCCCAGCAGGGCGAGGCCAAAAAGCAGTGGTTTGACGGGAGAGAATTTCTTGGACATCAGTTTACCTCAACAGAGCCGTCTTGAGCGATACGGCCGGTGACGGTGGTGCGGGATGAAAGATTCATGACACGGACAGCCTCGCCGGCAGCTCCGCGGCCAAGCGCACGGCCTTCTGCGGCGATGGAAAGTCCGCCCTGGCGGAAAATCAGCGTCACCAGGTCGTTGCGTTCAACGATAGCGGGCGGGCCAATATCACCCGCGCGCAAGGGCCTGCCTGCATAAAGAGCCACGCGCGCCTCCATACCGATAACCTCTGAAGGTTCCGATAGCGCGCCAAGGATTTCACCTTTCTTCAGCGCCAGATCTTCAGCGTTCACAATTGCTTTGGCGCGGATCGTACGCGTCGGAACCAGGTAATCCGCCCAGGCAGGCGGGGCACAGAGCGCGGTGGCAGTCAGGCAGGCAAGGACAAGTTTCATCAGCGCACCTGTGTGGTTGCGCCCATCATCTGGTCGACGGCGGAAATGACTTTGGCGTTCATTTCGTAGCCGCGCTGGGCTTCGATCAGTTCGGTGACTTCCCTTACTGCATCAACCGAACTGGCCTCCAGGTACCCCTGGCGGAAAGTGCCCAGCCCGTCTTCGCCTGCGGTGGACACACTGGCGGAGCCAGAGGCTTCGGTTTCGGTGAACAGGTTGCTGCCAATTGCTTCAAGCCCTTTGGGGTTGGTGAAACTTGCAAGTGAAAGCTGGCCCAGAAGCTGGCCTTCGGTGGTTTCATTGAAATATCCGTAGACTTCACCCTCGGCATTGATCGAGATACTGGTGGCATCGTCAGGGATCGTGATTTCTGGAGAAACGGCAAACCCGTCGGAAGTTACAATCAAGCCCTCAGCGGTGCGCTTCAGCGCACCATCCCGGGTGTAGGCGCTTTGGCCGGAGGGCAGGGTCACTTCCAGGTAGCCTTTGCCGTCGATGGCGACATCCAGGTCGTTGTTGGTCTGCTGCAGCGCACCTTGTGCCAAATGCACCGATACCGCAGCCGCGCGTACACCAAGCCCCACCTGCACGCCGGTTGGTAGCACCGTGCCGTCGGAGGCATTTACCGTGCCGGCCCGCGAGATTTGCTGATAGTGCAGGTCGGCGAACTCGGCACGCCGCGCGTTGTAGGCGGTGGTGTTCATGTTTGCGAGGTTGTTGGAGATGGTCTCCACCCGCAGTTGCTGGGCGCTCATGCCGGTCGCGGCGATCTTCAAGGCACGCATCTGGATTCTCCTAGGTCTTGATCAAGTTCTTGATGGCATTGCGGATGCGCTCGTCTTCCGATTCCAGGAAGCTTTGGCCCATCTCATAGGCGCGCTGTACTTCGATCATCCGGGTCACCTCGGAAATCGCGTTCACATTGGAACCTTCAAGGAAGCCTTGCAGGACACTTGCGTCAAGCGTTTCCTCGATTTCACCTTCAACGCGGAACATCACCCCGTCTTCGCGCACCAGCGCGTGGCTCTCCACCGGCTTGAAAAGCCCGAGCTGTCCCAGCAGGCGGCCGTTTGCACTGATCGACCCGTCGGCGCCCACTTCGATCTTGCCGGCATCCGGAGGCACAAAAACAGGTGCGCGGCCTGCGTCCAGGACCCGGTAACCATCCATGGTCACAAGATCGCCGGCGGAGTTCGGGGAGAAGGCGCCGGAACGTGTCAAACGCTCGCCCTGAGGTGTTTCGACCATGAAGAAACCGTCGCCTTCCACCGCGAAATCGAAAGTGCCGCCGGTTTTAGTAAGCTGACCCTGCTCCATGGAGGTGTTGAAGATGTTCGCGCGTGACATCGACAGTGACTGCTGGCCGGGAGCGGACTGTACAAATTCCGAGAAAATCAGCCCCTCCTGGCGGTAGCCAGTGGTGGCGGAGTTCGCGATGTTGTTCGCGATGACACGCATTTCGCGCATCAGCCCCGATTGCCGGGAAAGTGTGGCGTAACCTGCGGCTTCCATTAAAAACCTCCGGCAATCATCGGAACAATGTGGCCATTGAAAAAAGCCACAAGGGTTTGTGTCATGAAGCCCATCGTCATCCAGAACACGACAATGATCGCTGTAAGCTTGGGCACAAAGGTCAGTGTCATTTCCTGCACCGAGGTCAGAGCCTGGAACAGGCCGATGGACAGGCCGACAGTCAGGGCGACAACCAGAATCGGTGTCGACATTGTGACGGCCGCCCACATTGCCTGGCGCAGGGTGTCATAGAAGAGGCTCTCGCTCATCATGGCTCAGACCGGCATTCTCAGGATTTCCTGGTAGGCTTCGACCACCTTGTTGCGGACGGTGACCGCGGTCTCAACCGCCAGTTCCGTCTGCGCCAGCGCCTGCACGAGGGCATGCGGATCTGCCTGCGAGGTCATAGCTTGCACGGAAACTTGCTCGCTGCTCTGCAAGGTCGCTGCAAAGCTCTCGAAACTTTCCTTAAGACGGGCGCCTGCATTGGCTGCCTCATGGTTCGGGTCGGCCTTCGTGGCAGGGCGGGCTGCGGCGTAGCCGCTGGCGGCGGAAAGACTGCGAATATCCATTCTGGATCTCCAAAAATTTCGGTTATCGTCTCAAAAGGTCCATAAGCGAGGCTGACATCGAGCGGGTTTGCTCGAACATCTTCAGGTTGGCCTCGTAGCTGCGCTGGGCTTCTCGGGCATCAGCGATCTCAACCATCAGATCGACGTTTGAGCTTTTGTAGTGCCCGGTTTCGTCTGCCAGCGGGTGGGAGGGGTCATAAACCTCCTCCAGGTCACGCCGGTCCAGGGTAACCCGGCCAGTGCGCACGTGCTCGACATCTGTTTGCAGATCGCGAACAGCTTCAAAAGGCACTGTCTTGCGGCGGTAGCCTGGGGTGTCGGCGTTGGAGATGTTCTCGGACACATGGCGCAGCCGGGAGGCCTGGGCCTTAAGGCCGCTTGCGGTAACGGAAAGGGCTCTGGAAAATTCACTCATTGCTCATTCCCCTCAAGTCTTGCCCAGGCTTGCGCGCAGAATGTTCATGGAGGATTTGTAGATCGCCATTGCGCGCTTGTGCTGCCTTGCGACCTCGACCCCCTTCAGCAATTCTGTCTCGACAGAGACCGAGTTGTCATTGGGATCGCTGCCAGCATCCGTTGAGGTAACAGCCCAGTCCATGCCGCTGCCTGCAGCGCCATTCAAATGACTGCCGCGGGACGCGATCATGCTGGCTGGGCGGGCGCCGGCGGCAAAAACTTCTTTGAAGGGTTTGATATCTTTGGCGTGGTAACCCGGGGTATCGGCATTGGCGATATTCTGCGAAACCAATGCTTGGCGTTTGCCGGCATGGGTTGCCATGGAATAGGCAATTTTGAATACGTTCAATTCTGTGAACACCAGGGCTTCTCCCTCGATCGATTTCAATCAAGGCTTAACCCCGATTCCTTTAGAAATTGTTTTCAGGACATCAAGGGAGGCCGCTGCGATGAAAGCAGAGCTGCAAGCACTGACCCGCCGAATTGCCGGCAAACGCCTGGTAACCCAAGTCGGGCGGGTGACCGGGATTTCGGGTGGTGAAATCGAAATCACAGGGCTCGCGGCTGTGGCACGCATTGGCGACCGGCTGGTGTTGCGGCGCGGTCCTCAGGATTCGCTGAATGGCGAAGTTCTGAAAATTAGTGGCAGTAATATCAGTATGTTGCCTGATAGGGCGCCGGATGGTGCTGCCATCGGTGATCCGGTTTTGCTGCATCCGTCACCGGAGTTTTCTCCCAGTGATCATTGGATTGGCCGGGTCATTGATCCCTTTGGAGAGCCGCTGGATGGCCGTCCCATGCTGCCTGGCTCCACGCCCCGCGACCTGATGGCGCCTCCGCCCAAGGCTGCTGGCCGGCGCTCAATGGGGGAGCGGCTGGCCACTGGCCAGGCGGTACTCAACACGATTCTCCCGATCGTGCAGGGGCAGAGGGTAGGCCTTTTTGCGGGTTCCGGTGTCGGCAAGTCCTCCCTGCTGGCCAAATTGGCTCAGAGCATGGAGGCCGATGTCGTCGTGATGGCACTTATCGGGGAGCGCGGGCGCGAGGTGAATCACTTTGTCGAACAAGTGCTGGGACCGGAGGGAATGCGCCGCGCTGTTGTGGTGGCGGCAACATCCGATCAGTCTGCCTTGGTTCGCCGCCGCTGCGCCTGGGCTGCGATGACCGTGGCGGAGCATTTCCGGGACCAAGGCAAGAATGTCCTGTTTCTGGCTGACTCGGTCACCCGTTTTGCAGAAGCGCACCGGGAAATCTCCGCAGCTTCAGGGGAAGCTCCCGCACTGCGCGGATACCCGCCGTCGGTGACCCCGTTGATCACCGGTCTCTGCGAACGTGCCGGACCGGGCGGGGATGGTCAGGGTGATATCACTGCTGTTTTCAGTGTTCTTGTGGCTGGTTCAGATATGGATGAACCGATTGCTGATATCCTGCGCGGTGTTCTGGACGGGCATATCGTTTTGAACCGCGAGATTGCCGAACGCGGGCGGTTTCCGGCGATTGACGTCTCCCGTTCTGTCTCGCGCAGCCTGCCTGCCGCGGCCTCCGCCGATGAGAACACAGTCATTCAGGATGTGCGGAAATTCCTGGGGGCCTATGAGCAGTCCGAGGTCATGATTCGTGCAGGGCTTTATGCCGAAGGCAATGATGCCGTGCTGGACCAGGCGGTGAAACTGTGGCCGGAACTGGATGCGTTCTTTGGCCGCGAGGATCCAGAGGGAATCACCAGCAGCTTCAACCGGCTTACGCTTTTGTTGCGCCGCGCCAAGGCCGGGCGCTGAATTTCGGCCATGTCCGTACAGAGATGACTGGAAGTCAGGCTCAGGAACCGTTCCAGTGGCGTGTATCCTGCCAAGCCAACGATCTGCGCTCCATTTGCCATCCGGAAGTGAACTGACACCGCGGTGTGCTTGGGTCTGCGAAGGCCGTTTACGGGCCAGGAGGCGACAGTTGCCGTCCTTTCTCAATCGCTTTCAGCTGTTCTGTCGGTAGCAGGCGTGCAGCGACAGCCGGAACGCCTAAAGCCATTTGGACAGTGCAGCAAATGCAGCTCTGCCAGCTGTGGCGATTTCTTGGGGTAGAGACGGCATCTCTTAAGCAAACTTCGTAAGGCCGTTTTTTTCGGCCTGAAACTTTGTGATGCGTCGCCAGGAGTTTTAACAGCTGCGGGAAAAACTGAATGGCGGCGAGTTCGGAACCATGAATCCTGCGCCAAATGTTCGCCTCAAAATGTTGCTTGCCAAATTCGGATGCGCTGTGCGGCTGGCCAGAGCAGAATGCTTCTGGCAGGACTGTTGCCGGACCGAAGGCACCGGCCCAAGATGTCAGGTTCGCAGAAGGCTGCAAACTCCTGAATTTTGCTGAGTGTCAGGTGTGGCTTTAGACACCAATACTGCCTGTGTCCTTGGCAAGCTATGTTTTCTTGCGGCGTGAAACTGCCTTCAGAATGGGACAAGCAGGGAAATTTAAACCCGCCCTGGCATCGGTTGCCGGGGCGGGCGGGATTTAGGACGGCCGGACTGCAAACAGACGGTCTTCACGCGGCAGTAATGTGCGAAGAGCTTTCAGGCAGCGGTAATGGTTGTTGCTGATCAAGGCGTCAGTAGCCTCGGCGATGGATGAGCGGCTGTCCGGGTCAGTAAAGACCTGGCTCAGCTCCTCGATCCGGCGCAGCATCGGCAGGCGTTCTTCTTCGGGGTCGGCATCACCTGACAGTATCAGCTGTGCCGCGTAGCACACCCGGCGCACAGGTGTGTTGGCTTCTTCCGGATGGATTGCGTCGCGAAGACGCAGGATGTTGGCGTCTGGAGTGACAATCGAAAGGCGGCTGCGGCGGTCGCCGTTTTCAATCACCGCACCATTTACCAGGACGCGCTCCTTTGGGGCTAGTTTCAGGACAAGTCCGCTCATATTCAGGATGCTCCGCTGCGGAGGCCACGCATGATGGCCGTATTGATTTCCACCAGCGGCCGGACATCGGCCTTGCGCTGAAGCACTTTGGTGGTGTGTTGTCTCGTGAATTCTCCCAGTTCGAACAAGTTCTGTTTGAGATCATCCGGCAGGGGATTGCCCTTCGAAGCGATGTCTACTGTGAAAATGGACCAGAGTTTCCGGTTGTCGTTCAGGGCTGTCGCGAGCTCGTTGAACCCGCCGCGGCCTTTTTGCGTTGCCGTGATCATCCTGCGGGTGATACGGGCAATCACTTCATACTCGAAATTCTTAGCTGTCCGGGTCGGGGTCTTTGCCGCCGAATAGGCACTCTTCGCCTTCAGAAGGGCATTCACGTGTTTTCCTAACGTATTATTCTTCAGGTTCTCTGAGAGGGGAAGACCGGGGCGCCATCAGCGCCCCGGTAAGGGCTGTTAACGGAACAGCTGCTGCAGGGTCTGCGGCGCCTGGTTGGCGATGGAGAGCGATTGCACCGCCAGCTGCTGCTGGGTCTGCAATGCTTTCAGCCGGGCCGACGCTTCTTCCATGTTGGTGTCTGCCATGGTGCTGACACCGGACTTCAGCGAGTCGGTCAGTTTCGACACGAAGTCGTTCTGGTCGGACAGGCGGTTACTGTCCGCACCCAGCTGGGCCGCGCTGTCGATCGCAAAAGTCAGCAGGGCTTCGATCTGGGTCAGAACGTCCGCAGCGTTGGCGGAGGTCAGAGTGTCGATGTCGCTGGTATCCAGAGATGCACCGGTGTCGATCGCCGAAACGGTGATCACATCTCCGGATGCACTGATGCCGCCGAGAACGTCAAGCTGCGAAGTCACAGCAGTGTCAAGCAGGTTGGCACCGTTGAAGCTCGCGGAGTCGATGATCGATTCGATCTGTTCCTTCTTCTTGGCCAGGTCAGCCTCGATCTTGTCGTGGTCAACGTTCTGCGAAACGCCGGCAACTGCCAACTCGCGCATTTCCTTCAGGGTTTCAACGATCTGCTCCATGCCGGAGGAGGCGACAGCCACGGTTGCTTCGCCGAAGTTCAGGGCGTCGCCCACGGCTTCGTAGGCCTGGATGTCGGATTCCATGGTTTTGGAGATGGCCCAGACAGCGGAGTTGTCCTTCGCCATGCCGACCTCTTTACCGGTCGAGATCTGGTTCTGGGTTTCTTCCAGATTGTTGTTCACGGACTTCAGGGTCTGCAGAGCAACCATTGCGCCGTTGTTGGTCAGAATGCTGGTCATAGCTTTTTCCTTTAGCTGCGGGGCGCTTTGGCCCCTGAATTACTTGCCCCTCCGGGGCGCTGTGTGACGTCTTTCTGACTGTGCGTTCCACCGTCCGGTTTCCGCGCCACCCTTCATCAGGTGCAAGGCGACTTTGGCGCAGGATTTGCTAAGGGAGTGCTAATGGCGGCATTTGGTTCTTTAGAATTTTCCCCAAATTGCTCTCAGGCCCGTTTTTCCAGTTTGGCGCCGCTACGGGTGCCAAAGCGGGTTCTGCGCCCGGACTGATCGTAGACGTCCAACCCTTTGCGGATACGGCGCAATTCGGCCATCCGAGCGGCAACCGACCGGATTCCATTCATGGCGCTGTCCAGGAGATCCTGGTTGCGTGTCAGCTTCGACTGAACCTGCTCCAGCGAGTCTCGTTCGAGTTCCGAAACGGAGTTCAGCTTGCCGATGATTTTTTCTTTTTTTGCGAGCAGACCTTCCAGCTTGGCCAGGTCGCCTGCCATAAGGGCTGTCCTTTCCTGGTCAAGGATCTGATCCAAATCATCAATGAGTTGTTGCGGGTCCGTGTTAGTCACCTTGGGTCTCCTTCAATGCGTGATAAAGTGATTCGGCCAGGCCGATGCCGCCGGAGCGGGCAATCTGGTTGGCTTGTTCGCGGATCAGAAAGCTGGAGAATTGCTCTTCGCCTGCACCGCCGCCAAAGGCTTCGCTGGCTTCGCCGAGACCGGCGGACTTCAGCATTTCAGCAAGAAAGGATGCTTCCAGCTCAATGGCAGCCTCGCGCAGCGGATCCTTGTGTGCGGGCCGCACCGGGGCAGTAGAAGATGCGCTTTGCAGGGGGATAGGCAACAAATCTGTCATGTCCGGTTCTCCGGTTGGTCCTCGAATTCCATCGATTTTTCCGAGACTGCGCTGCAACCGGTTAAAATTGCCGTAACTGCTTTGGGCTAAGTGTTTGCGAGTCGAGATAGAATGTCTGGAACAGAACATGATGATGAATTCGATCCTTGGTATTGAACCTGCTTCCGGTGGGAAGGCGGCGTCTGTTCCAACGGGAAATTCAGAAAAATCAGATGGTTCCAGCGATTTTTCGGATTATTTGACGGCGGAGCCGGACCAGAGCAAAGAGTCCGCTGCAGCCCGTTTGTCGGATGGCGAATCTACTATTCCGGAATCAGCAGAAGAGACGGAAGCGAAGTCTGCTGGAACGGCCAGCAACGAAGAAAGTTCTTCTGAAGGGGACGAAAAGACTACGCCGGCCGCATCGTCTGAAGAGTCTTCTGAAGCGGATCCCGATATTGCTGCTTCTGTGCAAGAAGCGGCTGAAACCATTGTTGCAGGCGTGACAGAATTGGCGAACCAAGCCCAAGCGGAGGGCACAGTCAGTGCCGCGCAAAAGGCTGAAATTGCAGATGCTGTTGAAGTAGCGAACACTGCGGCCAGCCAGACCCTGCAGGAGAACGGAAGCCGACAGGCAGCCCTTTCCACAGGCGAGGCAGCGACAGAAGAGGCACAAACAGCTGCACATGGTAAAACCGCTGCGCAAAGTGATGTGAAGCCGGCACCGGCAGACCGGAAGGCTGGTCACAGCCAGCCTGCCAATTCGCCGAAGACTGACATGAGGGCTGAAGCCGCCCTGGCTCAGGAACCTGAACGCCCTGCCGATAGCAGGCAGCCCCTGCAAGAGCTTCATTCGGCTAAGGGTAAGGTCGCTGTCCCCGGCAGTGCAGCCGCAGTTCCGGAAACTGTTGATGGCAAGAAGGCGGTTGCGGCGGAAAGTGCTGGCAGCCGTTCTCAGATGGAGGCTGCAGTAAAGAAGGGCACACAGACCCGCAGCGGTTTGCGGGTCAGCGAAGCCGCTGAGAGGGCTTTGGCGGCCAAGGCAGTCTCCGGATTGCCAAATGAGAAGGCGGTTGAACAAATGCCGGTCCGGCAGCCCGAAGGTGTAACCCGGGCCGTTGCCGCTGGTGCACAAGGCGCGGTGCAGGTACTCGCGACCGGTTTGCCATTGTCAAGGGAGACATCACGCAATTCGGAACCTGGTTCCGTCAGCATCAAGGTTTCGGAGGATATTTCGGCGGAAGCCCTTGCAGAGGGAAAACCGGGTTCAGGGATATCACGTACCGGCCAGTTCAACATGGTGCCTGCAGTTCAGGCGGCCCCGCAGGCTTCGGTAATGTTTCAGCCGCTGTTGGCTGCTGAATTGACAGAAACCGCCGGCGAGGCTGAATTGCCGTTTCCTGCGCTTGGGCTTTCGGGAGAGGCCCCGGGCCTGAGCCAGCTTCTGACCGAAGCTTCGTTCGGCTCGCACTCCGTGCACCGGCCGGAAATGCCCCGTATGATTGCAGCCCAGATTGCCGAAGCTTTCGCTGCCAAGGGCGAACAAAAGGTTGAGGTGAGCCTGAATCCTCAGGAATTGGGACACGTCAAAATGCGCGTGGTGACCAGTGAAACGGGCATTACGATGATCATCCAGACAGAGCGCCCTGAGACCGGCGATCTCATGCGTCGCCACATCAATGAGCTGGCCGAGGAATTCCGCCGCATGGGCTACGAGGACATTTCGTTCGAGTTCAGCGGCGGCCAGGCCGGCAGCGGTGGAGAGGGCGGCGGTACTGAGGAAGGTACCGGACAAGCCGGCGGAGCGGCGGATTCACGGACCCGCGGTGCTGAGACCGCCGGGGAGCAAACAACACAAAACCTCCGGCTTGGATCGGCCGGCGTGGATATGAGGGTTTGACCACATGACAACAGCAGTTACATCCGCGGGCAGCACCGCGGCGCAATCCAATCCGCTGCCGGCGGCTTCGCAGCAAACCTCCGGGCTGTCGTCGGATTTCGAGACATTCGTAAAGATGCTGACGGCGCAGGCGACAAACCAGGATCCTTTGGAACCGCTTGATTCGACAGAATATGCCGCGCAGCTTGCGCAGTTCTCGATGGTCGAGCAGCAAACCAAGAGCAATACACTTCTGGAAGGTCTGCAATCGCAGCTGGGACTGGCTAATATGGCAGCTCTCTCAGGTTGGGTCGGGATGGAGGCGCGTGCTGTTGCACCTGGCTATTTCGACGGTAGCAACTCGGTCACTATTGCACCTAACCCGGCGGCAGCCGCGGATTCGGTTACACTTGTAGTGAAGAACTCAAACGGCACTGAAGTGCAGCGTGTCACACTTCCGGTCTCGGCCGAGCCCTATGAGTGGAATGGGCTGGACGATGACGGAAATGCGTTGGAAGCAGGCGAATACACTTTTATTGTTGAAAGCCGCAAAGGTGATGATCTGCTGCTTGCGGAACATGCCGAAGTCTACTTCAAGGTGAATGAGACCCGGATGCAAGGTGGAGAAGTCGGACTGATTACTCAGGGTGGTTCCGTGGTTCTGGCCTCTTCAGTCAGCGCGTTGCGCGAACCTGCCGGGTAATCCGGGAGTAGGCGCTGGCGGAAAAACTGTCTAAGAACAGGGCGGCCAAACTCCGGAGACCGCCCTGCAACCGCTGACAGTCCAGTTCCAATCCAGTTTCTTTGCGCATTTGTCCGCAATCGGGCTGCATGTTCCCGCCCCCCGGCGTCTGACCGGCGGGCGGTCGAACCATGTCTGGCGGGCCGGGGCGCTGGTTATCAAGCTGTATGCGGAAGGCGGAGCTAATCCGCTGTTCTCCAATGACTCCGGACGGGAAGTGGCAATTCTTGCGGCGCTTTCCGGTACCGGAATGGTGCCGCCGCTGGTTCAGACCGGGACATTCGAAGGGCAAAAGTGGCTGTGTTACGCCCATGTCAACGGCAGTCCATGGCAAGAAGACACGGCCCATGTGGCACGGTTTCTGGGGCGGGTGCACGATTTGGCCGCGCCGCCTGGGCTGCCGGACGGTGTGAATGGCAGTGCGGCTCTGGAGCAGCAGACCCTTGATATTCTGAAAGAGTGTAATGACCGGAAAGCGCTGGCAGAACTGCGTCCGCTGGGCCGGGTTCCGCCCTTGCAGCAAACGCAGCTGATCCATGGCGATCCGGTGCCTGGCAACCTGCTGGCGCACGACGGCACTCTGACGCTGATCGACTGGCAGTGCCCGCAAATCGGTGATCCGGCAGAAGACCTTGCGTTGTTTCTGTCTCCGGCAATGCAGCTGATGTACCGGGGGGAGCCGCTGACGAAGACCCAGGAGGACAGCTTTCTGCGCGCCTATCCTGATCCGCGGATCGCGGGCAGAACCCTGGCCCTGAAGCCGTGGTTTCACTGGCGGATGGCGGCCTATTGCCTGTGGCGGGCAGAACGCGGTGGGGAGCGGGACTGGCAGGCCTTTGAGCTGGAACGCGCAGCGCTTCAGTCCATCAGGCCAAGAACCGCATAGGCCGGCGGCATTATTACCCGGCGGGCGCGGCCAAAGGGAAACCGCGGCAGCTTTTGCACGACGGGGGAATAAGGCAGCTCTGGTTTTCGCCCTTGCACCAGATCGCTGAGGATCCGCCCGGCAAAGCTACCCATTGCGACGCCGTTGCCGTGGTAGCACAGTCCGGCGTACATTCCGGGGCGATCCGGTACTGCCCCTATAAAGGGCACCAAGTTGCGCGAAAGGCAGACCATGCCGGACCAGCAATGGGTGGTCGCCACATTCCGCCATTCCGGGAACATGGCTTCGAAATTCTGCCGCAGCTTGCGCCGGATGCCGGCCTCGGCCCGGGGCGAGGCAACCAGCCCGCCGCGCATGCCAAACAGGAAGCGCCGGTCCGGCATCAGACGGAAATAGTGCAGCAGATTGCGGGTATCATAGGCCATCTGATGCGAAAACCAGCCCTGCGCCTGCAGGTCGTTTTCCGTCAGCGGGCGGGTCACCATGACCGTGGATTGCGCGGGCATGTAGCGTCCCGCCAGCCATCCGGGCAGATCTTCCGAAGAATAGCCATTGGTGGCAATGACAACGTTGGATGCCCTCAATTCACCCTTATTAGTCTTCAATTTGTAGCCGCCGGCCGCCTGTTTCACAGATAGCGCGGGGCTGTTCTGAAACAGTCTGGCGCCTGCCTTCCCGGCAGCGGCAGCCAGGCCGAACAGGTATTTGCGCGGGTTCAGGGCAAAGCCCTCCGGTTTCGTCAGCGCGGCATGGAAACTGCCGTTCAGACCTTGGTCCGACAACTGGTGGCGGGTAAGAAATTCCACCTCTTCACCCGTCCTTTGCAGTTCTTTGGCCTGTGCGGACAGGCGGCGCGCAGCTTTCTCGCTGTGTGCCAGCTGCGTTTCCCCGCGGGAGTGGGTGTCGGCCGCAATGCCGCGGTTGGAGAGCAACTCGTGCACAAGGTGCACCGCAGCCTTTTCGCTGGCCTCATAGGTACCTGCGGCGGAACTGCCGAACAGCCTGCGCATTGCGCTGCCGGAGAGTTTCGAACCGCCAAGGCAGCAGAACCCGCCGTTGCGCCCGGACGCGCCCCAGCCCGGTGTCTCAGCTTCCAGCAGGGCAACGGAGGTCCCGCTTTCGGCTAGGTGCAGGGCTGCTGACAAGCCCGTGAAACCGCCGCCGATGATGGCAACATCGGAAACGGTTTCTCCTTCAAGAACCGGCCAATCAGGTGCCGCGATGGTCTCGTCCCACCAGCAGTTGCTGCGCGGGCCGGGACCATAGGCATAGCCGGAGAAGATCCGGCGCATCAGGTGCGCACCGCGGCCTGTTCCTCGCGCTTCTGGCGGGCCACCTGATGCTTGGTCACCAGCGAGGCGGTGATGACGCCCACGGTGACGATCGAGATCATGATCGTCGACAGCGCGTTGATTTCCGGGCTGACACCCAGGCGCACGGCCGAGAAGATCTTGATCGGCAGAGTGGTGGCCGAGGGGCCGGAGGTAAAGGAGGCAATCACCAGGTCATCGAGCGACAAGGTAAAGGCGAGAAGCCACCCGGAAATCACCGCAGGGGCAATGATCGGCAGGGTGACCAGCCGGAACGCCTCCGCCGGGGAGCAGCCCAGGTCCAGAGCGGCTTCCTCTAGCGAACGGTCAAAGGTCACCAGCCGGGAGGAAACTACAACCGACACATAGCACATCGAGAAGGTGGTATGTGCTAGAACAATCGTCAGTACGCCGCGGTCCAGGCCGATGCCGATGAACAACAGCAGCAGCGACAGGCCGGTGATGACTTCGGGCATCACCAGCGGCGCATAGATCATGCCGGAGAACAGCGTCCGCCCCATGAACCGCCCGCCGCGCACCAGCACATAGGCGGCGATGGTGCCCAGCACGGTGGCCATGGTGGAGGAGAACACCGCCACCTTGATGGTCACCCAGGCCGCATTAAGAAACGCCTCGTTCTGCAGCAGTTCACCATACCACTTGGTTGAGAACCCGGCCCAGACGGTGACCAGCTTGCTTTCGTTGAAGCTGAAGATCACCAGGATCACCATCGGGATGTAAAGGAAAGCGAACCCGAGGGTCAGCGATACGGCGTTAAACCAGCTCATACGGTTCATTGCTCTGCCTCCTGCTGTTTCTGCTGGTTGCGCTGGAACAGCACGATCGGGATCACCAGGAGCAGCAGCAGAACCACCGCTACTGCGGATGCCACTGGCCAGTCGCGGTTGGAGAAGAACTCCTCCCACAGAACCTTGCCGATCATCAGCGTATCAGAGCCTCCCAGCAGAGACGGGATTACGAATTCGCCCAGCACCGGGATGAAGACCAGGAAACTGCCGGCGATGATGCCGTTCTTGGAGAGCGGCACGGTTACCAGCCAAAAGGCCGTCAGGCGCGAGCATCCAAGGTCCTCGGCAGCCTCGATCAGCGAGCCGTCCAGCCGTTCCAGCGCCGAATAGACCGGCAGGATCATGAACGGCAGGTAGGTATAGACGATGCCGATATAGACTGCGGAGTTGGTGTTGAGGATGGTCAGCGGTTCGGAAATCACGCCGATCCACATCAGGAACTGATTGAGAAAGCCCTCGTTCGACAGGATCCCCATCCACGCATAAACGCGGATCAGGAAAGAGGTCCAGAAGGGCAGGATCACCAGCATCATCAGGGTCGGGCGCCATTCCTCCGGCGCGCGCGCCATTCCATAGGCAATCGGATAGCCGGCCAGCAGGGTGAAGAAGGTCGAGATGACCGCGATTTTCACAGAGCTGAGGTAGGCTTTCCAATAAAGATCGTCTTCGGTCAGCCAGACGAAGTTCTCAAAGTCCAGTTCTGCGATGAAGGCTGCGATGCCTTCGGCCCAGTCGAACTGCGGGAAGTAGGGCGGGCGGGCAATCGCGGCGTCCGACAAGGATATTTTCAGAACAATGGCAAAGGGCACAAGGAAAAGTGCCAGAAGCCAGACATAGGGGATGGCAATCAGAATAAAGCGGCGCATCAGTCTGCCAGCAGAACGCCTGCCGTGGCAGTCCAGGACAGCCAGACAGTGTCTTCCCAAGTGAAGGCCCGGCGGGCGATGCGGCGGGTGTTGGCGGTCTGTGCCTTTATCACCGCGCCGGTGGGCAGCTCTACGTGGTAAGTGGAAATATTTCCGAGGTAGGCGATATCCAGAATGCGGCCCTGAACGGCATTGTCCGCGTCCGCCGGTTTTTCGGCACTGATCGAGACCTTTTCCGGCCGGATTGCCAGATGGCATTTCTGCCCGTCGGAAAATGCAACTGGCGACTTTACCGTCAGGGGCGCGTGGCCTTCGTGCCAGGACATGGCGTAAGCTTCGCTGCCATTGAGCTTGGCGGTGCCTTCAATCAGGTTCACGTCGCCGATGAAATCCGCCACATAGACGGAATTCGGGTTTTCATAGATCCGGTCCGGCGTCGCCACCTGGATGATTTTTCCGTGATCCATCACCGCGACCCGTGAAGCCACGGTCATCGCCTCTTCCTGATCGTGGGTCACAATCACAAAGGTGGTGCCGGTTTTCTCCTGAATGTCCATCAGTTCAAACTGAGTGTCCTGGCGCAGTTTCTTGTCCAGCGCACCCAGAGGTTCGTCGAGCAGCAGCAGTTTCGGGTGTTTCGCGAGCGAACGGGCCAGGGCAACGCGCTGGCGCTGGCCGCCGGAAATCTGGTGCGGCTTGCGGCGGGCGAACTTCTCCAACCGGGTCAGCCGCAGCATCTCCTCAACGCGGTCGTTGATGTCGTGCTTGGGCATCCTTTCGCGCTTCAGGCCAAAGGCGATGTTTTCCCAGATCGAAAGATGCGGGAACAGCGCGTAGGACTGGAACATCATGTTCACGGCGCGTTTGTTCGGAGGTACCGGAGCAATGTCCTGCCCGGCCAGAAAAATCTTGCCTTCAGTCGGTGTCTCGAACCCGGCCAGCATTCGCATCAGCGTGGTTTTCCCGCAGCCAGACGGACCCAGGAGCGCGTAGAATTCCCGCTCGTATATGTCGATGGTCAGGTTGTCGATGGCGGTGAACTCGCCATAGCGCTTGGTGACGTTCTGAAAGTGGATCAAGGGCTTAGCCTCAGGATCGTTCCAGGGTTCGAATACGGAAGCAGTCAAGCCGGGCCTCTTCTGCGAAGTGTCGCGGGGATGATTGGGATGGCCGCGCGTGGAAAACCCAGGCGCGTTGGGAGGAGCGGGGCGGCATTGCGCCCCGCGAGTCAGGTACGGCTGATTAGGTGCCGGACTTGATCTTGGTCCACATGCGGGTGGCGGTGCGCTGTACTTTCGGCGGGTAGCCTTCCTTGATGTACAGGTTCTTGACAGTCTCTTCGTTGGGATAGATCGCGGGATCGCCGATCACATCCTCTTCTAGGAATTCCTGCGAGGCCTTGTTGCCGTTGGCGTAGTAGACATAGTTGGACGCCGCGGCCATGTTTTCCGGATCCATGATGAAGTTCAGGAATTTATGGGCACCATCCGGGTTCGGGGCATCGACCGGAATTGTCATCTGGTCGAACCACATCAGCGCGCCTTCCTTTGGCGCGTTGTATTCGATCTCAACATTATTATCCGCTTCCGCAGCTCGGTCACGCGCTTGCAGGATGTCGCCGGACCAGCCGAAAGCCACGCAGATATCGCCATTGGCAAGAGCGTTGATGTATTCGGAACTGTGGAACTTGGTGATGTACGGGCGAACAGCCAGCAGCACCGGCTCGGCTTTCTCGACAACATCGGCATCCATGCTGTTTGGGTCTTCGCCGATGTATTTCAGCGCCGCCGGGATCATTTCATCCGGGGCATCCAGGAAATGCACGCCGCAGCTCGCGAGCTTTTCCATGTTGGCCGGGTTGAACACCAGCTCCAGCGAGTCGATAGGGGCGTTGTCGCCCAGAACTTCCTTCACTTTGGCAACGTTCACTCCTATGCCGGTGGTGCCCCACATGTAGTTGATGGAGTATTCATTGCCGGGGTCATACTTTGCGGTGCGCTCCTCGATCGCGTCCCACATGTTCTCTTTGTTCGGCAGCTTCGACGGGTCCAGCTTCTGGAAGGCGCCGGCCTGGATCTGGCGCGCCATGAAGGAGCCGGTCGGGACCACCACATCATAGCCCGAGCCGCCTGCCAGCATCTTGGTCTCCAGAACCTCGTTGCTGTCGAAGACGTCATAGATCAGGTCGATACCGGTTTCTTTCTCGAACTTCTCCAGCAGGCCTTCGTCGATATAGTCCGACCAGTTGTAGACGCGCACCTCTTCCGCCGTCGCAGCGGCTGCCGTGCCAAGTGCAACGACGGCGGTCATGGTCATCGTTTTAAGTGTCATGAAATTCTCCCTGTGCATGCCGGCTTCCAGGTCCGGCTGTGAATGGATTTGATCAAGTTTTGCCGCATTCGGCAATACTCTTTATGTTTTCACTTGGCTCAGGATGGTGCAAGCTGGCCAAAATCGAGGAGGAAACCCCCAGGTGACAGAGACCACTTCGCCCCCCGCAGCGGCGCAGGAAAACCCGGCGAAACTGCCCGCGCATGAGATCGTTTATCAGAAGCTGAGGGCACAGATTCTGTTCGGCGAACTGGTGCCTGGCCAGGCCGTGACAATCCAAGGTCTGGTCGAAACGCTGGAGGCCGGCATGACGCCGGTGCGCGAGGCGATCCGGCGGCTGATTTCCGATGGGGCGCTGATGTTCCAGGGCAACCGTCGGGTGTCGGTGCCGCTATTGGGGCCGCAGGACCTGGAGGAGCTTATTTTTGCAAGAAAAACAATTGAGTGTGAACTTGCGCGCCGGGCAACGATGCGAATTGACACAGCGGATATCGAGGAGCTTGTGACCATCGACAACGCGCTGGATAAGGCAATCGCGACCGGCGATGTTGCTGGCTATCTGGTGCAGAACTACAGCTTCCATACGGCGCTTTACGCCCACGCTAATGCGCCCATTCTCAGCGACATTGCCGACCGTCTCTGGCTGCGCTTTGGGCCCTCGCTGCGAGTGGTCAGCGGTCGGCTTGGCACCCAGAGCTTTCCGGACCGGCACAAGGACATCCTCGATGCGCTGCGGCGGCAGGATCCGGAAATGGCCGCTTTGGCGATGGAGCGGGACGTCTTTGAGGGCATGGAGCATGTGGTTCAGGGTCTGCGGGCCGGTAACTGATTCGATTGACACCTGAGAATTTGATCATATTCTGGTGCCAATCAGTTATTCTCAGGAGCGAGTCTCATGACCGTGATCACCAACCACATGCCAACGGCCGAGCTGCAGGCCTTGGACGCTGCCCACCACATGCATCCTTTCACTGCCAATGGCGAGCTGTCGCAAAAGGGCGCGCGCATCATCACCCGCGCCGACGGCGTGCATCTGACCGACAGCGAAGGGCATCAGATCCTCGATGCGATGGCGGGCTTGTGGTGTGTCAACATCGGCTATGGCCGTGAAGAGCTGGCCGAAGTGGCTGCCCGCCAGATGCGCGAGCTGCCCTATTACAACACCTTCTTCCAGACGACTCACGTGCCGGCCATCGCGCTGGCGGCCAAGATCGCCGAGTTGGCACCGGGCGACCTGAACAATGTGTTCTTTGCCGGCTCCGGCTCCGAGGCCAATGACACCAACATCCGCATGGTGCGCCATTACTGGGCGCTGAAGGGCAAGCCGTCGAAATCGGTCATCATCAGCCGCAAGAATGCCTATCACGGCTCCTCTGTCGGCAGCGGCTCCCTGGGGGGCATGAGTGGCATGCACGCCCAGGGCGGTATGCCGATTCCGGATATCCACCATATCAACCAGCCCAACTGGTGGGCCGAAGGCGGCGACATGCCGCCGGAGGACTTCGGCCTGCAGCGTGCGCGCGAACTGGAAGAGGCGATCCTGGAGCTGGGCGAAGACCGCGTTGCGGCTTTCATCGCCGAGCCGGTGCAGGGTGCCGGCGGGGTGATCGTGGCTCCGGACAGCTACTGGCTGGAAATCCAGCGGATCTGCGACAAGTATGAGATTTTGCTGATCGCGGATGAGGTAATCTGCGGTTTCGGGCGCACCGGCAACTGGTTCGGTTGCGAAACTCTGAACATTCGCCCCGACATCATGACTATCGCCAAGGGCCTCAGCTCTGGCTACGCGCCGATCGGCGGCTCGATTGTCAGCGATGAAATTGCCTCGGTAATCGCAAGCGACGAGTTCAATCATGGTTACACATATTCGGGACACCCGGTGGCGGCAGCGGTGGCGCTGGAAAACCTGCGCATCCTGGAAGAGGAAAACATCCTGGGCCATGTGCGCAATGTGGCAGCCCCGTATCTGAAACAGAAATGGGAAGCGCTTGCCGATCATCCGCTGGTGGGTGAGGCCAAGATAGTCGGCATGATGGGTTCGATTGCGCTGACCCCCAACAAGGAAACGCGCGCCGCATTTGCATCTGAGGCCGGCACCGTCGGCTATATTTGCCGCGAACGCTGCTTTGCCAACAATCTGGTCATGCGCCATGTCGGCGACCGGATGATCATCTCGCCGCCGCTGGTGATCACGCCGGAGCAGATTGACGTGCTGATCGAGCGGGCGGTCAAGTCGCTGGATGAATGCTACGCGGAACTGAAAAATCAGGACCTGCTGCACAGTGCCTGATTTCTGTCCAGGACACTGACAAAGGGCGACTCACCAGGGTCCGGCAATAATATTGCCGGACCTTTTCTTTTCGGTTCTTGCGGTGAAACGGTCGGTTTTGGCTGAATTCCCGCTGAAGTCGGCGCAAAATGTCATGGAGGCGTCGCAAAAAGTCCGATCCCGGGGTTCAGATTGGGACTACGGTTCCGTTGGGATATTCTCCGCCACCGGAAGGCGGCCGAAATATGAATTTCGTACGATTACCGGTGAAAGAATATTTTTTTCATATCTAGCGCTTGGTAGCGTTGGTGTGATTAACTTCAAATAAGTGCAGAGCAAATCTGCCGGAATGACAAACTACGGGGAGCCTGCTTTGGCTGATGCGTCAAACGTTGATGCGTTCGTTGAATTCGAACGTGTCCAAAAGAGCTACGATGGCGAAAATCTCGTTGTCAAAGATCTCAACCTCACCATGCCCAAGGGCGAATTTCTGACCATGCTTGGCCCGTCCGGGTCCGGGAAAACCACCTGCCTGATGATGCTGGCTGGTTTTGAAACCGCCACCCATGGCGACATCCGCTTGGACGGGACATCCATCAACAACATTCCGCCGCACAAGCGCGGCATTGGCATGGTGTTCCAGAACTATGCGCTGTTTCCGCACATGACGATTGCGGAAAACCTCTCCTTCCCGCTGGAAGTCCGCAAAATGGGCAAATCCGAGCGCGAGGAAAAGGTGAAGCGGGCGCTGGACATGGTGGAAATGGGCGCCTTCGGCGGCCGCCGCCCGGCACAGCTTTCGGGCGGCCAGCAGCAGCGGATCGCGCTGGCCCGGGCGCTGGTGTTCGAACCCGAGCTGGTGCTGATGGACGAACCGCTGGGCGCGCTCGACAAGCAGCTGCGCGAAAAAATGCAGTTCGAAATCACCCATCTGGCCCACCGTCTGGGAATTACCGTGGTTTATGTGACCCACGACCAGACCGAAGCGCTGACCATGTCGGACCGTGTTGCCGTCTTCGACGACGGCCGCATCCAGCAGATCGCGCCGCCGGACCAGTTGTACGAAAGCCCGGAAAACAGCTTCGTGGCCCAGTTCATTGGTGAAAACAACACGCTCGAAGGTACCATCAAAGAGATTAAGGGCGACCGGGCGCTGGTGCAGCTCGACGATGGCGAACTGATCGATTGCAAGCCGGTCAACGTCTCCCGCCCCGGCGAGCGCACCCGCGTGTCGATCCGTCCGGAAAGGGTGGAATACAACAAGAGCCGCCTGCGGGAAGGCGTGCATACCCTCAAGGCGGAAGTCCTGGAGTTCATCTATATGGGCGACATCTTCCGCACCCGTCTGCGGGTGGCCGGCAATGATGAGTTCATCATCAAAACCCGCAACGCCCCGGACCAAGTCCGACTCCAGCCCGGTCAGCAGATCGAAATCGGCTGGCTGCCGGAAGACTGCCGCGCGCTGGACGCCTGATCCGCGCGCGCCGAACCCCCGGCAGAAGAACGACCGGGGGCTTCACTTATGTGAAATTCAACAAGGAGAGACTCTCTATGAAACTCAGCAAACTGTCTGCACTGGCGATGACCACCGCCCTTTGCGCCCCTTCGGCTTTTGCCGAGGAAATGGCCAATGAGCTGACCCTGGTGTCCTGGGGCGGCGCATACCAGACCAGCCAGCACAAGGCTTACGTTGAGCCCTATCTGGCCGCTAACCCCGACGTGAAAGTGGTCTGGGACGAAAGCTCGGCCGAAGCCGTGGCCAAGATCCGCGCGATGAACGAAGCCGGCAATGTGACCTGGGATCTGGTTGACGTTGTTGCTTCCGACTCCATGCGCCTTTGCGACGAAGGCCTGGCGGAAGAAATCAACCATGACGAGGACCTGGCTGCCGCACCTGATGGAACCCCGGCCAGCGAAGACTTCGGCGACCTGATCGTCAGCGACTGTTTTGTGCCGCAGATTGTTTATTCGACCACCTTCGGCTACCGCACCGACCTGATCGACGCGCCGGACTCGGTCTGCGCGATCTTCGACACAGAAAAGTATCCGGGCAAGCGTTCGCTGCAGAAGCGCCCGATCGACAACATGGAATGGGCGCTGTACTGCGACGGCGTGGCCAAGGACGAAATCTATGACGTGCTGGGCACTGACGAAGGTGTGGAGCAGGCGCTGGCCAAGCTCGACACCATCAAGGACCAGGTGGTCTGGTGGACCGCTGGCGCGGAAACCCCGCAGCTGCTCGCCGACGGCGAAGTGGTGATGGGCTCGACCTTCAACGGCCGCCTGTTCTCTGCAATTGCCGAGCAGGGCCAGCCGATCGGCATGCTCTGGGACATGCAGTCCTTCGACCTCGACGGCTGGATTGTGCCAGCTGGCCTGCCCGCAGACCGCAAGGCGCGCGTGATGGACTTCCTGAAGTTCGCCACCGACACCCAGCGACTGGCTGACCAGGCAGCTTACATCTCCTACGGCCCGGCCCGTGCCTCTTCGGCGCCGCTGGTCGGCAAGCACGCCGAACTGGGCATCGAGATGGCGCCTCACATGCCGACCGATCCGGCAAACGCGAGCAACGTCCACACCTATGACTACGAATGGTGGGCCGACAACCGCGATGATCTGGACGCCAAGTTCCAGGCATGGCTGGCCAAGTAATCTGACCCTTCCAAGATTGCAAGGGGCCTGCTGCGTCCAGGCCCCCTGCCCAAAAAAATAAAGACCCGACGGGGAACCCAATGAGTGATATCACCCAATCCGGCCCGGTGCTGGCCGCGGACGGCACGCCGCTGAAGCGCAGCCTGGCGCGGGCACTGCGGATGCAGAAGCTGCGCGCGCTGATGCTGATTGCGCCGCTCCTGCTGTTCATCCTTGTGACCTTCATCCTGCCGGTGGCTGATATGCTGTTCCGCTCGGTGGAGAACCGGATCGTCCAGGACACGTTGCCCCAAACGGTCGAAGCGCTGGCGGACTGGGACCCTGCGTCGGGGCAGCTGCCTGAAGAGGCAGTTTTTGCTGCCATGGCCGCTGATCTCCAGATCGCAGCCCGCGAGAAAACCCACACCAAGGTCGCCAAACGCCTGAACTATGAAAACCCGGGCGTGTCCTCTGTGTTCCGCAAATCGGGCCGCAAGGTCAGCAAATGGAATCTCGCTGCAGACGGTCCGTTCCGTGAAAAGCTGATCGAGATCGACGATGGCTGGGGTGACGTTGAGCTGTGGCGCACCATCAAGACCTATTCCGGCTCCGTAACATCCGGCTACTTCCTGAACGCCGTCGATATGCAGCTGGGCGCTGAAGGCCCGGAAATCCGGCCCGAGAACGAGCGGATCTACAACACCATGCTGATCCGCACCATGCGGATGTCCCTGATCATCACCTTCAGCTGCATCCTGCTGGGCTACCCTGTCGCGTGGATTCTGGCCAACCTGCCGGCACGCAAGGCGAACTTGCTGCTGATCCTGGTGCTGCTGCCCTTCTGGACCTCTCTCCTTGTGCGGACCTCCGCCTGGAAGATCCTGCTGCAGCAGCAGGGCGTGATCAACGATACCCTGGTCTGGATCGGGCTTGTGGATGATGCAAACCGATTGGTTCTGATCAACAACGAACTCGGCACCATTATCGCGATGACGCACATCCTGCTGCCGTTCATGATCCTGCCGATGTACTCGGTCATGCAGACCATCAACCCGTCCTACCTGCGCGCCGCCAAATCGCTGGGCGCAACTGACTGGACAGCCTTCTGGCGGGTCTACTTCCCACAGACCGTGCCGGGCATCGGCGCAGGCTCGATCCTCGTCTTCATCCTGGCCGTGGGCTACTACATCACTCCGGCCCTGGTCGGCGGCACCAAAGGCACCTTCATCTCCAACCTGATTGCCTACCACATCTCGACGTCCGGCAACTGGGGTCTGGGTGCGGCGCTAGGCGCAATCCTTCTGGCGGTCGTCCTGCTCCTCTACTGGGTCTACGACAAGGTCGTCGGCATCGACAACGTTAAGCTGGGATAACCGATATGAGCGCACTTCCTCCTTATGCGACCGTTGGCCAGCGCACCTGGCACTACACTTTCCGGGTGATCTGCGGGCTGGTCTTCTTCTTCCTGATCGCACCGATCGTGGTGATTATCCCGCTCAGCTTCAACGCGCAGGACTTCTTCACCTTCACGCCGGAAATGCTGCGGCTGGACCCGGAAGGCTACTCGCTGAAGCACTACCGCGATTTCTTCAACAATGACTCCTGGCAGTCTGCGATGTGGAACTCGCTCAAGATCGCGCCGATGGCGACCATCGTTTCGGTCACCTTCGGCACGCTGGCCGCCATCGGCCTCAGCCAGCCGCATGTACCGTTCCGCCGGGCGATCATGGCGATCCTGATCTCGCCGATGATTGTGCCGCTGATCATCTCCGCGGCCGGCATGTACTTCTTCTACAGCCGCATCGGCCTGCAGGGGACCTACATCGGCGTGGTTCTGGCGCATGCCGCACTGGGCATCCCCTTCGTGATCATCACTGTGACGGCGACGCTGGTGGGCTTTGACCGTTCGCTGACCCGCGCCGCGGCCAATATGGGTGCCGATCCGGTCACTACCTTCTTCCGGGTGCAAATGCCGCTGATCCTGCCGGGGGTGATTTCGGGCGGCCTGTTTGCCTTCATCACCTCCTTCGACGAAGTGGTTGTGGTGCTGTTTGTCGGCTCGGCCGGGCAAAAGACGCTGCCCTGGCAGATGTTTATCGGCCTGCGCGAGCAGATCTCGCCGACCATCCTGGCGGTGGCGACAATCCTGGTGGCGATCTCCATTATGCTGCTGGCCACGGTGGAAATGCTGCGCCGCCGCTCCGAGCGCCTGCGCGGGATGTCTCCCAGCTGATCACCGCAAAGAACATTCAACAAAGAAGGCCCCGCACTGCGGGGCCTTAATTTTTTGCTGATGTCAATCCGCGTGCGATTGGTCCCTGTCCAATGAAGGGGCTGGCCGCTCCGCCGCTGCTACCGCAGACGCTGCAACAGATGCAGCGAGGCATAGCCATCCGGCGTCAGCCCGTTTGCCACCTGATAGGCGCGCACCGCCCCGATGGTCTTGGGCCCGATCTTGCCGTCGATACCGCCTGTGTCGAAACCGGCGCTAGTCAGCCGCTCTTGCATCTCCTCCCGTTCGGACAGCGTCAGCGCCCGGTCACCGCGTGGCCAATTCGCCTTGATCGGCGAACCGCCCTTGATCCGGTCCGCCAGATGCCCGACCCCGATCACATAGGCATCCGCTGTGTTGTAGCGTTCCAGCACAGCGAAGTTTTGGAATATCATGAAGGCCGCGCCCTCACTGCCCGCAGGCAGCAGGATTGAGGCAGGCCCATAATCCTTCACCGCACGCCCATCCAGCCCCTTGATGCCGAGCGCTGCCCATTCTGCCGGCGATTTCTCGATGTCGCGATCAGCCAGGGTGTAATCAAACCCCTTGGGCAGGGTCACTTCCACCCCCCAAGGCTGACCTTTCACCCAGCCGAACTGCTTCAGATACGCGGCAGTAGACGCCAGCGCATCAGCCGGGTTGTCCGACCAGATGTCCCGTTTGCCGTCACCGGTGAAATCCACCGCATAGTCCAGATAGGACGTGGGGATGAACTGTGTATGCCCCATCGCCCCAGCCCAGCTTCCGGTCATTTTGCGGGCGGCAACATCGCCGGCCTGCAGAATCTTCAGCGCGGCAATCAATTGGTCTTCAAAGAACGCGCCGCGCCGCCCGTCAAAGGCCAAGGTCGCCAGTGACCGGATCACGTCCATCTTGCCGCGAAAGGTGCCAAAGCTGCTTTCCAGCCCCCAGATCGCCACCACGATCTCTTTCTCGACGCCGTATTTTGCCTCGATCGGATCCAGCCGGGCCTGCTGGTCGCGCAGCGCTGCCTTGCCGTTCTTCACCCGCAGGTCCGAGGCGGCGCTGTCCAGGTAGTCCCAGATCGTCTTGGTGAACTCCGACTGGTTGCGGTCGCGGCGGATCACTTCGGGATCATAGCTCACGCCGTCAAAGGCACTGTCCAGCACCGGCGCACTGATCCCTTGTGCCCCTGCGCGGTCTTTGAATTCCGTGATCCAGTCTTTGAAGCTGACTTCAGCTGCAGCCTGTTCCACCGCGGCTTGCTGGAGCGCGGCTGGCCTGGCGGCAGGTCTCAAGGATGTGGCAGACGCCAGCTGATAGCCTTCATCTTGCCCCTCTTGCGTTACGGCCCCTGGCTGCTCGCCGGCACCCAGGGATTTGTTTGGCGCGGCTTCTGCCGCCATTGCTCCGCCTGCCACCAGCGACACGGCAACCCATTTGCGCATGATGCACCTCGTTATTCACTGCTCAGCCCCAATCTAGCGGTAGCGCGGTCCGGGTAAAGAGGCCAGTAACGGCGTATGCGGGGCGCCGCCTGCCATCCCTACTGCCGCTGCTCCTGCCTGTGTTCCTGGCGCAGCTGGTCCAGGGCGTCGCGCAGCATGGGCACCCGGTGCGGACGAAAGCTTTGATCCGTCACTTGCAGGCCACGCATCCGGTCCAGCCGGAACACCCGCACCGCCAGACGCAGGCAGCACCAGGCGATCAGCACGGTGGAGCGGTCAAAATACACCACGCTCAGCGGTTTCACCTGCCGTACGGTCACCGCGCCGTACCCGTCAGTGTAGCCAAACCGCACCTCCACCTCGTCCCAGGCTGCCTGGCGCAGGTCTTGTGCAGGGATTGCTGGAGGAATCGGGCGTTCGAACCGGTAGGGCGCCAGCACCGCATGGCGCAGACGGTGTGCCTGCCTCGGCGGCAGCCGCGCCTGCAGCTTGCGCAGGGCTTCAGAGGCCGCGGTGGCCAGCTCCGGGTCGCCGATCAGCTCCACTTCCCGTAGGCCCAGCACCAGCGCCTCCAGCTCCGTGTCGCGGAAACCCATCGGCGGCAGCGCATTGTCTTCAATAAGGGTAAAGCCGTAGCCCGCCTCGCCGTCAATCACCGCCCCCATCTCGCGCAGGGTGGCGATGTCGCGGTGGATGCTGCGGGCCGACACGCCCAGTTCCTCCCCCAGCCGGGCCGCAGTATGCGGGCCGGGCCCCAGGCGCAGGGCCTGCATCAGCTGAAAGAGGCGGTGGGTTCGGGACATGCCTGACTATCCTATGCGCTAATGACATTATTTGTCATCAGGCGGGTTTAGAGAAGGGCGGGCAAACGCAACGAACAGGATTTGACAAATGCTTTCCCTCCTCACCTTCCCCAAGGGCTTCGGGTTGTTCAGCATGAGCCCCTTTTGCATCAAAGCTGCAATGATGCTGGAACTGTCCGGCCAGCCCTGGCAGCGCAGCGATATGCTGGATCCCACTGAAATGCCGCACCGGAAGCTGCCAGTCCTGGAAACCCCGGACGGCCGGATCGCCGACAGCGACGGCATCCGCGACTGGTTGGAAGGGCAGGGTGCCGATTTTGACGCAGATCTGGATTCTGCAGCTCGCGCCCACGCCCGCGCCTGGGTCCGGCTGGCGGAATACCACCTTGGCCTGCACTTGCTGCAGATGCGCTGGAATGACGATGCGGTCTGGCCCGAGGTGCGGGATCAGATCTTTCAGCCGGTTCCAGAACCCATGCGCGAAGAGATCAGCGCCCCGGTCAGAAAGGAAGTCCAGGCCGGGCTGCACTGGCAGGGCCTCGCCCGTTTTACCGAAGCGGAGCGAATGCACCGGCTGGAGCAGGACCTGGAACCCATCGCCGCGCTTGCCAGTGAACGCCCGTTCCTGATGGGGGAGCGGATCACCTCAGCGGATATGAGCGTGGCGCCGTTTCTGATCTCCATGCTGCACACCTCTGATGGTTCGGTGGTCAGCAAACGCTTGCGCGATTACAAGATTCTGTGTGCTTATCTGAGCCGTGTATCCGAAACGGTGCCCCTGCCATGAAACCTGCTTTTGTTACCCCGGAGGTCGAGGCCGGCTTTGCGGTCTCTGACCCGCTGGCGCGGGAAGGGCTGCTGCGGCTCCGGCAGCTGATTTTTGACACCGCCGCTGAAACACCGGAAGCCGGGCGGGTGGAGGAAGTGCTGCGCTGGGGCCAGCCATCCTACATCATGCCTGAGACCAAGGCGGGTTCCACCATCCGGCTGGGGGTGCCGAAGGGCGCGCGCTTTGCGCTCTTTGTGCATTGCCAAAGCCGCCTGATCCCGGAGTTTGCCGCGGCCTTCCCGGCCTGGGACCGGTTCGAAGGCACCCGCGCGGTGCTGTTCGACGATCCGCAGCAAGTGGAGCCGCTCCGCCACGGTTGGCTGATCAAGCGGGCGCTGACTTACAAGATCCGCGCGCCGCTGGATATTCCGGCGTAGGAGAACACCAGCCTGTCCCTGCAAGGACAGGCGTCTATTTCCGCCGCTTGCGTTCCACCTTACGCTTCACCTTGGCGGCCTTGTGCTTGGATTTAGCTGCCTTGCGTTTCACTGTCCGGCCAGCCGGGCTGCGGCGGCCGCGCGGGCCTCCGCCAGCGGGCATCGGCACTTCGTCCAGCGCCAGCAGCTCCAGCTCCAGCCCGCCGGTGACAGGCGCGGCTTGGGTCAGCCGCACCGTCACCCTCTGTCCAATCGTCAGGGTCATACCAGTGTCAGCCCCGGTCAGCGTTCCGGACTGGGCGTCGAAATGAAAGAACTCCCGCCCGATGGACCGCACCGGCACCAGACCATCGGCGCCGGTTTCATCCAGCTTCACAAAGGCGCCAAAGCGGGCAATGCCGCTGATCCGGCCTTCGAATTCATTGCCCACCCGTTCGCTGAGGTAGGAGGCCAGATAGCGGTCTGTGGTGTCCCGCTCCGCAATCATCGAGCGCCGCTCGGTATCCGAGATATGGGTGGCAGTATCTTCCAACCGCTCGATTTGGGCCTCATCCAGCCCGTCGTCGCCCCAGCCGTGCGAGGAGACCAGCGAGCGGTGCACGATCAGGTCGGCATAACGGCGGATCGGCGAGGTGAAGTGCGCGTAGTTGCGCAGCGCCAAGCCGAAATGCCCGAAGTTCTCCGGATTGTAATAGGCCTGCTGCATCGACCGCAGGGTGGAGATATTGATCAGCTCCGCATCATCCGTGCCCGCGGCCTGGTTCAGCAGCGCGTTCAGGTGCCGGGTTTGCAGCACCTGCCCCTTGGCCAGGCTGAGGCCCGCCGCCTGGGCGGTTTCGCGCAACGCCTCCAGCTTCTCCTGCGCCGGTTCCTCGTGCACCCGGAACAGCAAGGGCGAACGCTTCTTGATCAGTGTTTCAGCCGCAGAGACATTGGCGAGGATCATGAACTCCTCGATCAGTTTGTGCGCGTCCAGCCGGTCACGGAAGGCGACCGAGGTGACATGGCCGTCGTCATCCAGCACGATCTTGCGTTCGGGCAGGTCCAGATCCAGCGGCTCGCGCGCGGCTCTTGCCCTTGTTAGAGCCTTATATGCGGCAAACAGCGGCTTGATCACATCATCCAGCAGCGGCGCGGTCTTGTCGTTCGGACTGCCGTCCTGCGCCTCCTGGACCTCGGCGTAATTGAGCGATGCCACTGACTGCATCAGCCCGCGCACGAATTTGTGCGCCAGCTTGTTGCCTTCTGCATCCACCTGCATCCGCACCGCGATACAGGCCCGCGGCACACCCTCGTGCAGGCTGCACAGGTCACCTGACAGCCGGTCCGGCAGCATCGGCACCACCCGGTCGGGGAAGTAGCTGGAGTTGCCGCGCTTCTTCGCCTCACGGTCCAATGCTGAGCCGGGGCGCACATAGGCGGCGACATCGGCAATTGCTACCCAGACCACATGACCGCCCGGGTTCTTCGGGTCGTCGTCGGCGTGGGCATAACACGCGTCGTCATGATCGCGCGCGTCCGCCGGGTCAATGGTGACCAGCGGCAGTTCGCGCAGGTCCTCGCGGCCCTTCAATCCCACTGGCTTGGCGGCATCGGCCTCTGCCATCACAGGATCGGGGAAGTGGTCTGGAATGCCGTGCTGGTGAATGGCGATCAGCGACACTGCCTTGGGCGCCGTCGGGTCGCCCAGCCGTTCCACGATACGCGCACGCGGCAGGCCCATGCGGCCCTTGGGGCCGGCCTGTTCGGCTTCGACCAGTTCGCCGTCCCGGGCGCCGTTGATGGCGTCCGGCGCCACCATCCATTCATTCGACGCAGCCTTGTCGATCGGCACGATCCGCCCGCCCTCGGATCCTTTACGGAAGATGCCCAGCACCCGCTTGGGGTTTGTTCCGATCCGGCGGATCAGGCGCGCCTCGTAATTGTGATCCTGATCCGGGACCATCTGCAGCTTCACGAGGATCTTGTCGCCCTCTCCCAGTGCCGGGTCCGACGCCTTGGTCAGGATCAGGATGATGGGTTCCACGCCCTCGCCATGCCATTCCAGCGGCCGTCCGTACAGGTCGCCGTCCTCGTTCGGCGCCTTCACCTGCAGCACTGTCACCGGCGGCAGCTGGTCCGGGTCGCGGTAGGTCTTCTTGCGCTTTTGCAAATGCCCTTCGGCCTCCAGCTCCTTGAGGATGCGCTTGAGGTCGATGCGGTCGGCGCCCTTGATGCCAAAGGCCTTGGCGATGTCGCGCTTGGAGGTATGGGTCGGGTTGGCGGAGATCCAGTCGAGGATTTCGGCCTTGGAGGGAATACGGCTCATACTTCCCGCGTAGCATGGCGCGGGGGCGGCGTCATGGTGAAAAGCGAAGCGCTAGCGCCGCGGCAGGTCCGCCACGGTGTCGACATCCTGCAGAGTATCGGTCAGCGCTATGCGCCAGCCGGGCAGGGTTTGCAGCGTGTCGGCAAGGGCGTGTTCAGTGGACCAGCGGACGTACTCGAACATGTCTTGCGGCAGGCGGGAGGGATGTTTGGCGCCGACCAGCCAATAGCCGCCGTCCGCTGCCGGCCCGAATACCGCATCGTGATCGCCAAGAGCTGCAAAGGCGCAGGTGATATGGGGCCGGGTGATGCCGGGGATGTCGGCGCCGATGAGGCAGACTTGACCGGTCACGGATTGAAGCATCCGTTTCATGCGCTGCCCCAAATCGCCCCCTCCCTGCGGCAGGCGGGGCAAGTCGGCTGGCCAAACCTTGGACGAAACTGCCCGGTCCGGTGCCACCGCCAGCACAATCTGCCAGCGCGGGTCGCGCAGGCGCCGGATCAGCCGGGCGGACTGATGGCGGAACCACCAGGTAGCCGGGATCACGCCAATATCCCGGCCCAGCCGGGTCTTGACCCGCCCGGGGCACGGTTCCTTGACCATGATGATCAGGGAGCGTTTCACGTGAAATCGCGCACCATGTCCCGGTGATCGATACCGGCATCGTCATAGACCGGGCCAAAGGCCATGAAGCCAAGCTTTTCATAGAACCCGAGCGCATGGATCTGCGCGCCAAGCATGGCCTTCGTTACGCCAGGACGTGCTCGGGCGGCATCCACTGCAGCCTCAATCAATTTGGCGCCAAGCCCGGTGCCGCGGGTAGAGGCCAGCACGCCAACCCGGCCGATCTTGGCCGTGTTGCCATTGAACACAATCCGCGCCGTCCCAACCGGGGCACCGTCCTGCAGCGCCAGAAGATGGGTGGCAGAGGCGTCCAAGTCGTCCTGCTCCTCCTCCACCGGCACACCTTGTTCCTCCACGAACACTTGGTGGCGCAAGGCAAAGCATGTCTCTAGATCCTCGGTGACCGAAATGTTCAGGCTCATACGAAATAGTCCTGCAGGATGCGGGAATAGATGGCTTTCAGCTGGTGTATCTGAGCGACCTCGACCCGTTCGTCCACCTGATGCATCGACTTGCCAACCAGGCCGAACTCCACCACCGGGCAGTGGTTTTTCACGAAACGCGCATCCGATGTACCGCCCGTTGTCGACAGCTCCGGCTTGCGGCCGGTTTCCGCTTCGACCGCTTTTGAAACCAGATCAGACAGCGGCCCCGGCGGGGTGATGAAGCTCTCGCCGGAGATTTTCACCTTCATGCTGATTTCGGCGCCGAATTCCGACGCCACCTTGTCCGCCTCGCCCTGCAGCCAATCCGTCAGGCTGGCGCCGGAATGGGCGTCGTTGAAGCGGATGTTGACGGCAGAGGTTGCCTGCGCCGGGATCACGTTGGTGGCGGTGTTGCCGGTGTCTATGGTGACCACGGCGAGGGTGGAGGCGTCGAAATGCTCGGTGCCCCGGTCCAGCTCATGGCTAGCCAGCCTGTCCATCAGCCGCGCCATTGCATTCAGCGGGTTATTGGCACGATGCGGGTAGGCCGAATGCCCCTGCACGCCGGTCACCGTGAACCAGGCTGTCATCGAGCCGCGGCGGCCGATCTTGATCATATCGCCCATCTCATTGGGGCAGGTCGGCTCGCCCACCAGGCAGACCGACATCTGTTCTCCCTCACGCTCCATGTGATCCAGCAGCGCAGTTGTGCCGTCCACCGCGTCGCCTTCCTCGTCGCCGGTAATGGTCAGAATGATGGCGCCGTCCGGCGGGGTGTCCTGCACAAAATCCACGGCAGCGGCAGCAAAGGCCGCAACTCCTGATTTCATGTCGGTGGCGCCGCGCCCGTACATGAAGCCGTCCTTTTCCTCCGCAGCAAAAGGTGGCATGGTCCAGGCCGCTTCGTCCCCTAGCGGCACCACGTCGGTGTGGCCGTTGAATCCGAAGGTTTTGGCGTGGCCCTTGGCCCCCCAGCGGGCAAACAGGTTGCTGACCTCACCGCGATCAGTGCGGATGCAAGTGAACCCGGCCTCTGTTAGCAGCGTCTCCAGCAGAACCAATGCGCCGCCCTCCTCCGGCGTGACCGACGGGCAGCGGATCAGATCGGCGGTCAGGCGGGCGGGATCGGTTTGCGGCATTGACGGGCTCCTCAGGTTCCGGGTGGCACAGGCCTAGCCCGGATTGCGGCGCAGCGCAATTCACAGCAAAGACACTGAAACTGTAAAGAACTTGAAGGGCAACGCCAGGCAAGCGGAGGCCGTCAGACAATCCAAAAAAACCGTTTCGGCTGCCCGCCGGACACAGTCCCAGCGGCAATTCCGCCCCAGCCGCCAAAGCGCTTGCGTGAAAAAGGTGATCCGCCTAAGGACGTTGAAACTCTGTCAGAGGCCAAACCGAGCGTTTCCGTGCTGTACTTCCGCCTGATTACTGCTGCCCTTTTCGTGCTTTGGGGGCAATTGCTCTCTGCGCAGGTTCTGACGGTCAACACCGTGACCCGGCCGCCGTTCTCCATGGAGGAAGACGGACAGGACACTGGGTTCTCGCTGGAACTGTTCAAGATCCTGGCTGAGCGGCTGGACCTGGAATACCGCATCAACCGCACTTCCGGCTTTGCGGAGATGCTGGACGGCGTCCGCAATGGCGACGCGGATCTGGCAGCGGCAAACATCTCGATCACGGCCTCCCGCGAGATCCAGATGGACTTCAGCCATCCGATCTTCGAAAGCGGCCTGCAGATCATGGTGCAGGCCGATGATATCCGCGAGCCGTCCCTGTTACGGGCGCTGCTGTCCTGGGATCTGGCCGCAGCCATCGGCATCGCCTTTCTGCTGCTGTTCGGCGGCGGCATGATGATGTGGACCTTTGAACGCCGTGCCCAGCCCTATTTCGACCGCCCCCTGAAGGAGGCCTGGTTTCCCTCCTTTTGGTGGGCGCTGAACCTGGTTGTGAATGGCGGGTTTGAGGAACGGGTGCCGCGCACGCCGATCGGGCGCATGTTCGGCGTGGTGCTGGTTGTCTCGTCGCTGTTCATCGTCTCGATCTTTGTTGCCAAGATCACCGCGGTGATGACGGTCGAAGCAATCAGCGGCTCTGTGAACTCGGTCAACGATCTCTATGGCAGATCCGTCGGCACCATCGGCGGCTCCACCGCTGCCGGTTTTCTCGACCGGCGCGAGATCGATTTTGTCGGCTTTGACGGCCTTGAGGGGATGCTTGCTGCGTTTGAAGCCTCTGAGATCAAGGCAGTGGTCTTTGACGCTCCGGTGCTGAAGTTCTACGAGCAGCAGGGCGGGCATGAATACGGCCAGACCATCGGCCAGCCGTTCCTGCGCGAAAATTACGGGCTGGTCTTCCCGGCCGGATCGCCGCTGGTAGAGGATGTGAATCAGGCGCTTCTGACGATGCAGGAGGACGGCAGCTATGACGCCCTCTACCGCAAATGGTTCGGCAGCCAGAACTGACGCTTGCGGTTAATGGAAAACCGGTACTTCGCCGTCGAAGAACGGGGTCATCTGGGCAACGATCACCGCGTTTTCCTCCAGCGCCCGCTGCATCAGGGCGCGTTCCTCGTCGCCGATCTCATGGCCTTCTGCCTCGCGCTCTTCCAGCGTGCCGTATCCGGTCACGTCCAGCGGAGCCGTGTCTGCCTGTTTAAGGATCGCCACGGTTTCCCGCACCGCCTCAGCTTCATCAATGCCAGAGGCATAGATCATCAGCGCAGCACCGGTGGCGCCATCGGGCAGGCCGTCTCCATCCTTGCGGCCGATCTGGACAAGCAGGGTATAAACTTGCTGGCGGGAGGGTTTCTTCTTTTCCATGACGCCGCCATAGCGCCGGGGCAGGGGGATGGTCAATCAAATAGCGCGGCCAGTGCGGGCCGGATGAGCGGGAAACGGAAGCCTTGCAGTTCAAGGCATCTGGGATTTATGCCTGGGTTGAACGACCAGCTGCAAGGATCCTGCAATGCGCTTCTCCGCCCTGACTGCTCAGCCCCTGCCGTGGAAGAACGGCGGCGGCGTGACCCGGGAACTGGCGTCGCATGCTGAGGATGGAAATCTGGCTTGGCGCCTGAGCCTGGCGGACATCACCCGGAACGGCCCGTTTTCCGCATTCCCAGGCCTCGCCCGTATTCATTGCATCGTCGAAGGGGCTGGGCACACCCTGTCGAATGAATCCGTACGGCTGGAGGCCCGGCCGCTTGATCCGCTGTGTTTCGATGGCGGGGTTGCGCTGGACTGCCAGTTGCGCGATGGGCCCTGCAAGGCCTTCAATGTGATCTATGATCCGGCATGGGTGACGGCAGACCCCGGTATTCTTGCCGATGGCCCGGTGCCGGAGGCCGAAGGGCTGCGCGTGCTGTTTGTGGTCTCAGGCGGCTTGGAGGCGGCTGGCACAGGCCGTCTCGGTCCCGGCGAAGGGGTTGTGACACAAGGCGCCGCCGCCGCGGTGGTCTCCGGCGGCGGCACTGTTGTCCAAGTGCGGATATTGCCTGTTTAGAGACTGTTCAGCAGTTCCTTGATTGCCATCTTGTAGCCTGCAACCACGCTGTCCCGTGCGACATGGCGGCCCTGGTGGACCACATGGCGGCCGGCGCTCCAGACATCCGTGACTGTGTTATTGCCTGCCGCAAAGCAGAGGCCGTCCAGCAGTTGTTCTGGTTTCAACGCGCAAAGTGCGGGCACGCCGCTGTCAATTGCCACGAGATCCGCCAGCGCGCCTTCCTCAATCCGCCCCGCATCGCGGCCGAGCGCCTGAGCGCCGCCTTTTGCCGCGCCCAAGTACAACGTCTCGCCCACCGAGCCCTCACCCGGCACCAGCACATTGCGCGCCAGATCCCGCAGGCGCTGGGAATACTCCAGCGTCCTCAGCTCCTCCGGCAGCGATATCCGCACGTTAGAGTCTGAACCAACCCCAAATGCCCCGTCATGCGCCAGGTATTCCACGCCGTTGAACGGCCCGTCGCCCAGATTGGCCTCGGTGACCGGGCAGAGGCCGGCGACTGCGCCGGAGCGGGCCATGCCGATGGTTTCGGAGCCGGTCATATGGGTGGCGTGAATCAGGCACCAGTTGCCATCCACTGGCGTGTTATCCAGCAGCCATTCAACAGGCCGCGCACCCAGCCAATCGCTGATATCCGCCACTTCCTTGGGCTGTTCGGCGATATGGATATGCACCGGCAGCCGGTCCTGGATCCTCAGCACTTCCGCCAGATCCTCGGGGCAGGTGGCGCGCAGCGAATGCGGCGCGATGCCGACGCTTGCATCTTCGGGCAAGTCCCGTGCGGCAATGTCCCGGGCGCGGGTGACGAGGTCTGAGAATTCCGCAACCGAATTGCCAAACCGCTGTTGCCCCCCATTCAGAGCCTGTTTTCCAGCCCCGCCATAAGTGTACAGCACCGGCAGATGGGTGAGACCGATGCCGGTCTGGCTGGCCGCGGCAAACACGCGTTCGCTGAGTTCCGTCACAGAGACAAAGTGCGCGCCGCCCGGCTGGTGGTGGACATAGTGGAACTCTCCCACCGAGGCATAACCGGCTTCCAGCATCTCCATGAACACCAGCGCGGCTATGGCCTCGTACTGCTCAGGCGTGATGCGGTCCATGAAGCGGTACATCAGCTCGCGCCAGGTCCAGAAGCTGTCCTTCCCGGCGGCGCGGTACTCGGTCATACCGGCCATGGCGCGCTGGAAGCTGTGGGAGTGCAGGTTGCCCAGCGACGGCAGCAGCACGTCCACCCGTGCGTCCTCAGGCTTTGGTCCGGTCCCGGTTTCGATGGAAGAAATCCGGCCGTTAACAACCGTTAGCCGGAGGTTCTCAACCCAACCCTGGGGCAGGCGGGCGCGCTGGGCAAATATGGTCTGCATCTGACTCTCTTATGTGTAGATATAATACCATTAGCGCCATGTTTATTTTGCGGCAAGGGTTTTACTCAGGAGAGGCAGCAGCCCAACAAAAAACGCGCCCGTGCAGGGCGCGTTCAATGGGCTGGTGTTGCCGTGCGGATCAGTCGCGCAGCAGCTCGTTGATGCCGGTCTTGGAGCGGGTCTTTTCGTCCACCCGCTTCACGATCACCGCGCAGTAGAGGCTGATGTTGTTCTTCGACGGCATCGAGCCTGCCACAACAACCGAGTAGGGCGGCACTTCGCCGTACATCACTTCGCCGGTTTCGCGGTCGACGATCTTGGTGGACTTGCCGATGAAGACACCCATGCCCAGGACAGAGCCTTCGCGCACGATGCAGCCTTCGACCACCTCGGAACGGGCGCCGATGAAGCAGTTGTCCTCGATGATGGTGGGGCCGGCCTGCATCGGTTCCAGCACGCCGCCGATGCCGACGCCGCCGGACAGGTGCACGTTCTTGCCGATCTGGGCGCAGGAGCCGACGGTGGCCCAGGTGTCGACCATGGTGCCTTCGTCGACATAGGCGCCGAGGTTCACAAAGGAGGGCATCAGCACCGCGCCCGGCGCGATATAGGCAGACTTGCGGACGACGCAGTTCGGAACCGCGCGGAAGCCTGCGGATTTCCAATCAGCCTCGCCCCAGCCGGCAAACTTGCTGTCGACCTTGTCCCACCAGCCGCCGGCCTGCGGGCCGCCTTCGTGGATTTCCATGTCCTTGATGCGGAAGCCCAGCAGCACCGCTTTCTTGGCCCACTGGTTCACATGCCAGTCGCCGTTCTCCAGCTTCTCGGCCACCCGCAGCTGACCGGAGTCGAGCGCGTTCAGGGTGTCTTCGATGGCTTCACGCTGCTCGCCGGTGGTGGCGGGGGTGATGGTGTCGCGCGCCTCCCAGGCGGCTTCGATTGCTGCTTCCAGCTGGGCGTTGGACATGGGTGTTCCTCCGGCATCGGTTAGATTCGCAGCTTCATACCGGCAAACCGCCCGCAGGTCATGTCCGGATTGCGTCCAAAATGCCGCGCCTGACGGCGTTTTGCCCGCTGCCTGGGGCCGTCAGCGCACCCGGCGCAGGTGGCGGCGCAGAATCTCGCAGGCTCCGGCGGCATCGCGCCGGGCCATTGCCTGAACGATGGCGGCATGGTCCGCATCCACGCGGCGGTTCCATTGGTGCTGCCAGTTGGCAAACAGATGCCGGGCGGCGGCGATATGCAGATCGTCGATCGCCGCCAGCAGCCGCGGCATCGCGCACGGCGCCAGGATCACGCGGTGAAAGGCACGGTTCAGCCGCTCCCAGCTGGCCATGTCCCCGGCTGCGTCGCAGGCCAGGCGGGCAGTATCAGCGGCTTCGATATCCTCTTGGGTCAGCCGCGGAAAGGCGTGGGTCAGGGCCAGCACTTCAAGCGAGACCCGCATCTCAATCACTTCACGGATCTCGGCGGGGTTCAGGGCGCTGACCCTTGTGCCGCGGCGGGGTTCGGATACCGCCAGCCCGTGCGCCTCCAGCCGCAACAGCGCCTCGCGCACGGGCACATGGCTGGCTTCGAATTCCCGCGCGATATGGTCCTGGCGCAGCTTTTCACCCGCAGGCAGGCTGCCGGTGATGATGCGCTCGCTTAACGCTTGATAGATCGTATCGGCGATGGTTGCGGACATGCTATTCCGATAGGGCTGCCGGCGGATTGCTGCAAGGGTTATCCCAGCGGATCCGGGGCAATGTTGCCGCCGCAGATCAGCACCGCGATACGCTCACCCGGCTCCGGCTGGTACGCGCCGCACATCAGCGCTGCCAGCGCGGTGGCGCCTGCCGGCTCCACCAGGATCCGGTGTTCGCGCCACAAGGCGGTCTGGGCCTGAGTGATGGCGCTGTCCGGCACAGTGAGGGACGTGACACCCTGCGCCGTGGCAAGCTCAAAGCAGATATTGCCGATGCGTTTTGCCCCCAGCGCGTTGGCTGCCACACCTGAGACCTCGACATCCGCCGGTTGCCCGGCAGCAAGCGCGGCGTTCAGTGCGCAGGAGGTTTCCGGCTCCACCGCAACGATTTTCCGCGCGCCCTGAAACCAGGCCAGCGCGCCGCTGATCAGCCCGCCGCCGCCCACTGCAATCAGCAGGGTATCGGCTTGCAGCCCCTGTGCCTGCCATTCGGCAAAACAGGAGCCTTGGCCAGCCACGGTTGCCGGCGCATCATAGGCATGAACCTGCATCGCACCTGTCTCGGCTTCATACGCTTGCGCCATTTCCAGCGCATTGGCATAGGCGCCGGGCACCACTTGCAGATCAGCCCCGGCGCGCTCGATCAGCAAAATCTTGGCGGGGCCGGCCATCTCCGGCACATAGATCCTCGCCCTGTGGCCCAGCTGATGCGCGGCATAGGCGACGGCCGCCCCGTGATTGCCGCCGGAGGCCGCAACCAGACCGGCTGCGGGCACCTCTCTGCTCAGCAGAGTGTTGAAGGCGCCGCGGGCCTTGAAGCTGCCGGTGTGCTGCATGTGCTCCAGCTTCAGCTCCAGCGGATACGCCAGCCCGAACCCCCGGCTCTGCAGCACCGGAGTCTGTTGCACATATGGGCGGATGCGTTCTGCTGCCGCTTCAATTTCACCCTGCCAGTCCACGCGCATTCCTCCCTGCCTGCCTGGTCGGAACCTTACCCCTGCCGGGACGGGGCGCAAGCGGAACGGCGCGTTCTCCTGCTTTCTTGATTGGCGCTAACGGCCAAGGACGGTTACAAAGGAGGTCCTGTTATTTCTTATCTGGATTGCCAATGACCGAAGATCGCCACAGCCGTTTCCGCGACGCTCACTCAGACCGGGACCGGGCCGAACATGTGCCCGCCACGCCGCAGACCCAGGCACCGGCCTACCGGCTGGCCTTTGCTGATGAGGAGTTCTTGTGCCGCGAGGAACTGCGCCCGGTGCGCTTGCAGCTGGAACTGTTGAAGCCGGAGCTGATGCTGAACGAGCATGGCATCGAAAGCACCATCGTGATGTTCGGCGGCGCCCGCATTCCGGATCCCGCACATAAGGACAAGGCGCGCACCAAGACGCTGGCGGATCTGTCGCATTTCTACGATGAAGCGCGTGAGTTTGCCCGGCTGATGACCGAAAAATCAAAGGAGAGCGGTGGCCGTCACAATGTCGTGGTGACCGGCGGCGGACCCGGTGTGATGGAGGCGGGCAACCGTGGAGCGCTGGATGCGGGCGGCCATTCCATCGGCCTGTCTATCGTGCTGCCGCATGAGCAGGCGCCCAACGGCTATGTGACGCCGGATCTCAGCTTCAACTTCCACTACTTCGCGATCCGCAAGATGCATTTCCTGATGCGGGCGCGGGCGATCACAGTGTTCCCGGGCGGCTTCGGCACCCTGGACGAGCTGTTCGAGAGCCTGACCCTGATCCAGACCGGCCGCATGGAACGGGTGCCGTTCCTGCTGTTCGGCAAGGAATTCTGGGAGAAGATCGTCAACTGGGAGGCGCTGGCCGATGCCGGCACCATCTCGGACCAGGATCTTGACCTCTTCCGCGTGGTTGATACTGCGCAGGAAGCAGTGGAGATCATCGACAATTGGGAACCCGCGCCGCCGCGCGACAGCCTGCCCGGCCGCGAGCGCTGATCGCAGGCAACGAAGCAGATGCCGTCGGGATCAGGAAAATTCCGGCGGCAGCGGCCCCATCTCTGCTCCGGTCGTCAGCCGTGTCAGGACTTGGGTCCCGCCCACGCGTTTCACCGCGAAGCCATATCCGCGAAGACGGAATTTCCACTCCCGCGGGCTCAGCGCCTTCTGGCGTTCGCTGCGGATCAGATCCAGAACACTGGGGTCGATCGGGCCGGTTTTTTGTTGCATCGGAGCCATCTGCGTTTCCTTCTGAAAATTTGATTGTCCGTACTCAGGAAACTGTTTGCCCGAAGCGGCGGAATTTGAGCCGGATTTGGGAAAGAATGCGGCGGCGGCTCAAGCGTCAGGTACTGTGCCCGCCTTGCAACAGGCGTGGGGGCTGCTGAACCTCTGGCGGCCGTGCCGGGCGGATTGGCCGGAATCCGCGCCCGGCAGCGTCCCTAACACGCAGATATCCGCCATTTACAACAAACCTTAACGTGTTTGCTCCGGTTGCGCCTGAAAAGTGGCCAAACTTGGCCGCATTTGCAAACAATACTTTACCGGCGGTGGAGCAGTGGAGAGCAAGGATGTCCGAAGTCTCAGACTACACGTCACTTCTGGCCTATACGTCGAATGGCAATTACCGCTGGAACAGTCAGGTCAGCCTCGGCACTCAAACGGTTGTGACCTATAGTTTCGTCAGCAGCGGTGAACTGGGTGACGCCTCCAGCGATCCTTATGGCGCAACCGGCTACTGGTCCTTCAACGAGACGCAGCGCGACTATTTCCGCCTGGCGCTGGCCGAATTCGAGGAGGCCGCCGGGCTGATCTTTGTCGAAACCGATGGCCCGGCGATGATCAATGTGTTCGGCTACGATGGCGGCAGCGCCGCAGGCTGGGCGCACTATGCCTGGTCCAGTGCCTACTCCACCGGGCAGGGGCAGCTGGCAATCCAGGGCAGCAGCATGGCGCCGGGTTCATACGGCTATGAAACGATTCTGCACGAAATCGGCCATGCTGTGGGGCTGGAGCACCCCCATGATGGCGAAAACACGCTGGCAGGACACCTCGACGACCAGGCCCATTCGGTCATGACCTACAACTACGGCGGCTACAATGCCACCGAACTTGGCATTTTCGATCTGCAGGCCCTGCAGCACCTTTACGGCGGCACCGGCGGCACAGAGGGCTGGACTGCAAGCCTCAACCAGGCCGGCCGTGTTGTGATCGAGGCCAGCGAACGTTCCGAGACGGTGCTTGCGACCGGTCAGGATACGGTGATCCGGGCAATGGCCGGCAGCGACACAGTGCTCGGCCGCGAAGCGGATGACAGGCTGTTTGGCGGCGGCGGTGCGGATACTGTCAGCGGCGGCCAGGGCGCCGACCGGATTTCGGGCGGTAAGGGCCATGACGTGCTCCATGGCGGTTCGGACAGCGGGGACTATTCAGGCGGAAGCAATGACAGCGACATCCTGCGCGGAAATGGCGGGAATGACACGCTGTACGGCGGCCGCGGAGATGACACTTTAAACGGCGGCGCCGGCCGCGACAGAATTGTAGGTGGCGACGGCTCTGATGCTCTGACCGGGGGCGCCCGCGCGGACGTGTTTGTCTTTGTATACGCGGATTACTGGGAAGACGAGACTATCACCGATTTCGGCAGGGGTAACGACAGGATCGAGTTTTCGGGGACGGTGATCAGCGGCTTCGGCGATCTGACCATCACCGAGCAGGGCGGCAACACGCTGATCAGTTACTACGGCAACCACGATATCGAGCTCACCGGTTTCACCGGCGGGCTGACAGCGGACGACTTCATCTTCAGTTAAGGCAGCCGGGGACCCTGCCGCAGCGGGGCCGGAGCCGGGTCACTTCATCCCGGCTTCGGCCTCAATCTGTTTGCGGCTCTTGCGGGCGCGCTCGGTGGCTGATTTCAGCTGTCCGCAGGCCGCCATGATGTCCTCGCCGCGGGTCTTGCGGATCGGCGAGGCATAGCCCGCCTGATAAATGATATTGGCAAACGCCCGGATACGGTTGTTGGAGCTGCGCTTATAGGGCGCGCCCGGCCATTCGTTGAACGGGATCAGGTTGATCTTTGCCGGGATATTGTAGCGCTTGATGTGGTCGATCAGGCGGTGCGCGTCCTCATCGCTGTCGTTCACCCCGTCCAGCATCACGTATTCAAAGGTGATCCGCTCCGAGTTCGAGGCCTTGGGGTAATCCGCCAGTGCCTGCAGCAGCTCGTCGATGTTCCAGCGCTTGTTGATCGGCACCAGCACGTCGCGGGTTTCGTTGGTGGTCGCGTGGAATGAAATCGCCAGCAGGCAGCCGATTTCCTGCGCCGTCCGCGCAATCTCCGGCACCACGCCGGAGGTCGACAGGGTGATCCGGCGGCGGCTCAGCGAGATACCCTCCGGGTCCATCGCGATCTTCATCGCGTCGCGGACGTTGTCGAAGTTGTAGAGCGGCTCGCCCATGCCCATCAGCACGATGTTGGAGAGCAGCCGGGTTTCTTCCTTGGGGGCACCCGGCACCGGCCATTCCTCCAGATCGTCGCGCGCCATCATCACCTGGCCGACGATCTCTGCCGGGGTCAGGTTGCGCACCAGCTTCTGGGTGCCGGTATGGCAGAAGGAGCAGGTCAGGGTGCAGCCCACCTGAGAGGAAATGCACAGGGTGCCGCGGTCATCCTCGGGGATATAGACCACCTCGACCTCGTGGCCGCCATTGATCCGCACCAGGTATTTGCGGGTGCCGTCGGTCGACACCTGCTTGCTCACCACTTCCGGGATGCGGATTTCAAACGTCTCCGCCAACTGCGCGCGGTAGGCTTTGGCCAGGTTGGTCATGTCGGCAAAATCGCGCTTGCCCCACTGGTAGATCCACTGCCAGATCTGGCCGACCCGCATTTTGGCCTGCTTCTCCGGTGTGCCATGCTCAATCAGCACCTCGCGCATCCGCTCGCGGGTCAGGCCGACAAGATTGATCTTGCCGCCCTCGGGCTCCTTGCGGGGCAGGGTCATAACGTCCTGGGTGATCGGCGCGCTGGCAGTCATGGCAAAAGCCTCGGGTGATGGTGGGCGGATGCGGCTCTATATAGGATTTCGAACGGAGATCAAAAGGAATCCTGTGAAAAAGCCGGTGGAGCCCGCTACCGGGCGTAGCGCATCAGCTCATCAACCCTGGCACGGCCGAGCGACGTCCAGCAGGAGCGGATTGCTATGCCTGTGCCTGATCCGCCGCCGTATGTTGCCCCGACAAAGGCGCAATGCTCCTCACGGTAGGCTTCCCAGGCCTTTTGCCCTGCCTCAAGCGCCGGAACTGCAACAACCCGTTCAGTGACGTTGTCCAATTCTTCAGCGGCATCCAGCGCAAATCGCAATGCCGCGGCCAATGCGGCTTCCACGCGCTCCTCGTCGTCGGCAACACATTCGCCGATTTCGACTTGAGAGCCGGCATCACCGCACTCCAGCGCAGGATCGGCAAATCCGGGCGTCGCCGCCAGAAATAGACAACAAGCAACTTTGCGCAGCATGGCCGGTACCTCCTGCTTCATGTTACGCGCCGCTCCTGTCTTGAACAAGAAAACCCCGGCGCAGGCCGGGGTCTTGTCGCTCCGCATACATGCAGAGGATTACTTGCTGCAGCGCTTTTCCGCATCTTCCACCGCTGCAGTGAACCCCAGCAGCGAGAAGGTGTCCTTGGTCTGGGTGCCGCGGGCCGAACGCGCGGTCAGCACCGCATCGGCGCCGCGCTTCATGGCGGTGACGATTTTGGCATCATCCGCAGGCGTTGCAGGCCAGGCCCATTCGCCTTCAGTGAACAGTTCGAACTCGGAATCACCTATCGCCATGTTCACGGTCGATCCTGGCGCAAACGGGTAGCCGCCGGTGAAGCTCACCTCGCCCTTGGGGGCATCGCCGCTGCGGAAGGTGACAAACAGCTGGATCTCGCTGCGGCGCACCGCCACGACACGTCCGTCGCGGGTGTTCACGGTCTCCTTCGGCGCGGAAACCCCCCAGCATTCGTTCGGATCGTTGCCCTCGAAAACGCTCCAATCCACCTTGGCCGCAACCCGGTTGTTCGACGTTTCCTGTGCTGTTGCGGCGGTTGCCAATGCTGCCAGACACAGGCCCGCAGCCACGCGGGCGAGTTTCAATGCCATTTGTCCCGACTCCAAGACTGTTCTTTCATACCTCAAAACCAAGCAAAGGGCCCGCAGCGTTCAACCGCTGTCTGGTCCCGATCCCTTCGCTTGCGCTACACAAGCACACTAACGTAACTAGCACCACGGGCGAAAGTGCGTTTTGGCAGGATTTCGCCCAGAAAACTTGAGGGGAGACATCATGCCGAATCCAGTGCCCATGGCCGAAGTCTGGCGCGGCCCGCTGCTGGAAAGCCTGCACCTGGGCCATGCCGTCATTTGCGACGACAGCGGCCAGGTGGTGCGCAGTTGGGGCGATCCGGACGCAGTTATCTATCCGCGCAGCTCGGCCAAGATGATCCAGGCACTGCCGCTGATCACCTCCGGTGCCGCCGCACGCTACGGGCTGAACCCGGAACAGCTGGCGCTGGCCTGCGCGTCGCACAACGGCGCGCATATTCATACCGACCGGGTCAACGCGTGGCTGGGCCAGCTGGGCATGACTGATGACGACTTCCGCTGCGGCCCGCAGCTGCCGGACGACATCCCCGCCCGCAACGAACTGATCAAGACCGACAGCAGCCCCTGCCAGGTGCACAACAACTGCTCCGGCAAGCACGCGGGCTTCCTGACCCTGAACCAGTACCTGGGCGGCGGCACTGAATACATCGAGGTGGATCACCCGGTGCAGCAGGCCTGCCTTGCAGCGTTTGAGGAAACCACCGGACAGGACAGCCCGGCCTATGGCATCGACGGCTGCTCTGCGCCGAACTTTGCCACCACCGTCACCGGGCTAGCGCGCTCGATGGCCTGGTTCGCCAGCGCCGCGGACCGCTCCGACCGCGCGTCTGAGGCGGCGCAGCAGCTGGTCGCGGCGATGACCGCGCATCCGGAGCTGGTGGCGGGCGAAACCCGCTGCTGCACCAACCTGATGCGCGCCATGGGCGGCAAGGTGGCGATCAAGACCGGGGCTGAGGCGGTGTTCATCGCCATCCTGCCGGAACAGAAACTGGGCGTCGCACTGAAGATCTCCGATGGCAGCACCCGCGCCAGCGAATGCGCCATTGCGGCGCTGATGGTCAGCCTCGGCGTGCTGGATGCAGATCACCCGGAGACCGCCAAATACATGAACAAGATGCTCTACAGCCGCCGCGGGCTGGAATGCGGATCCATCCGCCCCGCCGCCGAGCTGCTGTTCTAAATGCAAGTGCCCCGGTCCAGAACCGGGGCATTTTCTTACATCTCCATGTCGATGATTTCAGCGACTTCAACGGAGCCGCTGCCGTCTGCCACCATCGGACAGCCCTTGGCCATTGCACAGGCGGCATCCTGATCAGCCGCCTCCACCACCGAATAGCCCGACAGCGGATTGGCGCCGCCATTGTCCGCCACCCCGCCGGCGCTGACGGTCTTGGACATCCCAACCGGTGCACCCGGGATCTTCAGGGCGTCTCCCATTGCTCCCATCCAGTCCTTCCAGGCCTGCATGACCCTCGCGCCTTCTTCCTCGCTCTCCGGGGTCTTGCCGCCGTGATAGGCAAAAATGAACTGTGGCATTGGTCTACTCCCTTGGTTTTGTTGATGGATTAGGTCTCTGCGGCTAGCAGCGCCTCCAGTTTGCGCAGGGTGGAGGTCCAGCCCTCTTCATGGCTTGCGGCAATTTCGTCATCACCCAGATCGCGGTGATCAACCAGCAGCAGGGCGCCATCCCCAGCAGCAGCGATGGTAAGGGTCACGTGGCTTTCGGCGCCGCGGCTGCCGTCTTCCTCGTGCCAGGCCCAGGTGAAACCGACGGATTTCGGCGCATCCACATGAGTTACCTGGCCGGAAACATGGAACCGCTGGCCGTCGCTGTTCTGCATAATGGAATACCAGGGGCCGGTGCGGCTCAGGTTCAGGTCATGTTCCGGAATGGTAACCCCTTCCGGCCCCCACCATTGCAGCAACTTGTCCGGTGTGGTCACCCAGGCAAACAGTTTCTCCGGGCTGACCGGAAATGTCCGCTTCAGCTGCAGGTCGCTCATGCCTCGTCCTCCATCAGGGCTGCTTCCAGCCTGTCCAGGCTGCCTTCCCAGAAGGCGCGCCGCGACTGTGTCCATTCGGCGATCATCCGCAGCCCCTCAGGCCGGGCAGAATAGAGCCGTCTTGTGCCCTCGGCCCGCTGGATTACCAGCCCGGCCTCGCGCAGGACTTTCAGGTGGCGCGAAATTGCAGGAGCCGAAATGCCTGCCCCGGGGGCCAGATCCCCGGCGGGCAGCTCACCTTCGGCAATCAGCTGATCCACGATCATCAGCCGGGTTTCGTCCGACAGCGCGGCAAAGGATTTCAGAATCGGTGTCATGCCTTTTATTAGCATGAATGTTAATTAAATGAAATGTTAAATATGGGCGGACCAATGCCAGCCCTACAGCATATCCCACAGCAGCTTGGCCGCAAGCGAGACGGAGGTCACCACCAACAGCGGCTTGATCACCTTTGCCCCCTGCTTCTTGGCCAGTCCCGCACCTGCCCGCGCCCCTGCGATCTGGGCGCAGCCCATCAGCAGGCCAGTGATCCACCAGGGCGTGGCAAAGAAGGAAAACGCCAGCAGCCCGCCTGCGTTAGATGCGAAATTCAGCAGCTTGGTGTGGGCGGTTGCGCGCAGGATGCCGTAGCCCGCCAGCGACACAAAGGCGAGCATGTAGAAGCTGCCCGCGCCAGGCCCCAGCAACCCGTCATAGGCCCCGCACAGCGGAACGATGAGCGCGGTGAACAGGGCAGGGGACAGGCGGCGGTGCCGGTCGAGATCGTCCAGCCCCTTTTTCAGCGCAAAGAAAATGGCAATCCCGATCAGCAGCACCGGCAGGATCACCCGGATCCATTCGGTGGGCAGGTAAGCCACCAGAAACGCACCCGCAACTGCCGCCGCAAAGGCAATCAGCGCTGGCCCGACCTGGGCCTTCAGGTCGACATGGCCGGCGCGTGCATATGTGGCCGCCGCCGTAGCGGCGCCGAACAGCCCCTGGATCTTGTTGGTCGACAGCGCAGTGACCGGATTGGCCCCGGCCAGCAGCAGCACCGGAACAGTGATCAGCCCGCCGCCGCCGGCAATCGCATCAATGAACCCGGCAGCAAACCCCGCCGCCAGCAACAGCAGCAGGGTCTCGAAACCCACTTCCAGCATGTTGTTGATCAGCCTTTGAATTCGTCCTGGGCATAGCCCTGGACATACAGAAGCGCCGTCAGGTCGCCGTGGTTGATGCGGATATCGCATTCCGCCGCAACCGAGGGTTTGGCATGCAGCGCTACACCTGCGCCCGCGCGCTTAAGCATGCCGAGGTCATTTGCGCCGTCGCCCACCGCAATCACATCCGCCTCCGCGATCCCCAGCCGGGCGCTGATCTGCTCCAGCGCCTCCACCTTGGCCTCCCGTCCCAGGATCGGGCGGCCCGCCTCGCCGGTCAGCTTGCCGTCCTTTGTCAGCAGCGTGTTGGCGCGGTTCTCGTCGAAACCCAGCTCTGCCGCCACCTGCGCGGTAAAGGCCGTAAAACCGCCCGACACCAGCGCCGCATAGGCGCCGTCTGCCTTCATCGTCGCCAGCAGCTGCTTGCCGCCGGGCATCAGCGTGATGCGTTCCTCCAGCACTTTGGTGATCACCGTCTCCGGCAACCCCTTCAACAGCCCGACCCGCTCGACCAGCGCGCCTTCGAAATCCAGCTCCCCGTTCATCGCCCGCGCGGTGATGTCCTTGACCCGCGCCCCGACGCCCGCCTCCTCGGCCAGCTCGTCGATGCATTCCTGCTGGATCATGGTGGAGTCCATGTCCGCCAGCAGCATTTTCTTCTTCCGCCCGGCGCTGGGCTGAATGACCAGATCCACACCCATGCCCTGCAGGTCCGTCCAGACGTCCCAGCGGTTGTCCGGCATCTGTTTCAGCGGAAACTCCGCCGCCGCCCCCAGGGCCAGCCACACCGCCTCATCGCCGCCCCAGGCATTGCGCAGTGATTCGATCAGCGCGGGCTCCAGCACCGGTCGGGCAGGGTTGCAAAGCAGGGTGGCGGTGTACATCGGCGGGCTCCGTTCCAGCGCTGTTTGCCAATGTCATAGCGCCCTCCCGCAGGAACAGCCAGACAGCAAAAAACTGCTGAAATCAGCAGGCATCATAAGGAGCGGCCGTTTGCGCCATTTCAGCGCGGCTGTTTCCGATGGTGGAAATTCATGTCGCAAAAAATAGATGAACAGCCGCATTTTTCCGAAATTTCTGTTGCGTGCCGCGCTGCAGCACACTAGCTCTGATCACGGGACACCCCTCCCCAACGAGGGGCGCTTATCTGGAAGGGTAGCATTTATGGCTATTGAACAACCTGCCGCGCGGCCGGCCAATCCGCGTTTTTCGTCCGGCCCTTGCGCCAAACCCCCCGTCTTCGATCTGAGCAAACTTGCAGGCGCGCCGCTGGGCCGCTCGCACCGCGCTGCGGTGGGCAAGGAGAAGCTGAAAGCAGCGATCGAAGGCACCCGGGACATCCTGAACATCCCCGCCGATTACAAGATCGGCATCGTGCCTGCCTCCGACACCGGCGCGGTGGAAATGGCGATGTGGAACCTCTTGGGCGCCCGCGGCACCGAGATGCTGGCCTGGGAAAGCTTCGGTTCCGGCTGGGTCACCGACGCGGTGAAGCAGCTGAAGCTGGATGCCACTGTCAAGACTGCCGATTACGGCCGGATCGTGGACCTCTCCACCGTCGATTTCACCAATGACGTCGTCTTCACCTGGAACGGCACCACCTCCGGCGTGCGCGTCCCCAACGGTGACTGGATCCCGGCGGACCGCGAGGGTCTCACCATCTGCGACGCCACCTCGGCGGCCTTTGCGCAGCGCCTGCCCTGGGACAAGCTGGATGTGACCACCTTCTCCTGGCAGAAGGTGCTGGGCGGCGAAGCGGCGCACGGCATGATCATCCTCAGCCCCCGCGCGGTGGAACGGCTGGAAAGCTACACCCCCGCCTGGCCGCTGCCCAAGATCTTCCGCCTGACCAAGGGCGGCAAGCTGATCGACGGCATCTTCCAGGGCGCCACCATCAACACGCCCTCGATGCTGGCGGTGGAGGACTACCTGCTGGCGCTCGACTGGGCCCGCTCCGTCGGCGGCATGGAAGGCCTGCGCGAACGCGCTTATGCCAACCTCGCAGCGGTGCAAAGCTTTGTTCAGGACAACCCTTGGATCGCCTTCCTGGCCGAGCAGCCGGAATACCGTTCCAACACCTCGGTCTGCCTCAAGTTCACCGACGAGCGCATCCAGGACGGCGCTGCTTTTGCCAAGGCCGTGGCCAAACGGCTGGAAAGCGAAGGCGTTGCCTATGACATCGGCGCCTACCGCGACGCGCCTCCGGGCCTGCGCATCTGGTGCGGCGGTACAGTCGAGACCACCGACGTGGCCGCGCTGATGCCCTGGATCAATTGGGCCTTCGAGGCCGAGATCGCCGCGCAGACCGAAGCGGCCTGAGCAATCTTTGAGGCGGGCGGCAACGCCCGCCGTCCCAGCACAGACATTCTAAGGACCGTAAACATGGCTCCCAAAGTTCTCATCTCCGACAAGCTGTCCGAGGCCGCCGTCCAAATCTTCCGCGACCGTGGCATTGACGTTGACTTCCTGCCCGACGTAGGCAAGGACAAGGAAAAACTGGCGGAAATCATCGGCCAGTATGATGGCCTCGCCATCCGCTCCGCCACCAAGGTGACGGAAAAGATCCTGGAAAACGCCGAAAACCTCAAGGTGATCGGCCGCGCCGGCATCGGCACCGACAACATCGACAAGGAAGCCGCCTCCAAGCGCGGCGTCATTGTGATGAACACGCCGTTCGGCAACATGATCACCACCGCCGAACACGCGATTGCAATGATGTTCGCGGTTGCCCGCCAGCTGCCGGAGGCTTCCGTCTCCACCCATGCCGGCAAGTGGGAAAAGTCCAAGTTCATGGGCACCGAGCTGACCGCCAAGACCCTGGGCGTGATCGGCGCCGGCAATATCGGCGGCATCGTCTGCGACCGTGCCCGCGGGCTGAAGATGAAAGTGATCGCCTACGATCCCTTCCTCAGCACCGATAAGGCTGACAAGATGGGCGTCGAAAAGGTGGAGCTGGACGAGCTGCTGGCGCGCGCCGACTTCATCACCCTGCATGTGCCGCTGACCGAGCAGACCCGCAATATCCTGTCCAAGGAAAACCTGGAGAAGACCAAGAAGGGCGTGCGCATCATCAACTGCGCCCGCGGCGGCCTGGTGGACGAAGCCGCACTGGCGGAGCTGCTGACCTCCGGCCATGTGGCAGGCGCTGCCTTCGACGTGTTCTCGGTGGAACCGGCCAAGGAAAACGCCCTGTTCGGCCTGCCCAACGTGGTCTGCACCCCGCACCTGGGCGCGGCCACCACCGAGGCGCAGGAAAACGTCGCCCTGCAGGTGGCCGAACAGATGTCGAACTACCTGCTGACCGGCGCGGTTGAGAACGCGCTGAACATGCCCTCGGTCACCGCCGAGGAAGCCAAGGTCATGGGGCCCTGGATCAAGCTGGCCGACCACCTGGGTTCGTTTGTCGGCCAGATGACCGACGAGCCGCTGCGGGCGATCAACATCCTCTACGACGGTGTTGCGGCGGGCATGAACCTGGACGCGCTGAACTGCGCGGTGATTGCCGGCATCATGAAGCGCTCCAACCCGGAGGTGAACCTGGTCTCCGCGCCTGTAGTTGCCAAGGAGCGGGGCGTTCAGATTTCCACCACCAATCAGGACAAATCCGGCTCCTTTGATGGCTACATCAAGGTGACCGCGGTGACCTCCAAGCGCGAACGCTCGGTTGCGGGCACCGTGTTCTCCGACGGCAAGCCGCGGTTCATCCAGATCAAGGGCATCAATATCGAGGCGGATGTGGGTGCGCATATGCTCTACACCACCAACGAGGACGTGCCCGGCATCATCGGCACCCTGGGCCACACCCTTGGCGACCACGGCGTCAACATCGCCAACTTCACCCTGGGCCGGTCCGAGGCCGGCGGCGAAGCCATCGCGCTGCTCTACGTGGATGACGAAGTTCCGGCAGAGGTGCGCGCCAAACTGGCGGAAACCGGCCTGTTCAACCAGATCAAGCCGCTGCAGTTCGACGTCGCCTGACCTGTTCAGCCAGTCTCTTGCTGAAGCCCCCGCCTGTGCTGCGGGGGCTTTTCTTCTTATCTTTGGTGCACGAATGCTGCCTTTTCCGGCCGGCCGCGCAGGACAGCAACGCCGAACAGCAGCATCGACAGCAGCGCGGCCAGCGACCCGGCTTTTGCCAGCATGTCGGTATGCTCCAGAATTGCCAGCGGAATGCCCGGAACCAGCAGCCCCAGAGACAGCACTGTTGCAGCAAGATGCAGCCGCGGCAGCCTGCCTTCGGCAGCGCCAGGCACCAGGTGGTAGTAAAAGGCATAGATCGCGCAGCTGACCCAGCCCAGCAGGTTCAGATGCCCATGCGCAGGCGACAGCAGGTGATCCTGGCTCGCCGACATCTGGATCCCCCAAACCATGCCGCCCAGGGCGCATACCACTGCAATCAGCATGAACGGCCGTGCAATTCCATTCATCGTTCGTCCCTCCCAACACCGGAACTCCGCGGGTTTCGGAACGCCAGTCTAACATAGATCTCTGATATTTGGGGAAATTCGGCGGCGCGGGTATTTCTGCGGGACTTCAGCTGCCTGCCACTATACACCGGCGCTGCCCACAAGAGCGCTAAAAAGGATCCGCAAAATGCCTGCTCCCATCTACGCCATCGGTGACATCCACGGCCAACTTGCCATGCTGGAACAGACGCTGGCGCTGATCGAGGCCGATGGTGGCGAGGACGCCCGCATCGTGTTCCTCGGCGACTATACCGACCGCGGCCCAGACAGCCGTGGTGTGATTGACCGACTGATTGGCGGCCGGGGCCAGGGCCGGGACTGGATCTGCCTGAAGGGCAATCACGACCGGATGTTTGAATGGTTCCTTGAGGAAGTGCCCCGCCACGACCCGCACTTGCTGATCGGCTATCACTGGCTTCACGAGCGGATCGGCGGAGTTGAGACCTTGGCCAGCTACGGGCTGACCTTCGAAGACCGCACCCGGCTCGACGCTTTGCACGCCCGGGCCAAGGAGGTGATTCCTGCGCCGCACGCCGAATTTCTGCGCAGCCTTCCAGCTCTGTATGAAACGCCGGAGCTTGCCTTCGTGCACGCCGGTATTCGTCCTGGCGTGCCGCTTGCCCGGCAGCATGAGAACGATCTGGTCTGGATCCGGCAGCCCTTCCACGATCACACCGGCGCGCATCCGAAGCTGATCGTACATGGCCACACACCGGTGGAGAAGCCCAGCCACTATGGCAACCGCGTCAATCTCGACAGCGGCGCCGGCTACGGCCGTCCGCTCACCGCAGCGGTGTTCGAGGGCCGCGACTGCTGGCTGCTGACAGAAGCGGGCAGGGTGCCGCTGAAACCCTGATCCGCATTTCCTCTTTCCGGAAATACCCTGGGGTGAGCGCCATAGGCGCGAGGGGGCAAAGCCCCCTCAACCGGACATCACGTCCAATCCAGCACCACCTTGCCGCTGGCCCCTGATTTCATCGCCGCAAACCCTTCGGCAAAATCATCCACCCCGAACCGGTGGGTGATCACCCGGCTCACATCCAGCCCGTTCTGCAGCATGGCGATCATCTTGTACCAGGTCTCGAACATCTCACGGCCGTAGACCCCCTTGATGGTGATGGCCTTGAACACGATGCGCGACCAGTCGACCGGCGATTTGCCCGGGGGAATGCCCAGCAGGGCAATCTTGCCGCCCATCACCAGCGCCTCCACCATCTGATCGAGGGCCGCTTGGCTGCCGGACATCTCCAGCCCGACGTCAAACCCCTGTTTCAGGCCCAGTTCCCGCACCACATCCTGCAGGTCCTCCTGGGCCACGTTCACCGCGCGCACCGTCGGCACCACATGCGCCGCCAGCTTCAGGCGGTCCGCATTGATGTCGGTGATCACCACATGCCGGGCGCCGGCATGTTTCGCCACCGCCGCCGCCATGATGCCGATTGGGCCTGCGCCGGTGATCAGCACATCCTCGCCCAATAGGTCAAAGCTCAGCGCGGTATGCACCGCATTGCCCAGCGGGTCCAGAATGGCGCCGATCTCGTCCGGAATATCCTCCGGCAGCGGCACCACGTTGAAGGCCGGCAGTTTCAGATACTGGGCAAAGGCGCCCTGCTCATTCACCCCGATGCCGCGGGTGCCGGGGTCCAGGTGGAACTTGCCGGCCCGGGACTGGCGCGAATCCGTCTTGATCAGGTGCCCTTCGCCGGAACAGCGCTGCCCGACCGACAGATCGGTGACATTGCGGCCTATCTCGACGATCTCGCCTGCAAACTCATGCCCGGTGATCATCGGCACCGGCACTGTGTGGGACGCCCATTCGTCCCAGTTCCAGATGTGAATGTCGGTGCCGCAGATGCCGGTTTTCTTCACCTTGATCAGCACCTCGTCGGGGCCGATCTCCGGCACCGGCGCCTGTACCATCCACAGGCCTTCCTGCGGATGGCTCTTTTCCAGCGCCTTCATCGTGTTCGGACGGCTCATCAGATCACCCCCAGTTCCTTGCCGACCTTGCCAAAGGCGACCAGCGCCCGGTCCAGCTCCTCCCGCGTCAGCGCCGCATTCATCTGGGTGCGGATCCGTGCCTGGCCGCGCGGCACGACGGGAAAGAAGAAGCCGGAGACATAGACGCCCTCGTCGAACAGCCGCGCCGCCATATCCTGCGCCAGCTGCGCCTCGCCCAGCATCACCGGAATGATCGGATGCTCACCCGGCAGCAGGTCAAAACCTAGCTTTTCCAGCCCCGCCCGCCAGTATTTCGCATTCTCGAACAGCTGCGCCCGCAGGCCGTCCCCTTCCTCAACCAGCCGGATCGCCTCCAGCCCGGCAGCAACAATCGATGGCGGCAGCGAATTGGAGAACAGATAGGGCCGCGCCCGCTGCCGCAGCAGGTCGATCACTGGCTGCGGCCCGGCGATATAACCGCCGATGGCCCCCCCAAGTGCTTTGCCCAAAGTTCCCGTCAGGATATCCACGTCCACCCCGAAATGCTCCGGCGTGCCGGCGCCCGTCGCGCCCATAAAGCCGGTGGCGTGGCAGTCATCCACCATCACGATGGCATCGTATTTGTCGGCCAGCGCCCGGATCTCCGGCAGCTTCGCCAGGTAGCCGTCCATCGAGAACACGCCGTCGGTGGCGATCATGATATGCCGCGCCCCGTCTTCGCGCGCCTGTTTCAGCCAGGCCTCCAGATCGTTCATGTCGCTGTTCAGGTAGCGGTAGCGCTTGGCCTTGCACAGCCGGATGCCGTCGATGATCGACGCATGGTTCAGACTGTCGGAGATGATCGCATCCTCCGGGCCCAAGAGCGGCTCGAACAGCCCGCCGTTGGCGTCGAAACAGGCCGCGAACAGGATCGCGTCATCCTTGCCGAGGAACTTTGCCAGCCTTTGCTCCAGCTCCCGGTGAATGTCCTGGGTGCCGCAGATGAACCGGACAGAGGCCATGCCGAACCCCTTTGGCTCCATCGCGTCCTTGGCGGCTTTGATCAGGGCGGGGTGGTCGGCCAGACCCAGATAGTTGTTGGCGCACAGGTTGATCACCTCACGCCCGCCGACCGTGATCTCGCCCCCCTGCGGGGAGGTGATCATTCGCTCCCGCTTGTACAGCCCCTCGGCCTCGATCTGGGCCAGCGTGTTGGAGATGTCGGTCAGAAAAGCAGTGGACATGCGCAAGCTCCTTTGGTGTCTCGAGTCGCGTGTCTATCATAGCGGATGCGTTTCCGGAATACAGGATTTCAGGATTGCGGAAAAAAATCCGTGAAACTGGAATGTGTGAGTGGAAATCCGCCAAACCGGACTATCTGCCCAGGAAACAGGGAGGGCACGGAATGGCCAAGGTCACAGGAATCGGCGGTGTATTCATCAAGGCGCGCGGCGACGCCAAGGCGCTGGCCGCCTGGTACCGCGACCACCTCGGGCTGGAGCTTACGGACTTCGGCGGCGCCGTTCTGAACTGGCAGGAGGACACGGCAGAGGACGGCGGCCTTACCGTCTGGGGCACCGCCGATCCGGACGGCACCTGGTTCGCGCCCAGCACCTCCGGCTTCATGATCAACTACCGGGTCGATGACATGGACGGCATGATCGCGCAGCTCACGGACGCAGGCATCCCGATCCTGCAGGGGCCTGAATCACACGAAAACGGACGCTTTGCCTGGATCATGGACCCGGAAGGAAACAAGGTGGAACTGTGGGAGCCGAAGCTCTGGGATGAGAAGAACAAGGGCTGACGGCCCAAAAGAAAACGCGGCCCCCTTCCGGGGACCGCGCTTCCAATCAGCAAAGCTGTCTGGCTTATGCCAGTTCCAGGTTCACCGCCGACTCGCGGCCGTCACGGCCGGGCTCGATGTCGAAGGTGACTTTCTGGTTGTCGGCGAGGCCGGTCAGGCCGGAACGCTCAACAGCGGAAATGTGCACGAACACATCTTTGCTGCCGCCCTCGGGCGCGATGAAGCCGTAGCCTTTGGTGGTGTTGAACCATTTTACGGTGCCGGTGGCCATATCCGTAGTCTCCTTTTTGATGCTGCCCGCGGAAGTGCGGCAGCCTGGCGTAGTCGGTCTGGATCGAGAGACTGAAAGCGCCGGTAAACGGGAGACAGTGGATCGACAAGAATAACGTTAGCGGACCACATATGGGCCGGTCCCCCGAGTCGTTCAAGGGGAATGTGCATAAAAGGTGCAAGGAGTGGATTTCCTGCCCAAATAGGCAGGTGGGTCTTGCCAGCGGGAATGGGACGGGTTTGGGCTACGCGTTCTTCACAATCAGAAACACCCGTGCAGGCCCCTCCGGCGCAGTGATCGAATGGGCGACATCAGCGGCATAGCGCGCGGTGTCGCCGGCCTGCAGCTGGTCCTTGGCGTTGCCGGACGCCACAGCGATCTCTCCCTCCAGCACCGTCAGCTGCTCCACCGCGCCGCGGGTGTGGGGCTGGCTGATCAGCGCACCACCTTGATCGAACCGGATGTCATAGACTTCATGCCCGCCGGCCTCTTCGGGCGGCGACAGGATGCGGATGCGGCAGCCCTGGCCCATGTTCTCGATCTTGGGCACGTCCGCCGCGCGCAGCACCTCGATCCGGTCCTGCATGTCGCCCGCTTCCAGGAGGCCCGCAAAATCCACCTGCAAGGCGCGTGTGAGGTTCCACAGCGTTGCAATGGTGGGGGAGCTTTCGCCGCGTTCGATCTGGCTCACCATCGAGCGGCTGACGCCCGACAGGTTCGCCACCGCCTCCAGGCTCAGGCCCTGGGCGCGGCGCGCCTCCTTCAGGCGGGCGGGCAGCAGGGTCAGGATATCGTCTGTGTTTTCCGTCATGACGGATTCTCTGCGCCGATGGGCGGCATTTGTCAATTGATCGGGTAAAACGCGGATGCTGCGCCGCGGCGGTGCACAGGGGGTGTACAAGGGGTGCACGGGGAGTGACGCCGCGTTTCCATGACGGCACGTCCCGGCAGACAGGTCCATGCTGCGGGCGCATAATGGCGCCAACGCAGGAGTTGAGGAGAAAGACCAATGACAGACATCGTGATCCTGGACGGCGCCCGCACCGCCATCGGCACCTTTGGCGGTGCGCTGGCCAACACTGCGCCGATCGACCTGGCCGCCACCGTGTCCAAGGCGGCGCTGGAACGCTCCGGGGTGAAGGGCGCGCAGATCGGCCATGTGGTGTTCGGCCACATCATCAACACCGAACCCCGTGACATGTACCTGAGCCGGGTTGCCGCCATGCAGGCAGGCGTTCCGGACGTGGTGCCGGCGATGAACGTGAACCGGCTTTGCGGTTCCGGTGTGCAGGCGATTGTCTCAGCTTATCAATCGCTTGCCCTGGGCGATGCCGAATTTGCGCTGGCCGGCGGCGCCGAAAACATGTCGCGCAGCCCCTATATCCTCCAGCAGAGCCGCTGGGGCGCCAAGATGGGCGATGTGAAATCGCTCGACATGATGCTGGGCGCGCTGAACTGCCCGTTCGGCACCGGCCATATGGGGGTGACGGCCGAGAATGTCGCTGATGAGCATGGCATCACCCGCGAGCAGATGGACGAGTTTGCCCTCACCAGCCAGACCCGCGCCGCGGCGGCAATCGAGGCGGGCCATTTCAAGTCCCAGATCACCCCGGTTGAGGTGAAAGTAAAACGCGATATGGTGCCCTTTGAAGTCGACGAGCACCCCAAGGCCACCACCCCGGAGGCGCTGGCCGGGCTGAGGGCGGTATTCCAGAAGGACGGCCGGGTAACTGCCGGAAATGCCAGCGGAATCAACGACGGCGCCGCTGCCATGGTGCTGGCCACGGCGGCTGCGGCAGAGAAGGCCGGGCTGAAACCCAAGGCACGGATTCTGGGCTATGCCCATGCCGGGGTGCGGCCTGAGGTGATGGGCATCGGCCCGGTGCCTGCGGTGCGCAACCTTCTGGAGAAGACCGGCCTGTCTGCCGGGGATTTCGATGTGATCGAGTCGAACGAGGCATTTGCCTCGCAGGCGCTGGCGGTGAACAAGGAGCTTGGGCTTGACCCTGCCAAGGTGAACCCCAACGGCGGCGCCATTGCGCTGGGCCATCCGGTGGGGGCAACCGGTGCCATTATCACCTTGAAAGCGCTTTATGAACTGGAACGCACAGGCGGGTCCAAGGGGCTGATCACCATGTGCATCGGCGGTGGTCAGGGCATTGCCCTGGCAATTGAGCGTCTTTGACAGAGAATGGCATGGGGCTCCGTTAGGCGGTTCCCCATGCCCGGCCGGAACGTATCCCTTTGTCTTTCAACGCTTCTCTGAACCAATCGGCATCATATCCGCGATCTCCGGGAAGCCACTGGATGTCAGGGAGGCTACTCAGCAGCACTTTTGAAACGGTGGAAACACTGGCCTGTCCGGCGGTCACGAACAGGTCCAGCGGACGCCCCCCGGTGGTCACAGGTCGCGTGCAGCGCCGCCCCTTATACGCCAGATCAGGCACCCGTGCCCCCCTTTTCAGCCCCTGGACTGGAAGCCGCACGCTTCGCTTTCAGGAAGGTCGCGTCCGATCACCACGGGCTTTCCCTCGCCGTGATCAGCAGCCGGGCCGGTCACTATCCGGGCAAAGATGCCTTTGCTGTTCCACCGCTTCCAACGGTTGTGCAAGGACTTGCGCGGGCCGTTTCCGTTTGGGGCGCCTCTGAGCCCGCCTGGGGAGATGCAAGTAACAGCGGTGAAAGTGCTGGTTTCAGACCAGCAAGGCAATCACAGCGAAGATGCCGGTTGCGCCTGCTGCACCCAGAACAGCGGGGGTCACCCAGCTTCTGCTGCTGCGAGGCCGTACGCCATTCTGCGCTGCTTGCGCGATCAGCGCCTGTTCCACCAGCGCGGGCAGGCGGGGGCCAAAGCGGGCCATCACCTTGGCGGTGTCCAGCAGGTCGGTGACGACAGCGCGGGGGCCGATGGATTTCTTGATATAGTCTTCGACCACCGGCCGGGCCGCCTCCCAGATGTTGATACGCGGATCCAGCGAACGGGCGACGCCTTCAACCACCACCATGGTGCGCTGCAGCAGGATCAGCTCGGTGCGGGTTTCCATACCGAACCGCTCTGTGACTTCGAACAGGTAGTTCAGCAGGCGGCCCATCGAGATCTGCGAGGCGTCCATGCCGAAGATCGGCTCGCCCACGGCGCGCAGGGCACGGGCGAATTCATCGACATCGCGGTTGGCAGGCACATAGCCGGCTTCGAAATGAACTTCGGCCACGCGTTTGTAGTCGCGTTTGATGAAGCCGTAGAGAATCTCGGCGTAGACCCGGCGGGTGTATTCGTCGATGTGGCCCATAATGCCGAAATCATAGGCAATGATATCGCCGTTCGCGGCGACCTTAAGGTTGCCCTGGTGCATGTCGGCGTGGAAGAAGCCGTCGCGCAGCGCGTGGCGCAGGAACAGCGACAGCACCCGGTTGGCCAGCAGCTTGCGGTCATGGCCCGCCGCATCCAGCGCGTCATTGTCACCGAGCGGAATGCCGTCGGCCCAGCCCATTGTCATCACCCGGCGGGCGGAATAGGCCCAGCGGATTTCCGGCAGCTGGAAGCCTTCGTCCTTGGCCGTGTTGGCGGCAAACTCCGAGGCAGCAGCACTTTCCAGCCGCAGGTCCAGCTCCCCCTGCACCACGCCGTCGAAATGCTCGATCACATCCATCGGCTTCAGGCGGCGGGCGCCGGGGGCGAACAGGTCGACGATGCGGGCCGCGAAATAGAAGGCGTCGACGTCCTTGTTGAAGGCGCGCTCGATGCCGGGGCGCAACACCTTGACGGCCACTTCTTCGCCGGTTTCCGCCAGCGTCGCCCGGTGCACCTGGGCAATAGAGGCGGCGGCGATCGGGTCGCTGAAGTCCGAGAAGATTTCGGACACCGGGCGGCCCAGTTCCTTTTCCACTTCGGCCAGCGCTGCGGCGCGAGAGAACGGCGGCAGCTTGTCCTGCAGCACACGCAACTGATTGGCCAGATCCTTGCCCACCACATCGGGCCGGGTCGAAAGCACCTGGCCGAATTTGATATAGGCCGGCCCCAGCGCGTTCAGCGCGCGGGTTTCCGGCGGCATTGCGGGGTCGCCCTTGTAGCCCAGCCATTTGAACGGCCAGCCCAGGGTGCGGGCCAGCATGCGCAGGGGCTTGGGCGCCTCGAACGCCTCCAGCACAGAATGCATGGCGCCGGTGCGCTCGAAAGTGGCGCCTGTTCGGATCAGGCGCAGGATATTATGGGGGCCGCGCATGGCTCAGATCTTCCAGCCGGAATGCAGGCAGGCGATGCCCATCGACAGGTTGCGGTATTTCGCATTCTCGAACCCTGCCTGCTTGACCATGCCCAGGAAAGTCTCCTGGTCCGGGAAGTTGCGGATCGATTCCACCAGGTACTGGTAGCTGTCGTAATCCCCTGCAATCATCTGCCCCATCCGCGGGATCACGTTGAAGGAATAGAGGTCATACAGCTTTTGCAGCCCGTCATTCGGCAGCTGCGAGAATTCCAGCACCATCAGCCGCCCGCCGGGGCGCAGCACCCGGTAGGCCTCGTTCAGGGCCTCCTGCGGCCGGGTCACGTTACGGATGCCAAAGGAGATGGTGTAGACGTCGAAGGTGTTGTCTTTGAACGGCAGCTTCATCGCGTCGCCGGTCACCCAGTCGAGGCTGTCGGCCATCTGTTCGGCCTCGGCGCGCTTGCGGCCTTCCTCCAGCATTGGACGGGTGAGGTCCAGCACGGTGGAATGGCCATGGCCTGCGCGTTTCAGGAAGCGGAAAGAGATGTCGCCGGTGCCGCCGGCCACATCCAGCAGCCGCTGGCCCGGGCGCGGCGCCAGCCAGTCCATCATCGCGTCCTTCCAGACCCGGTGGATGCCGACGCTCATCACATCGTTCATGATGTCATATTTCGAGGCGACCGAGTTGAAGACCCCCTGCACACGGCCGGCCTTATCCTCTTCGCGGACGGTTTCGAACCCGAAATGGGTGGTGTTGTCGCTGGTGTTGCTCATGCCACTTGCCGTTTGCTGAGTTTGGCCCTTGTTATAAGGCGCTGTGGGGCAGGCACAATGCGGCCCGTTGGTTCAGGAGGGGTGTAATGCCAGAATTGCCCGAGGTCGAGACGGTGAAACGCGGTTTGGCGCCTGCGATGGAGGGGGCGGTGATCACAAAGGCGCAGGTGAACCGCCCGGATCTGCGCTGGCCGTTTCCGGAGCGGATGGCCGAGCGGCTGACAGGCGCGCGGGTCAATGCCCTCAGGCGGCGGTCGAAATACATCCTGGCCGATCTCGATACGGATGAGACCCTGCTCATTCACCTCGGCATGTCGGGGCGGATGACGGTGTCGGGCGTTCCGCTGGGGCAGTTCGTGCATGAGCATCCAAAGGCGGAGAAGCATGACCATGTGATCTTGGACATGGACAATGGCGCCCGCATCACTTTCAACGATCCGCGCCGGTTCGGGGCGATGGATCTGTTTGCGACTGCCACCGCCGAATCCCACAAGCTGCTGGCAGTGCTGGGGCCGGAGCCCCTGGGCAATGATTTCCACGAAAATCACCTGGTGGCTGCCTTCAAAGGGCGCAACACGCCGGTGAAATCGGCATTACTGGATCAGGGAATCATCGCGGGCCTTGGTAACATCTACGTCTGCGAAGCGCTGTTCCGTGCGGGAATTTCGCCACGCCGCAAGGCCGGGCAGATTGCCGCGCATCGGGTGGCGGCGCTGGTGCCGATCATCCGCGAGGTGCTGCAGGATGCCATCCGCGCGGGCGGCTCGTCTCTCAAGGATTTCAGGCAAGCCTCTGGCGAACTTGGATATTTTCAGCACAGTTTTGATGCATACGGACGCGAGGGCGAACCCTGCCGCCGCGAGGGTTGCGCGGGGTCAATTGCCAGAATCACCCAGTCGGGGCGCTCCACCTTCTACTGTGTAAAGTGCCAAAGATAGCTTGATCAGAGGGACCCTTTTGGTAAGGACTCGGATCTGAACGGAACAACCGAAAGAGAAATCATGGCCTACGAGACGATCAACGTCGATGTGCAGGACCACGTTTGCCTCATAAAACTGAACCGCCCTGAGGCGATGAACGCTCTCAACAAGGAGCTCATTGGCGAGCTCTGCGATGCTCTGGAAGAGGCCGATGCCAGCGACAAGGTGCGCTGCATCGTGCTGACTGGCTCGGAAAAGGCCTTTGCCGCCGGTGCCGACATCAAGGAGATGTCGGAGATGAGCTTTACCGAGGTGTTTTCCACCAATCTGTTTGCCGATGCCAACGACCGCATCTCGGCGATCCGCAAGCCGGTTATTGCCGCGGTTGCCGGCTATGCGCTGGGCGGCGGCTGCGAGCTAGCGATGCTGTGCGATTTCATCATCGCCGCGGAAACCGCCAAGTTCGGCCAGCCGGAGATCAACCTGGGCGTTGTGGCCGGTATCGGCGGCACCCAGCGGCTGACCCGCTATGTGGGCAAGTCCAAGTCGATGGACATGAACCTGACCGGCCGCTTTATGAACGCCGAAGAGGCTGAACGCGCGGGCCTGGTGTCGCGCGTGGTGCCCGCGAAAAAGCTGATTGAGGAAGCCACCGCTGCGGCCCAGAAGATCGCTGAGAAATCGCTGCTGACCGCGATGGCGGTCAAGGAAGCCGTGAACCGCTCCTATGAGCTGCCGCTGAGCGAGGGCATTCTGTTCGAGCGCCGCGTGTTCCATTCGATGTTTGCGACCGAAGACCAGAAAGAAGGCATGGCCGCCTTCCTGGAAAAGCGCGAGGCGCAGTTCCGCGACAAGTGAGCTGCCTAAGCAGACAAGGGAACGGCGGGCTGCACAGCCCGCCGTTTCGCATTCCGGGCCAGCGCCCTTGCATTTCCGTGCAGAGTTAGCTAAACGCCGCCCTCATACATGCGCGTGCAGCCCGCTCAGGCTAGAATCACACCGGTGAATGACCCGGGGCTGGTTGGCATTGCGTCCGATAGAAACAGAACCTGAAGATAAGGTCAGACACCATGGCAAATTCGCCCCAGGCCAAGAAGCGCGCACGTCAGAACGAGAAGCGCTTTGCCGTCAACAAAGCCCGTCGTTCGCGCATCCGCACCTTCCTGCGTAAAGTTGAAGAAGCCATCGCTTCCGGCGACAAAGAAGCCGCAACTGCCGCTCTGCGCGCCGCTCAGCCCGAGCTGATGCGCGGCGTAACCAAGGGTGTGTATCACAAAAACACCGCTTCCCGGAAAATCTCGCGCCTGTCCGCACGCGTGAAGGCGCTGGCCTGAGATTCGCTCTGCTGAGCAGGCTCACTGGCCGTTGAAAAGTTGTCAGGGCGCTGCAGATTGCAGCGCCTTGTTTTTTTGGAAAACCCTTGTGCGGACTCGCTGGGCGCCGGAGATTCTTTGCCGCCAAAGGCAGAGTCAACATCATAGTTTCGTTGCCGCTGCCCCCCTCAAATTGCTACCACTGTTACAGCGATTCACTCGCTGGGGGGACAGGCTGCTCGCGGCAATCTTGACGGGCATCAAGATTGCCAGGTTGCTCGGCACGAGGCGCATTTGATGCGCTCATCTGGCCGGGATCCACTGCTGCATCGGTTATGGTCAGCAGCCTTGTCTCAATTGTGTGCGATACTGTTCGTAACGGCGAATCTGCCGCTTTATGCGGCTGTCCTTGCTGTTTCAAAACGAACGTCTAGCCTCCGGGCGATGCGGCCACTGCTGGTCCGCACACGGTAACCCTGTGCGTGAATGCCCCCCGGGTGGCTGGGGGTAAGAATAGAATTGGCCCGGCAAAGGGGCCGCTGCTTTTTGGGGATGCGTGAGGCGCAGCATGACAGAAGAAAAATGGGGACAGCTCAGAAACCGGCTGTTGAAAACGGTCGGCCAGAACAATTTCACGACCTGGATTGAACCTTTGGAATTTGACGCGGTGGATGGCGGTGTCGCTATCTTCAAAGTGCCGACCAATTTCATGGGCAATTATGTCAGCCAGAATTTTGCAGACCTGATTCTGCATGAGCTGTCGATGTCCGGCGAACAGGTTCAGCGCCTGGCCTTCCGGGTGGCGGCGAATAGCCCGGCGCGCCCGGCGGAGCCTGTTGCGGATGCTGAGGCCTACGGCAGCGCTGACGGCGATGCGGCTGTGATGACTGCGCCCGCAGCCTCTTCCTCTGGAAGGGACACGCTGGAGGCCCTGCAGGCTGCGCCGCTCGACCCGCGCTTCACCTTCGACAGCTTTGTTGTCGGCAAGCCGAACGAACTGGCCCATGCTGCTGCGCGCCGTGTCGGTGAAGGCGGCCCAGTGACCTTCAACCCGCTGGTGCTGTATGGCGGCGTGGGTTTGGGTAAAACCCACCTGATGCACGCCATTGCCTGGGAGCTGAAGGAAAAGAACCCGTCCCTGAACGTGCTTTACCTGTCGGCGGAACAGTTCATGTACCGCTTTGTGCAGGCCCTGCGCGAACGCAAGATGATGGACTTCAAGCACCTGTTCCGCTCGGTCGACGTGCTGATGGTGGATGACGTTCAGTTCATTGCCGGCAAGGATTCGACCCAGGAGGAGTTCTTCCACACCTTCAATGCGCTGGTAGACCAGAACAAGCAGATCATCATCTCCGCCGACCGTGCGCCGGGTGAGATCAAGGACCTGGAGGAGCGGGTGAAGTCGCGCCTGCAGTGCGGTCTGGTGGTGGACCTGCACCCGACCGACTATGAACTGCGCTTGGGCATCCTGCAGACCAAGGTGCAGCAGCAGCGTGAAACCTACCCGGACCTGCGCATCGCCGATGGCGTGCTGGAGTTCCTGGCGCACCGGATCTCTACCAACGTCCGCGTGCTCGAGGGCGCCCTGACCCGGCTGTTCGCCTTTGCATCGCTGGTCGGCCGCGAGATCGACATGGATCTGACCCAGGACTGCCTGGCGGATGTTCTGCGCGCCTCGGAGCGTAAGATCACCGTCGAGGAAATCCAGCGCAAGGTCTCCGAGTACTACAACATCCGCATGTCCGACATCATCGGCCCCAAGCGGCTGCGCTCCTACGCGCGCCCGCGCCAGGTGGCGATGTACCTGTGCAAGCAGCTGACCAGCCGCTCTCTGCCCGAGATCGGTCGCCGCTTCGGCGGGCGCGACCACACCACCGTGATGCACGGCGTCAAGCGCATCGAGGAGCTGAAGCTGACCGACGGCCAGATCGCCGAAGACGTGGAGATGCTGCGTCGGTCGCTGGAAGCCTGACGCGTACCCGCACCCCAATACGATTGACTTGCGGCTCCGGTTTCCGGGGCCGTTTTTTCTGTTGGGGCAGGGGGCTGCGGCCCATAACGCAGCTGAATACCCGGTATCACGGAATACAAAGTTCCATCCGGTTCAAAATCAGCCATAAGTGCGCTCTGAACAGGAGCGCCGCATGACACCGCAACCCGCTGAAAACCTGGATACGCCCCGCGGTCTGGTCTTTGCCGTCACCGCCTATCTGCTGTGGGGATTCCTGCCGCTGTACATGAAGGCGCTGTCGCATGTTCCAGCGGCTGAGATCGTCACTCACCGGGTGATCTGGTCGGTGCCGGTGGCGGGCGCACTGCTGATTTTCCTGCGCCGCACCAAAGATCTGCGGGCAGCGCTGAATAATCCGCGGATGCTGGGCATGGCCTGCATCACTGCGGCGCTGATTTCTGTCAACTGGGGTATCTACGTCTGGTCTATCGCAGCCGGACGGGCGCTGGATGCCGCGCTTGGCTACTACATCAACCCGCTGTTCAGTATCGCGCTGGGTGCGCTGCTGCTGCGTGAGCCCCTTGGCAAGGCGCAAATGGCCGCCGTGGCGCTGGCCGCGGCGGCGGTGCTGGTTCTGACGCTGGAGGCGGGCAGGGTGCCCTGGGTCGCTGTTGGCCTGACCTTGTCCTGGGGATTTTATGCCTTCTTCAAGAAGTCCCTGCCGATCGGCCCCAACCAGGGTTTCCTGCTGGAAGTGCTGATCCTTCTGCCTCCGGCGCTTGGGTACTTCGGCTATCTTACCTTCACTGGAAACAGCAACATCGGCGCTTCATTCTCCGACACAGCGTTGCTGTTGGGCTGCGGCGCCGTCACGGCAGTGCCGCTGATCGTCTATGCCAATGGCGCCAAGCTGGTGCGGCTGTCGACCATGGGAATCCTGCAGTACATCGCCCCGACGATGATCATGCTGGCCGCGGTGCTGCTGTTCGGCGAAGAGTTCGGCCGCGCCCGGATGATCGCCTTTCCGATGATCTGGGCCGCCTTGGCGATCTACTCGGTGCCGATGATCCGGCAAATGCGCAAGCGCCCGGGCTGAGAGGGCTCAGTCAGCTGGCTGGGCGTCTTCGACCACGCCCACGATCGGCCCCATCATGAAGCCCGCATCGCTGCGACCCAGCTGCGGCGCGTGCAGGCGCGAGATATTGCCGTCGAAATACAGTGCATTGGGGAGCTTCAGGTGGTCCCGGAACAGGCTGCCGAACTGGTGAAACGTCACCGCATTGCGCGAGATTGCAAAGACCGCGCGCCTGCCGTCCGCCGAGGTGCCAACACCGTTGCGGATGTAATAGCTGTCGGAATCGGCCAGGAACCGCGGATGCAGCTCGCCATCGATCACCAGCATTGGTCCGGATTGGGTGGCATAGGTACAGCCGGGTGCGGCCTTCTCGAACGCAAGGGTTTCAAACACGTCGGCCCTGCCGCTACGGATGCACAGCACACCGTTCGGCAGAAGGCCGAAGTTGCCTGGACCGGCATTGGTCACCAGCCGCATCGCCTCACCGCCTTCATCGACATAAAGCCCGACTGGGGAGCGGTCCGTGTGATACATGCCAGCGTTGGTGGCAAAGGCCAGGGCCTTGCCGCCCTCAGCCAGCGCCTCCTCCAGGGTTGAGAAGTGGCCGTAGACCTGGCCGTTGCCGTCGCGCAGGAACAGCTGCAGCTGTTCCTTGGCGGCGTCCACCTCGCAGATCGAGTACCGGTTGCCCTCATAGGCCACATCGCTGCATTCGACCGCGCCGGCCGCGGGTGCGGTCCACAGCGCCATCAGCAGAAAGGCGGCCTTGCGGATCACTCTTCCACGTCGCGGCGCACCGCGTCCTGGCTCAGCATCCGCCGGGTTTCATCCATCTGGTCGAAGGTCTCGTCCAGCCGGAACCGCAGATCCGGCGTGAACTTCAGGCCCAGCTTCTTGCCGACCGTCCGGCGCAGCTCGCTCTTGTTGCGGGCCAGCAGTTTCAGCACGTCCTCCTGTCCCTTGCCGCCCAGAGGCAGCACAAAGGCGGTGGCGATTTTCAGGTCCGGCGAGGTGCGCACCTCGCCGACGGTGATCGACATGCGGTTCAGGTCCGGGTCATGCACATCGCCGCGCGCCAGCACTTCGGAGAGCGAGCGGCGGATCAGTTCGCCGACGCGAAGCTGCCGCTGCGAGGGGCCGGGGCCATCGTGGAATTTGTTCTTTGCCATAGTTCCGATCTATGCCGGATCGCAGGCTTTGCCAAGCGCTGCCCGGCGATGTAGGACAAAACCAGCTTGAACAAGGAAATGGGCCAATGACTCACAAACCAGGGATCGTGATTACCGGCGCATCGGGCCGCATGGGGCAGATGCTGATCAAGACGGTGCTGGAGAGCGATAAGGCCACGCTGGCCGGAGCCGTGGAGCGCGAGGGCCACGACTGGGTCGGGCGCGACGTGGGCGAGATGATGGGCGGCCAGCCGGTTGGCGTCACCGTGACTGCCGACGCGCTGGAGGCTTTTTCCAAGGCGCAGGCGGTGATCGACTTCACCGCGCCAGAGGCAACGCTGGCCTTTTCCAAGCTGGCAGCCCAGGCCCGCGCGGTGCATGTGATCGGCACGACCGGCATGACGGACGAGCAGATTGCCCAGCTGGAACCGGCATCACGTCACGCGGTGATCATCCGCGCGGGCAACATGAGCCTGGGTGTGAACCTGCTGGTGCAGCTGACCAAGAAAGTTGCCGCCGCGCTGGATGAGGATTTTGACATCGAGGTGATCGAGGCGCATCACCACCATAAGGTCGATGCGCCATCGGGTACCGCGCTGATGCTGGGGGAAGCCGCTGCCGAAGGCCGCGGTGTCAAGCTGGCGGATGTGCGTGATTCCGGCCGTGATGGCATCACCGGCGCCCGCAAGCGCGGCGATATCGGCTTCACCGCCATCCGCGGCGGCGACATTGTGGGGGAGCATGACGTGCTGTTTGCCGCAGCGGGGGAGCGGATCGTGCTGCGCCACCTGGCCACCGACCGCGCGATCTTTGCCCGCGGCGCGCTGAAAGCCGCGCTGTGGGGCCAGGACAAAGGCCCAGGCCAGTACGACATGGTGGATGTTCTGGGGCTTTGAAATGCAGAAAGCGGCCCTCATGGGCCGCTGCCTTCGGCGGGAGTATTGCAGCAAAAGAGAAGCACGGTTTCCTCTTTGCTAAAAAATACTCTGGGGGTGAGCAGGCCGCGCCTGCGAGTGGGCGACGCCCCCTGATCATCGCTCAAAAATCGACGGCGATGCCCTTTTTCTCCCAGTCGCCATAGCGGGCGGGGTCGGGGCCGTCGCGGCCGCCCAGCTCCTTGGGGCGCGGATCCTGCGCCTCGGCTGCCTTGCGGCGCTCTTCTGCCTCGGCCAGGGCGCGCAGGGCGGCGGGGGGCAGGTCTTTCAGTTCAGTCGCGGTATCGTCGCTCATCGCGGGTTCCTTTATGCTCCGCCCATGATATACGCCCCTGTCCCGCGCAAACAAGCCGCGCCCTGAGGAGTTGCCAGATGTCCGATGCCAACCACGCCCGCCGCACTGCGGTATACCTGCTGGATCAGGTGCTGGGAGAAGGGCGGCTGCTGGCAGAATGCTATGCCGCAGGCGCGCTGGAGAAGCTGGCGCCGGAAGACCGTGCCCGGGCGCAGCGGCTGGCCGCGGAAACGCTGCGCAGCCTGGAACGCGCTGACAGGGTTCTGAAAAAGCATCTGAAGAAGTCACCACCGCTCACCGTTATGAACGTCCTGCGGCTGGGCACGGTGGAATTGTGCTCGGGCGGCGCGGCGCATGGGGTGGTCAACGCGATGGTGGCGATTGTCTCCAAACACCGCCGCCATGGGCAGCTTAAAGGGCTGGTCAATGCTGTTCTGCGCAAAGTAGCTGACGAAGGCCCGGCGGAATGGGCCAAACTGCGCATTCCGCGCCTGCCGAACTGGATCCGGAAACCCTTGGTGCAGGCCTGGGGTGCCGAAGCGATGCTGGGCATGGAGTCTGCGCATTTTGCCGGTGCGCCGCTGGATATGACCGGCAAGCCCGGAGCGAATCTGGCCGCGCTTGGCGGAGAGGTGCTGCCAACCGGCTCGGTCAGAATCACCGATGCAGGCCAGGTTTCCGCTCTTCCGGGTTATGCCGTCGGCGACTGGTGGGTCCAGGACGCAGCGGCAGCTTTGCCTGCCCGCGTTCTGAATGTTCAGCCCGGCGAGCAGGTACTGGAATTATGCGCGGCACCGGGCGGAAAGACAATGCAGATGGCAGCCGCGGGTGCCAAGGTGACGGCCGTTGATGTCTCGGCAGGCCGGGTTGCCAGGCTCAGGGAAAACCTGGAGCGCACCGGGCTGCAGGCGGAACTGATCGTGGGTGACGCGCTGGAGCAAGCTGGCCAGTATGACGCTGTGCTGCTGGACGCGCCTTGCTCCGCAACCGGCACCATCCGCCGCCACCCGGACCTGCCGCAAGCCAAGGACGGCAGTGAATTCGGAGGGCTGATTGAACTGCAGGCGCAGATGCTGGCCCATGCCTGGTCGCTGGTGAAGCCTGGCGGACGTCTGATGTTCTGCACCTGCTCCTTGCTGCCGGATGAGGGCGAGTGCCAGGTCGAGGAGGCGCTGGACATGTTCCCGGACATGGAAGCCGACCGCGCGGCGCTGAGGGTGCCGGGTGTGGAGGCAGACTGGATCACAGAGGAAGGCGGCCTGCGCCTGCGTCCGGATTACTGGCCGGATCGCGGCGGCATGGACGGCTTTTATTTGGCTCTTCTGCGCAAATCCGCGTGACCCCGGGACGTCCCCGGCATTCGCCGGTGACTTGGCCCGAACCCCGCGTTATGCTCCTGCCAAAACGCCCTGGCACAATCCGGCGTGAGGCAACAGAGCATGTCCACTTACGACAGAATGGCAGGCCGTGGAACACGGCTGCTGAACCGGTATTACGCCTGGCGGGCGCGCAGCCAGCCGGCCGCAACCGGCTTTGTCTCGCAGCCCGAACCGCGCACCATCGGCAGTTTTGCCCGCGGGCGGCAGCTGGTTGCGGGCAATCTGCTGTTTGCCGGCTATCTGGTCGAATCGCCTGACACCGGGCTGTGGGAGGTTGCCGCGCCTGATGCCGCCTTCGATGCGGAGCGGCACGGGTTTGCCTGGCTCGACGATCTGGCGGCTGTTGGGGATTTCAAGGCAAGGCTGAAGGCGCAGAAATGGGTCTGGGGCTGGATTGAACAGCATGGCCGCGGCGGCGGCCTGGCCTGGCTGCCGGACCTGACCGGGCGCCGGGTGATCCGTTGGATCAACCATGCGCTGTTCTTGCTGAGCGGTAAGGACAAGGACGAGGCCGAGGCGTTTTATGGCTCGCTCGCCCGGCAGACATGGTATCTGGCGCAGCGCTGGCAGGGGGCAGCCCCCGGCCTGCCGCGGTTTGAGGCGCTGTGCGGGCTGATCTATGCCGGTCTGGCCCTGCAGGGGCGGGAGGAACTGGCGGACCCGGCGGTCAGGGCGCTGGCGGCGGAATGCGACTCTCAGATCGACGGGCAGGGCGGTCTGCCGACCCGCAACCCGGAAGAATTGCTGGAGGTGTTTACTCTCCTGACTTGGGCTGCCTCGGCCTTGCACGAGGCAGGCCGGATGGTGCCGCCTGCCCATACCGCGGCCATCGAACGGATTGCGCCGACCTTGCGCACGCTGCGCCACAGCGACGGCGGGCTGGCGCGGTTTCACGGCGGCGGCCGCGGGCTGGAGGGGCGGCTGGACCATGCGCTGGCCGCCAGCCATGTGGCAGAGCGCCACGCGGACGGGCTGGCGATGGGGTTTGCCCGGCTGTCGGCACGGCGCACTTCGGTGATCGTGGATGCTTCGGCCCCGCCCAAGGGCAAGGCCTCGTACAACGGTCATGCCTCGACATTGGCTTTTGAACTGACCTCCGGGCGGCGGCCGCTGATTGTGAATTGCGGATCGGGCGAATCCTTTGGTGTGGAGTGGCGCCGCGCCGGCCGGGCGACGCCGTCGCACAGCACCTTGTGCATCGAAGGCCACTCCAGCGCCCGGCTTTCAGCGCCTCATAAGACCACCGGCCATGAGGAGCTGATTGAGGCGCCGGATGATGTTCCGCTGGATCTCGCTGAACTGTCTGACGGCTTCCGGTTTCAGGGTGGCCACAACGGTTATGCCGCGCATTTCGGCCTGACCCATGCCCGCACCCTTGATCTGTCTTCTGACGGCCGTGCCCTGGCGGGAGAGGACATGCTTCTGGCGCTGGAAGATCCGGCCAAGGCCCGCTTTGACAAGGTAAGCCGCAGCAACCCGGATGGCGGCGTCAGCTTCGATATCCGCTTGCATTTGCACCCGGAGGTGGATGCAACCCTTGACTTGGGCGGCGCAGCAGTATCCATGGCGCTCAAGAGCGGGGAAATCTGGGTGTTCCGTCATGACGGCGCCTGCCATCTGCGGCTGGAGCCAAGCGTTTTCCTGGAAAAGACCCGCTTGAAGCCGCGTGCGGCAAAGCAGATCGTTTTATCCGGGCGGGCGATGGGATATGCCACCCGCGTCCGGTGGACGCTCAGCAAAGCGCAGGAGACTGCCATTGCCGTGCGAGACCTGAACCGGGACGAACCCGAGACGTTTGACTGAGCCTTTGCAAAGGACCTGCCCTGCCATGACCGACCTTCACCCCGTACGCCGTGCGCTGCTTTCCGTATCCGACAAGACCGGCCTGATCGAGCTGGGCCAGGCGCTGGCCGCGCGCGGTGTCGAGCTGCTCTCGACCGGCGGTTCCGCCAAGGCGCTGCGTGACGCAGGGCTCACCGTGAAGGATGTCTCAGAAGTCACCGGTTTCCCGGAAATGATGGACGGCCGCGTCAAGACCCTGCATCCGATGGTGCACGGCGGCCTGTTGGCGCTACGCGACAACGACACCCACGTTGCCGCGATGACCGAGCATGGCATTGGCGCCATCGACCTGCTGGTTGTGAACCTCTACCCGTTCGAAGCTACCGTGGCCAAAGGTGCGGACTACGACACCTGCATCGAGAACATCGACATCGGCGGCCCGGCGATGATCCGTGCGGCGGCCAAGAACCATGCCTTCGTCAACGTGGTCGTGGATGTCGAAGATTACGAAAAGCTGCTGGGCGACATGGATCAGCACGACGGCGCAACCTGCCCGCGTTTCCGCCGCAATCTGGCGCAGAAGGCCTATGCCCGCACCGCGGCCTATGACGCGGCTGTGTCCAACTGGCTGGCGGGCGAGCTGGACCTGCAAGCACCCAAGCGCCGTGCTTTTGCCGGTGAGCTTAAGCAGACTCTGCGCTATGGCGAGAACAGCCACCAGACTGCGGCCTTCTACACCGACGGCTCGAACCGCCCGGGCGTTGCCACCGCAGTTCAGCTGCAAGGCAAGGAACTGAGCTACAACAACATCAACGACACCGACGCAGCCTATGAGCTGGTGGCGGAGTTTGATCCGGCTGACAGTCCCGCGGTTGCGATCATCAAACACGCCAACCCCTGCGGCGTCGCCAAGGGCGCAACTCTGGCAGAGGCCTATCAGAAGGCGTTCGACTGCGACCGCACCTCGGCCTTCGGCGGCATTGTGGCGCTGAACCAGCCGCTGGATGCGGAAACCGCCGCAAAGATCACCGAGATCTTCACCGAGGTGGTGATCGCACCGGGCGCGTCGGATGAGGCGAAAGAGATCTTTGCAGCCAAGAAAAACCTGCGTCTGCTGCTGACTGACGGGCTGCCGGACCCTCGTAAGCCCATTGTGGCCTACAAGCAGGTGGCGGGCGGCATGCTGGTTCAGGACAAGGACGTGGGCTATGTCGGCATTGAGGACCTGAAGGTGGTCACCGAGAAGGCGCCGACTGACGCCCAGATGCAGGACCTGCTGTTTGCCTGGAAAGTCGCCAAGCACGTCAAGTCCAACGCCATTGTCTACGTGAAAGACAATGCAACCGTCGGTGTCGGCGCAGGGCAGATGAGCCGTCTGGACAGCGCCAATGTGGCGGCAGCCAAGGCTGGCCGAATGGCGGCGGAACTGGGGTTGGAGGAAAGCCTTGCCAAGGGTTGCGCAGTGGCGTCCGACGCGTTCTTCCCCTTCGCCGACGGCCTGCTGGAGGCAGCGGCTGCGGGCGGCGCCTGCGTGATCCAGCCGGGCGGCTCGATGCGCGATGACGAGGTGATCAAGGCGGCCAACGAGAAGGGCCTCGCCATGGTCTTCACCGGCATGCGCCACTTCCGCCATTAAGCAGGGCGATTAAGTCATGGCAGCACGTTGGATGATCTGGGGCGCAGCCCTTTCCTTCCTGGCGGACCAGGCCAGCAAGTACCTGGTGGTCCACTGGATGGGGCTGGACCAGCGCCACCGGATCGACGTGCTGCCGCCGTTCCTCAATTTCCGCTACGGCGAGAACACTGGCATCAATTTTGGCCTGTTCGGGGGGGGCGACGAGGCTGCGCGCTGGATCCTCATTGGGCTCTCGGTGGTGATCTGTGTTGCGCTGGCGGTGTGGATCTTGCGCGGCGAGGGGAAATCCAAAGGCATGCAGCTGTCCGCCGGGCTGGTGATCGGCGGTGCTTTGGGCAATGTTGCTGACCGGCTGCTTTACGGCTATGTTCTCGATTTCCTCAACACATCCTGCTGCGGAATTCAGAACCCGTTTGTGTTCAATGTCGCGGACATCTTTATTTTCGGCGGCGCAGCCGGGCTGATCTTCTTCGACGGGCGCAGCAAAAAGCCTGCGTAGACCTCGCCAGGCAATTGCGTTAAAAGCGCTGGGAAACAGGCAGGAGTTTGGGGCAATGCGGATCCCGTTCGGAGTGATCGTTCTGGCTGGCGCGCTGGCAGTGTCCGGCTGTGCGCAAAAAGGGCTGCGCGTCCTGCAGAAGCCAGGGTCCGGCCCGGATGAGTTCCTGATCCTGCCGTCTAAACCTCTGAGCGCGCCGGAAAGCTATGCTGCCCTTCCCGCACCGACCCCCGGCGGCGGCAACCTGACTGATCCCAATCCGAGCGCTGACGCTGTCGCCGCTCTGGGCGGCAAACCTGGCGCCCTGGTGCCCGCTGCCGGCGTGCCGTCAGGCGATGCGGCGCTGGTAACCGCCTCCAGCCGGTATGGGGTTGAGCAGGGGGTGCGGGAGACGCTGGCCTCGGAAGATGCAAAATTCCGCCACCGCAACCGCCACCTGGGCCGGATCAAGATCGTGCCGGTGGACCGCTACGAGCAGCTGTACCGCAAGCACAGCATCGACCCCTTTGCCGTCAGTGAACAGTTTCGCAAGGCGGGGGCGGCAACACCGTCCTCTCCGCCTGAAGAAGAGTCCTGAACGCTCACTTTTCCGCCAGCCAATCTTGCATGACGCCAGCGGCAGCGTAGGTTGACAGCAGTCTTTCTGCTGGCAATGGGCGGCGAATTGTGGCTGCATTGACCAAAATGAGCAATAGAGCAGTAACCGCATCACGCCGGGCAAGGGCAAAGGTGCAGAAATTGGAGGATGCCAGATGATCCCGAGGATCACAGTGGCCGCCGCAGCGCTGAGCGTTGCCTTGTCCGTCCCGGCACTGGCGACGGACGAGGCGGTGACAGCGTTTACCCTGGGCAATGGCATGGATGTGGTGGTGATCGAGGATCACCGCGCGCCTGTAGTGCAGCAGATGGTCTGGTACCGGGCCGGTTCCGCGGATGAGCCGCCGGGCCAGTCCGGCGTTGCCCATTTCCTGGAGCATCTTCTGTTCAAGGGCACGGACAAGCTGGCGCCGGGCGAGCTGTCTGCTACGGTCCGGGCCAATGGCGGCCAGGACAATGCTTTCACGAGCTACGATTACACGGCCTATTTCCAGCGTGTCGCCGCCGACCGTCTGGAACTGATGATGCAGATGGAAAGCGACCGGATGACCAACCTCCAGCTCAGCGAGGAGGATATTGCCACCGAGCGCCAGGTCATTCTGGAGGAGCGGAACCAGCGCACCGACAACGACCCGGTGGCGCTGTTCCGCGAGCAGCTGCAAGCAGTGCAATACCTTAATCATCGTTACGGCCAACCGGTGATCGGCTGGCGGCATGAAATGGAAAGCCTCGACATGGAGGACGCGCTGTCCTTCTACCGCACTTATTACGCGCCCAATAACGCCATTCTGGTAGTGTCCGGCGACGTGGAGCCGGATGAGGTGAAGGCACTGGCGGAACAGTACTACGGCGTGATCCCGGCCAACCCGGACCTGCCGGAACGCTTCCGCAGCCAGGAACCGCCGCAAACCGCCGCGCGCCGCCTGACTTTCGAGGACCCGCGCGTGGCGCAGCCCTATGTGCAGCGCTCCTATCTGGCGCCGGAGCGGGATAGCGGTGACCAGCAGAAAGCTGCGGCGCTTTATCTGCTGGCTGAGCTTCTGGGCGGTGGCAATACCTCTTTTCTGGCGAATGCATTGCAGTTCGACCAGCAGGTCGCAGTTTATACCGGCGCCTTTTATTCGGGCAGCACCTTGGACGATACGTCGTTTACTCTGCTGATCGTGCCTGCCGAAGGCATCAGCATGGAACAGGCCGAGGTGGCGCTGGACGCTACCCTTGCCCGTTTTCTGGAAGAAGGCGTGGACGAGACCCAGCTGGAGCGGATCAAGCTGCAATTGCGCGCTGCCGAAATCTATGACCGCGACAACGTGAATGGCATCGCCAACCGCTATGGCCAGGCGCTCAGCATCGGGCTGACAGTGAAGGATGTGCAGGATTGGCCGAAGATTCTGCAATCAGTCACTGCGGACGAGATCATTGCCGCTGCGAAGGAAGTTCTGCGCCCTGAAACATCGGTGACAGGCTGGATGACCCGCAGCCAGGAGGTGACCCAATGAGCATGCTGAAATACATGGCTGCGGCTTTGTTGGCTTGCTTCATGGCGCTGCCTGCTTGGGCCGAAATCAAGATCCAGGAAGTGGTCTCGCCCGGCGGCATCACCGCGTGGCTGGTGGAGGATCATTCAATCCCGTTCTCCGCGCTTGAGCTGCGGTTCCGCGGCGGCACCTCTCTGGATGCACCGGGTAAGCGCGGTGCAGTGTATTTGATGACAGGATTGCTGGAGGAGGGTTCCGGCGACCTGCGCGCGCAAGATTATGCGCGGGCGCTGGAATCTCTGGCCGCTGACTTCAGTTATGACGCAGACAAGGATTCGGTGTCCATCTCCGCCCGTTTCCTGACTGAAAACCGCGATGATGCCATTGCGCTGCTGCGCCAGACCCTGCTGCAGCCGCGGTTTGACCAAGATGCGCTGGACCGGGTCCGGGCCCAGGTGCTGGCCGGTCTGCGGTCGGATGCCAAGAACCCGAATAATATTGCAGGCCTTGCGTTTGCCAAAATGGCCTACGGTGATCACCCCTATGGCAGCGATGGCAAAGGCACATTGGAGTCTGTTGCCGCGCTCAGCCGCCAGGACATATTCGACGCCTATGAGGCGGTTTTTGCCCGGGACAGGCTCTACGTAAGTGCAGTGGGCGACATCACGGCGGAGGAGCTCGGCGGATTGCTGGATGGCCTTCTGGGTGCGCTGCCGGAAAAAGGCGCGCCGATTCCCGGCCCGGCTGAAGTGACGATCGAGGGCGGCGTGACCGTTGTCGATTTTGAAACCCCGCAATCAGTTGCGCTGTTTGGCCAAAGGGGCATCCCCCGCGAGCACCCGGATTTCTTCACTGCCTATGTGATGAATCAGATCCTGGGAGGCGGCTCCTTTGAAACCCGGCTGATGACCGAGGTGCGGGAAAAGCGCGGGCTGACCTACGGGGTTTATTCCTACCTGGTGCCGCGGGATCTGGCGGCCGTCTACATGGGGTCAGTGGCCTCTGCCAACGGCAAGATGGCAGAGGCCGTGGAGGTGATCCGCAATGAGTGGCGCCGCATGGCCCAAGAGGGCGTAACGGCGAAAGAGCTGAAGGACGCCCAGACCTATCTGACCGGTGCCTACCCGCTGCGGTTTGACGGCAACAGCCGAATTGCTTCGATCCTGGCGGGAATGCAGATGGACAATCTGCCCATCAGCTATGTGGAAACCCGCAATGACCGCATCAATGCCGTCACGCTGGAAGATGTGAAGCGTTTTGCGGCGGAGTTTCTGGACCCGGACGGGCTGCATTTCGTAATTGCGGGCCGCCCCGAGGGCCTGGAAACCACCAACTGATCCGGAGCAGGGGCTGTTCAGCTCCTTGCCTGCAAGCCTTGTACAGCGTGCTGCCGCCCACGGCGGCTGCACACTGCCGCTTTCCCTTTCATTTTGCCTGAAACTCCTGTATGGGCGGGCCTGTCTGAGACGATGTGCCAAGGCCCCGGCACGCGAAAGAAAGATAGATGGGGCCGGCGGCAATGGGGCCGCCACGCAAACGGGAGACCCGGAGGGCCGGGAGTGCTCCCAATTAGGATACGCTAGATGTTTAACGTTTCGAAAAAATCGATGCAGTGGGGCGAAGAGACGCTCACGCTGGAAACCGGCAAGGTTGCCCGCCAGGCTGATGGCTCCGTAATTGCCACCCTGGGCGAAACATCGGTCATGGCCAACGTGACCTTTGCCCGTCAGCAGAAGCCCGGCCAGGACTTCTTCCCGCTGACCGTGCACTATCAGGAAAAATACTATGCTGCGGGCAAGGTGCCCGGCGGCTTCTTCAAGCGCGAAGCGCGCCCGACCGAAAAAGAAACCCTCACCGCGCGTCTGATCGACCGTCCGATCCGCCCGCTGTTCGTCCCCGGCTTCAAGAACGAAGTGCTGGTGATGTGCACCGTGCTGAGCCACGACCTGGTCAACGATCCGGACATCGTCGCAATGATCGCGGCTTCCGCGGCCCTGACCATCTCCGGCGCGCCCTTCATGGGCCCGATTGCCGGCGCCCGCGTCGGTTATGTCGATGGCGAATACGTGCTGAATCCGACCGTCGACGACATGCAGGACCTGCGTCTCAACCCTGAGCAGCGCCTGGACCTGGTTGTGGCCGGCACCAAGAACGCCGTGATGATGGTGGAATCGGAAGCCTACGAGCTGTCCGAAGCCGAGATGCTGGGCGCGGTAAACTTCGCGCATGAGCAGATCCAGCCGGTGATCGACCTGATCATTTCGCTGGCCGAAGAAGCCGCAAAAGAACCGTTCGACTTCCAGGCGCCGGATTACTCCGAGCTGTACGCGGCCGTGAAGGCTGCCGGTGAAGAGCAGATGCGCGCCGCCTTTGCGATCACCGACAAGCAGGAGCGCACCGCTGCTGTTGCCGCTGCCCGTGAAGCGATCAAGGAAGCGCTGAGCGAGGAACAGCTGGAAGACGCCAACCTCGGCTCTGCCATGAAGAAGCTGGAAGCCGGCATCCTGCGCGGCGACGTGGTGAAAGGCGGCAAGCGTATCGACGGCCGCGACACCACCACCGTGCGCCCGATTGTGGCTGAAACCGGCCTGCTGCCGCGCACCCACGGTTCCGCTCTGTTCACCCGCGGCGAGACCCAGGGCCTGGTCGTGACCACGCTGGGCACCGGCGACGACGAGCAGTTCATCGATGCGCTGCATGGCAACTTCAAGTCCAACTTCCTGCTGCACTACAACTTCCCGCCGTACTCGGTTGGCGAAGTGGGCCGTGTCGGCTCCCCGGGCCGCCGCGAAATCGGCCACGGCAAGCTGGCCTGGCGGGCGCTGCAGGCGGTACTGCCTGCTCCGACCGACTTCCCCTACACCATCCGTCTTGTTTCCGAGATCACGGAATCGAACGGCTCTTCTTCGATGGCATCCGTCTGCGGCGGCTCGCTGTCGATGATGGACGCGGGCGTGCCGCTGAAAGCACCGGTTGCCGGTGTGGCGATGGGCCTGATCCTCGAGGACGACGGCTCCTACGCGGTCCTGACCGACATCCTGGGTGACGAAGACCACCTGGGCGACATGGACTTCAAGGTGGCGGGTACCGAAAACGGCATCACCTCGCTGCAGATGGACATCAAGGTTGCCGGCATCACCCCGGAAATCATGGAGAAAGCCCTGGCCCAGGCCAAGGACGGCCGTCTGCACATCCTGAACGAGATGGGCAAGGCCCTGTCCGAGACCAACGAGTTCTCGGTCCACGCCCCGCGCATCGAGACCATGCAGATCCCGACCGACAAGATCCGCGAAGTGATCGGCTCCGGCGGCAAGGTGATCCGCGAGATCGTCGAGGTGTCCGGCGCCAAGGTCGACATCAACGACGACGGCGTGATCAAGATCGCCAGCCCCAACGGCGACGCCATCCAGAAGGCCTACGACATGATCTATTCGATCGTGGCAGAGCCGGAAGAAGGCCAGATCTACACCGGAAAGGTTGTTAAGATCGTCGACTTCGGCGCCTTCGTGAACTTCTTCGGCAAGCGTGACGGCCTGGTGCACGTCTCCCAGATCGAAAACCGCCGCCTGAACCATCCGTCGGACGTTCTGAAGGAAGGCCAGGAAGTGAAGGTTAAGCTGCTCGGCTTCGACGACCGCGGCAAGGTCCGCCTGTCGATGAAGATCGTTGATCAGGAAACCGGCGAGGAAATCCAGCCGGAGAAGAAAGAAAAGGCAGAGCAGGACTAATCCCCTCTTCTGACCTGACATAAACAGCCCGGGGCGCGCATAAGCCGTGCCCCGGGCTATTCAATTTCTGCCGGGACGCTTATGGATCAGCCTTTGAATTCCCGTATTTCCATCGTCACGGTCACCTATAATTCCTCGGTGATTGTTGAAAACCTGCTGCGCTCCATCCCGTCCGGGGTTTCCGTCATCCTGGTCGACAACTCGTCACGCGATGCTGATGCAACCCGGACCCTGGCCGCGGAACATGGGGCCTGCTTCATTGCCAACTCTGAAAATGCGGGTTTCGGCCGCGCGTGCAATCAGGGCGCGCAGCAAGCCGATACCGAGTTCCTGTTCTTTGTGAACCCGGATGCCGAGCTTTTTCCGGACACGCTGGAGCAGCTGCTGGCCGCCGCAGATGCCCATCCGGAGGCATCAGCCTTTAACACCCGGATCGTCAAAGGCGACGAGTCGCTGTTCTTCAAGCGCCGCAGCAAGCTGATTCCGAAATCGCTCTGGCTGGGCCGCGACGCTGCACAACAGGATGGCGAGGTGCCCGTTCTGTCCGGGGGCGCGCTGCTGGTGCGCAGATCCGCCTTCGAACAGGTGGGCGGGTTTGATCCCAAGATTTTCCTGTTCCACGAGGACGACGACCTCAGCCTGCGCCTGAAAGCAGAGTGTGGCCCGCTGCGGTATGTCTATGACGCGCAGGTCCGCCACCTCCTGGGTCATTCTACCGAGCGTTCCGCCAAGACTGCGGCGTTGAAAGCCTGGTACATGGGTCAGTCGCGGGTCTATGCCGCGCGCAAGCATGGCCAGCCTTTTGGATTTTCCCGGGCGCTGGCAGAGGCTGTGTTGCAGCTGATCTCGCCGCTCAACCTCCTTTCGGCACGCAAACGGGCCAAGGCCTGGTATTACTTCCGTGCCATCCTCAGCAGCCGCGGAAAACAGAGCGCCGACAGGCAGCCGCCCTGGGTTTAAGACCTGGCCCGGTAGCGCCAGATTTTTGAAGAGATAAAGAGGCCAGAGAAGATGAAACTGCCCCCGCTTTGGAAGATCACCAGAGAGCTGAAGCGCCCGCTGGCGCAGCTGAAGCTCTTGCCCAGCCGGATCGGCACCTATGTCTTCGGAAATAAGTACTACGACTGGTTCCTGGCGAAAAACTCCCGCTGCACCGAGGGCAGGGCGTTGCCCAGCCCGCGGATTGCCGTCTATCTGATCTTTCCCAGCCAGGGTGTTCTGGCTTCGCACATTGAAGCCCTGCAGTACCTCATCTCCCGCGGTTATGCGCCCTTGGTAGTGTCCAACCTGCCGCTGCCGGAAGCAGACCGGGCCCGGGTTCTGGATCTCTGCTGGCTGTGCCTGGAACGGGCCAACTACGGTTATGACTTTGGCGGCTACCGCGACGGCATCCTGCTGGCCAGGGACAAGGCTGCGCAGATCGACTGCTTGGTGCTGCTCAACGATTCCTCCTGGTTCCCGCTGCCGGGGGCGCAGGACTGGCTCGCCGAAGCAGAAAGGACCGGGCTGGATTTTACCGGGGCGGTGTCAAACTATGGCCACGCCCGGGTCGATCCCGAGGACTTCCGGAGCATCCGGTGGAGCTACACCACCTCGCACCGGAACTTCCATTATTGTTCCTTTGCGCTGATGATGTCGGGCCGGCTGATGGCAGACCCGAAGTTTATCAAGTTCTGGGAACGGTTTCCGCTGACCAGCGACAAGAAGGTGACGGTGCGCCGCGGCGAGATCGGCCTCAGCCAATGGATCACCTCCAGCGGCTACTCCCATGGGATGACGAGCGACCCAAGCGATCTGGATCAACGGCTGGCAGAACTTTCGCACGAGGACATCAAGGCCGCCGTGCGGGGAGCGGTTTTTCTGGACCGCCCGCGTCTTGATGCGCTGCGGGAGCGGCTGCTGGCGGATGATGCATCCGCCGAGGACCTGACGGCTTTTCTGCTGACAGCAGTAGCGATTCAAGGCGCGAGCTACGTGCAGCCGGACCTGATGCGGCGGCTGTATGGCGCGGCTTTCCTGAAGAAGTCGCCATGCTGGCTGGACGAGAAAGGCTCGGAAACAACGATCCGGTTCGCCAGGACCCTGAGCGGTGATTTCGGTGCTGTCATTGCCAGGGAGGCCGAGATCCTTCGGCGGGAAAAGGCACCGGGGTTCCCGGCAATCTGACTCCCGGTCCCCGATCCGGAGTGCGGCGGCTGCGCAGGTTTGCCTGCACAGCCCTATTGATTTGCGGCGTTATTCCGGCGCCTTCACCTTGCGCAGGTAGGGGAAGATGGTCTCGAACTCGCCGAATTTCGCCTTGGCCTCTTCATTCGAAACGGTGGGCGGGATGATCACATCCTCGCCGGGCACCCAGTTCGCCGGGGTGGCAACACCCTTGGCAGTCATCTGCAGCCCGTCCAGCGCCCGCAGGATCTCGGCAAAGTTGCGGCCCACGGTCATCGGATAGGTCATCGAGAGCTTCAGCTGCTTGTCCGGGCCGATGATGAAGACAGAACGCACCGTGGCGCTGTCGGCAGGCGTGCGGCCATCGGGCAGGTAGGCCTCAGCCGGCAGCATGTCGAACGCTTTGGACACTGCCAGACCATCGTCTGCAATGATCGGGAAGCCCGGTGCGGCCTTGCCGTATTCCTCGATGTCCTTCTTCCACTTCTTGTGGTCCTCGACACCATCGACCGAAACGCCGATCACCTTGGTGTTGCGCTTGGTCCATTCGTCGCCCAGCTGCGCAACAACCGAGAATTCTGTGGTGCAGACCGGGGTGAAATCCTTGGGGTGGGAGAACAGAATCGCCCAGCTGTCGCCGATCCAGTCATGGAAAGTAATGGTGCCCTGATCCGTTTCCGCGGTAAAATCGGGGACCGTGTCGTTAATGCGCAAACCCATGGTGGCGTCTCCTTGTCAGTTAAGTATTGAGTCGTCTTGGCTGATACCTAAGTACTCTAACGCAACGATAAAGCCGCCGTACAAGGAAACCGCAAAATATCACCTGTTCGCGGCGCTGGCGGCTGCCGAAGCTGAGGATTGACAGGGTGTGCGATAATTTGATCAAATTATGCGCAAATCCCCTTGCCCACTCCAAAGCGCAGTGACAGAGTGGCCGCCAAACCGGCAAGCCGGGACCAGAAACACCTCTGAATTGGGAGTTCCCAGATGATCGAGAAACGCGAATTTTACATCAACGGCCAGTGGGTCGCCCCTTCTGCCGCTAACGATTTCGAGGTGATTAACCCCTCGACAGAAGAACCCTGCGCAGTGATCTCGCTGGGCTCTGAAGCCGACACCAACGCCGCCGTGGCCGCGGCCAAGGCGGCGTTACCGGGCTGGATGGCCACCCCGGTGGCGGAGCGCATCGCGTTGGTCGAGAAACTGATCGATGTCTACGAGGCCCGCGCCGAAGACCTGGCCCAAGCGATGTCGCTGGAAATGGGCGCGCCGATCGACATGTCGCGCACTTCGCAGGTGGGCGCCGGCAGCTGGCACCTTCGTAACTTCATCGCCGCGGCCAAGGAGTTTCCTTTTGACGCGCCGCTGAACGACCGCAGCCCCAACGACCGCATCATTCACGAGGCGGTGGGCGTCTGCGCCCTGATCACTCCGTGGAACTGGCCGATGAACCAGGTGACGCTCAAGGTCGGCGCTGCGGCGGTGGCCGGCTGCACCATGGTGCTGAAACCGTCCGAGCAGAGCCCGCTCAACGCGATGATCTTTGCCGAGCTGATGGATGAGGCCGGCTTCCCGGCGGGCGTCTTCAACCTGGTGAACGGCGACGGCCCGGGGGTCGGCTCGCAGCTGACTACCCATCCGGACGTGGACATGATCTCCTTCACCGGCTCCACCCGAGCGGGCATCGCGATCACCCAGGCTGCTGCGCCGACGCTGAAGAAAGTGGATCTGGAACTGGGCGGAAAAGGCGCCAATGTGATCTTTGAAGATGCCGACGAGAAGGCTGTGAAGCGCGGCGTGCTGCACATGATGCAGAACACCGGCCAGAGCTGCAACGCTCCCAGCCGGATGCTGGTGCAGAACAGCATCTATGACCGGGTTGTTGCCGAGGCCGCGGAAGTGGCCGCCAAGGTCGAGGTCGGCCCGGCTGATCAGCCAGGCCGCCACATCGGCCCGGTGGTCAATGAGATGCAGTGGAACAAGATCCAGGATCTGATCCAGAAGGGCATCGACGAAGGCGCCCGGCTGGTGGCCGGCGGCACCGGCCGTCCGGATGGTCTGAACAAGGGTTATTATGTGAAGCCCACCGTCTTTGCCGATGTGAACAATCAGATGACCATCGCACGCGAGGAAATCTTTGGCCCGGTGCTGTCGATCATCCCGTTCGAGAGCGAGGAAGAAGCGGTCGAGATTGCCAACGACACGCCTTATGGCCTCACCAACTATGTGCAGACCCAGGACGGGGCCCGCGCAAACCGCATGGCCCGCGCCCTGCGCTCCGGCATGGTGGAGATGAACGGCAAATCCCGCTCGGCCGGCTCGCCCTTTGGCGGCATGAAGCAGTCCGGCAAAGGCCGCGAAGGCGGCAAATGGGGCATCGAGGACTTCCTGGAAGTGAAGGCCGTCGGTGGCTGGGCGGCCGAATAACCTGAACCTGTCCTGCAGATTGTTAGCCGCCCGAAAGGGCGGCTTTTTTGTGGTGTTCGGGTAAGTCAGTGAATGCCCTCCGCGTTGCCGCCCTGTACGGAAGCGTGCATGCCGCGGGCCTTCACACTGTTGCATGGTTGCGATAAGAGGTTCAGGCCTCTTGGAGGCCCGTGCCCCGCGGGTTCCAGCGGTCAAGTGAAACGTAAAGCATCCCCTGTCCGGTTTCTCAGAGAGGCTGCTTTAGGACCAAAAAGCTGAGTGATGATCCCGTGCCACTGAAAGACTGCCAAATTATTGACCTGCCAAAAATTACAGATGTGCGGGGCAACCTGACTTTTGTCGAAGGAAACAATCATGTCCCGTTTGATATCAAGCGGGTCTACTATCTGTATGACGTTCCGGGGGGCTCCGATCGGGGAGAGCATGCCCACAAGGAACTGCACCAGTTTGTAATTTGCATGTCGGGCAGTTTTGACTTGGTGCTCGACGATGGTTTTGAGGCAAAGCGCTTCCATCTGAACCGCTCCTACTACGGCGTTTATGTGTGCCCGATGATGTGGCGCTATCTGGACAATTTTTCGTCCGGGTCCGTTTGCATGGTGATGGCCTCGGACACCTACAAGGAAAGCGATTACATTCGCGACCGCGGAGAGTTCCTGCAGGCTGTAGGCGCAGCCTGAAACTGCGTTACAGCCCGATCAGCCTTCTGACGGCTGCCTTGGCCCGACGCCGCTTGTATTTCCATGTTTTGCGGTGGTCAGAAATGATGCCATCAAGCAGCGGGCTGTAATTCTGCGCGGTCTGGATCACTTGATAATTGCCGGTTTTCAGTGATTGCCCGACAAAATGGTAGATCCATTTGCGCGCAAGATCAGGTAGAGGCCGGTCCGGGAAATAACGGGCATGCCAGTCCGTCACGGTCTTGATCTGATTCCAGGTATTCAGATGAATATTCGAGCTGTGCTTGCGGTATGCCATACCGGGTTCGTGAACCAGGCTGAACTTTAGCTCTGGATGGGCAACCATGTACTTTAGCATTTTGGTCCGCAGAATGAGATCGTCCCCAGAAATATCGGGGTCCATACCGCCCACGGCGCGGACCATTTTGGTCTGAACAACTGCGCCTTGCATATAGATCGTGCCCAGCTGCTCGTATTCGATTTCCAACAGCTCACTGGCAGACGCGAAGCTTTTGCTGAACAGCGGTGACGCGAAATGCTCGGTGACTGTGCGGCCCGCTCCATCAATTTCCTTGTTGCAGGTATTGGCAACAAGCACTGTGCCGGGAGCCTCCTGAATGATTTTCATTTTGCCCGATATGCAGCCGGGAAGCAGAATGTCATCCAGCGAAAATAGTGAAAGATAGCTGCCGGTCGCCGCTTGGATGGCGCGGTTGACATTCAGCGGAATGTTCCCGGTGTTTTCCTGCTCGATCAGTTTGTACGGGAATGGCGAGTTTTCCAGCGCAGCCTTGAGCTCTGCCACGTTGCCATCAGTTGATCCGTCATCAATGATAACTATTTCAATGTACGGGTAGTCCTGAGAAAAAATGGACTCTAGCGATGTCCTGCAATACCGGCTGTGATTGTACGTCGTGCAGACGATCGAGCAAACCGGCCCTTTTGTGTCGGCATGTGTCATGAGTGCTGTATGCGATTTCTTTTTGGATTTCAGGTTGCACGCCGCAGGGCGTCAATGACTTGGCTGGCTTGCTGCTCAGTCAGATGCGGGCCCATAGGCAGGCTCAGAACCTCCTTTGCCAGTTGTTCGGCAACAGGAAAATCGCCTTCGGAATAGCTTAGGGCCGCATAGGCGCCCTGCAGGTGCGGCGGCAGCGGGTAGTGAATCAGGCTCTGTACACCCTTAGCGGTCAAACGGGTGGCCAAAGCATCGCGCTCCTTGCTGCGCACCACGAACAGGTGCCAGACCGGGTCCGCCCATTGCGGCACCTCCGGCAGCACAAGATCCAGCCCTTGCAGCCCTTCCAGATACCGGCGGGCAATAGTGCGGCGGCGCTCGTTCCAACCTGCCAGGTGACGAAGCTTGACACGCAGCACCGCTGCCTGAACCGGGTCCAGACGGCTGTTCGTGCCTGCAACTTCGTGCATGTACTTCTTTTCCGACCCGTAGTTGGACAGGAGGCGCACCCGTTTCGCCAGATCGGGGTTCCTGGTGGTAACCGCGCCGCCATCCCCAAGAGCGCCAAGGTTCTTGCCCGGGTAGAAACTCCAGCAGGTCAGATCGCCGAAACCTCCGATCACCTCGCTGCGGTATCCTGCGCCATGTGCTTGGGCAGCGTCTTCGATAATGAAGATACCGTTTTCACGGGCCAGCTGCAGCAGCGGGTTCAGATCTGCGGGCTGCCCATACAGGTGGACTGGAATAATCGCCCGCGTTTTGCTGGTCATGACCTTCATGCAACTTTCGGCCGAGATCGTGTGGAGTGCAATTTCCGGTTCGACCGGCACAATTGTTGCACCAACCTGTGAGACCGCAAGCCAGGTGGCGATGTAGGTATTGCTGGGGACAATGACTTCGTCGCCGGCTCCAATGCCCAAGGCGCGCAGCGAAAGAACAAGCGCGTCCAGTCCATTGCCGACACCAATGGCATGGGTAACATTGCAGAACTTGGCGAAGTCGTCTTCAAAGGCTTCAACTTCCGGCCCCTGGATATACCAGCCGCTGTCCATGACTCTGGCGACGGCTTTGTCGATCTCCGGCTTCAGCTCGCGGTACGCCGCACCCACGTCCAGAAATGGAATGGTCATTGGCTGCTCCTAAAATTTCTGTTGCGGACGGCTCATTCCACGTCCCATTCATATTGTTCAAAGACCACGCTGCGGGCACCGAACATTTCTTTCTGCCGGGACAGGCCGCTGTTCAGCTCCCTGCCGTCGCCGGTGGTGGAAATTCCGAAGCTGAACCAGCGGTGTCCGCCATAACCGGACTGCGCAAGATGCCCGATGATCAGGTCCAGCGCGCCATTCTGCCTCCCGTCATCTGTTGCCGCCATGTACTGCGCGTGCAGAACCGGCCCGCAAGAAAAGGTAACTATCCCGCCCTGAAGACCCTCGGAATCGCCCGCGGTCCAAAGCTGGATGTTTTCAGGAAACCGGTCTTTCAGAAGCTTGAGTTCCTCCAGACTGTGCGTAGGCCGGGCCTGATGCGCATCGTGCAGGCGTGCTGTCAGAATGTCCCAGAACCCTGCAATGTCGTCGCTCTGGGATACCTGCAGCCCGAACTTTCCGGCGCGGGTTATGCCTTGACGCTTCGACTTGGAGAAAGACGGAGCGTGACCGACCGCAATGGCTGAAGCCAAATCGCTGCGCACCAGCCGGGCACCCGCTTGAAACAGCGCATACAGGTCTTCTTCGGCCGGATAGCGGTGAAAGATGTGCGGAACCGGCTTATAGCGCAGCCGGGCTATCCCATCGCCGCGCAGGAACTCCCCAAGCGCAGAAACGGTTTCGCACATCGCGCTTGCGGACATGGATTGTCCCGTGATCAGGCCGCCATAAGTCAGGCCCCCGTGCGACTGCAGTTCTGTTCCCTTCAGATTCGCGGGCAGCAACGCTGCAATTTTGCCGCCAGCCTCCACAATCAGCGAACGGTCCTGAAAACGGTCAGAATGATACTCCATGAACCGGCGGTCATGCAGGAAAGTTCCGTTCTTGGACGTGGCAACAAATGCATTCCATGCTGCTGCGTCTTCCGGAGCATAGTGCCGGACTGTCAACGTCACGCTCATGGGGCCTGCCATCGTGCCAGTCCAAGTCCTGTCCTGCCCATGTCATTGCCATTGTATAAGAGGAACCGGTTTCCGTCCGCAGTTTCGATATGCGCCGGGTAGCAAGTCATTTCGCTGTCCCATTCGCCTGCTTGGCCGCGGGGCAATTCGCAGTCGGTTGTCCGCGTGAAATTCACACCGTCCGGGGACGTGAAGCGGAAGCTCTCGTATTGCTTAGACAGGGTGTCCGAGGTGGCCCGCAGCTCCCAGCTGCCATCAGGCAACTGGTTGGCGCGGGGCCGCCCGATCCTGTATTCCGAGGCGTTGGGCGCAATGATCGGCAAGGCTTCCGCGTTATCGAACCGCAACCCGTCGGGGCTTGTCAGAGTCCAGCAATCGTACTGCGGGAACTTGCGCCCATCAATTTCCTGCCAGCCGCGGCCGCGTGAGATCCACGCGCGGTAAGAACCGTCCGGGAGCCTGGCAATCGAATGTAATGCGCCGATGAATGTGCCTTCCGGGCAGCGGTCAATCACCGGTGTCGGCTGTAGGCGTTCAAAACTGTCGCCGCGGTCGCGGCTGACCGCGACACCGGTAAAGGCAAGGAACTTGGCCTTTTCAACCAGCTGGAAGCCCACATAATACAAGCGCAGCTCATCCTTGGAAACTTCCAGCACGTCGCCAAGGATGACTCCGTTGTCGTCAAACATCCCTGGTGCACCGAGGTCCAGCACTGGTGCGGCTGAGACTTCCAAAACCTTCTTTGGATCACGGGCGTCGACGTCAATCCAGCCGATCCGGCTGATCCCGCTGCCGTCACGCATGCCGCCGAATACTCTGATGGTCCCGGTGTCCCGCTGCCAGGGGCATGGGGTCATGAACGAGTTCTGTGCCCAGTCCTGTTCGCCGTTCGGGCAAAAGATCGGGCCTTCCTTTTTCCAGGTCATTCTTGTGGCTTTACCTTGAAATAACGGTAGGCGCTGACGCGCGAGGCTTCGGCAGGGTGCCCGTTCAAGATCTGTCCAGGTTGCTCGAAGGATTTGTTCACAACAGCTGCCATGCCGACAAAGCTGTCGGCGCCGACTGTCACATTGTCTGCGAAACAGGCATTCACGCCGACAAAGCTGCGTGCGCCGATGTTGCAATAGCCGGAGACAACCACATGCGATGACAGGAAGCAAAAATCATTGATCACCGTCTGGTGGCCGACATGGTTTCCGGCCCACAAAACGCAGCCATCACCGATCCGGACGCCGTGCTGAACCACATTGTTTTCGAATATAAAGACATTTTCACCCAGCGCGGCCGTCCGCCAGACCATCGCCTTGGGGCTGACGAAGTTTGCAAGCGCGTAGCCCTTATTCTTTGTCACGCCGATCAAGCGTTCGCGCACCCGGTTCAGTTGGGTCGAAGTGATCGCAACATGGGCTTCGGTTTCGGCCGGGTCGAAATGCTGCTCTGCCTCTTCCAGTGCTACAACCGGCAGGCCGAACTTTTCGTTGGCTTTCAGGTAGGTTTTTTCAACAGCGAAACCGGCGACCTCATAAGGGCTGTCAACCGTGAAATATTCATATGCGATATCGGCAAATTCGCCGTCACCGACGATCAATAGGTTTTTCGCCATCAGGCAGCCTCATTTCTTCTGGGCAAGATGCAAACTATCCAAGTCAGTCAGCCGCTCTTATAGCCACCGTGGGATAAAGAAGCGAGCAGTAAACCGGAACTGGCTCCTTCCTGCCGATGCCGCTGGACGCTTCAAAATCCTGCCCTGAGCAAGCAGATCGCGGCTATGCCGGCTATCATTGTCAAAGGCAGGCTGCGGGTGAGCAGCGCCACTAACAATGCGGCTGAGCCTGCGATCCATTCCTGCGGTCCGCCCTGCATCATCAGATAGGTCACCAGCGACAGGATCAGGCAGCCCGGCAGTGCCTGCAGCCCGCGCGCCCAGTGGCCATGGTCCGGCAGCCGCCGGCCCAGCAGATAGCCCGAAAGGCGCACCGCAAACGTGGCGGCGGCAAGGCCGAGGATCAGGGTCCAGGTCTCAGTCACTGCCCAGCACTCCGGCAATGGCAGCACCGGCCGCGCCGCCCAGGATCAGCGTCCAAGTGGGATCCAGCGGCGTCAGCAGGCCCGCTAGGAGCACGGTGGCGATGGACCCGCCCCACGGCAGAAGCATGGCCCTGCCGCTCCACAGGCAACGTAGGATGGCGATAAAGGCAGCGGTGAAGGCAAAATCCATGCCCAGGGCCTTGGGCTCCGGCACTGCCGTGGCGAAGCTGGCCCCCGCCACAGTGGCCAGCACCCAGACCGCGACCAGCCCCAATCCGCCGCCCACCAGATACCAGTAGCCCGCGCGATGGCCGCGGGCGCGCATGGCGTGCATCAGCGCCCAGTTCTCATCCGTGGCCAGATGCACCCCCAGCAGCACCTGCCACCAGGGCCGTCCGGAAAGCTCATCCCGCAGCGAGGCGGTGATCAGCAAGAGCCGCAGGTTCAGCGCAAGGCCCGCCAGCAGGGCGGCGCCTGCTCCTGCACCCGTCACCAGCCGCTCGACGGCGATGAACTGCGAGGAGCCGGCAAAGATGATGGTGCCCATCACTCCGGTCTGCAGCCCGTCCATCTGCGCCTGCGCGGCAAGCAGGCCAAAGGCAAGTCCGTAGACTGCGACGCCCACCGCCAGCGGCAGGATGCCCCGCAACCCGTCCATCAGCTGGCTGCGGGCGCCGGGGAAGGCGGTCATCTGCTGAACGGCCATTGCTAGGCTCCTCTGGTAACAGGTGCGATATTCATCTATATCGAACGTTAGTCTTTCATACCGAACGAACGGGATGTTCGTCAAGTCGAACGATTGGGTGAAATATTGAACAATTCCGCGCCTCACCAGATGATTGCCGCCGCCATCCAGCGCGAGCGCAGCCGCGCCGGGATGTCGCTCTCTGCCCTCGCGGCCAAAGCGGGAATTGCCAAGTCAACCCTGTCCCAGCTGGAGGCAGGCAATGGAAACCCCAGTGTAGAGACGCTTTGGGCCTTGGCGGCGGCGTTGGATATCCCGCTGAGCCTGCTGTTTGAAACCGAGGCGCCGGCCACCAGGCTGATCCGCGCAGGCGAGGGCGAGGTGCTGGCGTCGGAGCAGTCCGATTTCGCCGCCGTCCTGCTGTCGCGCAGCCCGCCAAACGTGCGCCGGGATATCTACCGGGTGGTGATGCAGCCCGGAGAGATCCGCCGCGCCCAGCCGCATCCGCGCGGCACGATGGAGCATATGCTGATCTGTTCCGGCCAGATGCGCGCCGGGCCGGAGGGGCAGGAAGAACAGCTGTGGCCGGGTGACTACTACACCTTTCCGGGAGATCATCCGCATACCTACGAGGCGAAGCGGGCAGACACGATGTTCCTGATGGTGATGGAGGCGCCCTGACCGGCGCCCTTAGAAATCGGGCTTCACCCGGAACTTCAGCGACTCGCCGCTGTCGGGGTGCTTGATCCGCAACTCCTCGGAATGCAGCATCAGCCGCGGGTGCTCCAATGCCGCGCCGCTTGCATAAAGCGGGTCGCCCAGGATCGGGTGGCCTAGTGACAGCATATGCACCCGCAATTGGTGCGAACGCCCTGTCTTGGGGGTCAGCCGCACCCTTGTGGCATCGTCCTCATACTTCATCACCCGCCAGTCGGTGACGGCGGGTTTGCCGGTCTCATGGCAGACCATCTGTTTCGGGCGGTTCGGCCAGTCGACGATCAGCGGCAGGTCCACGGTGCCGCTCCTCGGTTCCAGCCGGCCCGCGACACGCGCGACATATGCTTTCTTGGCGGTGCGCTTTTCAAACTGCATCGACAGGTGGCGCTGCGCATGCGGAGAGAGGCCGAATACCATCACGCCGGAGGTGTCGCGGTCGAGCCGGTGCACCAGCAGCGCCTCGGGGAATGCTGCCTGGATGCGGCTGATCAGGCAATCGGCCAAATGCTCCCCGCGCCCCGGCACCGACAACAGGCCTGCAGGCTTGTTCACGGCCAGCAGTTCGGCGTCGTGGTGCAGGATCTCCAGCGGGTCCTGCGGCGGGGTGTATTCACTTGATACGGCCATGGGCGCTTGCCTACTGCGGGATCAGGGCAAGGGCAAGCGGCGCCGCGCGGCTTTCCCGCAGGCGGCGCCTTTGTTAAATTGACACTGTCCCGGCGATCCGGTAACCGGCGCGCCTCGCTGACACATGGGGACGATGCATGGCACGCAAACGCAAAGGGCGCGATATTTCCGGCTGGCTGGTGGTGGACAAGCCCGCGGGGCTGACCTCGACGGCGGTTGTGAACAAGGTGCGCTGGGCGCTGGAGGCCAAGAAGGCCGGCCATGCAGGCACCCTGGACCCGGAAGCAACCGGCGTTCTGGCAGTGGCGCTGGGCGAGGCGACCAAGACCGTTCCCTATATCACCGACGCCTTAAAGGCCTATACCTTCACCGTGCGGCTGGGGCAGGCGACCAACACTGATGATGCCGAGGGTGAGCTGATTGCCGAAAGCGCCGAACGCCCCACCGATGAACAGATCAAGGATGCACTGCTGCCCTTCCTGGGAGAGATCATGCAGGTGCCGCCCAAGTTCTCCGCCGTGAAGATCGACGGCCAGCGCGCCTACAAGCTCGCCCGCGATGGCCAGGATGTGGAGATCGAAGCCCGCCCGCTGTGGGTCGAGGAGCTGATCATGGTGGACCGCCCCGACGCGGACCACGTGGTGCTGGAGATGACCTGCGGCAAGGGCGGCTATGTGCGTTCCATCGCCCGCGACCTGGGCGCGGCACTGGGCTGCCATGGGCATGTCAAGGAACTGCGCCGGATTTGGTCCGGTCCCTTTGATGCGGCTGAAGACGGGATTTCGCTGGAAGAGATCGACCGCCTGGCGCGCACGCCGAAGCTGGACGCCTACCTGCGCCCGCTGGAGGAAGGGCTGGCCGATCTGCCCGAGGTCAAGTGTACGCCCGAAGGGGCGGTCCGGCTGCGCAATGGCAACCCGGGTATGGTGTTGCCCAATGATGAGGTTGAATACGGCGATGAGGCCTGGGCCTCGCTCGACGGCCAGGCGGTGGCGGTTGGCGTCTATAAATCGGGCACCCTACATCCCAGCCGGGTCTTCAGCCAGGACACAAGCGCCGGTTAACAAGGCGTAACTTTTTGGGTCAGCGCTGCGAGAGCGTTGCGGCCCTGGCTAGGCTGGTCCGGCTGTTCCGTTTTCCCCGAACACAGAATAATACTCTTGTGCGGTCAGAATGACAGCTGCCTGCCTTCCTTCCTCGGCGTTGATCGTATTTCCCGCCGTGTCCCTCCAGCGGTCTTCATCCGTAGAATAGTCGTCGTGGAAGGCAATGCTTACCCCTGACTGGTCGCCTGGCAATGCCGCTCCAGCGATTCCGTCCATGGCGATCAGGGTGCTGTCCTGGTCCGCGTCGTAGGCAACGCTCAGCCCGGCAATGGCATCTTCGAAGCTGTAACTGGGAACGGATCCGAAGCCGGCAACAACCGGGAAGTCGATTCGCAATTGATCTTCTGCCGGATCGAAATCGGTGATTTCCGCTGCCGGGGTTCCTGCCGCGTAGACGTTTGCATAGGCGTGGAAGCTGTCCGCCCCCTCTCCGCCGCTGGCCGTGGTGCCGGGGCCGGTCCACAGGTGATCATCCCCGGCGCCGCCGTCCAGGATATCGCCGTCGTCGCCAATCTGGGTCAGATCGCCCGGGTAGTGATTGTAGGAGCCGTCATAATAGACCGCGCCACTGCCGCTGAAGAGCGAATCGTCGCCTTCGCCGCCGGAGAGTGTGTCTGCCCCGCCTTCGCCAAAGATCACGTCGTCGCCTGCAGTGCCACTCAGCCTGTCGCCGCCCGATGTGCCGCGGATCGCATCCAGGGTGAACGGCGCGGTTCAGCCGGGGCCTTCAAAGCGCACCGTGCGGTCAACGTCGCCATCCCTGGTCAGAAAATCCACTTGCAGAGTTTCACCTTCACCCAGGGAAACGCCCGGCAGGGTCAGGATCGTTTGGTTGTTGAGGGTGTCGATGAAGCGCAGGCCGATGCCGTCTTCGGCCTCGATCAGCTCGACGTAACCGGAGTGATAGGGCGTCAGGGCCAGCCGGTCGGCGCCCAGTTCGAAATCCGCGATCAGCGTTTGACGGCTGCCCTCATCGTCCAGGACAAAGCGGTCTGCCCCCGCGCCGCCCCGGGCGGTATTGTCCGCACCCAGATGTAATTCATCATCGCTGCTGCCGCCGGCCAGCAGATCCAGGTCGCCGGCATTGCCCGTCAGCGTGTCGTTTCCATCCCCGCCGTCCAGCATGTCATCTGTTCCGGCGGTGCCGGACAGTTGGAGGGATTGGGGTTGCGGGTCAGGTTCAACCGGAGTGTCCGGTTCCGCCGGTCCGGCGGTTTCTTCGCCGGAATTTTCTGCTCCGTCAAAGCCAACTGCTATGGCGGAGCCTGCAAGTGCGAGGAAGATAAGAAGTTCCATAATTACCTGTTATTCAATCAATTTCCCGGCTTGCACCCAATGCGGCAGTTGCAATCCTTGCAATACGCTTATAGGTGCGTGAAATCCTCTTGGAACGCAAGCAGCAGCGATTTAGAGAGGCGCACATGATCACCCGCAGCCACACCAAGGGCGACGCGCCCTCGACCGCCGTCTATTCCGATTGCGAAACCTACCGGTACAGCCTGACCCGGACCTGGGAGCCGGCCGGGCGGCGGGTGATGTTTGTGATGCTGAACCCCTCCACCGCAACCGAGGTGCAGAACGATCCGACCATCGAGCGCTGCGAGCGCCGTGCCCGCGCCCTGGGGTTTGGCGGGTTCCGGGCCACCAACATTTTTGCTTGCCGGGTCACCGACCCGCGGGAAATGCGCAGGCTGCAGGCACCGGAAGGGCCGGACAACATGGCGGCCATTCTGGAAGGCATTGAGTGGGCCGATGTGGTGATTTGTGCCTGGGGCACACATGGCGAGCACCGTAGCCAAGGCGCGCGCGTGGAAAAGGCGCTTCGGTCGACAGGGAAGCCGCTGCATCATCTTGGCCTCAGTAAAGCCGGCCACCCCAAGCACCCCTTGTACATTCCCTACCGCCAGCAGCCGGAACTGTGGCCGGACAGCGCAGGCCACTGACCTGCATTAACCGGCGTTCCTGTTTTGTTTGCAATTTTCGGCGCACTGTGAAAGTGTGCTTGCGTATGAGTGAATCCTCCAGGGGTTGAGTTGTAATGTTATGGCTGGCGAGCATGTTGGGACTGGTGGCAATGGGCGGTGCGGTCCTGGTCAATGTCGACAGCGCAGATGATGAAGACACTGCAGCCGCCGAGGGGGATGGCCTGGACGGCGGTTATATCGAGCCTGGCAGTGAGGAACCCGCTGACGGTGAAACCATAACAGGCACCGAGGACGGTGATGTGCTGGCAGGCAGCAATGCGTCAGACAGCATCAGCGGCGGCGGCGGCGGCGACCAGATCGGAGGCTACGGCGGCGATGACTGGCTGGACGGCGGTGAAGGCGCCGATGTTCTGCATGGCAATGGCGGTGACGACAGCCTGTTTGGCGGCGGCGGAGACGACCTGTTGCAGGGTGACGCAGGCGCCGATGTACTGGAAGGCGGTGACGGGGCGGACAGCCTGTACGGTCACTTCGGAACGGACAGCCTGGTTGGCGGTGTCGGCGATGATGTGCTGCACGGCGGCCAGGACGGCGACTGGCTGGAGGGAGGTGAAGGCGCGGATTCGCTGCACGGCAACGATGGCGATGACAGCCTGACCGGCGGTTCTGGCCAGGATGCACTGTTTGGCGGAACGGGCGATGATGTGGTGTCCGGCGCCGGAGATGGTGCGGAGCAGGATTTCGTGAACGGCGGCGACGGCGGCGATACGCTGATCGCCGGGGCCGCGGATGTCCTGACCGGCGGCGCGGGCGCGGACCAGTTTACCGCAGGCATCTGGACCGGCACGTCGGAAGCTGTCCAGCTGGTGGATTACGATGCTGATGAGGATCAGCTGGTGCTGGTCTGGGATTTTGCCGGCGGTGAGGAGCCATCTGTGGAAGTGCAGCAGAATCCGGATGCCCAGGATGAGCAGCTGATCCTGGTTGATGGCGAGCCGGCCCTGCGGGTGTCCGGCGCCGACGGGCTGACTGCAGCGGATCTGGTGCTGATGGACACCGCCGCGGCGGCAGCGGCAGGAATGCTGCCGCAATAGGGCCGGCAGCCCCGGCAGGGGAACCTCACATATCCTTTGCCTTTGGGCCGGAATCATCTTATACGCCCGCATCTGCCGCGACTCCGCGGCAGACAGCTCCATGGGCCTGTGCTGGACGACATCCCGGCCTGCGCCATCCACTCTAACCTATGAAGGAGACCCCGATGTCGATCACTGCGGAAGAAAAAGCGCGCCTGATGAAAGAATTCGCAACCAAAGAGGGCGACACCGGCTCCCCGGAAGTCCAGGTTGCAATCCTGACCTCGCGCATCAACACCCTGACTGAGCACTTCAAAACCCACAAGAAGGACAACCACGGCCGCCGTGGCCTCCTGAAAATGGTTGCTCAGCGCCGCAAGCTGCTGGACTACACCAAAGGCAAGGATGAGGCCCGTTACCAGGACCTGATCAAACGCCTGGGCATCCGCCGCTAATCCGCGCTTATCCGGATTTTCTGCGCCCGTTCCGAAAGGAGCGGGCGTTTTCTTTTCTTCCAGTGGCATCGAGCCGCGAAGTGCTCCCGCGCCCGCTGGCTCCCCGGCTTAGCCGGGCAGCCTTTGGCCTTGGGCGTGGCCCGTGCTGCGCACGGGCGGTTGCTGCTAGAAGCAATCCGAGCCTTGGCAGGCGGGCGGCTGCTCCAAAGATCAAACGCCGCCCCAGAAGGAGCGGCGTTTGATCTGTTTGGGAAGTGGCTGGGTTATTCGCCGTAGGGCACCCAGATGTTCTTCACCTCAGTGGCCTCCTGCAGGAAGCGCTTGGTCTGGTCCTGTGTCCAGTCCGCCGCTGTGCCGTTGTTGACCCAGGTGCGCTTCAGGTTGCCTGCGGAAGCCGCCTCGATCGCTGCCGACAGATCAGAGGAGGAGAAGCTCCAGACAGCGTCCACGTTGAGGTGCGAGGCCAGCGGTTTCGCCAGTTCTGCATGGCTGCCGGTCAGGATGTTGACCACGCCAGCGGGCACGTCCGATGTTTCCAGCACCTGATAAAAATCGGTTGCCGCCAGCGGGAAGGGCTCGGAGGCCGCCAGCACCACCCGGTTGCCCATGGCTATCGCGGGTGCCATCGCCGAGACCAGGCCCAGCAGCGGCGCCTCATCGGCGCAGAGCGCGCCGATCACGCCAACCGGCTCTTTCATTGCCAGCGCCACGCCGCGGACCGGAACGCCATGCACCTGGCCGTCGTATTTGTCGGCCCAGGCGGCGGCGGAGAACAGGCGCTGGATCGAAGCCTCGACTTCTGCTGCACCACCATTTTTCCCGGTCATCGCGTCAATGCGGGCTGCAAACTCATCCGCACGGGCTGAGAGATTCTCGCCGATGTAATAAAGGATCTGCGCCCGCAGGTGGCCGGTGGTTTTGGACCACTTGCCAGCACCCGCCGCAGCCTCCACCGCGTTGCGGACATCCTTGCGGTTGGCGAGGCCGACATGGCCCAGAAGCGCGCCGGACTTGCCATAGACGGCCTGGCTGTAGCCGCCATCCGGGCGTGCCTGCTTGCCGCCAACGTAGAGCTTGGCGGTGCGGTCCAGCGGGTCGACCGGGGCGCCATTGCCGGCAAACGCCTCAACCTTGGCCAATTGCTTGGCCTTGGATTTCGGACGGGTATAGGCGGCAAGCCCCTCCCAGCCGCCTTCGCGCCCGAAGCCGCTTTCGCGCACACCGCCGAACCCGGCGGCGGCGTCGAACATATTGGTGCCGTTGACCCAGACCACGCCCGCGGCCAGTTGCGGCGCCATGTCGAGCGCCAGGTTCACGTTTTCGGTCCAGACGGTCGCTGCCAACCCGTAACGGGTGTTGTTGGCCAGCTCCACGGCTTCCGCCGGGGTGCGGAAGGTGCAGGAGACCAGTACCGGGCCAAAAATCTCCTCCTGCATCAGCGGATCGGAGGGCGCGAGACCCTCGATCAGCGTCGGCGGGTAGAAGCAGCCGCCCTTGGGCATCTCGACCTTGGCCTGGTGCATGGTGCCCGCGCGGTTGGCGGCAACTAGGCTCTCAATGGTGTCGAGCTGCACCGGGTCGACGATGGCGCCGATGTCGATGCATTTGTCGAGCGGGTTGCCGACGCGTAAGGAGTCCATGCGGGTGCGCAGCTTGGCGTGGAAACGTTCGGCGACGCCTTCCTGCACCAAGAGGCGCGAGCCCGCGCAGCAGACCTGGCCCTGGTTGAACCAGATCGCATCGACCAGCCCTTCGACCGCGCTGTCGAGGTCGGCATCGTCAAAGACGATGTAGGGCGACTTTCCGCCGAGCTCCAGCGTCAGCGCCTTGCCGGAGCCTGCGGTGGCCTCGCGGATGCAGCGGCCGACGGCGGTGGAGCCGGTGAAGGCAATTTTGTCCACATCCGCCGCGGTGATCATCTCGCCCACGGCGCCGTCGCCGGTGACGATATTGACCACGCCCTTGGGCAGGCCCGCCTGGCGGCAGATGTCGGCAAACATCAACGCAGTGAGCGAGGTGTATTCCGCCGGTTTCAGCACCACGGTGTTGCCCATGGCGATGGCCGGGGCGATCTTCCACGCCAGCATCAGCAGCGGGAAGTTCCACGGGATGATCTGGCCGCAGACGCCCAGTGCCTCGGCATCCGGCAGCTCGCTCTCCATCAGCTGGGCCATGCCTGCGTGATAGTAGAAATGCCGCTGCGCCAGGGGGATGTCTATGTCGCGGCTTTCGCGGATCGGTTTCCCGTTGTCCAGCGTCTCCAGCACCGCAAACAGGCGGGCGTGCTTCTGCAGCAGCCGCGCGATGGCGTAGAGGTACTTGGCACGGCCTGCGCCGCCCAGACCGGCCCAGCCGCCCTGGGCCTTTCGGGCGGCTTCAACCGCCGCATCCACATCCGCTTGGGTGGCCTGGGTCAGGGTGGCCAGCACCTCGCCGCTGGCCGGGTTCTTACTGTCGAAGCCTTCGCCAGCAGCAGTGAATTCACCGTTGATGAAATGGCCGAAGCGGCTGCCCTGATCAACCAGCCAGGCCAGTGCCTCGGCGGCGCTTTCGGGGGCGGGGCCGTATTCCATGGTGTCGAAAATCTCTTTGATGGTCATGTGTTCAGCCCTCAGCCCATGGAGTGGCGGTAGCCGGCGGAGTATGCCCGGGTGACATGATGTTCCAGCTGGCGCTCGATATCACCCAGCAGCGACGAGGCGCCAAAGCGGAACAGGTCCGGCTGCAGCCAGCGGTCGCCCAGCTCGTCCTTCATCAGCGCCAGGTACACCAGCGCGTCCTTGGCCTTGGAAATACCGCCCGCAGGCTTGTAGCCGACGCGGTAGCCGGTCCGGTCGTAGTAATCGCGGATCGCCCGGATCATCACCAGCGACACCGGCAGGGTGGCGTTGACGCTTTCCTTGCCGGTGGAGGTCTTGATGAAGTCGGCGCCGGCCATCATGCACACCAGCGAGGCGCGCGCCACGTTGCGCAGGGAGCCCAGCTCGCCGGTGGCCAGGATCGCCTTCACATGGGCGTCACCGCAGGCCTGACGGAAGGCTTTCATCTCGTCATAAAGCGCCTGCCAGTTGCCCTGCAGCACATGACGGCGGGTGATCACGATGTCGATCTCCTCGGCACCGTCCTTGACGCTTTCCTCAATCTCCGCCACCCGCAGGTGAAACGGCGACAGGCCGGCCGGAAAACCGGTGGAGACCGCGGCAACCGGAATGCCGGTGCGTTCCAGCGCCTTGACCGCAGTCGGGATCATGTCGTGGTAGACGCAGACCGCGCCGGTGGTGAGGCCCTCCATCCCCAGCCTGCGCAGGAGGCCGGCGCTGACCGGCTGGCGCGCCTTGGAACACAGCCGCCGCACCCGGCCCTCGGTGTCGTCACCGGACAGGGTGGTCAGGTCGATGAGGCTGATCGCCTTCAGCAGCCAGGCGGCCTGATGGTCTTTCTTGACACTGCGGCGGCCCGGCAGGGTGGCACAGCGGCGTTCGATGGCCGACGTGTTGGCCTGCACGGCTGCGACCCAGTCCAGGTCCAGCTCCATGCCCGGGTTGCGCGGCTCTGCCAGCTGCGGCAGCTGCGCGCTTCGTTCGGCGGTTTGGCTATCCATTGGAAATCCTCGGAAGAGTTCCGTGCGAAAATCGCACGGGTGCGGCATATTGGCAAGCGAGCGCCCCCGCAGACGGGCATGTTTTTTGACTGAATGGACAAAAAACTCAAGAGGAAGGGCCTGAACCCGCGCGGAATTCTGCTGGGATAAGGATTTGCTCAGTTGCCTTCCTGTTTAACGCTACTACTGCGGTACGGCTGCGCATTCCGGTGGCAGAATCGCCCATACATGCTAAATTTAGCGGTATGAGCAGTAAAGAACCCCATATCGGCGAATTTAACGCCCTAACCAGTCGGCCAATCATCCGCCAGCTGGACGACAGCGCCATCAACAGGATCGCCGCGGGTGAGGTGGTGGAGCGTCCCGCCTCTGCGGTCAAGGAACTGGTGGAAAACGCCATTGATGCCGGCGCCAAACGGATCACGGTGGAGATTGCCGATGGCGGCAAGACGCTGATTAGGGTGACGGATGATGGCTGCGGCATGACTCCGGAGGACCTGCCGCTGGCGCTGAGCCGCCATGCGACTTCCAAGATCGACGGCTCGGACCTCTTGAACATCCACACCTTCGGGTTCCGGGGCGAGGCGCTGCCAAGCTTGGGCGCTGTCGGGCGGCTGACGATCACGAGCCGCATGCCGGGCCATGAGGCGGCGCAGATCCGCGTCTCGGGCGGCAAGCTGGAGCCGGTGAAGCCGGCCGCTTTGCGGGCGGGCACCATTGTCGAGCTGCGCGATCTGTTTTTCGCAACCCCTGCACGGCTCAAATTCATGCGCACCGACAGGGCTGAGGCGCAGGCAATCGGGGACACGGTGAAGCGCCTGGCGATGGCCGAGCCCTCAGTCGGCTTCACCCTGCGCGATGTCTCGGGCGGCGGCGAGGGGCGGGTGACCTTCCGCGCCGATCCCTTGTCAGGCGATTTGTTCGATGCGCTGCACGGGCGGCTGGCCTCGGTGCTGGGGCGGGAGTTTGCCGAAAACGCGCTGAAGATCGACGCCACCCACGAGGGTATCCGGCTTTATGGCTATGCGGCGCTGCCGACCTATTCGCGCGGTGCCGCGGTGACGCAGTTCCTTTTCGTGAACACGCGGCCGGTGAAGGACAAGATGCTGACCGGCGCGCTGCGCGCGGCCTATTTCGATTTTCTCAGCCGCGACCGGCACCCGGCGGCGGCGCTGTTCATCGACTGCGACCCGCAACTTGTGGACGTGAACGTGCATCCGGCGAAATCCGAAGTGCGGTTCCGTGATCCGGGATTTGCCCGCGGGCTGATCGTTTCCTCTCTGCGCCATGCGCTGGCAGAGGCCGGCCACCGCGCCTCAACCACTGTGGCCGGCGCCATGCTGGGGGCAATGAAGGCGGAGCAGCCCGCCGCCGCCGGCGCACCGCGGATCTACCAGATGGACCGGCCCTCTTATGGCGCGCGGACTGCGTCCTATGCAGCACAGCAGCCGGAAGACTATACACCCGCCCCCGCTTATCAGCCGTCGGCGTCTCCCGGCTTTGCCGAATTGGCCGGCGCCTACAGCGGCCGGGTGACCGAAGCCCCCGAGGCGCCGGTGGCCGCGGGTCGGCCCGCGGAGGCGTCCGATGGGTCCGGCCCCGGGGCCGAAGCCCTGCCGCTGGGTGCAGCACGCGGCCAGGTGCATGAAAACTACATTATCGCCCAGACCGCTGACGGGATGGTGATTGTCGACCAGCACGCCGCGCATGAACGGCTGGTCTATGAGAAGCTGAAACGCCAGATGTCCGAAAACGGGGTCGCGGCGCAGGCGCTGCTGATCCCGGAAATCGTTGAGCTTAGCGACAACGACTGCGCCTGCCTGCTGGGGGTTGCGGATGAGCTGGCGAAATTCGGCCTCGGCATCGAGGCGTTCGGCGGCAATGCCATTGCGGTGCGGGAAACCCCGGCGATCCTGGGCGAGGTCAACGCCGAGGCGATGATCAAGGACATCCTGGATGAGCTGTCGGATCAGGGTGAAAGCCAGCTGGTGCAGGCGCGGGTCGAAGCGATCCTGAGCCGGGTGGCCTGCCACGGTTCGATCCGCTCCGGCCGCCGGATGCGGGGGGAGGAGATGAATGCGCTTCTGCGGGAGATGGAGGCAACCCCCCATTCCGGTCAGTGCAACCATGGCCGCCCCACCTATGTGGAATTGAAACTGGCAGATATCGAGCGCCTGTTCGGGCGCACATGAAAAAGAACCCCCGGTAAAGGGAGGACGAACAGTGACACTGGAACAGGCCCACTGGGCAATCTACGTGCTGGCCGGGTTGGCCGCGCTTCTGGCGCTGGCGGGGCTTCGGCTGCGCAGCACGGCGCGGTTGCTGGAGCAGGTGAACGCGGATCAGAGCAGCCAAATTGCCGGGCTGAAGGCCGAAGCGGCCCGGCTGCCGGAGCTGACGGATGAACTGGCCACTCTGCGCCGGGTGCATGAGAACGAGCGCACAGCGCGCTATCAGGCAGAGGCCCAGGTGCAGGCGCTGAAAGCCGAGCACGCAGCGCGGCTGGAAGAGCTGAAGCACATGAACCAGCAGATGGAGCACAAGTTCGCCTCGCTGGCTTCGGGCGTGCTGAAGCAGAACTCCGAAAGTTTTCTGAGCCTGGTCAGCGAGCGGTTTCAGGCCCACAGCAAGACGGCGGATGCGGATTTGGCCAAGCGCCATGCGGCGATCGAGAGCCTGGTGAAGCCGCTGGACCAGAAGCTTGGCCAGTTCGGCGAGCGGATCAAGGAGATCGAGCAGGCCCGCAACGAGGCTTATGGTGCCATCCAGACTCAGGTGAAGCATCTGGCCGAGGGCCAGGCGGCGCTGGGCGGCGAGACCCGCAAGCTGGTGCAGGCCCTGCGGGCGCCCAAAACCCGCGGCCGCTGGGGCGAGATGCAGCTGCGCCAGGTGTTCGAGATGGCCGGCATGGCCGAGCATGTGGATTACGAGCTGGAGAAAAGTGTCGGTACCGATGAAGGGCTGCGCCGGCCGGACGCAGTGGTGCGCATTCCCGGCGGCAAGAGCATTGTGGTGGATGCGAAGACGCCGCTGGAGGCCTATCTGGACGCGCTGGAGGCGGAGACGCCGGATCAGCAGCAGGCGGCACTGGCCCGCCATGCAAACCATGTGAAGACCCATGTGCGGCAGCTGGCTTCCAAGTCCTATCAAAGCACGCTGGGCGAGACGCCGGATTTCGTGGTGATGTTCATCCCCGGCGAGACCTTTGTGTCCGCCGCGGCAGAAGCGGACCCGGGATTGATCGAATATGCCTTTGAAAACAAAGTTCTGATCGCCACGCCGACCACGCTGATGGCCCTGGTCAAGTCGATTGCCTATGGCTGGCAGCAGGAGAAGATGGCGGAAAACGCGGTTGAAGTTCAGAAGACCGCCAAGGAGCTTTATGACCGGCTGGCGACTTTCTCCAAGAACCTGGCCTCGGTCGGCCGGTCGCTGTCTTCCTCGGTCAACAACTACAACAAGGCGGTGGGTTCTCTGGAAGCCCGGGTGCTGCCCTCGGCCCGCCGGTTCGAGGCGATGGGCGTAGTCGCCAACGGGGCTGAACTGGAGGATCCCGGCCAGGTGGAGGTCGAGCCGCGCCAGGTGGCGCTTCTGGCGGATGAGTAAATGAGGCTGCCGCTGGCTCCGATTGTGCCGAGGCCCGAGGAGCCGGTCCTGCTGCGTTCCGCGGAGGTCGAAGCGGAACGCATCGTTGCGCTTTTGCGGATTGCTGTGTCGCTGGGTCTGATGCTGGCGATGGTGCTGGCAGTTGAGTCCGTGCGGGTGATTGAAGAGCCGCATTTACGGCGTCAGGTCGGACTGGCAGCGGCGACCATGCTGTCTTATCTGGCAGTTGGCGGGGTAATCTACTGGGCAATTGGAAGACAGCTGTTCAAGCCCTGGATGATCTGGCTGGCGGTTTTCGCGGATTGCGCCTTCTTGCTGCTGAACACATTCCTGTCGTTGGTGAATACAGGAGTGCCCGGCGGAGCGGTCTTTGCCATGCCTGCCGTGTGGATGGCCCCTGTCGTGCTGGCCTTCGGCGTTCTCAGGCTGAACCCACTGCGGCTTGCCGTGATGCTGGTGCTGATCGCAGCTGGATTGGCCTGGATGATCCTGTGGCAGCCACCTGAAGCTGCGCCGGATCTGGTTGGGCGGATCAGACTGACCCTGGACTCGCCGCCGAATTTCATGCGTTTGGTGATGCTGTGCTTGGCTGGCGGAGTATTGGTGGTGGCTGCCGTGCGGATGCGTGCGCTTTTGCACCGCTCTATTGAGGAGGCCCGGCAAAAGGCAAACCTGACCCGCTATCTGCCTGCACAGCTGGCAGGCCGCCTGGCAGGCGGCGGGCTGGAGGCGCTGCAAGAAGGCCGCCAGCAGACTATGGCGATCCTGTTTATCGATATCCGCGGTTTCACCAGCTGGTGCGAGGGCCGGGAGCCGCAGGAGGTGAGCCGCCTGATCACGGAATTCAGGGCGCGGGTGGAAGCTGTTGCGGCCCGGACCGGCGGTTTGATCGACAAGTATATCGGTGATGCGGCGATGATCCTGTTCGAAGGCGAACGCGCTGCGGCCCGGGCGCTGGAGTGCGCTGAAGGGCTGGTGACGCAATTGAATGACTGGCGGCAGTCCCGGGAACAGGCCGGGGACACCGGTTTGGGTGCTGGGGTCGGGGTGCACTGGGGCGAGGTGTTCTCGGGGGTGACCGGCACACAAGACCGGCTTGAATATTCCGTTTTTGGTGACACGGTGAACACTGCGGCGCGGCTGGAGCAGCTGACCAAGGCGCAGGGCATGCAGGTGATTGTTTCAGCGGACTTGCTGGAAGCAGCCGGGGCGGAGCCCGCGCGCGATGGCTGGATTGCGCTGCCGGCGGAGGTGTTGCGCGGGCGCAGCAAGGGACTCGCGCTTTTCGGCAAGGCGAAAGTTTAGTATCCACTCACTGGAGCAAACCCTCCGGCTTCCAGCCGGATCCGCTTGAGCGTGAAAGAATCCTGTTATGACTTTATCCTCCGGAAAATGAGCCGCAGCCGGGTCGAAGGCTCATTTTCCGGAGGGCAAGTGCATGCAATATGATACCGGCAAACACTGCGTTTTCTACCACCGCCACCATATCGTATGGCCGACCAAATACCGCTACAAAGTGCTGCGCGGGGCATTGCGCCTGCGGGTGCGCGGCATCTGCCGCCAGGTCTGCGCCGAGAACGGGGTCGCCATCTTGCGCGGGGTGCTGTCGAGCGACCATGTGCATATGTTCGTGTCGGTACCGCCGAAACTCGCCATCTCCGATCAGGTGCGCAAGATGAAGGGCCGTTCGTCTTACCGGGTGCAACGGGAATTCCCCGCGATCCGCAGGCGCTACTGGGGCTGCCGGTTCTGGGCCGCGGGTATTTTTCAACCACCAACGGCGCCATCACCGAAGACATCGTACTTCAGTACCTGGAAAATCACTTTGCCGATCCTACCGGCGCCAGGCGGTAGTCGTTCAGTGGCGGCTCCATTTGCCCCAGATCAAAGACTTAGGCGTTTTGCCTGCGGTTTGATATGCTGAGGCAGCGAACAGAAGGAATGGAGCAATGCTGGAGATCTCAGTCCGCAAGGTGGCACAGGTGGCGATGATGGCCCGGGAGCTGAACCGGGCTGAGGGCGAGCTGCGCGCTTTCATCGACCGGATGAGCGAGGACCAGCAAGCGGAACTGGTTGGCATCATGTGGGTCGGCCGCGGCAGTTTCGAAGCGGAAGAACTGGCTGAGGCGATCTATACCGCCCGCCAGGAAGCAACCACCCCGACCGCTGACTACCTGCTGGGCACGCCGCATCTGGCCGACAACCTGGAGGCCGGGCTGGAGGCGCTGGGTATCGACGTCAATGATGTCGAGGAGGATGTGATCGGGCGCTGATACTGCCGTTCAGGTTCGCCAGGCGAAAGGGCGCCGCGATCCGGCGCCCTTTGTTGTTTTCAATCCGCGGTCAGGATTTGCTGTCGACGATCTCCAGATGCTGGGCCAGCTTGCCGATCTCAGCCATCCACTTTTCGACCAAGGCAGGGTCGCTGGGCGCGGCGTGGACCCCGGCGGCGATTTTGCCGTTCATTGCGGCCTCTATGGTAAAGGACACCGGGTAGGACACCAGGCGTGCCATTGCGGTGCCGCGCTCGTCGCCCCAGGCGTCCATCACATAGGTCTTGTGCCAGACCTCGGCGCCATCTTTTTCGGCTTTCAGGCCAACACACAGAACCACCCGGTCAGGCTCACCCTCGTCATAGGCGTTTTCGGTCCAGAACTGGTCCGACATCTCTTTGAGGCGGGCGTCGCCTTCTGGGCCGGAAAGGGTTTCGACCTCTTTGAATACATCCGACCAGGCATCGGCCCAGCCGTTGAGGCGCAGGGTGCCGCGGACGAATTCCTTGACCTTCCAGTCTTCGCCGAATTCGTACTGGGCCATGAAGGGGACCGAGTCGCGGTTCGGGTATACCTCGAAGCTTTCCGGCGCGGGCAGCGGTGCCTCGTAGGAGGAGATCGCGTCCCAGGGGCGGGCGACGTCAAGTTCCTTGAAGTCGCGGATTGATTTCGACGGCGAGCGCAGCGCCTTCAGCACGCCCAGGGGCGACCAGCTGAACTTGTAGCGGAACGGGTTCGGCGTTTTGGGGATGCCGCCGCAATAGGAGATGAAGCTGATTTCGTTTGCCGGATCAAAAGCATCGGAAGCCTTGTAGTCCGCAACCAGCGCATGCGCCATCAGGTGGTCGATACCCGGGTCCAGCCCCACCTCGTTGATCAGGCAGACGCCGGCATCCTTGGCCTTCTGGTCCAATGCGCGCATTTCCGGCGCGATGTAGGAGGAGGAAACGAAATGCGCGCCGTGCTCGATGGCCAGCTCTGCCAGCGGCACATGCCAGTCGCCGGGCAGCATGGAGACGATGACGTCCTTGGGGCTCAGCATCTGGCCCAGGTTGGCGATGCTGAAGGCGTGGATGTTGGTGGTCAGATCGCCCACGGCCTCGCGTGCCTTGGCCGTGGTCCGGTTCCAGACCGCCACGTCATGGCCCGCTTCCAGCAGGCGGCGCAGGCCGGGGATTGCCGACAGGCCGGTGCCGCACCAGTGAATAGTCATATGTCAGTCCCTTTCTTGAATTTCAGGATTGCCCCGATGATCGCCAGAACGATGACGATGGAGCAGGCATTGGCAAGGATGATGGGCGCATCGCCCATAAGCAGCCCATAGATCAGCCACAGGCTGACGGTTCCGAGAAACATCAGGTTTGCAGGCAGCGACAGCCCTGCCGTGTCGCGCGTGGCCCAGGCCTTCCAGGCTTGGGGGAGCCAGCAGATGGTGCCGAGGATGGCCGCCAGAAACCCGATGGAAGTTGCGGTCATTCCGGCAGGTGCTCCAGGAAGGTGGCCTTGGCCCGGCTCCAGACGCCACTGTCCAGATCGGTCAGGGCCAGAAGCGAGGGCAGCAGTTGCGCCGCGTAATCCTCGGAGCTTTCCACCGGCAGCATCGACGGCAGGTTGTCGATCGCCATCACGTCCAGCACCGGGTTTTCGGCGACGCGCAGAGCGGGGGCCTCCCAGGTTGTTGCACGGTCATAGACCGGCACTGGGTTGTAGTCGCTGTCCGGGTCGCAGGCGACATCGCCGATGGCGGTCAGCTTGCGGTCCGCGGCCAATGCTTCACGCGGGACAAAAACCGGTGTGCCCGGGCGTGCGAAGATGCAGTTCAGGAACAGGTCATGGGCCAGGATTTCCTGGAACGGGCCGCCGCTTGCGGTCTCGGCCATGTCCCATTTGGTGACGGCGACGCCCATTGCCTCGCATAGATCAGCCGCACCGGTACCGACGCGGCCAAGCGCGCCGATCACGATAGCGGTCGGGCGGTCCATGTTCAGCGCGTCAAGTTCTGCGCCCAGATCTGATAGCAGCGCGTCCTTGCCGGGATAGACGCCAACCGGCCCGCACAGCTCGCCGCGCTGCTGGGCCGCCCAGGACTTCAGCGTCACTGCGGCGCCGGCATAGCCTGCCCAGTAGCCAAAGGCGGCGACCCGGCGGCCGGATTCATCGACCAGATACTCCAAATCATAAAGCGTGCCGCCGCCGGCCTTGAACCGCTCCAGCAAAGCCTTGCCGGAGTGCTGGCCCTTGAAGGCATGGCCGAACATGATGTGGCGGTGCGGCAGCGGAGTGCCGTCCTCGGGCAGCTCCTTGAGGCCGAAGATGATCGCGTCCGCGGGTGCTTGCGGCCAGGAGTTCTCCGGCGCAATCTCGCAGCCTGCATCAATGTAGCCCTGCAGCGGGATCGCCCGCACCGAGCTTTCCTCTACCGTGACTTTGATGCCGCCTGCCAGCAGTGACTTGGCGCCTTCGGGGGTCAGGCCGGCCCGGTCTTCATTGGGGCGCTGTTCGGCCCGTACCCACAGATGCGTCATAGTCATGTCCTTCAAAGCATTCCCTTGGCATAGACCGCGCGTACGGATGCGCGCTGTTCCATTGCCGTCATGAAGTTCTGGATTTTTGAGAAGTCCGCCACGTTCACCCCGTCACCTTCCAGCCACGTGCAAACCACGTAAAGGTAGCAATCGGCGAGACTGACCGTATCCCCCAATACAAAAGGCCCGCGCAGGCCAAACTGGCTGATGTATTCGCAGGAGGCCGCCATGGTCTGGGGCACCATCTTCTGCATGTCCTTCCAGCTGGTCCGCTCCTTGGCCCAGCGGGCGCCGCGAAGTTTGTGAGCATGGTTCACATGCATGGTGGAGGCGAGATAGAACATTACCTCGCGCATCCGGGCCAGCACCACAGGGTCTTGCGGGCGCAAAGACGCTTCGGGCGCCATGTCGGCGATGTATTCCAGCAGCGCGCCGGTCTCGGTCAGGATGCCGCCCTCAACCGCCAGTGCCGGCACACGGCCCTTGGGGTTGATCTGGGCATAGGCCGCGCCGGTCTGTTCCTTGGCGGCAAAGTCGATTTTCACTGCCTCATATTCGATCCCGGCTTCTTCGAGCGCGATGGCGATAGCCACCGAAATGGTATTGGGGGCATAGTAAAGCTGCATGTCTTCCCTCCCGTGCGTGTCTCAGAGATGTGTTTGGGCAAAATGCCGGTCCGGCGCTTCCAGATGCGGCACCGCGTTGAACAAAACCGGGCTCCAGTGGCCGCCGATCGGGAACAGACGGTGCATCGAGGTATTCATCACCGCCAGTGCAATCCGGGCCATCCCCGCGGTGTCCAGCCCCATTGCCTGCCGCAGCGCCATTGAGATCAGCCCGCCGGAGGTCACCACCAATGCCGGGCCTTCGCCTGCGGCGATTTCCTCCAGCGCCTGCCGGGTGCGGGTTTCGAATTGCGACCAGCTCTCGTAAGGCTCGGCAATGTCGCCGGCCGCCCAGGCGGCAAAGACCTTTGGCAGATGATCGACAAACCCCTCACGCTCTTCCGGGATGGGAAGGCCGTGTTGGTCGCGCATTGCCTCGGCGAGGGTGAAATATTCCATCTCGTTCAGCCGCGCGTCCTGCACCGGATTCGCAAAGCCCATCGAGGCCGCGGTCTCGATATGCCGGGTCAGCGTGCCGCAATAGACGCGCGGATGATGGCTGCCGCTGGCCCGCAGGTGGTCACCCAGCCAGGCCGCCTGCTGGTGGCCCAGATCGCTGAGCCGGTCATAGCTGGCCTCGTCCCGGGCCTGGGTGTTGGCCTGGCCGTGGCGGATCAGCGTGATGTGGGACATGGGCGGGCGGCTCCGTTGTTACCGGGGGAGTCTTAGGGGAGCTTGCAGGCAGAGGAAAGGGCGGCTTGAAGGTGCTCTTGTTAAATTCATTGTGGGCGGGGCAGACATGGCGCAGTGTGCGACTGCCGGATTGGAGACCTGCCATGCCCCTCGACTCTCAGCGATTCCTTGATGACCTGCACAAGCTGCGCAGTTTTGGCGCGTCAGGTGTGGGCAAGGGGGTGGTGCGGCAGGCCTACTCGGATGCCGACATCGCCGCGCGCAAGTGGCTGGCAAAACGGATGGAAGAAGCCGGTTTAGAGCCGCATTTCGATCCGCTCGGCAACCTGTTCGGGCTGGCGGCCGGGAAGAGCCTGCTGGTGGGGTCGCACAGCGACAGCCAGCCCGAAGGCGGCTGGCTGGACGGGGCGCTGGGCGTGGTGGCCGGGTTGGAGGTTGCCCGCGCCGTGAAGGAGGAGGCCGGGCCGCCCATTTCATGCGTGAGTTTCCAGGATGAGGAGGGGCGGTTCGGAGTGCTGACCGGCTCGGATGTTTGGACCGGCAAGTTGACCCTGGCTGAGGCGGACGGGTTCGCCGACAACACTGGCAATAACCTTGCGGACATGCGGGCGCGGATGGCGGATCTGGCCGGGGAGTTCCTGCCGCACAGCCGGTTCAGCGGATTTCTGGAGATGCATATCGAGCAAGGGCCCTATCTGGAGGAAACCGGGCTAGGGATCGGTGTGGTTACGGACGTCGTCGGCATCCGGGACATGCGGATCACCTTTGAGGGCCGTCAGAACCATGCAGGCACCACGCCGATGCATAGCGCCGGGACGCGTTCCAGGCGCTGTCAGCCTTCAATGCGGCTCTAAACAGCCGGTTTGCCAATGTGGTGACACCCGCCACAGTCTGGACCATCGGCCATGTGGCGTTGCATCCCAATGCGTCCTCCGTGGTGCCAGGGCGGGTGGAGTTTTCCATGCAATGGCGGGATGCGGATGCCGGTCGGCTGGCGCGGATGGAAGCCACCATCAAGGGCACCGCGCAGGAAATAGCTGCCAGCCACAGCGTGAGAGTGAAGCTTGGTCCGGTGATGGGCATAGAACCGGCGGCGATGGATGCACGGATCCAGGCGGAATTGAGCAAGGCAGCGGAGGCGCTGGCTCCGGGGAAATGGCAGAAGATGCCCTCCGGCGCGCTGCATGACGCGGCCAATCTGGCAACGGTGATGCCTGCAGGGATGCTGTTTGTCCCGTCCATTGGCGGCATCAGCCATGCCTATGACGAAGACACCGAAGAAGCGGATCTGGTGCTGGGGCTGCAGGTGCTGAACCGCGCTGCCCGGGCCCTGGCCGGGTGAACTCCCGCCTGTTCCCGGACCTCCTGCCGGAGGGCCGTCCCAGTTGGGCCGGGCGCCGCTGGCGCGGCGCGAGTCAGGCCCGGCCGTAGCCGCGCTTGATCATCCGGTTCCGGTGCCTGTCGGCGGCCAGCGAGGCCTCGCGCAGGTTGCCGTAGATATTGATCACGCGTTGCCCGTTGCCGCCGGCCACGCCCCATTCCCGCAGCACGGAGACTTCGGAGAACAGGTTCATCGCCAGCTCAATGCGGTAGAACCGCGACGGGCGCGAGGGGGCTTGGCGGTAGAGCAGACAGGTGGCCATGCAGCGACTCTATGCCAAGTGATTCGCCCGGGCAAGAAACTCTATGCTGCGCCGAGGAGGGAGAGGCCCAGCAGCACCGAAGACAGTGCAGCCACCGCAAAGGCCAGCGTGCGCAGAACCGGGATGCCGATGGCGTAGATGATGTAATGTGCCGACATGCCGAAGAAGAAGGTGAGGCCCAGGGTGCCGGGCTGATCCTCTGACGGCAGCACCAGCATCGCCAGGATGGAAAGCGGCGCGAAGGCGGCAAACAGTTCCACCCCGACGATATGCGCCCGGTGCGCGCGCTGTGCCCACAGCGATTGCGGCAGGTCGCCGGGGCCGGGATTGGCCATTGCCCCCATCAGCCCGCGGACCATGACCCGGTCAAGAATGTAGGGCAGCCAGGCCAGCGCCAGCCAAAGCCCGGAAAGGGCGGTAAAATACTGCAGTTGCGTCATCTTTCGCTCCTCTTGGTTTGCAAGAATGAGCGTAGCGCGGGACGGGCTGTTTTCTACCTGAAGGGGGTCAGGCCCAGTCCACATCGCCCAGAAAGATGTAGCCGGCGCCGTAAATCGTCTTGATCAGCCGCGGGTTCTTGGGGTCTTCGCGCAACTTGGTGCGCAGGCGGGAAATGCGCACATCCATCGCCCGGTCAAAGCTGTCACCGGCCGCGCCGCCCAGCATCTCCTGCATCTGGGCGCGGGAGATCAGCCGCTTGGGGCTGTCGAGGAACAGCCGCAGCACCTCGCCTTCGGCATGGGAGAACGGTGTCTCGGTGCCCTCGGCATCCTCCAGAACATAACGGTCGAAATGAGCAGTCCAGCCGGCGAAGTGTGCGGTGTTGCTGGCGGGGGCCGCCGTTCGCGGGCCGGCGCGCAGCCGGGCGCGGACCCGGGCCACCACCTCCGCCGGGTCGAAGGGCTTGGTGATGTAATCATCGGCGCCCAGTTCCAGCCCGGTCACCCGGTCCTGCACCTGCGCCCGGCCGGAGATGATGATGACGGCCGCGCCCTGTTCCAGCGCCAGCCGGTGCACCAGTGCCAGACCGTCGGTGTCGGGCAGCGACAGATCCACCAGGCAGACGTCTGGCGTCACCCGGTTCAGGGCTGCCTCGAATTCCCGCGCGCGAGCAAAGCTTTGGGTGCGAAAGCCCGCGTCCTCCAGCGTGTCGGTCAGGATCTGCCGGATTTCCGGCTCGTCATCCAGGATGGTGACCAGGGGCGATGTCATACGGCGGGCTCCGGTTGGATCAGCTCAGACAGCTGGTGGATGGTGAAAGGTTTGCGCAAAACCGGGCCGCATTTCAATGCCTTGCGGAACAAGGGATCGCTCACCGGCAAGGAGGTCATCAGGATGCAGGGCAGGCCGGACCCGTCCAGCCGCGAAGCAAGGTCAACACCGGTTGCGCTGCCCTCCAGCATGATGTCCGACAGTACCAGCGCAATGTCCGGCAGGTCAGCGGTCAGCGCGCAGGCCTCATCCACGCTAGCGGCTTCGATCACGGAATAGCCAAGATCGATCAGCATGTCGCGGAAGGCGGCGCGCAGTTCCTCGCTGTCCTCGACCAGCAGCGCCATGCCGCCGCCGGCATCCGGGGCCGGGCGGTAGGGAAGGCGCAGGGTGATCGCGGCGCCGGAAATGCCGTTGCCGATCCGCATGTCGCCGCCGGCGAGTTTTGCCATGTCATAGACCATTGGAAGACCAAGGCCGGAGCCTTCGCTGCCCTTGGTGGTGAAGAACGGGTTCAGTGCCTTTTCCAGCGCTTCCGGTGAAAAGCCGGGCCCGGTGTCGGTGACGGTGATTTCGACCCAGGTCTGTCCGACCGCATGGGCGCTGACGGTGATCTGGCCGGCGGTGCCGCAGGCATCGCGCGCGTTCAGGATCAGGTTCAGGAGCGCGTCCTGCAGCTTGCCCGCGTCCAGCAGCAGTGCCTGATCCGGCAGGTTGTCGAGAATGCTGAGCCCCAGCCCTTGCGGCAGAGAAGGCGACGCCAGCACTTTCAGCTCATCGAGCAGCGCGTGCATGTCCGTCGCCTGCGGCCGGAGGGTGCGCTGGCTGGTCATCTCGGCAATCCGGTTCAGCAGCCGCCCGCCGCGCCGCGCTGCAGACAAGGTGCCTTGCACCAGATCGCCGGCCTCGCCACCCAGTCCCATTTTCTCCAGCTTGCCCTGCATGCCCAGAATGATGGTCAGAAGGTTGGAGAAATCATGCGCCAGGCCGCTGGTCATCTGCGCGGCCATCTCGCGGCGCCGCGCCTGCTGCAGCGCCACCCGGGCCTGGGTCTCCTCGGTCACATCCATTGACAAGATATAGACGCCGCCCTGCTGATCCGGAGTGAAGGCGACCCTGATGCGGCGGCTTCCGTGGCTTTCGGTGAACTCGAAAACCGGGCTGCCGCCCTTGTAAGCCGCCAGCAAGTGCGGCTCGATCCGCTCAAACGCGGCCTCCCCCAGGGCGTCCGAAATGTGCATTCCCAGGATATCCGACGGGCGGCCCGGGAACACCGCGCTGAGGCGGCGGTTGGTATAGGTGTAGTACCCGTCCGCATCCACATGGGCGATATGGGCAGGCATCATCTCCGTTGTCAGGCGGGTGCGGCCCTCGATTTCCGTCAGCTGGCGCTTGGTTTCTTCCAGTGCGGTGTTCGCGGATTCCAGCTGCCGGTTGGCGGCGGACAGTTCCTCGGTATGGGCAATCAGCTTCTCTGACAACTCCTCTGACCGGGACCGCAGCAGCTGCTCCGCGCGCTTGGCTCGGGTGATGTCGGTATAGACAGTGACCCAGCCGCCCTGCGGCAGCGGTGAGCCTTCAATCGAGATCATCTGCCCGTTGGGCCGCTCGCGCTCCAAATAATGCGGCACGAAATCCAGCGCCTGCTCAACCCGGCTCTGCACGATCTCCTCGACATCGCTTTCCGGCGCGTACTCCCCTGCCTCGGCAAGGAAGCGGATAGTATCGGCAAAGGAGGCGCCGGGCTGCACCAGATGATCCGGCAGGCTGAACATCTCCTGGAAGCGCCGGTTGCAGACCGACAGCCGCAGGTCGTTGTCATAGATCGACAGCGCCTGGGCGATCAGATTCAGCCCGGCGGTGGTCATGGCGGCGTGCTGTTTGCTTGTCCGGTTCATGGTTCTCCCCGGCTCATGGCTAGCACCGGCGCGGGTAGGGGGCAAACTGCCATTCGGCCGCGGGGGACCTTGTTGCCGTTGCGTCAAGGGGATGGTCGCCCTCTGGTTGCCGGTGGCTGAATGCGAGCCCGAGGGCATCAAGAAGTTACCGCACCGGGCGTTTCAGAAATTGACCGCTGATAATTGATTCGAAACACCATCCCTTCGTTCGATTCCCGCGCGAATGCGTGCGGTTGGTTAATCCGCAGCGTGAGGTTTGCCTTGCGCGGAGTGTAGCCGGTCAGCGTAACAGTCTTTAAAACAAGGGGAATTGAGCTGTTACAATTCGTAAGATTTGGGAAAACATCAGGAAAAAGTTGACGGGCTACTCTGCCGCTGTCCCTAATCGGGGCCAGAGCCGCGGGCAGCGGCCAGTCCGGCAGCAACGCCGGAAAGGGAGGAGAGAAAGTTGGCTCAGATGCAGACGGGCGCCCAGGGTATGCAATCCCTGCCGGCGCTGCTTCAACGCAATGCGGCGCAATTCGCAAACGCGCCGGCCTACCGGGAAAAGGAATTCGGCATCTGGCAATGCTGGACCTGGTCCGAGACGGCAAAGGAAATCGAGGCGCTGGCGCTGGGTCTCATCAACCTTGGCGTGAAGGAAGGCGACTTTGTCGCCATCATCGGACGCAACCGTCCCTATCTCTACTGGTCGATGGTTGCCGCTCAGGCGGTGGGCGCTGTGCCGGTGCCGCTCTATCAGGACGCGGTCGCCGAGGAGATGGCCTATGTGCTGGGTCACTGCGGCGCGCGCTTCGTGATCGTTGGAGATCAGGAGCAGGCCGACAAGGTGATCGAGATCCAGGATCAGCTGCATCAGTTCGAGCATATGATCTACCTCGATCCGCGCGGCATGCGGAAATACGACCACACCCAGCTGCACCAGTTCAGCCACATCCAGGATCAGGGCCGGGCGGCTCATGATGAGCTGATTGGCGAGTTGAACAAGCGCCAGGCTAAGCTGGACTACGACAGCACCTGCGTGATGCTTTACACCTCCGGCACCACCGGCAAGCCCAAGGGTGTGGTGCTGTCGAACCGCAACGTGATACAAAGCGCCAAGAACTCTGCCGAGTTCGACCATCTGACCCAGGGCGAGAACATCCTGTCCTACCTGCCGATGGCCTGGGTGGGCGACTTCATCTTCTCGATCGGCCAGGCCTACTGGTGCGGTTTCTGTGTGAACTGCCCTGAAAGCCAGGACACCATGATGACCGACCTGCGCGAGATCGGGCCGACCTATTTCTTCGCCCCGCCGCGGGTGTTCGAAGGCCAGCTGACCAACGTGATGATCCGGATGGAGGACGCAGGCGCTCTGAAGCGCAAGATGTTCCACCACTTCCTGGCCCATGCCAAGAAGGTCGGCGGCAACATTCTGGACGGCAAGCCGGTGGGCCTGATGGATAGGCTGAAATACACGCTGGGCAATGTGCTGGTCTACGGCCCGCTCAAGGACACGCTGGGCTATGGCCGCATCCGTGTCGGTTATACCGCGGGGGAGGCGATCGGGCCGGAGATCTTCGATTTCTACCGCAGCTTGGGCATCAACCTGAAGCAGCTGTACGGCCAGACCGAGGCCACCGTGTTCATCACCGTGCAGCCGGATGGGGAAGTGCGTGCCGATACCGTTGGCGTGCCGGCGCCGGAGGTCGAGATCAAGATCGACGACAACGGCGAGATCCACTACCGCTCGCCCGGCACCTTTGTTGAATACTTCAACAATCCGGAGTCCACCGCCTCAACCAAAGACGCAGAGGGCTGGGTTGCCACCGGCGATGCGGGTTTCTTCGAAGAAGGCTCCGGCCATCTGCGGATCATCGACCGCGCCAAGGACGTGGGCAAGATGGCCGATGGCAGCATGTTTGCGCCCAAGTATGTTGAAAACAAGCTGAAATTCTACCCGGACATCCTGGAGGCAGTGCTGTTCGGCAATGGCCGCGACCGCTGCGTCGCCTTCATCAACATCGACCTGACGGCGGTGGGCAATTGGGCGGAACGCAACAATATCGCCTATGCCTCCTATCAGGAGCTGGCCGGCCATCCGAAGGTTCTGGAAACCATCCGGTCGCATGTGTCTGCGGTGAACAAGTCCGTGGCCGAGGACCCGATGCTGTCGGGCTGCCAGGTGCATCGCTTTGTGGTGCTGCATAAGGAGCTGGATGCCGATGACGGCGAAATGACCCGTACCCGCAAGGTGCGCCGCCGCATCGTCGAGGAGAAATTCGACGATATCATCACTGCGCTCTACGACGGCTCGGAAAAGGTCTCGACCGTCACCGAAGTGACCTATGAGGACGGCCGCAAGGGGTCAATCAAGGCGACGCTGACCATCGTCGATGCCGAAGTGAAACCGGCAGCGGTTCACAAGGTGGCCGCGGAATGATGCACGTTTCACCGGATAACGTCCCGCCCCGTGCCAGGCAGGCCGGAGCCTTGTCAGATCAGGTCGGGGTTGAGGCCGGGATTGTAGGCCGTGTTGACCACCTGCTGAATCTTGAAGGGGGAGCTGAACCCGTGAGTCTGCTCAATGATGGAGGCCAGGCTTTCGGATTGGCTGAGGCCCATCTGCTTGCATTCAAGTGCCATCTTCAAAAGGCAGGAATGCTCAAGTTCGCCGAACATAACGTCGATCTCCTTGCTGCTCGTTTTGAACAAGTATCGCATGGAAATCTTAAAATTTCTATGCGGCAGAAATATGGAGGCCGTTGTTATGCTTGACAATTCCGAGAGCTACGTCACCGAGGACGGCCGCACCATCGGCGGTGTGGTGATGGAGATGAAGAACATCACCCTGCGGTTCGGCGGTGTGGTGGCGATCCAGGATATCTCCTTCGACATCCGCGAGGGCGAGATCCGCGCGATCATCGGCCCGAACGGCGCCGGCAAGTCCTCGATGCTGAACGTGATCTCCGGCTTCTACGTGCCGCAGGAAGGCGAGGTGCTGTTCCACGGCAAGAAGCGCCCGCCGATGCGTCCCTATGAGGTCGCGCGCCAGGGCATCGCCCGCACCTTCCAGAACATCGCGCTGTTCGAAGGCATGAGCGTGCTGGACAACGTCATGACCGGGCGGCTCAACTATATGAAAACAGGATTGTTTTCGCAGGCGTTGTGGAAGGGCAAGGCAGAGGCCGAAGAGACCGAGAACCGCGAGGTTGTGGAGCGGATCATCGACTTCCTGGAGATCCAGCACATCCGCAAAACTCCGGTGGCAAGGCTGCCCTATGGCCTGAAGAAACGGGTCGAGCTGGCGCGTGCGCTGGCGGCGGAGCCGAAGCTGCTGCTGCTGGACGAACCGATGGCCGGCATGAACGTCGAGGAGAAGGAGGACATGTCCCGCTTCATCCTGGATGTGAACGACGAGTTCGGCACCACCATCGCCCTGATCGAGCACGACATGGGTGTGGTGATGGACCTCAGCGACCGGGTCGTGGTGATGGATTACGGCAAAAAAATCGGTGACGGCACCCCGAATGAGGTGCGCAATAACCAGGATGTGATCGACGCCTATCTGGGGGTCAGCCATGACTGAGTTGCACCGCAGCAACACCCGCCGCCGGCAGGGTGACACCCGTACACCCCCTGTGCACCCCCTATGCACCGCCGCAGCGCAGAATTCCGAGGAGAGCCTCTAATGCCCGAACAACTCGTCTTTGCGATGGAAGTGACGCTGAACGGCCTGATGGCCGGCGTTCTGTATGCGCTGGTCGCGCTGGGGTTCGTCCTGATCTACAAGGCCTCCGGTATCTTCAACTATGCCCAAGGTGTTCTGGCGCTGTTTGCGGCGATGACGCTGGTGGGGATCATGCAGGGGCAGGTGCCGTTCTCCCATCTGATCAACGCGGTCTTTGGTGGCCATATCACCCATTTCGGCTGGAATGTTCCGGGCGCCGTGGCGATTGCGCTGACCGTCGGCGTGATGGTGCTGCTGGCCTGGCTGGTTCAGGTCCTTGTGATGAAGCACCTGGTGGGGCAGGAGCCGATCATCCTGTTCATGGCGACAATCGGTCTGGCCTACTTCCTGGAAGGCGTTGCCGACCTGATGTGGGGCTCCGAGATCAAGACGCTGGACGTGGGCCTGCCGCAGGGCATCAACCTGTGGATCGACGAAACCACCTTCAACATTTTCGGCTACGGCTTCTTTATCGACAATCTGGATATCGTGGCGACGGTGATTGCGGCGCTGCTGGTGGCGGGTCTGGTGGCCTTCAGCCAGTACACCAAGCAGGGCCGGGCGATGCGCGCGGTGGCGGATGACCACCAGGCGGCGCTGTCGGTCGGCATCTCGCTGAACTTCATCTGGGTTCTGGTGTGGTCGGTTGCCGGTTTCGTGGCGCTGGTCGCGGGCATCGTCTGGGGCACCAAGTCCGGCGTGCAGTTCTCGCTGTCGCTGATCGCGCTGAAGGCGCTGCCGGTGCTGATGCTGGGCGGCTTCACCTCGATCCCCGGCGCCATTGTCGGCGGGCTGATCATCGGCGTGGGTGAAAAACTGTTCGAATTCGCGGTCGGCCCGCTGGTGGGCGGCGCAACCGAGAACTGGTTTGCCTATGTGCTGGCGCTGCTGTTCCTGGTGTTCCGCCCGCAGGGGCTGTTCGGGGAGAAGATCATTGAACGGGTCTGAGGCTCATATGATCTGCTCCCGGCACACTCAGCCCTCGAGCCGGCGGAAGGCGGCGACAACGATGGCGGCGCAGACCGTGGCAACCAGGGTGAAGGCAATGGTGATGTTGCCGATCAGCTGCCCGGCCACAAAGGTCAGCAGCCCGGCCATCAGCAGCCCGATCAGCACCGTTCCCCACGGTCCGGGTGCTGCGCCGGAGACCCGCCGCCGCGGCTGCTCAAACTCGAAGGGCGGCAGGACGGTTGCGTCTTCCACGGTTTCCAGCAGCCGGCCCTTGGCCCTGGCAAATTCGGCTTCGGATATGTCGCCCTTCTTCCGCGCGGCCTCCAGCCGCCGGATTTCCTCGAAAATCACGGTCATTTGTTCCACTCACTCTACCCAAGCGCAGGGTGGCACAAAGAAGTGGGCAAAATATGTCCAAGCGCGGAAATCTGACAAAGTGGTTAACGCCGGGGGTGGGGCATGACCAAGCTGATCGCCGTCATCAACGTCATTGCCTGGGCCGGGTTCTGGGCCTTTGGCTACCTGGCGCTGTCGGCGGAAAGCTACAGCGAGACCCAGGTGGTGACCGCGGCGCTCTTGGCCTCAGCCGGGCTGATCACCGGCATCATCGCCTATCTGCGGCTGGTGCGCGGCAGCGAGCGCAGCGGCTATGCCAAACCGTCGAAGCGGATGACGCGCGAACAGCGCGACGCGGCACAGGCCCGGTGGGGGCAGATCGAATGAGCGCCACCGCAATCAACAACAGTATCCGCGCAGGCAGCACCGCCAACGCGCAACAGAAAGGGAGCATCTGAGACATGTTCTACCGTGAAGCCGGGGATTTCAAAGTCTCCTATGCCGATGACAGCCAGACGTTTCCGATCAAGTTTGACCGCTACCGCTATTACGTGGTGTTGGCGGTTGCGTTCGGCCTCATCCCCTTCCTGATCAATGATTACTGGGCCAATGCGATCCTGCTGCCGTTCCTGATCTATTCAATCGCGGCGATCGGGCTGAACATCCTGGTCGGCTACTGCGGGCAGGTCAGCCTTGGCACCGGCGGGTTCATGGCTGTGGGCGCCTATGCCTGCTACAAGCTGATGACCGCCTTCCCGGAGGTCAGCATGTTCATCCATGTGATCCTGGCGGGCGGCATCACCGCGGGTGTCTGCGTTTTGTTCGGCCTGCCGTCCCTGCGCATCAAGGGGTTCTACCTGGCGGTGGCGACGCTGGCGGCGCAGTTCTTCCTGGTGTGGCTGTTCAACCGCGTGCCGTGGTTCTACAACTATTCCGCCTCCGGCCAGATCAACGCGCCTGAGCGTGATACGTTTGGCATCATCATCACCGGCCCCAATGCGCCGGCCTGGGCCACCTATTTGTTCTGCCTGATCTTCCTGACCGTCTGCGCGCTGATTGCCCGCAACCTTACCCGCGGCACGGTGGGGCGGACCTGGATGGCGATCCGCGACATGGATATTGCGGCCGAGATCATCGGGGTGAACCCGCTGAAGGCGAAGTTGACGGCCTTTGCGGTCTCCGGCTTCTTCATCGGCATCTCCGGCGCGCTGTTCTTTGCGGTCTATCTGGGCGCGGTCGAAGTCGGCGAGGCCTTCGGCATCCAGAAGTCGTTCCTGGTGCTGTTCATGGTGATCCTGGGCGGGCTGGGCTCGATCTTCGGCTCCTTTGCCGGTGCGGCTTTCCTGGTTCTGCTGCCGGTGATCCTCAAGGTGGTCGGCGTCGATCTTCTGAACTGGCCCACGGATATTGTGGCGCATTTCCAGCTGGTGATCGTGGGGGCGCTGATCATCGTCTTCCTGATCGCGGAACCGCACGGCATGGCGCAGCTGTGGCGCGTCGCCAAGGAGAAACTGAGACTGTGGCCCTTCCCGCACTAAGGCGGGGGCGGCCTGAGAGCTGGCGGGGAGAAAAGCAAGACCACCCCCGTTTGAAGACAACCATCGGATAAGACCAAAGGGAGGATTTAAGCCGATGAAAAAGACACTGACCACTCTGGCGCTCGGCGCCGCGATGGCAGCCGGGCCGGCAATGGCGGACCTGGTGTTCCCGGACCTCAGCTACCGCACCGGGCCTTATGCGGCGGGCGGCATCCCGTTCTCGGACGGCTACAACGACTATTTCACCCTGCTGAACGAGCGCGACGGCGGCATCGGCGGCGTCAAGGCCAAGGTGGTCGAATGCGAGACCGGCTACAACACCGAGAAGGGTGTGGAATGCTATGAATCGACCAAGGGCCAGGGCGCGCTGATCTATCAGCCGCTGTCCACCGGCATCACCTATCAGCTGATCCCCAAGGTGACCGCGGACAACATCCCGCTGCACACCATGGGCTATGGCCGCACCTCGGCCGCGAACGGCGAAGTGTTCAGCCATGTGTTCAACTACCCGGCCAACTACTGGAACGGCGCCTCGGGCGTGGTGAACTACCTGCTGGAATCCAATGGCGGCGACATCAGCGGCAAGAAGATTGCGCTGATTTATCACAACTCCGCCTATGGCAAGGAGCCGATCCGGACCCTGGAAGAGCTCTCCAAGAAGCACGGCTTTGAGCTGATTGCTCTGCCGGTCGACCATCCCGGCCAGGAGCAGAAGTCGCAGTGGCTGCAGATCCGCCGTGACCGTCCCGACAACGTCGTGATGTGGGGCTGGGGCGTGATGAACCAGGTGGCGATCCAGGAAGCCGCCAACATCCGCTTCCCGATGGAAAACTTCATCGGCGTGTGGTGGTCCGGTGCCGAGCATGACGTGATGCCGGCAGGCGACAAGGCCGACGGCTACAAGGCGGTGACCTTCCACAACGTGGGCCGAGATTTCCCGGTGTTTGACGATATCCAGAAATATGTCGTCGATGCGGGCAAGGCCGCGGGAGCCGGCGACCAGGTCGGCAACGTGCTCTATAACCGCGGCATGTACGCGGCGATGCTGGCAGCCGAGGCCGCCAAAACCGCGCAGGAAATCCACGGAACCGCTGACATCACCGCGGCGATGATGCGCGACGGCATGGAAGCGCTGGTGATCGACGAGGCGAAGATGGAAGCGCTGGGGATGCCGAACTTCGGCCCGACCTTCAACGTCTCCTGCGAGAATCACGGCGGCCCCGGCCTTGTGGGCGTGACCCAGTGGGATGCGGAGAGCAAGACCTGGTCCCTGATTTCGGACTTCAAACCGTCTGATACCGAAGTGATCGGCAAGCTGATCGAAGAGGACTCCGCCGCCTACGCGGCTGAGAACGGCATCGAGCCCCGCTGCAACTAAGGGCTCCCTTCCGGCCCTGCCGTGGCGGGGCCGGAAACAACCGGTGCGGCGGGGGCCGCCGCGCCACGCAAACAGGGTCCCGGGGCAAGATCCGGGACAGGTATGAGGACACGCTTTGATGCTGGATGCAGCGAACACCGCCGCCGATACTTCCGATGTGCAGGCCGAAACCCTGCTGGAGGTCAACAATATCGAGGTGATCTACAATCACGTGATCCTCGTTCTGAAAGGTGTGAGCCTGAATGTGCCTAAGGGCGGCATCACCGCGCTTTTGGGCGGCAACGGAGCCGGCAAGACCACGACGCTTAAGGCGATCTCGAACCTGCTGCATTCCGAACGCGGCGAAGTGACCAAGGGATCGATCAAGTACCGCGGCGAGCACGTGCATGAGCAGGACCCGGCGGAGCTGGTGAAGAAGGGCGTCATTCAGGTGATGGAAGGCCGCCACTGCTTTGAGCACCTGACGGTGGAGGAAAACCTGCTGACCGGCGCCTATACCCGCCGCGACGGTGGTGCGGACATCCAGAAAGACCTGGAAATGGTCTATCACTATTTCCCGCGCCTGAAGGAGCGCCGCAAGAGCCAGGCGGGCTATACCTCGGGCGGCGAGCAGCAGATGGTGGCGATGGGCCGCGCGCTGATGTCCCGGCCGGAGACGATCCTGCTGGACGAGCCGTCGATGGGGCTGGCGCCGCAGCTGGTGGAACAGATTTTCGAGATCGTAAAGTCGATCAACGAGCAGGAGGGCGTGACCTTCCTGCTGGCCGAGCAGAACACCAACGTGGCCCTGCGCTATGCCCATTACGGCTACATCCTGGAATCCGGAAGGGTGGTGATGGACGGGCCTGCAGCGGACCTGCGGGAGAACCCGGACGTGAAAGAGTTCTATCTCGGTATGTCGGATGAAGGGCGCAAGAGCTTCCGCGACGTGCGGTCCTACCGCCGCCGCAAGAGGTGGCTGAGCTGATGCGGGATGGTGATGTGATGAGCTATTTTGACACGCTTGAAACCCGCAGCGCAGACGAACGCGTCGCAGACCTGGCCAAGGCGCTGCCGGAGCAGATTGCCCGCGCCAAGAGTGCAGCCGGATATGCCGGGCTGCTGGACGGGGTGGACCCTGCAGCGGTGAATTCGGCTGAGGCGCTGGCGGCACTGCCGGTGCTGCGCAAATCCGAACTGAGCCGCGCCCAGGCGGCAAACCCGCCCTTTGGCGGCTTCACCGTGAAGCCTGCGACCGGCTTTGCCCATATCTTCCAGAGCCCCGGCCCGATCTACGAGCCGGGCGGGGTGGATGGCGACTGGTGGCGCATGGGGCGGTTCCTGCATGCTGCCGGGATCGGCCAGGGCGATGTGGTGCAGAATTGCTTCGGCTATCATCTGACGCCTGCCGGCATGATCTTTGAAAACGGTGCGCGGGCGGTCGGCGCCGCGGTGCTGCCGGCCGGCACCGGCCAGACCGAGCTGCAGGTGACCGCCGCGCATGATGTGGGCGCCACCGCCTACGCCGGTACGCCGGATTACCTGAAGGTGATCCTGGACAAGGCCGATGCGATGGGCGTGGAGCTGATGTTCTCCAAGGCGGCGGTGGGCGGCGGGGCGCTGTTTCCCAGCATGCGTCAGGAATATGCCGACCGCGGAATAACCTGCCTGCAGTGCTACGCCACCGCCGATTTGGGTAATATTGCCTATGAAAGCCCGGCGATGGAGGGGATGATCGTTGACGAGCATGTCATCGTTGAAATCGTCACCCCCGGCACCGGCAACCCGGTGGCGCCGGGCGAGGTGGGCGAAGTTGTGGTGACCACGCTGAACCCGGATTACCCGCTGATCCGCTTTGCCACTGGCGATTTGTCGGCGGTGATGCCGGGGGTCTCCCCCTGCGGACGTACCAACATGCGGATCAAGGGCTGGATGGGCCGGGCCGATCAGACCACCAAGATCAAGGGCATGTTCGTGCGCCCCGAGCAGGTGGCGGCGCTGGTTGAGAAGCATGACGAGATCGTCAAGGCGCGGGTCATCGCCAGCCGCGATGGCGAGATGGACGCGATGACCGTGCAGATCGAGGCAGAAGGCGGCGACGAGGCAGCCTTTGCCCGCTCGGTGATCGAGGTGCTGAAGCTAAAGGGCAAGGTCGAAGTGGTGGCACCGGATGCGCTGCCCAAGGATGGGCTGGTGATCGAGGATCAGCGCACTTACGACTGAGCCGCCTGATTTGCAGACAAGTGCGGGCGCCGGATGCGGGGCGCCCGTTTTCTGTTTTGAGGCGCCGAAGAGCAGGACCGCGCTTTCCGGCTGGAATTTCTGACTGGAATAGTCGAAATAGAGTGCCGAGAGACTTCCGCCGGACCCAAGACCGCCGCAAATGACAGCTGCCAATGAACCCATAGAATTCGCGCCGCACGGGCGCCGCCGCGGCGGCAAGACCGGCGGCGGGCTCTTTGCCGTTCTGGCCTGGGCGGTGGCGCTGTCCTGCCTGCTGCCGATGGTGGCCGTGGCACTGGCAGCAGCGTTTGGCGGCACCGAGACCATCAGGCATCTGGCCGGGACCGTGCTGCCGGGCTATTCGCTGACAACGCTGGCGCTGGTGGCGCTGGTGGCGCTTGGCACCTTTGCGATCGGCACGGGCGCGGCGTGGCTGGTGACGATGACCCGTTTTCCCGGCGCCCGGCTGCTGGAAATCGCGCTGGTCCTGCCGCTGGCCTTTCCGGCCTATGTGCTGGCTTATGCCTACACCCACATCCTGGATCATCCCGGCATCGTGCAATCCGCCTTGCGCGAGGTGACCGGCTGGGGGCCGCGGGATTACTGGTTCCCGGAGATCCGCTCCACCGGCGGGGCGGCGGCGATGCTGGTGCTGGTGCTTTACCCCTATGTCTACCTGCTGGCGCGGGCGGCCTTCATGCAGCAGAGCGCAGGCGCCTTTCTAGCGGCGCGCGCGCTTGGCAAGAACTCCTGGCAGGCGTTCTGGCTGGTCAGCCTGCCGATGGCGCGGCCGGCCATTGCCTCTGGCGTTTTGCTGGCCGTGATGGAGACCATCGCGGATTTTGGCACGGTCAGCTATTTCGGAGTGCAGACCTTTGCCACCGGCATCTACACCAGCTGGTTCTCGCTGGGCGACCGCGGCGGCGCGGCGCAGCTGGCGCTGTGCCTTTTGGGCTTTGCGCTGACGCTGGCCGTGGTGGAGCGGGCGACGCGCGGGCGGGCGAAATACCACCACGCGGGCAAGCATCACAACCAGATGCCGCCGGCCGAGTTGGGCGGGGTCAAGGCGGCGGTGGCTGTGTTCTTCTGCGCGGTGCCGGTGGTGCTGGGCTTTGCACTGCCGGTGGCGGTGCTTTTTGCGATGAGCTTTGATTCCGAACAGAACCTGTTCAGCCGCCGCTACATCGATTTCACCACCAATTCAATCACCCTGGCAACGGCTGCGGCTGTGCTGACGGTGGCGGCTGCGGTGTGCCTTGGGTTTTATCAGCGTCTGCGGCCCGGCCGGGTGTCGGCGGCTGCGGCCTATTTCGCGCGGCTGGGCTATGCGGTGCCGGGCGGGGTGATCGCGGTGGGGCTGATCGTGCCCTTTGCCGCCTTTGACAATGCGCTGGATGCCTGGATGCGGGAGAGTTTCGGATTCCGCACCGGCCTCTTGGTGACAGGCTCGATCTGGCTGCTGGTTGCGGCGTATGGCGTGCGGTTCATGGCGGCAGCTCTTGGCGCATACGAGGGCGGCCAGGCCAGCATGCATTCGAACATGGACGCCGCGGCGCGGTCGCTGGGGCAGGGGCCGATGGGAATGCTGCGGCGTGTGCATCTGCCGATCCTGACACCCAGCCTGCTGACGGCGCTGCTGATCGTTTTTGTCGACGTGATGAAGGAGCTGCCCGCGACGCTGATCATGCGGCCCTTCAATTTCGACACACTGGCAGTGCAGGCGCACCGGCTGGCCGCAGACGAGCGGCTGGAGGGGGCCGCGGTGCCGTCGCTGGTGATCATGGCGGTGGGGCTTCTGCCGGTGATCCTGATCTGCCGCCAGGTGGGGCAGCGGCGCTAAAGAGCAGCGGTTTGGGGCGGCTTATGCCGCCCACCAGGCCTCAATCTCGTCGCGGGAAATCCGGTCTGCCGGTCCCAGGCCGACCAGGACGGTTTCCTCCGCCGCGCAGCGTTTGGCTTCGACATGGCGGCCGACAACATGCAGCTCATAGGCGCCGCCTGTGGTCAGCACAAAGCCCTTCATCCGGTAAAGCCCCGTGGGCCGCGCCGCCAGCTTGTCCCCCAGCGCGCGGCGGTCCAGAACAGTGCTGCTGCGGTGCTGCCATGTGGTGTAGGCGGGATGCGCCGCCACCGCTCGGCCCTTGGGCAGCGGCACCACGTCAAACAGCAGTTCCGCCACCGGCGAGCCGTTCAGCACCGTGGGAGTGCGGGCGCCGGCCTTGTCCAGAAGCGCCGAGAGCTCTGCAGTCAGATCATTGCATTTGGTGGCGATCACCAGGTCGGCGGCGCGGATCTGCTGTTCCGCCTGCGGGGCCAGCAGCGGGTCATTCAGCAGACTCTCCGCGTTTTCCGCATCCACCAGGGAGACGATGCCGCCGTAGCTGAGGCCGGATTCATTCAGGACGGAATTGGCGATGGCCACCGGGTCGGAAATGCCGCTGGCCTCGATCACCAGGTGGTCCGGACGCTCGGGACGGTTCAGAACATCGCGCAGGGCAAGCGCGAGATCATCGCCCATGGTGCAGCAGACGCAGCCGTTGGTCAGGGCGATCTTGCCGCCATCCGCGTCCTGAATCAGGGCGTCATCAATATTGACTGCGCCAAAGTCGTTGACGATCACGGCCAGTTTCAGCCCGTGATCCTCGGCCAGCAGCCGGTTGATCAGAGTGGTCTTGCCAGCGCCCAGGTAACCGCTGATGATTGTGACCGGCAGCCTGGTCATGCGCTTTGCCCCTTCCGGGTGCAGCATTCGCTTAACCGCATGTTTCCTCCGAAAATGAAACTTAATAATCCGCGCAGCTATAAGCGCGGCGGGGCGCAGGGTCTAGCGAAAGCTGGTGACTGGGCCTGAGGCCGGACTGAGCGGCGGAGTCCGGCGGAAGAGTGCCGCCAAAAGAAATGGCGCGGAGTGCTCCGCGCCATCGGATATTCCTTTGGCTTAAGAGGGGTTACTTCCAGCCGACGTCGTTGAAGATCTTCTGGGCTTCCGGCAGGTTCTTGGCAACTTCCGACAGGTTCACGTCATCCGGCTTGAAGTGTCCGAGCGCCGCGATCGACGGGGCAAGGCCGACACCGGAGACTGCCGGGTATTCGTCATTGCCGGCCGAGAAATACGCCTGGGCGGAATCGCTGGCGAGGTACTCCAGGAACTTGATCGCGTTCTCCTTGTTCGGAGCGTGCACGGCCACGCCGCCGCCCGACAGGTTCATATGCGCTCCTTCGGTGTTCTGAGAGGGGAACAGCCAGCCGATCTGGTCGCGGTTTTCCGAGACACCCTTGACCTCCTTGCGGATCGAGCGGGCGAAGTAATAGCTGTTGGCAACAGCGATACCGCATTCACCGGAAACCAGGCCGCGAATCTGATCAGTGTCGCCGCCCTGCGGGTCGCGCGCCATGTTGGCGACCACGCCTTCGGCCCATTCACGCGCCTTTTCGGCGCCGTGGTGGGTGACAAGGGAGGCCAGCAGGGTCTGGTTGTAGGTGTTCTTGGACGAGCGGATGCAAACCTGGCCCTTGTAGGCGGGATCTGCCAGATCCAGGTAGGTTTGCGGCGGATTGGCCACCCCGTCCTTGTCATAGAAGATGATGCGTGCGCGCTGGCTGAAACCGAACCACTGGTTGTCCTCATCCTGCAGGTAGGCCGGGACGCGGGTTTCCAGCACGTCGCTGTCGATGCTTTGCAGGACACCGGCCTCCTTGGCGCGAGTCAGGCGGGAGGTGTCGACGGTGATCAGGATGTCAGCTGGGGAGTTTTCGCCCTCGGCGTTCATCCGGGCGATGAGCTCATCGGCGTTGCCTTCGATGCGGTTGATGGTGATGCCGGTGGCCTTTTCGAAGTCAGAATAAAGCTGCTCATCGGTATCGTAATGGCGCGAGGAGTAGATGTTCAGCTCGCCCTCGGCAGCAGCAGTGGTTGCAATGGCTGCGGTCAGCGCGCCGGCCAGTACGGTTGTGGCTTTCAGCATTGGATGTCCCGTTCTTGGTTAGATCAGATTTCCGACTGAAAGAGTCGATTAAAGCATCTGGCAGCAGATGCAATAAATTTCCGACTGAAACAGTCAGAAAGTCGCAGCTTGCTGCTGGCTGGCCAGGCCGGGCGGGCGCCTCCCGCCCGTCGCTGGATCTTTGGACAGATCCGCTCCCGTTGAGCATGGCACGCGCGGGGCGCGGTGCCATGCCAAAGGCCGTCAGGTCTCGTCCGGGCGCAGCCCGGAGAAACCGCGGGCGCGGGAGCCCCGACTTTGCAACGCCAGTCCAGGCAGACCCCCAAACGCAAAAAAAACCGCATCGGATGATGCGGTTTTCTGCATGTCGCTGCGGCGGATCTTAGCCCTGGCGCGCTTTGAACTTGCGCTGGGTCTTGTTGATCACGTACACGCGGCCTTTACGGCGCACAACCCGGCAATCGCGGTGCCGGTTCTTCAGCGAACGGAGCGAGTTCTTGACCTTCATGGTCTCTCTCCTTGTCTGCGGCGCGAACCAGCGCCTGGGTTAGCGGGTGCTTGGGCCGAAGCCGAAGCAGTGAATTGAATGGTGGGCGATACAAGGATCGAACTTGTGACCCCTTCGATGTCAACGAAGTGCTCTACCGCTGAGCTAATCGCCCACTCTGGCCTGCGCTGCGTTCCTGCCCCTTAGAAGTGAAAGGGGCGCGGGGTGCCGCGCCGGTGAGGGGGTCTATAAATAGAGTCGCCGGGGTGCGCAAGAGCTTTTGACCGCAGAAATTTCCGCGATATGCTGTTTCTTGCACAAGAAGCACCGGAGCAAGGATGCCTGATACAGCGTTTTCCGTGATTTCCCCGCAGAAACTGGCTTCGGCAGCGGTTTTTGCCTCTCCGCACAGCGGCGCGGACTATTCCGATTCCTTTCTGGGACAGTCGATTCTGGGGCGGCGGGAAATCCGCAGTTCAGAGGATGCCTTTGTTGATCAGCTGTTCCTGGCCGCGCCGGAGTTCGGGGCGCCGCTGCTGAAGGCCTTGAAACCAAGGGCCTATCTGGATCTGAACCGTTCGCCCGATGAATTGGACCCGGCGGTGATCGAGGGGGTGCAGCGGCGCGGGCAGAACCCGCGGGTTGCCTCGGGCCTGGGGGTGATTCCGCGGGTGGTTGCGAATGGCCGGGCGATCTACAGCGGCAAGCTGCCGCTGGCAGAAGCGGAGCGGCGGATCAAGGCCTGCTGGCATCCCTACCATCAGGCGCTGAAGGGCCTGTTGGATCAGGCGCACGCGCAATTCGGGCAGGCGATTCTGGTGGATTGCCATTCGATGCCGCATGAAGCGGTGGAGGCGATGGCGCCGCGAGGCGCGGGCAAGCCGGAAATTGTTCTGGGTGACCGCTTCGGGGCGGCTGCGGATGGCGCCATTGTGGACCGGATCGAGGCGGCCTTTGCCGCGGCGGGGCTGAGGGTCGCGCGCAACGCGCCCTTTGCCGGCGCCTATATTGCCCAGACCTACGGCAGGCCGTCGCGGCGCCAGCATGCGGTGCAGATCGAGATCGACCGGGCGCTTTACATGGATGAGGCCAGTATCCGGCCCAATGCAAATTTCGATGCGCTGCAGCAACTGCTGCGCCAGGTGGTGGCGGAAATCGCTGCAATCGGCCGGGAGGAACTGCCGCTGGCTGCGGAATAGCCAGCCGCCATGTATTCAGCGCAGGGCGCGGCCTTTCAGAATCGCGCTGTCGCCGAATCTCTTGCGGATGGCATCCGTGGCGCGTTCGGCCTCTGCCCGCTTGCCCGCATTAGGGTCCAGCAGGTCGCCGGTTTCATCAGCATGCGATTCGGGAACCAGGTCTGAAATCCCGCAGCCCAAGAGCCGGTAGGGGCCTTCGTCGCCCACCTGATCCAGCAGGCTGCGGGCGGTGCGGTAGATGCGGTCGGCAATCTGGGTCGGGCTGCGGAGTGTGACGCGGCGGGTCAGCGCGGAATGGTTGGCGCGCTTCAGCTTGAGCGTCACCACCCGGCCCGCCAGTTCCCTTGCCTTGGCCCGGTCCGACACTTTCTCAGCCAGCCTCCACAGGTGGCCGTCGAGCACCTCAAGGCAGGCGGTATCCTGAAAGAAGGTAGTTTCGTTGGAGATCGACTTGATCGGTTCATGTGCCGAGACCCGGCGCCGATCCTGGCCGCGGGCCAGGTGCCAGAGCCGGTCGCCCATGGAGCCGAAGCGGCTGTGCAAGGCCTCGCGGTCCCAGCGCAGCAGGTCGGAAAATGTACGGATGCCGGCCTTGTCCAGACTCTCCTGTGCAGCCGGGCCGATGCCCCAGATCAGACGCACCGGTTTTTCGCGCAGGAAATCGCTGGTCTCTGCCTTGCCGATCACCGAAAAGCCGCGCGGCTTGTCGAGATCAGAGGCGACCTTGGCCAGGAACTTATTGTGGGAAAGGCCGATGGAACCGGTGACGCCCAGCTCATCCTTCATGCGCTTGACCAGCCGTGCCAGCATTACCGCGGGCGGCGCGCCGTGCAGCTTTTCGGTGCCGGAGAGATCCATGAACGCCTCGTCCAGCGACAGCGGCTCCACGTCGGGGGTCAGCTCATTCATCATCTTGCGGATTTCGCGGCTGACCTCGACGTAGACATTCATCCGCGGCTTGATGACCACTGCGTCGGGGCAGAGTTTGAGCGCCTGAAACATCGGCATGGCGGAGCGCACGCCGCGGATGCGGGCGACATAGCAGGCGGTGGAGACCACGCCGCGCTTGCCGCCGCCGATGATCACCGCTTTGGTCGCCAGTTCAGGATTGTCGCGTTTTTCGACGCTGGCATAAAAGGCATCGCAGTCCATGTGCGCGATGCTCAGGGAAAACAGCTCTGCATGCGCCTTGATCCGCGGGCTGCCGCAATGGGGGCAGCGCCGGGCGGGGGGGATCTGGCTGAGGCAGTCTCGGCAGAGGGTGTGCATGGGTACGGCGGGCTGTGGTCGTGGATGGGCAAATCTAACTTGCGCCGGAGGCCTTGTCTTTAGCGTGCCGGAGGACCAAGTGACAGATCATGACAACAGCAGGCGAAGATTTTGCCGGCGCAAAGCTGGCAGTGTTTCTGGGGCAGGATCTGCTGGTCATCCAGCGCGATGATAAGCCGGATATTCCCTATCCCGGCCATTGGGACCTGCCAGGCGGCGGGCGTGAGGCGGATGAAAGCCCGGCGGCCTGTGCGTTGCGTGAGACCTATGAAGAGGTCGGACTGGTCTTGGCCCCGGAGCTGCTGATCTGGTCCAGAGCCTACCAGCGGCCGCACGGGCGGGTCTGGTTTTTTGCCGCGCATCTGCCTGCTGCGACCGTCAGCGCGGTCCGGTTCGGAAACGAAGGGCAGGGCTGGGCGCTGATGGCGCCAGAGGCCTATTGCGCGCACCCGTTGGCAGTGCCCCACTTTGCAGACCGGCTACGGGAGTACCTTGCCGCGCGGCCAGTGTGACCGAGGGCTGAAAAGAAAGATCCCCCGCTGGTGGGCGGGGGGAAGGTGACGGGTCTCAGGAAGAAAAGCCCGTCTGGGGAGTGTCTCAAAATGAGAATCTCCCACATGGCGCTGTTTCGCAAAGTTTGCAGGGCCGCGGATTGGCTGCAGGTTTTGCGGGCGTGCTTTTTCAGTCACAGGACGATTTGGCGCAGAAATTGTCTCTGTGGCGGGTTTCGTCAGCGAAAAGAGCGGCTTGACGTTGCGTCACCGGCAGGCAGCGGTGCGGCGGACCGGGAAATGGTGCGCGTGCCGCACATTTTTCTTTCTGCCTAAATTTTGGGCAGAACCTGGCGTTCTGGCCGCCGGGCCCGCAGTTTTGCTGTGAGCCCCCTGTGCCGCCCGGGTCCGGGCTTTACGTGTTATTTCCGGCCAGCTCCGTCAGGATGGCTTCCGCTGCGGCGCGGGGGCTGTCTGCCTTCCAGATCGGGCGGCCCACCACGATATGGTCAGCGCCGTCCGCAATGGCGCTGGCCGGGGTGGCGACGCGCTTCTGGTCGCCGAGGTCCGCCCCGGCCGGGCGCACACCGGGAGTGACAATCAGCTTGCCCTCGGCCTCGGGCAGGGCGCGGATCAGTGCGGCCTCCTGCGGGCTGGCGATTACCCCGTCGGCGCCGGCTGCAAAGGCATTGCCTGCGCGCTCCAGCACCAGATCCTGCACCGCGCCATCCTTGATCAGCGCACCGTCCAGGTCCTGGCGGTCGAGCGAGGTGAGGATGGTGACGGCGAGGATCTTGAGGTCTTTGCCCGCGGCGCCTTCCTTGGCGGCGCGCACCACGTAAGGGTCGCCATGCACGGTGAGGAAGTCGAGGTCGAACTGCGCCAGGCCGCGCACCGCGTTTTCCACGGTGGCGCCGATGTCGAAGAGTTTCATGTCGAGGAAGATGCGCTTGCCGTGCTCCTGCTTGAGCTCATTGGCGAGCGCCAGCCCGCCGCCGGTGAGCATGCCAAGGCCGATCTTGTAGAAGGAGACCGCATCGCCCAGCTGTTCGGCCAGCTTGAGGCCTGCGAGCGCATCGGGGACATCCATTGCAACAATCAGGCGGTCGTCGGCGCGCGGGGCTTGGGTCATGGCGGTGTCCTCTGGTGGCGGGTTCGGCGTGAAACTGGCGTTTCATACGCAAGAGGCTGCGAATGGGCAAGGCAAGGGAGGTGCTCCCGCAACTGAAGCTGCCCATGACGGGACAGATTACAGTTTTGGGCCCTGCGCCGCGCTGGCGCGCGGCGCAGCTGCACCCGCGGTTACGGCTTGGGCGCAAAGTTGACGCAGGTCAGGGATTTGCTCACCTTTTCCGGCGAGTATGGGTTGAAGCGGCGGGATCGCTTCCCAAATTGAACCTTGAGGCCCGGACCGGGGCGTGCCGCAAAGCGGGCGCTGCCAAAGACAGGGCGCTTGAAAAAGGAGAGCAAGATGGACTTGAACAAGTTCACGGAGCGTGCACGGGGTTTTGTGCAGGCAGCGCAGACCATTGCGATGCGCGAGGGGCACCAGCGGCTGGTGCCGGAGCATATTCTGAAAGCGTTGATGGATGACGACCAGGGGCTGGCAAGCAACCTGATCTCCCGCGCGGGCGGCGCCCCGGCGCGTGTGGCCGAGGCCGTTGATGCGGCGGTTGCCAAGCAGCCCAAGGTGAGCGGCGACTCGGCACAGATTTATCTGGACGGGCAGACCGCCAAGGTGCTGGATGAGGCCGCTAAGATTGCTGAGAAGGCAGGCGACAGCTTTGTGCCGGTGGAGCGCCTCTTGATGGCGCTGTGCATGGTGAAATCCAAGGCGAAGGACGCCCTGGAAGCGGGCGAGGTGTCCGCCCAGAAGCTCAACGAGGCGATCAACGACATCCGCAAGGGGCGCACCGCCGACTCGGCCACGGCTGAGGAAGGCTATGACGCGCTGAAGAAATACGCCCGCGACCTGACCGAGGCAGCGCGCGAGGGCAAGATTGACCCGATCATCGGCCGCGACGAGGAAATCCGCCGCTCGATGCAGGTGCTGAGCCGCCGGACCAAGAACAACCCGGTGCTGATTGGTGAGCCGGGCGTCGGCAAGACCGCGATTGCCGAGGGCATGGCGCTGCGCATCGTCAACGGTGATGTGCCCGAATCTCTGCGCGACAAGAAGCTGCTGGCGCTCGATATGGGGGCGCTGATCGCTGGTGCGAAATACCGCGGCGAGTTCGAGGAGCGGCTGAAGGCGGTGCTGACGGAAGTCACGGAAGCTGCGGGTGAGATCATCCTGTTCATCGACGAGATGCACACGCTGGTGGGCGCGGGCAAGTCCGATGGCGCCATGGATGCGGCCAACCTGATCAAGCCGGCGCTGGCGCGCGGCGAGCTGCATTGCATCGGTGCCACCACGCTGGATGAGTACCGCAAGTATGTCGAGAAGGATGCGGCCCTGGCCCGCCGGTTCCAGCCCGTGATGATCACCGAGCCGACAGTGGAAGACACTGTCTCGATCCTGCGCGGCATCAAGGAGAAATATGAGCTGCACCACGGTGTGCGCATTGCCGATGCGGCGCTGGTTGCGGCGGCGACGCTGTCGAACCGCTATATCACCGACCGGTTCCTGCCGGACAAGGCGATCGACCTGATGGATGAGGCGGCCTCCCGCCTGCGGATGCAGGTGGATTCCAAACCGGAGGAGCTGGACGCGCTCGACCGGCAGATACTGCAGATGCAGATCGAGGAAGAGGCGCTGAAGCTGGAGGATGATGCCGCCTCCAAGGACCGGCTGGAGAAACTGCAAAAGGAGTTGGCCGAGCTGCAGGAGCAGTCCGCCCAGATGACCGCGCAGTGGCAGTCGGAGCGGGACAAGCTGGCCTCGGCCCGTGATCTGAAGGAGCAGCTGGACCGGGCCCGTGCCGAACTGGACATTGCCAAGCGGGAAGGCAACCTCGCCAAGGCGGGCGAGCTGTCTTACGGCGTGATTCCGGGGCTTGAGAAGCAGCTGGCGGATGCCGAGCAGAAGGAAGAGCAGGGGCTTATGGTCGAGGAGGCCGTGCGGCCCGAGCAGATCGCCGCTGTTGTCGAGCGCTGGACCGGCATTCCGACCTCCAAGATGCTGGAGGGCGAGCGCGAGAAGTTGTTGCGCATGGAAGACGAGCTGCACCGCCGGGTGATCGGCCAGAATGCCGCCGTAACTGCGGTTGCCAATTCGGTGCGCCGGGCGCGGGCGGGTCTGAATGACGAGAACCGGCCGCTGGGCTCCTTCCTGTTCCTCGGTCCGACCGGTGTGGGTAAGACGGAGCTGACCAAGGCGGTTGCCGGGTTCCTGTTCGACGACGAGCACGCGATGGTGCGCATCGACATGTCCGAGTACATGGAGAAGCACTCGGTCGCCCGGCTGATCGGCGCGCCTCCGGGCTATGTCGGGTATGACGAGGGCGGAGCGCTGACCGAGGCCGTGCGCCGCCGCCCCTATCAGGTGGTGCTGTTCGACGAGGTCGAGAAAGCGCATCCGGATGTGTTCAACGTTCTGCTGCAGGTGCTGGACGATGGTGTCCTGACCGACGGCCAGGGCCGCACCGTGGACTTCAAGCAGACGCTGATCGTGCTGACCTCCAACCTGGGGGCGCAGGCGCTGAGCCAGCTGCCGGAAGGGGCTGATGCCTCGGACGCGCGGCGTGATGTGATGGATGCGGTCCGGGCGCATTTCCGGCCCGAGTTCCTGAACCGGCTGGATGAGACCATCATCTTCGACCGTCTGGCCCGCGCTGACATGGACGGTATCGTCGAGATCCAGCTGGCCCGGCTGCTGAAGCGTTTGGCAGGCCGCAAGATCACGCTGGAACTGGACGAGGCGGCCAAGACCTGGCTGGCGGATGAGGGCTATGACCCGGTGTTCGGCGCCCGGCCGCTGAAGCGGGTGATCCAGCGCGCCTTGCAGAACCCGCTTGCCGAGGCGCTCTTGGGCGGGGAGATCAAGGACGGCGACACCGTCCCGGTCTCGGCCGGCAGCGACGGGCTGATCATCGGCGAGCGGCTGGGCACCAGCGGCAGGCCGCGGCCCGATGATGCCGTGGTGCATTAGACGGTCGTGCATTCAGCGCAGGATGTGACCCGGAAAGGCCCGTCCGTTGTGGCGGGCCTTTTCATGTCTGCCGGGGCGCGCATTTTGCGGCGGTGGCGGAAAGCATTAGACTGGCAGCTGTTCCTAGCAAGGGCGCCGGTCCCATGATCCGCATCAGGCGCAGAACGGCCTTTGCCGCATTTCTCCTCGTGCTGCTGTGCGGCGCGCTGGCGGCCTATGTGCTGGATGGGCAGGCGCGCCCGGTGGAGGACATGGTTGCCTGGCTGCGCAGCACTGGCGCCTGGGCGCCGCTGGCGGTGATCGTCCTGATGGTAGTGCATTCCTTTGTGCCGTTTCCGGCTGAAATCCTAGCGCTGTGCGCGGGGGCGGTTTTTGGCACACTTTTGGGGGCGGCGCTGATCTGGGCCGGGGCGATGCTGGGGGCGCTGGTGGCCTTTTGGCTGGCGCGCCGGCTGGGGCAGGAGACGGTCCGGGCCTGGCTGAGCGAAACGCAGGCGCGGCAGCTGGATGCCTGGACCGAGGAGCGGGGGGCGCTGGCGCTTCTGGCCGCGCGCCTGATCCCGGTGATCGCCTTTAATCTGATCAACTATGCCGCAGGGCTGACCCGGGTCAGCCTTTGGACCTTTGTGTGGACCACGGCGCTGGGCATCCTGCCGGTGACACTGCTGTCCACATGGTTCGGGGCGAAGATGCTGGATATGGACTGGCCGGTGCTGGCGGCGGTTTCGGCCGGGTTGCTGATTGTCCTGTTTGCCATGCACCGTCTGGCGCGGCCCTGGATCTGATACCGGGCCAAGCCGCGCGGAATTGTGTAAGGACTAGGTGCCCGCCGCCGCTTCCTTCGCCACCCGGCGCTCATACTTGCGGCGCAGGACCTTCAGGCGCGGTTCCCAGTCGTACCGGGGGTCCTCGGTGGTGGCCGACCAGTAAAGCTTGCCGCCATAGCGCCAGGGATCCAGCACAATGCCCTCATAGATGCCGTCGCCCTTGGCGGCGATCACCGCGGTCGAATGGTCAATGCGGAAATCGCTTTTCGGCTCGGCAATGGCGCGCAGCATGGTAAGCGTGCGGAAGTTCTCCTGATTGAGCCGCGCTTGCATGTCCTCAGCATAATGCACACAGACGCCGCGCGCCTTCACACCGCTGTTCACCAGTGTGTTGTGGATGATCGGCGAGGTGGTCACATCATACTGCTCTGCCAGCTTGGCAGAGTAGCTGTAGGCTATCTCCGCCGCGCGGCGCGCTTCTGCGGGGTCCACCTGCGGATCCATGGATTGCAGCGCAAGCGACAGTTCCTCGACATCGCTTCTGGTGGCAGTGGGGGCACTGGCGCAGCCTGCCAGAGCTGCGGCGGCCAGTATCATCAGCGGTGCAATTAGGGATTTCATTGTGATCTGCCCGGTCTGGTTTCCGTTTGCGGCCAGCATAAGGCTTTCGCCGCCGGGGTGAAGCGGGGAAATCGCGGCCGGTTGGCTGCAGGAGGGATACGTTACAGACCTCTCGCGCAGTCGTTACAGGATATGTTTTGGGTTTTGCGCCCGGGACCGTTACCTGAAGAGAGACCCGCAATATCAGGAGATGCAGATGGCGTGCCGCTGGACCAATGATCTGACCCTTGCTGACAGCACCCCGGAGGCGGCGTTCTGGAACCGGCGCCAAATCATGGCGGGTCTGGCTGGTGCCGGGCTGGCCGCAGCGCTGGGCAGCCCGGCGCGGGCAGAGGAAGGGCTTGAGCCCAACAGCTGGGAAGAGGTGACCAGCTACTGCAACTTCTACGAATTCGGCACCGGCAAGGGGGATCCGTCCAAATACGCGGACCGGATGACAACGAAGCCCTGGAGCGTGAAGATCGACGGGCTGGTGGACCGGCCGGGCGACTACTCCATTGAGCAGATCCTGGGGGCGATGACGCTGGAGGAGCGCATCTACCGCTTCCGCTGCGTTGAGGCCTGGTCGATGGTGGTGCCCTGGCAGGGGTTCGAGCTGGCCGACCTCTTGAACATGGCGGGGGTGCAGGACGGCGCCAAATATGTGGGTTTTGAAACCCTCTACCGCCCGTCGGAGATGCCCGGCACTGCCTATAAGGTGCTCGACTGGCCCTACCGTGAAGGTTTGCGCCTGGATGAGGCGATGCACCCGCTGACCATTATGGCCACCGGTATTTTCCGCAAACCCTTGCCCAACCAGAACGGCGCGCCGCTGCGGCTGGTGGTGCCGTGGAAATACGGTTTCAAATCGATCAAGTCGGTGGTGCGCATTACCCTGACGGATCAGGAGCCGCCGGCCAGCTGGAACATGGCCAACCCGCGCGAGTACGGTTTCTATAGTAATGTGAACCCGAATGTCTCGCATCCGCGCTGGAGCCAGGCCAGCGAGCGCCGCATCGGCGGCGGGCTGTTTGCGCGCCGCCAGCCGACGCTGATGTTCAATGGATACGAGGACGAGGTCGCCGTCCTGTACAAAGGTATGGACCTGGGCGAGAACTTTTGACCGGAACAGCGTGATGGATGTTGCAAACCGCCTTCTCCGCCGCCTGCCAGTCTGGGCCGTTTACCTGCTGGGGGCGCTTCCCGCGCCCTGGTTCTTCTGTCAGGGGCTTACCGGCGGTCTGGGGGTGGAGCCGATCAAGGCGCTGGAGCATGAATACGGCGAACTGGCCCTTCAGCTTATGATCCTCACACTGGCAGTCTCGCCGCTGCGCCGCCTGCTTGGGCTGAACCTGATGAAGTTCCGCAGGGCCATCGGGCTCTTGTGCTTCTTCTATGTGTTCTGCCACCTGCTGGTCTGGCTGGTGCTGGACGTGCAGGTCCTGGGGCAGATAATCACGGACATTGCCAAACGGCCTTATATCACCATCGGCATGGCGGCATTTGTCCTGATGCTGCCGCTGGCGCTCAGTTCGAATAACCTGTCCGTGCGGGCACTGGGCCGGACCTGGACGCGGCTGCACCGGCTGACCTATGCGGCGGCCCTTCTTGGGGCTGCGCACTTCGTCATGCTGGCAAAGGGGTTTCAGATCGAACCGCTGATCTACCTGGGGCTGGTTCTGCTGCTGCTGGCGTTCCGCTGGCCTGCTTTGAGGCGGCCCGGGCAGCTGCCCTCAACCGAAACGGCCAGCCGCAGCTAGCCCGTGGCATGGATTTTTTGGAGAGTCGCTTGCGGAGCCGGGGGGAGGCCCGGGCTTGATGGTGCCGATTCTGGGAATCTTGGGTCTTGGCCTTTCTTTGATTCCTGGCTTTGAGTCTGCGATTCCTGGCTTTGGGTCTGTGGATAAGGGGGCTGAGTCTGTGGGTAAGCGGTGCGGGGATCTGATTTGGGGGTTCTGGGTTGGAATTGCGGTGTTTGGTGTTGCGGCAGGCGGGTCAGTGTTTCTGACTTTGTTTTGCTGTAAGGTATTGATTTTGTTTGATTTGTGATTTTTCTTTGCGGATTTTGGCGTTTTTCTGAA
>NZ_WLCM01000089.1 GCF_013317235.1 Leisingera sp. ANG59 | reverse complement strand
CCTCAAGGCTCAGCCCATGAAGGCTCTGCAAGACAAGCATCCGGAATTTCAGCACCACGTCGAGCGCCGGGCGGCCGCCCTTGGGGTTGCGCCGCCGACCTGCCGCGCGTTCAAGGATCGGGCGAAAGCGTTCGAAATTCACCGTCGAATTCAGCGTTTCCAGCGGATCGCCGCCCGCGGAAATCTCAGCAAGACGATCGTCAACGCTCCAGAACCCTGCTTGCTTCGCCATGACCGCCTCCCTGCTACGAGGGTAGTGAATCACGTGACACGCCGGTCGGCCAGAGGTTTTCGGAGGCGTCCAGGTTCCATCTTGCCTTAGGCAGGGCCCACGCTGCACTGGCATTGGGCGGCAGAGAGCCCATTTTAGCGAATGCTGCACGGCGCACCAATATCGGCAAACGGTGCCTGCCAGTTAGGAACTACTCTCTGCTTTTCAGAAAGATCGCTCCAACGCTCGTTATCCCGATGACTGAAACTACTGCGCTGGCATCGCGCAGGTTGGTGAGGTCCGAGATCGTTCCATAGACGATTGTGCCCAGAGCAGTTGAACCAAGACCAACCATGACCCAAAGCCCCATGACGCGCCCGTGAAAGCCATCAGGAATCGACAATTGAATCCTAGATTGATTGGCTACGCCGACGATGGACGCGGCACAGCCCAAGGTTCCCGCACATGCCAATCCCAACAACCAACTCTCGGTTTGCGACATGAGTAAAAGTGCGGCAAAGCCAGTAATGCCAAGATACTCTGCAATGTGATTGGAGAATTTTTTGCGTAGGGCCATAAACGCTGCTGCACAGACTGCTCCAAATCCAGCGGCCGAGAGCAATAGTCCCGCGCCATCTGCCTCTCGACCAAAGGCGGTCGCCGCGAAAAGTGGAAACAGGTCTATGGCAGCACGCCCACCCAATCCGAACACGCCTGTAAGTATAAAAGCTTTCGTGACCGGGTGGCTGCCGCAGATTACGTACCAGCCATCGCGCAGCTGTGAGAGAAGATTGCCGCTAGACGCTGCGCGTTTCGAAACGTCGTTCCTCAAAGACCATATGACCATTGCCAGCACCAGATTTCCAAGTGCCCCCAAAAGAAGAACCGGTGGGATATCGACTATCACAATGAGAAGCCCAGCCAGAGCCGGGCCAATCATGCGGGTCAAGTTAAACACCATCGAATCTATCGCGATGGTTCTGGGCATTAAGGATTTGGGAACAAGTGCCGGGACTAAGGCCATACGCAGCGGTTGATGAGCTGAAACAGTTATCCCAATGAGACACTCGAAAACGATGAGTATACCAACGGTTACGAGGTCGGCGAGCGCAAGGACGAAAAGTGATGTTGTCAGCGCTGCTAAAACAAGCTGAACTTTTACCATTGCGGGGATGATCCGAACCCGGTCGGCAACTGCGCCAAAGAGTGGCCCAATGACGACGGTTGGAACAAGCTGCGCGGCGAGCACAACGCTCGACCAAAAGGTTGACTCGGATAGCTCCCACGCGAGCCAAAGCACAGCGACCCGTTGCATCCAAATGCAAGTCAGAGCGACGCTATTTCCAGCGCAGTAACGTAGGTATAGAGCGAAACCAGATTTGACCATAAGAGCACCCCAATTTTGACGGTGGATGCCCAGGCGAACGGCCAGCTAAAGACTACGCTTCCCGATGGTTGCCCATCTAATTCTCGCCAGTTACGTAGCCATTTCGAAGTATCAGGTGGTGTATTCAGGCGCAATTGGCAATCGTCACCCTGTGTCGGTAGCAGCCATTGGCGCAGCCGCAGCGAAAGAGCGCTTTGTCCGGCGACTTGTGAATTGCCTTCGTCAACTTCGCTGCGGCTCGCACGAACGGCTGTTTTCCCTGCCGCGCTGCGACACCCAAAGTTGCGCGTGTGCAGAAAAGTCTGTGCCGCGAGCGCGCGCAGCAAGAATTCGTCTCGTCCGGTGTGGGCTCCGACCGGGCGTTCGCCGCGCCAGGCGTGAATGACGGCAGGCAGCCCATGTTGCCAATTGCGCCCCGCGCAACTGTACGTGGTGCCGCCTGCGTTAGCCCAACAAATGAATTTCTGCTTCAGATCTCAAGATCCTCGAGGGACTTCCCAGCTTCCAAAGCTTCGTGGACCCAAGCAGGTTTACGCCCGCGGCCGCTCCAGGTTTGGGATCGGTCAGCTGGATTGGCGTATTTAGCAGGTGCTTTTGCGCTTGATTTACGCCCCCTTCCGCCATGCAGAGCAATAACCTCTTCAAAGGCCACGCCATGTTTTTCCGCAATGGCCAGCATTTCGGCATAAGCGTTTTTCTTTGCCTCGTCCTCTACTTCCACTTTGCGGACTTCGATTTCCTTGGCCAGCGCTTCCAATTCAGCGGCACTCAGCCCCTTTAGATCAATTGCCATATTTCACCTGTGTTTTCAGTTGTTCTCGGTCAAAGCAGATATACCCTTCTGAGGCAAGCAACTGGCCACAGCTGTGCGGTATCCGTCGCAGTCCGAAGTCGCAGTCCGAATTGGGGCCGGAGGCTGCTGATCGCACCAGGCGTATGAACTGCCTCCCTCCGGCTTGGCGGTTCACTACACCGCTCCAAGAAACCATATACAACGCATGCATCACGACCTTGACCATTTCGAGAAAACCGCTCGCGCCACTATAGCTTCCCTGCCGAGGGCCTTCAGGCCAGCTGCAGATAACGTCATTCTGCGCATTGCCGAATGGCCTGCGCCGGCCATGCTGGACGAACTTGGTTTTGCAGATCCATATGAACTGACGGGGCTCTACGAGGGAATACCAATGACCGAGAAATCGGTTCTCGACATGGCGCCATCTCCGGATGTTGTCTGGCTCTTCCGCCAGCCGATCCTGGCGGAATGGCGCGACCGCGGTGATGTCGAGCTGGACCAGTTGATCGCGCATGTTGTGATTCACGAGTTCGCCCATCATTTCGGATGGACTGACGAGGAGATCGCAGCCATCGACCAATGGTGGGGCTGAACCGCTCTTCAATACCCAGGGGAAGTTGGCATTCGAGCTTACAGGTGACGTTGCAGCGAAGATGGGATGCCCGAGTGCAGTCGACGGTTCGCAGCCCGCATCCGACATTGCGATAGTTGCGAATTAACAGTCTCGCAGATAAAAATTCCCGACATCGGCGGGAGAAGTTTCATGGGCCAATCACATCAAGAGCTTGATCGCCTCAACGTGCTGCTGCATGCGCTGCCCGTCGAAAACATGCCTATGTCGCTTAGCGAACTTGATGGCTACGTGACCGGCATTCTTGCTTGTAGTGACATGATCCCGCCCTCGGAATGGCTGCCCCATGTCTGGGGCGAGACCGGCGAAGCACATTTTCCTGACCAGCAGGCCGCAGAAGAAACGATCGGTGCCGTCATGGCGCATTACAATTCGGTGGCCGAGGCGATGTCCCGCTCGTTTTGGATCGAGCCTATCTACGAGGTTGATCCCAACAGCGACGAGACGATGTGGGAGCCTTGGGTCGATGGCTTCACCCGCTCCATGGGCCTGCGGCCGGAAGCTTGGGAACGCCTGCTCGATCAGGCCGACGAAGAGACACGGGCTACGATGATCTTCTTGATGGCGTTACAGGACATTTACACTGGTCAAAGCAAGTTCACGGACGACGAAATTGACCAGATCGACCTTGAAGCCCCCGATCTGATCCCGAACTGCGTAGCGACAATACTGCACCAGTCACGTCCTGAACTTTCCCGCCCTGAGCCTGAAAATCTTTCCGGCATGCCGTTCAAGGCTAGTCCTCGACCAGGTCGAAACGATCCGTGCTCCTGCGGGTCGGGCCGCAAGTACAAGCAGTGTTGCGGTCGGAACTGACTGATCTCCAAAGATTTCATAGCAACCACCTGCGTAACCGTCCGGCCTGCCCGCACTGACGGCCCTCGTTAGTGAGGGATAATGTCCATTAGCGAACAAGTGGACATTATCGAGGTTGGGCATGGCAAAGCGGCGCAGACGTCGGAATTGGTCTGAAGACGAGAAGCGTATGGTTTGCGCGCAGACGCGGGTGCCCGGTGTATCGGTTGCCCAGGTTGCACGGCGCTACGATGTGAATGCCAATCAGGTCTTCAACTGGCTGAAAGAACCCCGGTTTGCGGC
>NZ_WLCM01000088.1 GCF_013317235.1 Leisingera sp. ANG59 | reverse complement strand
CGTGGTATCCGTTCAGCTCAGGAAGTTCCTTGTCATCAAAGAAATTACGCTTGAGTTCCCGGTAGATCGTAGACGCTGCGCGGCCCAGCCGGTCTGCGATCTCAGGCACCGGCATTTTGGCTTCACGCCACTTGGCAATCTTCCGGCGTTCTTCCAAACTCAGGTGAGGGTAATTGCGTCCCATTCAATAGCCTCCATGCAAACATCTGTTTTGATACAGAATTTGCACTTCGGATGTGAATCCACCGCAGCTACATACCCCTGTACTATAATCCGGCTTATGTTAAATAAGTCAGCCTAACTGACCTAAATTCAGCCCGCTAAGCGTTCGGCTGAAAGCAACAGGGTTTTAGCTTTTTGTGTCATGAAGAGATCAAACTCGAAGAACGCTGTACGAAAAATTTCTTGCTGGAGCTGTCTAAGCAGTCCGGAGCTGCGGTGAAACTCGCTAAATATGACTCATCAAAAATGGGCTCTGATCTGCCTGGCTTTCCTACCCGACGGCATCCGGTTGTCGGCCATGAGCGCAGCCATATCAGCTCTGCTTTGGTCGTCTTGAAGAAAGTTTCAACTGCGGCGTTGTCACAACAATTGTCCGTGCCCCTCATCGACGCCTGGAGGCTGTGCTGGCCCAAGAACTCTGGCAATCGTGACAACGGTATTGGGGGGATCAGCCGGTCGCCGCAACACTCCATTCACGGAGGCATAGATGACCGGTTGAATCCGCCGTCAGGCCTTTAGAGGGAGTTCTGCAACGACGCCCCTGTAGCCGAAGTATCTCGTTCGAGGGAAAGCTCACCAGGTTACCCGGCCTCCTGGGTCACCTGCGGCATCCACGACAGCTGTCTGGGACCGGGACTAGCACACTACGGAGCCGCAAGGCAGCGCAGATCCCATTCTGGCCCATGATGCAGCGTGTTTACCTGGCTTTTTAGCCCGGGCAGAAACTGCCCGGGCCACTGTCTTGGACAATTGCGATCGCTTCAGCGCATGTCATGGATAATCTCACCATCGAAGACCGTCAGCAGGACCTTGGTCTCCGCGATGTCCCAGATCGTCTCCGAATTCTGCGACAGTGCTTCGATGTCGGTATCAATCATGATCAGATCTGCACGTTTCCCGGGCTCCAGCGACCCGGTCAGATCCTGCTGCCCCATCGCAATCGCGCCGTTCACCGTATAAGCGGCCAGAACATCGTCCAGTTCCAGCACTTCCTCCGCATTGACCGCAACCACCACGGTTTCCCCGTTTTCATCCTTTGACAGCGGGTTGGCCGGCAGCAGGTCCGCCCGGATCATGCCCGCCGCCATGTTGACGAAGGGCTGCGGCGACGGCACATCCACCGGCGCATCGCTGCCCGCCGCGACAATGCCACCGGCATCCCGGATGCTGCGGAACGGATAGACCCGGTCCCCCCACAGGCCGTCCTGGCGGTACAGCTTGTCCAGATCCACCAGTGAATCCACTTTGTTGATGAAGGGATTGACCGTGGTGTCATATTCCCAGAACGGTACCGCCCAGGCCATGGTCGGGGTTACCACGACCTCCATCTCACCAATGCGCGCGATTTCCTCATCGGCAACAAACTGGATATGCGCCAGATTGTGCGGCAGCCCGTTGTTGCCGTTTGCGCTGCGCGCGGCATCGATCGCATCCAGCGCGGTCTTCACCGCGCCGTCGCCAAGCGCGTGCATGTGAACGGTAAAGCCCGCCGCATCAAAGGCGGTCACCGCGCGGTTCAGTTCCTGCGGCGTGAATTCCAGCAGCCCGTAGCGCTTCTCGCATTGCGAGGCATCATGGCCGTGGGCCTCCCGGAAGGCATTGGCCGCCGCGGGGATTGCATAGTCGGCCAGATGGGCGCGGGCTTCGCCACAGATCTCGCCGTCCTGATCGACATAACCCTTGATCTCCAGCCCCTCGCCCATCACCGGCTCCAGATAGGGGTTCAGCATCGCCGCGGTCTGGGTCGGGTATTCCACCACGCCGTCCACGAACATCTTGATCCCGTCCGCCTTGATGTATTCCGACCCTTCGAACCGCGCGCGCATGGCGCCGACATGGGCCATGGCGGCGTTTAGGTCGAGCTCGCGGGTGCGCCCGCCCATCACGTTGCTGTCGATATGGGTGTTGAGCCGCAGGCGGAACTTCAGCAGGTCCTGCGCCTCCATATATTCGTAGACCTCCGCAATCTCGTCAAAAACCCAGGCGTCCTGGGCCGAGGTTATCCCGTTCGACGCCATCAGCCCGGCCAGGTCATCCAGCACCGGCTTGTAGTTTTCGAGGCCCGCAACGGGGGCACCGATGATATGGCCAGCAAAATCCTTCGCCGTACCGTCCGGATTTCCATCGGCATCGGTGTTGAAATACTCCGCATAAGCGGCATAGTCCGCTTTCAGGCTGGCAGCCGTCACCGGGGTCCGCTTGCCAGTGTCCGGGTGATGCGCCTGCGCCAGGGCCGCGGTATTGGCCCCGAAGGCATGTCCGTCGGATCCTTCCAGCAGGATCGGTGTTGTGGCGGAAACCGCGTCCAGGGCCGCAATGACGCTCGGGTAGGTCTCGGTCACGCTCAGCAGCGACGGCGGGTTGAAATACTTGCCGATCAGCCAGCCATCGCCGTTCAGCTGGGCCTGTTCCAGGCAAGCCCGCAGCTTGGTCACGGTCTCATCCATGTCGACCGAAGCGCCATCGAAACTGCATTCGAATTTTTCGCCGTTGTAGACCGGGTCGATGGCAAATAGCGGATGGATATGCACGTCATGCAGCCCGGGCAGGATGATCTGCCCCTCGGCGTCAATGACCTGGGTATCCGCGCCAATGAAATCCGCTGCCGCTTCATCATCACCAGTGAACAGAATGGTGTTGCCTTTCACCGCAATCGCGCTGGCCCTTGTGCGGTTTTCGTTCATCGTCAGGATGCGGCCGTGCTGGATGACCAGATCAGCCGTTTCCGCAACCGCGGTGCCGGCCAATCCGCTGCACACAAGGCTGATCGCCGTGCTGCATGCGAGGTGGTTGAAGTGCTTCATGGTGTTCCCTGTTGTGTTGGTCTTCATGGCAACAGGCTAGGCTGCGCGGGAAATCCCGGGCAATCGGAACAAGCATTGCGAATGGACGCTGATTGGACGATAGTAGCGTCTACCAGCGTCAGGAGATTAAGCCGTGCCGTCGCACCTTGCTCAAAACCTCGGCACTCTCACCAGCTACGGCAAATCGGTGGCCGACATCTGCCGCCGTGCCAATCTGAACCGGACGCAGTTCAACCGCTACCTGGCCGGGCAGTCCCAGCCATCGCTGCAAACCTTGCGGCGGATCTGCGATTTCTTCGGTGTCGACGAGCACGAGATCTTCATGGCGCCGGACGCCTTCCGCGAGCTGGTCCGGCTGCGCCCGCCGTTGCTGACGGCACGGGACCCGGCGACCAGCTTTGCCCAGCGTCTGTTTCTGAACCAAAGCAAGCCCGCCGCGCAGACCGGCTACTATCAGGCCTACCTCACCGACCCGGCCGATCCCTCAAATGTCTACATCCATCTGGTCAAGCTGTCGCAAAGCGGTCGCGGCACGGCAGTCAAGATCATCGCCCGCTACCCCCGGGACCAGATCAACCTGCCGAAGCGGCTTAAGTTCGAGGGCATCGCCACGCAGCAGGCCGGGCGCCTGTTCTGTGTCATTCAGGAGAGCAAGATGCGAAAATCAACCTCCTGCATCGTGCTGTCGCTCGGGGATTTCGACAATGCCACAACGCTGGACGGGCTGATCCTTGGGACAGAGCCGGAAACCGGCAACGAAATCACAACCTATCAGACGATCTGGCGGTACCTTGGCAAGGCCCCGGACCTGCGGGCTGCGATCAAACGCTGCGGGGTAAGCCCCGCATCTGGAAAATCAACTGATTTGGCAAACTAGTGTGTGCGCGCGACCGAAAGCATCGTTTTCGGCTTTCTGCACTTGCATGCTCGACAAAGGTAGACGTGCGAAAAGTCCCGCGCATTGCCCATATCCGGGACCAGCGAAGTTAAGTACGGAACATCTTGGAGCAGCCGTTCTAACTAACCGCAGCAAACTCACCCTTCGATGAAGGTTTTTCGACGCGGGTCATTGCGCGCGGTATCGGCGTGGATTGGCTGTGGCCCGCGTTGACAAACCTCTCAGGGAGGAAGCCGCGGGGGCTGGGTGTGGCCTATGGGGAAAGAGCTCCGTCTGCTGTGATCAGGATGGCCGTAAATGTTGGGTAGCGGTGTTCGAAGATTGCGACATCCGAATTCAGCCATAGTTTTTTGACCGGGTCTGATGCTGATTTTTGACGTCGCCTGCCTTTG
>NZ_WLCM01000087.1 GCF_013317235.1 Leisingera sp. ANG59 | reverse complement strand
GACCACCTGAATGGGCGAAATGATCGAATAGATCTGGGTCAGGAAAACCAGATAATCTCCCAGTGCCACCGAGCCCGATTTTGAGATTTGGAACTGATCCGCTGATCACCATACCGGCCCGCGGCCAGTGGAATGGTCGCACCTTCGAGGCCTGACACAAGACCGCACTCGATCATTCCCAACAAGGTGACAAAGGCTCTTGCATAATGGGCGGCAACCACACAGGGAGATTACGTCCGGCGGTTACAGACATCAGATCGCTGCCGTTGCCGTGGCCCGAAAGCTCGCCACGCTGTGCTGGCACATGCTGGCCAAAAAGGAAGACTATCGCTGGGCCCGTCCGAGCCTGGTCACCCACAAACGCCGCGCCATGGAACTGGCAGCCGGACAGCCACAGAAGAAGGGTAACCGTCGCGGACCGAGCTAAGCATACAACGTGAAGGAACTTCGCCACTAGGAAGCCAAGATCGCCGAGCATGAGGAAAAGAGCTACGAGCACTTTGTTGCCGCGTGGCGGACGCGTCCACCTGGAAAGGGAGAAGGGTGTGCGGCCGCCTCAAACCGGCAGGGACTGAATAGGCTGCCCGGTGACGCTTCCAGCCGGCACGCCACGCTTCGCCCCGAGGTCGACCGCACTGCCAAAGAATAGAGGGTTCCGGCGGAAAAGTCTTGTCGATCTCATCCGTCGAATGCAATTTCGTCGGATGCTGTTGGGGAAAGGTCATGTAGGCCAGCACGCCCTCCTCGGCATCGTCCATCAACCCGGAGAGCCTAGGCAGCTTGCCCCGCATCTGGTCGGCGACGTTGCGCCATTGGGTTTTCGACGCCGCATGGTCCGGCTGTGCGAAGGCAGTGGCGATAAAGGCGGAGACGACGCGTCGACTGCTCTTGCCCGCATGCGCAAGAGCGTTCCTCTGGAAATGCACCCGACAACGCTGCCAGGTCGTGTTCAGCACGCGTGCGACTGAGGCCTTGATGCCTTCATGCGTTTCCGCTCCTCTCCCAGCCGGGGATTCTCTGCGAAAAACTCTAATCAAAAACGGGGGCGTTTTCGCGGATCACATCACCTTCCGGACCAAGGCGCATTGGCAACCGTCAGCTAAATAAGGAGCACGTTTGCCAAGGCGCCGGTCACGCACGGGCTGGCAGACTTTTGCTCCGCACAGTGGTCGGATTTTGCTCCGCCGTTGACACAAGGGCGACTTTTCGCGTGGCGCCGTTTAGAACGACTGTCAGCCCATCAGCGTCAGCCGTGATGTCGCCATCGACCAGACCGATGCCGATATTCCTGTTCAGACGGGGCGAAAAAACCATCTCAGTGATGATGCCGACTTCTGTTTCCCCGCGCAGAAGAGGGTGCTGGTTCTCGCTGCCGGTGATCGGGTTCCCTGATATCACGAACCCAGTGTAACGTCGTCTGGCGCCTTCCGCCTTGATCCTTGCAAGTGCGTCGCGGCCGATGAAATCCTTACCGCTTTCAAGATCAACTAGTTTGCCGAGACCCAGCTCGAAGGGATTGGCCGGAAAACTGATGTGCCGGGCATCCGATCCATAAGAAAGCAGCCCGCTTTCGACCCTCTCGACATCATTCGGGGCTCCTGGACCAATTCCATATTTGGAACCCGCGTTTTTGACTATATTCCACAACTCTCCACCGCGTGACTCGTCGGTCAGATAGAGTTCAAACCCACCCTGTTTGGACCATCCAGAGCGCGCCAGGACTAGGGGAATCCCCTGCAGTTCGGTTTCGCGGAACCAAAAATATTTTACATCTCGCACCCATTCGCCAAAAAGTTCGGCGACTAGGTCTTCGGCCTTGGGTCCCTGAACCGCCATTGGCGATACGTCTGGTTCAAAAACTTCCACGTCATATCCGCGCTCATGCGCAACCGCCTTGACCCAAAGTTCCATGTCACTGTCCGCAATGGAGATCCAGTAGCGGCTGTCAGAAAGCATCAGGAGTACAGGATCATTGATTAGATTGCCTTCGTAGTCGCAAAGCGGAACATAGCGCCCTTGACCGATTTTCGTTGTGCTGACATCGCGCGCGGTCAAATACTGCATCAATGCCATGGCATCCGGGCCGACAATTTCGACCTGACGCTGCGCTGCGACGTCCCACATCGCAACACCTTCTGTCAAACGTTTGTATTCGGCCGCTGGGTCGCCAAAATGAGCCGGGATATACATATGATTATAAACGGAAAAACACGACACGCCGTCCGCGACCGTTGCCTCGAAATAGGGGGATTTGCGGATATTTGATCCGATACCAACAAGAAAATCCATCTGCATCTCCGCAAGCTATTCAACACTGTTTCCATGTGACGCTAGCCGAAATCGGATGGTGGTTGCGGTCAAAATAACCGAATATACGGTGAAAATCACCACTGCCCCCATGCAAAAGGAGTTTCTGATGGATCGCCTGGACATCCGCATCCTTGATGCATTGCAAGACGACGCATCCCTGACCCAAGCAGAACTGGCGGAAAAAGTGGGATCGACACCTTCCACCTGCATCAGGCGCGTTAACGCTCTTCGGCGCGGTGGGTACCTTGAAAAATCCGTATTTCTGGCGAGTTCCCGAAGACTGGAGCGTCGCCTGAAAGCCATCATTTCCGTGGCCACCAATAGCCACGGGGCAAACAAGATGGCCGACTTGGTTGCACGCATGTTGGAAGAACCGGCAATCAATGCCACGTTTGGCACCACCGGTGACGTCGACGCAATCGTGATCGGAAATTTCGTTGACCTGGAGGATTATCATGGCGTTTGTGAAAGGTTGTTTGACAACGATCCCTATATCGAACGCTACACGACCTACTTTGTGGTGAAGGAGTTCAAGAACTCCACTAGGATTTCCACGGATGAGCTTGCTCGAAAAACCTCTGAAACTGCGTAGGGTCAGGAACTGTAATTTATAGGGCTTGGCGATGTTCGTAAGCGCCACGCCGATCCCCTCCTGCCGCGTTGATGCTGGCTGTGCGAGTCCTACTGTCGAAGTGAGACAGGATAGGACGGCAAAATGGACGTCTCTTTGGACGGCTCAACGTATGGCTGCGCGGGCAGGATGGAAGTTTTTGAAGGGCGGTCGGGCCGGCGTCTCCGAAGCGAGGCTGTGCGGGCGCGGATTGCTGCGGAAAGCAAGGTGCCCGGAATGAAGGTTGCAGATGTTGCGCGCCGACATGCGGTAACCCGCTGGCAAGTATATGATTGGCGCAAGAAGCTGATGGCCGGCGCGCTGGCTCTACCCCCAGAGACGGCTGACGAACCGATGTTCGCGGCGATTGTCGTGGAGCCGAAGCCGGCGCGACTTGAGCCCAGCCCGAAACGGCGTGCTGCGCGGTCTGCATGCCATTGCGCTGTTGTCGCGCGATATTCAAAGCCCCCTGAGCGTGTCGCTGCATTCCGTCGAAGTTCCCGGGAAACGGTCGAGGCGGATCGTCCAATCTTCCTTGCAATCGCACAGACACCGAAGCCTTGCGCTCTGTACAAGGCGACCTCTTCGCGCTCAGCAAAACACAGATACCGGCCGGAAAGCGGCTGAGATGCATTTGCAAACTTGGATGGCGGCATGCCTCCGGCCTCCCGAAACCAACGACTGCCAACTGGGGCAGACGCGCCAGCTTGCACACCAGCTTCTTCGCTGGAAACGCCTTGCTTGATGAGTTGCCAAAACATGACTTGCTGGGTACGCAGTGCCGCCCGTGGCCGCCCCGGTGAATGCAGTTTACCTCGTGTACTGCGCTCTGATGCGCGATTGCGGTTTGTCATCACAACCTCCAATTCGGAACCGTTGCGACGACCGTTTGAGTCCGCCTTGGCTGCCGCGGTCGGAGTGATGAACAAGCCCCATCGCCTTTGTCGGCTGCCGCTCGTGAACAGCCTGTTCCAGGGCGTCGAGAATGAACCCGGCATGCGCCGAGGTGCTGACACGCCAACCAACGATCTTGCGGGCATAAGCATCGATAACGAAGGCGACATAGGCGAACTCTTTCCAGGTGGCGACATCGGTGAAATCGCTGACCCAGAGCATGTTGGGCACGGGTACACGGAATTGCCGGTTTACCTTGTCCAGCGGGCACGGGGCCCTTTTGTCGGGCACCGTGGTTTTTGTGCGGCTTGCCCCGGATGATGCCTTGAATACCCATGCTCTTCATCAGCCGGGCGACCGTGCAGCGGGCAACAGTGAAACCCTCCCGCTGCAATTGCCGCCAGATCTTCCGCACGCCATAGACCCGCCAGTTCTCTTCGAAAACACGCAGGATCTCGGGCCGCAATGCCGCGTCACGCCGGGCACGGTCCGACAACCGGGCCGGATCGGCCCGCTGCGCCAGATGCTCGTAATACGTGGAAGGGGCAATCGGCAGGACAGTGCAGATCGGCTCGACCCCATGCTCCGCGCGATGCATGTCTATAAATGACACCATCACTTCGACCGGCGGTCGAGCTCCGCCATCGCAAAATACGCCGATGCCTTGCGGAGGATCTCGTTCGCCTGGCGCAGCTCGCGGTTCTCCCGCTCAAGCGCCTTCATCCTGTCGGCGACAACAGTTGGAACACCCGCCCGCTTGCCGCTGTCGACTTCCGCCTTCTTCACCCACTCATTCAGCGTGTGCGCCGAACAGCCGATCTTCGCGGAGATCGACATGATTGCCTGCCAGCGGGAACTGTGCTGGCCCTGGTTGTCCAGCACCAGACGCACCGCACGCTCGCGGACCTCAGGAGAGTACTTGTTTGTTGTCTTGCTCATTGTGACTTCATCCTACTCAGGAGTTGAAGCCTCCGGCAAACCCGGTGCGGTTCAGATCTCGCCGCAGCCTGTGGGCAAAGGCACCGAGCAGCCCGTCCTCCGCTTCATTCAGCCATCCTTGCAGCGCGTCTTCGCGAGCTTTGCGTACCATGTCTGTCAATGAGCGTTCAAAACTGACCCGGTTTCAGCGTTTGAATTTGACCCACCCCTTGTGGCGCAAAGGCCCCAGGCGGGCCGCCCTCCTATAGCGAGTCCGTCTGGGGCCTTTGCTTGCGCGACGTTTATGTTTTTCTGCGTCGCTTGCTCTGTGCGAACCGGTATGACGTGTTGCCTGTCTCGATGATTGCGCAGTGATGAGTTACGCGATCCAGAAGCGCGGTTGTCATCTTGGCGTCACCGAAG
>NZ_WLCM01000086.1 GCF_013317235.1 Leisingera sp. ANG59 | reverse complement strand
AGGCGATCGGATAGGCCAGCGCCACCGTTGCCATGGTCACCGCCCCGGCAATCGCGATCGAGCGCAGCATCAGGTGCCGCACCAGCGGATCGGTTGCGGCTTCCAGGTAATTGGCCCAGGTCAGCGTCCGGTCAATCTCGACATAGGTCTGGGTCCAGAAGCTGTACGCCACCAGTATCCCCAGCGGCGCCGCAACCAAAACACCAACATAAAGCGACGCAGGCGCGCTGAGCGCCAAACCCTTGCCAGTCTCGGTTCTGAAATATCCGGCCATGTCACTCCGTCGCTTACTGGGTTGAGGGCAGGGTGCTTCCATTAAAAATGGACAATCGTCCACTAAATCCTGACGGCTGGCACGGGGTCCTGTCAACAGGGTTATCAAAAAATGTACACACGTCCATTTTACTGGAGAAACTGCCCGGCCTGTGCCTAAACTGGGCTGAAAGCACTTCTTGCCGCACACGCATGAACCGCGTAACAGCAGTAAAATGCAGCAGGATCCAAGAGACAGATGGCCGGGAAACGGGAACAAAACCGCGAACAGAACCGTCAAGCGCTGATCGGCGCGGTGCTGGATTCGGTTGCTGAGAAGGGGATCTCCGAAACCTCCGTCAGCGAGATCATCCAGCGCGCCGGCCTCTCACGCGGCATGATTCATCTGCATTTCGGCGGCAAGGACAACCTGGTTCAGGCGGCGGCGCATCACTCCTCGGAAGAATATTACGACGGGCTGGAAGCGCTTTTGCAGACCGCAGGCGACAGTCCCCAGGAGCGGGTTGAGATGATCGTGCGCGGCGATCTCAGCAAACGGGTGCTGAACCGGCGCAATGTCAGTATCTGGTATGCCTTCCGCGGCGAGGCCCGTAACCGCACCGCCATTGCCGAATACTCTGACACCCGCGACGGTCGGCTGCGCGGCATGATCCACAACGCCTTTGCCCGGATCGTGCGGGAGGCCGGAACGCCGGATGCCTCCGGCGCGGCGCGCGATGCCACCCATGGCACCTTAGCGCTGCTGGAAGGCATGTGGACCGACTTCCTGCTGCACCCGGACCGCTTCGACCGGGAGGAGGCTGCGCGGATCATCTTCCGCTTTCTGGCGGCAATGTTCCCGGCGCATTTCTCGCTGGCCGGGGCGATCCGGCCGGGGCAGGAAGCGAGGGCCGCCAAGGCGGCCCCGTAAGTTTCAGATTCCGGATTTCACCGCGGTCCAGGCCCGGGTGCGCTGGCGCAGCGCTTTGGCGCCCAGGCTCTTGTCCGGGAACAGGCGGGCAAGGGTGGCAGCATCAGGATAGATCCCCGGATCGGACAGCACCTCCGGCAGCACATGGGCATCCGCTGCCGCATTTGCATTGGCAAAGAACACGGTATTGGAAACCCCGGCAATCACCTCCGGCTGCAGCATGTAGTCGATGAAGGCATAGGCCGCGTCTACATTGGGCGCATCTTCCGGGATCGCCATCAGGTCGATCCACATAAGGGTGCCCTCCCTGGGGATCGAATAGAGGACTTCGACGCCACTTTCAGCTTCTGCAGCACGGGCCTGAGCGATGCCAGCGTCGCCGGAATACATTACGGCCATACAGACATTGCCAGCTGGCAGGTCAGTGGCAGGCTTCTGATTGCTGAAGTAGGTGATGTTCTCAGCCGCGGCGGCCAGCAGCTGCTGTGCTTTGGCGATCTCCGCCTTGTCCTCTGAATAGGGATCGGCGCCGAGGTAGTTCAGTGCCACCGACAGCATCTCCACGGGCGAATCCAGCACCCCGATGCCGCAGTCCTTCAGCTTGGACGCATGGTCCTGATTGAACAGCAGGTCCCAGCTGTCTACTGGCACATCCCCCAACCGCTCAGCTACCAGCGCCGGGTTGTAGGCGATGCCGATGGTGCCCCAGGTATAGGGCACACCCAGCTGCCGTCCGCCCGGCACTTTGTCCAGAGATGCCAGGATTTCAGGGCGCAGGTTGCCGTAGTTCTTCAGTCGCGCGGTGTCGACAGGGTGCAGCGCGCCCGCCTGCAGCTGCCGTTCGGCATTGGAGGCGGCGGGAAACACCACGTCGTAACCCGAGCCCCCCGCCAGCATCTTGGTTTCCAGCACCTCGTTGCTGTCGAAATAATCCAGCGTGACCCTGGTTCCGGTTGCCTCCTCGTACCCGGAAATGGTGGTTTCGCCGAAATAGTCCGCCCAGTTGTAGATCGCCAGGTCGCCAGCAGAGGCTGGCGCCGCCAGGGCGGCGGCCAGCAAGGTTGCAGTCATGATATTGTTATTGATCATTCTTTCCTCCCTGTTGCTCGCTGCCTCAGCGCTGGCCGGAAGGTCCGGCCGCGTAGAGGCAGAGCAGATCGTTGGCGATGGTGGCCGCCGCGATGGCGGTGATTTCAGAGATGTCATAGGCCGGGGCGACCTCGACCACGTCCATGCCCACCACATCCGTGCCCGCCAGCCCGCGGATGATCTCCTGCGCCTGATAAGGCGACAGGCCGCCGATCACAGGCGTGCCGGTGCCGGGGGCCGACGCAGGCTCCAGCGCGTCGATGTCGAAGGTCACATAGGCCCTGTGATCGCCGACGATGCCGCGGATCTTTTCCGCCACCGCCTCCGGCCCCGTCTTCTGCACTTCGATGGCATCGATGATGTTCATGCCCAGCGGGTCGGGGTTGTGGGTGCGGATACCGATCTGAACAGACCGGGACGGGTCAACCAGCCCCTCGCGGACGGCGTGCCACAGCATGGTGCCATGGTCGATGCGGCCTTCCTCATCCGCCCAGGTGTCGGAATGGGCATCGAACTGGATCAGGCTCAGCGGCCCGTGCTTTTCCACATGCGCCTGCAGCAGCGGGTAGGTGATGAAATGGTCGCCGCCAATCGACAAGAGCGCCGTGTCAGTGGCCAGAATATCCCGCGCCGCCTGGGCGATTTCGCCCGGCACTTTGTGCGGATAGCCATAGTCGAACTCGCAATCGCCGTAATCGACCACCCGCAGCACCTCGTAGGGATCCGCCTCCCACGGCCACGGCTTTGACCAGGCAATGTGGCTGGAGCCCGAGCGCACTGCCCGCGGTCCCAGCCGGGTGCCGGACCGGCTGGACACCGACAGGTCGAACGGCACCCCCATTACCGCCACATCAGCACGGCTGAGATCGCGGGAATAACGCCGCCGCATGAAGCTGAGAGCGCCGGCATAGCTGGCCTCGGCCACCACGCCGCGGTCGCTTTCGCGGGTAAAGGCCAGATCACCCTGCACTGGGTTCACGCTGGAGGAATCGGTCATTTGGGGCTCCGTCATGTTGAAAATTCGCTTGGACCCAGTTTGACTTTCGCGGTTATGCCGGCAAACTTGACCAAGGATATATATCTTTAGGCATAGGCAATGGACGACCCGACCTTCCCGCCGCTGCCCGATGGCTGGGCCAAGGCGATGACGGCGCTGGCGGACACCATCGCAACGGAGCGCTTTCCCGGCGCGCTGCGGCAGATCCTGTCGCAATGCTGCAGCTTTGATTCGATGGTCATCTCGCACTACACGGGCGCGCAGCCGCCGGTGCCCCTGTATCAGGATCTGGATGAGCTGCAGGCGGCGATCACGGTGGAGTTCTACGCCAGCGGCCCCTACCTGCTGGACCCGCTTTATCAGGCCTGCCGCAACGGTTGCACGCCCGGCGCCTACCGGCTGATGGATCTGGCGCCGGAAGCATTCTACCGTTCCGAATATTACCGCGCTTTCTACCGAAAAATCAGCATCAGCGACGAAATCGGCATCCTGGTGCGGGACGGGGCAGAGCGCTGGTTTATCGTTTCACTCGCGCGGTTTGCCCGCCAGCAAAGGTTTGAGGCGGCAGACACGGAACGGCTGAATGCGGTGTTCGCGGTGATCGCCGCCGCCATCCGGCGCCAGTGGGGACAGGCGGAAGACACCGCGGCGCCCCATCAGCCCGCAGACTGGGAGGACCGGATGCAGACCTTCGGCACCGGCGTCCTCAGCCCGCGGGAACGGGAGGTGGTGCAGCTGATCCTGCAGGGCCATTCCACCCCCTCCGCTGCCGCCTATCTGGGCATTGCCGAAGGCACCGTGAAGGTCCACCGCCACCACGCCTATTCCAAGCTTGGTATTGCTTCGCAGGCGGAATTGTTTTCGATGGCCACCCGGCACCTGGCGGGCGCAGGGTAGGGCAGCCTTGCCCCACCAAACCCGCAAAATCCCAAAATTCTTTCTGAAAAGGCAATAATTCTGGGCGAAACATTGGTTTTTCGGTCATCTTGCGGGCTTTTCTGTTGACGAAATCCACATTTTTTACAAATTCTAGCGGTCAATCCGGTCGGATAGCCACCGTCTCCGACCTCAGGAATGAAGGCCGCAACGATGCCCACCACAGAAACCCACGCTGACCACGCCATACGGATCGCCGGGATCGCCGCGGAGGCCGCGCGCGGCTACTTCCGCAGCCGCCTGGGGATTGAGTTCAAGGCAGATGAAAGCCCTGTCACCCAGGCCGACAAGGCGGTCGAGAGCGAGGTGCGCGCCTATCTTGAGCAGCACTTCCCGGACCACGGCATCTTTGGCGAAGAACACGGATTTGACGGGGCGGACCGTGAGAATGTCTGGATCATCGATCCGATTGATGGCACCCGCTCCTTTCTGTCCGGGCACCCGCTGTTCGGCTTCCTGCTGGGGTTTCTGCAGGGCGGCGTTCCGCAACTGGGGGTGATTGGCATGCCCGCGCTGGGGGAGACGTTCCTTGGCCAGCGCGGCCAGGGAGCCACGTTAAACGGCCAGCCCATCCATGCTTCTGCTCAGACCAGGCTGATGCAGGCGATCCTGTATGTGAACGAAGGCGACAAGATCCACTGCGATTTTCCGGAACTGTTCAACCGGCTGATGCAGGCCGGGCAGACGCGCCGCTTTGCCTATGACTGCTATCCGCATGCACTGCTGGCGGCAGGCCATGTGGACGCTGTGATCGATTATGACCTGCAGCCTTATGACTTCCTGCCGGTTTCTGCAGTGGTCGAGGCCGCGGGCGGGGTGATCACCGATTGGCAGGGCAACCCGCTGGGGCTGGGTTCGGATGGCCGGGTGATTGCCGCTGCAACACCGCAGCTGCATGCCGAAATGCTAGCGCTGATCGAGGGATAAACCTATGGCGATACTGACCTTTCTGATCAGCCTGGCGGGTGCCACGATGCTGCTTTTGTATGCGGTGCGGATGGTGCGGACCGGGATCGAGCGCAGCTACGGCGCCTCGTTCCAGCGGCTGCTGACCGGGCGCCAAAGCCATCTGCAGGCGGGGCTGATGGGGCTGATCCTGGCGATCGTGCTGCAAAGCTCGGCGGCGGTGGCGCTCTTGACCTCCGGTTTTGCCGCCAGCGGCTATCTGGCCTTCCCCGCCGGGCTGGCGATCGTGCTGGGCGGCGATCTCGGCTCGGCGCTGATCATCCAGATCCTGTCGTTCAAGCTCGACTGGCTGGTGCCGGTGCTGCTGGCGGCCGGCGGCTACCTGTTCGTCAAGACCGAGGCCAAGAAGGCGCGCCAGCTGGGCCKGATCCTGATGGGCATTGCCTTCATCCTGAT
>NZ_WLCM01000085.1 GCF_013317235.1 Leisingera sp. ANG59 | reverse complement strand
CCGTTCAGCTCAGGAAGTTCCTTGTCATCAAAGAAATTACGCTTGAGTTCCCGGTAGATCGTAGACGCTGCGCGGCCCAGCCGGTCTGCGATCTCAGGCACCGGCATTTTGGCTTCACGCCACTTGGCAATCTTCCGGCGTTCTTCCAAACTCAGGTGAGGGTAATTGCGTCCCATTCAATAGCCTCCATGCAAACATCTGTTTTGATACAGAATTTGCACTTCGGATGTGAATCCACCGCCGCATTCCGGGGTCGCCGATAATGTCATAGGCGGCCCCCACGCGCTGGAACTCGGCCGCCTTGGCCTTGTCGCCGGGTGACAGGTCGGGGTGAAGCGACTTGGCAAGCTTTCTGTAGGCCTTCTTGATTTCAGCCTGTGTCGCGTCCCGCGAAACCCCAAGCACCTTGTACGGATCGTCTGTCATGTTCAGGTTCCTCTGCAATGGGCGCTCGCTGCCGGACGCCCCGCTGCTGCCTCAAAGGTAGGATGTCGCATGGGATTTCACTCCCGCGCCGGCGCGCCCGCGGTGCTGCCAGCGGCTTTCAGCGTCATGATCCGGCGTTCAAGCGGCGGATGGCTGGCAAAAAGGGCCTGCACCCGGCCGGCGTCAAACGCGAGCGCCCGCATTTCATCCGGCAGCGGCCTGGTGTTCTGCAGCGCGCGCAGCCGTTCCAGCGCCGCAATCATGCTGGCCCGCCCGGCCAGTGCCGCGCCGCCCGCGTCGGCGCGGAATTCGCGCCAGCGCGAGAACCACATGACAATTGCCATGGCAGCGACACCCAGCACAAGCTCGGCCACAAGCGAGACGATCCAGAACGCCGGGCCGTGGCCGCGCTCGACCCGCAGGACAAGCCGGTCAACCAGAAACCCCGCGAGGCGCGACAGGAAGACCACAAAGGTATTCACCACGCCCTGGATCAGCGCCAGCGTGACCATGTCACCGTTTGCGGCATGGCTGACCTCATGGCCTAGTACGGCCTCGATCTCGCCCGGCCGCATGTGCTGCAGCAGCCCGGTACTGACCGCGATCAGCGCTGCATCACGCTTCCAGCCGGTGGCAAAGGCGTTGGGCGAGGGGTGGTCGAATATGCCGACTTCCGGCTGCCCGATCCCCGCTCTCCGGGCCTGGTCCTGCACGGTTTGCAGCAGCCACCGCTCGGTCTGGCTGCGCGGCCGGGTGATCACCCGGACCCCCATCGCAGACTTGGCCATGGGTTTCGACAGGAACAGCGAGATCAATGAGCCGGAAAAGCCGATCAGAGCTGAGAACACCAGCAGAGCCTGCAGGTCCAGATCAACACCATTGGCCTGAAGCAGCCCTTCAAATCCCAGCAGCCGGAATGTCACCGACAGCACGGCTAGAATGGCTAGGTTTGTTCCCAGAAAAAGCGCAAGCCGCAGCATCGCTCAATCCTCCTCGCCGCCGTCGGCGCTGACCGTGACCTGGGCCGGGCGGATCAGCCGCTGTTTCAGGGCAAAACCGGGGCGGTGCAATTCAATCACCTGTCCGGCAGGGGTGCCGGGACAGGCCGCCTTTGCCAGCGCCTCGTGGCGGGCAGGGTCGAAGCTGCCGTCCGCCGGCGCGACCACATCGATGCCAAGCACGTTCAGCGCCGCCTCGAAAGTGGAGCGGATATTCCGCAGCCCCTCCAGATGGTGGCGCACCCGCGGGTCTTCCGCATCCGGCGAATCCTGAGCAGCTGCGATTCCCAGTGCAAGCGCATCCAGCGCAGGGGCAAAAGCGCGGACGGCTTGCACCACGCCCTGGTCGAAACCTTCGCGGCGGGCGGCATCGGCCCTCTTGCGGGCATTTTCGGCATCGGCAAGCGCCCGTTTGAGGCGGTCGGTCAGCCGTGCGATTTCATCGGCATGCGGTCCGGCCGGCGGCACGGCAGCAGCAGGCGCGATGTCTTGCGCCTCCTGATCCGGAACGGCATCAGGCAGTGTCTTTTCAACGTCCTGTGTTGGCTTGTTCGTCATCAGCGTCACCTCCTCAGAAGTCTCAGCGCATCACCAGGAAAATGCGTGCAGGCCCCCTTTGCACGGTCAGCGCAAGGGCACCTTCGGCCCGGGACAGCTCGCGGCGCAGTCCGGTGACCGAACTGACCGGGCTGCGGTTCACGGCCAGGATGATATCGCCGGCCTCCAGCCCGGAGCGTTCGGCGCGGCTGCCGGGATCCATGCGGGTGACCAGCACGCCTTCCAGTTCGCCGAAGTCCGGGTCGCCAGGCTGAAGGTTGCGCAGTTCAGCACCGGCCAGCCGGTCAAACCGGTGGTCGCCTGCCGCGGCAACGGTCCCGCCCTCGCGCAGCGTGGCGTTGATCGTTATCGTGCTGCCGTCGCGGATGATCTCCAGCCCGATTTCCGTGCCGACCCGCTTCAGCCCGATCTGGCTGCGCAGGTCCGCCGAGCCGGCAACAGCCTGTCCATCAACAGAAACGATCAGATCGCCTGGCTGCAACCCGGCTTCCTCGGCGGGGCTCCCCGGTTCCACTTGGGTGACAACCGCTCCCGTGCCGGTATCAATGTCCAGCGCCTCGGCAAGATCGGGGGTGAAATCCTGGATCACCACGCCAAGACGGCCGCGCCGCACCTCGCCGTACTCGATAAGCTGATCCATCACTGCGCGCGCCATATTTGCAGGTACCGCAAAGCCGATCCCCACGTTGCCGCCCGATGGCGCAATGATAGCGGTGTTAATGCCGATCAGGCGTCCGTCGAAGGCTGTCAGCGCGCCGCCGGAATTGCCGGGGTTGATCGAGGCGTCTGTCTGGATGAAATCCTCGTACCCGCCGACGCTGAGACCGCTGCGGCCCAGGGCGCTGACAATACCGGAGGTGACGGTCTGCCCGAGGCCGAAGGGGTTGCCGATGGCCAGCACGTAGTCGCCTACCTTGAGCCGGTCGCTGTCGCCAAGCTCAAGCGCGGTCAGGTTATCGGCATCAATCTGCAACAACGCGATGTCGGTGCCGGGGTCGCTACCCACCAGCTCGGCATCAAAGCGCCGCCGGTCCTTAAGCGTGATAACGATCCGGTCACCGTTGTCGATAACGTGATGGTTGGTCAGCACATAGCCCTTTTCGGCATCAACGATCACCCCGGAGCCTGCGCTCATCTGGCGGCGCGGGGCGGGGACCTGAGGCGCCTGCGGCATGTCGAAGAAACGCCGGAAGAACGGATCACTGAACAGCGGGTTCATCTCGGCTGTCTGCCGGCTTTCGACGGAAATATTGACAACCGCCGGGGTGATTTTGTCCAGCAGTGGCGCCAGCGTCGGCAGGCCGTCTTCATTCAGGAACTGGGGCTGGTCCGGTGATTGCGCAACTACAGGGCCGGTGCCGACCGCGAGGATAACGCAAAACAGCGCAACGGTTCGGCCGATACGAAAAAAGATCGAACGCATGTGGACTCTCCTTCCGCAGAAAAATGGCGGCCGGCGGGCCGGCCGCCACGGGCGGGTTGCTTGGGGTCAGGACGCCTTGACCGGGATACGCTTCACCTTGGCTTGCGCATCCGCAGTCTTGGGCAGCGCGACGGTCAGAACGCCGTTCTTGAAAGTCGCCTCAGCCTTGTCGGTATCGACCCCCGGCGGCAGCGGAATGGTACGGTAGAAGGCGCCGTAGGAGCGTTCCGACATATAGACGCCGCGGCGCTTCTCCTCGTGTTCTATCTTTTTCTCGCCGCGGATCGTGATGGCGTCGCCGGACATCGAAATGTCGATGTCCTTGTCTGTCATGCCGGGCAGTTCCACCGATACCTCGATGCTGTCATCCGCTTCCGAGACATCGGTGCTGGGGCCGAACATGCCGATTGCGCTGGTGCGGCCGTTCCAGCCGCTTTCCACCTTGTGCCAGAAGTCTTCGAACACGTTGTTGATGTCGCGCTGAAGCACCGCTAGCGGGTTGGTCGAGCGGCCGCTATCGGATGCGGGGGTCTTTTCCTTGTCACGACCCCACGGGATGAGATCGCTGATCTGCATGATGTTTTCCTCCTTTTCTCTGAGGGTGAGGCCGCCTTACGCGGCCTTTACCGAGATTTTCTTGGGCTTGGCCTCGGCTGCACGCGGCAGTTCCAGCCGCAGCACGCCATGCTTGAAATCGGCCTTGATCTTTTCCTGATCGACCTCGTCGGACAGGGAGAAGGCGCGTTCGTAGTCGCCTTCGCGGTATTCCGACGTGATCCGCCGGTAGCCGTCTGGGGCATGCGGCCGGACGTGGCCGCGCAGGGTTAGCACCTGCCGCTCCAGTGTCACGTCCATATCGCCAGGTGCGACACCCGGCATATCGGCCAGGATCACCGTCACATCGCCCTGTTCGAAGATGTCCACCGCAGGCATGAAGGTCATCGCCGTGCGGCTGCTGTCTGTATCGCCGCGGGTGACTTCGCGGCCGCCTTGGGCAGTCATTTCCCGTGCCATGTTGTCCTCCTTTCACTTTGCGCTGTTTAAGACGCTTTGATCTGGATGCGTTTGGGCTTGTCATCCTCTGGACGCTGCATTTCGACGGTCAGCACCCCGTTCTTGAACCGCGCGTCGACCCTCTCCGGATCGACACGGAAGGGCAGTTCGACGGTGCGCGAGAAAGCACCCGACGGGCGTTCGCGGCGGCGCCAGGTCACTTCCTCGCCTGAGGCGTGCTCTGGATAGGTGCCGCGCAGCACAGCCGTGGTGTCCTTCACCGTCAGTTCGATATCGTCCTCGGAGAGGCCCGGCAGCTCTGCGGTCAGAACGATGCTGTCCTGGCCTGCCCAGAAATTTATCGCGGGATAGACCTGAGGCCTCTGGGCCAGACCAAAGCCGTTGAACAGCTGGTTCATATCGCTTTGCATCCGGCGCATGTCAGCGAAGGGGTCGAAAGCCCTGAAGGGGGCAATGGTTGACTGAAGCATATCGGTTCCTCCTTTCCTAATCCGGGTCTCTGGGCCCGATCCAGGTTTCCGGCACAGCAACAGGGCCGGCGGGACCGGGCAAGCAGTCGAATATTCGGGGAGACGAGGCGGCAGGCCGCAGGAAGGAACACTGCACGAGAAACCAGCCCGGCAAGCTATAGGGCCGGCAACTGGCTTGGCAGTAATACGGAGGGCCGCTGAGCAGCCAGCCGTCCGATGTCCACTACCTGGGGACCCGCCTTCGGCATCCCCAATCTTGAGATGGGAGGCGCAAAGTGGATGTCAACCCCTTCGGAATGAGAAATTAGATCGTTCGGTTTCAAGGGAATAGCTAAACTACAAGCAGTGAAACAGTTGGCTGAACTGCACGCGAAACCGCTTTCATAGAGCCGGGATCACCCTTGGAGAACGGACACAGAGAGAGCTTCAATGCCCGGCTTTTTCCCTCTCGGCAGAATGTTTTGCATGCGCCTGCCGGGCAATGGATGAACTGCACAACGGTGAGATATTCTACAGCCTGCGATAGGCTCAAATCGGTCAAATCGGTAGCGTCCCAACCCGTGGTGTAGGAGGCCGCGCGCGAAGCCATTGGCTTAGCGCAGCGCGCGGCCGGGCTGGCGGCCACCGCGCATCTTCGTAGTCTGAGGTTGTTGAAGCCGATGACAACGAAGGAGAGCACGATGACCGAGACCATGATCGACCTTCCGGGGGTGATCGCCAAGAGTGATGACGCGGATTTCTTGCGTGAGCTGATCCAGGACGCCGCACAGCGGCTGATGGACATCGAAGTATCGAAGT
>NZ_WLCM01000084.1 GCF_013317235.1 Leisingera sp. ANG59 | reverse complement strand
ACGACAACCTGTCCTACGGCAGCATCGTCAGCGTTCAGATCGGGCAAGACAAATACATCACGACGCTGACCGACGATGGCATCTGCGAACTGAAGGACATGCTCGCGGACGCCCGGCGTTCGCCGGAGCGCTGGAACGACTTCTTACAAGACTCCGTCGACGATCCCGACATCATCGCACGCGTCAAGGACCAGCCCCCGCGGTAGAAATCGGGTGCTTACAAGGAAAGAGGTGTAGTATGAATGCAGATGGTTGTAGGCCATCACGAGCCCGCTGCCGTCCCAGAACAGGATCTTCATTCGGTCGGCGCGCTTCGCGCGGAAGACGAAGACCGTTCCGGTAAACGGATCTTCCGCCAGAGTAGACTGGACCAGGGCCGCGAGACCGTCATGGCCTTTGCGGAAGTCGACCGGCTTCGTCGCCACCAGAATCCGCACACCCTGCGAGAGCATCAGCATGGATGCGCCTCGAGCGCGTGGACGATCTCCGCGACCCGAGCGACGGGCATGTCATGCGCCAGTTCGATCACAACAGCCCCCCGAATGATCCTGATAGGGGCCGCCTGCGATGTTACCTTCGGACGCGCTTCCTCCTCGGCGACCTCGCAGACGACGAGCGGCGCAAAGACAGGTTCCTCGACTTCGGCAGCAGGCAGCACCAGCTTGCCCTGTTTGGCCTCTCGTCGCCACGCTGAAAGTTGATTGGGCAGAATGCCAAACCGCTCCGCTAAGGCATTTACAGTCGCTCCAGCTTCCAGGGTCATCGAGACGGCCAAGGCCTTTGCCTCATCCGGCCAACGACGATGACCCGACGTGTAGATCTCGACGCCCAGCGATTTGAGAAACGAATTTGTAGCGCACATTGCGAAACGCACTCCCCATCATGAGATGGAGATCACTTCGCAGCCGAAGCCATCAGCAGCAACGTGGCGTCGAGACGACGCTTACAAAAATCTCAATGGGAGGGAAACGGCGGATACTATTTATCATATCTTGTCGAAAGAATTGCTAGAAACTGAAAAGAGCCGACTAGCAGCGCCGTATGGTCTATATATTTGGCAGCGCCTTAAATTCATTCAAATCTGGGAACCTCACCATGATCTTTAGTCCTGGATTGTTGTCATAGGCACGTACCGTTGCTCCATGGCGCGTCGCAATTGCGCGGACGAGGGCCAGTCCCAGCCCATTACCACCAGATGAGCGGCTGCTGTCTGTTCGGAAAAAAGGGTCAAAGATCTTCGCACGGGCGTCATTTGGAACGCCGGGCCCGTCATCTACGACGATGAATGTCGCGCCTTGATCGAGAGATCGCGTTTGGAGTGTAATCTGGCTTCGGATCGGGCAATGCTCAATGGCGTTGTTGACAAGGTTATAGGCTAACTGAAGCAGCATTTTGTGGTCACCCCAAACCATTAGAGGCGCGTGTCCCTCCAGATCAAGCCGAATTACTTGACCTTTCTCTTCTGCGACCGCCTGAAACGTATTGTACATCTCTTCAGCTACGTCTTTCAGGTCTACCTGGCTGAAGTAGGTGCGGGCACCAGATGTCTCTATTCGGGAAATTCTCAGGATCGTATCGAACACTGAGTTTAGGCGCTGCAACTCTTGCTCTAACTCTTCAAGATCAGCGTGCGGGTCCTTGCCTTGATCGATCCTGTTGAGAACCGCCCGAAGTGCCATGAAAGCGTGTGACAGGGGAGTCTTGAGATCATGTGCGATTGCAGCGATCGACGACTTGGTTGTCGCCATCAACGCTGAGAGTTGTTCGAGATGACCGTTCACCTGAACAGAGATACGGTCGATCTGATCCTTGGCCGACGATACGGGCAAACGTGCAGTCATGTCGCCTTTAGACACCTGGTCAAGAGTTTGCTCAATGGTTTGAAGCTTAAAGAGGCTGCGGCGACTCAGCATGTATCCGAATGATAGTGTCGTCAGCAAAACAACCACAACAAACAGGAACAGGCCCTCCATGAGTGTCTTTAAGGCTTGGCTTTTGGGAGCCAGGGACCGTCCAACGATGGTTCGATAACTGTCCTGAAGGGAAGCGTTCAACAGATGATCCTCCTGCAGGCCAAGGAAACTGAGCTCTCCGGATGATCTGACTTGCCATCCGACAAAATCTGGTGCCTGGTCGATGTTACCCGCGAGAAACTGTCCTGCTTCGTCAAACAGGCCTACCAAGTGCCGTCTGGTCGCCAAAGGGCTGTTAAGGTGCTCAACTGTCCGTTCAATAGCATCGCCACCGCCGTCCTTAAGGATTTCATGCAGGAGAATTTGCTCCTCGAGGATCTGTGCTTCGAGGTTCGCCTGAAGTGCGCTCTCAACACGTTGATACGCAAACCAACCAACCCCTAAGAGCAAAAGCCCGAAGAGGGTTGCGGCATAGAGCGCCGTTCGAAAGGGTGCTCCGGCAAATACGCTAGCGTGGTCCATGCATAGAGTACCCGGTGTTGCGGATCGTATGGAGCAAGGGCGTGTCGAAGGGTTTGTCTATCTTCGCCCGCAGCCTACTGACATGGGTTTCCACCACGGTAGAGTTGGGGTCGAAGGTATAGTCCCACACCCGCTCCAAAAGCATGGTTTTTGTGATAACGCGACCGGGATTGCTCATGAAGACTTCCAGCAAGGAGAACTCCTTAGTTTGAAGTTCAATTGTTTGACCCTGCCGTTTTGCGGTGCGTGACAACAGGTCAAGCTCAAGATCATGAAGGAGGAGTTTTGTGGTCTCCGCCACGCCCTTCCTGCGCGATATGGCCTGAACCCGCGCGAGAAGCTCCGAGAAGTGAAACGGTTTTACCAGATAATCGTCACCGCCGGCAGATAGGCCCACCACACGGTCATCGACGTCACCCATGGCGGTCAGAAAGATAACGGGTGTTTCAAGACCGGCCCCGCGCATCGCTTTGAGCACCGACAACCCATCCATCCCGGGCATCATGCGGTCCAGAATGACGACATCACACTCATTATAGAGGCAGAAATTGACGGCATCGCGACCGTCATCGAAGATATCGACATGATAGCCGCTTTCTTGCAGACCCTTGGAAACATAGTCAGATGTTTTCTTGTCATCTTCAGCCAGCAGGATTCTCATTGGATATCGTCCCTTTGTGATTCTTGCGGGCAATGATGCGCGAGCACTACCTGGAATCTTACATGGCTGGCAGCCTTCCCAAAACTTACAAATTTTCAAAGTTCGGGAAAAGCCCGCGTGAAATGAGTGTGATCTGGCGAGTTGTGAGGCGACGCCGATGTCCGGCCGACGAGTGCGAAAGCGCTTCAACAGTTTGAAAGGCGATGATCCATGACCACTGTATCCGCTCTCATTTCTGGCCTCGATACCCAGTTTTTCACGGAACCTGAAGAGAACCTCTACGACTTTGCAGGTCGCTTACTCGATCAGCAGATGTTCGGAGCCATCGTGCGCGACAAAGATGGCGATGTCGTTGGAGTCGTTACCGAACATGACATGGTGCGTGAAGCTTTTCTGAAGAATGCACACCTCTACGACATCACCGTCGGGCAGGCCATGACGGAGAATGCCGTGATGTGTCAGGCCTCAACTGATCTTGCCGCCGCTCTCGCACTTATGGGCAAACATCGCATCCGTCACCTGGTTGTCAAAGATGGAGAGGCCATACTCGGGTTCGTCTCCATCAAGGACATCCTTCAAAAGGTGCATGCGGACCAACAACTCGAAATCTTAGTGCTGCGTGACATCGCCGGAATGCACAGCGCCGCATGAGGCGCGACTTGCTTGGTGAGAGGAACCTCCCATGACCCTTGAAAGCCAACGCACTGAGGACCGCCTGGGGCAGAGCTTGGATGGTGGGTCTCCCCCGAGGACGGTTGCCGCTGCCTTGTGGTTCCCGCCTGAAGGTCCCCATCGGGTGAAGGGCCGTGCTTGCCAGCCTGTGCATCACCAGCAGGACCCACCCAGAACAACCTTTGGACGTGACGGCGGCGCCTTCCCCGCGTCGCGCATCTTCAAAGCAGAGCTACTCGCCAACCGGCTCAAAACCAAACCCAGGCGCCCATAGCGCGCCCCTAATTTTCAAAACTAAGGAGAAAAACGATGCAAAGAAGACAAGTCTTAAGAGTGCTGGCGGCCTGCCCGATATGCGCAGCTGCCGCTCAAACAGCCATGGCAGGCACAGGAAACGAATGGGGATATGACGGAGAATCTGGCCCTGAGAATTGGGCCGATCTGTCCGAGGACTATCATGTCTGTGGAGCTGGTCGACAGCAATCGCCGATTGATCTCACGGATGCCACGCGCGCGGATGTGGATACGGTCACAACACGGTGGCGTTCGGTCAGCAATTTCGAGGTGGTCAACAACGGGCACACCTTGCAAGCCAATTTCCCGAAAGGCAGCGTTTCGATTGTGAACGACAAGCCTTACGATTTGCTGCAGTTCCACTTTCACCATCAAAGCGAACACACCGTCGATGGCGAACACTATCCGATGGAGGCGCATTTTGTGCACAAGTCGGCAGATGGAGACTTGCTAGTTCTTGGCGTGTTCCTCGAGGAAGGCCAGGAAAATGAGGTCTTGGCTCCGATTTGGGCCGCCGCCCCCGCGTCGAAGGGGTCGGCTCGCGTTTCCGCGACGATCCACCCGCAGGACTTGCTGCCGCAATCCTCGAAGCACTTCACATATGCAGGTTCGCTGACCACCCCGCCATGTAGCGAGATCGTGACCTGGGTCGTGTATGAAGAGATTGTGCCAGCCTCTGATCAGCAAATTGCGGAATTCGCGGAAATCTTCCCGCACAACAATCGGCCACTGCAACAGCTGAATAGAAGGCGGCTTTTGCAGGGTTTTTAGCTCACCCATAACCCCGAACAGAACGACCCGAGGCGAACACGTGCTCGCCTCGGGTAATTGGCTGTACTAGCATGTCAACCACTCACTGATGCTAAAGCTGTCATTCATGCAAAGCGCAGCATCTGGAACTTTGGGCTCAAGGACTAGTCACCCGGAACCGAATTTGCCATCATTGATTTGAAGCAAATTTGGGGGGTGTTTCATGCGTGGTCGGGCATCGGTGGTTATCGAACTCAGCGAGGATGAGCGTGGCTTTCTGGAGGCTCAGTTGCGAAGGCATAAGGCCGCGCGGTCGCTTTCGGACAGGTGCCGGATCGTGCTGAGATGCGCGGATGGCCTCTCCAGCAAAGAAATTGCCGCGGAGCTTGGCCATTCCGAACATACGGTCGGCAAGTGGCGACGGCGCTTTGCAGAGCATCGTATCGAGGGGCTTTCGGATGAATACCGCGCGGGACGCCCGCGCACGGTGTCGGATGCGCAGGTGGCCGATGTCATGAAACGCACCTTGGAAACCACGCCGAAGGATGCGACCCATTGGTCGATCCGCTCTTTGTAGACAAGGTGCAAGACGTGGTCGGCCTCTACATGTCGCCGCCGAACCGGGCTATCGTGTTGTGTATAGATGAGAAATCGCAAATCCAGGCGCTGGACCGCGAACAGCCCGTCCTGCCCTGGCGCCCGGTGTCGCGGAACGGCGCACGCATACCTACATTCGTAACGGCACCACCTCGCTCTTTGCGGCGCTCGACATCGCCACCGGTGCGGTGATCGGAAAATGCTACAAACGGCACCGTGCGACGGAGTTTCTCGATTTCCTCAAGGAACTGGACCGGCGCGTGCCCGAAGACCAGGACGTGCATCTGGTCATGGACAACTACGCCACCCACAAGACGGCGCGCGTCAAGGCCTGGCTGGCCCGCCGCCCGCATTGGCACGTGCACTTCACGCCCACTTCGGCGAGTTGGCTGAACCAGGTCGAGCGCTGGTTCGCCGAGCTGACCCGCAAGCAAATCCAGCGCGGCGTTCATCGATCGGTGGCTGAGTTGGAGGCCGATATTGCAGCGTTCATAGAACTTCATAACGAGAACCCCAAACCCTACCGATGGGTTAAATCCGCCGATGAAATCCTCGCATCCGTAAAACGCTTCTGCCAGAAAACACTGACAGGAACTTCAGATTCAGGTGACTAGAACGTGTTGATGCAGATCTTGCCGAGCTGTGCCCTGTCAATGAGCGTTCAAAACTGACCCGGTTTCAGCGTTTGAATTTGACCCACCCCTTGTGGCGCAAAGGCCCCAGGCGGGCCGCCCTCCTATAGCGAGTCCGTCTGGGGCCTTTGCTTGCGCGACGTTTATGTTTTTCTGCGTCGCTTGCTCTGTGCGAACCGGTATGACGTGTTGCCTGTCTCGATGATTGCGCAGTGATGAGTTGTCTCGATGATTGCGCAGTGATGAGTTACGCGATCCAGAAGCGCGGTTGTCATCTTGGCGTCACCGAAG
>NZ_WLCM01000083.1 GCF_013317235.1 Leisingera sp. ANG59 | reverse complement strand
GGGGGGGGGCGTGTATATGTAGGGGGGCAACCCCGCCGGGTGGCCAATTTGTGGCCCTGTGCGGGCAAAACTGCTTTAGGTGGGCAATGGTGTTTTGCCGCCTGCGGATTGGGCAAATACGGATCAGCGCAGGTCTTGGCCTGCAAGAGACACAGTCACATCTGCAAGTCCTGATGAACCATGTCCGGTGTCGGAGCATATAGTCGCTGGTGATCCTTTGCACCAGGCGCTTCACGTTTCGCTAGCACCTCGGTCACACCATATCATGTTAGGTTTGAGCCGTGGTGGTTGAGGGTTGCGAAGGCGTTAGAGGGTGTCTGTTAGGTGGTTTCGCCGTGTCAAAGTTGGCGCAGGGATTGGCCCAAAACCCTTTACGTATACTAGGCAAATGGGCCAGTGGCCCTCTCTGGCCCATTTGACATTTATTTGCCCGAAAACAGCCACTTACAGTGGTTCACTAAAATCGCGAAAGCTTGAGCTTTTTGACTCCGCGTGGCCCAGTGCCAATCACTGAAATGCCCGAAATTTCGCCAAATTGTGCGGCCTTTAAGTCACGTTCAGCGGTGGATTGAGAGGCGTAAAGCGCAGGATACTTAGACGCGAGTTGCCGCTTACTCAGACACATTTTGCCGCCCTCGGCCCGCACCGCTGTAACTAAACGATGCTCGGTACGACCTGCCTTAAAATCGAACCATTCAACAACTTCATCTATAAAAAGGTCCAACACTACCGGTGTCACCAACACAACGCGCTTAGGCTCGCCTTCATGCCAAACCATACGCAGCCGGTCCACCGCCTGCGCCAATTCATCTTCCCGGTGCGCCCGGATTAGTTCTGTTACAAGCTCGTTTGTGTGCACCTTTGTCGTCGTGCAGTGCTGCCGTCCGCCACCGTTGCGCAACTTCAAATAGCGTTGCTCGTCGACTTCTTTGCCTTTTACTTTCTCCTCTAGCAGTAGAGAAGCAATCGCCACCATCGCCGCAACGGGCGGCTGCCGGTATCCAAAGATGATAAGCGTATTGAATGCCTCAAAGGTGTTCATGCCGCGCAGTGCCCCAAAGTGCCCCCACGATTTGTCGTCCACCTTTCCAAGTTTATCCCGCACTTTCTTCTCGCATATCTTACCTTCAAAACCCTCTGCCAGTTGCAGCAGGGTTTCACGCACCTTTTGTTCGCCGGAGCTAAGCAGTGACCGAATGCCCATCTGCTTCCCGATGACCTGAGTCAGCGTGCCGTTTCGCTTAGCATCAATGTGAACGACCTCGTCCAGCTGGCCCAAATAGATTTCAGTCAGCTTGCGTCGCATGGTGCCGTCTAGAACCAGTGTGTCTTTTTCCTTGTGCAGGTATTCCAGTTTCTGCCCGGCTATTACGTTGCCGCCCATCCTAACAATGCACTCGGGCCGGTCCCGCATGGCCTCCAAGACAAGGGCATGATGCCGGTGCGCCAGTCGGGAGGCTTCGTCAAAGTCGGGGATTGTGCGCTGGTGTGCAAGAAGGCGTTCCTCGACCTGCTCTTTGGTTGGCTCGTTTGGCAATCCAACAAGATTCAGGCTCGGAGTGCTTATGCTTAGGTCTACCCCTCCGTTTCGCAGCGTTTCGTCAATTATCACCCTATCCGGCTCCCAGCCGGGCAAAGGGACGTGCGCGAATTCGTGAACCGCGAAAACCACGCGGGGTTGATAGGATCCAAGCCATTCACGCTGGACGTCGTAACCGCACTGCTTCTGGCGAAAACGCGGGCAACCGGCGCACAAGCTCGTGCCCTTGGTGCCGAAGTTTAGGTTCCAGTCAGCGTGATCCAAGTCGGTGCACATCGTTTCGTTTGGATTTTCAGGGTGTGGCTGCCGCCTGCCGAGGTAGACATAGCCCTCTGTTCCGCCCGCTTTGCAGTATGCTTCAAACGCCTCCCTTGCCTTCTGCACGGTCGGGAGCAGAAACAGGTAATAACGGTTCCGATTTTCCACCAGCAACCGGGCCACCAAAGTTGTCTTGCCTAGGCCCATTGTGGCGCGGATGCCTACCTTCCCGCCGCGTAGGAACCACTTGCCCACGGCATCAGCAAGACGCTGGCAGGCGTCTGACGCTGCGAGCTCTACAGGAGCGTTCTCCCCTGGCGCAGTACCTGCGTCGAGCCCTGGCACTACGGGCCTGCCGCAGATCGTCACGGTGCTGAGGTCGAAGCCATATTTCGCCTCAGGCTGTTGCAGGCGATATTTGATCAACCGCCCATGCGCCAGTGAGGTCAACATTGGGTTGTGGCCGTTCAGGTAAAGCTTGCCGGTTTGCGCGCCACCCCGGTAGTCCGGCTCCATGGGGTCTTTGGTAAGCGCGCCGTGAAAGAACTCGCGCTGGTCCAGCAGGTCCGCAACCGTCCGGACGCCGTGGCGTACTGTGTGAATTTCAAACTCTAGCGGCAGCGGCTCACCATGCAACTCGGCCTTGTCCCGCATTGCAGCTTGTTTGCGTTGGTGCACGATAGCCTCGCGCACCTGCTGCCGGGTCGGTAGCACGGTAGCTGCCAACGCCGCGCGGGCCTGCTTCTTCTGGTAGGCGTATTTGATCTGCGCTTGGCGCTGCCGCAGAGCCGGGTCGGATTTAAGTTCCGCGAGAACAGCGGCAAGGGCTTCCGGGTTCACCTCAGGCAGATCGGCCAGGCGAAGCACCCGTCCCTCGACAGCTACAGGTGCAGGCCGGTTGTCAATGACTGGGTGTTCAACACGGGGCGGGGCCGCAAACACGGGCTGGTTCTGGATGCGCAGGGAGCGGTCAATCGGGCTGCGTTCCAGAAGGCCGCCGCTTTCGCCAATCATAAACCAACCACACCCACGCAATACAAGCAGCCCGAACAACCGTTCGAGGATAGCGTATCGTTCTTCACCGTAGCACTTGAATGCGGTGTGGTAGTTCCGGCTATTCTTGAAGGGCGTGCCGTCCGGGTTGGTGATGCCGTTACTGCCTGAGGGCCGCACCAGCAAGCCAACGCCCTCCAGTTCCGGTATGGTGCGCAACAGGAAATGAAAGAATTCGCTGGGCGTGGTTAGCGGCGCGCTTAATTCGCGTGGTGCCCAGTCCATGTCACTGTCCATGGTGGCAATACCAAGGGGCGCGTCTGTGAAATCTTCCTTGGTGCGCCGCACCGCCCAGTCTTGCGTTTCGTCGACGTAGAAAGGAACTTCGTTTGTGTAGACGTAACCAATGCGCGCATCAGGCCAGCGTGGGACGCCCTGCACATAAATTTCGCTAATCTCGAAGCGGTCCAGCAGGATACTAAGCTCCGCCATGGTGCGGAACTCAGCCACCCGAAAAGTACCTACGTATCCGTTGCCGTCGGTGCGGCTTTTGGTGGTACCTTGCTCGTGCCAATACACCTTGCCCATGTTCAGCCCGTGATAGTTAATCACGGTGAGGACAGCGGGCAGGTGGTTGGTGTCCCCGGTCTGCCCGGCGAACTGTCCAAGATGGTTCATGGATCAACCCCCAAAGCAGTGCTCACGGAGCAGAGGCCCGCGTAGGTGCCCGGCGCGCAGTACAAGTTGATGACTTTGCCGTGCAACTCTTCTGAATCCTTGCGAATTCCATCCAGCCCGCATCCTTGAACGAACATCCCAAGCAAGAAATCCCACTGCCGCGCGGCATCATCGTCTTTTGCGTTACGTAGGAATTTCAACTGAACGGCACCCCCTGTGGGGTTCTTTAAGGAGAACGCAAGGTACTGGTGGGCACTGCTTGCGGATGGCCCGTACAGCGCTGACGCTGTCACGGTGTACATTCTGTGCGGCTCAACTTTGGCCGGACAAAGGGTTGATGGAGCCACAGGTGCCGGTGCGGCTGGCGGTGGTGGCGGTGGTGCTGCTGCACCCGTGCTAGCAAGCCCTTTGATGGCCGTTGGTGGCCTATTGGATGTTGCAGGAGGGGTTTGTGCGCTGGGCATGCTAACGGTGTCTTGCAGGACTGCCTTTGTGGTGGACAACACTGCACGCACGGCTGAAATGGCTTGTCGCTTGGCTGTCGCGGGGCCGTCGATTCCCGGCAGGATTGGTGCGAGCGGGATGTCCTGACCATCCGGTGCTGGTAGGCAAACCCAAGGCAAGCCGCCCGCCGCCTCTTTTGTCACAAACTTATTGTGGTCCACTTTCGTTTCGATGACTGTCTCAACGTGGCGCTCGACAACGGGGATGGCGAAGATGTGCCGCTTTCCGTTTGCGTCAACCGAAATGGTTGGCGGCGCATCTGAGGTGATCTCACGAACCTCAAGTAGCTCGAGGCTAGATGCCGCGATTGTTTTGCCGCGCTCCGTCGCATCCATTAGTTCTTGCGCTGACATGCCCAGCGCCTTCGCAGCTTTCATGCTGCGAAGGGTGTTGTACTTATCGTCCATGGAACGTGCCTTTATGGCCTGAATTGAAGGCAGATAGCGTAACTGCATTGCGGGGCGCTGCCGCAAAGCCTTTGTTGCTATAGCGATGAGTGGTTGATCGGGGTGCCCCAGTAGGGCGTATGCCGTTTCAGCGAGGTTCGCTAAGTCAAGCGGGTAACTCTACGCCCTGTTCTTTGGCGAGGCTTGCCATTGCATCATCAATTGCCGTCTCAGGCCAGACGTTGCGGTTGCCGAGCTTGATTGGCTTGGGCAGTTGGCCGCGTTCAATATCGGTGTAAATGGAATTGGCGGAGCGTCCGCCGAGCTTCTCACGAACCTGATGAATATTCAGGTATTTCATGGCCTTAAACCTCCTATTTTGTGCCACTAAGGCTTTGGTAGGCACAGGTTTAAGGTGTTGTGCTTTGTTGGTAAGCAATACAAACGGGCTAGTTTTTTATTGCCCGGTCAGCACGTTGTTGTACACTGAATCAGCGCTCATCACTGCCCCCGGAAGCCCTGCAATAATATCGGCGACCCCACCGGTCCCGGGCTTGCGGGGTAGCTTCGGGTAATGTTGCGCAAGCTGGGCTGCAACCATCCGTAGGCGGGTGTTGCGCCTTGCTGTAGCACCTCCCCCCCGGCGGCGCGGTTTGGCCGTTACAGCAGCACACAAGGCTGACAGCGCCTCATGCGACCAAGTGCTTGTATCTGCCCCTTGAACGGCTTTGATTAGCTCTTCCCATACCTCCTTGTCTATTTGTGCCAGCTCACATGCTGTCCAGAAGTCCATATCCTCGTCTGGGTTGGTCAGTTGCAGCCACAGGTGGAGGGCGTAATCCCGTGGTGCCTCATGCGGCGGGCCGCGCCAAGGCTTCACCCCGGCGGCCAGCATTTCTGCTGAACTGAAACTAAACGCGACCATCAGCCTGCCTCAACTAATTGAAGTTTCTCGCCGGTGCCACCTGTCACATGGTTCGCCCACTGCTCCAACAAGACTGCACGCTTCTCAAGAAAATCGTCACGGTCGTAAGCTTTGGCAGCGGCGTTTCCGAATTTGTGGGAGAGGACCATTTCCTTTACCTCATAGGGGGCGTCGGTGCCGTTCAGCCATGTTCGCAAGCTGGTGCGAAATCCGTGAGGGCGCGCTTCAAAACCTTGGCGCTTCATGAATTGAGTCATGGACATGTCACTGATCACGCCCTTGCGCGGGCTGGGAAATAGGTATCCGTCCCGGCTGCCTTCCAGTGCTTTGGCAACAACAAGCTGAGCAGTTGCGCTGAGTGGGACGCGGAAGGCTTGGGTCTTCCCCTTGTTGCCTTTCATGTCCTCGGCAGGAATGGTCCATACGTCACCGTCAATTTGGTTTTCGTGCATCGTGCGCAATGGTCCGCTGCGAACACCAGTTAGGATTAGCAGGCGCAAAGCAAGCTCTGTGGTCGCCTCACCTAAACTCCCATAGAAGGCGGGAACCTCTTGCCACGGCATTGAGGGCATATTCTTCGCAACATGGCGACTTTTTCCAAGAAGTGCCTTGGCTTTGTCGGTGGCCTGAAGATCTACGTCTAAGCCCATTGCAGCTCCATGCTTGATTACGATGCCGATACGGTTCATGCCCTTGCGCGCGGTATCGGCCTTCGTGTGCCAGAGCGGTTTTAGAACATCCACAATGTCGTTCTGGGTGATCTCGGTGATTGGACGGTCCCCAATTTTGGGGATCACGTGGAGGTTCAAGGGCGACATCCAGCGCCCGGAGGCTCCGTCGCCTTTGAGTTCTGCTTTGCGGGCCTCGAATGCGAGCGCGCATACTTCCTCAAAGGTCTGACTCTTTTGGAGCTGCTTGCGCCGCTCTTCACGTGGGTCAGTGCCGCTGCGGGCCAGCTCCCGCGCTGCCGCGGCCAAATCGCGGGCTTGATCAAGTGTTACGTCTGGATAGGGGCCGAGGCCGAGTTCCACCCGCTTTCCGCGCCCAAAAGCGGCTTTGATGGTGACTTGCACCGACCAATACTTCGCGCCCTTTTCCCTAACGTGCAGGAAAAGACCGCCGCCGTCACCGAGGCGCTGCCCGGGCTGTTTTGCAAGCTCAACCTCTTTCTTACCTAGCCTGTGGATGCCCGGCATCTTTAGTCGCCCCCTCAAATTGTCAATGAGCGTTCAAAACTGACCCGGTTTCAGCGTTTGAATTTGACCCACCCCTTGTGGCGCAAAGGCCCCAGGCGGGCCGCCCTCCTATAGCGAGTCCGTCTGGGGCCTTTGCTTGCGCGACGTTTATGTTTTTCTGCGTCGCTTGCTCTGTGCGAACCGGTATGACGTGTTGCCTGTCTCGATGATTGCGCAGTGATGAGTTACGCGATCCAGAAGCGCGGTTGTCATCTTGGCGTCACCGAA
>NZ_WLCM01000082.1 GCF_013317235.1 Leisingera sp. ANG59 | reverse complement strand
CATAGATCTGCTGCCGCCTGATCTCGTGGCGCTGTGCGACCTGCGACACGGTCGCGCCGTTCTCCCCGACCGAAAGCACAATCGCCAACTTCTCGTCGTCACTCCAGCGGCGCCGACGCTCCAAGCCAAGAATTTCGCCCCGCACAGCTGCCTCCCTCCCTGTAGGAGACGTCATTAAAGACGTCTTTATGGACGTCTCTTAGCAATCTCCGGCACACACGAGCAGGCGGTTCAAATCGGGCGGTTACGGCTCGACGCAGCGCGTGAGCAGCACGATTGCTGCTCCGATGATAGCCAGCGGCAGGATCGGGGCGAAATTCAGCGCAGCGCCCGCCACAACCAGCGCCAGCACCGCCAGCGCAATAGGAGCCTTATCCCGGCGGTAGGCCCGGGCCTGCATCGGCGCAAGCAGGATCAGATCCTCGTCACGCGCAAGGCGCGCGATCTCGTCGGCAGGACCGTCCAGAAGCACCGTGTCACCCGGGCGCAGATGGAAGGTTTCATCCTGCAAGTCCACAGCGCTGCCGTGACGGTGGACGGCAATCGGGTAGACGCCGTGGCTGCGCCGCCAGCCGAGAGCAGAGAAGACTCCCTTGCGATCCTTCACCAGCGCTTCAACCACCTTGTGACGTCGAGCCAGAGCGGGTTCCGTACCGGCAATGGCAAACTCTTTTGCGTCGGAACTGCGAAATCCTATCACTTCGGAGTCTGAAGCATGCACTACCACCCTGTCGCCGGCATTAAGGACCTCGTCACGCAACTGCCGTCTGAGAGAAACATCTTCACGTATCAGATCGACAAGTTGCGTGGTGCTTCGCCGGAAATCTGCAACCTCTGCCACTTTCTGCCCAATCAGCGGTGATCCGGGCGGAACAAAAAGCTCGACCTGCCAGGAGCGCCGGACGCCAAGTGCATGCTCACTGACCGTGCTGCGCTCGGGGAGCAGAAGAGGCGCAGCCAAGAATAGGTAGAGGCTGCCCGCGAGAGCCAGTGCAATCCCAAGCGGCGCGATTTCCAGCAGCGCAAACGGCGCAAGGCCCAATTTCCGAGAAACCCCGTCTACGAGCAGGTTAGTGGATGTGCCAATCAGGGTGCAGGTTCCCCCCATGATCACTACAAAGCTGAGCGGCATCAGAAGGCGCGACGCGCTGGTTCCGCACCGCCGGGCCAGCCCGAACACCACCGGTATCAGGATCATGATAACGGGTGTATTGTTCATAAATGCGGAAGCGATCGCCGCCAGCAGGAAGAACAGTGCGATCGTGACTGTTGGGCGATGGGTTATGCCATGGCCGAGCCATTCAGCCAAAGTATCCAGTACGCCGGTTCGCACCAGCGCCGCGCTCAGCACGAACATCGCACCTATTGTGGCCGGGGCCGGATTGCTCAGCGCTTTGAGCACATCGTCCACGCCGACCAAACCCAAGAGCAGTGCCAGCGCCACGCCGCCAAGTGCGGTAACTTCCGCTGCGAAGCGCTCACTGACAAAAACCGCGAATACCGTCATCACCAGAAGAAGTGCGCCATAAGGGGCATAGGGACCCAGATCGATCAGCATTAGGGCTACCCGCTTCGATGCCGTGCTGTTGAGCGCTGACGGCAAGGCGCTGGTGGTTCCCAGGCATCCGAAGCCCGGCAACCACCATTGGTTCGCACGGCAATATGCCATTTTCTCCAAAGCGCGAGAACTGAAATTTAAGAGGACTTCAACGGTAGCTCCAGTTCCTTCGTGCCGGCAGTCAGCCAACTGACATCAAACAATCGTTCCCGCAGTGAATGCCGCTCCGTTCACTCAGGGAACTTCGACATCTGCGGCGCTCAAGGCAAAGACAGTGGTGGGCTCAAACGGCATGCGCAATGAGCGTTCCTAGAACATGCAAGTCCTTCAGGAGCGGCAAAGTGGAAGCCGCGGTGGTTCGGACCGTGTCTCCTATACCAAAGCATCAAGCTGGCGCTTTCTTTGCGGCTCCGGTATTAGCGGCCCCTCCAGTCCCGCGGCCTCTGGAAGGCAGTCAGAAATCCTTTGACCAGGCCGCTCGCGGCGGACGTCCATATCATCTGTCCATGCCGGGTAGCCTTCAAGCTTACTGCCGACGCAATGGAACCAGCCGATCAACAAAAGTTGCCCGTCTCCGGAGCGGGTCGGCATCACGATGTGCTCGAGCACGTATTCGTCTGAATGCTGAATGAGTGCTGATACACTCCACACCGCTGCTCGATCTTCGAGCGCCCTCATCATATCGCAGTGCCAAGGAAGTTCCAGACCGTTCAGGCCGAGTTCGAGAACGCTCCGCCCTTCGACCTTCTGGCCTAGCAAAGACGACATTTCTTCATCGGCTCGGGAAATTCGAAAACGCGTGATGATCATGGCGTCCGATGATGCGAGAACGCCGTATGGAGAGGCCCGTTTGTGGACGGGTATTGCCTCATAAGCGGCCGGCAGGTGAAATGCCCCTTTCGCCTCTCCACGCGTTTGTGCCGGCAACCCAAGCCGGTACCTCCGTACAGCAGCGCGGATTTCCGGGGACGGCTCGGTGAATTGCGAGAAGGCAGCCATGCCTTGCGACGCAGCTTTCGTTTCCACTCGGAGTTTTGAGGTCGCTGCAAACAGGGTTCTTCTGATTTCGCTGAAAAACATTTCATGCATCCTTCGAAAAAGGAGGGCGGATCGGCAAGCGGGCAGCCGATCCGCCCAGTGATCGGTGGCAGCGGGACAGGCGGGGCCACCGGAGGCATTGGTTCAGGCCATCTCGGCATTCGTCATTATGTTCTCCATCCCAATTCCTGATGGAGTCCATCTTGGCGCATTGCTGCGTATATTCTTCCGGCAAGGTTCATCGGAGTTGTAACAACCGTTTGACTCAACAGTGCTTGAAAAACTCTGTTACAAGAAAGTCGACCACACACTGTTCGGTGGCGCTTCCCGGGGGCAACTTGTGTGTGGTACGAGGCATAGTTATTCCGGAAGATGCAAAACTAGCTTGAGCCGAACACCGCACATACTCATCGTCGATGACGACCGTGAAATCCGGGACCTTGTAGGAAAGGTTCTCGAGCGCAATGGCTTCCGGATCAGCAGGGCCGAGAACGAAGCGGCTATGCGACGTGTGCTGGCGGATGGAGCCATCGACTTGATCGTGCTCGACATTATGCTGCCGGGCAAGGACGGGCTAGCCCTATGCCGGGAGCTTCGGGGCTCCCACGATCCGACACCAATTATCATGCTGACCGCGAAGGGCGATGACATCGACCGTATCCTAGGCTTGGAAATGGGTGCTGACGACTATCTGCCGAAGCCCTTCAACAGCCGGGAACTGATTGCGCGGATTAAGGCTGTGCTGCGCCGCGGCGGCTCCGGTCCCAAGTCAGAACCGACGTGCCAAGAGCGGTTCTATTGCTTCGAAGGCTGGCGCCTCGACATTGGTAAAAGGGAGCTCCTGAGCCCCGAATGCGTGATCGTCTCGCTTAGCAGCAGCGAATACGGTCTATTGCTCGAACTCGTCCAGCGCCCGCAGCGAACCCTGACACGTGACCAGCTCATCGACCTCACGCGCGGCCGCGCCGCGGCGGTATTCGATCGAAGCATCGACATTCAGATCAGCCGGCTGCGAAAGAAACTCGGCGATAATCCAAAGGATCCCCGAATGATCAAAACTGTCTGGGGTGGCGGATATCTCTTCGCCCCGGACGTCACGACCGAATGAAAGTGTTCGACAGCCTTCGCGCGCGTACGGTGGTTATCGTCATCGCCGGACTCGTTATTTCGAATGCGATCGGCTACGTGCTCTATTCGCGCGACAAACAGGAAACCCTGATCTTCCAGGACGCGTTTGACATGGTGGAGCGCGCTGCGGGCATCAGCCGGTTGTTGCGTGACATCCCTGACGACTGGAACGCCGATATAGTTGCGGCCTCCGATAGCCGCGCTTTCCGCGTCTGGGCTAGCGAAACTCCGCCATTCGAGAGTGAAGCGCCGACCACGGAAGAAGAAGAGCTCGAAACTTATGTCGTGAATCTCGTTCCTCGCATCCGCGACAACGAGATGAGGGTCTGGTTCCGGCCGGAATTGCCAGAGGGTATCGACCTTCCATCTGCCTTATTCGCAGGCGAACCCGCAACAGTGCGGGAAACCCGGGAAGGCTGGTTGCTTGTCTTGTCGATCAATCACGCAGAGGCGAGTTGGCTGAACTTCTTTGGTCGAACTGTTCCAGAGACCAGTTATTTCCCTACGTTCCTCGCGCTTAATCTGCTAATGGCGGTTTTTGTTCTTGGGTTGGTGGCTTTGTGGCTCGTCAACCGCGTCACGGCACCGCTACAAAACCTTGCGCAAGCCGCTGAACGCCTGGGTCTTGATCTGACTTCAGAGCCTTTGAGCGAGGCTGGTCCAGAGGAGGTTCGCGTTGCAGCGCGAGCGTTCAACGCCATGCAGTCGCGCCTCATCCGCCAGGTCGAAGGCAGGACGGTCATGCTAGCGGCGATCTCGCATGATCTGCGAACACCGATCACCCAGCTTCGGCTTCGCACCGAGCTTGCGCCCGAATCCAATGAGCGCGCGAAGAACCTCGCGACACTCGACGACATGAATGTCATTATCGGAACGTGTCTAGACTTCGCCCGAGTGTCGAATGACGGCGAGCCACGTACGACTATAGACTTGGGCAGCCTCGTCGAAAGTATTTGTGACGACTTCGCCGATATTGGAGGCGATGTCACCTACGAAGGACCTGAAACAACACGCTATTTCTGCAAGCGGATTGCGTTGAAGCGGGCAATAACGAACATTATTGAAAATGCTCTGACCTATGGGGGGCAAGCGCGGGTTACCCTTTCTCCAGTAGGCCGCGACCTGGTCATTTGCGTCGAGGACGACGGACCGGGAATTCCTGACGCCGAGATCGAAACGGTCTTTCAGCCTTTCTGCCGCCTTGCTTCGGATCAGGTCCGGTCCTCCGACGGTGTAGGTTTAGGCCTCAGTATCGCGCAGTCGATCATTGAGGATCATGGGGGCACCGTGGCGCTATCGAACAGGCAGCAAGGAGGACTTCTTGTAATGATATGCCTTCCCAACGTCTTGAAATCCGGCCGGAAGGGGTGACGTTCCCTACCCTGGCACAGTTTACGGTGGCCATCAGGTTTCTCAGCAGGGTCGGGTTTCCACCCTCCCCGCAAAGCTTGGGCGGGCGAAAGACGACTCGGCGCGCGCCCGATTCGGGCTGGATGGCGTCATTATCTATGGCTGCATGAAATTCCGGAAAGTCCAGGTCTCGATTGTCAATTCTGGCTGGGGCGAATGATCGGTTTCGTAGGCTTTGCCTATTTCTGCAAACAGGAGAAGTAGTCATGAAATCTAAGACCCTAACAAACTGGCCCGCACCGCATGGAGTGTTTTGCACTATGGCTCAACCTATGAGCCAAACAGGAATAAGCCTCTGGGCGCAATTTGAAGCGCCTAAAGGCCCACCGAAGTTCGCGAAGGAGAATAGCTTGGAACGGAGAAACTACGCCCCCAGATTCTGAGAGCCCATTGGGTCGTCATAGATCTGGACAGTAATGAGACCAAGGCGCGTGCGTAACCCACAATGGCCACGGCCCGCGAGCCGACAAAAAGGCCGTGTGTGGACGCCCCGGTGAATGCAAGAAGTTTTAGCGAGATAGAACATGTGGTCAGGTGCTGTCGTGTGTTCGGCCTCAAAGTGTGGCTGACAAACACCACGGGCCCGTATGGAGATGCGCGGATCAGGTCCAATTCGGATACGCGCGCTCAAAGGCGCACGGCCTCAAGTCTGGTTCTCCTAATCCCGTCTCGTTGACCGTTTGTCCTTACTTCACCTCCGACCTTCTCACATGACCGGCAAGAGCTTCCCCAAAGGGTCAGGCTAATGCCGGATTCTTGTAGTTCTCATTCTTCGCCATCAGAGCCCAGGCAATTCGAGCCATCTTGTTTGCCAGAGCCACAGTCACCAACATCCTTGGCTTGCGTGCAAGCATCTGCCCCAGCCAACCACCTTGATCGCCGCCCCGTCGAATGGCCCATCGAACGACAGATGCCGCACCGATGATCAGAAGTCGTCGAAGATCACGCTGACCCATCTTCGATGTGCGACCAATGCGCTCTTTGCCACCCGACGAGAATTGCTTGGGTGTGAGCCCGGTCCAGGCGGCGAAGTCGCGCCCTTTGCGGAAGCTGGTTGGATCTGGGGAGAGCGCAGCAAGGGCCACAGCGGTTATTGGCCCAATGCCTGGGATCGTCATCAACCGTTTTGATACTGGATCCTGTCGAGCGCCTGCGCGCAACTCAGCACTCAATGTATCAATCTTTTCTACCAGCATTTTGATATGATCCAGAAGCAGTTGAGCGTGATCGACCACGGCTCTTGGCAGCTTTGTTTCCGGATCTCTGATCGCCGCCTGTAACCGATTGATGTGAACTGTCCCTGAAGGTGCTACCAGCCCGTATTCGGCCAGATGCCCACGCAATGCATTAATGGTTTGGGTCTTCTGTCGTACGAGCAGGTCGCGGATTCGAAGCGCCATACCTGATGCTTGTTTTTCCGTACTTTTTACTGCAACGAAACGCATGGTAGGGCGCGACGCAGCTTCCGCGATCGCTTCGGCGTCATTTGCATCATTTTTCTGACGTTTGACGAAAGGCTTCACATAGATAGGAGGCATCAACTTGACCGTATGCCCCAGAGCTCCGATTTCTCGCGCCCAATGGTGAGAACTGGCGCAAGCTTCCATAGCCACAGTACAATTCGGAATCTCTGCGAGTGAAGACAGCAGCTTAGACCGCCTAATCTTCTTTCTAAAAAGCGGCCTCCCATCGGCTGTCGCTCCGTGAACCTGGAATACGTTCTTGGCTAAATCAACGCCAATTATGCTAACATCATCCATGGACGTCTCCTCCTTAACGTGGTGATCACACCACCAGTTTGGCACATCGATGCCGTCGGAGGGGCGTCCACCCCATCGGATACATATGAGCGACTTCCGCAAGCCACGCCAAAATCTCAGTTGCGAACAGCAGCCGGTACATACATATGGGTAAGGCTCCGGCGGCGGCCGCCTGATCCCGGGATCGATCCGATGGTAAGTCCGGCCTTATGTCCGACTTCAATAACCGCCCTCAAATCGAAGTTCTTTCCGCTGCCGATGGTGATCGCCGCCGGTATTGGTCAGATGATGATAAACTGCGCATCGTGGAGGAGAGCTTTATCGGCCACCGACAAGCGGCTGCCACAGCGCGGCGGCATGGCATTTGCCGGTCGCTGCTGACCACCTGGCGGCGGCA
>NZ_WLCM01000081.1 GCF_013317235.1 Leisingera sp. ANG59 | reverse complement strand
CTTGCGGTCACAGCCAACTTTCCGCGCGATCGCGGAAATGCTGAGACCCTGTTTCTTCAGATCATGGATCAAAACGATCTCCCTCAGTCCCTTCACCTGCCTGCCCCTGTCACTCTTTGTTTGGAGCATCAGGCCTGTGTCCCGCGGCAGCGCCAATTCCGAATATTTGAGGTTCGGAATTGACCCTGCCGCTCACGGCTGGGGAATTTTCAAACGGCGGTTTTGGGGAGATTACGTCCGGCGGTTACACCAGACCGGGGTCGATGTGCCTTTTGTCTTCAGCGCGCCCTGGCGGCTGCGGACTGCTTCCCAGAGTTCCGGGTCAATGATGCGCAGCTCTGGCACTTCGGTGAGACTGATGCGCAGCCTGGCCCGCGAAGGGCGGAGCTGCATCACAGTGCTGCACGATATCCCGCAGGCGGCCCGCTATGCCGATGAAAACGTGGTCATGAATGCGGGCCGCGTGGTAGCGCATGGCACGCCGCAACAGGTGTTGACCGGGGAGCTGATCGAACGGGTCTATGGCCTGCCTGTCGAAATCCATCCCGACCCGCTAACCGGCACACCGGTCCCGGTGCCGCTGGAGACGGTCTGATCGGGTTAGCAGTTCAGTTTGCTGCAAAGATTTGTCTGTCAGGCAGGGACGAAATGAATCCAGCTTCCCTTGGCGATGAACAAGGGGTTTGGTGCAACCTGCTGCGCAGGCGAATGTCCGGAACTCTCGCAGACTGTGAATTCGCTACCTCTGAAATTTCGCGGGTGCAGCGAAAGTCTGGATTGGCGGGCCGCACCGCAGCGGTGGAGGGTGATGATCAACGGCGGCTCAGGGCCGGTCAGGTTCCGAAAGGCGAAGTCGGTTCGCAACTTTGCAGCGGCGGCTTCCTGCGCATAGCTGCCCTTCGGGTGGTCCGAAGACAACGCCGGCAGCGATCATCAGCTTTAATTGGAGGACGTTTAACAGGCCGCAGAATTAGTCAGGCCAGCGGGACGTGTTCTCTCTGAGGGGGCTCTCTTGTCTCCCTTCCGGATCGGGCGGCTGGAAGCAGGCTTGTGGCCACCTCATGCAGCCTCATGCCGCCAGTAAGCGGGGCAGCCGGGCGAGATTTCCAGTGGCGAGCGTCAGGATGAAACGCGACCGCACCCGCTCTACGCCGCGATAGACGTTCTGGGACATGCCGCCAACAGTCTTAGCCCAACCAAACGCCTCTTCGATCCGCTTGCGGTGCTTCTGGGACAGGGCATAGCCTTTGTGCCGGGTGGTGCGCCGGTCGATTGCTGAATGCCGCGCTTTCCTGGCGACGTGCGGGGTGGCGCAGGCCTGGCGGAGAAGTAAAACGCTATGAGCAGGCAGAGGGCACCGGCTGGGCGATGAGAAACCTCGGTTTTGGGGCGGCCTCGGCCATCGGAGCCTGGATCGCAGCAGCCACGTCGCTTGCGGTTCCCTTTCTCATAAGCGCCGTCGTCATCTCGGTTTCGGTTCTGTTTGTTGTGTTTTTCCTACATGAGCCGCATTTCAAGGAAAACAAGAAGAAGACACCCTGGTTCAAGGCTATCGGAAAGCTATTTGCACAGCCGGGATTCGTCCTAATCATCCTGTTTTTTGCGGTCACTTTTGTGGCGGTTCGGATCGGTTTCTGGGCATTCCAGCCCATGCTGGAGCATCTTCAGGTAGAGCTTGGCTACTACGGAGTTCTATTCGGAGTTATGCTTGGAATCTCTCTGTTGTCGGCGCTTCGTGTCGGCTGGGTCAAGAAGGCCGTGGGCGGGTTCTGGTCTGTGCTCGCTCTGCTTATCTCTCTTTGCTTCCTTGTGCTTGGCGCAGGCGCTTACCTGGGCGGGCTTGCTGGTCTGATCATCGCGCTCCTTGGATTTGCAATTCATTCGGTTGCACAAGGCGTTTATGATCCCGTGATGCGACGGGAAATCAATTCGCTGAGTGATGGACCCGTCAGAGCCTCAACAATGGCTGTCGCAACCATGCTGGGAAATATCGGTTTTGCGATTGTTGCACCTGTCTATGGCTGGTCCGTAGAGAGCCAAGGCCACGGCTTTACAATGTTGGCCATAGCCTTTGCGCTCTGTTCCATTCCTTCAAGGCGAGGCGAGAAAGCCCGACGATCGGGTGAGGAAAAGATCAGCTGCCGCGGCGGGCTGCCTCGATTGCAGCAACATCGATCTTTGTCATCCCCATCATCGCTTCGAACGCACGCTTCGCTTCGCTGCCGCCTGCAGCGTGAGCCTCCATCAGGACCCGCGGCGTGATCTGCCAAGAGATGCCCCATTTGTCCTTGCACCACCCGCAGGCGCTCTCCGCGCCGCCGTTGCCGACTATCGCGTTCCAGTAGCGGTCAGTCTCTTCCTGATTCTCGGTAGAAACCTGAAACGAAAAGGCTTCACTGTGTGTGAATGCCGGCCCGCCGTTGAGGCCCAGGCAGGGAATGCCAAGGACAGTGAATTCAACCATCAGCACGTCGCCTGCCTTGCCGGAAGGAAAGTCGCTGGGCGCATAGCGAACGGCCGTTACCGTGCTGTCGGGAAAGGTTGCGGCATAGAAGCGGGCGGCAGCCTCGGCTTCGTTGTCATACCAGAGGCAAACTGTATTCTTTGCAACTGCCATTCGAAAATCTCCTTCAGCACAGCTTCCGGGTTGCGAACACTGGACCCGGAAGCCATGGGTATCGCTCGCGGGTGTTATGTTGCGTCTTCCGAGTCAAATATCGGCTCGAAACCGGCCCACATCATCCGCATGCCGTCAAAGGGCATTGCGGACATGTCCATTTGCCCATCTCCGCTTCCATCGCCTTGGCGGCGGCGTCACAGGTGGCACGGTCAGGCCAGGCGGACCAGCTGAACACCGGCACCTCGCCCTCTACAGCCTTCGTGGCGCGGTAGAAATCGGTCTTTTTGCCGTGCGGCACGTCCTCGCCCCAGTTTTCAATCAAGCCGAGCGCGCCGCCCTTTTCGAACATCTTCCAGCCTTCGTCCGCCATTTCGGCGTAGCTTGGCTTGTTCTTTTCCGGAACCGCCAGCAGGAAGCCCTGATAATACCCTGCGCCGGTGTGATTGCCCCGCTCGAACACGGGCGAGAAGCCGCCGTAAATCATGCGGCTGCCGTCAAAGGGCATTTCCGGCAGGGCCTTCATCGCGGGATCGGTTTCCATCTTTGCCCACGCTGCATCGGCAGCTGCCTGGTCGGGCCAGGCAATCCAGGAAAACACAATGGCCTCATCCGACTTGGCATCAACTGCGCCGTAGAAGTCGGTGACTTTCCCTTTCGGCACATCGGCGCCCCAGGTCTCAACCATACGGGTAGCGCCATAGGATTTGAAAAGCGGCCAGGCGGCCTCCACGTGGTCAATGTATTTTTGTTTGTTTGCCGCCGGAACAGCCGCGGTGAAGCCGGTGTAATAAGTCATTTCGACATCCCTTTTTACTCAAACACACGGGCGATTCTCGCCCGCGAACCCAGCCTGCCAATTGCAGTAGTAGAAAACAACTGTTAGTATTTAAACATGACTAACAACGGCCAATCCCCGCGTATCCGCTATGACGAAGGTTGCCTGGCAGCGCACGCGCTGAACCTGACCGGTGACCGCTGGGCGCTGCTTGTCGTGCGCGAGCTGATGTTTGCGCCAAAGCGCTTTCAGATGATCCGCAAGGGGCTGCCGGGTATCACTGCCAGTGTGCTCACCGGACGGCTGGAGCAGCTGGCGGCGGCGGGCGTGGTGGATCATGATGAGCGGCTTGGAATCTACGCGCTGACGGATGCGGGCCGCGGCCTGCTGCCGGTTCTGGAGGCGCTGTGCCGCTGGGCGCTGACGGTGCCGGGCCATGATCCCTCCCGCTTCATCAGCCCCTCTGCGCTGATGATTTCTTTGGGGGTGACCCTGATGCGGGGCAGAGCCGAAGGCCGCGAGGCATTGGCCGGCTTCGATATCAGCAGCGAGGCCTTTAAGGTGCATCTGTCCGGAGGCAAACTGCATACCACGGCGGTTACCTCGCCAAAGACAGGCTTTGTGCTGTCAGGCACAGGCAACACGCTGGCAGCAGCGGTCTACGGCAGTACCCCTTTGGCGGATCTCTCTGCCAAGGGGATCGTTCACGTGGAGGGCGACATAACAGCAGCCGAAGACTTTCTTTCTCTCTTCAGTCTCCGCCGCGATACATGAACTTTGGCGTATGGCATATCCGTATTTGCCGACCGTCAGTAATGCAATTCAAGCGAGAAGAAGTGCCAAAGCAGTAGTCTCGGGTGCTCATTGCCGGTTAGATGTTCCAAGGCGCGCTTCGTCTGCCCGGAAATGCCGCGGGTGCAATGCGCACTCCCTCTATCCAGGAACCAGAAACGTGAGGTCCGGCAAACAATGGCCATGATCACCGATCCCGATGACTTCTTCACCAAAGGCTGCGGCCGGTGCGACAGATTTGCCACGCCCGATTGCTCTGCCAGGCAATGGACTGAAGGCCTTGATCTGCTGCGCCGTATCTGTCTCGGAATGGGGCTGCAGGAAACGGTGAAATGGGCCCATCCCATATACATGTTCGCGGGCCGCAATATAGCGCTTGTCACGGCCTTCCGGGATGACTTCCGGCTGACCTTCATGAACGCGGGTCTTCTGGAGGACACCGAAGGCGTTCTTGAGCGGCAAGGGCCGAACAGCCGGACACCGGGAATGATCCGCTTCACCAGCGCCGGGCAGGTGGCCGGATTGAAGCCAGTGATTCAGGCATACCTTCAGCAGCTTATGGATCACGCCGAGGCAGGCATGAAGTCGCCCAAAACCCATACCGAGATCCCCATGCCTGACGAATTGGGCGACGCATTGGACGCAGATCCGGAGCTGTCCGTGGCCTTTTTTGCCCTGACGCCGGGGCGGCAGAGAAGTTATATGTTCAACCTCAGCCAGGCCAAGAAATCTGCAACCCGCGTTGCCCGGATAGAAAAATTCCGAGACAAGATTTTCGCTGGCAAGGGAGCAATGGAGCGTTAGGCAAGCAGCTTTCTTGCGGTTTGCATTCAGTGGAAAATCCTACGCTCCACAATGTGGGGGGTGAGTGACGCCAACCTGCTCTTTCGTTTGAATGCGGCGGGTACCGCAGTCCGGCAATTCAATGATAGTTAGGGGATCTGCTAACTTTAGTTGACACCGCGCGCTGAGCGTTATTACTTAGGTGTATGTCTAAGTATGAGTCCACTCTGGACCTTTGCTTCTCCGCACTCGGGGACCCAACGCGGCGCGAGATCCTCCAACGTCTTGCGCGAGGTGAAGCATCTGTCAGCGAGTTGGCCGCGCCGCATGACATGGCTCTGCCATCTTTCATGTCGCATCTGAAGAAGCTGGAAGCAGCCAACCTCATCACATCGAAGAAGCATGGCCGTACCAGAATTTGTGAACTGTCTTACGGTGCGTTCACGCCGGCCAAGGACTGGCTGAGCGAACAAAGTGCAATCTGGGAGGGGCGGCTCGACCGCTTTGACGATTACATCAGGAACCTCACGCAGGAGCGCAACAAATGAAACTCGATCCGAAAACCGACCTGACATTCACGCGCACACTCAACGCGCCGCGCGCTTTGCTGTGGGAATGCTGGACAACGCCTGAGCACATCAAGAATTTCTTTGTGCCCAAGCCGCATAGTATCGAAGCGTGCGAAATTAATCTGCGTGTCGGGGGCAAGTTCAATACGACGATGAATGTCGAAGGCAACCTGATGGAAAACGAGGGCGTGTTTCTCGAGATCGTGGAAGACGAACGACTGGTCTTCACCGACACATACTGTGAAGGTTGGAAGCCCGCCGCCGATCCTTTTATGACTGCCATCGTCGAGTTTGCAGACGATTGGAATAGCGGCACGACCTATACAGCAACCGCACGGCATCGTTCTCCTGAAGCCCGCCAGAACCATGAGAACATGGGGTTCTACGACGGTTGGGGCACAGTCGCGACGCAGCTGGAAGAATACGCTCAATCTCTCAAATGATGAAAAGAAAGTGCGGCTCTGCCGGCATCCGTCTCATACTGCATGAAATTATTGGCGATGCGGTGAAGGTATAGGCTGTCCTCAGGCAGGTGTTCGTGCGTGGCTTGTTAAATGCCGGAACAGCGCCCCTTGAGTATTTTGAAGAACCGCAGCCCGGTAGATTAGATTGGGCGGCGGCGCGGTCAGATCTTGCTCGCCGAAACCAGTAAAATCACCGGCCGCTCCAGTTCTTCGGCCAGGAAAGGGCTCTCTGCAATTTGCTCAGGTGTGGGCGCAAACTCTTCCACCCGGTACAGTTCGAAACCCGCCCCGATCAGGGTGTTGATGGTTGTCGCCAAGGTCCGGTGGTGCTTAAGCCCCCCCCCTTCGCGAACCAGTCAGTACGGCGCTCACCCTCAATGGAATAGCCGTTCACTGGCCAGGTTTTGTGCCCGTCTTCGTCCTGTATCCATTGCGGATGGGCGGCTGCCTTGAAGATCGGATATTCGATGGTGAAAACCAGATCTCCGCCGGGCGCCAAAGCTGCATGGATCATGCGGATCAGCCGCTCAAAATCTCGCACGTAGTGAAAGGTGAGAGCGCTGTAGATCAGATCAAACGCCGCTTCGGGCAGTTCAAGCGTTTGCAGATCGGCAATCCGGTATTCGATACCGGAATCCTCTGTATCATCCTTTGCACGCTCAATCATGTTCTGTGACAGATCCAAACCGAGAACAGAGGATGTTCCCTGTTCGCGAAACCAGCGTGCAGCCCAGCCGAAGCCACAGCCCAAGTCCGCCACGCGCTTGCGTGACAGCCCTGGGAGCAGGGCTTGAATTTCCGGCCATTCCGGCGCACCGTCCAACCAGTCGACCTGACGGGGAAGCTGGCTGTAGCCAGCGAAGAAATCGGGGTTGTCGTAGATATTCCGTGCCATGTTTATCTCCAGAAAAAAGGGAGGACGCGGCACGTTTTCCACGCCTAACAGCCTCGTCCAAATGGGCGAGGCCGAGGCTGGCAATCAGCGTGGTCAGTTCGTGTGATCGGCATCCCGGCATCCCTCCAAGGGGATACCGGCCAACCGGGCGACAATGTGGATGTCCTTCTCAACCATGCTGGGTACATCGGTCAGGATGCTGTGGATGTCAATTTGTGCCCGTTCAGATGTGAATCGGCGTGCAAAATTGACCCACTTTGGTGGGTTATGAGCGAGTAAAATTGACCCACCTGTTTTCGTTAACATCCGCACTAAAAGTGCGGAGGAAAGAGCAGGTGTTACTGATGGAAAGCGTGTCGAAGATCCGACGATGGGTATTGGTTGAGGGACGCAGCATCCGGTCTGTTGCGCGGGCGACGGGATTATCGCGGAACACGATCAAGAAGTATCTGAAGGATGAGAGCCCGCCGAGCTAC
>NZ_WLCM01000080.1 GCF_013317235.1 Leisingera sp. ANG59 | reverse complement strand
TACGTGGGCTTTGCCGCCGGAGACGATGCGGCCTTCATTCACCAGCACCAGCGGATTATCAGTGACGGCGTTGGCTTCGATCTCCAGCGTCTTGGCAGCCATCCGCAGCACGTCCAGCGCCGCGCCCACCACCTGCGGCTGGCAGCGGATGCAATAGGGATCCTGCACGCGGGTGTCGCCCTCGCGGTGGCTCTCGCGGATTTCCGATCCGTCCATGATATCGCGCATCTGCTGCGCCACATCAATCTGCCCGGCATGGCCGCGCAGCGTGTGAATGTCAGCGATCAGCGGTGCAGTGGACCCCATGATGGCGTCGGTGCTCAGCGAGGCAATCGCCATCGAGGCCTCAGCCATGCGCCAGGCGTCAAACAGCCCACCCAGCGCGCAGGCGGTGGAGAACTGGGTGCCGTTGATCAGCCCGAGGCCTTCCTTGGGGCCCAGCACAATAGGCTCTAACCCAGCCTTTTTGAGGGCTTTGGCGCTGGACATGCGGGTGCCTTCGAACGTGGCCTCCCCTGACCCGATCATCGCCGCCGCCATATGCGCCAGCGGCGCCAGGTCGCCAGAGGCGCCGACCGAGCCCTGCGACGGGATCACCGGCACCACGCCGCGCGCCAGCATCTGTTCGATCTGTTCGATCACCAGCCAGCGCACGCCCGACGCGCCGCGGCCCATCGACAGCAGTTTCAGCGTCATCATCAACCGGGTCTTGTCCTCCGGCAGCGCCTCCCCTACCCCGCAGCAGTGGCTGAGGATCAGGTTGCGCTGCAGGGTGGCGGTGTCAGCCGGCGCGATCTTGGTTGAGGCCAGCTTGCCGAAACCGGTGTTGATGCCATAGACGGCTTCCTCACCCGCAGCGGCTTCTGCCACCATTTTCGCGGCGGCCTCCACCGGTTCACGCGCCGAAGACGCCAACTTGGCCGGGGTCAGGTTGCGGTAGATATCTTCCAGCGTGGACAGCGTCACGGTGCCGGGGATCATCTCGATCATCGTTTTCCCTCATAGATACGGGTGTAAAGCGGGTTGAAGCCGATGCGGTAGGCGAGCTCTCCGGGCGTCTCCACGTCCCAGACCGCCAGATCGGCGCGCATACCTGCGGCAATCTGGCCGCGGTCCGTCAGCCCCAGTGCGCGGGCCGCATTGCAGGTGATACCTGCCAGTGCCTCCTCGGGCGTCATGCGGAACAGGGTGCAGCCCATGTTCATGGTCAGCAGCAGGGAGGTCAGCGGCGAGGAGCCGGGGTTGCAGTCAGTGGCCAGCGCCATCGGCACGCCGTGGGCGCGGAAGTGTTCAATTGGCGGCATCTGCGTTTCGCGGATGGTGTAGAAGGCACCCGGCAGGATCACCGCAACAGAACCGGATGCGGCCATCGCCTTGGCATCGTCCTCTGTGGCGTATTCCACGTGATCGACTGACAACGCGCCGTACTGTGCCGCCAGTGCAGTGCCGCCCTGGTGGCTCAGCTGCTCGGCGTGCAGTTTCACCGGCAGCCCCAGCTCCTGCGCCGCCTTGAACACCCGTTCGATCTGGGCAGGCGCAAAGGCGATGTTTTCGCAGAAGCCGTCGACTGCATCCACCAGCCCCTCCGCATGGGCGGCGCGCAGGGCAGGTATGCAGACCTCGTCGATGTAGTCGTCGTCGCGGCCCTTGTATTCGCCGGGCGTGGCATGGGCGCCAAGGAAGGTGGTTTTCACCGTCACCCGGCGCAGTTCACCGAGGCGGCGGGCAGCGCGCAGCATGTTCAGCTCGGTTGCCAGGTCCAGCCCGTAGCCGGATTTCACCTCCACCACCGTGGCGCCTTCCGCGATCAGCGCATCCAGGCGTGGCAGCGCGCCCTGCACCAGGTCCTCCAGCGTGGCCTCACGGGTGGCCGAAACGGTGGAGACGATGCCGCCCCCTGCCCTCGCGACTTCCTCATACGTGGCGCCATTCAGCCGCATCTCGAACTCCATTGCCCGGTTGCCGCCAAAGACGATATGGGTGTGGCAGTCGATCAGACCTGGTGTCACCAGCCGGCCATCCAGATCAATATGCTTCCAGGGAAAGTTGTCAGCTGACAATTCCTGGCGCGGCCCGGCCCAGACGATTTTTCCGTCCGACACCGCCACCGCGCCGTCTTCAATCAGCCCGTAAGGCGTGTCCGTTCCGGCCATCGTGGCCAGCCGGGCGCCTGTCAGAACATAGTTTCCCGTCACGGAATCCCCCCGAGTCGCTTCATTACCGGATTGGCAATAAGCTACTCATTTAGGCGATTATGTCTAGTCATAAAATGAATAAGCTGCGACTTGGCCAGGGGCACTAGATCCCTTCTTTCCGCGGAACCCGGGGGTGCAAATCGTCGATGATGATCGGATGCGCGTGCGGGTGGCCGCCCTGAAGATGCGGGTGGTCCGGCGGCAGCTCCGGGTGGCTGTGCGCAACCGGGGATGCGCTGTCGCGGGGCCACAGATGCCCCGCCGCGATCAGACCCGCGGCGGCCAGCAGCGCCAGGACCAGCATCGCCGCACCCGCCCCCCAGGCCGCCATCAGCCAGGCCGACAGCGGATAGAAGACCAGCCAGCAGGCGTGCGACAGGGTGAACTGTGCGGCAAAGATCGCAGGCCGGTCCGCCGCGTGGGCGGAGCGCGCCAGCAGCCGCCCTGAGGGCGTCAGCACCGCGGAGTAACCGAGACCAATCACGAACCAGGCGATTGCCAGCCGTGCAAATCCCAGCGGCTGCGCCAGCGTTGCCAGCGCCAGCAAACCCAGCGCTGCACTCCCCAGTGCGCCGCCTGCCAGCATGACTCTGCGGTCCGGGACACGCTCCAGCAGCCGTGGCAGCAGCATTGCCGACAGCATTGAACCGCCACCGAAACAGGCCAGCGCCAGCGCCACTGCGCTTTCCCCCTGTCCCAGCCCGGCGCGCACCAGCACCACCGTGTTGACCAGCACCATCGCCGCCATTGCCGAAACTACCCAGTTCATCGCCAGCAGCCCGCGCAGCCGCGGGGTGCGCAGATAGTTGCGGATGCCGCGGGTGGTGCGCTGCCAGATCGGACGCGGTGCCTTGGGCGCTGGCGACGGCAAGGCGATGGAAACGAGCAGCAAGGCAGAGGAGGCAAACCCCGCCGCGGTGCCCCAGAACAGTGTCGAGGAGCTGACCAGAACCAGCAGCGCCGCGGCCAGCATCGGGCTGATGAGGCTTTCCAGCTCATAAGCCATCCGCGACAGCGACAGCGCCTGGGTGTAATCCCTTTCCTCCGTCAGCACGTCGGGGATCGAGGCCTGGAAGGCAGGCGTGAACCCGGCTGATGCGGATTGCAGCACGAAGATCAGCACGTAGACCTGCCAGACCTCCGTTACAAACGGCAGGCAAACAGCAACCGACATCCGCACCATGTCCAGAGCGATCAGCATCCTGCGCCGGTCCACCTGTTCCGCCCAGGCGGCGGCGATCGGGGCAACGGTGACATAGGCCACCATCTTGATTGTCAGCGCGGTGCCAAGAACCACACCTGCGCGCTCCCCGGCCAGATCAAAGGCCAGAAGGCCAAGCGCCACTGTCGCAAGGCCGGTGCCGCTGAGCGCCACGATCTGGGCCAGGAACAGATGCCGGTAGGTCCGGTTTTTCAGGATGGAAATCATAGGCGGCAAGATCCTTGAGCTGGATTGTCTCCCGCCACTTTGGTCCTCTGCCGGGGAGGAAGGCAATGGTTCAAATTGCCGGGTTGCCAGGCCCAGAGATGAAAATTGTCAGCTGACAATTTTCCGGCGTCGCATCCAATGAGGCCCTGTTTCCGGTGTTTGTCGGCCGGGTTGCTGCGTCATGGCCGGATGCTGTTGGGTGCGGGTTCGGGGTATTTCAACCCGGTGCAGGATGCAGAATTGTCAGCCGACAATTTCAAACCAGCCCAATCGCATCGGTCCTGCCATTCCGGGAAATCCGCCGCAGCCTTCAAACCACGAAAGACCCGGCCAGACCGTACACAGGCTTGCCCGCCGATACCGCAAGCGGCAGAAAATTGTCAGCTGGCAATTTCCGCCCGGTTCCCCGCCTGCAGCAGTGCGTTCAGCATCGGAGCCGTGGAAAACTGGCCCGCACGCGCCTTCTGGGCCAAGCGTCTGAGGTAAGCGCCGGGGCTGCGAATGGACCCGAGTTTCTCCAGCATGCACATGACAGCCGTTGCCGCCTCCTTGCGGCCCATGGCGGCGCGTGCGTCGCTCAGAACCGGCATCTCGATCCCCATCATCGGTGACAGGGTTTCCGCAATCCGGTCCGCATCCTGCCAGTTGCGCAGCGCACCAGGGTAGTAGGTTTGCACTTCGGGGCAGGCACGCAGAACCTTGGCCAGATCATTGCCTTTCTCTGCCGCGCTGTCCTTCGCATCTGAATGCTGGGGTTGAGGGCAGGGCGCTTTGGCCTGCGCCTCTTCAGAGTCAGAATCTTTTTTTACTGAATCCTGTATGTGCCGCTCATTTTGGCTGTCAGGGACGCTCAGTTTGGGTGCGGGCAAAGCGGAAACTTGGGGAGCGGCATCCGGTTTCCGGCTGGCAATTTCTGTGCGCAGGGTTTCGGCCATCGTGGTCAGCTCTGTCTCGCAGGGTTTGCGGCGCAGGAGTTTGCGGGCGGCGTCCAGCAGTGTCTCTGCCGTTTGGTCAGCCAAGTCCAGCAACTCCTGCCGCAGCACGGCAACCCGGTCGCGCAGCACCGCCAGATGCGCGGCACGCTCTTGCGCCTCCAATGCGGTTCCGAAGATCTGGGCGGCGTGGCGGGCGAGGGGAGAGAGATCGAAGCCGAAAGCCATTGCGGTGTCCTCGCCAACCCGGCGTGCGTAGCGTTTGCGGTTGGGGCTGTTCTTCCGGCTGACAATCCCGATGCGGGTCAACGCAGCCAAATGGCGGCGCAGGGTGCTTTCGGGCATCCCGTTCAGCCGCTCCATCAGTTTGCGGTTCGAGGGGAACACGATGGCGCTGCCTGGTTCCGCAGGCAGGGCGCGGTCCGGGAAGAACGTCAGCAGCGCCTTCAAGACGCCTAGGGTGCGGTGGCTCAGTTCAAATTCCGCGGCGGCGTGCGTCAGCGCAGCCAGAAGGTCCCACTTGTCGTGAGTACCCGCCAGCCGGCCGCACGGATCCTGCCGCCCAAATGCGATTTGGGACGCCTGTTCCATGATTTTTTCACGAAAGACAAAAAATACCCGCCCCTGTGCGGCGCACAGAGTTGACACTGACGAGTCTGAGAGGCTATTCCAAAGGTGCTAAATCTGAGAACGGCCTTCTGGGATGTAATGTCCTGGGGGGCTTTTCTTTTGCCTGTTTACGTGCCTCCTGTCCTGTTTTCTCTGCTCTTGCTCAGTCTTCCGGCTGCTCGGGCTGGTCTTTTTGCCAGCGGCCGTGAAGCTCTGCCATGATCGCTTCCGCGTTTTCGTCGAACCAGGCATCAAAGCCAGGCGCGTGCTTGCCGGAGATCGTTAGGGTGATGCCCTTGGCGGTTGTCTTGATGCCTGCGACCTCGGCCCCGTTGCTGCCGGGCAGGGCGCGGGTTTTCGGCGGGGCAGGGGCCGGTTTCACCTCCTGGGGGGTGTTCCGGGCATGTGCCAAAACCGCCTCGAACCGGCCGTCGGAGTCAAAGGTGGTGAAATCGGGCCGGTTTGTCCTGGTGATCGCCCGGGACCGCGCCGAGGGATCCTGGAACAGCTTGACCAGCAGCATCCAGCGGTCGCGGCCGATGCCCGGCGCCGATCCGATCGCCCGCAGGAAGGGCAGGTCAAACGCCGTGCCGACCTTCAGCATCCGCGACACCATCGGCAGGTCGATCGACAGCGCCGCTGCAATTGTCGGCCGGTCATAGCCGTCATTCTGCAGCTGTGCCGCAAAGGATGCCTTCTCGATGAAGCTGAGGTCCAGGCGGGAGGTGTTCTCCTGCCCCTGCGCCATCACCAGCGCGTGGTCGTCCAGCTGCCGCACCATCGCCTTTACGGGCAGCCCCAGCTCGCGCAGGGCCATCAGGCGGCGGCGGCCATAGACGATCTCGAACCGCCCCGGCGCCTTGGGGTGCGGGCGCAGCAGCACCGGCACCTGCTGGCCGTAGGTCCGCAGGCTGTCCACCAGCTGGATATGCGGGGCGCCATCGCCGCCCAAACGGTCCTCATACCCGGCGTCGTCGATCAGCGCCGGGTCGATCTCCTGCACCGCGCTTTCCTGCAGCTTGCTGAGCGAGGATTGCAGCGCCCCGACCGCGCCGCGCGGCATCATCTTGGGTTTCGGCCCGCCAGCGGATGCTGCGGGGCTGCTGAGTGCCGTGCTGAGAATGCCTTTGCGTGCCATCAACGCCTCCATGCCTGTTGAAGGAGCGATTCTATTTCATCGTTAACTTGATTCAGTGAATCGACCGCACGGTCATAGGTTGACCTGTGAAACTGGGATCTTTCGACCTCGTAGACCGTCTGCTGGGTCAGCCCCGCATCGGAAATCGCGGTGGATTTCAGCATCGGGGCGACCATGACCTCCTCGCCGAACAATTGCCGCAGGAATGCAACCACTTGTTGCTGCGGGCCGTCATTCGGCTCGTACCTGTTGATCAGGAAGCGCAGAAAATCGAACTCCAGCGTGGCGCCCGCGTTGGAAACCACGTCCAGCAGCTCGGCTGACATCTGCAGGAACTGCGACATCGAGGCGATGTCGAGCATGTTCGGCACCACGGTGATGATCACGCCCGTCGAGGCGCAGAGCGCCGACATGGTGAGATAGCCCAGCTGCGGCGGGCAGTCGAAGATGATGACGTCGTAATCACTCTCAACCTCCTCCAGCGCCGCGGCCATGCGCGAGAAGAACGCGGGCTGCACGTTGTTGATCAGCGCCTGCGGGGTCTCATGCTCGAATTCCTGCAGGATCAGCCCGCCCGGCGCCAGGTCCAGATTGGCGAAATAGGTCTCCTGGATGATGTCGCGCAGGGGCAGGGGGTCTTCATAGCGGATTGCGTCATAAATCGTCCCTGTTTCAAGGAAATCGACCTCCGGCTGGTAGCCGAAAAGCGTCGTCAGGGAGGCCTGCGGGTCGATGTCCACCGCCAGCACCCGGTAGCCCTTGAGCGCCAGCCGCTGCGCGGTGTGGATCGACGATGTGGTCTTGCCCGAGCCGCCCTTGAAGTTCAGGAACGACAGCACCTGAACCTTGTCGCCTTCGCGGCGGCCGCGCAGGTAGGTGCCGGGGGTCTTGGCCGCGGCATCCAGGATCTTGCGCATCTCCATCAGGTCAGCGGCGGAATAGTGGCGGCGGCCGCCCGGCGTGGTGTGCACCTCGGGGAATTTGCCGTCAAAATGCAGCTTGCGCAGGAAGCTGGGGGAGATCCCCAGCATCTCTGCCGCCTCGCCGGCGCTGAACAGGCGCAATTCCTTCCTTGCATCCGGCGCGAAACTGGCCAGCATGTGGCTGTTGAGGGCCGCACTGAGGTTCTCCGCGTTCTCGCGGATACGCTGATTGATGTGGAGTGCTACTGCCACCTGCTGCCCTCTCGATAGTAACGCTGTTTTGCGTCAGCGCTTTATTTATCGTTTCTATACGCAATGCGAACGCAGTTGTGCAATAGATTCCTTCAGTTAGAGGTTGCAGACGGGCTTGCGGGTTCCCCGCCTTGCATGGTGTATTTCGGATGAAATTACCGCAAGCTATTGAAATTACAAGGAGTGTGATCCTTCGGACGAGGTTTCACGGCCTGTGGATAATTTTTCGCTGCGGTATGCATGATGCGCAGGATCGGCGCGGCCGACGAGTCGCTAAGGCAGGGAGATTCCCGGAAAATCTGCAGGTTTAGGGTCTATTTGCATGTTCTGCGCCTTGTGCGGGATCAACGGGTCCTTCTCTATTCGGCGTTCTTTGGTCAAGCGCCATCGAGCAGTCATTCGCGGCAGGACTTCAGGTCTTTCGCGGGCCCTTGCTTCTCTTCGGGATCGGCACGCTGGCCCTCCCATCATGGGATTAGAAGAGTGAAGCGGTCCAATCTGACTCGCGGCCTGGCAGCCATGATGCTGCCGGAACTGGACCCATTGCGAACTCGCCTCACCCATCGTCCCGCGAAGGACGTCTTCCCACCTG
>NZ_WLCM01000008.1 GCF_013317235.1 Leisingera sp. ANG59 | reverse complement strand
GTGGCGGGGGCGGCAGTCTGCCGCCCTCTTGAAGGTGCTACCCGGCTGGCGGCGCTGGCGGAGGCGGGGGGGGCGGCAGGATGGTGAACAGCTGCGCCAGCTCCATCACTTCGCCTGCGCGTTTCCAGCCGTCCTGGCCGGGGGTCCAGACATGGGTTTCACGCGTCAGCGTGCCGTCCTGCGCCATCCGCCCCATCCGCGCCTTGGAGAACGGGCCGGAGGTCTGGCCGTCCACCGCGATGTGCCAGACATGCTCCACCGGCGGCGGGGGCGGGGCCGCGGGCGCTGACCTTTGCGGTGCAGCGGGTTCGGGCCGTGCGCCCCATGGGCCGGACGGCTGACCCGCTGCCTGAGAAGCCGCGCCTCCCTGCAGCGCCTGGCCCATCTGCTGCGCCATCGCCATTCCCATGCCCATCCCGAGGCCTGCGCCCATGCCGCTGTTCGGGGTCTTGGCCGCGGCGGTCATCGCCTCGGCTGCGGAAAACTGGGTGTAGCGGCCCAGATCGCCCAGCACGCCCATCTGGGTGCGCTTGTCCATCGCCTCCTCCACCGCAGGCGGCAGCGAGATGTTCTCAATGTACAGCTCCGGCATCATCAGGCCGTAGTCCGCCAGGGTGCCGGAAATCTCCGCCGCCACCAGCTTGCCCAGGTCGGCGGTATTGGCGGCCATGTCCAGCACCGGGATGCCGGAGCCTGCAATCACGCGGGAGAATTCCTGCACGATGATGTTGCGGATCTGGTAGGAAATCTCGTCCATGGTGAATTCGCCGTCGGTGCCGACGATCTCGGTCAGGAAGCGGGCAGGGTCCGCCACCTTGATCGTGTAGGTACCATAGGCGCGCAGCCGCACCGGGCCGAATTCGGGGTCGCGGCAGATGATCGGGTTCTTGGTGCCCCATTTCAGGTCGCTGAAGCGGGTGGTGTCGACAAAGTAGACTTCAGACTTGAACGGCGACTGGAAGGCGTGGTCCCAGTGCTGCAGCGTGGTCATGATGGGCATGTTGTTGGTCTCGAGCATGTAGAGACCCGGCGTGAACACATCCGCCAGCTGGCCCTCGTGCACGAACACTGCCGCCTGGCCCTCGCGCACCGTCAGCTTGGCGCCGTATTTGATCTCATGGCCCTCGCGTTCGAACCGCCAGACCATGGTGTCATGGGTGTCATCCACCCAGTGAATGACATCAATGAATTCGCCTTTGAGAAAATCGAAAATACCCATGTTTCAGGTCCTCTTCCTGTGGCGGCCTACAATTCCCGGCCCATCGCCTCGCGGGCGAGAATGCGGATGATGGGGCGGGCCTCTTCCAGGCTCATCCCCGCCTTAAGTCTTGGATCATACAGCATCTGCAGCAGCTTTTCGTCAAAGCTGGTCAGCAGCGCAAATTCGTCGTCGTCGTTAAAGATCGAGGGGCGCGCGCGCGGGCTGTCGTTCCTGAGGCCCAGGCCTTGCGCCACTTCCTCGTGCACGCAGCTCTTGCGCACCAGGTCGGGGTGTTCGGCCCGGATCAGCGCCACCCCGCGGGTATAGGACAGCGGATCGCTTTGCGGCCCGCCTGCCACCACCAGGCAGTAAAAGCTGCGCGGCGGCGCGGCCAGCAGCGACAGGTCGCGCGCGCTGATTGCGGGCAACAGTTCCCGCACCCGCTCGGCGACATAGGCGCTGTCGTCGAGGCTGGCAAAAATCACGTGGAAATTGGCCCGCCCGCTGACGGTGCTGACGGAGTGGCCGGTGATCCGCGCCAGCCGCGCCGCATAGTCGGCGAGTGTATCCCGGTCCCGGTCCCGCTGTTCTGCTTGCACCGAGGGGCCGAATTCCGCTGCGATCCTTACCGGGCCGGCCCAGCGGCCAAGCCCGTCGGCAATGCCTGCGCCTCCGTATTCGTCATAAAACGCCAGCTGTTCAAAGCTTCTAGCCAGATCCTCTGCGTCATAGGGAGTGTCCGGGCCGCCGCCGTCGGTGCGCAAGAGGCCGCGGGTCAGCAGGTCCCGCTCCAGTGCGTTGTAGTAGTAGGCCAGCTGGGCGCTGTCGGCAGAGGGTTTGTAGACCGCAGGCTGGGGCACTGCAGGCCGGGCCTGCGGCACTAGAGATTCTGCCTGGTCAAAGGGCAGGCATGCGCTTAAAGCGGCTAGCCCGGCAAAGGCCGCTGCGCTCTTCCAAAGTGTATGGATTGCCTGCACTCCCGCTGCCTTTCTTAACCCGGCACAGCGGTGCCGGCGTTGTCGCCAACCCCGTCGCGCCGCGCCTTGGCGGCGGCCAGCGTGTCGCGCAGCTCCGCCTCCATCTTCTGCAGCTCTTCCTCGGCAGCAGCGCGTTTGGCCTTGCCTTCATCGGCGATCTTGAGGCTGTCCTGAATGGTGCCGATCAGGTCCGCATTGGCCTGTTTCACCGCTTCGATGTCAAAGACGCCGCGCTCCATCTCCTGGCGGATCATCTCGTTCGACTGGCGCAGGTTGGCGGCGTTGGAGGTCAACAGCTCATTGGTCAGGTCATTGGCGTCGCGCACCGCAGCAGCGGCCTGGGCCGAGCGCTGGATGGTCAGCGCCTGCGCCAGCTGGGTTTCCCACAGCGGCACGGTGTTCACCAGGGTCGAGTTGATCTTGGTCACCAGCGACTTGTCGTTCTCCTGCACTAGCCGGATCGAGGGCAGCGATTGCATTGTGACCTGGCGGGTCAGCTTCAGGTCGTGTACCCGCCGCTCCAGATCGTCGCGGGCGGCGCGCAGGTCGCGCAGCTCCTGCGCCTTCATCACCTGGTCGCCTTCCGGCGCGGCCTCCACCTCGGCCTCCTTGGCCGGGATCGCGGTGCTGTCCAGCTCTGCCAGCTTGGCTTCGCCCGCCGCGATATAGAGCGCCAGCTCATCATAGAACTGCAGCGTCTTTTCATAGAGAAGGTCGAGCGACTTGATGTCCTTCAGCAGGGTGTGCTCGTGGCCAAGGAGGTCGTCGGTGATCCGGTCGATCTGCCCCTGCACGGTTTCATACCGCGCGGTGAATTTCACGAAAGGCGTGGCCTTGCCCAACAGCCGCTCCCAGAAGGTCGCCTTGCGGCGCACGTCCAGTTCGGAGACCGAAAAGCCGCGGATCGTGGCCACGATGTTGCGTAAGGAGTCGCCCGCAGGACCCACATCCTTGTTACGCACATCGGACAGCATCGCCTGGCTGATGGTCTGCAGCTCTTCCTGCGCGGCTGAGCCGAAATGGATGATCGAATTGGTATCGCCCATGTCGATCTGATCCATCCGCTGCCGGATCGCCTCGCTGGTCGGTTCATCGGCCTGCTCCAGCGGCTGCACCTCAGCCACGGGTTCAGGCAGTTCAATGGCGGTGACTTCCGTGACCAAGGCTTCGGCCTCGGCGGCTTTCTGTTGAACGGCTTCGGACATGAACGGCTTCCTCGCTAATCAATTCCGGTCCAGATGGACCCCTTCACGCTGCAAACGGTCGCGCAGCACTTCAATTTCAATGGTCAGGTCGGCGCGGTCCTCCACCAGCATCTTGCGGGTGCGCGCGGCAAAATTCTGTTCCAGGTCGTCCAGCAGCGCCAGGTAATCGGCGCGGGCTTGGGCGTCCTGGCTGCGGGCATAGATGTCGGCGAATTTCACCGTCGCATCGCGGGCGCCCTGCAGATAGACGGTCAGGTACTTGCGGGCGGCGGTCAGGTCGCGCGGGTCTTCTTCCACCGTGCGGAACAGCTCGCGGGCGACGGACTGGAACTGCTCCACCCGCGCTTCCACCCGGCGGTCGCGGGCGCGCAGGGCGGCATCTGTCATCGCGGCAAGGCTCTGCTCCGCCTCATCCACCGCGCGGGCCACCCGGGACTGCTGGAAACCGTCGACCCCCTCCACGCCCTTGTCGCGCAGCGGGTCGATGCCGAAGGCGGTGATGTGCAGACCTGCTGCCGCGGCGCCGTAGATGGCGGCAATCAGGATGCCGGGCTCTGCTTTCCACGCCGCCAGCGCCGCGCCGCCGCCTGCCAGCAGCGCTGCCAGGATCTTGCGGGGCAGGGCTGGCTTGCGCGCCACCTTGCGGGCGGCATAGGCGGCTTCGGCCTTCAGCCCTTCGCGCAGCAGGAAGGCGCCGCCGGTCCACAGGCCCGCACCGATCAGCCCCAGCGCCAGGCCAGTGGCGCCGTCGTTTAATGACAGCAATGCCAGGATGGCGGGCGGCACAAACATCACGTTGGCGCGCACCCCGACCGGATCCACCTGGGCATTGCGGTAAGACTGCCTGGGAGCGGAGTTTTGCAACCCGGGGTCGCTGCCGGGGCTGTATTTGCCGCCGTAACGCTGTGCCATGCGGTCAGCCTCCCACGATCCAGCCGGTGCTGAGGCCCAGCATCAGGATCATCAGGGCAGCATAGGCAAGTTTCTGCACGCGAAAGTCCCCCCAAACCGCCAGCAAAGATTAACTGATTGGAAATCTAGGGGATAGCAGTCGGTGTTGCTAGGGGGAAGTCTGCAGGATTCGGCTCAGCGGCGGGGATTCTTGCCGCCCGGGCCTTTGCCGCCGCCGCGCAGGGCGGGGCGTCCGCCGCGCGGATCGGCAGGTTTTCCAGTGGGTTTGCCCGGTCTTCCCGGTGCCTTTCCTGTCGGTTTTCCGGCCGGATTTCCCATCGGCCTGCCAGCAGGCTTGCCGCCGCGGGAGCGGGTGGGCCTGGCCGCCGGTTTTTCCTCTTCCGGCTCCAGCCCCAGCTGGTCGCGCACCACACGCGGGCGCAGCTCCTCGACCTCGCCCGGTTTCAGGTCACCCAGCTGGAACGGCCCGTAGGACACCCGCAGCAGGCGGTTCACGGTAAAGCCGATATCCTCCATCGCGCGGCGGATCTCGCGGTTCTTGCCTTCGCGCAGGCCTACGGTCAGCCAGGCATTGGCACCCTGCTGGCGGTCCAGCGACACGGTCATCGGCTGGAACTTCTCGCCCTCGATCACCAGGCCTTTGCGCAAGGGGGAGAAATCCTCGTCCTTCGGGCGGCCGTTGATCCGCACCCGGTAGCGGCGCAGCCAGCCGGTCGAAGGCAGCTCCAGCTTGCGCTTGATGCCGCCGTCGTTGGTGAGCAGCAAGAGCCCTTCGGAGTTGAGGTCGAGCCGTCCCACCGTCATCACCCGCGGCATGTCCTCCGGCAGCTCGTCGAAGATGGTCTTGCGGCCCTTTTCGTCGCTGTTCGATGTCACCAGACCGGTGGGCTTGTAATACAGCCACATCCGCGGCGCCTCGGCCTCCGGCAGCGGCTGTCCATCAACGCTGATCCGGTCTGCGGCGGTCACGTTCAGCGCAGGGCTGTCGATCTTCTTGCCGTTCACCGACACGCGGCCCTCGGCGATCATGCGCTCAGCCTCGCGGCGCGAGGCAACACCCGCGCGCGACAGGACCTTGGCGATGCGGTCGCCCTCAGGCGAGGCGCCAGCCTCTGGTTTGGCGGCAGCCTTGCGGGGCTGGGATTTCGGGCCTGGTTTGCCCTTGGGGGATGCGGGTGTTTTGCTCATGCCTGTGCCATAGAGCATTCCGCTGCCTTGCGAAAGCGGGCAATCGCGGGCAGGAAGGGGCATGGCATTCAAATCGCATATGGACAAGGCGCTGGACCAGGCGCGCGAGGCCGCAGCGCGCGGCGAGGTTCCCGTGGGCGCTGCGCTGATCGCGCCGGACGGAAGCGTCGCCGCCCTTGCGGGCAACCGCACCCGCGAGCTGAACGACCCCACCGCCCACGCCGAGATCCTGGCCATCCGCGAGGCCTGTGCCGCTTTGGGCAGTGAGCGTCTCACCGGCTATGACCTCTATGTGACGCTGGAGCCTTGTGCCATGTGCGCCGCTGCAATTGCTGCCGCCCGCATCCGCCGGGTGTACTATGGTGCCGCCGACCCCAAATCCGGCGGCGTGGCACATGGTGCCTGCGTGTTCTCCCATCCGCAGGCGCATCACGCGCCGGAAGTCTATGACGGGATTGCGGAAGGCGAGGCCAGCGCACTGCTTAAGGAGTTCTTCGCACAGAAACGCTGAGCGCTGAGGTGATGCGCCGCGGTTGACTTTGCTGTTGCCGGATTAGGGCGATTGTCCTAAGAAGGGGTTAGGTCAATTGTCCTAAAGGGGCCGGATGGCGCAGCAAACCACCAAAGACCGGATCGCGGAAGCCGCCGACCAGCTGTTTTATGAGCGCGGGTTCGAGGCCACGTCATTTGCGGATATTGCTGCGGCTGTCGGCATCTCACGCGGCAATTTCTATTATCATTTCAAGACCAAGGACGAGATCCTTGAAGCGGTGATCGCGCGCCGCATGGCCAATATACGCGCCATGCTGAACGGCTGGCAGGCAGAGGGCGGCAGTCCGCAACAGCGGATCATCTGCTTCATCCGGATCCTGATCGCCAACCAGGCCAAGATCACTCTCTACGGCTGCCCGGTCGGCACGCTGGTGGCGGAACTGAGCAAACTGGACCATGCGGCGCAGGATCAGGCCAATGCCATCTTCACCCTGTTCCGGACCTGGCTCCGCGGCCAGTTCGGGGAGATGGGCTGCGGCGCGGAATCGGATGCCCTGGCGATGCACCTGCTGGCGCGCAGCCAGGGGGCGGCAACGCTGGCGCAGGCGTTCCGTGATGTGGAATTCATCAACCGGGAAGTAGAGCTGATGCTGAATTGGCTTCAGGATCAGCTGCCAAAGGATCACCCTGCCTGACACACACCACAGGAGATACTCATGTATTTTATTTTGCTTTCACTTGCGGCGCAGAAGGACCACTTGGCCGAGTTTCTGGAGGGGCACAAGGCCTGGCTGCAGCAAGGATTTGAGGACGGGGTGTTCCTTGCCGCCGGGTCCATGACCGATGGCGAGGGCGGTGCGATCCTCGCCGTAGGTGAAGGCGAAGAGGAACTGGCCGCCCGCATCGCGCAGGATCCTTTTGTGACCAGCGGTGTGGTGGAGCCGGAAATCATCGGCGTGGCGCCCACCATGATGGATCCCCGGCTTGATTTCCTGCGGGGCGGCGAATGAGCCGCACCGTCACCGCCGCCGATGGCCATCCCCGCTGCGCCTGGAGCGCCTCGGCCCCCGATTTCCTGCGGTACCACGACGAGGAATGGGGCTACCCGGTTGGAGACGACATCCGCCTGTTTGAGAAGGTCTGCCTCGAAAGCTTCCAGTCCGGCCTCAGCTGGCGCACCATTCTGGACAAGCGCGAGAACTTCCGCGCCGCCTTTGCCGGGTTTGATTTCAACGAGATGGCGAAATTCGGCGGGACGGATGTGGAGCGGCTGCTGCAGGATAAGGGCATCATCCGCCACCGCGGCAAGATCGAGGCGGTGATCAACAACGCCGCCCGCGCGCAGGAACTGGTGGCAGAGGCGGGGTCGCTGGCGGCGTTCTTCTGGAGCTATGAGCCAAAGCCGGAGGGTTTGCCGGAGCCGCAGACCGCCTCCACCAGTCCCGAGTCCGTGGCGCTGTCCAAGGCGCTCAAGAAACGCGGCTGGAAATTCGTCGGCCCGACCACGGTTTTTGCTTTCATGCAGGCGATGGGGCTGATCAACGACCACGCCCGCGGCTGCATCTGCCGCGAAAAGGCCGCCAACGTCCGGCAGGCCTTTACTGTGCCGCAGATGAAACCGGCGGCCTGATCTCCGCCCGCGCCGGGCCGCCAGGCCCGGCGCCACACCCAACGGGAGCGGATCTGCCSGGCAGATCCGGCGGCGGGCGGGAGGTTTTCCGCGCGCTCGGACAGGTCAGATTTCGATCGCCTTCATCACTTCCGGCTCGATGACATCGACGCCGGGCAGCCCTTCGATCAGATCCTTGGCGTCCCGCTCCAGGACCGGGAAGCTCTTGTAGTGGCAGGGAATCACCGTCTTGAAGTTGAAGTACCGCTTGGCCGCGTAGGCCGCCTGATTCATGTCCATGGTGAAATGGCCGCCCGCCGACAGGATGCCAACGTCCGGTTTGTAGTAATCGCCCATCCACTCCATGTCGGCCATGATCGCGGTGTCGCCGGACAGATAGACCGTCTTGCCTTCCGCCATCAGCATATAACCCACTTCCGAACCGCCGGTGCGCAGGCCGTCCTGGGTGTTGAAGGTGGAGCTGTGCGAGGCCGGTACCATCGCAACCTTGACCCCGCCCAGGTCCACCGTGCCGCCCTTGTTGAAGCCGGTGGTCTGCACGCCCTCGGTCTCGCCCCAAAGGCCCATCAGGTCGTATTGCCCGACCACCGGCACCTCCAGCCGTTTTGCCAGCGGCAGCACGTCCACCACATGGTCGAAATGCACATGGGTCAGCAGAATATGGGTAGCGCCCGCAATCGCCGCTTCGTGCTGGCCTTCCGGCAGCACCGGGTTGCCGCTCAGCCAGGGGTCCACCAGCAGCGCCAGGCCGCCTGTTTCGATACGGAATGAGCCATGGCCCAGCCAAATGATCTTCATCGCATTTCTCCTCCCGTTGTCCTTGGCGGAAGCCTAACAGGCCTGTTGCGAAATGGAATTGAAGCCTGCGGATAATTTGCCGCGCTGGCGCCGTTAAGCCGGCGCAACGCAGCGAACGCCCCATGCCGGCTTGCAGCGCAGGCGGCACGGCGGTAAATGCCTACCCAACACCAGATGAGGGTTTCCATGTCGATTGACCAAAGCACCGCCGCCAAGGTGGCCAAACTGGCCCGGATCAAGGTCGAGGACGACGCGCTGCCGGCGCTGGCAGACGAGTTCAACAACATCCTGGGCTTCATCGAGCAACTGAACGAGGTGGATGTCGAGGGCGTCGAGCCGATGACCTCCGTCACCCCGCAGCGCCTCAAGCGCCGCGCGGATGAAGTCACCGACGGCAGCCAGCAGGACAAGGTTCTGGCCAATGCGCCGGACGCCCGCGAAGGCTTCTTCGCAGTGCCCAAAGTCGTGGAGTAAGACACATGAGCGATCTGAACAAACTGGGCCTGGCAGAGGCCCGCGACGCGCTGCGCAAGGGCGAAACCACTTCCGTTGAACTGACCGAAGCCTGCCTTAAGGCGATAGACGCGGCTGATGCGCTCAATGCTTTCGTGCACAAGACGCCCGAGATTGCAATGGAACGTGCCAAGGCTGCGGACGAGCGCATCAAGGCGGGCGGTGCCCCCTCCATGTGCGGCCTGCCGGTCGGCATCAAGGACTTGTTCTGCACCAAAGGCGTGCCCTCGCAGGCGGCCTCGAAGATCCTCGAAGGCTTCAAGCCGGAGTATGAATCCACGGTTTCGCAGAAACTGGCCGATGCCGGTTCCGTCATGCTGGGCAAGCTGAACATGGATGAGTTCGCCATGGGCTCCTCCAACGAAACCTCCGTCTACGGCAATGCCGTCAGCCCCTGGCGCCGCGGCAATGACGACGCCCAGCTGACCCCGGGCGGCTCCTCCGGCGGCTCCGCATCTGCCGTTGCCGCCGACCTCTGCCTGGCGGCCACCGGCACCGACACCGGCGGCTCGATCCGCCAGCCTGCGGCCTTTACCGGCACCGTCGGCATCAAGCCGACCTACGGCCGCTGCTCGCGCTGGGGCATTGTCGCCTTTGCCTCCTCGCTGGATCAGGCCGGGCCGATGACCAAATCGGTGCGTGATGCTGCCATCATGCTGGAAGCCATGTGCGGCCACGACCCCAAGGATTCGACCTCTGCCGAACTGGCGGTGCCGGATTTCGAAGCGATGCTGACCGGCGACATCCGCGGCAAGAAGATCGGTATCCCCAAGGAATACCGCATGGACGGCATGCCGGGCGAGATCGGGAAGCTGTGGGCCGACGGCGCCGAGATGCTGAAAGCAGCCGGTGCCGAGATCGTCGATATCTCGCTGCCCCACACCAAATATGCGCTGCCCGCCTATTACGTGATTGCCCCGGCAGAGGCGTCTTCGAACCTGGCGCGTTACGACGGTGTCCGCTACGGCCGCCGCGCCACGCTGGAAGCGGGCGACGGCATCACCGAGATGTACGAGAAGACCCGCGCCGAGGGCTTCGGCCATGAGGTGCAACGCCGCGTCATGGTCGGCACCTACGTGCTGTCGGCAGGCTTCTACGACGCCTATTACAACCGCGCCCGCCGCGTCCGCACCCTGATCAAGAAGGACTTCGAGGACGCCTTTGCTGCCGGCGTCGATGCGATCCTGACCCCCGCCACCCCGTCCGCGGCCTTTGGCCTGGGCGAGATGACCGAGGCGGATCCGGTGCAGATGTATCTGAACGACGTCTTTACCGTTACCGTGAATCTGGCAGGCCTGCCCGGTGTTGCGGTGCCTGCAGGCTTGGATTCCCAAGGCCTGCCGCTGGGTCTGCAGCTCATTGGCAAACCCTGGGAAGAGGGCGATCTGCTGAACACTGCCTATGCGCTGGAGAATGCGGCCGGCTTTGTAGCCAAGCCGCAGCAATGGTGGTAAACCTCTGCGCAAGCAATTGAGCAGAGCTGACAGGTACCCCATGCGCGCATTCGCATCTTACGCCGCCGCAGGCAGCCTTCTGGTTATGGCTGCCTGTTCCCCTCAGGTTCCGGACAGCGCCGCGGGCGTTGGCATCGACGGCGACCCGTTTGCACCGCCGCCGGCCGCCGGCACGACCATCAATGGCGATCCGCTGGTGCCGCCTGCACGGGTATCGACAGAGTCCGTGCCGTCCCCGTCAGGGGCTGCGCCGCGCAGCAGCGGCTCCAATACCACGGCCGGCACCTTCAGCACCGCTGCGGTGTCTTCCAGCGACGCCGATATTGCCCGCCAGACCGAGGCCGCCCTTGCCGCGTCCCGCAGCACTTCCGGCACGGCGCCGCTGGATGCCAGCCCCGCCAACCCGGCGCCGCAGATGAGCGGCAACGCGGGCATTTCCGACGAGAACGACTTTGAGGCAGTGGCCTCGCGCCAGTCCATCGAAAGCGATGCTGAGCGGTTGCAGCGCCAGCGGTCGCAGTACCAGCAGGTGCAGCCGACCGCGGTGCCGGAACGCGCCGGCGATAGCGGGCCGAACATCGTCAAATACGCGCTCAGCACCTCCAACCCCAAGGGCGTGCGCCTCTACACCCGCGCAGGCATCAACCTGAAGGCCCGCAGCGCGCGCAACTGCGCCGAATTCGCTTCGCCGGACCAGGCCCAGGTTGCCTTCCTCGAGAGCGGCGGCCCGGAGCGCGACCGCAAGGCGCTGGACCCGGATGGCGACGGTTTTGCCTGCGGCTGGGATCCGGCCCCCTACCGGCTGGCCGTCCAGAACTGATGACGCCTGATCAGTCAGGCGCCCTCTGGCATCCCAGCCCGAACTTCGGGCCCCGCAGGGACGGCCTGACGCCGTCCCTGATTGTTTTGCACTACACCGCCATGGAGACCGCTGAGGCCGCACTGGAGCGGCTGTGCGATCCGGTTGCGGAGGTTTCTGCCCACTACCTGATTGGTGCAGACGGCACCCTATGGCAGATGGTGGCAGAAGACTGCCGCGCCTGGCATGCAGGCGCAGGCGAGTGGGCAGGGCAGGAAGACATCAATTCCCGCTCCATCGGCATCGAACTCGACAACCTCGGCAGCCACCCGTTCAGCGAACCGCAGATGGCGGCGCTTGAGGCGCTGATGCGCGGCATCATGCAGCGCCGGGACATTCCGCCTGAGGGGGTGATCGGTCATTCCTGCATGGCGCCGGGGAGAAAGTGCGACCCCGGCCCCCGCTTTGACTGGGCGCGCCTGGCCCGGCAGGGCCTGGCTGCGGATGGCGGGGGCGCACCTCTGCCGCAGACGGTGACCTTCGCGCACTTCCGCGCCGCCGCCGCCACCGCCGGTTTCACGGCGCCTTCAGATGATGAAACGCTGCTGGCCGCCGTGCGCCTCCGGTTCCGCCCCTGGGCGCGCGGTCCGCTCACGGCCGAAGACTTCCTGCCGCTCGCCTGAAGGAACGGCCTGGTTCTGTACTATCCGCTTGACGCCGTGCGCCGTTGTTCCTACGCCTCCCCTCGCGCAGAAGGCTGGATGGCCGCGGGGAGCGTCCGCTCCGCGAGGAAAGTCCGGACTCCATGAAGCAGCGGTGCCGGGTAACGCCCGGGCGGGGAAACCCGACGGAAAGCGCCACAGAAAACAGACCGCCAGCCTCCGGGCTGGTAAGGGTGAAACGGTGGGGTAAGAGCCCACCGCGCCCCTGGCAACAGGGGCGGCACGGCAAGCCCCACCGGGAGCAATGCCAAATAGGGTCCCCGCGCGGGCTGGTTCCGGTCCGCCGGGATACCGCCGCTAGGTTCGCTTCAGCCGAGAGGGACCGGGTTGGCAGCTTGAGCGGCGCAGCAATGCGCCGCCTAGATGAATGGCCATCGATCCCTGCCTTACGGGGCAGGGGGGACAGGATCCGGCTTACAGGCCTTCTGCGCGTTTTTCCGGTTCATAGGCAGCGGCTGCTCCGGGTATGCCCTTCAACTCGAAACTGCCGGCTTTCTGCAGGCCGGCGCCAATGGCCTGGGCGGTGGCCTCGCACAGCAGGATCTGCCCGCTTTGCGCCTGCTCGCAGAGCCGGGCCGCCAGGTTCGGCGCCGCGCCGATTGCCGCATAGTCCAGCCGCCCTTCGAAACCGATCTGGCCCAGCGTCGCCTCGCCGGTGGCAAGCCCGATCCCCAGTCCGATCCGGCTGCCGCCGGTTTGAAACAGTCTCAGGGCGCCGGGAAAGGCCGCCTGCATCTGCTGCGCCAGCGCCAGCGCCTGCCCGGCCGGGTCCTCGCAGGGCAGCGGCGCGTTGAACAGTACCAGCAGGCCGTCGCCCAGGAACCGCTCCAGCGTGCCGCCTGCCTGTTCAATCAGCGGACCGGCGGCCTGGTGGAAGGCGTTGAGCGCAGCAATCACCTGCTCCGGCGCAACCGCGCTGGCAAAGGCGGTAAAGCCGCGCAGGTCGGCAAACAGAACCGTCACGGTGCGGCGCTGGCTGTTCAGCAGGGTGCTGCCGCTGCCCGCCTCCACGATCATCTGCGCCACCGGCTCCGGCAGGAAGCGGCGCAGCCGGTTAGTCCGCTCCAGTTCGGCGACCTGCTGCGCCACCTTGCGCTCCAGCTGGCTGTTCCAGGATTGCAGCTCCTCCTTCTGCGCATTGACCTCCTCGTACAGGGCGCCCAGCTCCCGGCTCATGCTGTTCACGTTCCGTGCCAGCCCGCCGAATTCATCCCGGTTGGGAACCGTGGCCTTGGCCGTGAAATTCCCGGAGGCGACAGCACTCAGGGTGCGGCCGATCTGCTCCACCGGCCACAGCACGGAGGAGGAAATTGCATAGCCCGCGAGCAGCGATAGCAGAACCGCGGCCACGCTCGCCCCGATGACCAAGGCCCGGGCGCGGACGTAGGCCCGTGCGGTCTCTTGTGCGCGCAGGTTCATCCGGGCCTCAATATCCTTGGCGATTGTATAGGCATCGCGCTGAATGCTCAGGGCGATCGGGGTGAACTGCTTTTCGACCAGGTCAGCCACACGCGCTGTGCCGCCGGTCTGACGCGCCTGTGCAAGGGCTGATGCGGCAGGCGGCAGGCGCTGCGCAGTCCGCTGCAGGTCGGACAGCCGCTCGTCCCGGGGCAGGTTCTGCCGCTCCACTTGCCGCACATGGCGGGCGACAATGACCGTCAGGTCATTGGCTTCATTCAAGGCCTGTGCCGCAGGCAGTCCCATGCGTCCTGGTGTTTCTGAAATGCTGGCAAGTGCAAAGGCCAGCGCGTCGCCCGCGCTTTGATAAAACCGGTTATAAGCCGCGATCTGCTGCTGGTCTCGGATCAGCTGCTTGGTCCGCTCGTTCGCTTGCTGCAGTGTTTGCAATCCAAGCAGAGCGAGGGCAATCACCAATCCGGTTCCGGTCAGAAAGGCTGCCAGAAGCTTGTAACGCAGAGAGATCGTGAAGCCCGCGACAGCGCGCACCAGAAGATTCGGCTGCGGATCTGTCTGGCGGGGTTCCCTGTGCTCAGGCATCGGCAGGGCTTTCGGTGTGTGGCGCGGCTAGGTATGCCGATGAAATGGGGCAAACAGCTGTTAAGGCCATGTTTCACCGCGTCCTTGCTGGGGGAAGCCGCTTGAAGCCCCGGTTCCGCCTCCCGGGGAGGCAGAATCGGCCTTCCGGGGTGAGTTCCGGGCGATTTGGCTGTTGACTTGGGGCGCAGGGCGGGTAAAAGCCGGGCTTCAGATAGGAATTTACCGAGAGGCCCCTGCCTTTTCGGACGCAGGAGAAGCACCATGGCGAAGCCGACCACCATCAAGATCCGCCTGAACTCGAGCGCGGGCACCGGCCACTTCTATGTGACCAAGAAAAACGCACGCACCATGACCGAGAAAATGGTTGTGCGTAAGTATGACCCGGTTGTGCGCAAGCACGTCGAGTACAAAGAAGGCAAAATCAAGTAAGCCTTCCTTACGAGATGATTTCCGGAAACGGGTCGCGCGCAGCGCGGCCCGTTTTCTTTTGGGATGCGGGCTGCTTCATCTGCCTGCTGCCTTCAATTGTTGGAAAATGCCGCGGGGATTACCCGACAGCCCGGCATCTTGTTGCCCCATTTGCCGATTAGACTGACAACCGTGGGTAAAAGTAAACGGGTGGATGTGTTGTGAGGGTTTTGTTGCTGGCAGCGGTACTGTCATTGGCCGGGGCACCGGTCTCAAGTTTCTTTGAGGCAAAGGTGGCGGTGCCGTTGCCACCGCCCGTCACTGCAATACCCTTGCCGGTTGCGGCGGGAGCACCGCGGCAGGGAGAGGCGCTGGAAGCAAGCTTTGTGCGCTTGAACGGGCGCAGGCTGGCGTTGAACCTAGTGCGCTCAGGCAGTGCCGGTGTGGCGGTGCTGAGCGTCCCTGAAACCAGCCCGGTGCCGGTTCTGCCCGAAATCGCGGAGGCGGAGCTGAGTGAGCTGCTCCGCAGCGCCTCTGGCTGCCGCATGGAGGGAACCCTCCGTAAGGTTGCAGGCCGGCAGGGGGCATTTGCCATCTCCGCCGGTCTTGATTGTTCCGGTTCCTGACCTCAGGCGCGCCACTCTGCCACGGTCAGCACCGGTTCCATCCCCATGCCCTGCATCAGCGCCGCCGAGGCGCTGTTGAACGGCGCATAGGTGGCCGCAATCACCGTGGCGCCCTCTGCCAGCGCCCGCGTCTTCATCGCCTCCACCAGCGCCTTGCCGACGCCCATCCGGCGCCAGGCTTCGGTCACCGAGATGTGGTGTAGCATGGCGCGTTTCTCGGCGGCGCGGACGGGCAGGGCGGGGCGGTCCTGCAATTCATAGATAAGATAGCCCAGCAGCGCCCCCTGGGGGCTTTCTGCGGCCAGGGCAAAGACGTTGTCCTGCTGCAGCCAGTCCTGCAGCCAGGCGGCCAGATCGCTGCTGCCGGGCGCTGGAACGTGGCGCTCCGGCTGATGCTCGGCGTGCAGGGCGTGAAGGTCCTGCAGAAGCGGCAGCAAACGGTCTGCCTCTGCCGCCGGGATCTCAATGATTTTCATGGGTGTTCCCCTTGTTATTGTTGTCCAAATGAAAAGGGGCGGATCCTTGTGATCCGCCCCTTGCTGTTTTGGTGTGTGGCCTGCGGTTATTCGCGGTTGCCAAGCAGCTGGAGCAGCATCATGAACATGTTGATGAAGTCCAGATAGAGGCTCAGCGCGCCCATGATCGCGGACTTTGCCAGCCACTCCTGGTCGCCCGCGTGGGCCATCTGCAGGTAGTCGTTCTTGATGCGCTGGGTGTCATATGCGGTCAGGCCCGCAAAGATCAGCAGACCGATCACCGAGATCGCAAACGCCATGGCGGAGGACGCCAGGAAGATGTTGACGATTGAGGCCACGATCAGGCCGATCAGGCCCATAATCAGGAAGGCGCCCATGCCCGAAAGGTCCTTCTTGGTGGTATAGCCCACCAGCGACAGGCCCGCAAAGGCGATGGAGGTGATCAGGAACACCTGCACGATGCTTTCGCCGGTGAAGACCAGGAAGATCGAGCTGATCGACAGGCCCATCACGGTCGCGAAGACATAGAACAGCAGCTGCACGCCGGCTGCGGACATGCGGTTGGCGGCAGCGCCGATGCCGAAGATAAAGGCCAGCGGTGCAAACATGATGACCCACTTCAGCGGCGACGCGTACAGCGCATAGCCGATGTTGGTCAGGTACTTGTCAGCGCTCAGCTGGGCCACGGCGTTGGCCGGGTCCGAAGTGACCGCCAGCCCGGCAATCGCCCAGGCGGCCAGGAAGGTGATGAACGTGCCTGCCGACATGGTGGCATAGACTTTGTTCATATGGGCGCGCAGGCCCTCATCAATCTGCTGGGCGCGGGCGCCTGCGGCAGAGCGGATGGTGTCGAATTGTGCCATTTGGAATGGTCTCCGTAATCTACTCCCTCGCTGCCGGCACACGTACAGGACCGCGGGCCGCAGCTTTCCTGCCAAATATCGGGTGAAGCGGAGTTCGGTTCAAGTATTTCGAGCAAAGAAATACATGAAAAACAACCAAACGGGCTGCGCGGCGGCAGCCCGTCTGAAAAGTGGGTGCTGGCTGAGGCCAGGCCGTCTCAGTGGCTCCAGTGATCCGGCGCTTTCCAGAACCCGCCGCGCGCCTCTGCGTCCGCCTGGGCGCGGGTCACGCCGATATCCTCCAGGGCGCGCGCATCCAGCCGCGCCAGCTGGCGGCGCTGGCGCCAGGCGGTCAGGTGAAGGCGCAGGCGCGCGGTCAGGGACAGCTGCGGCTTGGCGGCGGTGCAGGAGGAGGAGCAGGCGGAGGTTGCGAGAGTCATGGCTTTGGTCCTTCAGTTGTGTTTGTGATGCTTCCCTTTTGGGCGATCAATTGTGTTGATGAATATGGGCCGGTATGGCATATTTTTAAAACGAATGTTTTTGATCCAATGAATCAGGTTTTGTGATGGTAAGAAATCTCGATATCACCACGCTCCGCTCTTTTGTGGCGGTGGCGGAATACGGCGGGGTGACCCGCGCCGCTGGTTTCCTGCATCTGACCCAGTCGGCGGTCTCGATGCAGATGAAGCGGCTGGAGGAGCTCTTGGGGCTGGAACTGCTGGACCGGTCCGGCCGCACCATTGCGCTGACGGCGGAAGGCGAGCAGATGCTGGGCTATGCCCGCAAGATGGTGGCGCTGAATGACGAGGTGATCAGCCGGCTGACCGACCAGGCCTTTGAGGGCGAAGTGCTGCTGGGGGTGCCGCATGACGTGGTGCATCCGGTCATCCCGCAGGTGCTGAAGCGGTTCAGCCTCAGCTACCCGCGGGTCAACGTGAACCTTTGCACCTCCAACACCCGCGACCTGAAGACGGAGTTTGCGCGCGGCGCCTTCGACCTGATCCTGACCACAGAAACCGGCGCAGGCGAGGGCGGCGAGACGATCCACAGCATGCCGCTGCGCTGGGTCGGCGCGCCGGACGGGGCGGTCTGGCGGCAGCGTCCCCTGCGGCTCGGTTTCTGCCGCAACTGCAGCTTCCGCCCGGTGGCGACGGCGGCGCTGGATGAGGCCGGCATCGAATGGGAAATGGCACTGGACAGCGATTCCGACCGCACTGTTGAGGCAACTGTCAGTGCCGATCTGGCCGTCGGCGTGCTGCTGGAGGGCACTCAGCCGTCATACCAGGAGCTGATCACCCAGAGCTGCGGCCTGCCTGAGCTGCCCATGCAGCACATCAACCTCTACGGGGCAGAGCGCGTACGGGCGCCCTATGTCGAGGAGCTGGCCGAGTTCATCCGGCAAGGCTTCCAGGGGCTGTGGGCCACACCGCTGAGGGCCGCCAGCTGACCCTTTGGCGAAGCGCATGGCTGCGGTTCAGGTCCGGGCCTCCGCAAGGAATATGCCGGTGCCGCCGGGCAGGGCGGAGCTCCCGCGCCAGCAGGCTGCCCTGGCTTCGCCAGCGCGTCCTTGGCGCCGAGCCTGGTCTAACCGCTGCAGTGCATTTCGCGGGAATGCGCTGTCGGCGGGCGGGAGAAGCGCCGCTGCTGAAGCGCCCGTGCAGCTCGTCAGCTGCCGCCCATGGTGATCACCACCTTGCCGGTGGATTTGCGGCTGCGCAGCAGTTCCAGCCCCTCCGCGGCCTGCGCCAGTGGCAGCGTGTGGCTGATATGCGGCTTGATGCGGCCTTCGCCGTGCCAGGCAAACAGCGTCTCGAAGGACTGGCGCACCGCATCGGGGCGGAATTTCATGTAGCCGCCCAGGTAGAAACCGATCACGGTCAGGTTTTTCACCAGCAGATGGTTGGCCGGTATCTGCGGCACCTCGCCGCCGGCAAAGCCCACCGGCAGCAGCCGCGCGCCGGGATTGGCAGAGCGGAAGGCGGCCTTCCACACATCGCCGCCAATGGCGTCATAGACCACATCGGCCCCGCCAAGCGCCTTTACCGCGCTGCGCAGGTCCTGGCCGGCATCAACCAGGTGGTCGGCGCCTGCGGCAGCGGCCACATTCAGCTTGTCCCGGCCGCGGGCCTGGGCGATCACCGTGGCGCCCATCAGCTTGCCGATCTCCACCGCGGTCAGCCCGACACCACCCGCCGCGCCGGTGACCAGCAGCGTTTCTCCCGGCTGCAGACGGGCGCAGTGATCCAGCGCCATATGGCTGGTGCCGTAGGCGATCTGCATGGCCGCAGCATGTTCGAAACTCATCGAATCCGGAATCCGGATCAGCCGCGCGGCATCGAAGACACCGGCCTCTGCCAGCCCTCCGGAGCCGCCGAAGACCGCCACCCGGTCGCCAACGTCAAAGCCTTCCGTGCCATCGCCAAGCGCTGTCACCACCCCGGCTGCTTCCAGGCCCAGGGTGAAGGGCGGCTCCGGCGTATCCTGATACGAGCCCTTCATCATCAGCAGATCGGCAAAGTTCAGGCCGCAGGCGTGAAGGGCAACGGCCGCTTCGCCCGGACCGGGGGCCGGGCAGTGCGTTTCCGTCAGGGCGGCCGGGCTGTCAAAAGCGGAGACTTGGAAAGCCTGCATGTGTTCTCCTCACCTTTTGCGGGAATCGGCTTGATTCGCCGGGGCACACTGCCGGTGCTCGCCTGCGGGCTGCACCTCGCTATTTCTGGGGAGGTACGCGATCCGCAGCGGGTTGGCAATAAAACATTTAAAAAAATGCTGCATGAAATCATGCGCTTGGGTTATAAGGCCCCGTAAGGGGTGACGGTGGCCTTGCAATCAACCGCAAGGGTTGTACACTTTTGCTCAGAGGTTGAAGACTGATCGCGCTGATGGGGAAACGAGTTTCCGGCAAGCATTTGAAGCTTCCAGAACAGTTTGATTGGTAGAGCGGTCCGGGTTTTGGCCACAATGACAGTTAGGAGAAACGCATGGCTCATCCCGTAGACGTGCATGTGGGAAAGCGCATCCGCCACCGCCGGTGGCTGATTGGCATGACGCAGCAGCAGCTCGCCGAGCAGGTCGGCATCAAGTTCCAGCAAATTCAGAAGTATGAAACCGGAGCCAACCGGGTCAGCGCGTCCCGCCTTTGGGACATTTCCGATGCACTTGAAGTGCCGGTGAGCTTCTTCTTTGAAGGCTTGCAGGAAGAAGGCAAGGCCCCGGCCGAAAAGGCCTCCGTGCCTGAGGATCTGATGGGGGACAAGGAAGCCCTTGATCTGGTGCGGTCCTATTATTCGATCCCGGAAAATCAGCGCCGCCGCCTGTTTGAACTGGCCCGCGTGCTGAGCGACGTCGCCTGAGACGGAGCATGGCCCGGACCTGGATCCGGGCAGGTCAGGGAATTGCAGCGCAAAACCGGTGAGTGGCGGGGTTTGCGCTTGCAATAAAAGCGCCTGAGTGGCACCCGTTCGGGTATGACACAGGCATCACTCACGGACCTTGACGTAGCGAACAGGATGGCAGACGCGGCGCGCGCTGCCATCCTGCCGCATTTCAGAACTTCCTCCTTGAATGCCGAGAACAAGCTCGAAGGCGGGTTTGATCCGGTGACAGTGGCCGACCGCGCCGCCGAACAGGCGATGCGCGCGGTGCTGGCAGAGCTGCGCCCTCTGGACGGCATTCTGGGCGAGGAGTTCGGTGCCAAGGCTGGCAGTTCCGGCCGCACCTGGGTGCTGGACCCGATCGACGGCACCCGCGGCTTCATCAGCGGCACGCCCACCTGGGGGGTGCTTATTGCACTGGCGGATGAAACCGGCCCGTTCCTCGGCGTGATCGACCAGCCCTACACCGGAGAGCGTTTCTGCGGCGGAGCGGAGATCGCTTCGATGACCGGCCCGCTGGGCGAAATGCCCTTGAAAACCCGCAGCACCGCTGCGCTCTCGGATGCGATTCTGTTCACCACCTTCCCCGAAATCGGAACCTCTGAAGAGCGCGCAGGCTTTGAACGCGTCGCGGCGCAAGCCAAGCTCACGCGCTACGGCATGGATTGCTATGCCTATGCGCTGGTGGCGGCAGGCCAGGCGGATCTGGTGATCGAGGCCGGCCTCAACGCTTATGACATTCAGGCGCCGATTGCGGTGATCCAGGCGGCCGGCGGCATCGTGACTGACTGGGACGGCAACCCGGCCCACAATGGCGGCCGTGCCCTGGCCGCGGCCAATGCGGAGATCCACGCCGCCGCGCTGGAACTGCTGCGCAAGACGTAAACGGGTTGAAACCGGCGGTCCCGGCCTGTAGTTTCCATCCAGGCCGGTTCTTCGCCCGTTTTCCATCGGCCGATCACACATTCCCATGAAGCGGGCTGTCTATTGGAGTGTGTGGATATGACAGAGATCCTGATTCAAAATGCCGATACCGTCCTGACAATGGACGACACCCGCCGTGTGCTGCATGGCACCGATGTGCTGATCCGCGGCGGTGTGATTGCCGCTGTGGGGCAGGGGCTGCAAACCAGCGGAGAGGTGGTTTCGGGCCGAGGCTGCGTCGTTACCCCCGGGCTGGTGAACACCCATCACCATCTCTACCAGAACCTGACTCGCGCGGTGCCGGGGGCGCAGGATGCGCTGCTGTTCGGCTGGCTGCAGCGGCTTTACCCGATCTGGGCGCGGTTCACCCCGGACGAGATGTTCGTCTCCGCCCAGCTGGGCCTTGCCGAACTTGCGCTGTCGGGCTGCACGCTCAGCTCCGACCACCTGTACCTCTATCCCAATGGCGCCCGGCTCGAGGACACCATTCACGCCGCCCGCGATGTGGGCCTGCGCTTTCATCCGACCCGCGGCGCCATGAGCATCGGCGAAAGCGATGGCGGCCTGCCGCCCGACAGCCTGGTCGAGGAAGAGCGCGCGATCCTTGACGATATGATCCGGGTGGTGGACGCCTTCCACGACCCTGAAGAAGGCTCTATGTGCCGCGTCGGCCTGGCGCCGTGCTCGCCGTTTTCCGTCAGCCGAGAGCTGATGCGCGATTCCGCCTTGCTGGCCCGCGACAAGGGCGTGATGCTGCACACCCACCTGGCCGAAAACGACGAAGATATCGCCTATTCCGAGGAGAAATTCGGCTGCCGCCCCGGCCAGTATGCCGAGGCGCTGGGCTGGACCGGCGACGATGTCTGGCACGCGCACTGCGTCAAGCTTGACGTGCAAGAGATTGATCTCTTTGCCAGAACCCGCACCGGGGTGGCCCATTGCCCCTGTTCCAACTGCCGCCTCGGCAGCGGCATTGCGCCGGTCCGCGCGATGCGCGACGCAGGCGTGCCGGTGGGCCTCGGGGTCGATGGTTCTGCCAGCAACGACATGGCCAGCCTCAGCGCCGAGGCGCGTCAGGCCATGCTGCTGCAGCGGGTGGCAAACGGCGCGGATGCGATGAGCGCCTATGAAGCACTGGAAATTGCCACCCGCGGCGGCGCCGATGTGCTGGGCCGTCCCGACTGCGGCCGGCTGGAGCCGGGCAAACGCGCCGACATCGCCATATGGGACACCAGGGGCGTGGCCTCCAGCGGCAGCTGGGACGCCGCCGCGCTGCTGCTGGCCGGCCCGACCCAGGTCAAGCACCTGTTTGTCGAGGGCAAGCAGATCATCCGCGGCGGCGAGCTGACCACCCTGGACCTGCCTAGCCTGATTGAACGCCACGGCCAGCTGGCACGGCAGCTGATGACTTAAGGGCACAGCCCTTCTTCTTTGCCAAAATACTCAAGCCGGAGGCAGAGGCGCGTCGGCGCCTCTCCTAAACCCGCCGGCCTCCGATCCAGACCTCGGCGATGGCCCTGTCATCCCCCATCATAATGGTCGGGAACACCGCTTCCCAGATATCTTGGGCCCGCTCGGACCGCTGAGCAATGGCGGGGGTGGAGGCCAGATCCAGCACCACCAGGTCCGCCTCCATGCCTGCCGCGATGTTGCCGATCTTCCCTTCCATCCGCAGCGCCGTGGCAGATCCCTGTGTCGCCAGCCACAACAGCTGCGCCGCGTGCAGAGGCGTGCCGCGCAGCTGGCCGATCTCATAGGCTGCCGCCATGGTGCGCAGCATCGAGAAGCTGGAGCCGCCACCGGTGTCGGTGGCAAGGCCGATCCGCTGCCCCTCTGCCATCAGCCCGGCCATGTCGAACAGGCCGGAGCCGATGAAGGTGTTCGACGTCGGGCAATGGATCAGCGCCGCGCCGTATTCGCGCAACCGGAGCCGCTCGCGCTCCTCCAGGTGGATGGCATGCCCGTACAGGCCTTTGGCGCCCAAGAGGCCGAACTCCTCGTAAGTGTCCAGATAGTCGCGGGCCTGCGGGAACAGCGATTTCACCCACTCTATCTCGTCGGTCTGCTCGCTCAGATGCGTCTGCATCAGGCATTCTGGATGCTTGGCCCAGAGCGCGCCCATTGCCTCCAGCTGAACCGGGGTTGAGGTGGGAGAGAACCGCGGGGTGATCGCGTATTCCAGCCTGTCGACCCCATGCCAGCGCGCTATCAGCGCCTCGCTGTCGTCATAGGCCGACTGCGCGGTGTCCCGCAGGCCCTCCGGCGCGTTGCGGTCCATGCAGGTCTTGCCCGCAACCACCCGCTGCCCGCGCGCCTGTGCCGCGGCAAAGAACGCATCCGCGCTTTCAGGGTGAATGGTGCAGTAGCTGCAAACCGTGGTGGTGCCATGGGCCGCAGTCAGGTCCAGGTAGCGGCCTGCGGTTTCATCCGCATAGGCGCGGTCGCCGAACCGCATTTCCTCCGGGAAGGTATAGCTGTTCAGCCAGTCGATCAGACGCTTGCCCCAGCTGGCGATGATCGCGGTCTGCGGGTAATGCACGTGGGCATCGACAAAGCCGGCCAAGATCAGCTTGCCGGAATGATCCACGGTCTCCGCCTCCGGCAGCAGCGCCTGCATCTCCGACAGCGTGCCGGTGCCCGCAATCCGCCCGTCCTGCACCGCCACGGCGTCCAGCAGCCGGGCCGTATCCTGCGGGCGCTCCCCGGCAAAGGGAGAGGCGGAAAAGGCAAGAACCTGCCCCTTCAGGATATAACCGGTGCCCATGCGTCCAACCCTTTCCTTGCAAAATGGCTCAGCGCAGGATACCCGCCGAAGGGGCGCGGGTAAATTGCGGCATCGCCATTGTTTTCCGGCGGCGGCGTCTACTATTTTGCAGGCAATGACCAAGAAAATCCGGGGGCATCAGATGAGCAGCGGCGACAACATCACCGGCGATCAGCCTCAGGAAGATGCCTATGATCTCGACCGCAAGATGGTCGCGCAGGTTCTGGAAGCGGTCGAGCAGGGCGATCAGCAGACCCTGACAGAGCTGCTTGAGGATCTGCACGCGGCGGATATCGCCGACCTTCTGGAACAGATCGATTCCGATGACCGGATCAGCCTGATCCGGCTTTACGACCGGGAGTTCGACGGCGAGATCCTGTCGGAACTGGACGAGAGCATCCGCGAAGAGGTGATCTCGATCCTGAACCCCATGGTTCTGGCCGACGCGGTGCGGGAGCTGGACAGCGACGATGTCGTCGACCTGCTGGAAGATCTGGAGGTGCCGCAGCAGGAAGCCATTCTGGACGCGCTGGAAGACGCCGACCGGGTCGCGGTCGAACAATCCCTGAGCTATCCGGAAAACTCCGCCGGCCGCCTGATGCAGCGCGAGGTGGTAATGGCGCCCGAGCACTGGAATGTCGGCCAGGCCATTGATTTCATGCGCAACTCCGAAGATCTTCCGGATCAGTTCTACCATGTGGTGCTGGTCGATCCGCGCCTGCATCCGATCGGCAACGTCACCCTGGGCCGGATCATGGCGGCGAAGCGCCATGTGCCGCTGACCAGCCTGGTTGAGGACACGTTCCAGGTCATTCCCGCCGATCAGGATGAGGAAGACGTGGCCTATGCCTTCAACCAGTACCACCTGATCTCGGCCCCGGTGGTCGATGACGAGGGGCGGCTGGTCGGTGTGATCACCATCGACGACGCGATGATCGTGCTGGACGAGGAGCACGAGGAGGACATCCTCCGCCTTGCCGGTGTGGGCGAGGAAAGCTCGCTTGCCGACCGGGTGATCGAGACCACCAAGCGCCGCTTTCCCTGGCTCGCGGTGAACCTGGTGACAGCGGTGCTGGCCTCGCTGGTCATCGCCCAGTTCGAGGCGGCGATTGCCCAGATTGTCGCTTTGGCTGTGCTGATGCCGATCGTTGCCTCAATGGGCGGCAACGCCGGCACCCAGTCGCTGACGGTGGCGGTGCGCGCCATCGCCACCCGCGACCTCACCGGCTCCAACGTCTGGCGGGTGATCCGCCGCGAAGTGCTGGTGGGGCTGGTCAACGGGGTGATCTTTGCCATCGTCATGGGGCTGGTGGGCCTGGCCTGGTTCGGCTCGCCGATGCTGGGCGTGGTGATTGCCGTCGCTATGGTGGTCAATCTGGTCGTGGCGGGGCTGGCGGGCACGGTGATCCCGGTTCTATTGGAGAAAACCGGAATTGACCCGGCGCTGGCCTCTGGCGCCTTTGTTACCACAGTGACTGATGTGGTGGGCTTTTTCGCCTTCCTGGGCCTTGCGGCCGTTCTACTGCTCTAGGAGACCGCCATGACGGATCTGACCGAAATCAAAGCCGCCGCCCGCAAGGCCGCCTTTGCCCGCCGCAAGGAGGCGTTTGCCCGCAACATCCCCGGCGCCGCTGGCCACCTATCGGAGGTTCTGGCCGGCTACCGCGGCGTGCCGCTGTCAGGCTACATGCCGATCCGTACGGAGATCGACCCGCTGCCCGCGATGGCTGAGGCCGCGGCGCACGGCCCGGTCGGCGTGCCAGTGATCATGGGCGCGGGCCAGCCGCTGAAATTCAGCCGCTGGCAGCCCGAAGGCGCGCTGCGCGAAGGTCCCTTTGGCGCCATGGTGCCGGAGGTGGATGACTTCTTCGAGCCGGAAATTCTGGTGGTGCCGCTGGTTGCCTTCGACGCCAAGGGCGGGCGGCTCGGCTATGGCGGCGGTTTCTACGACCGCACTCTGGAGCTGCTGCGCGGCAAGCGGGGCACGCTTGCTATCGGCTTTGCCTTCGACGCGCAGGAAGCCGCAGAGCTGCCGCTGGAGCCCACCGACCAGCCGCTCGACATGATCGTCACCGAAAGCCGTATCCTGCAGTTTTCACACTGACCTGTGCAGCGCAGCCAAGGTTTTTGGGGGAAAATCTTGGCAAAACTTTTTAGAAAAGTTTTGCGTGCGCGCGGCGGGACTTGTCCTGCCGCGCGCATCCGCGTACCACGCCGCAATGCGAATTCTGTTTCTTGGCGATGTGATGGGCCGCGCCGGGCGCCGCGCCATCACCGAATCTCTGCCGCAGCTGCGTGAAGAGTGGCGGCTCGATTTTGTTGTGGTGAATGGCGAAAACGCCTCCAACGGCATGGGGCTGAGCGGCGAGCACGCCAAGCTTCTGCTGGATGCGGGCGTCGACTGCCTGACGCTGGGGGACCACGCCTTCGACCAGAAGGACATGCTGCAGTTTATCGAGAAAGAGCAGCGCATCATCCGTCCCCTGAACTTTGCCAAGGGCGCGCCGGGCCGCGGCTACCGGCTGTTCCAGGCGCCGGGCGGGCGCAAGGTGCTGGTGGTGCAGGTGCTGGGGCAGGTGTTTATGAAACGCGCCTTTGACGATCCCTTCGGCGCGGTGGAGGCGGTGCTGAAATCGCATCCGCGCGGCGGACTGGCGCAGGCGATCATCGTCGACATGCATTGCGAGGCGACTTCGGAGAAGATGGCGATGGGCCATTTTTGCAATGGCCGTGCCTCGCTGGTGGTGGGGACCCATACCCATGTGCCCACGGCCGACGCGCAGATCCTCTCCGAAGGCACCGGTTATCTGACCGATGCCGGCATGTGCGGCGACTACGACTCGGTCATCGGCATGGACAAGGCCGAACCGATGCGCCGTTTCCTGACCGGCATGCCCAAGGCCCGCTTCACACCGGCAAACGGCGAGGCGACGCTGTCCGGTGTATTTGTCGAAACCGACGACCGCACCGGCGCCGCCAAGCAGATTCGCATGGTGCGCAACGGCGGGCTGCTGCAGGAAGCTGCTGTCTGAACCGGAGCTGCTGTCCTTGCGCGCAACCGCCGGGCGGGAGGAACATCCGGCGAAAACGCAGTTTCCCGGGCAAAACGCCCTTTCCGCGCCGCGGACAGCCTGTGCTTTCAGAAATCCTTGCTCAGCCAAAGGGTTTCGGGGAAACTGCGCGATGGCGGGCGCTGGCTGGCGCTAACCCCGCCTTAAACAAAATGGGCAAAGTCACGGCATATGCAGTACTTTCAACTTGGTGACACCGGCAGCGCGTTTGTGGCGCTTGCAATTGTCCTGGCTATGTTCATGGCGTTCCTGCGGGAAACCTATCCAACCGAAGTGGTGGCGCTTACCGGTGTGGCGGCGATGCTGGCCACCGGTGTTCTGCCCTACAATGAGGCGCTGCCGGTGCTGTCCAACCCGGCGCCCTGGACCATTGCGGCGATGTTCATCATCATGGGGGCGCTGGTGCGCACCGGCGCACTTGATGCTTTTACCCAGATCGCCAGAAAACAGGCAGAGGTGAACCCCAAACTGGCGATCGCCCTGCTGATGGCCTTTGTCGTCACTGCCTCGGCCGTGGTGTCCAACACACCGGTGGTGGTGGTGATGATCCCGGTGTTCATCCAGATCGCCCGCACCCTCAACGTCTCCGCTTCCAAGATGCTGATCCCGCTCAGCTATGCGGCGATTCTGGGCGGCACGCTGACGCTGATCGGCACCTCGACCAACCTGCTGGTCGACGGTGTCGCCCGCGCGCAGGGGCTGGAGCCCTTCACCATTTTCGAGGTCACCCCGCTGGGCCTGATCCTGGTGGTTTACGGCATGGTCTATTTGCGCTTCATCGCGCCGCGGCTGCTGCCGGAGCGTGACAGCATGGCGGCGATGCTGAGCGATAAGTCGAAGATGAAATTCTTCACCGAGGCGGTGATCCCGCCGGAAAGCAACCTGATCGGCCGCGAAGTGACCGGCGTGCAGCTGTTCAAGCGTCCCGGCGTGCGGCTCATCGACGTGATCCGCGGCGACGCCTCGCTGCGCCGCAACCTCGAGGGGGTGGAGCTGCAGGTCGGCGACCGGGTGGTGCTGCGGACCCGGATGACAGAGCTCTTGAGCCTGCAATCGAACAAGGAACTGAAGCGGGTAGATCAGGTCTCCGCGGTGGAAACCCAGACCGTCGAAGTGCTGATCACCCCCGGCTGCCGGATGGTGGGCCGCAGCCTGGGCGCAATGCGCCTGCGCCGCCGTTACGGTGTCTATACGCTGGCGGTGCACCGGCGGAATCAGAACATCGGCGTGCAGCTGGACGACCTGGTGGTGCGGATCGGCGATACCCTGCTGCTGGAGGGGGCGCCAGCCGATATCCAGCGGCTGGCTGCCGATATGGACCTTGCCGATGTTTCACAGCCGACCCAGCGCGCCTACCGCCGCAGCCATGCGCCGATCGCCGTTGCTGCGCTGCTCGGCATCGTGCTGCTGGCCGCCCTGGGCGTCGCGCCGATCCTGATGCTGTCGCTGCTGATGGTGTCGCTGGTCTTCATCACCCGCTGCATCGATGCGGATGAGGCGTTTTCCTTTGTCGACGGGCGGCTTCTTGCGCTGATTTTCTCAATGCTGGCCATCGGTGCGGCGCTGGAAAGCTCCGGCGCGGTGGCCCTGATCGTCAACGCCATTGCGCCCGGCCTGTCGATGCTGCCGCCGTTCCTGCTGGTCTGGGCTGTCTACCTGCTGACCTCGGTTCTGACGGAGCTGGTGTCCAACAACGCCGTCGCGGTAGTGGTAACGCCGATTGCCATCGGCCTGGCCCAGGCTATGGGGGTGGACCCGCGCCCCCTGGTGGTTGCGGTTATGGTCGCGGCCTCTGCGTCCTTCGCCACGCCGATCGGCTATCAGACCAACACGCTGGTCTACGGCCCCGGCGGCTACAAATTCACCGACTTCCTGCGTGTCGGCATCCCGCTGAACCTGACCGTCGGCATGGTTGCTTCGCTGATCATCCCCTTCTTCTGGCCGCTCTGATCCTGCTGCAAGCTAAAAGTGGCGGCGAAAATCCGCCTTCTGTGACCCCGGTTACATGAAACTGTTAATATTTTGCCCATATGGGGAGGAGCAGTGTCTTCGTAAGGGGTAAGGCCATGAATTTCAGAAAAGTGTTTTTGTTTGTTGTTCTCGCAGGCTCAACCGCTATTGCGCTGGTGTCTCAGGTGCAAACCAGCGGTGCCGCCCGCGCGGTTCCGGTTCACCAGGAGCAGGCGCAGTAGGCCGGGCGCCTGTTTGCACCGCTCACAAGGGCCAGAACACCAGAATGGCCGGAATGGACACCGCGATGACCAGCGCCTCCAACGGCAGCCCCATCCGCCAGTAATCGCCGAAATGATACCCCCCGGGGCCCAGCACCAGCGTGTTGTTCTTATGCCCGATCGGGGTCAGGAAGGCGGCGGAGGCCGCCACCGCCACCGCCATCAGGAACGGATCCGGGGAGACGCCCAGCGTCTCTGCCATCTGGATGCCGACAGGCGCCGCAACAATCGCCGTCGCCGTGTTGTTCAGCACATCCGACAGGGTCATGGTGACCACCATCAGCACCATCAGCACCGCCCAGGCCGGCAGGCCCGCGGTCAATCCCGTCAGCGCGTTGGCGATCAAGGCCGTGCCGCCGGAGCTGTCCAGTGCCGCCCCCAGCGGGATCATCGAGCCCAGCAGCACCACCACCGGCCATTCCACATGGTCATAGATCTCCGCCACCGGCAGGATCTTCAGCAGCACATAGCCGATGGCCACCAGCCCCAGCGCCACCGGCAGGTACAAGAGCCCGACGGAGGCCGCAAGGACAGCAGCGGCAAACAATCCGATGGCGGCCCAGGTCTTGTCGTTGGCGGTTACTGCCAGGCCGCGCGCGGCCAGCGGCAGGCAGCCCAGCCAGTCCGCCACATCGGCGCTGCGCCCGCGCGGGGACAGCACCAGCAGGATATCACCGGCCTGAACCTCGGTCTGGCGGATATGGCGGGTGATCCGCGTGCCCTGGCGGGAAATCCCCAGCAGCACCGCGCTCTGCCGCCAGGCCAGCCCGATGGACTGCGCCGTCCGGCCCCGGATGCGCGCGGATTCAGGCACCACCAGCTCCACCAGCTCCAGCCCTTCGCCCGCCGCCGTCAGCTTCTCGGCCCGGGCGGCATCGGCAAACTCCAGCTTCAGCGCGCTGCGGAACTCGTCCAGCGCTTCCGGCTCGGCCTCGATCACCAGCGTGTCGCCCTCGCGCAGAATTGCAGCAACAGCCCGCCCGTACCGCCGCTTGCCGTCCCGGATCAGGCCCAGGATCGCCACATCGGCTTTCTCGGCCTCTTCATCCAGTTCGCCCAGCCGCTTGCCAATCAGCTCAGACCCGTCGCCCACCGTCAGCTCGGCGATGTAGGGCGCCAGCTGCGCCTCCGACGCGCCGGCCGCATTTTCCCGCGCCGGGATCAGCCGCCAGCCGATCAGCGCCACAAAGGCGAGGCCAGCCAGCGCCGCAATCCCACCCACCGGGGCAAAATCGAACATCCGGAACGGCTCGCCCAGCGTTTCGCCGCGGATCGCGGCAATGATGATGTTGGGCGGCGTGCCGATCAGCGTGACCATGCCGCCCAGAATGGTGGCAAAGGACAGCGGCATCAGGCTGAGCCCCGGCGCGCGGCCCGCCTTGCGCGCGGTCTGGATGTCCACCGGCATCAGCAAGGCCAGCGCCGCCACATTGTTCATGAAGGCCGACAGCACCGCGCCAACCCCGCCCATCAGCGCGATGTGGCCGCCCAGGCCGCGGGCGCTGTCCACCAGCGTCCGGGTGATCAGGAACACCGCGCCGGAGCGCACCAGCCCGGCCGAGACGACCAGCACCAGCGCCACAACCAGCGTCGCAGGATGGCCAAACCCGGCAAAGGCGTCCTTGGCTGGCACCACCCCCAGCACCACGCCCGCCATCAGCGCGGCAAAAGCCACCAGATCATAGCGGAAACGCCCCCACAGCAGCAGGGCAAAGACAGCAGCAAATAACGCAAACAAAACGGCTTGTTCATATGTCATGGCGCCAGCTTATCCCCGAAACCCCGCGGAACAAGGGCAAAGCGGGGCAGGGCGCTTGAAAGCCACCGCCTTGCAGGGCTATATGGGCGCCAATTCAGATATACAGCAGCAAGGATGCACCATGGCAGGCCATTCAAAATGGGCTAACATTCAGCACCGCAAGGGCCGTCAGGATGCGGCGCGGTCAAAACTGTTTTCCAAGCTGGCCAAGGAGATCACCGTGGCCGCCAAGATGGGCGACCCCGATCCCGACAAGAACCCGCGCCTGCGCTTGGCCGTCAAGGAGGCCAAGTCGCAGTCCGTCCCCAAGGACGTGATCGAACGCGCGATCAAGAAGGCCATCGGCGGCGACGCCGAGAACTATGACGAAATCCGCTACGAGGGCTATGGCCCCAATGGCGTTGCGGTGATCGTCGAGGCGATGACCGACAACAAGAACCGCACCGCCTCCAACGTGCGCTCCACCTTCTCCAAGAACGGCGGCAACCTCGGCGAAACCGGCTCGGTCGGCTTTATGTTCGAACGCAAGGGCGAGGTGAGCTACCCGGCCGCCGTCGGTGACGCCGACACCGTGATGATGGCGGCGATCGAAGCCGGTGCCGAGGACGTCGAAAGCTCCGAAGACGGCCACATCATCTATTGCGCCGACACCGACCTCAATGATGTGTCCAACGCGCTGGAAGCAGAGCTGGGCGAATCCGAGTCGACCAAGCTGGTCTGGAAGCCGACCACCACCACCGAGCTGGACCTGGAAGGCATGCAGAAGCTGATGAAGCTGGTCGATGCGCTGGAAGACGACGACGACGTGCAGCGCGTCACCACCAACTTCGAGGCCACCGACGAGGTCATGGCGCAGCTCTGATCCGCCGCATGATGAAATTTCCAAGGCCCGCCAGCCCGGCGGGCCTTTTGCTTTCCGGCCTTCAAGAATGACCCTGAAAGGTCCCCCGATGCAGATCAGAGAGTTCCGCCCCTCGGACGCCGCAGCGCTTGCGCAGATCTTCCATGCCGCCGTTCATGGCATCGGCGCCCGCGATTACAGCCCCGAACAGCTGCGTGCCTGGAGCCCGGAACCCGCCCCGGCGGCAGCATGGGCCAGCCGCGCCGCCGATGGCCGACGCGTTTTTGTTGCCGCGGACACGCAGAACCAGCCCCAGGCCTTCATCGAACTGGAGCTTGATGGCCATATCGACTGCTTTTACTGCCACCCGCAGGTTGCGGGCACCGGCACGGGGTCCGCGCTTTATGAACGGCTGGAAGCAGAAGCCCGCAGCCTCCGCCTCAAGTCCCTTTATGTGGAGGCCAGCGAGGCCGCCCGACGGTTCTTCCTGCGCCAGGGGTTCACCGTAGAGACCCGGCGCGAAGTCGAACGCCTCGGGGTGGCGCTGCATAACTACCGTATGATCAAGGCGCTTGCCGTCTGACATGCTCCGCCGCAGCGCCGGCGCGCTCAGCGCGGGTCCGGCCTTATCAGCCCGGCACGGTGCAATTCGCCGCTGCCCGGCAGCCACAGCTCCGCGCTGGGCACCGCAAATATCCGCTCTGCGAACTCCGCGCTGACCCCTTGTCCCAGCAGGAAGGCGCGGTCTTTCTCCTGTTCCCGCTGCAGGTCGATCTGCGGCAGGCCGCTCTCGAACTGCAGCGCATAGCTGTGAAAGCCAAGTTGCCCGTCCGGCCCCAGGCTGCGTTCCATGCCGGCTGCAAACACCAGCGTGCAGGCGGACGCGCACAGCCCGTCTGCGCGGGTGTGCCAGCCCCGCTGCCGGACCAGCCGGGCAACGCCGCGCGCCTCGGCGATCAGCCCGCCGGGACCGGTCAGCGCCACCAGACCCACGCCCGGGTTTTCCTCTGCCAGCTGCCGCATCCGTTTGGTCAGGCCAAAGGTGATCTCGCCGTCAAAGATCAGCGTCCGGCCATCCCCGGACACGGACAGGCTGTACAGCGCCTCCCGCTCCTTCCGCCGCTGTTCGGCATAGGCGGGCTCCTCCACCGCCCGGGCAATCAGCAATGCGTCCCACCATTGCGTCAGCGCCGCAAAGCCCGCAAACAGCAGCAGCAGGTAGCCGCCCCAGACCGGCGCCATCGCGCCGGTGCTCTGCACATGCGCGTCCGCACTGCGCAGAAAGGCCCGGGCCTGCCACAAAAGGAACAGCCCGTCCGCAGCGATCAGCACAAAGGCCAGCGGCACCGGCAGCCGGATCCAGTGATTGAGCGCCAGCCACCCCAGCAGTACCGCCCCCCGCGGCAGCGCCACCTGCAGCATCAGGCTGCGGGGCAGGGATAAGGCGCCGGCACTCATCCGGCGGCCTGCATCATTCAAACACCTGGCAGATCTGCTCGAGCGGCTTCTTCAGCTTGGCAACGGAGGGAACAGTCGCGTCTTCTGCCGGGTGGCCCGCCGCGATGATCATGGTCGGTTTCTCCGAGGCCGGGCGGCCTAAGGCCCCGTTCAGGAATTTCATCGGGTTCGGCGTATGCGTCAGGCTGCACAGGCCCGCGGTGTGCAGCGCCGTCAGCAGCACGCCGGTGGCGATGTTCACGCTCTCCGGCACGTAGTAATTCTTGTAGCGCGTGCCGTCCTCGAACTCGCCCCAGCGCTGGGCAAAGACCACGATCAGCCAGGGCGCGGTGGTCAGATGCGGCTTGTCGGCATTGGTGCCGATCGGCTCCAGCGCCTTGATCCACTCATCCCCCGCACCGCCGGCATAGAACCGGCGCTCTTCCTCTTCGGCCTCTTCGCGGATCCGCGCCTTCAGCGCCGGGTCGGAGATCGCGGCAAAGAACCAGGGCTGGTGATTGGCGCCCGACGGCGCGGTGCCGGCCGCTCGGATGCAATCCTCGATCACCGCGCGCGGCACCGGCTGGCCGGTGAAATCCCGCACCGTGTGACGCCGCCGCATATGCGCCAGGAACGCCGCCGCCTTTTCCTGCATTTCCGCATCGGAATACTCCGCCCGGTCGGGCAGGGGCAGCGGTTCGTAGCTCAGGGCGTCTTTCGAGAACATGGGCGGGCATTCCGGTCTAGCGTTGCGTCAGATACTGTCTCGCCGATTTCTGCACGGCGCGGGTCACCTCGGCAAGGGCCGGGGCCATCACACGCGCCACCTGCCAAGTGAGCGGCACCGGCAGCGTGGTCTCCGGAATCAGCGGCACCAGGCGGCCCGATCGGATGTCGGCTTCCACCATCGCCAGCGGGTTCATCCCCCAGCCCAACCCCGCGGCCGCCGCATCGATGAAGGCCTGGGTCGAGGGCAGATAATGCGCGGGCGGCGCCAGGCCGGGGGCCACATTGCGCTCCAGCCACAGCCGCTGCAAGTTGTCCTTGGCATTGAAGATCAGGCAGGGCGCTTTTGCAGCGGCTTCCGGCGTGACGCCGTCCGGAAACCAGCGCGCCAAGAAGCCCGGGCTGGCGGTTGCCGCATAATCCAGCGTGCCCAGCGGATGGGCGTCAAAGCCGGTCACCGGCTTGGAGCTGGCGGTGACGGCTGCCGAAACCGCGCCCCGCTTCAGCCATTCCGCACTGTGGTCCTGGTCATCCACCAGGAGGTCGAACAGCACGCCCTCCACGGCTGCCATCGCCTCAATGAACCAGCTCGCCAGGCTGTCGGCATTGACCGCAATCTTCAGCCGTACCGGGCCGTGATCCGCTTCCAGCGCCAGCTCCCGCGCCAGCTGCGCCTCCAACAGGCCGATGTCCTCGGCGTGTTTGGCAATCCGCAGCCCCGCCGCGGTGCCGGTGCAGGGCGCCCCGCGCAGCACCAGCGCGGCGCCGATGCGGTCCTCCAGCGCCTTGATCCGCTGCGAAATGGCTGACGGCGTCACTGCCAGCGCATGCGCCGCCGCCTCAAACGAGCCAAGACGCAGCACCGCGCTCAGCGCTGCCAGCTGGCTGGGGTCCATCTGCATTAGAAACTCTAATCTGACCTGAAACTCTTTAACTGGATTAAAGGCGCGGCGGCCGCTAGTCAAATCCCAGCACAACGATGGAGACAGCAATGCCCCCCAGCCTGATTGCCGGATTTGCCCTGGGCCTCAGCCTGATCATGGCGATCGGCGCCCAGAACGCCTTTGTCCTGCGCCAGGGGCTGCGGCGCCAGCATGTGTTCTGGATCTGCCTGACCTGCGCGGGGTCCGACGCGGTGCTGATCACCGCGGGCGTCTTCGGCTTCGGAACCCTGGCCGTGGCGCTGCCCTGGTTCGAACAGGCGATGCGCTGGGGCGGCGCGGCCTTCCTGGTCTGGTACGGCGCCCGCGCCCTGCGCGCCGCCTGGCAGGGCGGGGAGGCGCTGGAGGCCGCGCAGGAGGGCGCAGGCGCGGCGCTGTTGCCGGTGCTGGCCACCGTGCTGGCGCTCACCTGGCTCAATCCGCATGTCTACCTGGACACCGTGGTGCTCTTGGGCTCGATCTCCGCCCAGTATCCCGAACCGCTGGTCTTCGCCGCCGGGGCCGCCATCGCCAGCTTCACCTTCTTCTTCACCCTCGGCTATGGCGCCAGCCTGCTGGCTCCGGTCTTTGCCCGCCCGCGTGCCTGGCAGGTGCTCGATGCCATCGTCGGCCTCACCATGTGGGCGATTGCCGCCAAACTGCTGCTGATGTGACGAACAGCGCTTGTGCGCAGGCAGGCCTATCGCCTGCGCAGAAATGCCCTACCTTTCCCCCATGACAGCAGACAGGAGGGAAGGATGAGCTGGAATCCGGCACTGGAACCGCAATGCCCCGATGCGGGCAGCCTCGACGCCATCGAGACGGTGATCATTCCGCGCGCCCGCGACCTCGGCGGCTTTGAGGTCCGCCGCGCGCTGCCCGCGCCGCGCCGCCAGATGGTCGGGCCGTTCATCTTCTTCGATCAGGCGGGGCCAGCCGAATTCCTGACCGGCCAGGGCATCGATGTGCGCCCGCATCCCCATATCGGCCTCGGCACGGTCACCTATCTCTATCAGGGCGAGTTCGAGCACCGCGACTCCCTCGGCACCCACCAGATGATCTACCCGGGCGAGGTGAACTGGATGGTGGCAGGCCAGGGCGTCACCCACTCTGAGCGCACCTCTGCCGCCACCCGCCAGGGCAAAAGCAGCCTGTTCGGCATCCAGACCTGGATCGCGCTGCCGGACAGCCACGAGGACGTGCCCGCCGCCTTTGAGCACCACGGCAAGGAGGCGCTGCCGGTGCTGGAGGGCGAGGGCAAGACCGTGCGCCTGATCCTTGGCAGCGCCTGGGGTGAGAAAGCCCCCGCAACCCTTTATTCCGAAACCTTTTATGCCGATGTGGTGCTGCATCCGGGCGCCAAGCTGCCGCTGCCTTCCGACCACGAGGACCGCGGGCTCTATGTCACGCAAGGCTCGGTGGAGATCGCTGGCGAGACCTTTGACGCGGGCCGCATGATGGTGTTCCGCCCCGGCGACGAGATCACCGTGACCGCGGGTGCTGAGGGCGCCCGGCTGATGGCGCTGGGCGGCGAAACGCTGAACGGGCCGCGCTACATCTGGTGGAACTTCGTCGCCTCCTCCCGCGACCGGATCGAGGCCGCCAAGGCATCCTGGGCCGCGGGGGACTGGCAGCATGGCCGCTTTCAGCTGCCGCCGGGCGATGATCAGGAGTTCACCCCGCTGCCGTGACGCCGCAGCGTTTCCGGGCAGAAAGCTGCCCGCCTGGAAATAATTCACATGTGAACTCTTGTGCCGCCGCCCGAACGGGTGTTCTGTGACCGTCATGAGCCAGACCGCCGCCCCCGTCCAGCACACGCAGAACCCGCTCAAGGGCGTGTTCTGGATGGTGGTGACCGGCCTCTGCTTCGTGGCGGTGACGGCGCTGGTCAAATCGCTCGGCACCCGCATCCCGCCCGCCGAAAGCGCCTTTCTGCGCTATCTGCTGGGGCTGGTGTTCCTGATCCCGATGGCCGGCGCGCTGCGCAATGCGCATTTGACCCCGCGGCTCTGGGCGCTGTTCGCCGGCCGCGGCGTGGTGCATACCGCCGGGGTGATCCTGTGGTTCTACGCCATGACCCAGATCCCGCTGGCGGAGGTCACGGCGATGAATTACCTGTCGCCGGTCTATGTGACCCTCGGTGCGGCGCTGTTCCTGGGCGAGAAACTGGCCTTCCGCCGCATCACCGCCATCGCCGTGGCCTTGATCGGCGCGATGATCATCCTGCGCCCCGGCTTCCGCGAAGTCTCGCCCGGCCATATCGCCATGCTGTTCACTGCGGTCTCCTTCGGTGCGTCCTACCTGATTGCCAAATTCACCGTCGGCAGCAACAGCCCCGCTGTGGTCGTGGGGATGCTCTCGATCTTCGTCACCATCGGCCTCGCGCCCTTCGCCCTGGCGGCCTGGGTCACGCCGACCCTGGCAGAGACCGCGATCCTGTTCGGGGTCGCCTGCTTTGCCACCGCGGGCCATTACACCATGACACTGGCCTTTGCCGCAGCGCCCGTGGCGGTCACCCAGCCGGTCACCTTCCTGCAGCTGGTCTGGGCCACCCTCTTGGGCGCGCTGGCCTTTGGCGAGCCCGCCGACATCTGGGTGATTTCCGGCGGCGGCCTGATCCTGGCGGCGGTCAGCTTCATCTCCTGGCGTGAAGCAATGATAAAAAAGAGGGGCCTTTCATCTTCTGGTAACGCGGCCGGCGTTTGATCGTCCTATGGACGTTACAGGTGCTGGGTAACCTCCTGTGCTTACGGATAATTGCGGGGGTGGAGAATGATGAAATGCCTTTGGCTGCCTGCCCTGGTTCTGGCAGCCCTCTTTGACGACACGGCAGCCCGGGCCGGGATCCGTATCTGCAACGATACGGAGGCTCTGCATCACCTGGCCGTCACCTTGCACACCGGCGGCCGCTGGGTTGCAGAGGGCTGGCAGCCGCTGCGTCCCGGCGATTGCGCGGAACCGGTGCCGCAGGAGTATCCTCGCAGCTACTTCTACTTCCGCGCCGAAAGCCCCGGTTACAGCTTCCGCGACGACAGTGTCCGGTTCTGCACCGCACCTGGCCGCTTCCGGATCCAGCATGGCGCGGAATGTGTGCATCGCGATCATGCCAGGCAGGGGTTTGCCAAGTCGGCCTTTGGCACAGAAAATCGGACGATCCAGCTCAGCCGCTACTCTCACCCCGCAAGCGGCAGAGCGGCGAAAGCGGCGGCGCGGGAAATCCTCCGCGAGGCGGCAGACAGGGAGCAGTATTCGGTGGACGTGGTCTTTCAGGGCTGCAAGCAGCAGGAGGCAATGGAAACTGTCACCTGCAGATTTGTTGGCAGTGGCATGGAATTCGGCGCCGAGGGGAGGGTCGAGATGTCTGATCCGGTCTTCACCTATCTGCTGGGGCTGCTGCAGGGCGCCCCGTTAGCGATTGACGGCGAGGTGATTACCCATTTCGGCAACTCTGGCGAGCTGGAATTGCACAGTGTCACCCCGCGCGCACCGAACCGGTTCGACCGGATTCTGCAGCAGATGCAGGGCGAATGGATGTCCGAGCGGAATCCGATGGACCGGTTCACAATTTCCGGTGCCGTGCGCCAGCTCAGCTACGACGGAATGGAGCTGCCCCCGGAGTTTATCGCGGTGCAGGGCAGCTGCCACGCCACCGAAGGGGAGGGCGAATACCTGATGGCCTGGGACAGCGTTAATGGAACCAGCCTGTGTTACCAGATCAATTCCTTGACCGATGAGAATTTGACACTGATCTACCTGCCGCACGGCACCCGGCTGGACTACTGGCGGCTGAATTAGGGGCTGGGCGCCGGGGGTGCGGCCTTGCGGGCCATTACCTCAGGGGATCACGAGATCCACCACACGGTGCGCCGCGGCGCGGGCATCCTCCGGGTCCAGTGCTTCTTCTGACTGGGCCGCCTGCAGCCAGACCCCGTCCATGTAGCACTGCAGCGCCTGGCGCGCGGTCTCCACCCGATCCGCCGGCAGCAGCGCCCGCAGCTCGGCCAGGAAATGGCTGCGCACCCGGGCCCGGTTGATTCGGTGCAGGCGGCTCAGACGCGGTGAATAGGGGGCATTGGCCCAGAACTGCATCCAGATACTGCACTGGGGAACGGTGAACAGACCGTCGGCAAAATTCGCATCCATCACCGCATACAAGCGCTCGCGCGGGGTGCTGGCGGTTGCGTAACCTTCGCTCATTGCGCGGCGCAGCTTGCCCAGAAGATGCAGCATGGTGGCTTCCATCAGCCCTTCCTTGGAGCCGAAATAGTAGTTGATGGAGGCCGCCGACGCCCCGGCCTCCCGCGCGATTTCCGCCATGGTTACAACACCGTAGCCGCGCTTGTGCACGGCAACGATGGTGGCTTCGATCAGCTCTTCGTTGCGGATGTCCCGGATGCGTTTCCTGCTCATGATTAAGTTGTGCGGCAATTGGAGCCGCGTTTCAACTGTTGTTCGCGCGAATTCGAATCTTGAACGGCTGTTTAAAAAACTGTTTGGCGCTTCAGTCGGCTGTGATATGTACTTCTCCCATGTCTGAGGGCGGAAACCGCCCGGAAATGGGAGGGACATATGACTTCAATCATCTCGTTCGGGATTCTGCTGGCCTTTGCGCTGGTGGCGTTCTGCGTGATCAAGTGGTGGAACGTCCGCAACGTCGGCGTGACCCCCGTTCACCTTTTCACCTTCATCGCCATTCTGTTCACCTCCGGTCTGGACGTGGGCCTGATCATGTTCCCGCTGGCCTGGGACTTCCCGCTTTATGCGGACACCGCCGCGGAACCGGCCTATGGCTTCACCAACCCGCTGGCACTGGAGTTCGGCTTCTGGGGCTTCCTGATCTGGGGCTTCTACTTCCTGACGACCTTCTATTTCTGCGTCATCGAGCCGCGGGTGAAGTTCTTTGAGATCCCGCTGGTGAAATGGATCAACAACATCGTGATCATCGGCACCTGCGCCTTCACCGGCGCGCTGTTCCTGATCTACCTGCCGTATTACGCCACCTTCATGGGCGACGGCGAGACGGTGATCCCGGCGTTCTATGTCATCACCTTCCTGGTGATTCTGTTTGCCGCCTTCTCCTCCACCGACATCAAATACGTCCGCATCCTGTCGGTCGGCTCCACGGTGCTGTTCATGGCGCTGATCCTGGGCATGTGGGCCTATGCCGGCATGGGCCTGGGCGCCTTCGCGGACACCGCATCGAACATCGGCGGCTACTTCGCCAACATCCACAAGTTCATCCTGCCGCTGACCGACTATCATGAGTTCTACCTGTTCTGGTGGTTCGCATGGTCGATCATGATCGGCCAGTTCACTTCCCGCTTTGTCGGCGGCCTGCGCACCTGGCAGGTTCTGGCAGCGCTGCTGATCTTCCCGTCGATCCCGCTGGGTGTGTGGTTCTCGGTGCTGTACTATTACCACCTGAACAGCATCGAAACGACGCTGCTGATCAACGTCTCCATGGTGGCGGTGGGCATCATCTTCGTGGTCAACTCCTTTGACTCGCTGATCCGCCTCTACACCGACAACCTGAACCTGACGGCCAAGCGTTTCGGCACCATCCCTTACGTGCTCGGCAACGCGGTTGTGCTCTTCGGCCTGACCCTGGCCTTCCAGAGCCAGTGGCTGCAGATCCAGTGGATCGGCACCATCGTGATCGCCATCTATGTGGCCTGCCTGGCCTACATCCTGGCCTTCAAGCGCAGCGAAGTGATGAGCATTGACGCCTCGCCTGAGGAAAACACGCTCGACTTCGAGAAGATCAAGACAGCCCACTAAGGGCGGTCTCCCGGCTGGCCCCCAAGTTTCCCCGAATGAGGGGACCAGCCTCCAACTGCCTGGCAGCGCCTTCTGGCCTGCCAGGCGCCTTTGCACACCGCCGTCTCCGCGGAGGTCTGCGACAAGCGGCTCCAGCCTCAGGCACCTGACAGCCGTTTCTCCCGGACGCTCCTGCCAATTGGCAGACCGGCCCGCAACCGAACCCGCTGGCAGCACCCTCTGCCAGTCATATGCAGACCCCGTAATTGCTGCCCCGGCAGCACTGAAACCCTTGAACAGATCGGACAAGAGTATCATGACCCACCCCGCCCAGCCCAAGGCCAGCCACTTCATCAATGGCGAATACGTCGAAGACACCACTGGCACCCCGATCCCGGTGATTTACGCCGCCACGGGTGAGCAGATCGCCACTGTCTACGCAGCCACTCCGGCGATTGTCGATCAGGCGCTGTCCACAGCCAAGGAAGCGCAAAAGGCATGGGCCAAGATGACCGGCACCGAACGCGGCCGCATCCTGCGCCGCGCCGCCGACATCATGCGCGAGCGCAACCACGAACTGTCGGTGCTGGAAACCTACGACACCGGCAAACCGCTGCAGGAAACCCTGGTCGCCGACGCCACCTCCGGCGCCGACGCGCTGGAATACTTCGGCGGCCTGGCAGGCTCCCTGACCGGCGAGCACATCCCGATGGGCGAGGACTGGGTTTACACCGTGCGCGAGGCGCTTGGCCTGTGTGTGGGCATCGGCGCCTGGAACTACCCGACCCAGATCGCCTGCTGGAAAGGCGCGCCTGCGCTGGCCTGCGGCAACTCGATGGTGTTCAAACCGTCCGAGACCACGCCGCTCTGTGCCCTGAAAGTTGCAGAGATCCTGCACGAGGCGGGCGCCCCCGCCGGTATCTACAACGTCATCCAGGGCATGGGCGAAGTCGGCGGCGCGCTGGTTACCGACCCGCGTGTTGACAAGGTCTCGCTGACCGGCTCGGTGCCGACCGGCAAGAAGGTCTATGCCGCCGCCGCGGCAGGCATGAAGCACGTCACCATGGAGCTGGGCGGCAAGTCGCCGCTGATCATCTTTGATGACGCCGACATCGACAACGCCGTCGGCGGCGCCATCAACGGCAACTTCTACTCCTCCGGCCAGGTGTGTTCGAACGGTACCCGCGTGTTCGTGCAGAAAGGCATCAAGGAGAAATTCCTGGCCCGCCTCGCGGAGCGCACCGGCAATGCCATCCTGGGCGACCCGATGGATGAGGCCACCAGCTTTGGCCCGATGGTCACTGAGAACCAGATGAACATCGTGCTGGGCTACATCGAAAAGGGCAAAGTAGAAGGCGCCCGCCTGATCTGCGGCGGCAACCGTGCCGACATGCCGGGCTACTACATCCAGCCCACCGTCTTTGCCGATGTGACCGACGATATGACCATCGCCCGCGAGGAGATCTTCGGCCCGGTGATGTCCGTCCTCGACTTCGACACCGAGGAAGAGGTGATCGCCCGCGCCAATGACACCGAATTCGGCCTGTCCGCCGGCGTCTTCACCAACGACTTCAGCCGCGCCCACCGGGTGATCGGCCAGCTGGAAGCGGGCAGCTGCTTCATCAACTCCTACAACGACGCCCCGGTTGAGGCGCCGTTTGGCGGCGTGAAGGCGTCTGGCGTTGGCCGCGAGAATTCGAAAGAGGCGATCAAGCACTTCAGCCAGGTGAAATCCGTTTACGTCCGCATGGGTGACGTCGAAGCGGCGTTCTGAGCCGGGCAGCAAGAATGGCAGGCGCCGCCCCGGCGGCCCTGCAGCGAATGAAGGCAGAGCCGGGCAGGCGGGCAGCCCCCGGTCTCAGCGACGGAGAGAAGATATGAACGCGGATTATGTGATTGTCGGGGCCGGGTCAGCCGGCTGTGCCATGGCCTACCGGCTCAGCGAGGCCGGCAAGAAGGTCCTGGTGATCGAACACGGCGGCACTGATGCCGGGCCGTTTATCCAGATGCCGGGCGCGCTCAGCTACCCGATGAACATGCCGCTCTATGACTGGGGCTACAAATCCCAGCCCGAACCGCATCTGGGCGGCCGCGAACTGGTCTGCCCGCGCGGCAAGGTGATCGGCGGCTCCTCCTCGATCAACGGCATGGTCTATGTGCGCGGCCACGCGGGCGACTACAACCACTGGGCCGAAAGCGGCGCTGCGGGCTGGTCCTATGCCGACGTGCTCCCGTACTTCAAGCGCATGGAAACCTGGAACGACCGCGGCCACGGCGGCGACCCGGACTGGCGCGGCAAGGACGGCCCGCTGCACGTGACCCGCGGCCCCCGCGACAACCCGCTGCATGACGCCTTCGTCAAGGCGGGCGAGCAGGCGGGCTACCCGGTCACCTCCGACTACAACGGCGAACAGCAGGAAGGCTTCGGCCCGATGGAGATGACGGTCTACAAGGGCCGCCGCTGGTCTGCCGCCAACGCCTATCTGAAGCCCGCGCTGAAACGTGAAAACTGCGACCTGATCCGCGCCTTCGCCCGCAAGGTGGTGATCGAGAACGGCCGCGCCGTCGGCGTCGAGATCGAACGCGGCGGCAAGGTCGAGGTGATCCGTGCCGGTGCCGAGGTGATCCTGGCGGCGTCCTCGCTGAACTCCCCCAAGATGCTGATGCTGTCCGGCATCGGTCCGGCCAAGCACTTGGCCGAGCACGGCATCGACGTGGTCGCCGACCGCCCCGGCGTCGGCCAGAACCTGCAGGACCACCTGGAATTCTACTTCCAGTTCGCCTGCAAGCAGCCGATCACCCTGTTCAAATACTGGAACCTGCTGGGCAAGGGCCTGGTCGGCGCCCAGTGGATGTTCACCAAGACCGGCCTAGGGGCGTCGAACCAGTTCGAAAGCGCCGCCTTCATCCGCTCCGACAAGGGCGTCGACTACCCGGACATCCAGTACCACTTCCTGCCGATCGCAGTCCGCTACGACGGTCAGGCCGCGGCAGAGGGCCACGGCTTCCAGGCCCACGTCGGCCCGATGCGCTCGCCCTCGCGCGGCGAGGTCACGCTGGCCTCCGCCGATCCCAAGGACGCGCCGAACATCCTGTTCAATTACATGTCAACCGAGCAGGACTGGATCGACTTCCGCAAATGCGTGCGCCTGACGCGCGAGATCTTTGCCCAGGATGCAATGAAGCCGTTCCTCAAGCACGAGATCCAGCCCGGCGCAGACCTGCAGACCGACGACGAAATCGACGGCTTCCTGCGCGAACACGTGGAAAGCGCCTATCACCCCTGCGGCACCTGCAAAATGGGCGCCGTGGAAGACCCGATGTCGGTGGTCGACCCGGAATGCCGCGTCATCGGCGTCGATGGCCTGCGCGTTGCCGACAGCTCGATCTTCCCGCGCATCACCAACGGCAACCTCAACGGCCCCTCGATCATGACCGGCGAGAAGGCCTCCGACCACATCCTGGGCCGCCGCCTGCCGTCCTCCAACGCAGAGCCGTGGTTCAACCCGAACTGGCGCGAAGCGCAACGCTGATCCTGTTGCGCTGCCAGCAAGCCGCCCGCCACCTCCCCTTTGTGCGGGCGGCTTTTTGCTGCCGGAATTTTCCCGAAAATCCGCCCGCTGCGGTCATCTTTTGATCCGCGTCAAAGTGGCCGGGCAGGGCAGGCAATAATCTGCAACCGACCCTAGGAAGAAGGAGCGAGCAGGTGTCCAACACTCCCCATGAACTGGCCGAGGAATTCCCGGAGAAAGCGGCGCTGATGAGCCAGCTGAAACAGTCCGACGCGCATTTCGCCAAGCTGTCGGATGACTACCACGCGGTGAACCGCGCCGTGCACCGGGCGGAAACCAATGTGGAGCCGGTCAGCGCACAGGCCGAGACCGAAATGCGCAAACAGCGCGCTGCGCTCAAGGATGAGATCTGGGGGATCCTGTCCAAGGCGTGATGCCGCCGGACGGCGCAACGGAGAAGGGGTGCTTGCGGCGCCCCTTTTTTACATCCGGCACAAGGGCCTTCCCTTGCGCGGAGCGGCGGCCCGGGGATTCGCGACCGCCGCATTGATCCTGAACCGGCAACAGTGCCGAACCGCCCGGCCAACTGTTGATGATTTTCTTCCCGGAACGGGGTAATTTGGATGAATTTAAGGCAAATTCGTCAAAATTGTGACCGGGTGCACTATCTACAGACTACAGCCTGAATTTGTCCTCAGGCCAAAGGGTGCAGCGTAGTGTTCGAAGGAGTAACCCGATGGGACAGATCTATCAGCCTGGGCGCTGGCAGGAGATCGAAGGGGTGCCGTCAGAGGCCACCGATGCCGAAATCCTGGCAGCGGTGCGGAATGTGATCCGGGCGGAAACAGCGGTCCCTGCGCAGCAGGAGCAGCCTGCGCCCGGCCGCGCGCGCCAGTGGCAGCCGGCCCCGGCGGACCAGCCCAAACAGCCGACCCAAGCAGCCGCCAAGGCGGAACGCGCGCTGATGGCCCGCCTGCTGGCCCGTCTGCGCGGCTGATTGCAGCGCTCCGCTCTGCGGCACGGCAGCCTCAGCTTACCTCATATGGCAGCACGCCGCGCTGGTCGGTGTTGATGGTCAGCCGCCGTTCCAGCGGCGGCACCGAGCGCTGGTGGCAGTCCTTTCTCTCACAGATCCGGCAGGAGATGCCGATCGGCTCATAAGCGTTGTCCTGGCTCACATCCAACCCGTCGGCATAGACCAGCGCGTCCGCGTGGCGCACCTCGCACCCCAGCGCAATCGCATAGCGCCGCACCGGCGCGCCGAAGGAGCCGCCGGGCTTGGACACATCCCGCGCCAGCGAGATATAGCGCACCCCGTCCGGCGTCTCCGCCAGCTGGCGCAGGAAGCGTCCCGGGGTCTCAAACGCCCGGTGCACGTTCCACAGCGGGCAGGCGCCGCCGAAACGGGCAAACTGCAGCCGCGTGGCCGAGTGCCGCTTGGTGATGGTGCCCGCCTGATCCACCCGCACAAAGAAGAACGGCACCCCCTTGGCGCCGGGCCGCTGCATGGTCGACAGCCGGTGCGCGATCTGCTCGATCGAGGCGCCGAAGCGGATCGCCAGCAGCTCCAGGTCGTGGCGGCAGGCCTGCGCCGCTTCCAGGAACCGTGTATAGGGCATCAGCGCCGCGCCCGCGAAGTAGTTGGCCAGGCCGATCTTGGCGATGGCGCGGGCTTCCTCGCTCTGGAACTTTGCAAAATCGAGGGTCGCTTCCAGCAAGGTGTTCTGCCGCAAAAGCGCCACCTGCAGCAGCATCTGGAACAGCTGCGTCTGCGGCGCGGAGCGGTTCGACAGATGCAGCACCTGCGCCTCCGCATCATAGTGGCGCAAACCTTCCATCTCGGTCTGCCGCACGGTGATGCCGCCGCGCTCCAGCTCGGCCACCGCTGCAGCGCGGATGTCATTGGTGGCGGCGAAGCGTTCGGCCGCATGGTCCACCGCGTCGATGTAGTTGTCGCAGTAATGGAAGAAATCGCGCACCTCTTCCCAGGGGCTCGCCTGAATGCGCGCATCCTCCCGCCCCAGCGCCTCATCCAGCGAGGCAAGCCGCTCATGGGTCTGCCGGTAGGCCCGGTGCAGCGCCAGAAACGCCCGCGCCAGCGCCGGGGCGTTCGACGCCGTCAGCCGCAGGTCCGCCAGCGGCGGTGCGTCATCGGCAAACACCGGGTCCGCCATTGCCTCGCGCATGTCACTGACCAGCCGCTCGCTGTCGCCCGCGCTCAGCTCGGTCACATCCATGCCGAATTCCTGCGCCAGTGCCAGAACCACCGTGGTCGACACCGGGCGGTTGTTGTTCTCCATCTGGTTCAGATAGGGCAGGGAAACGCCCAGCTTGGCGGCGAAATCCTTCTGCGTCAGCTCCAGCCGCTGCCGCATCTCGCGCAGCTTGGCGCCGGCGTAAAGTTTCTGAGTGGCCATGGGGCATGCCTTTGCAAATTCAATTCCTGCGAAGCGTATAATTGCAAAGGCTGCCCCGCAAGCTTGTGGCGGGGCTTATGCGCGGATCTGCCGCTCCCGCCAGACCACCAGCAGGATCGCCACCAGCCCGCACGTGGCGGTGCCGAACATGATCGCCAGCAGCGGCACCGCGGTGGACCCTGGCACCAGCAGCATCCCCGCAAAGGCGCTGAGCGCGGCGCCCGCGCCGATCATGATGGCGCCGCTGAGGCCGGAGGCGGTGCCCGCCAGATGCGGCCGCACCGAAATCGCGCCTGCGGTGGCATTGGGGATCGCCATGCCGTTGCCCAGCCCGACAAAGCACATCAGGCCGAAGAAGGTGATCACGCTGTCCGCGCCCGCCATTGCGATCAGCAGCGACAGCAGCACCCCGCCGCCATTGATGATGCAGCCCCACAGCACCATGCGGTTGACCCCCAGCCGGGTGGAATAGCGGCCGGAGACGAAGTTGCCGGCAAAATACCCCACCGCAGGCGCGGAGAACCAGACCCCCAGCTCTGCGGTGCTCAGGCCATAGACCTCGGTGCCGACAAAAGGCGCGCCGCCCAGATAGGCAAAGAAGGCGCCGGAGGCCAGGCCGGACGACAGCGAGTAGCCCCAGAAGCGCGGCGAACTCAACAGCTCCGGGTATTCGCGGAACTGCGCCACCAGCGTCTTGCCGCTCTTGTGCGCGGTCTCGCCGAAATCGGTGAAGGTGATCAGCAGCGTCGCTGCGCCGACCAGGAACAGCAGCCAGAAGTTGGCGGTCCAGCCCATCCACTGGTCCAGGAAGCCGCCGATTGCCGGGCCGATCATCGGCACCACCGCCATGCCCATGGTGACATAGCCGATCATGCTGGCGGCCTCGTTGGTGTCATACATGTCGCGCACCGCGGCGCGGCTCAGCACCATGGTTGCGGCCACCGCTGTCTGCGCCACCCGGAACATCAGGAACAGCTCCGCCGTCGGCGCATAGATGCAGCCCAGCGTGGCCAGCAGGAACAGCACGATGCTGCCCAGGATCACCGGCCGCCGCCCCATCTGGTCGGAAACCGGCCCGACAAAGATCTGCACCACCGCATTGCCCGCCAAGTACAGCGCCACCGACAGCTGCATTACCCGGTAGTCGACCGCGTAATACTCTGCCATCCCCGCCAGCGACGGCAGATGCAGGTTCATGCCAAGCGCCGACAGGCCTGCCAGCAGGATCAGGGTGAAGATGCGCGGAGGCGTCCGCTGGCCCGGGGCCCGGGTATCATATGTGGACATACCATCCGGTTAGAGCAGTCGGCCGGGGTTGTCCATCTGCCGCATGTGCAGCGGTGCACAGGTGTGACGCCGCGTCAGAAGACTCTTGCCTGCAAAACAATGCGCCGCCTATGCTGGGGCAGAACTGCATTTTTTCTTGTTTTTCAGTCCCGTCTTATTTGCTGCCGAGGTGATCCATGGCCAATGCCCCCGATCCGCTTGCCAACAACCCTGCCATCCGGCTCTGGGCCGAACGTTTCTATGACGCCAAGGCGTGGGAGATGCCGGACATGCCGGACGCCGGCGGCGCGGCGCTGGAGGAGCGGCGCACCGCGGCGCTGGCAGAACTGAACAAGATCACCGTTCCGGCTGCGCTCAGCTCCGGCGCCCGGCGCAGCCTGGCAGGCGGGCGCAAGGCGCTGAAAAAGCAAATCCTCAGCGCGGACGCGGCGGAGGCCTTCGATCAGATCGACAGCGGCATTCAGGAGCTGAAAGACCAGATCACTGCTCAGCTGGCAATTGCCGCCGCCCGTGAGAAGGCGCAGGCCGCGCTCGCTGCGGCAGAGGAAAAATTCGCCAAGGAGCGCGACAGCCTGGACCAGGGTGCCTTCACCTATCTCGAAACCCTGATCAAAACCGCGCTAAAGGCCATGGCTGCCGCCGTCTCCGACACTCAATTCGAAGCGGTGGAGGCGCAGGCCAAGGACATCTCCGCCAAGGCGGACGGCGCCAAGGCCTATGGCGTTTTCTTCGACAACTGGACCCGTGCCACGCTCCTGCTGATCAAGCCGATGGGGGATCCGGACAAGGAAACCGCCTCCACGGCGCGCGCGGCGCAGATGGAGGCGGCGGCCGCGCTCTCGAAGACGGGGGATTTCAATGGTGCCAAGGCGGCGCTGGAGGTCTGGAAAAGCAACCTTGATACCGAGGGCCACCTGGCGGCCGCGGTCAGCTTCGATGCCCTTCTGTGTGATTACGAAGCCAATCACCACAAGCGCTGCCAGAACATCCTCAGCAGCCAGCTGCGTGATGCCAGGGATTTCCGCGATCACCTGAAGGACGCCAAGAAATTGGCCTATACCGACAGCAAGTTCCCGGAGGCGGAGGCCAAGCTGAACGCCCTCATCGCCTATGGCACCAGGGAGCGCGCGGCGCTGGCCAAGTTCCTGCGCGGCTTCGACATGTCGATGATGACCGATGCCGAGTTCCGCAAGGCCGTGCTGGCCGCCCAGACCAAACAGGCCGCTGCCGGCGACAATGACCCCAAGAAGGCGCTCAAGGATCTGAAATCCTGGGTCAAGGCGCATCCCGCGATCATGGGGCAGAGCTATTCGACCCAGATCCTTAAGGCACTGCAGAAACGCTATGACGCGCTGAAGCAGGTGCTGAAGGAGCCGGAGCTGAGCGACCTCAACGCCACCTGGGATGCGCATCGGGTGCTGGCTGAGGCCGGCAATTTCGACATGGACGCCGGCGCGCCGCAGCATCACGCAAAACTCGATCAGCTGTTCAAGCTGGAAGCCATCACCGACAGCCGCCGCGAAATGGACACGATCCTGCGCCGGCACCCGGCGGCTGAGGGGTATAATTTCCACAAGCCGGTGACCGATGCCCTGGCCGGGGGGAACTATCCGGCGGCGGTTGCCGCCGCGCCAGGCGCGCTGGAGAAACTGCAGCTGATGCCGGATTACCTTGCCCTGCGCCAGACCGCCCAAGACCTGCTGTCCACGCTGCCCGTCGATCCGGCAAACCTGCGCAGCACGCTGGAGGGCGCGATCCAGGCGGCTGAACTTACCGCCCGCGGCGGCGATCCGGCCAAGGCCACGGCGGATCTGCGGGGTGTGCTGAACCGCACCGACTATCTGGATCTGGTGCTGGCGATGTCCGACTACCGCGCCAAGCTCGCCAACGTCCAAAAAGAGCACACCCGGACCAAGAAATACCTCAAGCTGGCTGAGGCTGAAAGCGCGCTGGATGCCTCGCTGAAAACCGCCACGGACCGGGCTGATGATGACGGCGAATTCAGCGACGCCTTCCTGCTGCTCGATGCGCACTTGACGCTTCTGAAGCAGGCCAAGCCGATGGCCACCGCCCGCTATCAGGTTCAGGGCATCCTGAAGGCGCTGCAGCGCGCGGGCACCGGATCAGACAAGCTGGATCCCTTCGAGGTCCGTATCGCCGCCGCAGAAGGGGAGGCCAAGAAGCCGGACTTTGCCAAGGCTAAGACTGATTTTGACAGCATCCGCACTGATCTCGGCGCGCTTTGCGCCAGTGTGGCGATGGATTGCGAGGCCGCGGATGGCGCGGACAGCAATGCGGGCCACTCGCTGGACCGCCACGGCCCGGACGTCACCGACGAGGACCTGATTACCCGCCTGAAGACCGGCAAGCCGCCCAATGCGCACTCGGACGATGAGCGCTCCTATACCGGTGCCTCGTCCAAGTTCCACAGTCCGCAGGATTGGCTTGCGGGGCGCGAACTGGCCGCGCAGGCGGCTCTGGCCAAGGGCATTGACATCACGGTGACGGAAATGACCTTCACCGGCGACCCGCTGACCGACCCGGACGAAAACGCCGATTTCACCGTCGAGCACGGCCGCCCGATCGACAAGGCCTACATTGGCCACAAGAAGCATGTGCGCTTGGATGACAGCGGCGAGCCGATCCCCGACAAGACCTATGAAACCTTCGAGGAGATCGAGGGGCTGACCCGCGCCTATGTGAACTTCATCTGGGAGCCGGAGAAGCTGCCTGCCGAAACCACGGACCATCCCGATCCGGGGACGGACCATCCGCAGGAAAAGGCACAGGATAACGCCGATTACGTCGCGAAATACACGGCCCGCCACGGCGCCCCGCCGGCCAGGATCAGGGGCCGCTGGGTGATGATGCAGCAATACCCGGTCGCTGATGGCTGGGACAATGAAACCAAGACCTACACCAATGGCAATCCGGGGAACATGATCCCATGAAAATCCGCAAGGAACTGATTGAAGGCTACACGCGGCTCCTGACCATGGGGCGGGCAGTGAACGCGCCCGATCCGATGGCTGATCTGGCGCAATTCGATGCCGACATCCGCGCCATGCACAAACGCGCCCATAAGGAGGGCAACCTCGATTGGCTGCGCCTGGCGCTGGATGCGCTGATTGCCACCCCGGACGGGCGCATCGGCCAGTTTGCAGGCCAGCAGTACCCGTTTTCCGACCCGGAGCTGGAGGCGCTGTTCCGCCGTGCATACGGCATGATCTGGCCCGGACAGCCGCTGTCAGAGCCCGGCGACGAGGCCGATCTGGAGTTTGTTGAAATGAGCGCAGAGGAGTGGGACGCCTTCACTGGCGCCTAAGGAAATGCAATGTCCGACCAGGCTTTTGACACCGATGCCGTCCTGAAACTCATCAAGAAATCCAAGGCGTCCGGCAAGGAGCTGCCCTTCGCCTTTGGCCTGGGGGCCAAGCCGGAAACCTGCGGGCTGATGATCGACCTGCGCAAGCCCGGCAAGGTGCTGCGCGGAGACCTGAAGAAGATTCCAGGCATCAAGAAAACCTGCTTCGGCACCCTGCGGGTGGAGGAGAACGAGGTCTTCCTGCAGCCCGAAAAACCGCTGAAGGGTATCGTCAAACAGCTGAAGAAGCGGTTCATGAAGGAAGGCATGGTCAAGTTCAAACCTGTCCTCCTCGGTCCAGACGGCAGCATCATCGACGAGGAAACCTTGCCGGATGACGACGCCGAAGATCAGGAAGCCACCGCACCGGCACAGGCGGATGACGGCACTGCCGCCGCCTTGAAGCAGCGCATCGCCGCCGCGGCGGAAGCGGTCAAGGCGCTGGGCAGCCCGGACCTTGCTGGTAAGCTCGCGCCGGAGGTGAAGGCCAGCGCCAAGCTCCTGGGGCAGGGCGACCATGATGGCTGCGCCGTCCGCCTGACCCGGCTGGAGGCGGCGCTGGCCAAACTTCAGGGGCAGTCTGCAAAACCCTCGGCCGATCAGCAGCAGGCAGGCCGCCTCGGCAAGCTTCTTAACGAACAGGCCGCCAGGATCAAAACCCTGCCGTCGGACCAGGCAGCACCTTTGGCTGCCAAGGCCAGGGAGATTGCCGCGCAGCTGAAATCCGGTGCGCTGAGTGAGGCAGCGGCTGGGCTGAAAGCGCTTGCGCAGGCCCTTGACGCACCGGCAGATGTTGAGGCGCCGCAAGAGGATGTGATGGCAATCTGGCAGGCCGCCAAGGAAGAGGCGGACCGCGGCATCTCCGAGCTGCAGGCTGCCCTGCGGTCCCAGAACCACCCGGTACTGGCACAAATCGCCGATGCCGGCCTGGCGGGCGCCACCGACGGCAACCAGACCGCGCTGATGAAGGCTCTGTTCGAAATGAAGTCCGCCACCGGCGAGGCCCGCAAGACAGCCGCTCAGGCGCTACTGGCGCAGGTTGCGGCCTACGGCAAGTTTCTCAAGGGTGATCCGGTGATTGCCCTAGTGGAGGAAAACCCCTTTGGCATCTCCGCCCCCGTCCGGGCGCCGCTGGGCAACGCCCTGCGCCAGATCGCCGGGATTGCCAAGGCCGCCTGATGCGGCGGCCCGGCTTTACGTGTCTGGTCAGTTGATGACCGTGCCGCCAATGCCGACGGTCAGGTTTTCGAACAGCTTGCGGCTCACATTGTTTGCAAAGCCGTCCAGCGTGCGGCGGTAATCTTCCGACGCGGAGGGGGTGGTCATCGCGCCGATCAGGCCGCCCGCACGCAGTTCGTCGGTGAAGCCCTTGACCGTGACGGGAGCCACAAGGGTTTCGCCTTGGGTGGTCTTGAGGGTCACAATGCCTTCAATCTGGCTGCGGCCGCCGACCACGAAGGATTGCCCAGGGGAAACCAGTGCCAGCTTTGTTGGCGTGACAGACAGAACGGCTTTGGTGCCGCCGTTCATGCCGCGGGCCTGAATCTGGCGCGTCAGTGCCGCGTCAAGCTGCTGAATGAACTGCGTTTCAGAGAGCGTGTACTCCCGGCCGGTCCGCACGGTTCCGTCTTCCTTCAGGGGCAGGGAGCCCGGGTTGATTTGTACGTCGACGACGTTGATGTTCGAGCTGACAGTCGGGTCGACCAGAGCGGTGTGCTCTTCACATGCGGCAAGCAGAGCTGCAGAAGCAAGCGCAAGGAAGCTGCGCCGGTTAAAGAAAGCCATATTCAAAGCCCCTTGAGTGTTTTTTCTTTTATGGCGCTTCGCTTAGAGGCGAGTGGCGGGAAAGTCACCGGACTTTTTCCCTGCCTTGGGGAATACATGGGGGTTTGCTAATTTTCAACTTTGCTTCCTGCGTATGCAAACGGTTTGCAAATTTGCGATAATGTCCTTTGGCTTTGTCGCGGCGCAATATATGGTCGCGCTGAAACTGACAGGGGACATGTGCCATGAAAGATATCCTTTCCGAGCTGGAAGACCGCCGCCAGGACGCGCGGCTGGGCGGCGGCCAGCGCCGCATCGACGCACAGCACGGCCGCGGCAAGCTGACGGCCCGCGAACGGATCGAACTGCTGCTGGACGAGGGCAGCTTCGAAGAGTTCGACATGTTCATTGCCCACCGCTGCACCGATTTCGGCATGGAAGACAACAAGCCGGCCGGCGACGGCGTGGTCACCGGCTGGGGCACCATCAACGGCCGCCAGGTCTATGTCTTCTCTCAGGACTTCACCGTGCTCGGCGGTTCGGTCTCTGCCACCCATGCCCAGAAGATCTGCAAGATCATGGATATGGCGGTGCAGAACGGCGCGCCGGTGATCGGCATCAACGATTCCGGCGGCGCCCGCATCCAGGAAGGCGTCGACGCGCTGGCCGGCTACGCCGAGATTTTCCAGCGCAACATCATGGCCTCCGGCGTGATCCCGCAGATCTCCGTCATCATGGGTCCCTGCGCCGGCGGCGCGGTCTATTCGCCCGCGATGACCGACTTCATCTTCATGGTCAAGGACACCTCCTATATGTTCGTGACCGGCCCGGACGTGGTGAAAACCGTGACCAACGAGGTGGTGACGGCTGAGGAGTTGGGCGGCGCCTCCACCCACACCCGCAAATCCTCGGTTGCCGACGGCGCCTTTGAAAACGATGTGGAAGCCCTCGCAGAAGTCCGCCGCCTGGTCGACTTCCTGCCGCTCAACAACCGCGAAAAGCCGCCGGTGCGCCCGTTCTTCGACCAGCCCGGCCGGATCGAGGAAAGCCTGGACACCCTGATCCCGGAAAACCCCAACAGCCCCTACGACATGAAGGAGCTGATCACCAAGGTCGCGGATGAGGGTGACTTCTACGAGATCCAGGAGGATTTCGCCAAGAACATCATCACCGGCTTCATCCGCCTCGAAGGCCAGACCGTCGGCGTCGTCGCCAACCAGCCGATGGTGCTGGCAGGCTGCCTCGACATCGACTCCAGCCGCAAGGCCGCCCGCTTCGTGCGCTTCTGCGACTGTTTCGAGATCCCGATCCTGACCTTCGTCGACGTGCCGGGCTTCCTGCCGGGCACCTCCCAGGAATACGGCGGCGTCATCAAGCACGGCGCAAAACTGCTGTTTGCCTATGGCGAAGCCACCGTGCCCAAGGTCACCGTGATCACCCGCAAGGCCTATGGCGGCGCCTATGACGTGATGGCCTCCAAACATCTGCGCGGCGACTTCAACTACGCCTGGCCGACAGCTGAGATCGCGGTGATGGGCGCCAAGGGTGCCACCGAGATCATCCACCGCGCCGACCTTGGCGATGCGGACAAGATCGCGGCCCACACAGCGGACTACGAAGACCGGTTTGCCAACCCCTTCGTGGCGGCTGAACGCGGCTTCATCGACGAGGTGATCATGCCCCAGTCCACCCGCAAACGGGTCAGCCGCGCCTTTGCCTCCCTGCGGGGCAAGCAGCTGAAAAACCCGTGGAAAAAGCACGACAACATTCCGCTGTGAGTTGGTAATGGTAGATCAGAGCGAAATTGAGGCTGTGACTTTCGGTGCAGATCGTGCGCCGCTGGAATATCTTGATTTCTTTGAGATTTCCAGCGGGTCCGATGCACGCGAAGTTATGCTTGCCGTGTTCCGCTCTGATCTTGGCAGCATTCTGAATGCTCGTGAGCCATTTCCGCAGGAAGCGGAGTCGATACGTCAAACCGTCTCTCTCATGGCGCAGCTTGCCGCTACGACTGACGCTGCCCTGCCTGACGATTATTTTGCGGAGCTCGCAGATGGGCCAGAGGCAGACTACCGGACCATTCCGCCAACCCGGCGGGTGGTGTTCGGTCTCGAAAACGAAAACTGGCAAACCGGTGATCTGATCCGAATCGAAGTGTCTGAATGACCCGCACCTCCTGGCATATCACCCGCACGGACAGCGCCTTTACGCTGTCGCGCCGCTTGCCTGCACGTTTCGACGTCGCGGCGGAAACGGTGCTGCCCGCCGCTGATCCCCTGCGGCTGGCGCATCAGATCCGCCAGGACCTTTGGCGGCAGCTGCAGCGCTTGCGCGGCTTCGCCCCGGTGGTGGAAATCACCGCCGCAGGGCAGGGGCTGCGGGTGCGCGCGGGCGGCCAGGTGGCGGGCCGGGTGCCTGCCAATGCCGCGGCGCAAATCACTGAAGTTCTGGAAAATCCGGCCCGCCGCGCCCGCTGGATCCGGCATGCCAGCCGGGGGCAGGGCACCTCGCTGCCCGATTCCCGTGCAGATGCGAAGGATTCGCATAGAATCGCGGCAAAAATTGACATGAAGAGCGAATCAGCGTCATGATCCGCTCCAGCCGATATCAGACAGCGCGCGCCTCTTGCGCAGCGCCTGCAGCTCCGGCCGGAGGAGCCCGGGTGACCGGGGGCCGGGGCTGCGGATATCTGGCCGCAATCCCCTTTGCCCTCATTGCCCTGACCGCTACAGCGGCAGATGCGATTTCCGTACCCTCGGGCCAGCCCGTGACGCTGGCAGAGGTGCTGCTGGACGACGCCCCCGGCCAGCCCGGCCAGACCTGGGCGCGGTTCCGCTTCCTGGCGCCGCAGATCGCCCGTGGAACCGGCACCGTCAGCTATGAATCGGCGGCGCCTGACATGGACCACCTCTGCGGCAGCATCGCGCTGCCCTATCTGGCGGAACACGGTCTGACCGCGGCGCGGGTGGTGATTTCTCTGTCCGACCGGATGGTGCCCTTCGGCGCCCAGGACCCGGAGGCGACCCAGTTTTTCGAGGCCTACCGCCCCGAGGGCGCGGCCTGCATGTGGGAGGCTTTCTGATGTTTCCACAATATCTTGCGGACCAGGGGCCGGACCGGCGGATTCTTGCGGCATTGCAGCCACAGCACAGCCGGTTGCCGCGATTTGCATGTGACTCGGCGGCAAACCCGGCTATCCTCGGCGCGGGCAGCCATCAGGCTGCCTTCGCATTGAGGTCGAGGCATGCGGACGGTGCAGCCGCCGCAGGTTTCACTATTTTTATCAGGAGACAGAAATGTCCAAGAGCATCAAGCTTATCGCCCTGGCCGGCCTGCTGGCCGCCGTCACCGCCTGCGCCCAGCAGGAAGAGGAATTCGTCGTTGTCGAGCCGGTCACCGAAGAGCCGACCTTCACCGGCAAGTACAACTAAACACTACAGGGGTCCGGCCCTGCGGCCGGCCCCCGCCGCCCCGTGGGGTGCCGGACCGGAGGCACCCAAATGCTGAAACACCGCGGGTTCCCGGGCCGTATGCCCGGCACCGATTTCCAATTCACTATCCGCCGCCCCAACCCCAAGGGGGTGACGCCGCTGACCCGGCGCGAGCGCTTCCGCGACCGCAAGAACGTCGACAAGCGGGTCGACCTCATGTTCATGCAGGCGCTGTGGGAGCATTTCGGCGATCAGCCGTTCGAGCGCGGCAACCTTGATGCCGGCCGTCTCAGCTGGCTGTTCGGCCGCGAGGTGATCCCGGCCGAAGATCCCTTTGATCCCGAAAGCTACGAGGCGCTGCTGGTCATCGACGAGGCGGTTGCCCGAGCCTCCTTCCCGGAGGCGTTCGACTGATGGCGCGCGCCCGGACGCATACCGCCGGCACGGCAGCGCGGCTCCTTGCGCGCCGCCAATCCGGGCGTCCGGGGCGCCGCAGGTTCGGCATGAACTTGCACACGGACCTTCCGGTTCAGCAGGATTCTGCCAAATTTCCGGATCTTGAGTTTCAGGGGCTTACAGCCGCCGCCCCCCGGTGCATCGTGGCCCAAGCAGCGCAGCCACGCTGCTGTGCCGAGCATCTGTTCCGGCCCCTTCGCCTGAACGGGCAGGTACGCGCCCCCATCCGCGGCCTGCCCGTCTTTTGTCCCTCTCAGGCATTGGCGGAAGCTTGCCGTATCTGCCCCCCGGTGCGGCAAGCCTCCGCGCATCATCGGCGTCTTGCCGATGCAGCGTTGCGCCGCGCTTGCCAGCCTGCAAATTCCGCAGGGACACTCACGTCCCCGGAAGAAGGAACATGGACATGCGGGCAAAATCTTTCATCGCGGCGCTCTCGCTCTGCGGCCTTGTGGCAGCCTGTGGCGACACCACCGGCGAGCGCATCATCTATGGCGGCGGCGCAGGCGCGCTTGGCGCCGCGGTGCTGGACGCCAACCTGGTCACCGGCGCAGCCGTCGGCGTGGCCGCAAACCTGGTCTATTGCGAGCAAAACCCCCGCAAGTGCTGAGGCGCCTGCCGCCGCTCTGAACAGCCGCCCCCCGCGGGCCGCTTCTGACATCGCGCAAACGCCGCGTCCGGGCTCTCCCCGGGCGCGGCGTTTTGCATTCCGGAATACCAAGGAACAAGGGACTGCCTATGTTTGATAAGATCCTGATCGCCAACCGGGGCGAGATCGCCTGCCGCGTGATCAAAACCGCGCGCAAGATGGGTATCAAGACCGTTGCCATCTACTCCGACGCCGACAAGCAGGCCCTGCATGTGCAAATGGCCGACGAGGCCGTCCACATCGGCCCGCCGCCCGCCAACCAGTCCTATATCGTCATCGACAAGGTGATGGAGGCGATCCGCCAGACCGGCGCCCAGGCGGTGCACCCGGGCTATGGCTTCCTTTCCGAGAACTCCAAGTTCGCCGAGGCGCTCGAGGCCGAAGGCGTTGCCTTCGTCGGCCCCCCGAAAGGCGCGATCGAGGCGATGGGAGACAAGATCACCTCCAAGAAGATCGCCCAGGAGGCCGGTGTGTCCACCGTGCCCGGCTACATGGGGCTGATTGCCGATGCTGACGAGGCGGTGAAGATCTCCAACGAGATCGGCTACCCGGTGATGATCAAGGCCTCCGCCGGCGGCGGCGGCAAGGGCATGCGGATCGCCTGGAACGACGAGGAAGCCCGCGAAGGCTTCCAGTCCTCCAAGAACGAGGCCGCGAATTCCTTCGGCGACGACCGGATCTTCATCGAGAAATTCGTCACCCAGCCGCGCCACATCGAAATCCAGGTCCTGTGCGACAAGCACGGCAACGGCATCTACCTGGGCGAGCGCGAATGCTCGATCCAGCGCCGCAACCAGAAAGTCGTGGAAGAGGCGCCGTCGCCGTTCCTGGACGAGGAAACCCGCAAGGCGATGGGCGAGCAGGCCGTGGCGCTGGCTAAGGCGGTGGGCTACTCCTCTGCCGGCACCGTGGAATTCATCGTCGATGGCGACAAGAACTTCTATTTCCTGGAAATGAACACCCGCCTGCAGGTGGAGCACCCGGTCACTGAGCTGATCACCGGCGTCGACCTGGTCGAGCAGATGATCCGCGTCGCCGACGGTGCCGAGCTGCCGATGCGCCAGGAAGATGTGAAACTCACCGGCTGGGCGATCGAAAACCGTCTTTATGCCGAAGATCCCTACCGCGGCTTCCTGCCCTCCATCGGCCGCCTGACCCGCTACCGCCCGCCGGCGGAAACTGCCGCAGGCCCGATGCTGGTGAATGGCAAGTGGCAGGGCGATGCCCCCGCCGGCGAGACCGCGGTGCGCAACGACACCGGCGTCTATGAAGGCGGCGAGATCTCGATGTACTACGACCCGATGATCGCCAAGCTCTGCACCTGGGCGCCGACCCGTGAGGACGCCATCGGCGCCATGCGCACAGCTCTCGACAGCTTCGAGGTAGAGGGCATCGGCCACAACCTGCCGTTCCTCAGCGCGGTGATGGACCATCCGATCTTTATCGACGGTTCCATGACCACCGCCTTCATCGAAGAACAGTATCCCGACGGCTTCGAGGGCGTTGAACTGCACAGCGACGACCTGCGCAAGATCGCTGCCGCCTGCGCCGCGATGCACCGGGTTGCTGAAATCCGCCGCACCCGCGTGTCCGGCCGGATGGACAACCACGAGCGCAAGGTCGGCACCGACTGGGTAGTCAGCCTGCAGGGCCAGTCCTTCAACGTGGTGATCGACGCCGACCGTGACGGCGCCACCGTCAATTTCGAGGGCGGCGGCAGCTACCGCGTGACCTCTGACTGGACCCCGGGCGACCAGCTGGCCACCTTGCAGGTGAACGGCGAAACCCTGGTTCTGAAAACCGGCAAGGTGACCCAGGGCTTCCGCATCCGCTCCCGCGGCGCCGACCTGGCCGTCAAGGTGCGCACCCCGCGCCAGGCCGAACTGGCCCAGCTGATGCCGGAGAAGGTCGCGCCCGATACCTCAAAGATGCTGCTGTGCCCGATGCCCGGCCTGATTGTGAAGGTCGACGTCGAAGTGGGGCAGGAGGTCCAGGAGGGCCAGGCACTCTGCACTGTCGAAGCCATGAAGATGGAAAACATCCTGCGCGCCGAGCGTAAGGGCGTGGTGTCCAAGATCAACGCATCCGCTGGCGACAGTCTGGCGGTTGATGATGTGATCATGGAATTCGAATAATGCACCTTGGGGCAGGCACATATGCACGCGGGCAGGCGGGTTTTCCCGCCCCCGCAGGCGTGCCTGCCCCGCAAAATCCGGTGCCTTGCACCAAATGTTCAGTTTTTTCTGCGACGCTGCGGGCGTTTGACCACGCCAAGGTGCCGCATGACCCGTCTCCTGATCTGCCTATCGACCGCCCTGGCGCTGCTCTCGGCCTGCGCGCTGGACAAGGAAGAGGCGCTGCGCGCCCAGCTGTCGGCCTGGGTGGAGCTGGGGGAGACGTTCTTCTTTCAAAGCTCGATGAGCTGCACCGCCGCCGTGTTCCACACCGCGGAAAACCCGCGCATCACCTCGCTGGTGGACCGCGCCCGCTCGCTCAACACCGGCATGAAGATGCTGGAGGCCGGCAAGCCGGTGATGTTTGCGGTCTCGGGCAAATCCCCCAACGCGGTGACAGAGGACATCATGTCCCGCGACCTGCCGCAGGGGCTTGGGGTGCTGAATTCCGGTCTGGCGGGGGTCAGCTGCATGACCGACCTGGTCAAATCCGTCTATTACCAGGCGATCCGCAATCCCGCGTCCAATCTGGTCTTTGTGCCGGAAACCGGCGCGATGGTGGTGCTGGACAAACAGGCGATGGCGCTGATCTACGTCCGCGGCAACGGCTGACTGGAGCCGCCCGGCAGGCTCACCCGCCGCGCCGCTCTTCCACTTCGCGCAGGCGTTCCGGGAACTTGTCGATGGTGCGGGACAGCTCGCGGACCGTCCAGGGATGCGGTTTCCTCAGCTTGACGCCGCCGTCCTTGCCCACCAGCACCAGCATGAAGCCGCGCGGCCGCAGCTTCCTGCGCAACGCCGACTTGGCGGCCGGATCGGTATCGGTCAGCACCACCACATCGCGCGTCTTCAGCGCCTCGATCCCCTCCATCAGCCGCTCCATCTGCTCATGGAACCGCGGGTCTTCGGGACTGTCGGCAAACACCACCACCGGGCGGTGCGTCCACTGGAATTCCTCCAGTTCCACATCATACCCGGGCTGGATCAAATCGGGCGCACTGCCGTCCGCCGCCGCAGCCGCCAGCGGCAGGATCCCTGCCAAAACAACGCTTAGGATTGCTCTCATGATCTCTCCTGTTGTGTTGAATATATGTGCGCTGCGGGCAAATGCGACTGTGAATTCCGCAGCTTGGCCAAAAAACATCATTGTTAACGGGATAATGAGGGGTTGCAGGCGATGATGGTGCCATTCCCCTTGACCGGGCTGCGGCCTGCGGCCCTCCATCAGAGGTCCCGTAACGCCATGAAAGTCATCCTGCATACCGGCGCGCACCGCTGCGCCACCACATCCTTCCAGGAATACATGCGCCAGAACGTGCACGGCCTGAACCGGCAGGGCATCGGCTTCTGGGGCCCGTACCGCACCCGCAAGGGGCTGTTCCATGGCATTCAGCCAGGCCCGGCGCAGGTGACGGGCCGCGACCTGGTGCAGCGGGCGCAGGGGCGGCTGCAGATCCGCATGGCTGGCTGCCGCGAACGCGGCATCACCCAGCTGCTGGTGAGCGAGGAAAACATGATCGGCGCGGTGCGCCAGAACCTGCGGCTCGGCGACCTTTACGGCGGTGTCGGCGAACGCATGGCGCGCTATGCGCAGGCCTTTGGCGGTGCGGTGAGTGATGTGGCGCTCTCGATCCGCAGCCTCGACAGCTACTGGACCTCCGGCCTGGCCTTTGCGGTGGCGCGCGGGCACAAGATGCCCACCGCTTCCAGCCTCGACCGGCTGGCCTATTCGGCGCGCAGCTGGCGCGGCGTTATCACCGATATTGCCGCCGCCATGCCAGACGTGAACCTGCATGTGCTGCCGTTTGAAACCTTCGGCACCCGGCCCGAGGCCGCGCTGACAGCCCTCACCGGCATCAAGGCGCCGCGCGCCCACGCGCGGGTGCGCCTCAACGCCTCGTTGTGCCTGCAGGACCTGCGCGCCAGCCTGCCGCCCGCAGCGGCAGCTGAACTGCCCGAAGGGTCCGGCCGCTGGCGCCCCTTCAATGACGCGCAAACCGCTGCCCTGCGCGAGGCTTACGCCGACGACATGATGTGGCTTGCGGGCGGGGCGGACGGCCTCGCGGCGCTGGCACAGGACCCGGATAAACAGGCGGCGGGCACGAACCCGCTCCATACCCGACTGACAAGAGGAAGACCTGATGACAAACAAAGACGAATGGCGGGCTCTGGCTGAGAAAGAGCTGCGCGGACGGGCGGTCGACGACCTCAACTGGCAGACGCTGGAAGGCATCGAGGTCAAGCCGCTCTATACAGAGGAAGACACCAAGGATCTGCCCCACATGGGCACGCTCCCCGGTTTCGGCCCCTTCACCCGCGGGGTGAAGGCCACCATGTACGCAGGCCGCCCCTGGACCATCCGCCAGTATGCGGGCTTCTCCACTGCGGAGGAATCCAACGCCTTCTACCGGCGCAACCTGGCTGCGGGCCAGCAGGGCGTCTCGGTCGCCTTCGACCTCGCCACCCACCGCGGTTATGACAGCGACCACCCGCGCGTGGTCGGCGATGTCGGCAAGGCAGGCGTCGCGATCGACTCTGTCGAGGACATGAAAATCCTGTTCGACGGCATCCCGCTCGACAAGGTCTCGGTCTCGATGACCATGAACGGCGCGGTGATCCCGGTCTTGGCCTCCTTCATCGTCGCAGGCGAAGAACAGGGCCACGACAAGTCCCTGCTGGCGGGCACCATCCAGAACGACATCCTCAAGGAGTTCATGGTCCGCAACACCTACATCTATCCGCCGAAACCCTCGATGCGGATCATCTCGGATATCATCGAGTACACCTCCAACGAGATGCCCAAGTTCAACTCCATCTCGATCTCCGGCTACCACATGCAGGAGGCCGGCGCGAACCTGGTGCAGGAGCTGGCCTATACCATCGCCGACGGCCGCGAATACGTGCGCGCCGCCTTGGACGCGGGCATGGACGTGGACAAATTCGCAGGCCGCCTGAGCTTCTTCTTTGCGATCGGCATGAATTTCTTCATGGAAATCGCCAAGCTGCGCGCCGCCCGCACCCTGTGGCACCGGGTGATGACCGAATTCGGCGCCAAGTCCGAACGCTCCAAGATGCTGCGCACCCACTGCCAGACCTCGGGCGTCAGCCTGCAAGAGCAGGATCCCTACAACAACGTGATCCGCACGGCGTATGAGGCGATGAGCGCGGTTCTGGGCGGCACCCAGTCGCTGCACACCAACGCGCTGGACGAAGCCATCGCGCTGCCCACCGATTTCTCCGCCCGCATCGCCCGCAACACCCAGCTGGTGCTGCAGGAGGAAACCGGCGTCACCAATGTGGTCGATCCGCTGGCCGGCTCCTATTACATCGAAAGCCTCACCGCCGAACTGGTGGAGAAGGCCTGGGCGCTGATGGAAGAGGTCGAGGAGATGGGCGGCATGACCAAGGCCGTCGAGAGCGGCATGCCCAAGCTGCGCATCGAGGAATCGGCGGCCCGACGCCAGGCGATGATCGACCGCGGCGACGAGGTTGTGGTTGGCGTCAACAAGTACCGCAAGGACAAGGAAGACCCGATCGACATCCTGGACGTCGACAACCACGCGGTGCGTGACGCCCAGATCGCCCGCCTGCAAAAGATGCGCGACACCCGCGACGAGGCCGCCTGTCAGGCTGCCCTCGATGAACTGACCCGCCGCGCCGCATCAGGCGAGGGCAACCTTCTGGAAGCCGCAGTCGAAGCCGCCCGCGCGCGGGCCTCAGTCGGAGAGATCTCCATGGCAATGGAAAAGGAATTCGGCCGCCACCGCGCGGAAGTCAAAACCCTGGCCGGCGTCTATGGCGCCGCGTATGAGGGCGACGAGGGCTTTGCCGCGATCCAGAAGTCGATCGAGGACTTCGCCGAGGAAGAAGGCCGCCGCCCGCGCCTTCTGGTGGTGAAGATGGGCCAGGACGGCCACGACCGCGGCGCCAAGGTGATCGCCACCGCCTTTGCCGACATCGGCTTTGACGTCGACGTGGGCCCGCTGTTCCAGACCCCGGAAGAAGCCGCTCAGGACGCCATCGACAACGATGTGCACGTGATCGGCATCTCGTCCCAGGCCGCGGGCCACAAGACGCTGGCGCCGCAGCTGGTCGAGGCGCTGAAGGCGGAAGGCGCAGGCGACATCATCGTGATCTGCGGCGGCGTCATTCCGCAGCAGGACTACGAGTTCCTCTACTCCAAAGGCGTCAAGGCGATCTTCGGCCCCGGCACCAACATCCCGGAAGCGGCCCAGGACATCCTGCGCCTGATCCGCGAAGCGCGCGCCTGACACGAAAACCGCATCTGCGGGGCATGGGAGGTCCTCCCGCACCCGCAGGTGCCCGCCCTCCGGGCCGCCCCCTTGGCGGCTTTGGGTCCGGCAGCCCGCCCCGACCGGGGCGGGCTGCCTGCATCGCGCGGAGGCGCGATGCCGCGCCCAACCGGCGCGGATGGGCCTTTGGCTCAGTCAAGCGCCGGGCGGGAGCGGCTGTCTGTCAAAAAGCGTGATGCCGCAAGCCGCAGCTTTCCGCCGGGTCTGATACGCCATGCCTTGGCAAACCGTAGCGGCGGTGGTTGAGTGGCGCCATGCAGCGCTCCAAACGTCCTCAGATCCTCACCGGCATGGCCATCGGCGCCCTCTGGGGCGTGCTGGTTGTTGGCCTGCCGCAATGGCTGGGCCTGCCCTATATCCCGGCCCCCATCGCCTTGCCCGGTGCTTTCCTTGCACCGGGGCTGGTGCTGGCGCTGATCATCGGCCGTCTGGCCCAGCGGCGATTTTTTGACGACGCGATCATCGACGGAGAACCCCTTGCTCCCGGCTCCCCGGCAGAAATCGACCAGCGGGTGCTGACCAATACCACCGAGCAGCTGGTGCTGGCGCTGGCCATCTGGCCCTTCGTGGCCGTCACCCTGGGCGGCGCTGTGGCAATCGCTCTCGGCCTCTCCTTTGCGCTGATGCGTGTGCTGTTCTGGGCCGGCTATCACCTGTCACCGCCCTTGCGCGGGCTGGGCTTTGCCGGGACGTTTTACCCGACGGTGATTGCCGGGGTCTGGGCTCTGGCGGTTTGGGTTTAAGCCGAACACTGCCATGACATTCTCTACGGCTAGACCAAGGTTACTTCACGAAACTCATAAGTTCCCGGCGTCACAACTTCGATGGCTGCGCGAAAAACGTCGTCACAAAACCATTCAGAAGTCATGGAGTCGCGCAAAAGATGGTGCCCGGAAAAGCGATTTTCCGGACAAATATTTCTTCAGCTAGGCACGGTGGCAGAAATCTAATGTTGCCAAATCTTGGATTTTTGACGGGCCTTGTTTTTGTGAGCCTAGTGTCCAAAAGCTCTGCGGCATTGAATACATTTGCAACGAAGTAAGGCTCGGGCACGTCTTTCTTATCGTGCAAGGACCAGAAATTTCGAATTGGAATGATCTCGCAATTGCCTTCTGCAAAATTCTGAAACACCTCACAAACGCCTTGGTGAGCAAAGGGAGCACCGGAGAAGTGAGCGTTCTTGAGGCTCATAAACGTATCGGGCAAGTTGTCATTGCGAGCGAAACTCAAAGCCCAATGCGCATTGATCTCATTCCTAATCTACGTGGGTAGCTGGCCCAAGAAAGCCCTGTCAGCGTCGGTGCAATACCAGCGATTCAAACCTATATCCGACCCAGGCTGGCGACGCTCCTTGGTTTCCGACCAGTCCACTCCGGCTGAAACCGCATCCAAACTGGTGCTCAAATGGTAGACTGTCATTAGAATTTTCTCTCAAAAGAAACGGGGTGCTAACGCCGGTAAACAGCAGTAATGCAGGCTTACCCTAATCCTAGCGTCTGCCCAATTAGAAGTTTCCTCCATTCCCTCTGACAGAAACTCCCGCCTTGCACCCTGCAGCTGTCAGGCTAGTCTCAGCCCGCAAAAGGGGGAGGGCGGATATGATACTCGATCACCTGGCAGTGGCAGGCGCAACGCTGGAAGAGGCCGTCGCGCATACCGAAGACGCGCTCGGCATCGCCCTCGGCCCCGGCGGCGCCCACGCGCGCTATGGCACCCGTAACCGGCTGACCGGGCTGGAGGACGGGCTCTATCTGGAGGCCATTGCCATCGACCCGGAGGCCATCCCGCAGGAGCAGCCGCGCTGGTTCAATCTCGACCGCTTCGAAGGCCCGGCAAGGCTCAGCAACTGGATCCTGCGCAGCGAGGACCTGGAAGCGGAGAAACCCCTGCTGCCGCCCCATGCGCAGCGGCATGTGCAGATGCAGCGCGGTGACTTGCGCTGGCTGATGACGGTGCCTGCGGACGGGCTGCTGCCCTATGACAACCTGTTCCCGGCGGTCCTGCAGTGGCAGGCAGAGCCTCCCGCAGGCAAACTGCCGCAGTCCGGCTGCCGCCTGACCCGGCTGGTCCTCAGCCACCCGGAGGCCTCTGATTTACAGACCGCGCTGGACCGCATCCTCAAGGACCCGCGCCTCAAAGTAGAGCAGGGCGCGCCGGCAATGATGGCGGAGTTTGACACGCCGCACGGGCCGAGGGTGCTCAGATGATCATCCGACCCGCAACCGAGGCTGATGCCGAAGCCGTCTGCGCCATTGCCAACTGGGTGATCCGCGACACGCTGGCGACCTTCAACACGATCGAGAAAACACCGGAACAGGTGCGCCGGCAGATCGCCGCCAGCAATGGCAGCTACCTAGTGGCGGAGCAGGAGGGGGAGATCCTGGGCCATGCCTATTTCTTTCCGTTCCGCTCCGGTCCGGGCTACCGCTTTACCGCCGAACACACCATTCACCTGCTGCCCGCCGCGCAGGGCAAGGGCGCGGGCCGCCGGCTGATGCTGGTACTGGAGGAGAAGGCAAGGGAGACTGGCCTGCATGTTTTGATCGCCAGCGTCAGCAGCGCCAACCCCTCCGCCATCGCCTTTCACGCCGCCCTCGGCTATGTCGAGACCGCCCGGATGCCGGAGCTCGGCTGCAAGCAGGGGCGCTGGCTGGACACTGTTTTCATGCAGAAAATCCTGACACCGGGGATTCCCGCCCCTGACAGTGCCGCCAAACCCGGATAGGCTGAGCCCATGTCACTTTGGACCCGCATATCCGACGCGCTGGCCGCGCTTGCCGCAGGCGAAAGCCTGACCGACGTCTTTGACAAGCTGCGGGCGCCGCCCGAACGCACTGTCGCCTTTGCCATTGCCGTCATCGCCCTTGGCGCCAAGATGGCCAAGGCCGACGGCCAGGTCACCCGGGATGAGGTCACCGCCTTCCGCGAGGTGTTCCAGATCGCCCAGGATGACGAGGCCGGCGCCGCCCGCGTCTTCAACATGGCGCGCACCGATGTGGCGGGATACCAGGATTACGCCCGCCGCATCCAGCGGATGTTTGCAAACGACCCCACCACGCTGTGCGACCTGATGGAGGGGCTCTTCCACATCGCCATGGCCGACGGCTTTTACCACCCCGGCGAAAACGAGTTCCTGGAGGAAGTGAGCCGCATCTTCGGCCAGACGCCGCAGCAGTTCCAGGCGCTGCGGGCGCGGTTTGTGCCGGATGCGCCCAAGGACCCCTATACGGTGCTGGGCGTCAGCCCGGAGATGAGCAAGGAAGAGATCCGCAAGCACTGGCGCAAGCTGGTGCGCGACACCCACCCGGATGCGATGATCGCCCGCGGCGTGCCGGAGGAAGCAGTGCGGCTGGCGGAGAAGCGGATGATCGACATCAACCGCGCTTGGGATGAAATCAGCGGATGCGGCGGCAATGCGGCTGGCCACCTATAATATCGAGTGGTTCGCCTATCTGTTCGACAAGGACGACAGGCTGATGCTGGACGAAAAGCCGTCAGGCGTTCACGGTGTCGACCGCTATACCCAGGGCCGCGCCATCGCCCATGTGCTGCGCCGCATCGACGCCGATGCGGTGATGGTGATCGAAGCGCCCAACACCGGCCGCACCCAGCGCACCACCCGCGCGCTGGAAGCCTTCGCTGCCGAAGCCGGGCTGCGCGCGCGCGAGGCGGTCAGCGGCTTCCCGAACGACACCCATCAGGAAATTGCGCTGCTCTATGACCCGGATGTGCTGGACGCCCGCCATGATGCCCGCTCCAGCGCTGCCGCCCCGCGTTTTGACGGAGTGTTCGAGATCGACCTCGACGTGGATGAGCGGCTGGATCAGGTGGAATTCTCAAAACCGCCGCTGGAGCTGGCGGTGACCACCAAGGGCGGCCCGGACAACGGGGGGATGGAGCTGCGGATGATCGGCGCGCATCTGAAATCCAAGGCGCCGCACGGGGCCAAGACGCCGGAGGCGGTCACGGCCATGGCCATCGCCAACCGCCGCAAACAGCTGGCGCAGGCGATCTGGCTGCACCGCCGGGTCGAGGAGCACGTGGCCGCAGGCGAGCATGTGATGGTGCTGGGCGACCTCAACGACGGCCCCGGCCTGGACCAGTATGAGCAGCTGTTCGGCCAGTCCTCGGTCGAGATCGTGATGGGCGATCTGCTGCACGACCCCCACGCTGAATGCCTCTTGCAGCCGCGCCCCGCGATACCGCCCAGCACCTCGCGGTTCTACAACGCAGAGACCAAGCGCTTCACCCGGGCGCTCCTCGACTATGTGATGATCTCGCAAAGCCTGATGGCCCTGCGCCCCCAGTGGCGCATCTGGCACCCGTTCGAGGACGGCGAATGCTACGCCGACCCAGAGATGCGCCAGGCGCTGCTGGATGCCTCGGATCATTTCCCGGTGACGCTGGATCTGGAGCTGACTTGATCCCGTCTGAAGCTGTTTTCATTAAATTTTAGGCATTTGGAGGCAAGCTCACCCTTGCGGGGACCCGTCGCGCCCTCCAACTTTGGTTTCGGTGGGCGGCGTTCGCGGGGTAATCCGCAATCGCAGGTGCTGATGTATGAGCGGCCAAGACAGAAACAAAGCCTTTGCGGCGGAGCTGGAAGCCCGGTTCGGTGCGGAGCTTGACAGCCGCGAACGCGAGGCCGCGGCGCAGGCACTGGGCCGTGATGCGGCCCGCTGTCGTCTGCGTCCGGGCGGGCTGCGGGCACTGTTTAAAGCGCTCGACGCCAAAGATCCGCCCGGCCGGAACTGAGCGCTGTCATGGCAGAATATACGGCAGAAGCCTTCAAATGGTCGGGCACCGGCTACAACGCACAGTACAACACCTCCCACACTGCGGTGTTCAAGGACAATGACGCCGCCTATGACGGCAGCGGCGACAATGGCGAACGCATCAGCATCGACGGCGGCTCCTTCGGGAAAACGTCCGGCAGCCCCTATGCCATCGACATCTCCTTCACCGGCACCAGCGGAGCATCGCATACCGAAACCTTCTACTTTTTCAACACCGGCGGAGAATGGTATTTCTTGCCGGGGCCGGGGTCCGCCTTTACCACCGGCGCAACGCTGGGCAGTTATCAAAGCCACAGCACCGGCTGGAACTATGCGGATGTCGTTTGTTTCGCCCGCGGCACGCTTATCAGCACTGCTGAAGGCCCCTGTCCGGTCGAAAATCTGCGTCCGGGGCAGGCGGTTGTGACCGCGGACGGCGGCCGCGCCGTGCTGCGGATGGTCACCTCCCGTGCCGCCAGCGCGGAGCGGATCCGCCGCAACCCGAAGCTGCGCCCGGTGCTGATCCGCGCCGGCGCCTTGGGGGCCGGCCTGCCGCTGCGCGATCTGCGGGTATCGCGCCAGCACCGGCTGATGGTCTGCTCCCGCATTGCTGAGCGCATGTTCGGCCAGGCGCAGGTGCTTGCGGCCGCTCACCAGCTCACTGCGCTGCCTGGCATCCGTTTGGATGATGCCGCCGCAGCGGTGGAATATTTCCACCTGATCTTCGACCGGCATGAGGTGGTGCTGGCCGAAGGCGCCCCGGCCGAAAGCCTGCTGATGGGGCCTGAGGCGCTGAAAACTCTGCCGCCCGCGGAACATGCCCGGCTCAAGCGGCTGTTTCCGACGCTGGACGGCGCCGCCCCGCCGCCGGAGCCTGCGCGCCACGTGCCCGCGGGCAAGCAGCAGCGGAGCCTGATCGCCCGCCACAAGAAGAACAGCCAGCCGCTGCTGCAAACCTATGCCCCGCAGCAATGCGGCACCTGGGACAAGGCGCCGCCTGTCCCGGAGCCATGCCGCGCCCCCCGCCGCCGCGATCCGCTGATCCTGTCCGGCCCGCTGACCGCGCCGGGCACGGCTGTCAAGCCATCCCCCGCCGCCGCGGCACCCAGCGCCCGAACCTGAAAATTCCGGGCACCGTATCAGGCGCTGCCCGGCCCGGTTGTTAACAGGCCCCCTTGTTCCGGCGTAGCCGACCTCCCTATATTAGCCCCATGAAACACCTCATCCTGCCTGCCGCCCTTATTGCCCTGATGTCCGCGCCGCTTTCCGCTCAGGAGGCGGAAGAGGAGGGCACCGGCCCGTCGCTGGTGGAGCGCGGAGCGGAGCTGTTCTGGGAGGGCCTGCGCCAGGAAATGGCGCCGGCGCTCGAAGACCTGCAGGGCATGATGGAGGAGATCGGACCCTCGATGGGGGCTTTCCTGGCCGAAATGGGGCCGGCGCTGGCGGATATCGCTGAACAGGTGGAAGACTGGAGCGCCTATGAGCTGCCGGAAATCCTGCCCAACGGCGACATCATCATCCGCAAGAAGCCCAAGGACAACGCGCCTGCCAAGGAAGACAAGGATGAGGACGAGGGCGTCACCGAAATCTGACGCCGGTGCGGTCTCCTGGGCCCGTTATTCCGGCACCTGCTCCGATTCAGGCTCCGGCGCGGGTTTGCTGAACTTCAGGTCAACTTCCGCATCCAGCGCCTTGGCCAGCGACTTCAGCCGCGATTCCGCCACCTCGCCATAGAGCGGCCTTGCCGCATCCGGCAGTGTCACATGCAGCACCCGTTTGCGCGGCTGCCATTGCAATTCGCCGATCTCGCCGTTGCTGGTCACCATCAGCATGGCGCCGAACCGCATCGCCTTGCCCAGCACTTCGGCCTCATGCTGGCCCTTTTCGTCCAGCAGATCATAGAGATGCTCGAAGGAGCTGCCGTGCCGCTTGTTGCTGTAGCGGTGCAGCAGCGCCAGGCCCAGGAACACCCGCTCGGAATGCTTGAGCCCGCCCAAGTTGGCGCGGGTGGCATTGTCGAAACAGACCTCGGCCCGGTAGTCGGGATGCGCCCGCCAGCTGACATCGTGCAGCAGGCAGGCGGCCTTGACCAGCCGCCGCTTGCTATGCTTGGCGCCGCTGAAGATCGGGCTCACGAAGTCATAGAGCGTCTTACCGAAGCCGGGCACGCGGGCGTCCTTCATCTCCGCAAAGCGGGAGGCCTCGACCAGCGGGTCGCGGGCGCGCAGCCGCTGCGGCATCTGCTCATAAAGCAGGCCTTCGCGGATGCCATAGCTGGAGACCGCGATATCCTTGGGCTTGAAGGTGTGGATGAGCCGGGTCAGCACGTCGATCGCATAAGGCACCAGCGCCATCCGGCTGGAGGAGATGCCGCAGGCCTCGCGCAATTTGTTCAGGTCGCGTTTTTCGATGTATTTCGCGGTTTCGCGCACGTCGCTGGCGCTCATCCGGTATTCGTGCAGCACCTTCAGCGGATAGCCGCGCCGGTGCATGTCGATGCGGGCAATCGCCCGCCAGCTGCCGCCGACCAGGAACAGCCGGTCGCGCTGCGCGCCCATCTCGCCGCGCAGCTGTTCCATCACCGCGCGGATGTAGTCCCTGCGGCCCTTGCGCCCGCCCTTGATGTCGCGCAGCTTCAGCGGCCCCAGCGGCGAGGTCACCCGGCGGCCGACAGTGTTTTCCTGGATCTCCGCAAGCTCCATCGAGGAGCCGCCGATGTCGCAGACCAGCCCGTAGGCGCCGGGCCAGCCCAGCAGCACGCCCTGCGCCGAAAGCCGCGCCTCTTCGCGGCCGTCGATGACGTGGATCTTCAATCCAGTCTCGCGCAGCACCTCGTCGCAGAACTCCGGCCCGTCCTCCGCCTCGCGCACCGCGGCGGTGGCGATCACCGTCAGAGGCGGCAGTCCCATGCCCCTGGCCAGATGCTGGAACCGGTTCAGCGCCGACAGGGCGCGGGCGCGGCCCTCCGGGTTCAGGCGGCCCGATTCCGACAGGCCGGCCCCCAGCGCACACATGATCTTTTCGTTGTAGAAATAGGCCGGGCTGCGGGCGGCGCCGTCAAACACCACCAGGCGGACCGAGTTGGAGCCGACATCGACCACCCCCACCCGCGACAGCGCCCGGGCCTTGGGGTCATCAAAGATCGGACGCCCGAAGGGCCCCCAATCGGTGGCAGCGGCGGCGGGGTCCTGGGACAGGTTCATGAGGGCTCCGTCTTGCGATCCGCGGTCAGGATGGTGCATGGGCGGGCAGGGGTCAACCGCTTGCGGATGCGTCATTTTCCGCTGCCTCTTCGCGCACTTCCGTCAGCACCCGCACCGCCAGGGGCCGGGTCAGGCTGCGTTTTTCCGCCAGCGACAGCTGGTCCAGCCGCCGCACGATCTGCGCCGCGGCGGCAAAGGAGCGGTCCATATGCGCCACCAGATAGGGAATCACATCCGGCTTCGGCGTGATCTGGCGGTCGTTGAACAGCTTGGCCAGCACCACCGCCAGCAGCTGGTCATCGGGCGGCTGCAGTTCGGCGTGGGTGGCGGCCTGCACCCGGCTTTGCAGGTCGGGCAGCGTCAGCCCCCAAAGGTTCGGCGCGCCGCGGCCGGTCATCACCAGCGAATGGCCGTTGGCCAGCACCAGATTGTGCAGGTGGAACAGGGCGTTTTGCTGGCCGGTGTCGTCGGCGATCTGCGGCACGTCCTCGACCACCACCGGGCCTTGCGCCAGCTCCGGCACCAACTGTTCGCTCAGGCTGGCGGCGGGGATGATGCGGGCGCCGGTCTGGCTGGCCCAGACATGGGCCAGATGGGTCTTGCCTGCGCCCTTGGGGCCGGTCAGCACCAGCTTGCCGCTGGGCCAGGCGAACTGCGGGTCGAGCAGGGCGACGGCCATCGCATTGGAGGGCGCGACAAAGAAGTCCTCCCGCCCCAGCGCCGGTTTCGCCGGGAGATCAAAGCTCAGCTGCTGTGCCATGGGATCACTCCGCGCCCGCGTCCCGCTTTTCAGCACTGGGATGGCTCTGGCCCTGGTACAGGCGGCTGTCCAGATACTGCTCGGTCACGAAGCGGGCAATCACCCCAAGCGCCGCCGCCACAGGCACCGCCACCAGCATGCCGACAAAGCCGAACAGGGCGCCGAAAACCGACAGCGCCAGCAGCAGCCAGACCGGATGCAAGCCGACCGAGCCGCCCACCAGCTTGGGTGTCAGGACGTTGCCCTCTGCGACCTGACCGATGGCAAAAATGGCGGCCACCAGCCCGATCGACACCCAGTCGCCCCAGAACTGAAACAGCGCCAGGCCGATCGCCAGTGCGCCGCCGATCAAGGCGCCGAGGTAGGGGATGAAGGTGACAAGGCCTGCGATGAAGCCAACCGCGAGGCCGAAGTTCAGCCCCACCAGCATCAGCGCCACCGCGTAATAGGTGCCCAGGATCAGGCAGACAGTGCCCATGCCGCGGATAAACGATGCCAGCACCGCGTCGATCTCGCCGGCCAGGCGGCGGATTACCGGCTGGTGGTCGCGCGGCAGCAATTCGTCGATGCGGGCGACCATCCGGTCCCAGTCCAGCAGCAGGTAGACGGCCACCACCGGCGCGATGACCAGCAGCACCACGATGTTCAGGAAAGAGGCCGCGCCGCCCAGCACCGATTGCAGCACCTCCATCGCGCGGGATTGCAGCGTCTGCGTGAAGGAGGTCACCGCCTGGTGAATGCGGCTGTTCTCCTCGAACACCGTCGGGAAATGCTCGATGGCAAAGGCGCGGGCATCGCGCAGCAGCTGCGGCAGCACCTGCGCCAGGTCGATCATCTGCGCAATCAGCGTCGGCACCACAATCAGCAGCAGCAGCAGGAAGATCAGCAGGGTGCCGACGGTGATCGTGGCGGTGGCGCCGGTGCGGCTCATGCCCCAGGCCTCCAGCCGGTCGGCAACCGGATCGATCATATAGGCGATGGCGGCGCCCAGCACGAAGGGCATCAGCACATTGCCAAGCGCCCACATCACCACCGCAAAGACAAGGGCGGCGATGCCCCAGTACTTCAACTGCTGTTTTGCCGGTAAGGCCATGGTCCGCGTGCCGCCCTTGGTCCGTTTGCATCAGGTTCCTGGCGCCAGTCTTTCCTGATGCAGCAGGGGCTTGCAAGGGGGCAGGGCGATTCCCCTGTGGGCAAGGCGGGGATAAGGCGGAAAAGGCCGGGGGCAACTGGGGGATGGCTTTGCCGCGAAGCGGCCGGGCAGCCATGCGAAGAAGCCCGGATCAAATTGATCCGGGCTCAGCTGCCGAGGGGGCGGGGCGCCTTAGTGGCAATCAGGCCGGGTGCCTGGCAGCAGAACCTTGTCCACCACATGGATCACGCCGTTGTCCGCCTGGATGTCGGCAATCACGACATTGGCGGAACTGCCGGTTCCATCGGCGATGCTGACACCTGCGGAGCTTTTGCTGATGCACAGCCGTTCGGAGGCCAGCACAGGTTTGAAGTAGGTGGAGCCGCTGGGAATCATCTCAGCCGTCAGCTTCCTGTCATCGACGTGATACAGCAGCACATTTGTCAGCTGGTCCTTGTTCTCGGGTTTCAGCAAGGTCTCCACCGTGCCTTCGGGAAGGGCGGCAAAGGCGTCGTTGACCGGTGCGTAGACGGTGAAGGGGCCGGGGCCTTGCAGGGTTTCAGCCAGACCGGCCGCTTTGACAGCTGCAACCAGGGTTGTGAAACGGTCGTCAGACGCCGCGATGTCGACAATCGTGTTAGCCGAGGCAACGCTGGAAAAGCTCAGAACGGCTGCGGCGGCACAAGCCGCGTGTTTGACTTTGGAAAGCATGGGAAGTCCTCTCTGCGAAAGCTGTGTTTGGCGTCATGACACGGGCATTACGGCGCCGGCAGGAGGATCGGATTATCCCGTTCACGCGTCCGTGAAGGGGCGTGAAGACATGGCTTCTTCAGCTGTGGATGGTGCCCAGCTCCGGCGTGTCGGCGCTGGCGCCTTCATCCGGCCAGTTGGTGCGCCAGATCTCTGCCGACCAATGGCCGCAATGCACCGCGGGGCGGTTGAACCCTTCGACCGGCGGCAGCAGCGGCTCGACCACCACGTCATGGCGCGGCACCGCGAAATAGGGGAAGGAGTAACGCTCCCGCCCGGATTTGTTCACCACCCGGTGCGGGGTGGAGACCAGCCGCCCGCCGGACCACAGATCCAGCATGTCGCCGATATTGACGACAAAGCCGCCGGGCGGGCAGTCCGGGGTGATCCAGCCGCCGTCGCGGGTCTGCACCTCGAGGCCCCCCACCGGGTCCGGCGCGATGATGGTCAGCGCGTCGGTGTCCTTGTGCGGGTGGATGCCAAAGCCGTCCTCCTCCGGCGCCTGCGGCGGGTAGTGCAGCAGCGACATGTTGGTGAGGGGCGTTTCGAAGGGCTCCTGAAACGCCGCCGGGTCCAGCCCCAGCCCCTCGGCCAGCGCGCCCAAGAGCAGGTGAAACACGCCGTCCAGTTCTGCCCAATAGCCGAGGATCACCTCGCGCGCCTCCGGCACCTCAACAGGCCAGCGGTTGGGGCCGTAGAGCGGGCAGGCGGCGCGGATCGGGTCGTCTGCCGCCACCTCATGGTGCAGCTTGTAGCCCTCGTATTTGTCCGCGGTCCCAGACCCGTCGTTCGGCGTGAAGAAGCCCAAGGGGATATAGCCGCGGTAACTCTCCCGCGTTATCGCCTGATCCCACTTGGATTTCTCGTCCACGGCAAAGATTGCCCGCACCACGTCCCGCACCGCCTCCACCGTTTCCTGCGCAACGCCGGTTCCGGTGACCGACAGGAAGCCGATGTCCTCAGCCGCCGCCAGAATGGCCTCGACGGTCTGCTGCCGCTGCGGATGGCTGGCCTCCCGCAGCGGTGTGATGTCGATGGTGGGGATGGCCTGCGTCAATGGATCCGCACCCCCTGGCGTTTCAGCTCGGCCTGCACGGCGGTGATGTCCACCGCGTCGAACTCGCAGCCCGACTTCACCGACAGCGCCGCGGCGATGCCCGCGCCCTGTCCCGCAACGGCGCAGCAGGCCATGTTGCGGGTGGCGGCATGGGCGATCCTGTCACCGCCGATGGCGCGGCCGGTGACCAAGAGGCCCTGAACGCCCTTGGGCAGCATCGAGCGGTAGGGGATCTGCATGTAGCGGCCGGTGGTCGGCAGGATCAGCACCCCGTAGCCGTCGATGAACTCCGGGTAGATGCCGATGGTGTCCTCGAACCGGCCCTGGTTGCGGGTCTCATCCTCGGTGATGTTATGATGCGCGTCGATCTTGCGGGTGTCGCGGATGCCGATGGTCATGCCGAAGTTGCGCAGCCGCGCACCCTCGCAGCCCGGCGTATAGGCGCGCAGCGCGTCAATCGCATGCATCGCCTGCTTGCGGCCCTCGATCTCGCCTCGGGTCATGCTGTCGGGGTCGGTGCCGTCGATGCCGGCCAGATGCACTAGGTTCATATAGGTCATTTCCCCTGAGTCATGCACCGCGCCCCAGGTGCCGCCAATGGTGTTGAGATGCGCCGGAATAACCCCGTCGCGGATGGCTTGCGAGAACGGCTTGGCCAGGAAGGGGGAGAACATCTCGTCCTCCTTGCCGGAGGTCTCCACCTGCCATTCGCCGGTCGACCAGTTGGCATAGGTCTGCGGATCGGCCTTCACGCCCTCCATGAACTTCTGCTTGTCGACGCCTGCGATGTTGAACATCACACTGGCGGCCTGCATCTGCTCCACCGGGGTCTTGACGCAAGGTGCGCCCATCATATGCGCAATGTCTGCGTCACCGGTGGCGTCGATCACCCGTTTCGCCAGCACCGCCTCGCGGCCCGCCTTGCTCTCGACGATGACGCCGGTGATGCGGCTGCCCTCACGGATCGGCGCCACGAACACCCGGTGCAGCATCGGGTGGATGCCAGCCTCCTCGACCAGCTTGTCCGCCACCAGCTTGAAGCCCTCGCTGTCCAGCTCATAGCTCAGCGACTGGCTCTCCGGCACCGCCGCGCCCATCGCCTTGGCGCGCTCCTCGAACTCCCAGCCGATGCCGCCGGCCTCCACCGTCTCCTCGTGGCGGTACCAGGCAAAGCCCTCGACGCCGACGGTGGTGATATTGCCGCCAAAGCAGCCGAAGCGGTCCATGAGCGTGACCTCGGCGCCTGCCCGCGCCGCGGCCAGCGCCGCCGCCAGCCCGCCGGGGCCGGAGCCCACGACCAGCACCTCGGTTTCATGGATCACCGGTATCTCGCGGGCCGGCTCGGTAATGGTTCTGGCCACGTCTCTCTCCCTAAGTCTTGCTGCCGTGTCCGGCGTTTCCGCTAACACTTTCGAATCTTGAATGGCGATTCAAGTTCTTTTGCGCCGTGATGCCGCAAAAACGACATCCGTCTGCAAATGCCGCATATGGCGGGGGCGATGACGCGTTTCTGCAGGTTCTCCGGCGCGGAAACACCTGCCGCCGGCCCCGGCAAAGCAGGAGCGGGATGCGCAAATTAGGAGATTTCCGAATTTAATGCGACACTTGGGGGTGAAATAACGAGTTGAAGGGGAGGCGTTATGCCAGAGTCAAAGAAAATGCTCGACCCGGATCCAAGGGTCTGGGACTTCGAGACTGAGTATGAGCTGGGACAGGACAATATCAGGCCGCTGGGCCTGGATATCCATAATCCTGTCTTCCTGATTTCCAGTATCCTGATCGCCGCATTCGTGCTGATCGCACTGGCCAACCAGGAGGCGGCGGCGGCCTTCTTCGGCTGGCTGCGGCCCTGGCTGACCAGCACCTTCGACTGGTTCCTGGTCTTGTCGGTGGACGCCATCACCCTGTTCTGCCTGGCGCTGATCATCCTGCCGGTCGGCTCGGTGCGGATCGGCGGCAAGGATGCCAGGCCGGACTATTCCTATCCCGGGTGGATTGCGATGATGTTCGCGGCCGGCATCGGCATCGGCCTGCTGTTCTTCGGCGTGCTCGAACCGGTCTACTACAACTTCTCCGAAGGCGGCGCTGCGCGGCCCCTGGGAATGGACATCAGTGAGCCGGGCAATGAATACATCGGCATCGTCGGCACCATCCACCATTGGGGGCTGGAGGCCTGGGCGGTCTATGCTGCTGTCGGGCTGTCGCTGGCGATCTTCTGCTACAACCTCGGCCTGCCGCTGACCCTGCGTTCTGCCTTCTACCCGATCCTGGGCGAGCGCGTCTGGGGCTGGTGGGGCCATGCCATCGACACGCTGGCGGTCTTTGCCACCCTGTTCGGCCTGACCACATCGCTGGGCCTGGGGGCGCAGCAGGTTGCGGCCGGCCTCTACGAGGTGTTCGGGATCGAGCCGTCCAACACGGTTGTTGTGCTGCTGATCATCGGCATTACAGCAATTGCGCTGGGCTCGGTGCTGATGGGCATGGATGCAGGCGTCAAGCGGCTGTCGGAAATCAATATGGTGATGGCGGTGGCACTGTTTGTCTTCGTGATCCTGACGACCGGCATTGTCGCCGCGGTGACGCGCTATTTCAGCGTGATGGTGGACTACGTGCAGCTGCTGCCTGCGCTGTCGAACCCGTTCGGCCGCGAGGACACCAGCTTCTTCCACGGCTGGACCACCTTCTACTGGGCCTGGTGGATTGCCTGGTCGCCCTTTGTCGGCATGTTCATCGCCCGCATCTCCAAGGGCCGCACGGTGCGCGAATTCGTGCTGTGCGCGCTGATCGCGCCCACAGCCGTTTGCGCGCTGTGGATGTCGACCTTCGGCGGCGGCGCCATTGACATGCTGAACGCCGGCGGCGCCGAGGGCGTCAAGGCGACGGTGATCGACAGCTACAAGCCCGAGGGTGCGCTGTTCGGCTTCCTGTCGGAATTGCCGCTCTATTCGATCGTTGCGCCCATCTCGCTGGTGCTGATCGTGATCTTCTTCGTGACCTCATCGGACTCCGGCTCGCTGGTGATCGACACCATCACCGCCGGCGGCAAGATGGACGCCCCGGTGATCCAGCGCGTGTTCTGGTGCACGCTGGAGGGGCTGGTCGCCATCGCGCTCTTGCTCGGCGGCGGGCTGTCGGCGCTGCAGGGCGCGGCGGTCTCGACCGGCATCCCGTTCACGCTGGTGGTGCTGATGATGTGCTACTGCCTGTGGCTGGCGCTGCGGGCTGAGCGGGCGAAGATGTAAGAGGCCAGTGCTGCGGGCGGGATTGCCGCCCGCAGAGACACTCTCTTGCAAAGAGGCCGCGACACAAGGCCCGAGCCTGACCTTGGGAGGGCGCGAATGCGCCTCCCCGGGGGGAAGGTCAGGCGCGGGCCGTGCCGCTGCACGCCACGTCCCAAGGGATACAAGCTGATGCGGTGATCCGGAGCACAGGGTTCAATACGGGGCGAACAGGGACTTGATCCACCTCTTGCCCGCATCCCCATCACCCACTAAACCGGGCGGGAACTCGAACCCACATCACCGATGGAGCCAAGATGCGCCTGTCCCGCTATTTTCTGCCGGTTCTGAAAGAGAACCCCTCGGAAGCCCAGATCGTCAGCCACCGGCTGATGCTGCGCGCCGGGATGATCAAGCAATCCGCCGCCGGGATCTATTCCTGGCTGCCCTTGGGCTTCAAGGTGCTGAAGAAGATCGAAAGCATCGTCCATGACGAGCAGATCCGCGCGGGCCATATCCCGATGCAGATGCCGACCATGCAGTCAGCCGACCTGTGGCGCGAGTCGGGCCGCTACGAGGCTTACGGCCAGGAGATGCTGCGGGTGAAGGACCGGCATGACCGCGACATGCTGTTCACCCCCACCGCCGAAGAGCTGATCACCGACATCTTCCGCGCCCATGTCAGCAGCTACAAGGACCTGCCGCTGACCATGTACCAGATCCAGTGGAAATTCCGCGACGAGATCCGCCCGCGTTTCGGCGTGATGCGCGGCCGCGAATTCTACATGAAGGACGGCTACAACTTCGACCTGACCAAGGAAGACGCGCTGCACGCCTACAACCGCCACCTGGTCAGCTACCTGCGCACCTATGAGCGCATGGGCCTGCAGGCGATCCCGATGCGCGCCGACTCCGGCCCCATCGGCGGCGACGACACCCATGAATTCCTGGTGCTGGCCGATACCGGCGAGTCCGAGGTCTTCTATGACAGCGCCGTCACCGATCTGACCTTCGGCGACCGCGAGATCGATTATGACAGCGTCGAGCAGTGCCAGGCGGTGCTGGAAGAATTCACCTCCAAATACGCCCGCACCGACGAGACCCACGACGAGGCGCTGTTCAACCAGATCCCCGAGGAGCGCCGCCGGGTGGCCCGCGGCATTGAGGTCGGCCAGATCTTCTATTTCGGCACCAAGTATTCCGACGCAATGGGCGCCACCGTGCAAGGTCCGGACGGCAAGAACGTGCCGGTCCACATGGGCTCCCACGGCATTGGCGTCTCCCGCCTGCTGGGCGCGATCATCGAGGCCAGCCACGACGACAAGGGCATCATCTGGCCCGAAGGCGTGACCCCGTTCCACTGCGGTATCGTCAACCTCAAGCAGGGCGACGACGAGGCGGACGCCGCCTGCAACCAGCTCTACGCGGCGCTGACCGCGGCCGGTCTGGACCCGCTCTATGACGACCGCAACGAGCGCGCGGGCGGCAAGTTCGCCACCATGGACCTGATCGGTTTGCCCTGGCGCATCACCGTCGGCCCGCGGGGCCTGAAGAACGGCGTGGTGGAGCTGACCTCCCGCCGCACCGGCGAGAGCGAGGAGCTGTCCCCGGAAGAGGCGGTGAAGAAGGTGGTCGAGGTCTACAAGGCCCACCCCACCGGCCGCGGCTTCTGAGCTTCGCGGCGCAACTGTCTGAAAAACATGGAAAGGGGGCCGGGCGGCTCCCTTTTTTCTTGCCCGAACCCGCCGTCCGCCGCAGGGTGCCCGAAACGGGAGGATACGGAATGAAACAGATCCTGGCTTTTGGCGACAGCCTGACCTGGGGCAGCGACCCGCACAGCGGTGGGCGGCATTCCTATGGCGACCGCTGGCCGGCGGCGCTGGGCGAAGGCCTGGCGGATGCGGTGGTCTTTGCGGAAGGCTTGCGCGGGCGCACCACAATTCACGCGCGCCACTCCGCCTGCGTGGAGATGCGCGGCGATGCGGTGCTGCCCGTGCTGCTGCACAGCCATGCGCCGCTGGACCTGGCGGTGATCATGCTGGGCACCAATGACATTTACGAAGGCCATCCCAGCTATCTGATCCGCGACGGGCTGGAACGGCTGGTGGAGATCATCCGCCACCACCCCTGGCGGCTGCCGCAGCCCGCGGTGCCGCAGGTGCTGCTGGTCTCGCCGCCGCCGATGAGCCTGTGCGATGATCCCGACATCACGCCTCAGATGGTGGCGCAGTCCGAGGCGCTGGCAGGGGTGATCGAGCCGCTGGCGGACCGCCTGGGCTGCGGTTACTTCGATGCGGCGCAGGTGGCGCGGGCCTCCGCCGCCGATGGCTATCACCTGGAGGCGGCGGATTCGCGGTCCCTGGGCGAGGCGCTGCGGGCGCCGGTGACGGCGATGCTGGCGCTCTGACCGCGTGGCCGCGGTCAGCCGTGTTTCAGCGGGTATTCATGGCCCGACACACGGTGGAACAGCGCGGCAATCGCCACCAGCGCGACGGCGCCGGTCAGCACCGGGAACAGCAGGAATGCTATTCCGGGGTCGGTGGCAAAGACCACCAGCGGGTCGGCGCCGGCGGGCGGATGCGTCAGCCGCAGCGCCGCCATCAGGGCGATCGACAGCCCCACGGCCAGCGCCAGCGCCCACCAGCTGTCCGGCAGCAGCGCGTTCAGCGCCAGCGCGACTGCGGTGGCCAGCACATGGCCGCCGACGACATGCGCGGGCTGCGACAGCGGGCTGGCGGGCACCGAGAACAGGAGCACGCAGCTGGCCCCGAAGGGTGCCATCAGCAGCAGCAGATTGGCGTGGGTGGTCAGCAGCGACAGCACCGCAATCGCCAGAAAGGCGCCGAGCCCCGCGGTGATCACCGTGCGCGGTGACGGATTCGGCAGCGCGCGTTTGAAATACCTGTCCATATCGACTTCACCCTTGTCTGCAACCGGAACCGGCCCGTTACAGCCTTACCGCCGGGCGGAGGCAAGGGAATAGGCAAATACGGCATGTCACATTGCGGTGACGTCAGGCGGATCAGTTGCCCCCGGCGCCCAAGAGTTTTCAAAAACTCCCGGCAAATCCTTTCAGAAAGGATTTGCAGCGCCGCGCCGGCCGGATCCAGCTGCCGTCGGCGGATAATCGGGCGGATATGCAACCACACCTTGACCCCGGGCGCTAGGCAGCACAGTTTGCAGGCAAAATTTCCGGGCAGGACCCCTCTATGGCCTCGACACCACCGCCGTTTTCACGTTTCGAATGGATCATCGCCTGGCGTTACTTGCGCGCCCGCAAGGCCGAGGGCGGGGTCAGCGTGATGACCTGGATCAGCCTGATCGGCATCACCCTGGCGGTGTTTGCGCTGATTGCCACGCTGGCGGTGCGCTCCGGCTTCCGCTCGGAGTTTGTCGGCACCATTCTGGGCGCCAATGCCCATGTCACCGTCTATTCCTATGGCGAGGTGAATGTGGCCGGAGTGCTGGACCGTTCGCTGAAGGACTACGAGGCACTGGCGGAGAAGGTCGCTTCGGTGCCAGGCGTCATCCGCGCGGCACCGCTGGTCAAGGGGCAGGTGATGGCCAACCTGCGCGACCGCAATGCAGGCGTCGAGGTGTTCGGCATCTCCGCCAAGGACATCCAGGGCATCCCCGGCGTTGCGCAAAGCGAAGAAGCCGTGGGCGACCTGTCGCGCTTCGAGGAGGGGATCGCCATCGGCTCCGGCGTGGCACGGGAGCTGGGGGTGTCGGTCGGCGACAAGATCAAGCTGATTTCCCCCAATGGCGTCAAAACCGCCTTTGGCACCAGCCCGCGGGTCAATGCCTATGAGGTGGTTTATGTCTTCACCGCCGGGCGCTGGGACATCGACCGCACCCGGGTTTATCTGCCCTTTGCCGAGGCGCAGAGCTTCTTCAATCGCGAGGGTGTCGCAGATGAGATCGAGGTGATGGTGGAAGACCCTGAAAACGTGGATCAAATCGCCCTGCCGATCCTGACCGCGGCGGGCGGCGTGGCAGGTGTCTGGACCTGGCGCGATGCCTCCGGCGGATTCCTGCGCGCCCTGGAGGTCGAGGACAACGTGATGTTCATCATCCTGTCGATCCTGGTGCTGATCGCGGCAATGAACATCGTCTCCGGCCTCATTATGCTGGTCAAGAACAAGGGCCGCGACATCGGCATCCTGCGCACCATCGGCCTCAGCGAAGGGTCCGTCATGCGGGTGTTCTTCATCTGCGGCGCCTTCACCGGCGTCCTCGGCACCCTCTGCGGCGTGGTGCTGGGCTGCCTGTTCGCACTTTATATCGACCCGATCTTCTCCTTCGTGAACTACGTCATGGGCGGCGGCGTCTGGGACCCGTCGATCCGCGGCATCTATGCACTGCCCGCCGAGCTGCGGCTGGCGGATGTGGTCTCGGCCACCGCGCTGTCGCTGGGGCTGTCGTTCTTCGTGACCATTTTCCCGGCCCGCCGCGCGGCGCGCCTGAACCCGGTGGAGGCGCTGCGCTATGAGTGAGATCACGCTGGAACTGAAGGGGATCACCAAATCCTACCTGAAAGGCACGCCGGGGCAGGTGGATGTGCTGCGCGGCGCCGATCTGAGCCTGCAGGCGGGTGAGGTGGTGGCGCTGGTCGCGCCCTCGGGCGCGGGCAAGTCAACGCTCTTGCATATCGCTGGCCTGCTGGACACGCCGGACGCGGGCGAGGTGCGGGTTGCGGGCGAGGACGTGACCCGTAAGGGCGACCGCCGCCGCACCCGGGTGCGCCGCCAGGAGGTCGGGTTTGTCTACCAGTTCCACCACCTGCTGCCGGAGTTCACCGCGCTGGAAAACATCGTGCTGCCGCAGCTGGCCAATGGCGCCGGACAGAAGGCAGCGGTGGCACGGGCAGCGGATCTCTTGGGCACCGTGGGGCTGTCGGGCCGCGCCGATCACCGCCCGGCGGCGCTGTCGGGCGGCGAGCAGCAGCGGGTTGCGTTCTGCCGGGCGCTGGCCAACAGCCCGCGAGTGCTGCTGGCGGATGAGCCGACTGGGAACCTCGACCCTGGCACCTCCGACCAGGTGTTTGCGGCGCTGATGGAGCTGGTGCGCGGCACGGGGTTGTCGGCGCTGATTGCCACCCACAACCTGGAGCTGGCAGCGCGGATGGACCGGCAGGTGAAACTGGAGAACGGGCTGCTGGTGCCGGTTTAGCGCCGGGAGGCCGCTGCGCCTTGACTGGCGGCCTCAACAGTTTAAAGCTGCGGATACTGTGAATGGGCGGCCATTATTCGGTGCGCCATAGAAAACGTGGTGATAGCCACGGGTATTTTTGTCATCAAAATCACTGACTGCAGAAGAGCTGCTGGCCGTTTACTGGCTGCGCAGCGAGGAACTGAACCTCCAAGACCAGGACACGCTTGAGAAGCTCCGGTCATTTGTCCGGCAGCGAAAGTTGCAAGTCACAAATCAAGTGCTCGAAAATGCCTGTGATTATCTTCATTCGGGGCTTTCTAAAGGCGATGTGGAGCAATGGATTGTCTTCATCTGCTTTTGGGCGAACCCGAACGCGTTGTGGAATTTCACTATCGATGCAATGGCTGCCGCGGAGAATGACGACGATCTTGGACGGATTGCTGTTGGACTGGCAGAGCACATCCTCGCACACTATGGCTCGATGATGCCATATTTTGAAGCGCGGGCCTCTGTTGATCCTGATTTCAAACGCATGCTCACTGGTGTCTGGCGGCATCGGATGAGCGATGATGTCTGGATGCGTTTGCGGGCACTGCAAGCAGAGGTTCCGAATCCGTTGGGAAACATGATCCCGCTTGAGAAGGGCGTGGAACATATGGCGCATAGCCTCAAACCGGATGACCGTGCAAACGATGACAAGGGCCGGTACCAGCGGGACAACACGGGGGAATGGCAGGTTGCCAGGAGGATAAAGCGTCAAATGAATTAGTCCGGTCCGCCGGCATTCAAACAAAGCCCGGAACAAAGCGCGCAACGCCGCCGTTTCCACAGCCGGAATAGGCGGCAAGGGCCGGGCAAGACGGCGAAACCTTGCCGGCGGATGCTTCGCGGCTTTGGCCCGGGGCGGCGGTTTGCTAACAACTGTTCAAATTTGCCCGGGCGGGCTAGGCTGTCCGGGGATGCGCAGAAAGGGCTGAGACGTGGTGAATTCGGTAATCGAGAAGGATGTAACGGTTGAAGGCAATATCACCTCCAGCAAAGGCAGCGTCGAGGTCAGGGGCCGGGTTGTGGGCGATGTATCGGCGCTGGCGGTGACGGTGCTGGAAGGCGGTACCGTCGATGGTGCCCTCAGCGCGAAATCGGTCACCGTGGAAGGCGCCTACAGCGGCAAGATCCAGTGCGAGGATCTGCGTCTGGCGGCCAGCTCGCAGGTGCAGGCGGATGTTTCGGCGCAGACCATGTCCACCGAAAACGGCGCCCAGCTGCAGGGCAATATCAAGGTCAGCGGCAAGACGGGCTGAGCCTGGGCAGCGGCCGCGGTTCCGCCGCGAACCGGCATTTTCCGTCTGGCACAAACCCGGTTTGCAGGCTAATTGCGTGCGCATGACTGATACGATGCCGCCGTGCCCCGAATGCGCCTCTGCCTATACCTATCAGGTGGATGCCCTGCTGATCTGCCCAGAATGCGCCTATGAATGGGCGGCGGGAGAGGCCGGGGGCGAGGGCAAGGAAGTGCGCGACAGCGTCGGCAATGTGCTGGCTGACGGCGACACGGTGACGGTGATCAAGGACCTGAAGCTGAAAGGCACGTCCTCAGTGATCAAGGTCGGCACCAAGGTGCGCGGCATCCGGCTGGTGGACGGCGATCACGATATCGACTGCAAGGTGCCGGGGGTCGGGCCGATCGGGCTGAAATCGCAGTTCGTGAAGAAGGTCTCCGGCTAGGGCACGGCCTGCGGCTCAGGCCATCTGGGTGATCCAGACCCCCAGCGCCATCACCGAAATGCCGGCCGCGCGGGTCAGGGTCAGCGGGCTGACCTGGGCGCCGAACAGGCCGAAATGGTCGATGGCAGCGGCAGAGATCAGCTGGCCGATCAGCACGAAGAACACCGCGTTGCCAACGCCGAAATGCGGCGCCACATAGGTGATCGACAAGACGTAGAAGGCGACCAGAACGCCCGCCAGGAACAGGTGCTTGGGCGCGGCGGGGATCTTGGACAGGGCCTGCGGGCCCGCCACCAGCGCATAGAGCACGGTGGCAATCAGCGCGATCAGGAACAGCACTACGGCGGCAGAGGCGGGGGAGCCGATCAGTTTGCCCAGGGCGGCGTTCAGCGCGGCCAGCACCGGAATGCCGAGGCCCGCGGCCAGCATGATGAGGGCGTATTGGGTCATGTGGCGGCTCCTGTTGTTCGGCTTGGGATTTGTGGCCGGACTTCCGGTGAAAAGACAAGCGCTACGTTGCGGCGCCGGTGAACGGCGCCTGCATCCGGGACTGCCGCACGCAGGCGGCCTGTTTTTATAGTTGCGAATGACTCGCAATTGCATGTAAGGGGCCGGTATGATCTGAAATCCATGAATCCGCCAGAGGTCCCAATGCCGCTTTCCAGCCTTCCCAGCCTGTTTCTTGATGATCCCGCGGAAACCGCCAGAACCGGCCTCAGGTTCCTGCATTTCATCGGCCTTGCCGCAGGGCTGGGCAGTGCCACGCTGCTGGACCTGCTGCTGTTGCGGTTCTTCCTGCGGGGGGAGGTGAGTGGGGAGCGTGTTGCAATCTTCGAATTCGCGTCCGGGGTGGTCGATGCCGGATTGAAGCTGCTTTGGCTGACCGGGTTCGGCTTCCTGCTGCTTTACGCGCTGACCGACCCGGTGAAACTGGAAAATCCGAAGGTTCATGCCAAGCTCCTTGTGGTTTGCATCCTGACATTGAACGGGCTGTTTATCCATGCGGTGATCCTGCCGCATTTGCGCAGGCAGGCCGGGCGGGCGCTGTTTGAGGGCATGGGGCATGTGCAGCGGACGCTGTTTGCGGCCTCGGGCGCGGTTTCGGCGGTGTCCTGGTACCTGCCGGTGGCCCTGGGCGCGTTCCCGCAGCTGAATTTCACGCTTCCCGCGGCGCAGATCCTGACGGGGTACCTGCTGCTGGTCGCGGCGATGACGGCCCTGACTGCCGCCGCGGCCGGGCTGCTGTCCCGGCGCCTGGCGGTGCAGGCCGGCCAGGCGGCAGAGCAGGGGGATGCGGAACTGCGCTCAGTCAGTCGCAAATCCCATTGAGGCTGGCATCCTTCCAGGGCAGGTAGACATCGCTCTCGCGGCTTTGCGGCAGCGGGCTGACCGGCATGGCAGCGGAGAGCATCCGGTGCAGCCGCTGGGTGCGGGCGGCCTGCGGGGCCAGGGCGCGGCAGCAGACGTATTCCTCGATGATGGCGCCCTGCTGTTCGAACCCGTAGCTGAGGAAGCCGGGATCGCCCTCCAGGTCGAACAGATAGGGGTCGCGGTCCTGGCCGTGCTCTGCCGCGGCGCGCAGCGGTGAATAGCCGGTCTGCCGGCGGTTCTGCCATTGCCAGACATGCGTCGCCTCATGCGCCAGCAGCATCGCCTCCACCAGGTGCAGCCGGTCCGGGTATTCCGGCAGGTAATTGTCCAGGTACCAGTCGCGGGTGAAGAAGATGCGGTTGAACAGGGCGACGGCGGCGGGTTTGGAGGTGACGATCTCCTCCTTGACCGGCGGCAGGATGCGCTCGCGGCAGGTGACGCGCGGGCGCGGCATCCGGCGGAAGGTGACAGCACCCAGCGGCGCGCCGTTCACGATGCGGACCTTGTCCGGGTTCAGGCTGGTGCCGTGCAGGGTGCCGAGATAGCTGCGCTCGGTTTCCGTCAGCGGGCGGCCGCAGGCGGCGAGGAGAAACAGGGCGAGGAGCAGGCAGCGGATCATGCGCAGGCCCCGCCTCAGCAGCTCATCGCCAGCACGCGGCTGATTTCGGTGAGCGAGCGGCCGGATTGCTCCATCCATTCGTTGAACGCGGCCTGCACCGCCTTCAGCGCGGTCTTAGAGGCGGCGGGCTTGTCGATCACGCCTTCTGCGATGAGGCGCGCAGTGACGTCCTGGCTGAGGATGAAACTGTCGCGGCCGGCAAAGCGCATGGCGTATTGGCCGGTCATGCCGCCGAGGCGGGCGCCGCGTTTTTTCAGCATCTCCAGGAGCCCGATGTAGTCGGATGAGGGCCAGCCGCCCAGCACTTGTCCGGCGCCGCCCTGGTCGCGCAGCTCCATCAGGAAGGCGGCATTGGCGCGGACGGTGGCGAGCTTGGCACCATTGCGGACCACGCGGGTGTCGCTGAGGATCCGGTCGAATTCATCCTCTGGCATGAACGCGCAGGGGCCGGGGTCGAAGCCGTGAAAGACCTCCTCGAACCCGTCCCATTTGGCCTCGATCACTTTCCAGTTGAAGCCCGCCTGGAAGATGCATTTGGTCATGGTCGAGAGCCAGCGGTCCTCCGGCAGCTCTGTCACCTTGGGGTCGGGTCTGGTGAGCTTTTCCTCCAGCATCTCCGGCCCGCCGTGGCGGTCTGCGGAAATGGCGTAGATCTCGTCGAAGCTGCGCATAGGGCTGTCCTGTTGGGGTCTGGTCAGGTTAGCGGCGCTCGCGCAGCTCGACAATGGATTTGCCGAGGCGGAAGGGGGCGGCGAAGCTGACGAGGCAGAGCGCGATGATCTGCAGCACCAGGATATGGGCGTTGTCCTGCAGGTATTCCCATTCCTCCTTGAGCTTCGCCACATGGGCGATGAGGTCGTCATAGGCGCGGGCGATGATCAGGAAATCGCCTGCAATGGCAGGCACCTTGCGGCGCATGGTGTCGACGGCGGCCTGTGTCGGGTCGTCGAGCGCGGTGAAGACCAGGAAAGCCTCCGGGTCGAAGGCGCTGGCCTGGGCCTCCATGTCCTTCTTTTCCCCCCTGCCGCCGCGGCTGCCGAACAGGAAGCTGAGGCCCTGCAAGGGCGCGACCTCGTCCGTCACCGCGATGAACAGCGGCAGTTCGGCGTTGCCCGCGGTGGAGGCGGAGAGGAATTCGACCTTTTCGCACAAGACCGCGATGTCCGCGTCATAGGCGGGGTCGCAGAATCGCAGGCGGAAGCGGGCGGCGTCGCGGTCGAAGGCGGCGGTGGCGGCATAGGCGATGTCGATCTGGCGTTCGAGCTTGGATGAGTCGGTGGCGTAGATGCCGGAGATCACCGCGACCAGCGCGCCGAAGCCGCCGAGGACCACCCAGACGAGGTCCGCCAGTTTCCAGGCGCGGTGGCCCGCCGGTTTGCGGAACAGGAAGGCGGTGCCGATCAGTCCTGCAAAGAAGAACATCAGGAGCAGGGGCAGCTGGTTGTCCGCGATAAAGGCCATGGCTGTTTCCCTGCTGTGATCGGCTGGCCTAACCATAAGAAGGGACAGCGGTTTCAGGCAACAGCCCTCACGAAGCTGTCACCGGATGCGCGGGATTGGCCGGGCGGGATTGTGTCCCTGTCCGGTGGGTTGTGTGGGGCCGGTCGGCCGTTTTGCTGTTTGGCCGTGATGTGCTGGCCGGTTAAGAGGTGGCGGCGCCGCCAAGGGCCCGGAGGGGCCAGAGGCGGAGGGCCGGGCAGGGGAACGCAAACCCCCATGTCCGCTCGAAAGCTCTCGTGTTGCGGAGAACCCCTGCACCCGATGAAGAGGTGGTCTTGGGGGCTCCCGTATCTCCTGTGGTGCGGGGTGTCAGTCCGCACCGGTGTGTCGCGACGGATTGGAGTATGGCAGGCCGGGGTTAAGGGCGCGGAAGCGGGGCGTGCGGTGGTTTGGGGTTTGGCGCAACGGGGGTGCGGCGGCGTAGGGTGGGCGATTCCGCCCACCGTTTGGCGGGGTTTGGTGGGGAGACCGGGGAATGGTGGGCAGATTGCCCACCCTACAGGGTTTGTCCCCTGACCAGACCGCTTGCGGCCCGGTCTGCGCCTGCCTGCCCCCCGGCAGCCGCAGGCCTGTCGTGGGGTGCCTTCGGCGAGAGTATTTGCGCAAAGGTGAAATGGGGGCGGTGTGCACCTTTGGGACGTGGCGCTTGCGGCACGGCCCGCGCCTGACCTTCCCCCCGGGAAGGCGCTTTACGCCTCCCCAAGGTCAGGCGCGGGCCTTGTGGTGCGGGAGGGAAGCAGGAAAGCGCGCCTTGGGCTCCGCCCGTTCAGGCCTGAAACGCTCCCCCGGAGCGTTTTCGAGACGGCCTTCACTCCCCCCCCGGGAAGGCGCTTCACGCCTCCCCAAGGTCAGGTGCGGGCCTTGTGGTGCAGAGCGGATAGCTTGCGAAAGGTTCTCATTTTTTGGCTCAAATAACTGGAGTGTTCCTTATCTGGTGTTTTAAGGAATGTGTAAGGCGCAAAAAATAAGTCTTAAAGCGCTATGAGGCATATTTTTTATTTCTTGGTTTCGTGCGCGCCAATAAATTCAGGGATTTCTTCCAAAGTGGAAACAGTAGCGATTGCATCTTTCACATCAAGAAGCTGATCATTGCTAAAACAGCTAGGAGTCCTCGGGTTGGGTCGTGCAAGTAAGCTGTTTTCACTCCAGTCGGGTGACATAACCGTCTGTTCAACGATCAATCGCAGTATGTTACTTCGAGACACCCCTATTTTTTGAGCTAGCTTGTCAATTTTATAGACCGCATCTTCAGAGAGAGTGAGTGACATCCTTTGCGTCTTATTCATCAGGTTTGTCCTTCAGGAGATTAAGAAGTGACCATAAGGCATATAGGCCGAAGAACAATATGCCTAACTGCCCCATTTGCGTTCCACTTAACGGCAACCAGATAGGCTTGAATAGATCTTCGACAATATTGAGTAAAAGCGCCAAAGACATGGCGATTGCTAAACAAGTGCTCATGACATACCCCAAACTAGTAGTTAGGGATACAGTACCATAGGTTGGTTAAGAGAAGATTAATTCTGCACCACTTTCACCAACCCCCTCAAACATCCAGCTCCTCCACGAACTTCGCGTTTTCCTGAATGTACTGGAAGCGGAGCTCGGGTTTCTTGCCCATCAGGCGCTCGACCAGGTCGCCGGTCTCGCCGGGCTCGTCCTCGTCGATGGTGACGCGGATCAGCTTGCGGGTCGCCGGGTCCATCGTGGTCTCCTTCAGGTCCTTGGCGTCCATTTCGCCAAGACCCTTGAAGCGGGAGACGTCGATCTTGCCCTTGCCGCCCAGGCCCTTCTCCAGCCATTTGTCGCGCTCGGCCTCGTCCAGGCAGTAGACGCGCTTGGCGCCTTGGGTCAGGCGGAACAGCGGCGGGCAGGCGAGGTAGAGGTGGCCGCCGTCAATGAGCGGGCGCATCTGGGTGAAGAAGAAGGTCATCAGCAGCGACGCGATATGGGCGCCGTCGACGTCCGCGTCGGTCATGATGATGATCTTGTCATAGCGCAGGTCATCAAGGTTGAACTTGGTGCCAAGGCCGACGCCAAGCGCCTCGCAGAGGTCGTTGATCTCGGCGTTTGAGCCGAGTTTGTTGGAGGCGGCGCCAAGGACGTTCAGGATCTTGCCCTTCAAGGGCAGCAGCGCCTGGTTGGTGCGGTTGCGCGCGCCCTTGCCGGAGCCGCCCGCGGAGTCGCCCTCGACAATGAACAGCTCGGTGCCGGAGCGGTCCTTGGAGGTGCAGTCGGTCAGTTTGCCGGGCAGGCGCAGCTTCTTGGTGGCGGATTTGCGCTGGGTCTCTTTCTCCTGCTTGCGGCGCAGGCGTTCCTCGGCGCGCAGGATCAGGAAGTCGAGGATGGCGCCCGCGGATTTGGTGTCGGCCGCCAGCCAGTTGTCGAAATGGTCGCGGACCGAGTTTTCCACCATCTTGTTGGCGGCCTCGGTCGACAGGCGGTCCTTGGTCTGGCCGACAAAAGCCGGGTCGGCGATGAAGCAGGAGACCAGCGCGCAGCCGCCCGCCATCAGGTCGTCGCGGGTGATCTGGGCGGCCTTCTTGTTGCTGACCAGTTCGCCATAGGCCTTGATGCCCTTGAGGATCGCGGCCCAGAAGCCGGTGACATGGGTGCCGCCCTCCGGCGTCGGGACGGTGTTACAGTAGGACTGGGTGAAGCCGTCGCGCGAGGGCGTCCAGTTGATCGCCCATTCAACATAGCCCGGCTCGCCGAATTTCTCGCGGAACTCAACCTTGCCGGCAAAGGGCTGGTCTGCGTAGACGGAGGATTTTCCAAGGACTTCGGTGAGGTAGTCCTTGAGGCCGCCGGGGAAGTGGAAGGTGGCCTCAGTCGGGGTTTCGCCGTCGTCGATTTCGGATTTCCAGCGGATCTCGACGCCGGAGAACAGGTAGGCCTTGGAGCGCACCAGGGTGAACAGGCGCTTGGGCTTGAAGCGGTGGTGGCCGAAGATCTGCTCGTCGGCGTGGAAGGTCACGAAGGTGCCGCGCTTGTTGGGGGCGGCGCCGATTTTCTCCACCGGGCCGAGGGGCAGGCCGCGGGAGAAGCGCTGTTCGAACAGCTCCTTGTTCTTGGCCACTTGCACGACCATGGAATCCGACAGCGCGTTCACCACCGAGGAGCCGACGCCGTGCAGGCCGCCCGAAGTCTGATAGGCCTTGCCGGAGAATTTGCCGCCCGCGTGCAGGGTGCAGAGGATCACCTCAAGCGCCGATTTGTCCGGGAACTTGGGGTGCGGGTCGATCGGGATGCCGCGGCCGTTGTCGGAGATGGTGACGGCGTAGTCGGAATGCAGCGTCACCTCGATCCGGTTGGCGTGGCCGGCGACGGCCTCGTCCATGGAGTTGTCGAGGATCTCGGCTACCATGTGGTGCAGCGCGCGCTCATCGGTGCCGCCGATATACATGCCGGGGCGCTGGCGGACCGGTTCGAGGCCTTCCAGAACCTCGATGGAGGACGCGTCATAAGTCTCAGAAGCGGGCGTGCTGAGGAGGTCGTCGGCCATGTGCGGGAGCTGCTCTTCCTTGGTGTTGATTGGCGCCCATTATGGCAGGTGTTGGGGCCGGGTGGAAGAGGGACGCAAGGGGCTGTGGATAAGGTGGATTGGGCTTTGTATCGTCTTGAATCTTAAACGGTGAGGGCTGCCTCCGCCGATGGGGCTGCCCGGAGTGCCGCTGGGTCAACCATGCTGCAGCGCGTCCACTTTCGTCTAGATTGGTTGCAGCCGTGAGAGAGTTATCAATCCCTCGAATGTAAATTCCGGTTATCCGGGTGCGGCGATCTTATCCGTGCAACTGCAGCATTTGCGGGCTAAACCTGCCGCCAGCGGCAGGCAGGAGGAGGGCGCGAAGGTGGCTGAGAAGGGGATCAGGACGCAGGACTGGGCGGCGTTCCGGGCAGAGGCGCAGCGGATGCTGGATGCGGCACTGGATCAGATGCAGCAGGCGGCGGAGCGGCCGTGGCAGCCGGTGCCGGAGGATATTGATGCACGCTATGCGGTGACGGCTGAGGCGCGCGGGCCGCAGGAGACCGTGGATCGGATCATTGAGGACGTGCTGCCCTATCATGGCGGCAATATTCATCCGCGGTTCTGGGGCTGGGTGCAGGGGTCGGGGCTGGCCTCTGACCTGATCAGCTCGCTGGCAGCGGCGGCGGTCAATGCCAATATGGGCGGGCGCGATCACGGCGCCAACTACATGGAGCGTGCGGTGGTGGATTGGACCCGCCGCAAGATGGGGCTGCCGGAGGGGGCCAGCGGATTGCTGGTGACGGGGACGTCGCAGGCGACGGTGATTGCCTTTCAGGCGGCGCGGCTGCGGGTTCTGAAGGATCTGCGCAAGCGCGGGCAGGGCGATGTTCGGCTGACCGCCTATGCGGGCGAGGGCGTGCATAACGCAACGCTGAAGGCGGTGGAGCTGCTGGGCATCGGTTCGGACAACCTGCGCAAGGTGCCCTTGGCCGATGGCAAGCTGGACTGCGGCGCGCTGGCGGCGATGGTGGCCGGGGACAAGGCTGCCGGAGCGCTGCCCTTCCTGGTGGTGGGCAACGCGGGCACGGTGGATCTGGGGCTGTTTGATGATCTGAACGCTTTGGCGGATGCGGCAGCGGAGCTGGGGCTGTGGCTGCATGTGGACGGGGCCTTTGGCGCCTGGACGCGGATTGCGGCGGAGCCGTACCGGTCGCTGTCCGACGGCATCGGGCGGGCCGACAGCATCGCGCTGGATTTCCACAAGTGGATGTATGTGGGGTATGACTGCGGCATGGCGCTGTTGCGCAATGAGGACGAGCACCGGGCGGCCTTTGCGGCGCGGCCCGCGTATCTGGAAGGCGCCGAGCGCGGGCTGGCGGGGGGCGAGCCGTGGTTCTGCGATTACGGGATTGATTTGTCCCGCGGCAACCGGGCGCTGAAGGTCTGGACGGCGCTGGAGACCTATGGCGAGGCGGCCTTTTCCGAGGCGATCACCGGCAATTGCGAACTGGCGGCGTTCATGGCGGCAGAGGTCGAGGCCCAGCCTTTTATGGCGCTGGGGGCGCCGGTGGTGTCGAATGTCTGCGTGTTCACCGCGCGCAGCGATTTGCCGCCGGAGGCGCAGTCGGTGGTCAATGCCCATGTCGCCCAGACCCTGCAGGAAAGCGGCGAGGCGGTGTTCTCGACCACCCGTGCGGAAGGCCGGGTGATGCTGCGAGCCGCAATCACCAACCACCGCAGCCGCGAGGCGGATGTGCGGGCGGCCATTGCCGCGGTGGCGCGGGAAGCGGCAAGTTGAGCGCTAAGCCACGCGTCTGCCAGGGCGGGCGCAATGCGGGAACCGGGATACTTGGCGCCCGGCGGGATAGAGAAGCAAACTTCGCACCAAGCTGAACTGTTGAACGCGCCTGCCGGGGGGGGCAGGCAGGCACGGGGCAGCGGTGCCGCCTGGCGGGCCGCCTGTGACGTTCGGTTTCGTCTTTCGGTGGTGCCATATCCCGCTACTCTCGGCGTCAGATAATCAGGGAGAGAGACATGGCCTGGATCAGGACCGTTCCATTTGAAGAGGCAGCTGGCAAACTGAAGAAGCTTTATGAGCGGGTGAGCGGGCCGGGTGGCAACGTGGACAACATCATGATGGCGCACTCCCTGCGGCCGCATTCGATGGAAGGCCATATGGCGCTGTACAAGAATGTGCTGCACCACACCGGCAATAAAATTCCGAAATGGTTTCTGGAGGTGCTGGGCGTTTGGGTATCCAGCCTCAATGATTGCGCCTATTGCGTGGAGCACCACTTTGCCGGCCTGCAGCGGCTGTTGGGGGATCAGGCGCGCGGGCAGGCAATCCGGGCGGCGATCGAGGCGCGCGATCCGGAGGGCGCGCCCCTGGAGCCTGCGCAGGTGCTGGCGATGGGCTATGCCCGGATGCTGACCGAGGAGCCCGCCAGCGTGAGCGAAGCCGATATCGGGGCCTTGCGGGAGGCCGGATTCGACGACGGGGAAATTCTGGAGATCAATCAGGTCACAGCCTATTTCGCATATGCCAACCGGACAGTGCTGGGGCTTGGATGCTCCACCAAGGGGGATGTGCTGGGGCTGAGTCCGAACAATTCGGAAAATCCCGATGACTGGGGGCATAAATAGGGGCGCCGCCCCTCGGCCCTTGCGGGCCTCCCCCGGGGCATTGGGAACCAGAAAGAAGCACTTGCGCTGAAGACCGCCTTAGCGGCCTTCGGCAGTTGCGGGGCAGCGGCGCAGGGCTTAGATCTTTGGGCATGAAACGTTTTGTTCCCTTGTTCACGCTTGCGCTGCTGGCCCCGCAAGGCGCCGCGGCGCATCCGCATATCTTTATCGACACCGGCATGAAGCTGGTGGTGTCCGATGGCGGGCAATTGCAGGCGGTGGAGATCACCTGGGCCTATGATGAATTCTATTCGCTGCTGATCTTTGAGGACCGGGGGCTGGACAGTGATTTCGACGGCAGCCTGACGGCGGAGGAACTGGCACAGCTGCAAGGGTTTGATCTGGCCTGGAGCGAGGGGTTTCAGGGCGATACCTATCTGACGCAGGACGGGGAGGCGCTGGCGCTGGGGGCGCCGGAGCATCTGTCCACCGAGGTGCAGGACGGGCGGATCACAACGCGGCACCGGCGCGTTCTGGCACAGCCGCAGGCCGCGGACGGGGTGGTGATCAAGGCCTATGACCCGACCTACTACACCGCCTATACGGTGACCCAGGGGCTGGATGTCACCGGCGGCTGCCAGGGCAGCATTACCCCGCCCAACTTGGATCAGGCCTATACCCTGGTGGAGGAGCTGCTTTACGCAATGCCTGCGGAACAGGCGGAGGAGGCCTACCCGGAAGTGGGCGAAGCCTTTGCCGATACCGTGCGGTTGAGCTGCGGCGCGTAAGGTGAGGATTTTATTAACCATAGCAGCGCTGGGCGTGGCTGTGCTGGCGCTCTGGCTCTGGGGCTTTGGCGGTGCCGGGGCGGTGACAGCCTGGGCGGCGGAGGGCCAGCGCGAGGCGCAGAACGCGATGGCGCGGGGGCTGCGGGCCCTGCGCGCCGGGGAGCCGGGGGCGCTGATGGCGCTGCTGTCCCTGTGTTTCGCCTACGGGTTCTTTCACGCCGCCGGGCCGGGGCATGGCAAGCTGGTCATCGGCGGCTACGGCATGGGCAAGCCGGTGCCGCTCTTGCGGCTGGCCGGGCTGGCGCTGGCCTCCTCATTGGCGCAGGCGGCCACGGCGGTCTTGCTGGTGGCGGGCGGGCTGCTGCTGCTGGACTGGGGCCGCGAGCAGTTGACCAGTGCGGCGGAGGATGTTCTGGCGCCGCTGTCATACGGGCTGATTGCGCTGGTCGGGCTCTGGCTGCTGTGGCGCGGTCTGCGGCGGCTGATGGGCAGCCGCACCGTTCAGGCCGCAAGCCATGCCGGGCATCATCACCATGGGCACGGCCATGATCATCATCATCACGATCATGATGACGGGGGCTGCGTCTCATGCGGACACCGGCACGGGCCGACGGTCGAGGAAGCCGCTAATGTGCATTCGCTGAGCGATGCGCTGGCAATCATTGGCGCGGTGGCGCTCAGGCCCTGCACCGGCGCGGTGTTCCTGCTGCTGCTGACCTGGCGGATGGGGGTGCTGTGGGCCGGGATTGCCGGCGCCTTTGCCATGGGGATCGGCACCGCCACGGTGACGGTGGCTGTGGCCATTGCGGCGGTGACCATGCGCAAGGGCGCGCTGGCGCAGATGCAGGGCACTGGTGCCTTGCGGGCGGCGGCAGTGCTGGAGATCCTTGCCGGCGCCGTGGTGGCGGTGCTGGCCAGCCAGATCATGCTGCGGGCGCTCTAGGCCTCACTCCGACAGAGCACTGTCCAGCATCGCAAACATCGGCTCCTGCGTCAGGTAAGCCGACATCAGCGCGCCCATCGGGGCGGCCTGCTCGTGCGCGTTCATCTCATGCCAGACCGTCAGCGACTTGCGCTGCAGCAGCGCGCCGTGGGGGTGGGCCTTGCCATAGGGGGCGGGAACGCGTTTCAGTTCCGGGTCCCTGGCGGCAAACCCTTTGAGCGCGAGGATGTCCACCAGTGCCGCGGTTTCATCGCCGAAGGCGCCGTCGATGGCCTGCCGCCAGCGCGGCAGCTGCGCCTTGCTGAAGCCCATGATGCCGCCGCCAGCGGTGCAATAGTCCGGTGCGATGCCGAAGAACAGCGCACAGCCTGCGCCGTTCAGGGTCCACATCATGTGCAGATGGGTATTGTAGGGCGTCTTGTCCTTGGAAAACCGCACGTCGCGCTGCGGGCGGAACAGCTTGGCGGTGACCGGCGCGCCGCTGCGGCGGCTGATCGCCTGTGCGACCTCGTCCATCAGCAGGAGCGCGGGGGATTTCAGCTGCGCCTCGTACCGGTCCTTGTGCGCGGTGAACCAGTCCCGGCTGTTGTTCTGCGCAAGCTCCGCCAGAAAGGCGCGGGCGTCGGGGATCAGCTGGGCAAAGGCGTCGGTCATTCAAAAGGGCTCCTGCGAAGGGTTGCCTGTGCAGAATACCACCATGGGCCTGTGCGCAGGCAAGGAAACTCTTCTCTTGCCGGGGCGTGCGGGGGCGCCTAAGGCTGGCGGGATGAGCACGTTAGCGACCAGACACACCGAGATGCCCCTGCGCGGCCACGTGCGGGCGATTGCCGTTCTGGGCCTGCCGCTGATCGGCGGCCATGTGGCGCAGTTTGCCATCGGCCTGACCGATACCGTCATGCTGGGCTGGTACGGGGTGGCGGAGCTGGCGGCGGTGACGCTGGGCTCGTCCTATTTCTTCTCGATTTTCCTTCTGGGCTCCGGCTTTGCCTTTGCGGTGATGCCGATGGTGGCGGCCGCGGCCGGCGCGGGAGAGGAACGGCAGATCCGCCGTTCGACCCGGATGGGTCTGTGGCTGTCGCTGGCCTATGGCGTGGCGGCGATGCCGCTGTTGTGGTGGTCGGAGCCTATCCTGCTGATGCTGGGGCAGGAGGCGCAGGTGGCGCATGACGCGGCAGAGTATCTGCGGATTGCCGGCTGGTCGCTGTTTCCGGCGCTTTTGTACATGGTCGCGAAATCCTATCTGGCGGCGCTGGAGCGGACCCAGATCGTGCTGTGGCTGTCGGTCTTTGCGGCAGTGATCAACGCGCTGGTTAACTATGCGCTGATCTTTGGCAACTGGGGGGCGCCGGAGCTGGGAATCACCGGGGCGGCGATTGCCTCGCTGGTGACCAACGGGGTGTCCTTCGTGCTGGTGCTGGCCTATGCGCTGCGGGTGCTGCCGGAGCATGAGCTGCTCAAAAACTTCCACCGGCCGGACTGGGAGATGCTGGGCAAGGTGTTCCGCATGGGCGCTCCGATCGGGCTGACGACCCTTGCGGAGGCCAGCCTGTTTGCGGCCTCGGCCATGATGATGGGCTGGCTGGGCACGGTGACGCTGGCGGCGCACGGGATTGCCATCTCGCTGGCGGGGCTCACGTTCATGGTGCACCTGGGGCTGTCCAACGCCGCCACCATCCGGGCTGGCAATGCCTTTGGCCGCGGCGACCGGGAGCATCTGGCGCGCGGCGGCAAGGCGGTGACGGTGATGTCGCTGGCGGTGTCGGCGGTGGCGATTGCTCTGTTCCTGACCATTCCTGATGCGCTGATGTCGCTGTTCCTGGACAGTGCAGATCCGCAGAAGGACGCGATCCTGCTGATCGGCGGGGTGCTGCTGGCGGCGGCGGCGCTGTTCCAGCTGATGGACGGGATGCAGGCGGTGGCGCTGGGGTTGCTGCGCGGGGTGCAGGATACCGGGATGCCAATGGTGATTGCCGCGCTCAGCTATTGGGCGGTGGGCATTCCGGCCTCCTACGTCTTTGGCTTCCTGCTGGGCTGGGGCGGCCTGGGCGTCTGGATGGGGCTGGTTGCAGGCCTGACCACGGCGGGGCTGTTCCTGATGCTTCGGTTCTGGCGCCGGTCGATCCTGACGGTAGGGGCTGCCTGAGCCGGGCTGCTCAGCGGGTCTACCTTGTTTCCTGGCGGGCTTGACCGGACTGGAGCTGGCGGGCAGGCTTTCAGGAGAGCATTGTATTCATTCGGAAAGAGGCCGTTGCCCATGATGACCGACGACGACAGGCGCCTGCTGCGCCTTGCCTATGAGGAAGCCAAGGCGGGGTTTGACGAGGGCGGCTGCCCGATCGGGTCGGTGCTGGCGCGGGCGGGCCAGGCGGTGGCGCAGGGGCGCAATCAGCGGGTGCAGAAGGGCGACCCGATCGCCCACGGCGAAATGGATGCGCTGCGCAAGGCCGGGCGGCAGAAGTCCTACCGGGACACGGTGCTCTATACCTCCTTGTCGCCCTGCATGATGTGCAGCGGCACCATCGTGCAGTTCGGCATCCCGCGGGTGGTGATCGGTGACACGCAGAACTTTGGCGGCAACGAGGCATTCCTGCGCAAGCACGGCGTCGAGGTGGTGATTGCCGATGATCCCGACTGCATCGCGCTGATGGAGCGGTTCATCCGCGAGCAGCCGGATCTGTGGTCCGAGGACATCGCCGAGTAAGGCGGCTCCGCCGTCAGTTGCGCAGGAAGGCAAGAACCTCGCCGGCCCGGTCCATGGTATCGGCGTAGCCGAGTTGGATCAGGGCTCCGATGTACCCCGGCTCGAACAGCAGATAGCTTTCCAGCCGTCCATCGCCGTGCCGGCCGCCCATGCTGCGGATCAGCAGGCGGACCGCCTGAGGCATTTCTGACGCATGGGCAACGGCGGTTTCGCGCAGGTCGCGGGAGGGCGACAGCAGCAGCGCCTCGATGATCCTGAGCGGGGTCTGCTGCCGGGCCTCCGGGCTGAGCAGCGACAGGGTGTGGTTGACCCGGCTGAGCCGCTCGTAATCGGATTCGAGGTTGTCGTTGAACAGGATGTCGAGTGCGTGGCCGGCAATTTCGCCGATGGAGGGGCTGTCCTGTTCCGGGCGGCTGCGCATGCCGGCGGTGCCTTGGTCCCGGGTGGCGATAACCACAATTCTGCTGGCGCCGGTATGGATGGCGGGCGACAGCGGCGACGTGAGCCGCAGCGAGCCGTCGCCGAGGAAGCCGCCGCCGATGCGCACCGGCGCAAAGGCGAAAGGCAGAGCCGAGGAGGCCAGCAGGTGGTCCGGGCCGATCTTTGTGCGTTCACCTCGGCGCCGGGCCCGCGTCCAGCCGGCGATGTCCTTATGGCCGTCGAAGAAGGTAACCGCCTTGCCCTCGGAATAGCTGGAGGCGGTGATGCAGAAGGCGTGCAGCGCGCCGCTGCGGATCGCGCGCTGCAGGTGGCGGTGGTTGAACTCCCGTTCCAGCAGGGCGCGCAGGGCGGAATAGTCGAGGAACCCGCCGGTGGCACGCAGCCCGAGATGGCCGAAGAGCAGCGTTCCGGCCCAATGCAGGCTGGTCAGCAGCAGCGGCAGGGCGCGGGTGTCAAAGATCGAGTTGCAGCGCAGGCTGCGCCACAGCTTTTCGGTGTGCTGCACCCCGTTCTGAAAGCTGTTTGAAGCGGCCGCGATGGAGGCGGCGTTGATGGCTCCCGCCGATGCGCCGCAGATGATTTGAAACGGCGAGCGCTGCTGTGCCGACAGTTCTGCAATCGCCTTGAGCGCGCCGACTTGATAGGCACCGCGCGCGCCGCCGCCCTGCAGGACCAGGGCGATCTTCTTGCTTTGCGAGGGCGTGTCGGGCATCGGCAGGCTGCGGGTTTGGGATGGCCTGCGGAGACAGGCGCTGTCTCAGCATAGCAAATCCGGCAGTGGCGCGGGCAGGGAAATACACCTTTACCGGTTCCGGGCCGGCTGGCCAGATTATTGCAGGCCGCGGCGCAACACAGGTCGCGCATCGCTGCAGCGAGGCAAAGCGTGAAACCTGACAGGCGGATTGGTTCCCGGTCACGGTGCACTTGCTTTTGGCTGGGCGGAAAGCCGCAGGATCGGCTGCTGGCCTTGAGCTGAACAAGGCCGGATCGGGATCTGAGGCGGTAACCTGCTTATCAGAAACAGGAAAACGGCACTCTTGCGCCCGGAATATCGCTGGCTGCGGTCTGGGGGTGGCGGCGGGCGGGGCGGCCTCTTAGCTGTTTCTCACGGTTCGCAGGACAAGCCTCGGACCGCAACAAACCAAAGGATGACTGGAGTGTCTCACATGAAAAAGTTTGCCCTGACCGCCGCCGCTGTTGCTGTCCTGGTTGCATCCCCGCTGGCTGCAAAGGACGTCGCAGCAGAGCTGGATGCAGACGGCAACGGTACTTTCTCGCTGGAAGAGCTTCAGCTGGCGTTCCCGGACCTGACCGCGGAAACCTTTGCCACGGTTGATGCCAATGCGGACGGCGAAGCCGATGCAGCTGAGGTCAACGCGGCGATTGAAGCCGGCGTTCTGACCCGGGCGGGCTGATCCGGCTAAAGCCGCCGGTGTACCGTCCCGCTGCTCCCCTTTGGCCTTTTGGGGCGGGCGCAGCATAGTCCTTGCAGCCGCGCCGGTGGCGGCATAGCCCAGGAAAGGCCCCTCGGATTGCGGGGCCTTTCTTCGTATCCGGCGGGTGGCGCGGCCGCTGCAGGGCGGGCAATTCACGGTGCGCGCCTGACAGTTCAGCGAGCCCAGGGCAGAGCAAAGGCAATGCAACTGGAGGCGCTTAGGAAATGTGCAGTTCCTTTGCGGCAACCCGCGGCATTGCGGGGGCGGCTGCGGTGGTGCTGGCCGAGGGGCCTGAGCGGAGGGCAAGAAATCCCGTGACATCCGCGGCCCGGCGCCGTCAGTCCAGGCTGACGATCCGCCATTCGCCGCCCTCGCGGCAGGCCAGGCCGCGGTGCCAGGGGCCGCCGTCGAACCGGGCATCGAAGCTGCGGCAGGTGCTGCCGTCGTGGCTGCTGCGCGCAAGCGGGCGCAGCGCATAGGCGAGACCCGTTTGCGGGTTGGTGAAGTCGAAGACCTGGCTGTCGCCTGCGTATTCCAGGGCCGAGCCGATGCAGCGGCGGTCGTCCGCACCCAGGCGGCGGCCGATCTCGCCGCCCAGCAGGGCGCCCAGCAGCGTTCCCGCGGCAATTGTGATGGTGTCGCCATTGCCGAGCCGGGAACCCGCCGCTGCCCCGGCTGCGCCGCCGAGCAGGCGGCCCAAGGCCTGCGAGTTGCACGACGGCCAGGATGCGGGCTGCGGTGCCCGCCCGCTGCTGCCGTGGGCATAGGCGGCGGGCGGCGCGAACTGCGGGAAACGGGCGATGTGGGAGCAGTCGCCCTTGGTTGAGGTCTTGGCGTCGCCCTTGCCGTACTTCAGGTGGTATTTGAACTGGCAGCGGTGGTCCTTGTACTCGTACTTGTACTGGTTGCCCTTGTCCTGGACCTTGATCGACGGGCCGCCGGCCGCGGCGGCATGCGGCAGGGCCAGGGCGCAGAGAAGGGGAAGGGTGCTGAAGAGGAAACCGGGGCGCATGGGCGTTCTCGTATTCTGCCAGGGGCCGGAATGAGATCCGGCGGAGCTGTTGAACCTCAACCATGCGGCTGAGCCTGCGTCCAGCCGCAGCGTGCAGCGGGGGCTGGAGTCGGCAAAGCCTTGCCGGGGCTTGGGCGGGCAGAACCGCGCAGGTGTGATAGGCTGATGGCAGCCGCAAGCTGTGGCGGCAGAAAGGACTGGCAGTGATGATGCGGGGGCCGAGCGGTCCGGCATGCAGGGTTTGGGCAGCACGTCTGGCCGGGCTGCTGCTGGCGGTTTTCTGCGGGGCGGCGGCGGTTGCTGCGGAGACTTCCGCTGAGCATCCCCGCGCCGGGCTGATGTGGAACCGCACCGGGCTGCCCGCCGTGTTCCCGCTGCAGGTCAAAACGCCGGAGGGCGCGGATTATTACCTGGTGCTGTCGGGCCGCGGCGGCGACGCGCTGGCGGCCTATATCCAGGGCGGCGCGTTCTTCAAGGTGCTGGTGCCGCCAGGGCGCTATCAGCTGCGCTTTGCCAGCGGCAGCGACTGGCAGGGCGAAGACAAGCTGTTCGGGCCGGACACCGTGGTGTTCGAGCTGCCGGAGGCGCTGGACTTTGCGGTTCGCGGCGCAGGGATCAAGGCGGGGCACCTGGTGTCGCTGACGCGGGAGCCGCGGAGCGGCGGCCTGCGGGCAGAGGTCAAGGGCCAGTTCGTCTGCCAGATTGCCGGCCTGGAAGAGGTGCAGCCGCAGCGGGTCGGGCCGCCGCGCTGGTTTACCTTGGGCGGTGATCTGCACGCACGGGGCGTAGTGCATCTGAGTTGGCGGCTGGGACTGATAGGGGTGGCCCCGGGAACGCCGGACGCGCTGCGGCAGCGCAGCGGCTTTGTTCTGGGCAATCCGAATTTGCCAAGGCACAAGCCTGGGCAGACCAGCACTGCGTTGCCGCAGCCACAGAGCCCGGTACGGTCCTTTTCGGTCCGGTCGCTCTATTGCGGCTGAAACGGGGCGGGGTTATTCGGCGCCGCGTTCCTTCATCAGCCGGTCGGCCTTCTTGCGCACCAGCACGCTGCGCAGGTCGTGCATCGCCAGCAAGAGCGCATCGGTGACGTCCTCCAGCTGTGCATCCGTGGCGCGGCTGTTGACCCAGTGAGCGGTGAGGTTCAGGTGGTCGATGGCGCGGTGGATGTCGTCAATATCGCGGGCCGCCAGGGTGGCGGCACGGGCCTCCATCCAGGATTTGATCTCGGCGATGTCCTGAGCGGTCAGCTGGCGCTGGCCGTGCGGCTTGATTTCGCCGTTGCGGATGTTCACTACGGCGATCTGGTCCATCTCGATCCGCCGGTTGCGGTTCTCGGTATCGACACGGAAGACAAAAGCGCCGTTCTCACGGACGCGGAAGTAATAATCCGGCAGATCGGCGCTCATGCTCTTGTCTCCTGTCAGGTCAGCGCGGCGCAGAAGGCCTGGATGCGGCGGCAGGCCTCTTCCAGCGCTGCGTCGGAGGTTGCGTAGCTGACGCGGAAATTGGGCGACAGTCCGAAGGCGGCACCGAAGACCACGGCAACGTCCGCTTCCTCCAGCAGGGCGGTGGCGAAATCCTCATCCGTTTCAATGCGTTTGCCCGCAGGCGTGGTCTTGCCGATCAGCCCGGCAATAGAGGGGTAGACATAGAACGCGCCCTCGGGCGTGGGGCAGGTGATGCCCTCGATCTCCGACAGCATCGAGACAACCAGGTCGCGGCGGCGTTTGAAGGTCTTGTTGTTGGGCGCGAGGAAGGCCTGGGTGCCGTTCAGCGCCTCAACCGCGGCCCATTGGCTGACAGAGCAGGGGTTGGAGGTCGACTGCGACTGCACCTTGCGCATCGCGCCGATCAGGTTTTCCGGGCCCGCGGCATAGCCGATGCGCCAGCCGGTCATCGCATAGGCCTTGGAGACGCCGTTGCAGGTGAGGGTGCGCTCATAAAGCCCAGGTTCCACCTGCGCAGGCGTGCAGAATTCGAACCCGTCGTAGGCGAGGTGCTCGTACATGTCGTCGGTCATCACCCAGACATGCGGGTGGCGCATCAGCACCTCAGTCAGTGCCTTCAGCTCGTCCCGGCTGTAGCCGGCGCCGGTGGGGTTCGACGGGGAGTTGAAGATGAACCATTTGGTTTTCGGAGTGATTGCGGCCTCCAGCTGGTCCGCAGTCAGCTTGAAATTGTTTTTCAGCGCGGTTTCGACCACGACGGGCGTGCCGCCCGCCAGCAGCACCATGTCCGGGTAGCTGACCCAGTAGGGAGCGGGAATCACGACCTCGTCGCCCGGATTCAGCGTCGCCATCAGCGCGTTGTAAAGCGTCTGCTTGCCGCCGGTGCCGACCGAGACCTGAGCCGGCGTGTAGTCCAGCCCGTGGTCGCGCTTCATCTTGGCGCAGACGGCCTGCTTCAGCTCCGGGATGCCGTCGGGGGCGGTGTATTTGGTTTTGCCCGCGGCAATGGCGGCAACCGCGGCATCCTTGATGTTTTGCGGCGTGTCGAAGTCCGGCTCACCGGCGCTGAGGCCGATGACGTTACGTCCCGCCGCCTTCAGCTCTGCCGCTTTTGCGGTCATCGCTATGGTCGGCGACGGTTTGACGCGGGATAAGGTCTCGGACAGGAAAGACATTGGCGGTGCCCCGGTTTGAATGTTGTGCGGAACTGTCATAGGTTGCCGCCAAACAGCGATCAAGCTGCATTGGCACTTTGAGTTAGGAGAACGGACAATGACTGAGCAGAACACAGACTGGTACGGCCCCGATGCAGCAACTTTCGGTGACCGCGTGGCTGCGGCGCGCGAAGCGGCCGGGATGACCCAGGGCCAGCTGGCACGGCGGCTTGGCGTCAAGAAATCGACCCTGAGCGCCTGGGAGCGGGACCTGTCGGAGCCGCGCGCCAACAAGCTGACCATGCTTGCGGGCCTTTTGAACGTGTCGATGTCCTGGCTGCTGACCGGCGAAGGCGAAGGCATGAGCGAACCGGCGCCGCTGGAATTGGAAGCCGGTGATTTCGCCAGCGTTCTGAACGAGCTGCGTTCGCTTCGCAGTGAAATGCGCCAGAACGCCGAGCGCGCGGCGCGGCTGGAAAAGAAACTGCGCACCCTGCTGCAGGTGAATGAGGCTCCGGCAGCGGAAACTGCCTGAGGCCGAATGATGCAGGAAGACCGATCCACCCGCCTGAAGCGGCTGCAGATGCGTTCGATGCGCCGGGGTATCAAGGAAATGGATATCCTGCTGTCGGCCTATGCAGCCGCCAGCCTGGAGCAGATGGACGCGGCGCAGCTGGATCTTTACGACCAGCTGCTGCTTGAGAATGACCAGGATCTGTACCAGTGGGTGACCGGCCAGGCGGAACCGCAAGAGCGGTTTCGCGCCCTGGTTTCGGAGATAGCACAAACCCACCAAAAATAATAAAATTCCGGCTTAACCGATTTTTCGGGAATTGTTGGCATCTTGTCTCAGAAGCAAATTCGAGTCGGAGATGCGAATGAGTATGGAATTGCCAATTGGCCAGACGGACCGCAAGGGATTCATGACTGGCTACCTGGAGGCGCTGGGGCTGCTTGAGCGCCTTCACCGCCTGCTGCTGGACGTCATCAAGGATGAATTTGAGCGCGTCGGGGTGCTGGAGATCAACGCGGTCCAGGCGCTCTTGCTGTTCAACATCGGCGACAATGAGGTCACCGCCGGGGAACTGAAAACCCGCGGCTACTATCAGGGCAGCAATGTCAGCTACAACCTGAAGAAGCTGGTCGAGATGGGCTATATGCACCATCAGCGCTGCGAGATCGACCGCCGCTCTGTACGGGTGCGCCTGACCCAGCGGGGCCGCGAGATCCGCGACATCGTGTCGGCGCTGTTCTCCCGCCATGCCGAAGGGCTGGAGGGCAAGAACGTGATCACGTCGGAAGGGATCGAGGACATTACCGCCTCGCTGAAGCGGATGGAGCGCTACTGGTCCGACCAGATCCGCTATATTTACTAAGGGCCTGCCGGCGAAACTTACCAGCAGGAAACAGGCCGCGCAGCCGGGGGATACCGGCAGGCCGCTGACAGGGCATGAGGGGAAACCGTGCTCTGCTAGGATTGAAGGGTAAGGCGCCGGGCCTCGCGCAGGCCACGGCAGAGGCTGCAGAAGCGGCCGCCCTTTCCGCCCGGCATTAACGGGGTAAAGAACTGGCGTTTTTTGCACGGACAGCCCCGGCAGGGCTGAGCCGGTTTTCTGCGTGAGGGTCCTAAATAAGTTTGGGGCTGTCGCGCGCGGTCGGCTGTGCCCGGTGCGTTCGGGGCCATGCGGCCGCTTGTCTCTGTGCAAGCAGCCTGTTTCCAGGGGCGGGCTGGCGGCCAGTGACACGCGCAAGCCGCCCCCCTGACCTCCACTTACCGGCCGACCGGAGGCCGCCTTTGCAGCCAGTCTGGCAGACAGTCCCGCCGGGCGCGGCCTGTGCCACCGGCGGCCAGTTTTACCAATGACCGGTATTTTCCATGCTCACCCAGGGTTCTGCCGCAGGCAGGGAGGTGCCGTTCTGCAGCAGTTCGATGGAAATATTGTCCGGCGAGCGCACAAAGGCCATATGCCCGTCGCGCGGCGGGCGGTTGATGGTGACACCGTTGTCCTTCAGGTGCTGGCAGGTGGCATAGATGTCATCCACCCCATAGGCGAGATGGCCGAAGTGGCGGCTGTCACTGGGCAGCCCCTCGTCGCCGTCCCAGTTGTAAGTCAGCTCGATAGGGGCGTCTTCCTGGCCCGGAGGCGCCATGAAAACCAGGGTGAAACGGCCCTGCTCGTTGTCCCAGCGGCGGGTCTCCTTGAGGCCGAGGAGTTCAAAGAAGGCCATGGACTTCTCCAGATCCTTCACCCGGACCATGGTGTGCAGATAAGTAAGCGGCATGATGGTTTCCCCTGATTGGTTTTGCCCGCAGTATTGCCTGCACCGCGCAGAAGGAAAAGCGTCAAAGACGGGGCTGCCGTCACGATCCTATGCTCATTTTGCGGCTTTTGATTCCCGGCGGGCCAGATGTAGTATGTTCCCAGGGGCAGGGCGCAAGGGATTCCCGCTTGGCCCCGCCCGGTCCGGAAGGTAAGACCGGGCCAGCGCCAGAGGGCAGGGAGCAGGCCATGCAACAGTATCACGATCAGCTGCAGTTCATTCTGGATAACGGGGTGCCGTCAGACGACCGCACCGGCACCGGCACGCTGTCCTGTTTCGGGATGCAGGCGCGCTATTCCCTGGCGGACGGTTTCCCGCTTGTCACCACCAAGAAGCTGCATCTGCGCTCGATCATCCATGAGCTGCTGTGGTTCCTGTCCGGCGACACCAACATCCGCTACCTGAAGGAAAACGGGGTGTCGATCTGGGACGAATGGGCCGATGAGAACGGCGACCTCGGCCCCGTTTACGGCCACCAATGGCGCCGGTTCCCCAAGCTGGAGCTGGCAGAGGGCACCATCGGGGATGAGCCGCTTTACCGTGCGGGCAGTGTCGACCAGATTTCGGATCTGGTGGAGATGATCCGCAAAAGCCCGGACAGCCGCCGCCTGATCGTCTCAGCCTGGAACCCTGCGGATGTGCCGGACATGGCGCTGCCGCCCTGCCATACGCTGTGGCAGGTGCGGGTTGCGGGCGGCAAGATGCATATGCAGCTGTACCAGCGCTCCGCCGACATGTTCCTGGGGGTGCCGTTCAATATCGCCTCCTATTCGCTTCTGCTGGCCATGCTGGCGCATGTGACCGGCTACGAGGCCGGGGATTTCGTGCACACGATGGGGGATGCGCATATCTATTCGAACCATTTGGAGCAGGTGCAGCTGCAGCTGTCACGCAGCCCCAAGCCGCTGCCGCAGCTGCGGATCAAGCGTCAGGTGAACTCGATTTTCGACTTCACCTTCGAGGATTTCGAGATCCTGAATTATGACCCGGACCCGGTGATCAAGGCGCCGGTTGCGGTCTAAGAAACAAGGACAACAGGCATGATTACCCTGATCGCTGCGCGGGCGCGCAACGGCGCCATCGGCAAGGACAACGAAATTCCGTGGTTTGCGCCCGAGGATCTGAAGGCGTTCCAGCGCGAGACTTTGGGCGGTGCCATCATCATGGGCCGCAATACCTGGGACAGCCTGCCGGTGAAGCCGTTGAAGAACCGGCTTAATCTGGTGGTGTCCTCCAACCCGCAGGCGGCAGAGACCGTGCTGCCCTCAATCGAAGCTGCGATGCAGGAAGCCTATGCCCAAGGCTACCGGCGTGTTTATGGCATCGGCGGCGAGGGGATCTATCGCGGGATGCTGGGGATGGCGGACAGGCTGCTGGTCACCGAGGTGGATCTGACCATTGAGGATGCAGACGCGTTTTTCCCGGAGTTTCAGGCAGACAAATGGACCAAAGCCGGGGAGACAGTGCTGCGCGACAGCGATCCGGCCTGTATCATGGTGGAATATCTGCGGCGGGGCTGAGGCCGCCTCTATTGCCTGCGCCCGGCCAAAGCCCGGGCGCAGCGCAGGCATGAGACCTTACATCGCCTTGATGTCAGCAGCCATCTGCCGGCCATCCCGGCCCTCGGTCAGCTGATAGCCGACTTTCATGTTGTCGGCGAGACCGGTCATGCCCGACCGCTCCACCGCTGAAATGTGCACAAACACATCCTTGCCGCCTTCATCGGGTTCAATGAACCCGTACCCTTTGGTGGTGTTGAACCACTTCACGGTGCCGCTTGGCATTTCCCGTGTCTCCTTCTACTTTGCACGTCGCCCAGGGGCATCCCGGGGCATCCGGCCAGCTCCCTGCCCGCGCGGGGTAAGGCGAAGCCGGACAACCTAGAGTTTTGCACGGGCTGACTGAAAATCAAGAGAAACCGGTGAATTCTACCATAAATTGTGTAAATCCCGGATGGGGAGCATGAAGGCATCATGAAAATCTACGGGCTCAAGAACTGCGATACTTGCCGCAAGGCGTTGAAAGAGCGTCCAGATTCGGTTCTGGTCGATATCCGCGCGGATGGCATGCCGGAGGGTTTGCTGGAGGCAGCCCTTGCGCAGTTCGGCGCCAAGCTGGTTAATACGCGCTCCACCACCTGGCGGGGCTTAAGCGAGGAAGAGCGTTCCGGCGAGCCGCTGGAGCTGCTGCGGGCGCACCCGGCATTGATGAAGCGGCCGCTGATCGAGCGTGACGGGGAATTTTTCCTGGGGTGGGATCAGAACACCAAGGCGGCCCTTGGCGCGGCTTAACGCGGCGCATATGTCTTTACCTCAGTTTTTGGGAGAGAATTGATGCGGAATGCAGCCCTTGTTCTGGGGATCATCGCCGGGATTTTCGGCATGGTGGTGGGCTTTTTCGGCTACGGCTACACCGCGGCGGTGGAGCATTTTGGCGAGGTCGAAGGGCTGGCTGAGCAGGTGGAGAATGTCGAGCAGCTGCGGCTGCTGGCGGTGCTGTCGCCGCTGCTGGCGATTGCCGGCGGGGCGATGGCACGGGCTCGGGCCTTGTGGGGCGGCGTGCTGCTACTGGGGTCAGCGGCAGGCATGTATGCGGGGTTCGGCCTCAACGTCTTTACTATCTTCCCGCTGAGCTTTGCTGCCGTGGGCGGGCTGATGGCGCTGGCGGCCGGCAAGCCGGATGAGCCCAAGGCGCATTTCTGACGCAGGCCGGTCCGAATGGAAAAGGCACCGCTGCCGGAGCAGGGCGCCTTTTTTTGATGGGCGGTTTTCAGGCTCAGGCCGTAACGGGCTCCATCCGGTGGCGCAGCAGGGCATCGACCGACAGGGCGCCTGCGCCTTTGATCACCAGAACCGCCAGCAGGAAAATCCAGAACAGCCGCTGGTCGAGGATCACCGCATCAGGAAAGCGGTCGAACAGCGCGCCGAGGGTTTTGTCGTCGGTGGCGCCGTGGCCGTAGATATCGGTCAGCGACTGCACGACGACAAAGCCGATCATGCCAAGCGCGGCCAGCCGGGTCAGCAGGCCAATCACGATCAGCAGCGGCAGGATGAATTCGGCATAAGTGCCGGCCAGAACCACCAGTTTATGAAACAGGCTGAACTGCGAGATGTCATAGCCGGCCGCCTCAAGCTGTTTCGGGAAGATCTGGCTGTAGGCGCCGATCGAGGGGCTGAACAGGCCAAGGATGCCGTCGCCCAGCTTGGTCAGTCCGGAGTTCCAGAAATAAAGAAGCAGCGTCGAGGCAAAGACAAAACGCGCCGCCAGCGGCAGCAGCCAGTTGCCGGCCCTTTCCACCTGGCGGAATACGGCGTCGTGAATGGAGACAAGTGCGTGCATGGATTTACCCTTTGCTGTCCAATCCTGTTATTGCGCCGCCCTGCAACAGCAAGGCCAGCGTGGCACCCAGGTCGAAGCTTTTGTCTTCGGCGGCGGCCTGTTCCAGTGCTTCGCCGATGGAAGCGCCCCCGATCAGGGCGCGGATCCACTGCGCGCCCGCGGGCGGCAGAACCTGGGGAGTGGGGTCGAATTCGGGGCGGGTGACCAGCACGTCCTGGGCTCGCAGCTCAGGCTTGGGCGCGCCGTCCTCGGTGTTGTAGCGCCAGATCGCGTGAATGGGCCAGGGCGAGCGCAGCACGTCCACCGCAGGCGCCAGCGTCAGGCGGGTGTTCATCAGCTGGTCCGGTGCCAGGGCGCCAAGCTCTTCCGGCGCGACCGGGACGGCATCTGCGGCGTGATAGGCACGGCGCAGGGCCAGTTCCAGCCGTGCTACATCGCCCAGGTAGCCCAGATGCTTGAGCTGCTCCATGGCTTCCAGGAAAGCGGGGAAATCTTCGCCGTAGAACATCATCAGGGGCGTGGATGGCGGGTGCTGGCGCAGGTAGATGCCTGCCAGCCCGTCCATGTTCTGCTTTCCCAGAAGCTTGGCTATCACCGGAAAAGCGCTGTGCATCGCCTCGGTCAGCGAGACGGCCACATTATTGCGGTAGACGTTGAAGCGGCGCCCGGCGGGCTGGGCGTGATGGTCGATCAGACCGTCCGGCACCGGCTGCCCCGCATCCATCATGGCGCGGGTGAATTCTGTCTGGGACACGCTCATGCCGGGACGCGCTCCAGCGCGGTTGCGGCGCGGGCGGCTTCGGCCTCCAGCACCGGCCAATCCGGCACGTCGTTGTCCCATTCTATCAGCACCGGCTTGGGGCCGGATCGGGCGAGGGTAAAGTCCAAGAGCGCCCAGACCGGATCCACCACAGCACACCCGTGGCTGTCGATCAGCAGCGGGCGGCCGTGGCCGTCCTCATCCTCGTCGTGGCCACCCAGGTGGATCTCATCCACCTCGTGCAGCGGGAAGGCTTCGATGTAGCCCTGCGGCGAGAAATTGAGGTTGGTGGCCGAGACAAAGACGTTGTTCACGTCCAGAAGCAGGCCGCAGCCGGTCCGGCGGGAGATTTCCGCGAGGAACTCCGGCTCGGACCAGGTGCTCTCGGCAAAGGCGAGGTAGCTGGAGGGGTTTTCCAGCAGCATACGGCGGCCGATGGTGCTCTGCAGTTCGTCAATATGATCGCAGATCCTCTGCAGGCTGGCGTCCGTGTAAGGCAGCGGCAGCAGGTCGTTGTAGAAATGGCTGTCATGGGTGGACCAAGCCAGATGCTCGGAGAAGCTGGCGGGGGTCAGCCATCCCACCAGGTGTTTGAGCCGGACCAGGTGGTCTGCGTCCAAGGGTCCTTCACCGCCGATAGAGAGGCCGACGCCATGCACCGACATGGCAAAGCGCTCGGACAGGTGGCGCAGTTGCGCAAGCGGCCGTCCGCCGTCGCCCATGTAGTTTTCCGCATGGATTTCCAGCCATTTGACCGCGCCAGGGTCAGCGGTAATCTGGGCGAAATGCTGCGGCTTGTAGCCAACGCCGGGAGCGGCAGGCAGTTTGTCATGAGCAGCGGCGTCGAGCATGGCGGGTCCTGTGTCCGGGTGCAAAAGGGGCGGGAATTCTCACTCCCGCCCCCTGAATTCAAGCCGCTCTTATGCCGGCAGGTCGCGTTCCAGCGGCTCCAGCGAGCCCTTGCGCTCGGTGCCGTCGGCCGTGGCCGGCAGCTCCATGCCTTCGCAAGTGCCTGCATCCACCAGGGTCCAGGCGTTGCCCTGGTAGTCGATGGTCGAGGTGCCTGCGCAGGTGGTGCCGGGGCCGGCGGCGCAGTCGTTCTGGCCTGCCAGCGAAACGCCGTAGCATTTTTCCTTGGTGGCGGCAGCAGCAGGGATGGTTGATGCTGCGGTCAGGGCGGCGGCAACGGCGCTGGCAACGGCCAGGGATTTTGCGGTGGTCGACATCTCGTGAATTCCTTTCGGTTAATCGTGCGGTGTCGTGTTGACAAGAAAACACTAACCCGAGGCCTCCGGGATTTTAAGTCACGAGGCCGTGTCTCACGTCCGCGTCAGTGTATGTGAGAGCGGCAAGCCGCGCAAAGCCCTGAAATAACGGGGTTTAACCAGTTCATGAAACAAAACGGCCCCCGAATGGGGGCCGCTGAAGCTGTTTTCGGGGCGGAATGTTACAGAAGGTCCGGCGGGGTGGCTTCCACCGCCAGCGACTTTGTAACATTTTCGAGGCTCTCCACCCTGGTCTGCTTCTCGCCGAGGCGGCGGACGGAGACGGTGCGCTCCTCCACCTCGCGGTGGCCGACGGCGAGGATGACCGGCACCTTGCCCACCGAATGCTCGCGGACCTTGTAGTTGATCTTCTCGTTGCGGATGTCGGCCTCGGCGCGCACGCCGGCCTTCTTCAGTTCCGCCACGACCTCATGCACGTAGTCGTCGGCCTCCGAGGTGATCGAGGCCACCACCACCTGTCGCGGCGCCAGCCAGAACGGCAGCTTGCCCGCGTGCTCCTCGATCAGGATGCCGATGAAGCGTTCAAACGAGCCCAGAGTCGCACGGTGCAGCATCACCGGGCGGTGCTTGTTGCCGTCGGCGCCGATGTAGGTCGCGTCCAGCCGCTCGGGCAGCACGAAGTCTACCTGGTGGGTGCCGCACTGCCAGTCGCGGCCGATGGCGTCGGTCAGCACGAACTCCAGCTTGGGCCCGTAGAAGGCGCCTTCGCCCGGGTTCAGTTCCGGCTCGATGCCCGCGGCGCGGGTGGCGGACAGAAGCGCGGCCTCGGCCTTGTCCCAGACCTCGTCGGAGCCCGCGCGGGTTTCCGGCCGGTCGGAGAACTTGACCGAGAACTTCTCGAAGCCGAGGTCCTTGTAGATGGTCGACAGGAACTCGATAAAGGTTGCGGTCTCGGACTCGATCTGGTCTTCGGAGCAGAAGATATGCGCGTCGTCCTGAGTGAAGCCTCGCACCCGCATGATGCCGTGCAGCGCGCCCGAGGGCTCGTAGCGGTTGCAGGAGCCGAATTCCGCCATGCGCAGCGGCAGATCGCGGTAGGACTTCAGGCCCTGCTTGAAGATCTCCACGTGGCAGGGGCAGTTCATCGGCTTCAGCGCGTTCACTGCCTTCTCGCGGGCGTGCTCCTCGTCGACCTCGACGATGAACATGTTCTCCTGGTACTTGTCCCAGTGGCCCGAGCGTTCCCACAGCTTGCGGTCGACGACCTGCGGGGTGTTCACCTCGACATAGCCGCCCTTGCGCTGCTGGCGGCGCATGTAGTCCTGCAGCTCAGTGTAGATGGTCCAGCCGTTGGGGTGCCAGAAGATCTGCCCCGGGGCTTCCTCCTGCATGTGGAACAGGTCCATCTCGCGGCCCAGCTTGCGGTGGTCGCGCTTGGCGGCCTCCTCCAGCATGGTGAGATGCGCCTTGAGCTTCTCCTTGCCGGTGAAGGCCACGCCGTAGATGCGCTGCAGCATCTGGCGCGACGAGTCACCGCGCCAGTAGGCGCCCGCGATCGACATTAGCTTGAAGGCGTCACCCGGCAGCTGTCCGGTGTGCTGCAGGTGCGGGCCGCGGCAGAGGTCCTGCCAGTCGCCGTGCCAGTACATCCGCAGCGGCTCGTCGCCGGGGATGCTCTCGATCAGCTCGACCTTATAGGGCTCGTTGTTGTCGGTGTAATGCTGGATCGCGCGGTCGCGTTCCCAGACCTCGGTGCGGACCTCATCACGTTTGTTGATGATTTCCTTCATCTTCTTCTCGATCGCGCCGAGGTCTTCGGGGGTGAAGGGCTCTGCGCGGTCGAAGTCGTAATACCAGCCGTTCTCGATCACCGGGCCGATGGTGACCTTGGTGTCGGGCCAGATCTCCTGCACCGCGCGCGCCATGATATGCGCAAGGTCGTGGCGGATCAGCTCGTTGGCCTGCGCCTCGTCCTTCATGGTGTGGATGGCAATGGTGGCGTCGCCTTCGATCGGCCACTGCAGGTCCCAGTGCTGATCGTTGACGGTGGCGGAGATGGCCTTCTTGGCCAGCGAGGTGGAAATGCTGGAAGCCACCTGCGCCGGCGTGACGCCTGCGTCGTAGGATCGTGCATTGCCATCGGGGAAGGTGAGAGAGATTTGGGCCATGGTCTGGCTGCTCCTCGTCGGTTTGGCGCCCACAGAACGCCCGGTTGCGGGTATGTGTTTGGTCCGCGCGTTTTGCGGCCAGCAAGGAGCAGTGTCAAGGCGGCTTTGCATGTGATTGTAATTGCGCAGGAAAATCCGATTGTGTGCCTGCGCATGCGATTGCACATATTTGTATACCACTAAGCAATTGAAAAATAACAATAAAAATGGTTGCCATGGATGGGAATCCGGGGCAGGGTGGCCGAAACCTGAGACCCAAGGACATACCAGGAGTGTTCCGATGACCCGCCCGAACCCGAACTTTGACCTGACGGTTGAAGATGTGGATCTGATTGAAACCGCGCTGTGCCAGTCGCAAAAGATCCTGTCGCATCGCCATCTGTCTTATGAGCATGGCGCGCAGATCGAAGGCGGGGCAAATGCGGAGAAGGCGGTGCAGACCGGGGAGACGCTGAGCCGGATCCGGAACTTGCTGGGCCGTTTGCAGATGCAGAAGGCCGACGGGACACCGGCTGCCGGCCTTTCCTGACCGGGCAGAAATTGGCAGGCGGGCGAGGGGCCCTCCCCTCGCGCTCCCCGGGATATTCCCGGCCGGATGAAAAGGATCCGGGACTATTGGGCCGGTGACGGCACGCCTTCTCGGATCATTGCGGAGTAGTCCGGTGTCACGCCATGCGCCTGTGCAATCGGGGTGATGCTGCCAAGCGCGCGCAATTCGCCCACGCTGCGGCTCTGGTCCAGCACGCCCTGTTCCCAGGCAAATTCCGGCAGATAGCCGTTGGCCAGCACCCGCCAGTCCAGCGGCACCTCATCCGCGAAACTGCGGATCAGGTCCATCACCACGGTGGTGCAATTGGTGGTCAGTGAATTGTACCACTCGGGCCGGGCCGCCAGTCTGTTGGCGGTCTCGACATATTTCAGCAGCAGTTCCCGGCCGGTGTCGGGGCTGACACCGATGCGGAACAGCTGCACGTCCTCGCCGCGGGCGTTGGTGCGGGTGCCGACCACATCGCGCTCATCCGCGGCGACCAGGACCAGGGTGTTGGACTTGAACAGATCGGCAATCGGGGAGAAACCACCGCCCAGCTGGCGCCGAACCTCGACCGACCAGGCGATATGTTCGCCGCCTTCAAAGCCGAAGCTGACGATCATGTGCGCCATCTGCGGCCCGGCCCAGTAGGACAGGAACAGGTCGGTGGATTGGAGCTTGGTCAGGTCGTAGCTGCGGCTTTCCCAGTTTTCGGTGAAGTCTTCCGGCGTTTCCCAGGCGAAATTGCGCACGTCCCTAAGGGTGAGGAAGTCGCCCTCGACCTGGCCGGTCACCTGGCGGGCCACGTCGGGTGCCCAGTCGCGGTCCGCGGGCGGGGTGAGGGTGGACCACCACAGGATGACCGCGGCCAGGGCCAGGGTGAAGGTTGTCAGCGCGCGCAAGGCCCGGCGGCGGAACAGTCCGGCGCTGACTGCAAGGCCCAGAAGGGCAAAGCTGCCGGCCAGGGCACTGCGCCCCAGCGCCTCGAACGGCAGCCGGTACCACAGGGCGAGCACGGCCCAGGCCGTGGCCAACGCCACCGCGAGAATGGCGGCGCCTGTGAAAATGCCCTTGATGAGTCTGAACATGCCCCGGGTCCTTCAAAAAAATTTTCGCGGACCATAAGGAAGCCGGCGGGGGTGTTGCAAGCAGGCAGTGCTGCCGCTTGCGGGGCGGGCGGAGCCGTGCCACATCTTGGGAAAAGCACAGGAGAGCAAAGACATGCCAGCCGCATCTTACCTTGAGACCGCCCAGGGCCGCCGGATTGCCTATCACAAAAGCGAGGGGCAGGGGCCGTGCGTGGTGTTCCTGGGCGGGCTGAAGTCGGACATGGAGGGCACCAAGGCGGTGCATCTGGAGGCTTGGGCCAAGGCGCGAGGCCAGGCGTTTCTGCGGTTCGACTATTCCGGCCACGGCGAAAGCTCCGGCACCTTCGAGGAAGGCTGCATCGGCGACTGGCATGAGGACACGCTGGAGGCGGTGGCGCAGCTGACCGAAGGGGAGATCGTGCCGGTGGGGTCGTCCATGGGCGGCTGGCAGGCATTGCTGCTGGCGCGGGAGATGCCGGAGCGGATCAAGGGCCTGGTGACCATCGCCGCGGCGCCGGATTTCACCGAGGACGGCTATTGGGCCAATTTCTCGGACGTGCAGAAGGCGGAGCTGGAAGCCAAAGGCTATGTGGAGCTGCCGAGCGATTACATGGAGCCCTACCATATCTCCAAGCGGATGATCGAGGACGGGCGCAAGCGGCTGGTGCTGCGCACGCCGCTGTTCCTGCCCTTCAAGGTGCGCTGCCTGCAGGGGACGGCGGATACGGCGGTGTCCACGGAGACCGCGCTGCGGCTGATGGACCATGCGACCTGCCCGGACATGCGGCTGAACCTGGTGAAAGATGCCGATCACCGGTTTTCGGATGAGGCCTGCCTGATGATGATCGAAGACGCGGTGCTGGACGTTCTGGGCGGCGCCTGATGCGCAGGTTCGGACGCGCCCTGGGGTGGGGTCTGCTGGCGCTGGCGGTGCCGGTGGCGGCGCTGTGGACCTTTGGCCCCTATGAAGATGTGGACCTGAGCGCCAGCTTTGACACTCGCAAGTTCGGCGGAGGTGTGCAGGTCTACTTCGAGAGCGTCGAGGGCCGGTTTAACGACATTACTCCGGGTGCAGAGAAGCGTGTGGTCTGGGCGGGGCAGGCGGAGGCGCGGACGGCGGTTTCCGTCCTTTATATCCACGGCTTTTCCGCGACCTCCGAAGAAATCCGCCCGGTGCCGGACCGGGTGGCGCAGGCCCTGCGGGCCAACCTGGTCTTTACCCGGCTGACCGGCCACGGGCGCACTGGCGCGGCGATGCTGGAGGGCTCGCCCAAGGCCTGGATGCAGGATACTGCTGAGGCGCTGGCGGCGGCGGCGCAGGTGGGGGAGCGGGTTGTGGTGATCGCCAATTCCACCGGTGCCACCCTGGCCACGGTGGCGGCGCTGGATCCGGACCTGGCGCAGGCCATCGATGCGATGGTGCTGATGTCGCCGAACTACGGGCTGAACACTACTTTTGCACCGCTGCTGACCTGGCCTGCCGCGCGCTACTGGCTGCCGCCGTTGGCCGGGCAGGAGATAGAGCTGCCGGTGCGCAGCGAGGCCTATGGCCGGTTCTGGACCACGCGATACCCGTCGCTGGCCGTGCTGCCGATGGCGGCGTTGCTGAAAACGGTCCGCGGAATGGATTTCAGCAAAGGAAATGTTCCGGTATTGTTCTGGTATTCGGAGGGCGATAAGGTGGTGCGGCCGGACATCACCGACGAGGTCGCCGCGGCATGGGGTGGCCCGGTGGCGGCGAACCTGGTGCCGCCGGGGTCTGCGGACGATATTCATGGCCATGTTCTGGCCGGAGATATCGTCTCCCCCGGCCAGACGCAGGCAACGGTGGACAGCATATTAAAGTGGTTGAAAACACAAGGATTTGAATGATGGAACAAAGGGTGAGCCTGATTACGCTGGGCGTGCCGGACATGGCGAAGGCCGCGGCTTTTTATGAGGCCCTGGGCTGGATACGGGCAGACAGCCCCGATGGGGTGATTGCCTTCGACCTGATTTCGCAGACGCTTGGCCTCTATCCGCTGGCGGCGCTGGCAGAGGATATCGGCCTGCCCGCAGACGCCCTGGGAACCGGTGCCATGACGCTGAGCCACAACACCCGGACCAAGGAAGAGGTGGCGGAACTGCTGGCCGCGGCCGAGGCCGCCGGGGCAGAGGTGCTGAAGCCTGCGCAGGATGTGTTCTGGGGCGGCCATCACGGCTATTTCCGCAGCCCGGACGGGCATGTCTGGGAGATCGCCTTCAACCCGTTTTCGCCGCTGGCAGAGGACGGCGCGTTCCGCTGGAACGGCTACTGAGCGTGGCGCGGCGGCGGCAGCTTCTCCGTAAATTGCCGCCACCGGAAGGTTTTTCTTGATCCAGGAGTTTGCCGTCCGCAGAATTGAAAAACGGGTGGGAGGCAAACCGCGAGGGCAGGACATGCCTTATGATCAGCAACCGTGCCGCGAACCCCTGGTTCTGCTGCCGGGCATGATGTGCGACGGTCGGATATTTTACGCTCAGGTCAGGACGTTTTCCGGCAGCATGCCGGTGATGGTGCTGCCGCTGGCAGGCGGCGACACGGTGGAGAAGATCGCCGCCCGGATGCTGAGCCATCTGCCGCCGCGCTTTGCCCTGGCGGGGTTCTCGATGGGCGGCATCCTGGCGATGGAACTGATGCGCCGGGCGCCGGAGCGGATCAGCCGCCTGTGCATCATCGGGGCCGGCCCGCTGGCCGACACTCCGGACCAAGCCGCCGGCCGGGAGCCGCAGATCGTCGCGGCGCGCGCCGGGCGGCTGGAGGACGTGCTGCGCGAGACGCTGCCGATGGAAGCGCTCGCACCCGGCCCCTTGCGGCTGGAGGTGCACAAGCTGTTCTGCCGGATGGGGATGGAACTGGGGCCGGAGATGTATGTGGCGCAGGCGCGTGCCCTGCAGCGGCGGCCGGATCAGCAGGCGACGATGCGGCGGGTGCATGTGCCCACTCTGGTTCTGGGCGGTGAGCATGACACGATCGTGCCGCCGGCAAAGCTGGACCTGCTGGCGCAGCTGATTCCTGAGGCGCGGCTGGCAATCTTGCCGGATGCCGGGCATTTTCCCGTGCTGGAGCAGCCGGACGCAGTGAACCGGGCGCTGCTGCACTGGCTGGCAGCGCCTGCTGCTGAACATGCTCCTTCGCCTGCGCTGTGCGCTCAGGGGTAAAGCCGGGCGCGCTCGGCTTTGCTGATCAGATGAGGCTCCGCCACCGGCTTGCCGGTTTCAGGATCAAAGAACGGGGTGTCCTTCCAGCGGCCTGACAGCCGCGCGGTGATCATCCGGCTGACGATGCCCCAGGCCATGGCGCCGCCGCCCTTGGTGCGGGCTTGCTTGCCCGGGGCGGGGATGAAGGCCCTGGCGCGGATCTTGCCCAGGGCGGATTTGTCCTGAAACAGATCGGAGCGCATCCCGGCAAAGGGCAGGCCGGGCTTGGCTAGCGTATTGGCGAACGGGGTGCCGCAGCAGGATGCGTACCAGCGCAACGGGCCGCGGGGGCCGAGGCGGAGCGCCTTCAGGTGCTCGGCGCCCTGGGTGATGGTGATGGCATCGGGCGACAGCTGGAACAGGTCGACCGGATCGGGCGCCGGGTCGGGCTGGCCGTGGTAGAGCTCATTGGCGCGGCAGTCCTTGCAATGGCAGACGACACGTGTGCCGGTCTTGATGCCTTGCACGGCAACTTCGCCGCGCAAGGCCCCGCAATTGCAGGAAAACGCCAGCCCGTCCGCCATGCGGTCAGGCAGCCGTGTTTTTGTTGGCGGGCTTGCGGGCCGCCGGGGTGCGGCGGCTGTTGGCGTTCATGAAGTCGATCACCAGCGGCCGGATATTGTTGCGCCAGCTGCGGCCCGCAAAGATGCCGTAGTGACCGGCGCCGGGCTCCACATGGCTGGCCTTCTTCTCTTCCGGCAGGCCGGTGCAGAGATCCAGCGCGGCGATGCATTGGCCGGGGGCAGAGATGTCATCCTTGGCGCCTTCGACGGTTTTGACCGCCACGTCGGTGATCTTCGAGAAGTCGACCTTGTGGCCGTTCACGACGAACTCGTTGCGGGCGATCTCGCGCTTCTTGAAGATGCGTTCCACCGTGGACAGGTAGAATTCCGCGGTCATATCCATCACCGCTAGGTATTCATCATAGAAGCGATTGTGGGCATCGTGATCCGAGGCTTCGCCGCGGGAGACCCGCTGGATCTGGTCCATGAAGGCCTTGGAGTGGCGTTCGCCGTTCATCGACATGAAAGAAGCGAGCTGCAGCAGGCCCGGGTAGACCTTGCGGCCCACACCGGGATACTTGAAGCCGACACGCTGGATCATGGTTTCCTCCAGCTGGCCCATGGTGACGCGGCGGCCGAAGTCGGTGACTTCGGTCGGGGTGGCGTCGGGGTCCACCGGGCCGCCGATGAGGGTCAGCGAGGAGGGCTGCGCCTTGGGATCCTGCTCCGCCAGATAGGCGGTGGCGGCCAGCGTCAGCGGCACCGGCTGGCAGACCGCGACAACATGGGTGTCGGGTCCCAGCTCGCGCATGAAATCCACGAGGTAGAGCGTGTAGTCCTCGACGTCGAATTTCCCTGCGGAAACAGGAATGTCGCGGGCGTTGTGCCAGTCCGTCACATAGACTTCACAGTTCACCAGCAAGCTCTTGACGGTAGAGCGGAGAAGGGTGGCGTAATGGCCGGACATCGGGGCAACCAGCAGCACCTTGCGCGGCTGCTCCTCGCGTCCGTTGACCTTGAAATGGATGAGGTCGCCGAATGGGCGCTCCACCACCGTGGTGATGTCCACCAGGTGGTCCTTGCCGTCCTCGCAGGTGAAGGTGCGGATGCCCCAGGCCGGTTTTACCACCATGCGCTGGTAAGTACGTTCCGTCACTTCGCCCCAGGCGGCCATCCAGCTGAGCGCAGGATTTGGCAAGGCGGAAAAGACCGGGTAAGATGCCATGGAGAGGGCGGTGGCACCCAACCATTGGTTGGTGTTCCGGACGGTCTCCATCAGGTCGTAGGTCATCATGTATCGCATGCGCGTCTCCTTCGGGCTCTGCCCCAGCGTCAACGGACCATCACTTCCGGAACATTGGACCAATCGCCGCTTTGCCCTGAAAATTGCAGAAGAGTATTCTGCATAGCAGAAAGCCTATGAGGGATTCTTTTATATGACAACTAGTGACGAATTATCCGCAGCACCCAATTCCGAGAGCATTGAAAAGCTTAAGGAAAACATGACCCGTGTGGAGGAGCTGAGCAAGCGTCTGGCCGATGTCATGTCCCGGAAGGTGCCGCACAACCCGGCTTTGGACGGTCCGAATCAAGAGCTTTATGCGCGCGCAGCAACCGCCTATTGGGCGGAGGCGATGCAGAACCCGGCCAAGATCCTGGAGCAACAGGTCGAATACTGGAGCAAGTCTGTGCTGAATTTCGCCGAAGCGCAGAAAGCCCTGGCTGGAAAACAGGAGAGCACGGATGACGGCGGCCCGAAGGACCGCCGTTTTTCGAATCCGCTGTGGGAGACCAGCCCCTACTTCAACTTCGTGAAGCAGCAGTACATGACCAACGCCGATGCGATCCGCAAGGCGGTGCATGAGGCGGTGGACCTGGACCGCAGGGACAAGCAGCGGCTGACCTACTTTGCCGATCAGATCATCGAGATGATGGCGCCGACCAACTTCCTGCCAACCAATCCGGACGCGCTGGAGAAGGCGGTGGAGACCGAAGGCCAGTCGCTGATCGACGGGCTGGAGAACCTGGTTACCGATCTGGAGGCCAACAACGGTGAGCTGGTGGTGCGGCTGGCGGATGAGAGCGCCTTTGAGCTAGGCGGCAACATCGCCACCACGCCGGGCGACGTGGTCTACCGCAACCGGATGATGGAGCTGATCCAATATAAGCCGGTGACGGACACAGTGCATGAAACCCCGATTGTGCTGTTCCCGCCCTGGATCAACAAGTTCTACATTCTCGACCTGAAGGCGCAGAACAGCCTGATCAAATGGGTGACCGAGCAGGGCTACACCCTGTTTGTGGTGTCCTGGGTCAATGCCGATGCCAGCCACGCGGATGTGGGGATGGAGGACTACATCCAGGAAGGTTTCCTGACCGCGATCGAGACCGCCAAGGAGATCTGCAAGGTGAAGCAGGTCAATGCGGTCGGCTATTGCATCGCCGGCACCACACTCAGCTTGACCCTGTCGCTTTTGAAACAGCGCGGCGACAAGTCGGTGAAGTCGGCCACCTTCTTTACCACGCTGACGGATTTCGGCGACCAGGGCGAGTTCACGCCGTTCCTGCAGAACGATTTCGTCGACGGGATCGAGGCGCAGGTGGAAGAGGAGGGGCTGCTGCGGTCCTGGGTGATTGCGCGGACCATGTCATTCCTGCGCTCCAAGGACCTGATTTATGGCCCCGCCGTCAAAAGCTACATGATGGGCGAGACGCCGCCGGCCTTCGATCTGCTCTACTGGAACGGCGACGGCGCCAACCTGCCGGGCCGGATGGCGGTGCAGTATCTGCGCGGCCTGTGCCAGAACAACGAGTTTGTCGGCGACGGGTTCGAGCTGATGGGCCATAAGCTGCATATTAAGGAAGTGGATGTGCCGCTGATGGCGATCACCTGCGAGACCGATCACATTGCCCGCTGGAAGGATTGCTATCACGGCGTGCAGCAGATGGGCTCGCGCAGCAAGAGCTTCATCGTGTCGGAGTCCGGCCACATCGCCGGCATCGTCAACCCGCCGAGCAAGAAGAAGTACGGCCATTACACCAACGATGACCTCAAGGGCGACTGCGAGGCCTGGATGGAGGGCGCAGAATACCACGAGGGTTCCTGGTGGCCGCGCTGGAACGACTGGCTGAAGAAGCGCTCCGGCAAGCAGGTTCCCGCCCGCGAGGTGGGGGATTCGGGCTATCCCTCTTTGATGCCGGCGCCCGGATCCTATGTGAAGGTGAAGGCAAACCGTTGATTTTGCAAGTGCAGAAAGAATTTTTCTGCACCGCAGCAGAAAACCCTTGAAATGCTGCGGTGCAGAAAGCATATTCCTCTCATGCTAAGAGCGCAGGATGGTCCTGCTGCAGCTTTCTGAGGAATTAGAACTATGGCAAAGACCCAAGACTTCACCGCGATGATGAAAGACTTCATGGGCGCCTTCCCGGTCGACACCAAAGCGATGGAAGACGCATTCAAGAACACCGCAGCCCTGAACGAGAAGCTGTCCGCCGTTGCGCTGGACGCTGCCGGCAAATCCGCCGAGATCTCCAACAAGTGGACCAAAGAAACCATCGCCAAGCTGGGCGACGTTTCCAAAGTCAAGGCAGAGCCGGCCGACTACGCCAAAGCCGCAACCGACTTCGCGTCCGCTTCCGCTGAAGTGGCTGCCGAAAACATGGCTGCCTTCGCCGAAGTGGCAAAGAAAGTCCAGATGGACACCGTTGAGCTGCTGATGGCTGCTGGCAAAGACGCAACCGAAGAAGCAACCGCTGCCGTGAAAAAGGCCACCGAAGAGGTGACCTCCGCAGCGAAGAAAGCTTCGGCAGCTGCCAAGTAAGAACGTCCACGATCCGGCCCTCGCTCTCCTCCCTGACGGAGCCGGACCGTGAAGAAGGGCAGGCCGCAAGGCCTGTCCTTTTGCATTTCGGGAGGTCAGTCCGGCAGCCCGGCGAGGCGCAAACCGTCGCAGTAATGCTCCAGGTCTTCCGCTTTTGCGAAGGGCAGCGTGCCGCGGATGCGGTTGACTGAAAATCCGGGTTCCAGCTGCAGAATGCGCTCGCATTCCTGGGCTGCGGCAGATCGGTCGCCCAGCTGGCCGTAGCAGGCCGCCAGGTGGCGGCGCGGCGCGGGGAAACCCGGAAACAGCCCGACCGCCTTGTTCACCTCTGAAATGCCGGGCTTGTATTCCCGGCACATGTACAGCGCCAGGCCTTTGAACCAATGGAAATATGTTGGATGGAACGGGTTGCGTGCGGTGGCCTCCTCAAGCTCGGCAAGCGCTTTTTCCGGCTTGCCCTGATAGATCATGGCCAAGCCGCGAAAGGCCATGGCGTCTGTGTCATTCGGGTTGAGCGCCAGAGCGCGCTGGAAATGATCCTCTGCCAGGGAATACTCGCCCTTGAACAGATGCATGACTGCCAGGCGGCGCTGCGCCACGCTGTCCAAGGGGTCGATGCGGGCGGCGCGGCGCAGCAGCGGGAAGGCCCGGTCCAGGGTTTCGGCAGGCGACTTGCCCCAGCCGCTCATCCATTCCACCAAGTAAGTCAGCGCCAGACCTGAACAGGCAGTGGCGTTACCAGGGTCGGCGTCGCTGGCCTGCTGGTACAGGCTGCGGCATTGGAACAGCGCGTCGCGAGTGTCCAGGATCAGTGCCTTTGCTTTCAGGACAAGTTCCCTCGCGGTCATCGGAGCGCCGCTTGCGGATATCGCGGCCGCTTTCCGTTTTGCAGTGGCTTGCAGCTGTCCCGCCAGGGTTTGCGTGATCTGCCGGGCCAGAGCGTCCTGCTGGCCAATGCCGGCGTCGGCCTCCAGATGGAATTGTTCGCTGAGCAGCGTAGTGCCGCTGATCCCATCGGCCAGAGTGATGGCGACCCGTAGTCTGTCCGGCAAATGCCGTACAGTGCCTTCGGCCAGGTAGCGTACACCCAGTTCAACCGCGGCCAGGGAAGTCTCCGAGGCGCTGCTGGCATAGCGCAGCGCGGTCGTTCGGGATATCACCCGCAGGTCGCGAAAGCGGGAGAGGCCGATGGTGATGTCCTCGGTCAGCGATTCCGCCAGGTTGCTTGCGCTGTCCGCATCGGCAGGTTTGCCGGTGAAAGGCAGAACCGCAATGGAGATTTCGTAGGCCGGGCCTTCAGGATCCAGCTGCGGCATGGTGTTTTCAGCAATGCGGAAAATCCGCACAGGATCGGAAATGTTGCGGATGACCTGCAGGCCCAGGTCGTCGAAGGCGGCATTGATCCGCCCCCGGACCTGTTCCTGCACGGTGCCTGAGACACAGATTTCGCCAGGCCCGGCCAGGCTTTCAAGCCGGGCAGCAATGTTGACGCAGTTTCCGAACAGGTCGTCTCCGGATGAGATCACACTTCCCGTGTGGATGCCCATGCGTAATGCCAGACGCTTATGGTCCGGGCTGGCCGCCTGGCCTGTTGCCCTCCGGGATATCAGCAGGGCAGCTTTCACAGCCTGCAAGGAGGAGGGAAATTCCAGAAGAAAACCGTCCCCCAGTGTTTTGACAAGCTGGCCCGAATACTGACGCGCTGCGGGCACGATGATCTGGTCGGCCAGTTTGCGCACGGCCGCAACGGCCTCGGATTCCCCTGTTTCCACAAGCGCGGAAAAACCGGCAACGTCAGCAATCAATATGGCAGCTTGTCTTTGTCTGTCCCCTTGGTCAGCCATTCTCCTGCACCACAGACTCAAAGACCTAGCCTGTATTATATCATATTGAGGATTTTTTAGTGGTTTTATGGGGTGGGAAAGCGCGCCCTTTTTCAGCGGTTTATGACTTTCCTTCAGAACTGCGCATCGCGGAAGCTGGCATATTGCGGCTGCCAGCCGGTCAGGCGGCGCAGTTTGGAGGAGCCCATCTGCTGGTCCAATACAGGGCCTTCGGCCCAGGCGCCGTATTCGAACAGCACGTGCTTCAGGCTGCGCACCACATAGCCGCTGTCGTGGCCGTGGCGGCGGGCGATCTCGCCGGTGATCTCCGCCACCGACACGCCGTCCTGGGCGCTGGCGTTGAAATGGCCGGTGAGTTCCGGATTTTCCAGCAGCAGGCGGTAGGCGCGGGCCAGGTCATCACGCTGGATCAGCGGCCAGCGGGTAGAGATGCTGCCCCAGATCTCGAACGGCTGCCCGTTGCGGGCGGCGTCGAGGTAGCTTGAAAACGCGCCGCCCCCGGCGTGGTAGACCATCGCCGGGTGGATCACCGCGGCTGAGACGGCGGGCGAGGACAGAACCGTGCGGGCGTTCCTCTCCATCCAGGCAAAGGGTTTGATCGGCCGCATCGGGCTGGCCTCATCCGCGATGCGGCTGCCGGTCGCGCCATAGAGCCAGCAGCCGCCGGTGTAGATCATCCGCAGCGGCTCCGGGCGCAGGGCGGCTTGCTGCAGGATGGCGGCAATGGCCGTGGTATCGGCCTCGGCCATGTCATCATCGAAGGTTGCGGCGAGCTGGATCAGCCCGTCCGCGCGGGCCGCTTCGCGGATCCAGGCGCCGGGGCTGCGCAGATCGCCGCGCAGGGTGCGGGCGCCCATCGCTTCCAGCTTGCGGTCCGAAGCCTGCGACCGGCTGAGGCCGGTGACGCCGTGGCCGTGGCGGATAAGTTCTTGGGTGACTGCGGTGCCGATGGAGCCGGTTCCGCCCAGGATCAGGATGTTCATAGCTGTGTGCTCCCGCTCTAAAATTCTGGTGCGGGGGTACTGATAAAAGCTCAAGCCAGGTTCAGGTCAAGCGCTTTCGATGCAGATGCAGCAGGGCTGTACAGAACAATTGTTGCGGAAAACACGCCAAGGCTTCCCTTTTGTTCTGCAGTGGCATAGGCTTCGCTGCAATGCGTCATGACCGGGGAGGGAACACATGGCAGAACAGGACAAACCCTTGCTGATCAAACGGTATGCGAGCCGGCGGCTCTATAACACCGAGACCAGCGATTATGTAACGCTGGAGGATATCGCCGGGTTCATCCGGGAAGGCCGCGAAGTGCAGATCGTCGACCTGAAGACCGGTGACGACCTGACCCGCCAGTATCTGCTGCAGATTATTGCCGAGCATGAGAGTCGCGGCGAGAACGTGCTGCCTGTCAATGTGCTGAACGACCTGGTGCGCAGCTACATGGTGCCGGGCGGCGGGGTGATGCCGCAGTTCCTGCAGACCTCCTTTGACATGCTGCGCGAGAGCCAGTCGAAGATGATGGAGAACATGAACGCCATGAACCCGATGTCCAAGATGCCTGGGTTCGAGGCGATGAAGGCGCAACAGGAAGCGTTCCTGAAGGCGATGACCGGCGGGTTCGGTGCCGGCGGATGGACCGGCGGCGCGGCTGACGAAGAGAAATCCGAAGGCAGCGGCGAGGATCTGGACGACATCAAGAAACAGCTGGCGGCGCTGCAGGAAAAACTGTCGAAGATGAAGTGACGCGCAGCGCCCGGCGCTGACAGCAGTACTTACAGATAAGCCCCCTGTCCGGTTCGGCGGGGGCTTTTTAATGCGCGGTCAGTTAGTTGCGTGTGCGGATCAGGACCCGGCCTCGACCTTCAGCACGTTGTGCAGGCGGTGATAGGGGGCGTTTTTCACGATTTTGTCCAAATCTTTTGCCGCCGGTTGCGGACGCGCGCGCATGAAAAGATAGGCGCTGGCGCCAAAGGAAAGGGCGCAGGCGCCAATGATCGTGCTGACGATGACAGTCTCAAGTCCCATGGCTTCGAACATGTGGTTCTCCGGTTGTGCTGCCAATATAGGGGAAGAAAGCTGAAAATTCCATATCACTTCCCGTCTTGCTTAAGTTTGCCTGCCTCGAGCACGTGGCGGGCCAGCGAGTCGGCGCTTTCCCGGTCTTGCGCGCGGCGGCGCATTTTCCCCCGCCCGCCGATCCTGGAGGCGGTGGCGAAAATGAAGCCTGAAAAGGACAGTAGTGTGAGGCCAAAGGCCAGCCCGCCGGTGACGGTGCCGGCAATGGCTGCGCCAAAGCTCGCCAGCAGCGCGCCTGCGGCCAGCCGCTGCGCCCATTGGCCGATGACTTGGTCTGCGTCTCTGGCCTGCGCCTCAGCCCCGGCGGCTTCCGTGGCAAAGGCGATCAGCAGGTCGGCTACGGCCAGCCCGCAGTCCGGGTCGTTCGACGCCCGGAGGGCAGCGAGCAGCGCGGCCCGCTCCGCTCGGCCGGACACAACCGCGCCAATGATCTGGCTCAGTTCGTCCTCGGGGACGGCATCCCCCATGCTCAGGGAATTTGCCATGGCAACCAGCGCGGTGGCCGGGCGCCGTTTGAATTTCATCGGGCCTTTCATGGGCGGCAACGTGGACGGCACAAGCCTGGATTGCAATCATGAAAAAGCCCCGGCGCAGGGCCAGGGCGATAACGCGCTAAAGCGCCAGTGGTCCTCAGGCAGCTGCCCTGCCCATGGTTTCCTCGGCCGCGGCCAGCAGTATGTCCGCGATCACGTCCAGCTCCGCCCGGGTCAGGCGCACCGGCAGGCGCACGTCGCAGGCTTTCATCAGCATCGCGCGGGTCTGCGGCAGGTCGGGCTGATCGCGCAGGAACTGCCAGTTCCAGAAGGCGCGTGCGTTGTCGGTGGAGAGGCCGAAGACCTGCACCTTGACGCCCTTGACCTCAGCCGCGGCGGCAAAAGCACGGGTCTGCGCCTCGCTGAGATCCACCAGGTTGAACTGGATCGAATCCGGCGCCCGGCGTTCCGGGGCCAGCGGTGCCGGAACGTCAAAATAGGGCGAGGCGTTCAGCCGTTCGGCCACATAGTCGTGGTTGGCAAGCCCGTCTCGCACCCGGCGCGCCAGCTCCGGCAGCTGCGGGCGGATCACGGCGGCGGACAGGTTGCTCATCCGCAGGTTATACAGCGGCAGCTGGTTCTGCCACTTGGCAAAGGCCTGCTCCAGGTCCGGAGTGTTTTCCCCGTGCGGGCCCTTGTGCTTTTTCCAGTTGTGCTCATAGGCGCCGGACATAATCACGGCGCGGGCGATCAGGTCGGCGTCGTCGGTGATCAGGATGCCGCCTTCGCCGGCGTTGACCATCTTGTAGGACTGGAACGAGAAGCAGCCCACCTTGCCGATGGTGCCGATGTTCCGGCCGTGCCAGGTGGTGCCCAGCGAATGGGCCGCGTCTTCGACCACCGGGATGCCGCGGGCGTCGCACAGCGCCATGATCGCGTCCATGTCGGAGGTATGGCCGCGCATATGGCTGATGATCACAGCCTGCACGCTGTCCAGCTTGGCCTCGAAATCGTCCATGTCGATGCGGTAATTCTCGCCCACCTCGCACAGCACCGGCACGCAGTCTGCATGCACCACCGAAGAAGGCACTGCGGCAAAGGTGAAGGCCGGGATCAGAACCCGCGCGTCGCGGGGCAGGCCAAGCGCCTTCAGAGACAGGAACAGCGCCGCCGAGCAGGAAGAGACCGCCAGCGCGTATTTGCTGCCCAGGAGCGCCGCGTATTCCTGTTCCAGCAGCGTCACTGGCGCATCTTCCGGCGCTGTGTAGCGGAACAGGTCGCCCGATTGCATCAGGGCGTCGATGGCATCGCGGGCGGCTGCGGGGATGGGTTCAGCGTCATGAACGTTGGGCGGCAGGGCCATATTTCAAAATCCTGAATAGTTTCTTTGGGAAATTTAAAACTAAGTTTCCGGGATGCCAAGCCCGGGCGCGGCGGAATTTGCCGCGCCCGGCGAAATTTCACAGAACTGTTGCGGAGTTGCGCGGAAACCAGCCGGCCCGGCGGGGGCGTCAGACCCCCAGCCGGTCGCGCATGGCAAACCAGGTCATGGCCAGCACCAGAAGCGGAGAACGCATCCGCGGCCCGCCGGGGAAGCGCGGGGCGGGGACGCGGGCCATAGTATCAAACCCTTCGGCCTGCCCCTGAATGGCCTGCGCCATCAGCTGGCCCGCATGGGTGGCGGTGCCGACGCCGTGGCCGGAGTAGCCGGAGGCGGTCAGCACATTGGGCGCCAGCCGCGCCAGGTACGGCATCCGCTTCATGGTGATGCCCAGGGTGCCGCCCCAGGCGTAATCGATCTTCACGTCTTTCAAGTGCGGGAAGATCTCCGTCATCGGCTTGCGCACGGTGGCGGAGATGTCTGCCGGGAACCGGTAGCCATAGCTTTCGCCGCCACCGAACAGCAGCCGCTTGTCGTGGCTGAGGCGGAAGTAGTTCACCACGAATTTGGTGTCCGCAACAGCAACGTCGCGGGTCAGCACCCGGGCGGCGTCCTCACCCAGCGGTTCGGTGGCCACAACGAAGTTGTTGATCGGCATCACCCGCGCAGCGACCTGGCCGTTCAGCCCGCCGAGGTAGCCGTTGCAGGCAAGGATCAGGTGATCCGCGGTGACGGTGCCGCCTGCAGTGCGGATACGCAGCCTGGCGCCTTCCTCAATATCCAGAACCTCGCTGCCCTCGTGGATTACGGTTCCGGCAGTGGCTGCTGCGCGGGCCAGGCCCAGCACATAGGCGAGCGGGTGAAGATGGCCCGCCCTCTTGTCCAAGGAACCCCCCACATAGGCCGGCGACGGGCAGAGGGCTTGCATTTGCTCCTCGTTCAGCGGTTCGATCTGGCTATAACCGTAACGGTTTTGAAGATGCTCGGCATAGGCATGCTCATGCGCTGTTTCGCCCTTGGAGAAACAGGCGTGGGCCAAGCCAAGCTTCAGGTGGCAGTCGATGGAATGGCGGGCGACCAGGCCCTTCACCAGGTCCTTGGCGCCTTCGGCCAGATCCCAGAGCTTGCGGGCATCATCGAGGCCGACCAGCTTTTCCAGCCCGTCCTGCTCCATCCGCTGGCCGCTGCCCAGCTGGCCGCCGTTGCGGCCAGAGGCGCCAAAGCCCACCCGCTGCGCTTCCAGCAGAACGACGGACAGGCCTGCCTCTGCCAGATGCAGGGCGGCAGACAGGCCCGTGTAGCCGCCGCCGACGATGCAGACGTCCGCCTTTACATCGCTTTTCAGCGCCGGAAACCGCTCCAGCGGTGCGGCGGTCGCCGCATACCAACTGTTTGGATACTCGCCCTTGCGGTCATTGGAATAGAGCAGGTTCATCGCCATCCCGCACCTCACCTGTTGGCGGGAGGCTCGCTCAGAGTCCCGCTGTTCTTCTTTGCCCAAGTACTCAATTGCACTGGCGCTGCACCGGGGCGCAGCGCCAGAGGCTTTAGACGTTCATCAGCAGATGTTCGCGCTCCCAGGGGGAGATAACCTGCAGGAACTCCTCATACTCCGCGCGCTTCACGATTGAGTAGACGCGGGCAAAGTCCGGGCCCAGCACCTCGTGCAGCTCCTTGGCCTCGTCAAACAGGTCCAGCGCCTGGCCCATCACCTGCGGGATATCGCCTTCGCCCTCATAGGCGTCGCCCTTGAACTGCTTGCGCGGGCGTTCCTCGTTGATCAGGCCGAGATAGCCGCAGGCCAGCGACAGAGCGATGCCCAGGTAGGGGTTGCAGTCCATGCCGGCGATGCGGTTCTCCACGCGCCGGGCCTCGGGTCCAGAAAGCGGCACGCGGATGCCGGTGGTGCGGTTGTCGCGCGCCCATTCCAGGTTGATCGGCGCGGCGTGGTCCTTCACGTAGCGGCGGTAGGAGTTCACATAGGGCGCCATCACAGCCAGACCGGCAGGCAGGTGGTTCTGCAAACCGGCGATGAAGTTGTAGAACGCATCCGTCTCGCCGCCCTGCGGGCCGGAGAAGATGTTCTGGCCGGTTTCCACATCCAGGATGGAATGGTGGATATGCATGGCCGAACCCGGCTCATCCTCGATCGGCTTGGCCATGAAGGTGGCAAAACAGTCGTGGCGCAGTGCCGCCTCGCGGATCAGGCGCTTGAAGTAGAACACCTCATCCGCCAGCTTGACCGGATCGCCGTGGCGCAGGTTGATCTCCAGCTGGCCGGCGCCGCCCTCCTGGGTGATGCCGTCGATCTCGAACCCCTGCGCTTCGGCAAAGTCGTAGATATCGTCGATGACGGGTCCGAACTCGTCCACCGCGGTCATCGAATAGGCCTGCCGCGCCGCTGCCGGGCGGCCGGAGCGGCCCATCATCGGCTCGATCTCCTTGGCCGGGTCGATGTTGCGGGCAACCAGGAAGAATTCCATCTCCGGCGCCACAACCGGTTTCCAGCCCTTGTCGCGGTACAGCTGCACCACGCGTTTCAGCACGTTGCGCGGGCTGTAGGGGATCGGCTGATCGTGCCGGTCATAGGCGTCGTGGATCACCTGCAGCGTCCAGTCGCCAGTCCAGGGCGCAGCCGTGGCCGTCGACATGTCCGGCTTCAGGGTCATGTCCTTTTCGATCCAGCCGTCCTCATCCGCGGCATCAGCCCAGTCCCCGGTGATGGTCTGGTAAAAGATGCTGTCGGGCAGATGAAAGTAATCGGTCTTTGCGAATTTCGATGCCGGTACCGCCTTGCCGCGGGCGATACCGGGAAGGTCCGAGATAACGCATTCGACTTCGTCGAGACGACGCCCCTCCAGATAGGCTTTTGCTGCTTCGGGAAGGGTGTCGAGCCAGGCTGACATTAGGTCCTCTCTTTCCTGTAAAATTCTGCGAGGAAGGTTGCGATCTCTTGGTTGTCCACGGGAGCGTCCAGCTGTTCGGCTGCACGGTCCAGCAGGTCGTCGGGCACCACGCCGCGGCCGCGTTTTTCAATCAGGCCGCCGACAAAGGCATTGGGGAATTCCGGGTGGGGCTGCCAGGAGATGATGTGGTCGCCATAGGCGAGGACGCCGTTCCGGCAGAAATCATTGCCGCCCAGCACCCGTGCGTCTTCGGGCAGCTTAACAATCTGGTCCTGATGCCAGGCGTTCAGGGTCAGATCCTTGCCGCCCACCTGATAGGTGACGGGACCCACTGCCCAGCCGCCTTCGAACTTCTCGACCTTGCCGCCGAGCGCCTGCGCGATGATCTGATGGCCGAAGCAGATCCCGGCCAGCGGCTGCTTGCGCGCATGGATGGCGCGGATCAGTTCCTCCAGCGGCGGGATCCAGGCGTGATCCTCATAGGCGCCGTGCTTGGAGCCGGTGATCAGCCAGGCGTCGGCGTCCTGAGGCCCGCCGGGCAGGATGCCGTCCACCACCGGCCAGGTCTGAAACTCAAACCCGTGGCCGTCCAGCATGTCGCGGAACATAGCGTCGTAGTCGCCGAACGGGCCGAACAGGTCTTCGGGGGAGTGGCCGGTTTGCAGGATGCCGATTTTCATGAGTCACCAAATTTGATCAAATTAAGCCTAGCCGAGGTTGCCTGAGCGGGCAAGAGCCTTGCCAGGCGCCTCGGGCAAAGCGGTTTTATACCGCTTCCAGCCAGGACAGCCAATGGCTCTCCTTGGGGCGCTCCGCAAAGCCTTTCAGCTCCTGCCGCTTGGTCATCACCAGGTTCCGGATGGCCAGATCGGGCAGAATGCGGGCGATCAGCGGGTCGGTGTCGAACCAGTTGATCGCGGTCTCCCAGTCGGAGGCCAGCTGCGGCAGGCCCTCGATCTCGTAGATGTTGCCGGCGGAGGGAGCGGGCGGCTGCATCCTTTCCTCAATCCCGGCCAAGGCCGCGCCCAGCACTGTGGCAAGCATCAGGTAGGGGTTGATGTCGCCGCCTGCGACCCGGTGTTCGATCCGCCGCGCCTTGGGGCTGCCGCCAGGGATGCGGATGGCGGCAGTGCGGTTTTCATAAGCCCAGGCGGCACTGACTGGCGCATGGGCGCCAGGCACCAGCCGGTCATAGGAATTGCCATGCGGCGCAAAGATCAGCGAGCTGGCAGGCATTGCTGCCAGACAGCCGGCCACCGCGTGCATCAGCAGGTCGGATCCCTTTTCGCTGCCGTCATCAAAGACGTTGTTTCCGTCCTGGTCTTCGACCGAAAAATGCACATGCATGCCGTTACCGGCATCTTCGGCATACGGCTTGGCCATGAAGGTCGCGGCAAATCCGTGTTTGCGCGCAAGCCCTTTGACCAAGGCCTTGAACAGCCATGCATCATCTGCGGCGCGCATGGCCTCCTGGTGGAGGAGGTTGATTTCGAACTGGCCGAGGCCGGCCTCTGAAATGGCGTCCTGGGCAGGGATGCCCATCGCCTCGGCGCCGTCGTAGAGATCGGAAAAGAACTCGTCAAAGGCGTCCAGTTCGGCGATCGACAGCACCGATTGCTGATCCAGTTCGCGCCCCGTGAGCGGATCGATCGGCGGCGCAGGGCGGGTGCCGCTGTCGTCCAGCAGGCTGAATTCCATCTCGGTGGCGGCAACCACAGTCCAGCCGCGCGCAGTGTAGCGCGACAGCACATCAGCCAGCACATGGCGGGGGTCGCCCAGGAAAGGGGAGCCATCCTCCCAGTACATCGCCATCGGCACCAGCGCCGAGGCAGTTTTGAGCCAGGGCATTGGCACCGGACCGCGTTCGGTGGGCAGCATCACGCCGTCGGCATCGCCGGTCTCAAAAACCAGTGGGCTGTCTTCGACGTCGCGGCCCCACAGATCAACGTTGAGGGCAGATACCGGCATCCGTGCGCCGCCGCTCTCCAGCTTGCCGGCCTGGCTCGCGGGCAGCCGCTTGCCGCGCATCTGGCCGTTCATGTCACAGGCAGCAATGCGGATTGTCTTCAGTCCGGGCAGGTCCATTTGAGGCTCCATAAGTGCGTTGCGCCAACCCTAGCCTAAGGAAATCCATTCGCCAAGATAATTTGATCAAAAGTTTGAGGTGGCGGCTGCGTGAGCGGTTTTCCGAGGGGGAGGGCCGGCACATCAGGCCAGGGCATGCTTTCTGGCGGTCTGCTCCCTCAACGAAAATGGCTCCCGAAGGAGCCATTCTGCCGTTAGCGGATCAGGTTCGGACGCCAGCGGAACTTCTTGCGCCGCTCCTGCGGCAAATGCCTGTTCAGCCGCCGGTTCACAAAGCCGAACAGGGAAATGATCACCAGCGTCAGCAGGATGAAGTAGAAGGCCAGGATCGGGTAGGGGACAAACGGGTTGAAGGTCTTGTCCGCGAAATAGCTGGCGTAATAGAGCGCATCGCCCTGCTGGCGCCACGCCGGAAAGCCGGAGAAGAAGACCAGCGTGGTGGCGTGGAAGAGGAAGATCGCCTCGTTGGTGTAGGCAGGCCAGGCCAGCCGCAGCATAGTCGGGAAAGTGATGCGGCGGAAGCGGTTCCAGCCGGTCATGCCATAGGCATCGGCGGCTTCGATGTCGCCTTTGGGGATCGACAGCAGCGCGCCATAGAAGATCTCACCCGAGTAGGCTGCGGTGTTGCAGAACAGCACGATCAGCGCCCCCAGCCAGGCGGAGGTGAACGGATCGAAGAAGCTGGACACGCCTTTCAGGCTGAGGAAACAGGCGTAAGCAAAGAAGAACTGGATGAACAGCGGGCTGCCGCGGAACACGAAGATGAACCACTCGGCCGGCTTGCGCCACAGCGGGTTGGTGCTGGATTTGCCCACCGCCAGCGCCACCGCCAGGAAGAAGCCGGTCATCAGCGCCAGCGCGCCGAAATAGACGTTCCAGATCAGGCCGGAGCCGATCAGGGTGAAATGCTCGCACAGGGTATATTCACCGCGCGGCAGCAGCCGTTCGCCAAAGCCGAGGGAGCGGAGGGCATAGGCCTGGATGGTTTCGACGCAACTCATGCCGCTGCCTTTCTTTGTGCTTCGCCACCCGCGGTGGCCTGGCCTTTGGTCAGGCGCTTCATGACCCGATCCAGCACCACTTCGGACACTTTGGTGAAACAGAGGTAGAACACCAGCAGCGCGGCAAAGTACCAGACATGCCAGTTCGGGTGCGGATAGTCGGTGAAGCGCGCGGTCTTAGTGCCGCCCAGTTCACGCGCCCAATAGACGATGTCCTCGACCCCCAGAAGGAACAGCAGCGGCGTGGACTTGATCAGCACCATCCACAGGTTCGACAGGCCGGGCAGCGCATAGACCCACATCTGCGGCACCAGGATGCGCCAGAACGCCTGGCGGTGGGTCATGCCATAGGCCTCGGCGGTTTCGATCTGGGCGCGCGGGACTGCCCGCATGGCGCCATAGAGGACGTTGGCGGCAAAAGCCCCGAAGACGATGGAGAAGGTCAGCACCGCCAGAAAGAAACCGTAGGTTTCATGCACCCACTGCGGCGAGGTCGAGAGCGGCAGCTTGGCCACGTCGCAGACCACAAAGTCGATACCCTGGCGGATCGGCTGATCCCAGTCCGGGCATTTCACCTTGTGGCGCATCCATTCAAACGCCTGATCGAGTGCGATGACGAAAAACAGGAAGAAAGCAATGTCCGGCACACCACGCACGATGCTGGTGTAGCCCTTGCCGAACCAGCGCAGCGGCAAGAATTTGGAGCGGGCGGCGCTGGCAGCACCGAAGCCGAACAGCAGTGCCACGGGGGCGGTGATCGCCAGCAGGGCCAGCACCACGAAGACCGAGATGTAGAGGTTCACATGCTTGCCGGTGGTCAGATAGCAGCTGAGCCAGCTCAGCCCCTCAAGCGTGGATGGGTCCGTGCAGTAGGAAAACATGTTTGAGCCTGTCTTTCTCCGGTCGTGCCCGGTGCAATTCGCACCGGAAGAGAATGAATGAGGCCCGCGCGCCGCAGCGGCGGGCCTGCTGGATCCTGATACAGGATCAGATTACCACTGGGAGGACACTTCCCACTTGGCAATCAGTTCGTTCAGCGAGCCGTCGTCTTTCATCGACTGGATGGCCGCGTCGAATTTGCCGCGCAGCTCGGCATCCGACTCGCGGAAGCCCATGCCAACGCCGCCGCCCAGGGATTCGGTTTTTTCCAGCATCACCAGATCGTCGCCGACCACGGTGTCGAGAAAGCTCTTGTCGGCCAGAACCGCGTCAGCTTCGCCGTTGCGCACGGCAGCGACGGTTTCTTCCGGGGTGGCGAATTCGACCAGGGTCCAGCCCTGCTCAGCGATGAAGGCCGCCTGGATGGTGGTGGCCTGGGCTGCGATCACGCCGCCTTCGAGGTCGACGTCAGCCGACTGCGCCACATAGGCCGAAGGATCCGGCGGCGTGTAGGGCTGGGTGAAGTCGATGACCTCGTCACGCTCGTCGGTGATCGACATCCCGGCGATGATGGTGTCGTAGTTGCCGGAGACCAGGTTCGGAATGATCGAATCCCAGTCGTTCTTGACCCACTCGCAGGTCAGCTCGGCGCGCTTGCACAGCTCATCGCCCAGTTCGCGCTCGAAGCCGTCGATCTCGCCGGCGTCGTTGACGAAGTTCCACGGCGCGTAGGCGCCCTCGGTGCCCAGACGCACGGTGTCCGCCAGGCCCATGCCCGCGGTCAGCGCCAGGGCGGCGGTGCCAAGGATCAGTGATTTCATCAGGTTACTCCCATTTTGGTTGGTTATTGATTTCATTATTATTGCTCGTGGCGGGTCGATGACAAGAACGCCCGCAGCCGTTCGGAGCGGGTGCCGCCAAAGACTTCGTCCGGGGTGCCCTCTTCTTCGATCAGGCCCTGGTGCAGGAAGACCACATGGCTGGACACATCGGCCGCCATTTTCATGTCGTGCGTCACGATCAGCATGGTGCGGCCTTCGGCGGCCAGATCCTTGATCACCTTGACCACTTCCTGCTCCAATTCAGGATCCAGCGCGGAGGTGGGTTCGTCGAACAGCAGCGCTTCCGGCTCCATGCACAGGCCGCGGGCAATGGCCGCGCGCTGCTGCTGGCCGCCGGACAGCTGTGCCGGGTAGACATCGCACTTGTCGCCGATGCCGACCTTGGTCAGGTAATAGCGGGCCTTCTCCTCGACCTCAGCCTTGTCGCGGCCCAGCACGGTGACCGGCGCCTCCATCACATTCTGCAGGATGGTCATATGGGCCCACAGGTTGAACTGCTGGAACACCATCGACAGATTGGTGCGGATGCGCAGCACCTGTTTGGCGTCTGCAGGGCGGCGCGCCAGCCCCTGGCCGGTCCAGGTGATCGGCTCGCCCTTGAATAGGATTTCCCCCTGCTGGCTGTCCTCCAGAAGGTTGCAGCAGCGCAGCAGCGTGGACTTGCCCGACCCCGAAGATCCGATCAGCGACACCACATCGCCCTTCTTGGCGGTGATGTCGACGCCTTTGATCACTTCCAGCTCGCCATAGGATTTATGCAGGCCGCGGATTTGCAGAACGGGCGTAGTATCGGTCAAGGTGTCTTTGTCCCTGTGAGTGGAAATTCGTTCTTATTGGACCGAAAAAAAGAACGAATGCAACGTTCAAACCGCATAAGCTGGCACCTCAGGCGTCAAAATGGCGGGGTAAGAGGCCCAAATCGGAAGAGGGCGTTACGTCAGCTCCGTTGCGCGGATGCGTTGTTCGGTCAGCACCGGGCCAGGCGGGGTCGGCACCGCCAGATAATCACTGGGGGCGAACCGTACCAGTCCTTTCAGATGCAGGCGGGCTCTGGTGTCCTCATCCAGGCTGCGGATGGCCGCCTCAATGGCTGTGAAAAGCTCATCCGCATCCCTGCCGAGAGCAGTGATGTAGGGCAGGGTGGGGGTCGGCACGGTGCGCTCGATTTCGCACAATCCGGCGGCGAAACCATCATACTGCTTGATCATTTCCCAGGTCAGAGCGTCAAGGGAGGCAAAGTCAGCGCGGCCCTCTGCGACGGCTTCGGCAGACAGCCGGTGACCGCCGGTCTCCACCAGTGCGCCGGGCAGGATGGAGCGCTCATGCAGATGCACCATCGGCGCGGCCCAGCCCGACTGCGACAGCGCTTCGTTGTAGGCAAAGCGGCGGCCGCCAAAGGCAGAGAGCGGCTGGCCTGCGTCCGCCTTGCGGGTGACAATTACGCTGTTGTAGTAGCCGGGGGCGCAGCCGGGCAGGCCGTAATCGGGGGTCCCCACCAGTTCCACTTCGCCATACAGCCGGGTACGGTAGGGGCAGCCGCAGGTTTGCGACAGCAAGAGGTCCGGGGATTTCCACACTTCCCAGAAATCGGCACCGCGGGTCAGCTGTTCGGGCCCGCCGCTCAGGTTTTTGCGGATCTGAGCCCAGAACGTGTCATTGGCCACCGCGGTTTCCGGGCGGTCGTACATCCCAAGATGAGCAATCATTTCGCAGCCTCTGCCCGTTTGCGCGCCATGGCGCTGTCCACGTCTGAAACCCCTAGCAGGCTGGAGGAAAGCCGCAGCAGCGCATCCTCGTTGGCGTCCCGGCGGCCGTCGGCCAGCGCCACCTGCCACAGGGCCTCGATCACGCCGGTGCGGTCCTCATAGGCCACTGCGTCCTTGATCGCGCGGGTAAAGCGCACGGTATCGGGCGCCTCCGCCTCCATCGCCTCTGCCTGTTCGCGCAGGATCAGCGCGCCGCCGGTGTCCAGCCCGTAGCGGGTGGTCAGGATGCGGTCGATGCGGTCCTTCTCCACCTCGGAATAGTTGTGGTCGGAGCGGGCAATCCGCACCAGCAGCGCCGTCAGCGCCAGTTTCGCGCCTTCGTCGTCCAGCTGTGCCGGGGCAGGCTCCAGCAGCCGGTTCAGCAGTTCCTTGAACATCAGCTGTCCTCCGCCGTGGGGCTGAATTTCTCGACGGCGCGAGCGCGGGCTTTCTGGCTGTCGGCATAAGACAGGCCCATGGCCTTGCGTGCATCTTCGATGATGGTGATTTCGCCTTCATGCTCATTGCCGTCCGCCAGCACGACCTCCCACAGCGCATCCAGCGCCGCCAGCCGTTCCTCAAGACCGGTGGTCTCGCGGATCAGCCGCCCGAAGGTGTCGGTCTCCGGCGCGGCGGCATGCAGTTTTTCGCAGGTGGCGCGGACCTTGGCGGCCTCGATCGCATTGTGCTGGTAGAGGCGCGCCAGGATCCGGTCGATCAGGCTGATCTCCTCCAGCTTGTAGTCCCGGTCCGACTTCGCAACCCGCACCAGCAACGCCCCCAGCGCCAGTTCGGCATCCGGGTCCGGCAGGGCAGGCGGTTCGGAGGGGCGGAAAGCTTGGAAGAATTTCTTGAGCAAGGGCATCGGCAAACCTCAGGCAGAGCGGCAGGGCAGGCGGGCTCAGCCGCCATAGCCCTCAATGATTTGCATATCACCCGCCGAAACCGGATCGCGAAGCGCCTTGGCGTCCTGATAGGCCATTGAATCATAGCAGGCTTTTGCGGTTTCGAAATCCTTGAATTCGATCACCACTGTGCGGGCACGGAACTGGCCTTCGCGCACTTCGCGGCCGCCGCCGCGGATCAGGAATTTAGCCCCGTATTCGGCAAAGACAGGCCCGTTTGCGTTGATATAATCCTTGTAACGCTCCATGTCGTGCACATCCACATGGGCCACCCAGTATCCTTTGGGCCGGGAGTCATTGGGCATGGGCTGCAGCCTCCGATCTTATTTTAGTTGCGGGCAGGCTGATACAAAAGGGCTGCAAAGACAATGGGGCGGATACAAGGAAATTCCCCGTATTGTACGAAAGCCCAATGGTTTCAATATGCTGCGGCAGAAAGCAAAACGCCCGCCGGGAGGGGCGGGCGTTTAGAAAATGCTCTGCAGCAGGGTCAGGCGATCTCGGCCAGGCGCGCCAGCGCTTCCTTGACCTTGGCTTCCTCCTCCTCGCGCGCAGCAAGGTTCTCACGGGCTTCCGCCACCACCTCTTCCGGCGCGGAGGCCGCGAATTTCGGGTTGTTCAGCCGCCCGCGCAGGCCGCCCAGCTCTTTGGCCAGCTTGCCCAGGGTCTTCTCCAGGCGGGCTTTTTCGGCGTCCACGTCGATCACATCCGCCAGCGGCAGGCCGAATGAGGCGCCGGGGGCGGCGACCGACGCGCAGCCCTTGGGGAAGCTCTCCACCTGCTCCAATGAGGTGATGCGGGCAAGCTTCTGGATCATCGCCTCGTTCTTCTCCCAGGCCGTGCGGGCCTGATCGGAGAACTCGGTCACCACCATCGGGATCTTGGCACCGGCCGGCACATGCATCTGCGCCCGGGTGGAGCGGATGTTTTCAATCGCGGTGATCACCCAGTTCATCTCGGCGTCCGCATCCGCATTGACCAGCTCGGTGCCGTAGGTGGGCCACTCAGCATGCACCAGCATCTTCTCGCGCTTGGCGGTGTTGCTCCACAGCTCCTCGGTGATGAAGGGCATGATCGGATGCAGTAGGATCATGCACTGGTCCAGCACCCAGCCCAGCGTCTGGCGGGTCTCGGCGATCACTGCCTCGTCGTCGGAGTTGAACAGCGGCTTGCTGAGCTCAATGTACCAGTCGCAGACCTTGCCCCAGACAAAGGCATAGAGCGCATTGGCCGCATCGTTGAATCGGTAGGCTTCCAGTGCCGCGTCCACTTCCACGCGCACCTTGGCGGTCTCGCCGATGATCCACTGGTTCACTGCGGCCTTGGCATCCGGGCAGGCATAGGCCGGGACGGCTTCGTCATAGACGTTGTTGAAATGGGCAAAGTTCACCGCATTCCACAGCTTGGTGCCAAAGTTCCGGTAGCCTTTCAGGCGCTCCATATCCAGCTTCAGCACGCCGCCAAGCGCCGCCATCGCCGCGGAGGAGAAGCGCAGCGCGTCGGCGCCGAATTCCTCGATGATCTCCAGCGGGTCCACCACGTTGCCGGTGGATTTCGACATCTTCTTTCCCTTGGCGTCGCGCACCAGGCCATGCAGGTAGACAGTGTCGAAGGGGATGCGTTCCTTGACCGGCAGGCTTTCGTCCAGCACCGCCAGTTGCATCATCATCATCCGGGCAACCCAGAAGAAAAGAATGTCCTGACCGGTGACGAGGGTCGAGGTCGGGAAGTATTTCTTCGTCTCTTCGGTCCATTCCGGCCAGCCCAGGGTGCCGATCGGCCAGAGGCCGGAGGAGAACCAAGTGTCGAGGACGTCGGGATCGCGGGAAAGGCCAATCTTCAATTGATCAGTTTCCGGTGCCCCAACCCAACCAGAGCCTACTGCAGGTGGGTTGGTTTGAGGGCGACCCGCGCTATCTGGCTTCGAAAGCACAAACCCGTCATCGATAACGACATTCACAGAAACGCCAGGATTGGCTTTCTCATGAAATTCTTGCGCCAATTTCTTAGCTTCAGATTCGGTAGGCGCACAAAACTCATTTCCATAGAGGTCGAACCAAACCGGAATCTGGTGGCCCCACCACAGCTGGCGCGAGATGCACCAGGGCTCGATGTTCTCCAACCAGTGGTAATAGGTCTTCTCACCGGATTCCGGGAGGATCTTCACATCGCCGTTGCGTACAGCGTCCAGCGCCGGGCCGACCACCTTTTCCGCGTCCACAAACCACTGGTCGGTCAGCATCGGCTCAATCACAACCTTGGAGCGGTCGCCAAAGGGCTGCATGATCGGCTTGTTCTCGACATACGGCACGGTCTCGGTGACCTGCGTCTCTTCGCCGTCCTCGCCCTTGACGGTCTTGGTCTCGCTGACCATCACTGCCAGGCCTTCGCTGGTGATCTGCTCGACCACCAGTTTACGCGCCTCAAACCGGTCCAGACCGCGCAGGTCGTCCGGCACCAGGTTGACGGCATCGGCCTCGTTCTCACTCAGGGTCTGCTCGCCCTTGGCCACCGCCATGGCAATGCCTGCGGCCTCGTCATAAGGCGCGCCGTCGGCCCGCATCTGGCCCTTGGTGTCCATCAGGCGGTACATCGGAATGCCGCCGCGCTTGGCGACCTGGTAGTCGTTGAAGTCATGCGCGCCGGTGATCTTCACCGCACCGGAGCCGAAGTCCTTGTCCGGGTATTCATCGGTGATGATCGGGATCAGGCGGCGGTGCTCCTTGGGACCGACCGGGATTTCGCACAGCTTGCCGACGATGGGGGCGTAACGCTCATCCGAGGGGTGCACCGCCACCGCACCGTCGCCCAGCATGGTCTCGGGCCGGGTGGTGGCGATGGAGATATAGTCGCGCTCCTCCTCGAGGATCACGTTGCCGTCGGCGTCCTTCTCCACATAGGTGTAGGTGGCGCCGTTCGCGAGCGGGTACTTGAAGTGCCACATGTGGCCCGCGACCTCGATGTTCTCCACCTCCAGGTCGGAAATCGCGGTCTCGAAATGCGGGTCCCAGTTGACCAGCCGCTTGCCGCGGTAGATCAGGCCCTTGTTGTACATCTCCACAAACACCTTGATCACGGCGTCGTGGAAGTTGGGAGAGTTCTCGTGGCCCACGCGGGTGTCGCCATGGGCACCCGCCATGGTGAAGGCGGTGCGGGAGAAGTCGCAGGAGGCGCCGAGGCGTTTCAGCTGCTCGACGATGGTGCCGCCGGATTTCTCTTTCCACTCCCAGACTTTCTCCAGGAATTTCTCACGGCCCAATTCGCGGCGCGACGGCTGCTGGGTCTTGGCCAGCTCGCGCTCCACCACCATCTGGGTGGCGATGCCCGCGTGGTCGGTGCCCGGCTGCCACAGGGTGTCATAGCCCTGCATCCGCTTCCAGCGGATCAGGATGTCCTGCAGGGTGTTGTTGAAGGCATGGCCCATGTGCAGCACGCCGGTGACGTTCGGCGGCGGGATCATGATGCAATAGGTGGAAGCCTCCGGCTTGGCATTTGCACCTGCCTTGAAACAGCCCGCTTCTTCCCAGGCTTTGTAAAGGCGGCTCTCGGCCTCAGCCGCGTTGAATGTCTTTTCCATCGCCATGCGTCTCGATCCCTCATGCAGTTGGGCGATCAATTACCCAATGGCGGCTGGAAGGGGAAGCAGGATGTGGTTATTTCTTTGCCCGCCAGCGGTCCGCAAAGGGCCGGCGGCGGCACATTGGGTATTTCGGACCAGAAAGAAGCAGGTCCGAAGCTCTCCCTGAAACCGGCCGTCCATTCGCCAGGGAATACGCAATGCCAGGAACAGGGGGCAGCTTCTTCCTGATGCGGTCATCGGCTCCCCAGCCTGTACCGCATAAGGAGAGTGCGGCGATTCTGGTTAACAGAATCTTTCCGCTTCTTTCTGGTTCCAGATACCCAATGGATCAGGATCACAGCAGGCGCTCCGGTGCAGGCTCAGCCGGTGTTCCAGATCTTGCGGCGGCGCTCCTTGACCATCTCGTTGCCCTCTTCGGTGCCGTCGTGGAAGGTGTTGAACCACTCGTCCCAGGGGGTTTCCCAGGTGCCGTAGTTGCAGTCGAAGAACCGGTGGTGCAGTTGGTGGAAGAAATCGCCGACCAGGAACTTGGCCGTGTTGCTGAACTTCACATGCTCGAACCCGGCATGCGAGGTCGGGGCGCCGATCCCGTGGTGGAACAGCAGGAAGATCGCCAGCACCGGATGCCCGGGAAGCAGGAAGAAAATCATCGTGTCGAACATCAGGAAGAAGCTCTCCACCGGATGCATCGCCAGGCCGGACCAGGGGCCGGTGTTGATGTTGCGGTGATGCCAGGCGTGCACCTTGGTATAGAGCACGCCCACGTGCAGCAGCCGGTGCAGCCAGTAGAAGTGGAAGCCCGCCCAGATTGGGATGAAAATGGTCATCAGAATGAAGGTGACGGGGTTGTCCTCCAGCGTGATCATTGTGACCCAGCCATTGGCATAGGCGTAAAGAATGAAGCTCTCCCAGAAGGTCCAGAAGGTGAGCGCCGGGCCAAGGGTCCAGAACATGTTGTCCCAGACCTGGTTTTTGAAGGTGAACACCTTGGCGCCTTTCATCATCGGGCGCATGTCATAGCGGTACTCATCCGCTTGGGTCCGGAACTTCCACAGCGCCAGGTGCAGCCCGCCGGCCACCACCATCAGGATGCAGAAGTTGCGGAACCAGATCTCGGCCACCCAGTCCCAGCTGAAGGTTGCGATGCGGTCCAGGGACGGGGTGAAGAAATTCCAGGTGATGATGGCAAAGACCAGCAGCAGCGCCCGCAGGGCCAGCGGGTTCCAGCTTTGCAGCAGGTATCTGACCGAGGCCAGCGGCTTCATCGGCCAGTCCCAATAGGGCGAGGTCTGGATTGGGAGCTGGGGGGTGAAGTTCCAAATCTTGCGTTTGGGGCGCGGGGCATTGGCGGGACCGGTCATGTCTCGTCTCTCAATTGGCTGGTGGGTTTGCCGCTGTTGCAGCGGGGTGATCGCTGCCATGAACCCTAGGGGAGGGGCGGAAAATCACAGCACGGTATGTCTTGCCGGTCAGGCTTAGTTCTGCTTAGCCTCTCTCATGGCGACCCGGATCCCCTCCCTGAATTGGCTGCGCGTGTTCGAGGCTGCGGCGCGTACCGAAAGTTTTGCCCGTGCAGCAGCCCAGCTGAACATGTCGGCCGCAGCCGTCAGCCAGCAGGTGAAGGCATTGGAGACGCAGCTCGGCACACCGCTGTTTCACCGCCACGCCCACGCGGTGACGCTGACAGAGGCCGGGCGGGCCTATCTGCCCTCGGTGCAGCAGTCGCTGCTGAGGCTGGAAACTGCCACCACCGGCCTGTTCGGCGAAAGCCGCGAGCAGCGGCTGTTTGTGCAGTCTGTATTGCTGTTTGCCCACGGGGTGCTTGCGCGCGGGCTGCCGCAGTTCCAAGCCGCGCATCCGCAGGTCAGCCTGGCGCTCAGCACCGGCAATATGGCAGCGGACTTCGCCAACCAGTTCACCGACTTGCAGATCGTCTTTGGCAACCCGTCGCTGTTCGGGACCGAGGGGGATGAGATTCTGCGGGAAGTGCTCTATCCGGTTGCGCCGCTGGAGATTGCTGCACAGATCCAGTCTCCGCAGGATCTGTTCCGCTTCCCCCTGATCGAAGTCTCGACCCACCGGGCCAGCTGGGTGCAGCTGTTCGAAACCCTGCGCCTGTCCCACGGGCAGGCGCGCTATTTCTTTGCCGACAACTCGCTGATGGCGGCGGAACTGTCGGCGCAGGGGATAGGGATTGCATTGGCGCGGGCACCTGCGTCGGATGCGGTCGTCAGGGCCAGCGGGCTGGTGCGCTGCCTGCCGGACGCCGACGTGCCGGGGCAGGAGGCTTATCACCTGATCTATCCCGACCGCGGCGCCCTGCGTCCCGCAGCAAAACTGTTCCGGGACTGGCTGCTGGATTACGTGAAAACGGTATGACCCTTATTGCCCGGTCCGGTCCAGCTTGGTGGCCAGGTGGATCAGGCTCTCGGAAGATCGCACGCCGCGGGCTTCTGCGATGCTGTCGATGGTATCGTCCAGTTCCGCAGTGCTTTGCGCAACCACCTGCGCCAGCAGATCGAACCGGCCGGATGTCGTGTGCACCACCTCAACCCCGGGCAGGCTGCGCAGGCGGGCCAGCACCTCAGGCCCTGACCGCGGTTCAATCGACATCAGCACCGTGGCCTGCAGCGGCGGGCGGGCAGCGGCGGAGGTTTTCAGCGTGTAGCCTGTGATCACACCGGTCGCCTCCAGCCGCTCGATCCGTGCCTGCACGGTGGTGCGGGCCAGGCCCAGGTGGCGGGCAAGTTCGGCCACCGGGCGGCGCGCGTTCTCCCGTAGCAGAGTGACAAGGCGTTGATCAGTGTCGTCGGTTTGCATGTTCTGCCTACGATGTGACGTTAGTTTTCGTCACTATAGACAATGTGCCAACCGGAATCGACGTAATATTCGCGGAAAATGTGTAAAACGAATGAGGGTTACACGATGCAGCAGATTCCCCCGCTATGGCTTTCGCCTGAATCCCACCTCTCCCGCAGCGCGCCGGATCATCCGATCCTGTATTTCTCGCCGCGAGTCCTGCATGAGGTGGCGCGGCGGTTCCGCGAGGGGTTTCCGGGGCTGGTGACATACGCGGTGAAGGCAAACCCGCACCCGGCGGTTCTGTCCAATCTGGTGGCTGCCGGGATCACGGCGTTTGACGTGGCCTCGCCCGCTGAGATGGAAGCAGTGCGCGCCGCCAGCCCTGATGCGGTCATGCATTACAACAACCCGATGCGCTCCGAGGCGGAGATTGCCGCCGCTATCGAACACGGCGTTGCCAGCTGGTCGGTGGATGAGCTGAGCGAACTGGAAAAACTGGACGCGGTGCCGCGCTCCTGTGAAATCGCCGTGCGCTTTGCCCTGCCCGTGGCGGGTGCGGCCTATGACTTCGGCAGCAAGTTCGGCGCTGCGCCGGAGGAGGCCGTTGACCTGCTGAAACAGGTGGCTACCCGCGGCTGGACCCCGGCGCTGTGTTTCCACCCCGGCACCCAATGCGAGGATGAAAGCGCCTGGGTCGAATATGTCCACGCCGCCAAGCGGATCATTGATCAGGCCGGCGTGCAGATCGCGCGGCTGAACGTCGGCGGTGGCTTTGCAGCCAACCGCGACGGCGTGGCACCGGATCTGGAGAAGGTCTTTGCCGCCATCGGCAATGCGGCAGATCAGGCCTTTGGCGGAGACAAGCCGGAGCTGATCTGCGAACCCGGGCGCGCCATGGTTTCTGAGTGCTTTACCCTGGCCGCCCGCATCAAGGGGATGCGCAAGGAAGGCGAGGTGGTGTTTCTCAATGATGGCATCTATGGCGGCTTGGTCGATATCCGTGACATGGGTCTGCCGGGCCGGGTTGAAGTCGTCGGTACTGACGGCAAGCACCGCGGGGGCGAGCGCAAGCCGCGGGTGGTGTTCGGCCCAACTTGCGACAGCCTGGATCGGCTGCCGGACGGGCTGCCGCTACCTTGTGATGCGGCGACAGGCGACTATGTTCTGTTCCCGGGACTGGGCGCCTATTCTTCCGCCATGAGCACGCAGTTCAACGGCTACGGCCTCAGTGACGTGGCGACGGTGATAGAGCTGGCTGGACAACCGGCCAGCTAAGGGTACTCTCGCCCCCTTGAGATCAGTCAGCACGGACAGGGGGCGAGCATGGACAAATTCGGGAAAAGCCAGCCGGTAAAGCGGGTCGAGGATGTCAGGTTCCTGACCGGGCATGGCAACTACATCGAAGACGCTGCCCCGGCAGGCGCCCTGCGCGTCTGGGTGCTGCGCAGCCCGGTGGCGCATGGGGTGATCACAGCGCTGCACACCGAAGATGCGCTGGAAGCCGACGGTGTCCATGCGGTGATCACACTGGCAGAGCTGGAGGCGGCGGGTATAGACGTCTCGATGGACAGCACCACGGTGAAGAACCGCGACGGCTCAGACGGGGCGTCGCCGGAACGGCCGATGCTGGCGCGCGACCGGGTGCGCTATGTCGGCGAACCCGTGGCCGTTGTTGTCGCCGAAACGCTGGAGCAGGCCCGCGATGCGGGTGAGCTGATCGAGCTGGAAATCGACGACCTGCCGGTCAAGCTGGACCTGATGCCCGGCGGCGAGCCGCTGCATGACGGCGTGCCGGACAACAAGGCCTTCGACTGGGGCATGGGGGATGAGGCGGCAACGGCCGAGGCATTCCGCACCGCCGCTCATACGGTGGCGCTGCAGGTTGAGGACAACCGGATCATGGTCAGCACCATGGAGCCACGCGGCTGCTTTGCCGAATGGCAGGAGGGGCGGCTGCATTTCACCTTTGGCGGTCAGGGGGTCTGGGGCATGAAAAGCCAGCTGGCCGCCAAGCTGGGGCTGAACGAGGAGGACATCAGGGTCACCACGCCGGATGTCGGCGGCGGCTTCGGAATGAAGGCCTTTGCCTATCCGGAGTATTTTGCGGTGGCCCATGCCGCCACCGTGCTGAGCCGCCCGGTGTTCTGGATGTCGGACCGCAGCGAGGCAATGCTGAGCGATAATGGCGGGCGCGATCTGACCTCGCTGGCGGAGCTGGCCTTTGATGCGGACTTGAAGATCACCGCCTACCGCGTCAGCACCCGATGCAACCTTGGCGCTTACAACGCGCATTTCGGGCAGCCGATCCAAACCCAGCTGTTCAGCCGGGTGCTGGCCGGTGTCTATGACATCCAGACCGCCTGGCTGCAGGTGGAGGGGATCTATACCAACACCACCCAGGTCGACGCCTACCGGGGCGCCGGGCGGCCCGAAGCGATTTATGTGCTGGAACGGGTGATGGACCGCGCTGCGCGGGAGCTGGGGGTTGATCCGCTTGATCTGCGGCGGCGGAACTTCATTAAGCCCGCCGCGTTTCCCTATGGCACCGTGACCGGGGAGACCTATGACGTGGGCGACTTCGATAAAGTGCTGAGCCGCGCCGCCGAGGAGGCGGATCTGAAGGGATTCGCCGCCCGCCGCGCGGAAAATGGTAAACGCGGCAAGTACCGGGGCGTTGGGGTCTGTTACTATATCGAAAGCATTTTGGGCGATCCTTCAGAAGGCGCGGAAGTGGAGTTTCTGGAGGATGGCCGGGTGAACATCTATGTCGGCACGCAAAGCAACGGACAGGGGCATGAGACCGTCTATGCCCAGTTCCTTGCCGACCAGAGCGGTATCCCGGCGGAAAACATTCAGGTGATCCAAGGCGACAGCGACCGCATTGCCCAAGGCGGCGGCACTGGCGGCTCGCGCTCGGTCACCACCCAGGCCAATGCGACGCTGGCCGCGGTGGAGACCATGATTGCCGCCTTCACCCCATTCCTCGCGCAGGAAATGGGGGTGGAAGAAGGCGCTGTGCATTTCGACGGCAATACCTTCCGCGCGCCAGGATCCAACCTGACACCCACCATGCTGGAAGCGGCAAAGATGGCCCGCGCGCAAGGCCGCACCGATCTGCAGCGTCACGCGGCACGGGCCCGGCTGCCGGGGCGCTCGTTTCCGAACGGCGCACATATTGCCGAAATTGTTATCGATCCGGAGACTGGGCAAGCAGATGTGGAGCGCTACACTGTAGTTGACGATTTCGGTAATCTGATCAACCCGCGGCTGGCCGAAGGTCAAGTGCATGGCGGGGTGGCGCAGGGGCTGGGACAGGCCATGCTGGAGCGCGTTGTCTACGATGAGGACGGACAGCTGCTCACAGCTTCGTTCATGGACTATGCCTTGCCGCGGGCAAGCGGCGTTCCCATGATTGGATTCACCTCCGAGCCGGTGCCTTCGACACAAAACCCGATGGGGATGAAAGGCTGCGGCGAGGCGGGCACCGTCGGCGCGCTGGCAGCAGTTGCAAACGCGGTGCAGGACGCGGTCTGGGACCGCGGCGTGCGGCAAGTGGACATGCCGTTCACCCCGCTGAGGATTTGGGAAGTGCTTAAGGATGTTACTGAGGCAGCTGAGTAGACGGGTTTTAGAATGGCTGGGACGGCCGCTTCGATCGGAGCATTCCGGCGAAACCAAGCTGCGCGGACCGCAGGCCCATGTGATCATCCTGGATGGCACCATGTCGACACTGGAAACGGGCCGTGAAACCCATGCCGGCCAGCTTTACCGCCTGTGCCGGGAAATGGGTGGCCAGGTGTCTGTCTTCTATGAATCCGGGGTGCAGTGGAAAGGGTGGGGCAGCGCACCGGATGTGATGATGGGGCGCGGCATCAACCGGCAGATCCGCCGCGCCTACGGCTACCTTGCCTCCCGGTACCGCCCCGGCGACAGGATCTATTTGTTCGGGTATTCCCGCGGCGCCTATGCGGTGCGGTCACTGGCCGGGGTGATCGACCGGATCGGCCTGCTGAAACCCGAACATGCCACCGTGCGCCACATCCGCACTGCCTACCGCCACTACCGGCTGAACGGGCGGTCCAAGACAGGTGCGGCGTTCAGCAAGGCGTATTGCCATGAAGAGGTCGGAATCGAGATGGTCGGCGCCTGGGACACGGTGAAGGCGCTGGGCCTTCGCCTGCCGCTTCTGTGGCGCTGGGCGGAGAAGCAGCACAATTTCCACAACCATACACTGGGGCCGCATATCAAGAGCGGCTATCACGCCTTGGCTCTGGATGAGACACGAGATGTGTTCAAACCGGTTCTTTGGGACTGCCCGAAGGGCTGGAACGGCCATGTCGAGCAGGTCTGGTTCCGCGGCGCGCACGGCGATGTGGGCGGTCAGCTTGGCGGCTTTGAAGACGCGCGGCCGCTGGCCAATGTGTCGCTGATCTGGATGCTGGAGAAGGCTGAGGAACGCGGGCTGCCGCTGCCGCTGGACTGGCGGGTGCGGTTCCCGGTTGATCCCCAGGCGCCCTCTGTCGGCACCTGGCAGGGCTGGGCCAAGATCTTTCTGCTGCGCAGCCGCCGCCGGGTTGGTCTGGACGCCAGCGAACGTCTTCACAGCAGCGTCGATGCAGGAAGGCAAAAGGCCTCCGTAGCGGAAGGCTGGCTGGCAAGGTTTTCTAAGACTTGAAGGCGGCCGGGCCATGGCCGGACAAGTCAGGCAGGCCCGGCCAGCAGCAGCGGGAGCCCGCGGTGCTACTGTCTGGCCGCATTGCGCTGTTCCAGCTCTTTCTGCAGCCGTTTCAGAGACAGCGCGACGATCAGCTTGTGCGCCGGGCGGACCGGCAGCATGTAGATCCGGCCGAACAGGTTATTGGTTTTCACAGACGAGGTGATGCTCAGCACACCGCTATTGCTGGTGACGCAGGTCATCACGTCCAGATGCCGGTCCCGGACCGTGAGTGTCAAAACGTCGTCTGATACAGCCTCAACCAGAAAGAAATCGAGCTTCTCCCCGGCCTCCACATTCAGCCGCGCCCGGCCGGAGAAGCCGCCGATGCGCTTGACCCCGAACAAGGCGGAAACGGCATCGCGCAGCCGGAAGGCCAGCTTCAGGCCGGGCAGCGGCGTGGCGTGCATGATGTTCCAGGCTTCCAGCGGCGTGACCTGAACCGGCAGAACCAGCGATTGGGTGTCCAGGAAATCCAGCTCGTCAACAGGGGCCAGAACCTGGATGCGGGCAGTTGCGGCGCGGGCTAGGCTGTTTGGCGGCATGGCCTGCCTTTCTGCTGTTTTTCATATGCCTGCACAGACTTAGGTGAAAAGCCGCAGGTGGCAAGCCCGCGTCCGCCTGCCGTGTCCTCAGCGCGGAGCGATCTGCATCACGATACAGGTGGTGGAGCCGGTGGCGTAGAGTTTGCCGTCCTCCAGCCCGCGGATCTCGCCATGCGCCACGCCTGTTGAACGGCCCACGTGGTCGATGCTGCCGGTGCAGTCGATCGTGGTGCCCAGCGGAATAGGCCTAAGGATGTTGATCTTGTATTCCAGCGTTGTGTAGACCGCGCCCACCGGAACTTTGGTCATCACAGCGCAGGCCATAGCGCTGTCCAGAAGTGTTCCGTACCAGCCGCCATGCACCGTGCCCATCGGGTTGCAGACAGAGAATTCCGGCGTGCCGCGAAACACCACCTCACCGTCTTCGACGCTGTGCAGGTGATAGCCGAGAGTCTCCGCAATCGGCGGGCCGGGCAGATGGCCGTCGAGAATGCCCTGCATGAAATCAAGACCGGAAATCCTGGTGATCTGATCGATCGTCAGCAGGTCGGAGGGCTGTTTGGCATAAAACATGGCGCGCGGGTCCTTGGCGGGAAATCCCTGCCATTAGAAACCGCGCGCCGATTTGCGCAACGCTTACGCCACGTTCTGCAGCGCAACCTTGGGCGTGACACCCAGAGCAAAGCAGACGTCGCGCGTCAGCTCCGGCCGGTTAAGCGTGTAGAAGTGCAGCTTTTCCACGCCGCCCTCCAGCAGGTCTGAGCACAGTTCGGTGCACAGCGCGGTCGCCAGCAGTTCCTCGCGGCCGTCGCGCAGCGCCTTGTCAAAGGCGTCCTCGACCCAGTCGGGAATGACGGTGCCGCAGCGCTTGGCAAAATTGCGCGCGCCTTTCCAGTTCTCGATCGGCAGGATGCCGGGCGTCAGCTTTGTTCCGTCGATCCCGGCCTTCTCGCAGGCATCGCGGAAGCGGAAGAAGGTCTCGGCCTCGAAGAAGAACTGGGTCAGCGCCTCATCGGCGCCGGCATCCAGCTTGCGCTTCAGCCACTCGACGTCGGCGGCCTGATCGGCGGCTTCCGGGTGGCGGTCCGGGTAAGCGCCCACCTTGATGCTGAAATCGCCGCGCGCCTTCAGTCCTTCAATCAGCTCAACCGAATTGGCAAAGCCTTCGGGGTGCGGGGTGAACTTGCCTTCGCCCTTGGGCGGGTCGCCGCGCAGGGCGACGATCTCGGTCACGCCGGCCTCGGCGAACTGATCGGCGATTTCCAGCGTTTCCGCCTTGGAGGCATTCACGCAAGTCAGATGCGCCGCCACATTGAGGCCGGAGGAATTGTGCAGCGTGGCCACCGCGTCGCGGGTAAGGCTGCGGGTGGTGCCGCCGGCGCCATAGGTGACGGAAACAAAGCGCGGACCCATCGGGGCGAGGACCTGCACGGTGTCCCAAAGCCGGAAGGAGGCTTCGAGATTTTGCGGCGGGAAGAATTCGAAGGAAATCTTGGGCGTCGTCATCTCAGGGTCTCTCGCTAGGTTGATGTCAGCTCTTGTTGCACGCGCAGCAATGTGAGACAATTTCATAATACTCAAGATTAACATGAGCGATCTGATAGGATGCATATCGAATTCCGCCATCTCCGCACCATCAAGGCCATCCATGAGGCCGGCGGTCTGGCCCGTGCTGCCGAGCAGCTGAACATCACCCAAAGCGCACTGAGTCATCAGGTGAAGGGGCTGGAGGATCAGGCAGGCGTGGAGCTGTTCATCCGCCGCTCCAAGCCGATGAAGCTGTCGCCGGCGGGGCTGCGTCTGTTGCGGCTGGCAGAGCAAGTCCTGCCGCAAGTCGAGGCTGCGCAAGCAGAATTCTCCTCTCTGCGCGACGGCAACACAGGCCGGATGCATATTGCCATCGAATGCCACGCTTGTTTCGAATGGCTGTTCCCGGTGCTGGAGGGGTTCCGCAAGAACTGGGGCGATGTGGACGTGGATATCCGCCCAGGGCTGGCCTTTGACGCGCTGCCCGCGCTGCTGAAGGAGGAGGTGGACCTGGTGGTCTCTTCCGATCCGGAAGACATCAACGGCGTCGATTTCATCGAGCTGTTTGACTACAACGCCGTGTTTGTCGCCTCGGCGCAGCATCCGCTAGCAGAGAAACCCTATGTCGAGGCCGAGGATTTCATCGGCCAGAATCTGATCACTTACCCGGTGGACAAGACCCGGCTGGATGTGTTCAGCCAGCTGCTGATCCCCGCCGGTGTGGAGCCCGCCTCGATCCGGCAGGTGGAGCTGACGGCGGTGATCCTCTTGCTGGTTGCCTCCAACCGCGGCGTGTCGGTGCTGCCGGACTGGGTGGTGCGGGAGGTGAAATACTCCTCCGACTATGTGACCCGGCCGCTGACCAAATCCGGCATCACCCGCAGCCTCTATGCGGCAATCCGGACCGAGGACCGCGAGAAGCCTTTCATGCAGGAGCTGATCCGATTGGCCAAGGTCGAGGCGCGCAAGCTGCAGCATCAATAGATGCTGCCGCCGGAGAGGCACGGAGCGGCCTGCGCCGTTCCGGCGCCTGTGCCCGCTCCGCGCGGTTGCATAATCCGGCAGATGCCGGCGCTTGGCTCAGACCAGCTTGACGATCTGCTTGCCGGTATTGCCGCCCTGCATCATCGACAGGAAGGTCGAAGGTGCATTTTCCAGCCCCTCGGCAATGTCCTCCAGGTACTTGATCCCGCCGCTGGCGATCTTGGGGGCTACTTCCTGCAGGAAGGCCGGGTAGCGGTCGTAGTGGTTGAAGATGATGAAGCCATTGACCGACAGGAACCTGGTCAGCACCGCGCGCCAGATCGCCGGAGCTGTCAGGTCCGTCTCAGCGCTGTTGTACCAGGCGATCATGCCGCAGACCGGGATGCGGCCGAAGTTGTTCATCAGCGGCAGCACCGCCTCCAGCACCTTTCCGCCGACGTTTTCATAATAGATGTCGATGCCGTCCGGGCAGGCAGCCGCTAGTGCCGCGCTCAACGCCTCGGCCGATCCCAGGGCCCGGTGGTCGAGACAGGCGTCAAAACCAAAAGTCTCCACCGCCAGCTTGCACTTGTCCTCGCCGCCCGCGATGCCAACCACGCGCAGGCCTTTTTGCTTGGCTAGCTGCCCCACCATGGAGCCGACCGGGCCGGTGGCCGCGGCAACCACCAGGGTTTCGCCCGCCTGCGGGCGGCCATAGGCGTCCAAGCCATGCCATGCGGTAAACCCCGGCATGCCGAGAACGCCAAGCGCCGTGGTGAGCGGTGCCATGTCCGGGTCCAGCTTGCGGATCTCGGAGGCCTTGGCGCAGGCATGGCTGGCCCAGCCGAACATGCCCAGAGCGAAGTCGCCGGGTTGGTAGTCCGGGCTGTTCGAGGCGATCACTTCCCCGACGCCGCCCGCCGTCATGGTCTCGCCGATCTCCACTGGCGGGGCATAGGATTTGCCTGCGTTCATGCGCCCGCGCATATAGGGGTCCAGCGACATATAATGAACCTTTACAACCACTTCGCCTTCGCCGGGCTGGGGCGGGTCCACGGTCTCCAGGCGGAAGTTCTCCTCGCTGGCCTGGCCTTCGGGGCGGCTGGCCAGCACGATACGCTGCATCTGGTCGGGCATGGGGGCACTCCTTGTTCTGTTTGCAGCGAAGTCTGGGTGCGACGGCGGCGGATTTCAACCGCCCGCGTGCCCCGCGCCGCGGCGTCAGGCGGGATGTGCAGTTTGCGGCATAACCCCTTGGCATTCGGGGGCAGGGCGCGTATAGGCACGCATTGACCCGGCATCTCCCCGACGTGACAGGATTCTGCAGACATGATTGGCAGCGCAAACCTCAATGTGATGATAAAGGCCGCCCGCAAGGCAGGCCGTTCCCTGGTGAAGGACTTCCGCGAGGTGGAAAACCTGCAGGTCTCGATGAAAGGCGCGGGCGACTTCGTCTCCAAGGCCGACATCGCCGCCGAGAAGATCATCAAGGAAGAGCTGCGCAACGCCCGCCCGACTTATGGCTGGATCGCGGAAGAGGGCGGCGAGATCGAGGGCGAAGMCCCCACCCGCCGCTGGATCGTCGACCCGCTGGACGGCACCACCAACTTCCTGCACGGGCTGCCGCACTGGGCGATCTCCATCGCGCTGGAGCACAAGGGCAAGATCGTTGCAGGCGTGGTCTATGACGCTGCCAAGGATGAGATGTTCTTTGCCGAGAAGGGCGCCGGTGCCTGGATGAACGACACCCGTATCCGCGTCTCGGGCCGTCATCGGATGATTGAATCGATCTTTGCCACCGGCGTGCCGTTTGGCGGCCGCGCCGACCTGCCGCTGACGCTGCAGGATCTGGCCCGCCTGATGCCCGCCTGCGCCGGCGTGCGCCGCTGGGGCTCTGCCGCGCTGGACATGGCCTATGTGGCTGCGGGCCGCTATGAAGGCTTCTGGGAGCGCCGCCTGAACCCGTGGGACCTGGCCGCGGGCATCATCATCGTGAAGGAGGCCGGCGGCCTAGCCGAGGCGATCGACCCGGAAGCGGGCATCATCGACAGCGGCTCGGTGGTCTGCTCCAACGAGCCGATCTTCGAGAACTTCGCCAAAGTGATCCGCGGCTGAATTTGCCCGGAACTTTGAGCATCGGAAACGCGGCCATTGAGCCGCGTTTTTTGATTTTAAGGGAGGTGTTGCATAGTGAGGGCTGTCGGCAGGATCACTGATCCGACGGATGGTTCACCCCGTCATTCCACGGGATCTCGCCATAGGTCTCCGGGTGAGTCCGCGGATTGGCGCCCTCGATACAGCCCAGATTGACGCCGCAATCCTTGGGATCGGACCGGCGCTGATGGTGGGTGTAGATGCCGCAGGTCTTGCAGAAGTAGTGCTTCGCCGTATGGGTGCCCCAGGTGTAGAGACTGAGGTTCTCCGCTCCCTTCAGCACTTTCAGGCTGGCGGTAAGAGCGGTGACGGCCGCCGCCCCGCGGCGGCGGCAGAAGGAACAGTCGCAGCGCGCAGCCGAGGCGAGGCCTTCGGGAAACTCCGCCTCGATCTCAACGGCGCCGCAGTGGCAGGTGGCTTTCAAAAGTGTCACGGCTATTCCCCTTGCTTGGCAAACATTGAGTAAAACCTTCGATAATTCCCCGTAAATTTCTCCGGAGCGGATCTACCATTCCCTTACCCCGATGTCCGTCGGGGCGGCGGCCTGCGTTTTAATCAGTAGCCTGTTCCCATGGTTCCGCAGGCCGTCTTGATACTTCCTTCCTGCAAACGAACACCGGACTGCGGGGCGCTTCATTTCCCCCACGGCCCCGGATTACGCTTCTTTCGCGGCAGTTTCGGGATGCGGCTGGCGGAGTATTCGTACTCATTCTCAGGATGTGGCGGAGTGCCATGCGTCCGGTTCCAGAATGCCGGGCCGCCGCGGCGCAGCCACAGGGGTAGGCACAGGATCAGACCGACCGCAAAGCCGCCGGCATGGGCCCAGTAGGCGACGCCGCCCTGGTTGGGGTCAGAACCGAGGCCGCCGAAGAACTGCATCGCCAGCCATACGCCCAGCATCACAAAGGCCGGGATGGTGAAGATGCGGAAGTAGATGATCAGCACCAGCAGGATATCGACCCGCGCCTTGGGGAACATCAGCAGGTAGCCGCCCATCACCCCGGCGATGGCGCCGGAGGCACCGACGGTAGGCACCATCGACCCCGGCGCCGACATCACATGGATCAGCCCGGCGCCAAACCCGCTGAGGAGGTAGAACAGGAGGAAGAGGAGGTGGCCCATCTCCTCCTCCAGATTGTCGCCGAAGATCCACAGGAACAGCATGTTGCCGCCCAGGTGCATCAGCCCGCCGTGGATGAACAGGGAGGTGAACAGCGTCCCGTACCCGTAGCCGTGGCTGATCTCGGCAGGCACCACCGCATAGGCGTCATAGAAATAGGCCAGCGCCCGGGGGGAGGCGTAGCTGGCCGTGTAATAGATATAGGCCAGGACATTTACGGCAATCAGCGCATAGACGACATAGGGCCGGCGGCCGGACGGGTTGTGGTCGCGGATCGGAAACATGGGGGAACGCTGGGCCGGAAACGGCCCAGCGTCAAGTGCTTAGCGCGGAAAGCTCAGGCCATGCCGCCCAGCAATTGCGCGTTGCCGCCGGAGGCGGTGGTGTCGACGCAGACATGGCGCTCCGCCAGCACCCGGGCGCGGTCCGGCTTGCCCGGGATCAGCGGCACAATCGCACCGTCGCGCTTGGCCAGGCTCTGTTCGATCTCGCGGCCGGTGGCTTCGTCACCCCACCACAGGACGCCTGCGATGCCGTGGATGCTCTCCAGCTGGCTTAGGTCCAGCAGGCCATGCGCCTCAATTGCGGTGCCGCCGAGGCTGATCACCTCCTTGGCCTGCGCAGCAGCGGCCTCGGCCCCCGGACCCATGCACAGCAGCGGCGGGCGGGCAGAGACGGTCAGGCGGTTCGACTCGCCGGTCGGGCCGGGCAGGGAGGTGGTGACCGGCTGGCTGGGCACGCCGCTGGGTGCTTTCAGCTCAGTGATATTCTGCTCCCAGCCGCTGGCGCTGGACTGGCGGTCCGGGGCGCAGAACCGGCTGAGGTAGAGCGGGCCGCCTGCCTTGGGGCCGGTGCCCGACAATCCCTCGCCGCCGAACGGCTGGCTGCCGACGATGGCGCCGATCTGGTTGCGGTTCACATAGATGTTGCCCGCATGCACCCGGTCGCAGACATGCTGCACCCGGTCGTCGATGCGGGTGTGCAGACCGAAGGTGAGGCCGTAGCCAGTGGCGTTGATGTCGGAGATCACCTTGTCGAGATCCTGTGACTTGAACCGCGCGACATGCAGCACCGGGCCGAAGATTTCTTCTTCCAGCGCACTGATGCCGGGAACCTCGATCATTGTCGGCGCCACGAAGGTGCCGCCCTGCGGCGCGCGCATTTCCTTCAGCACCCGGCCCTCGGCGCGGGCCTTGCCGACATGCGTCAGGATGCCTGCGCGGGCGCCTTCGTCAATAACCGGCCCGCTGTCGGTGGACAGGTGCCAGGGGTCGTCCAGCTGCAGGCAGTCCATCGCGCCCTTCAGCATTTTCAGCACGTTATCGGCAACGTCGTCCTGCAGATACAGGCAGCGCAGCGCCGAGCAGCGCTGGCCGGCCGACTGGAAGGCGCTTTCGATCACCGCCTGCACGGCCTGTTCCGGCAGCGCAGTGGAGTCGACGATCATCGCGTTCAGCCCTCCGGTTTCCGCAATCAGCGGCGCGCCCGGCTGCAGGTTTTCGGCCATCGCCTTGCGGATGCGCAGGGCGGTGGCGGTGGAGCCGGTGAACGCGACGCCGTTCACACGCGGATCAGAGGTGATGGCGGCCCCGACCACGCTGCCGCGGCCCGGTACCAGCTGCAGGGCGCTGCGCGGCACACCGGCCTCATGCAACAGCTGCACGGCGCGGTGGGCAATCAGCGGCGTCTGGTCGGCGGGTTTTGCCAGAACCGCGTTGCCCGCAGCCAGAGCGGCCGAGACCTGGCCGGTGAAGATCGCCAAAGGGAAGTTCCAGGGCGAGATGCAGGAGAAGATGCCGGCAGGCGGCGCATCGGGAATACGCGCCGCATAGTAGCGCAGGAAATCCACTGCCTCGCGCAGTTCGGCCACTGCGTCGGGAATGGTCTTGCCGGCCTCGCGGGCGAGGATGGCGAACAGCTCGCCGAAGTTTTCCTCATAGAGGTCGGCGGCTTTGTTCAGCACAGCAGCCCGCTCCGCTGCCGGGGCGTCCCAGGGATCTGCCAATGCCAGCGCCAGTTCAATATCCTCTGGGCTGCACTGGGCGACGGTGCCAACCACGCTCTGGTCGGTGGGGCTGGTCACATCCTTGGCAGCTTCCGGCTGGGCGTCGCCCGCCAGCAGCGGCGCAGCCTGCCACTGGTGGCTGCGCCAGGGCGCGCGGGCCTCTTCGATCCTTGCCAGCGTCGGCGCGTGGCCCAGATCGAATCCCTTGGAGTTGGGGCGCTCCGGCGCGTACAGCTCCGGCCCGGTCGGGATCTTGCGGGTCACATCTGCGACGGCAGCAAACGGGTCCGCGGCGACCACTTCCGGCGGCACGTTTTCATCGACGATCTGGTTCACGAAGGAGGAGTTGGCGCCGTTTTCCAGCAGGCGGCGCACCAGATAGGCCAGCAGGTCGCGGTGGGCGCCGACGGGCGCGTAGATCCGGCAGTTGGTCTTGTTCTGCTCCAGCACCATCTGGTGCAGGGTTTCGCCCATGCCGTGCAGGCGCTGGAATTCATAGCGCTCATTGCCGACGCCTTCGGCCATATGCAGGATGGCGGCGACGGTATGGGCGTTGTGTGTGGCGAACTGCGGATAGATCCGGTCCGTCATGCCCAGCAGCTTGCGGGCGTTGGAGATGTAGGACACATCGGTCAGCGGCTTGGAGGTAAATACCGGGAAACCGTCGACGCCCTCGACTTGGGCGCGTTTGATCTCGGTGTCCCAATAGGCGCCCTTGACCAGCCGCACCATGAAGCGGCGGTCGTATTTCTCCGCCATCCCATGCAGCGCATCAATCGCCAGCCCGGTGCGCGGCCCATAGGCCTGCACCACCACGCCAAATCCGTCCCAGCCCGCCAGTGCGGGGTCAGAGACCACGGCTTCGATCACTTCCAGCGACAGTGACAGGCGGTCGGCTTCTTCGGCATCGACGTTGAGGCCCATCTTGGCGGCCTTGGCGAGCAGCGCCAGCGCCTTCAGGCGCGGCACCAGCGCTTCCATCACGCTGTGCTCATGCGCCAGCTCATAGCGCGGATGCAGCGCCGACAGTTTGACCGAGATGCCGGGGTTCTTGCGGATGTCATCGCTGTTGCAAGCGGCAGCAATGGCGGAGATCGCCTTGGAATAGGCCAGATGATAGCGCGACGCATCGGCCTCGGTCCGGGCGGCCTCGCCCAACATATCGTAGGAATAGGTGTAGCCCTTGGCCTCCATCCCGGCGGCGCGGTTCATGGCGCTTTCGATGGTTTCGCCCAGCACGAACTGGCGGCCCATTTCCTTCATCGCGCGGCTGACGGCGGTGCGGATCACCGGCTCGCCCAGACGCTTGATGGCACCGCGCAGGGCGCCGATCGGGCTGCGCTCCTCGTCCAGAACCTTGCCGGTCAGCATCAGCGCCCAAGTGGAGGCGTTGACCAGAGAGGAGGTCGATTTGCCCAGGTGCTTGCCCCAGTCGGACGGTGCGATCTTGTCCTCGATCAGCGCGTCGATGGTGTCGGCATCCGGCACCCGCAGCAGCGCTTCGGCCAGGCACATCAAGGCAACGCCCTCATCGGTGGAGAGGCCGTATTCGGCGAGGAACACCTCCATCAGCCCCGGCGCGGAATGGCCGCGGATGTCACGCACCAGCGCAGCGGCGTTGGCGCAGATTTTTTCGCGGTCTGCTTCGGTGAGGGCGGCCTGGGCCACCAGCTGGTCGCGCATCGCGGTCTGATCGGCATAGGTGCCGGCGTCGATCCGGTAGCGCAGCTTGGTTTGAGCGGTCATGCGGGGAACTCCACAAAAGGTGTGCAGGGCTTTTGTTGAGAATACACCCTTTCCAGAAGGACAATCGCCTAAAGATGTGATAAGGCTAGTTTAGATGAGTGAATTATTGACCCTCAGGTAGTCCAAATGAACTCCATAGATCTTGACCGCTTCGACCGGGCGATTCTGAATGTGCTGAGCGAGGACGGCCGCATCTCCATCGCCGACCTCGCGCGGCGGATCGGACTGTCGAAAACCCCGACCCAGACCCGGCTCAAGCGGCTGGAGGCGGAGGGCATCATCACCGGCTACCGGGCGCTGGTGGATCCGATCCGGCTGGGGCTGGACCATGTGGCCTTTGTCGAGGTGAAGCTGGACGACACCCGCGAGGCTGCGCTGGCCAAGTTCAACGCAGCCGTGGCGCGGCTGCCTGAGATCGAGCAGGCGCATATGATGGCCTCGCATTTCGACTACCTGCTGAAGGTGCGCACCCGCTCGATGACCGATTACCGGGCGGTGCTGGGGGAGAAGATTTCCTCGCTGCCGCATGTCGCCTCCACCTCGACCTATGTGGCGATGCAGGCGGTCAAGGAAGACGGCGCCCTGGGTCCGCTTTAGGAGGGGCAGGGGCGGCGCACGCCCAGTTGACTTGATTGAAACCGGAATTGTGCGAGCATGGGGCATGTTGTTTGCCTTTCGTCGCGCCCCGTTTTCCTTCGCCGCCTGTGCTGCGGTTCTTGCTGCCGCTTCTTTCCCGGTGTTGGCGTCGGAATGCCCCGACGCCCCCGACCACAGCACACCATTGGAAGCGCTGCTGACCGAGGTGCAGGAAGCTGAAACGGAATCCCATGCACGGGAAATCGCCAATCGCATGTGGGAATACTGGGCCGATGCGCCAAATGCGCAGGCGCAGGCCATTCTCGACCGCGGCATGACCAAACGCTCCGCCTTCGATTTCCTCGGCGCGCTGGCGGACTTCGACCAGCTGATCGCCTATTGCCCGGACTATGCCGAGGGCTACAACCAGCGCGCCTTTGTGCATTACCTGCGCCGGGATTTCGCGTCTGCCCTGACGGACCTGGACCGCGCGTTGGAGCTGTCGCCCCGCCATATCGCCGCGATGAGCGGGCGGGCGCTGTCGCTTTACGGCCTGTCCCGGCTGGAGGAAGCCCGCACCGCGCTGGCGGAGGCGCTGGCGCTGAACCCGTGGCTGCCGGAGCGCTATCTGGCGGAGCCCGGCGGGCCGCTGGCGCCGCCCGGAGCCGGCGATGTGGAGTTGTAGCTTTGCCCGCGCTGCGGGAAATTTTAGCCGATCTGGCCGAAAACACATTGTCCGCGTGAAATCAGGCGGCTAGACCTGCGTTTTAGGTGCCCGGTTATGGCACCCCGTGCCCGCGTGGTGGAATGGTAGACACCGGAGACTTAAAATCTCCTGGCCGTATGGCCGTGCCGGTTCGAGTCCGGCCGCGGGCACCAGCTCTCTCAATTCAATTACGGCGCTGTCTTGATGGCAGCCTTCTGCACGGCCCCTGGCGCCGGGCAAAGCAGGGGGCTGCCCGCCACTTTGGTGGCGCTTCCAGGGATCGCGCTGAGACTGCGTTGCTGCGACGATGATTTTGTGCAAGATGTTTCGCGAAATGTGAAAGATCCAGCACATATGGCGCTCATCCACGAGAAAATCACGGCTCTTCTAAACGACATGAACCTGTCCAACCGGCAGGCGGCGCTGAAGTGCGGCATCCCCTATGGCACCTTCAACAGCGCGCTGAAGCACGAGCGCGAGATCGGCTGGAGCACGCTGGATGCGCTGGCGCGCGGTCTGGGGGTGTCGTTCCAGTATTTTTCCTCGGACACGGCCGGGCTGGAGCTGCTGCCGGATATCCGCGCTGACGCGGCAGCTGCGAAGGCATTCGAGATTCTCAATGCACGGCTGCAGGCCGCTGCAAGAACCCGCCAGTACAGTGGCTGCGACGTGTCGCTGCAGGACTTCCTGGACTGGTGGTTCGCCAACAGCGGCCGCCTGGAGGGCTTTGACCGGCTGCAGCATGCGGTCGACATGTTCGACCCGCCGGATTCGGAACAGAACCGCATTCAGCCGATCCGCTCCGGTCCGGCCAGCCTCGCCTCTATCTGTTTTGAAGTGTCCGATAGCAACCAGCTGCGCAGCACGCTAAACGGGTTCAGCGAACAGGTGAACGCGGATCTGGTGATGGCCCACAGCGAAGCCATCAGCCGGGGCGAGCCGGTGATCACCCATCCCTCGCTGGACGTGAAACTGCTGAACGGGCGCCGGTTCACCCGCCAGTACCGCCGGGTGCTGGCACCAGTCTATCTGCCGGACGGAAAGCTGCTGGTGGTCAACTTCTCACAGGACATCAAAACCAGCTAGGTCGCTCTGCAGCATATGCTCCATCTCCAGCCGGGGTGCGCCGACAAACCATTCGGTGCTGCTGCGTACCTCCGGTTCCGGGGCGCGCCATTTCTGCGCCCGGGGGATGGCGCGGGTGAAGCCATAGACCAGATCCAGCCGCGCCTGCATGTGGCGGTCGGGGATGAAGGCATAGATCCAGTCCACATCCCATTTTTGGATCGCAAGAATCTGGAAGATCCGCATGAAGGGTGCCAGCCGTTCCGACCGCCTCCCGCGGTGGCCGGGCAGGAAGGTCAGCTCGCCGACATAGGCCAGCCGCCCGCGCACCTCGCGTGCCAGCGGCTCGGCAACGCTTTCAACCCCGCCGCCGGCATCATTGGGGAACTGGTGGCGCGATGTGCGCAGCAGGTACTCGGCCAGCGTCTCCCGGCCCAGGTCCTGCAGCATTGAGGCCGCGCCGCCGATGTAGCTGTCGCCGTCCTTCAGGAACAGCCAGAAGGCGGAGTTTTCGGTGTGGTCGGCCCGTTCGATGGCGAATCCCGGCATCTGGAATTGACGTCCTGTTGCGACAGCTGTCTCAGGCACTTTCTCGAAATCCGTGAACATTTCGACCTGCAGTCCGGCCTGCGACAGCGCCTGTAAGTAGCCCGAAAGCGTTTTCCCCAAGTCCAAAGAGTTCATGAAGCTCCCCTGTTTCATTGTTGTCCGTCCGGTCCTGCCGGACCCCTCCCGGTGTCTCCGGAGAGTTCAGATCAACTAAACTTAAAACCACTTTTGCGGTAAATTGTTTGTTTCTATCGGACGTGCCGCAACTTGCTGCGGCAGGTCGGGTTCGGCGGTCAGGGTTTGTTTTGCAAAGAAAAAGCCCGGCAGCCGGGCTGCCGGGCACTCTGTTGAAAGATTGCTCAGGGTTGTATCAGCCGCGGCCGCGGTAGGGCGGCACGCCCTGGTCCGGGATCCAGACGCCCTCCGGCATCGGGCCGGTCTGCCAGAACACGTCGATCGGGATGCCGCCGCGCGGGTACCAGTAGCCGCCGATGCGCAGCCATTTGGGCTCCAGGAAATCCGCCAGGCGGCGGGCGATGGAGACGGTGCAGTCCTCGTGGAAGGCGCCGTGGTTGCGGAAGGAGGTGAGGAACAGCTTCAGCGATTTGCTTTCCACCAGCCACTCGCCCGGCACATAGTCGATCACCAGATGGGCAAAGTCCGGCTGGCCGGTCATCGGGCAGAGCGAGGTGAATTCCGGCGCGGTGAAACGCACGTTGTAGGCAACGTCGGACTGCGGGTTCTGCACCCGCTCCAGTTCCGCCTCTTCCGGGTTTTGCGGCACGATGGTGTCGCCGCCCAGCTGTTTCAGGTTGCTGTAGATGCTGTCGGACATGTCAGGGTTCCTTGTTGTCAGACGCCGCGCTTGTTGCCCCAGACCAGCACATGCAGCTGGGGCAGGACGCGGGGGGTGAACCAGCCGTCGCCGGTCACTTTTTTGATGAGCCACAGGAGGCGCTCGGTGGCCTGGTTCAGATCGACCGGCAGCTCCGGGTCGACCTCAGGGTTGCCGGGCTGCAGGTACAGCGGCAGCTCCGGGTGGCGTTCGGCAGCGGCCTTGGCCCAGGCGTAATCTTTGTCGTCGAAGATCACGATCTTCATCACCGCCTGGCCGCAGCCCTTGGCCGCTTGAAGGCATTGGTCAAAGGCCTTCCAGTCCACGGTTTCGCCGCTGGAGGGCGGCTTGGGGCTCAGCACCAGCGTGTCGAGATCCGCAAACCAGGGCTTGCTCACCGATCCTTGAGTCTCGCAGGCAAACCGGTAGCCCTCGGCCTTGCCATAGGCGATCACCGGGGCGAAGTCCTGGATCGCCGGGTTGCCGCCGGAAATCGACACCGTCAACGGCTTGCCGCCCGACAGGCGGCGCACCTCTGCCATGACTTCCTCTGGCGCCATCACCGCCCAGTTGTGCCGGTAGGCGCTGTCGACCGCATGCATGCTGTCGCACCAGGAGCAGCGGTAATCGCAGCCGCCGGCGCGCACAAACACCGTGGGCTCCCCGATCAGGGCGCCTTCGCCCTGGATCGTGGGGCCGAAGATTTCTGCAATGCGCAGGGTCATGGCCGGTACTCCGCCCAGGTCTTGGGCGTCTCCGAGACTTTCACAGCGGTCACTTCCGGCCAGCGCGCATGACACCAGTCGTAGAAATGCCTGGCCATGTTCTCCGCCGTCGAATGACCCTCCAGCACGTCGTTCAGGTGCCGGTGGTCGAAGGTGCCGTCGATGTAGTCCTTCAGCGGTTTTAGCTCGTGATAGTCGCGCACAAAGCCGTCCGCGTTCAGCTCTTTGGCTGCCAGTTCCACCACAACGATGTAGTTGTGCCCATGCATCCGGGCGCATTGGTGGTCCGGCGGCAGATGGGTTAGCTGATGCGAGGCGGAGAAGTGGAACTCCTTGGTGATCCGGAACATCAGCCGCCGTCCTTCCCGGCAATGGCGGCTTTCCAGAAATCCGGGTCGGCATAGTCTGTCGGGTCTTCGACGCCTGCCAGGTGGAAGGCCTCGCGCCGCTCCACGCAGGTGCCGCAGCGGCCGCAGTGCTTCTCGCCGCCCTTGTAGCAGGACCAGGTCTCGGCAAAGGGGGTGTTGTGCCTGGCGCCCGCGGCGACGATGTCGCCCTTGGTGCGGTGCACAAACGGCGTATACAGCCGCACGTCCGCATAGCCGTCCAACGCCGCACGCTGCATCGCATCAAAGGCCTCGGTGAAGGCCGGGCGGCAGTCCGGATAGATGAAATGGTCGCCGCCATGCACCGCCGTGGCCACGGCGTCGTCGCCGTTTGCAGCGGCGATGCCATAGGCGACGGTCAGCATGATGGCGTTCCGGTTCGGCACCACGGTGACCTTCATGGTCTCTTCCTCGTAGTGGCCGTCCGGCACGTCGATGTCATCGGTCAGGGCCGAGCCGGAAAGCGCGGCGCCGATGCCCCTCATGTCGATGATGTCATGCGGCACGCCCAGACGTTTGGCAGCGGCGGCGGCATAGTCGAGTTCCTTCTTGTGGCGCTGGCCGTAATCGAAGGAGACAAGACGGGTCAGCTGATGCTCTTCAGCGACCATATGGGCAAGCGAAACGGAATCCAGCCCGCCCGAGCAGATAACGATAGTTTTCATTTTTGAACCCTTGTTTTGGTGACCGGGTAGGCTGCGACCGGTGCCGCGCGTTTAGCAGCAAGCAGCAAATGGCGCAAGCCGCGGGCGTATTGCGAACATTCGGCAGGACTTGTTGGGGAAATTTGAAAGTTTGGCGTTGGAGGGCACTTTGTGAGGGCAGTGCTTGTCCGGGGGCGGAAGCGTAGCGCCCGCCCATGGGGCGGAAGGGCGCTGCCCGGCGTGCCGACGGGCGGTGCAGTCTAAACCGGCGGCAGCTCTCCTTCCAGCCACTCCAGAAACGCCCGCGATGCCGGGGTGCTGGCATGGCTGGGTGGCGGCATCAGAAAGTAGTTCTCCAGAAGTTCCGCCGAGTGATCGCTGGCCCGGACCAGCTGGCCGCTCTCCAGCAGCCCGCCCGCCAGCGTGTCATGGGACATGGAGATCCCAGCCCCGTTCAGTGCTGCGGTCATGGCAATCACATAAGTGGAGGCCAGGTTGATCTCGTGATTGCGCTCAAACGGCAGATCCTGCGACTTGAACCACGCCCCCCAAGACCCTGTCACACCGGCACAATCCAGCAGTGTGGCGGTGCGGAAGTCCGCTTTGCCATCCTGAAATCCCGGCGCGCAGACCGGGTAGAACCGGTCGTAGGTCAGCCGCACCGCTGCTGCCGACATGTCGTTCGGGCGGCCAAAGCGGATCTCGGTCCCGGCAAAGGCTGCATGGCGCTCCGGGTCCCAGATCGGCGTCACGATGTTCAGCACCAGCCATGGAAACTTCTGGTACAATCGCGGCAGACGCGGCGACAGCCAGAAGACTGAGAACGCCATATTGCACTGAAGCACCAGATGCCGCCCCTGATCGCCGCCAGTAAAGGCCTGGGTGCCCGCAGCAATCAGCTCAAAGGCCTCCCGCACGATAGGCATGTAGTTGGCCCCGGCCTCGCTGAGCTCCAGCGCCCGGGTTTTGCGGATGAACAGCTCCCGGCCCAGAAAGTTCTCCAGGCTGCGCACATGCTGGCTGATTGCCGATTGGGTCAGGTTCAGCTCCGCCGCGGCGCGGGTGAAGGACAGGTGCCGGGCGCTGGCCTCAAAGGCGCGCAGCCAGGTGAGCGGTGGCAGGGAAGAGGAGGGTGATCCGGGTGACGGCATGGATGCAAGACCTATGCATTAGTTGAATTAATGCATAGCGGCTGAATCCATCGTTTGTCAGCAGGAATTTCGGCTGGCACCACTAGGAAAAGCGGATTTGGAGGCCCAAGATGAACAAGCAAGCGGAACTGAGCCCGAACCTCACCTATTGGCAGGAGCGCGTCGACATGGCCGCGGCCTTCCGCTGGACCGAGCGGCTGGACATGCACGAAGGCGTCGCAAACCACTTCAGCCTGGCGGTCAACGATGACGGAACCCAGTTCCTGATGAACCCCAATCAGGCGCATTTCCGGCGTGTCAAAGCCTCGGATCTCTTGCTGCTGGATGCAAACGACCCCAAGACCATGGACCGCCCCGATGCGCCGGACCCGACGGCCTGGGGCCTGCACGGCTCCATCCACCGGCTGTGCCCGCACGCACGCTGCGTGATGCATGTGCATTCGATCCACGCCACCGTCCTGGCCTGCCTGGCCGACAGCACCCTGCCGCCGATCGAGCAGAACACCGCCACCTTCTACAACCGCTATGTGGTCGACGGCGATTTCGGCGGTCTGGCGTTTGAGGACGAGAGCGCCCGCTGCGCGTCGATGCTGACCGATCCCAAGGTCAAGACCATGATCATGGGCAACCACGGCGTGCTGGTGATCGGCGACAGCGTCGCGGACACTTTCAACCGCCTCTACTATTTCGAACGCGCCGCAGAGACCTATATCCGCGCTCTGCAAACCGGCCAGAAGCTGCGTGTGCTGAGCGATGAGATCGCCGAGAAGACCGCGCAGGAGCTGGAGGATTACCCGGACCAGGCTGAGCGACACCTGGCGGAGCTGAAGGCGATTCTCGACGACGAAGGCTCCAACTACGCAAGCTGAGCGCCAGCAAGGGAGGCGGCACAATGGACGGAACTTTGCACTCCGCGGAACGCGACCGAGAGGCCGAGCGCTGGCACTACCACCCCAAGGGGCCGGTGCCGCTCAACCCGCTGTTCAGCTGGCCGCCGCGCCCGGCAGCGGTCCTCAGATGGTACCGCGGTGCCTGGATGGAGATCACATCGCTGACGCTCTGTTTCCTGCTGGCGCTGGCGATCTATGCCTGGATGCTGCCGCCGCTGGCAGAGATGGGTGAATTCCGCCCCGGCTGGATGCTTCAGGTCTGGCTGGCCAACCTGCTGCCGCAGGCCGCGGTGGCCGGGGGGCTGCACTGGTGGCTCTACATGCGCAAGGGCCAGGGGATGCAAAAGAAGTTCGACAAACGCGACCTCTCGCGCGGCAACGGCACCTTCACCTTCAAGAATCAGGTGCTGGACAATATCTGGTGGACGCTGGGCAGCGCCATCACCGTGGCCACCGTCTATCAGTGGGGCATCTATTGGGGGATGGCCAACGGCTGGGTTCCCACCGTGACCTTTGCCGAAGCGCCGGTCTGGTGCGTGGTCTGGATGCTGTTCATCCCGATGTGGTCCGGCCTGCATTTCTATTGGGTGCACCGGCTGGAGCATCACCCGCGGCTCTACAAACATGTGCACGCGGTGCATCACCGCAACGTCAACATCGGGCCGTGGTCAGGGATTTCAAACCACTGGTATGAAAACCTGCTCTACTTCACCACCTATTTCATCCACCTGATCGTGCCGTCGCACCCGCTGCATCTGACCTTCCATGCGATGTTCCAGCAGATCAGCCCGGTACTCTCGCACTCCGGCTTCGAGCGGGTGATTGCCAAGGAAACAGAGGCCGCGAAGGCCGGCGATTTCTTCCACCAGCTGCACCATCGCTATTTCGAGTGCAACTACGGCACCTCTGAAATCCCCTTTGACAAGTGGTTCGGCACCTACCACGACGGCTCTGCCTCAGCGACAGAGCGGACCCGGGCTTTCAAGAAGCAGATGTACACCCGCTAGAATTGAGGTTTTCAGATTCTGATCAGGATCAAGGCGTACATATTCGCGATTCCCTATGCCTGACCGCAGGACAGTCAAAGGCATAGGAGAAAGCCCATGTTGCGCCTTGCATCCATCCTCTATTCGCTGATCGGCAGCAGCCTGGCCGGGGTCGCTGTGATTGCGGTTCTGGCAGCCGGGCTGGTTAACACACAGGCAATTCTTGCGGCCGCAGCTGCTGGTGCAGTGCTGGCACTGCCAGTGGCCTGGCTGGTGGCAAAACAGCTCTACGCACGCGGAGCCTGACGCGTCACGCGTTCAGGAACACCCGCGCGGCGGCCTCGAACTCCCGCGGTTTCTCGGCGTGCAGCCAATGGCCCGCGCCGGGCAGTTTGGCAAAGCGGGCATTGGGGAAGCGCGCGCGGATCTCCTCACGGTGCTCCGGCAGCACGTAGTCCGATTCCGATCCTGACAGGAACAGGACAGGCCCATCCCAGGCGGCGTCCGTCTGCGGGAACGACATGATGTTCGGCATCTGATCCGCCAGCGTGTCGAGGTTCAGCTTCCAGCGCTTGTTCGGCAGGTCAAGCGACTGGGTGAAGAAGCTCTGCAGCGCAGGCTCCACCCCGGCCTCGGCTAGCCTTGCGGCGGCCTCGGGGCGGCGCTCAATGGACTTCAGGTCCAGCGACTTCATTGCGTGGATATACTGGATCTGCGTGTGGCCATAGGCGACCGGCGCGATGTCGGCGACCACCAGCTTGCGCACCGCTTGCGGGTGGTTCAGCGCCAGCATCATCGCGGCCTTGCCGCCCATCGAATGGCCGATCACATCCATCCGCCCGCCATGCGACGCAATCACCCCGGCAAGGTCCTCCGCCAGCTCCGGATAGGTGTGGCTGTCCTCGCGCGGGCTGTCGCCGTGGTTGCGCATGTCCACCGCAATTACCTGCCGCTCATCCGACAGGCGCTTGGCGATGACGCCCCAGTTTCGGGCGGATCCGTAAAGGCCATGGGCAATCAAAAGCGGGGTGTTTGCGGTGGCAGAGCCATGAATGATCGTGTTCAGCATGAGCACTTGATAGCCGCGCAGGCGGAGCCTTGCCACCCCCATTGAGGCAGCCGCGGCAGCGGGCTAGGGTAGCGCCAAAGCACAGCAAGGGGAGAGTGCCGGAATGGCCGCCAGCCTGGACCAGGATATTGAAGAGATCCGCACCCTCCTGAAGGAGCGCGAGCACGCCTCCGGCGACCTGGCCGCCGCGCTGAAACACGTCCGCCGCCGCATTCCGCGGCGGGTTTACAAACAGGGCATGCGCCTCGCCACTGCGATGCCTCTGCTGTCGCATCCCAAACTGCGAATGACGGTGAACGAGAAACCGCTGCAGGGCGCGGCGCGTGAGGTGAAAGCGCATCTTCAGAAGATCGACCTTGCCGACCGCCGGAAGGGCTTCTGGCTCGGTGTCCTTGGCAGTATGGCGTTTTCCATTCTCTGCGTACTGATCCTGTTGGTGGTGGTGCTGCGCTGGCGCGGCCTGATCTGATTTCCTGCTTTACGCCCCGTCTGCCCGCTGTATTTTGAACGCGGTTCAAGACAAAGGGCAGGGAGCCATGGCAGGCAAGGTGGAGGCGCGCAAGGCCGCGCTGCGGCAGAAACTGGTGGAAGCGGCAGAGATCCGCATCGCACGCGACGGGGCCGGGGCGCTGCGCGCCCGCGACCTAGCGCAGGATGCGGGCTGCGCGGTCGGAGCGATCTACAACGTTTTCGACGATCTCACTGCCATCATCATGGCAGTGAACGGGCGCACGTTCCAGAAGCTCGGCGCCGCGGTCGAGGCTTCGGTTGCGGGAGCAGAGGCGGAGCCGCCCAGCCGCCGCCTGATCCTGATGAGCAACGCTTACCTTCATTTCGCTGTGGAAAACACCAAGCTGTGGCGGGCGATGTTCGACCTGCGGATGGCTGCCGGAGATGCAGTGCCGGAGTGGTATATGACCGCACTCGATGACCTGTTTGCCAATATTGCCCGCCCGGTGGGGGAACTGTTCCCGGACAAGGACCCAGGCGAGGCGGCCCTGATGGTGCGGGCGCTGTTCTCTGCCGTCCACGGCATCGTGCTCTTGGGGCTGGAGCAGCGCATCTCCGGCGTGCCGCCGGAGCGCATCGAGCAGATGATCGCCCAGGTGCTGGAGCAAATCGGCAGCAGGTGAGCTATGAACACTGTTCAAGAAAACTCTTGAACAGTGTTCACATTTTTGCTACATGATTCTCCGTGAACGATGTTCACTTTGCGGGGGAAATGATGTTCAATACTCTGAAGACCCTGATCACCGGCGCCAATGCCCGCGCGGAAGAACAGCTGCGCGAGACCTATTCGATCGAGCTGATCACCCAGAAGATCCGCGAGGCGGACGCCAACCTGAAGGCGGCTAAACTGACATTGGCCAGCCTGATCCAGCGCCAGCGGGCAGAACAGCGCCAAGTGGACACCCTGGAGGAGCGCATTCGCGACCTGACGGCGCGGGCAGGCGAGGCGCTGGAGGCAGGGCGCGAGGATCTGGCCAGGAACGCCGCCCAGGCGGTTGCGGATATGGAAAACGAGCTGACGGTACGCCGTCAGACCCTGGACCGACTCGACACCCGTATCCTGCAGCTGCGCCAGTCGGTGGAAACCGCCAGCCGCCGCATCACCGACCTCAAGCAGGGCGCCATTGCCGCCCGCGCCACCCGGCGCGAGCAGGACATCCAGCGCCGCCTGCGCCGCCACACCAGCGGCGATAGCCCGGCAGAGGAGGCCGAGGCGCTGATCCGCGACGTGCTGCAGCGCGACGACCCCTTCGAGCAGGGCGAGATCCTTCGCGAGATCGACGGCGAACTTAACAATACCACGATTGCCGACGATCTGGCCGACGCCGGTTTCGGCCCCCGCAGCCGCAGCACTGCCGCGGACGTTCTGAACCGCCTGAAGACCAAAGGCTGAACCGCCCTTTCTATTTCCGCGCAGCCGGCCGGGCCGGGCTGACCCATTCAATTTGACGGAGAAAACACATGTATACCGACAACACCGACAACAAGCTGATCATTCTTCTGAACACCGCCGGCGTCGCTATCGCCTATGGCATGCTTGGAATATCCCTGTGGCTCTCGACTGATGTGCCGCTAGCGACCAAGGGCTACTGGGGCATGGCGGTTCTGCTGCTGACGCTGAGCCTGATCAACGTGGTGAAATACCGCTTCGACCACCGCTCCAGCGAGGACCGCATCCGCAAGATCGAGGACGCCCGCAATGAAAAGCTGCTGGAAGACGCGCTGATGGATACCAAGAAGGACTTCTGAGTTCAGCCAGGGTGACCCTGGTCGCAAGCCGCCCGCTGCATTTGCGGGCGGCTTCTTTTCGCTGCGGGTGCCTCGCCAGGAGCGCATTGCAGTACGAGCCGCCCCCGCCGCTTTCCGGCCTGGCTGCGGCAGGCCCTTAGGCGYCGSGCCGGGATKGTTAATGCTGCGAGATTCCGCGTAATTTGCTGTTAACAAACAAGGTTTCGCAGCGAAACCCCTTTTCGGTAACGCTGCCCCCGCGGACCGCGATCCGCATTGCCCTGCCAAAGCAAAACCGCCGCGGCTTTGAGGCCGCGGCGGTTCAATGTCAGTCCCGGAAGGGCTTACAGGTTCGGGTAAAGCGGGAACCGGGCGCAGAGGTCCGCCACTTTGGCGCGCACCGCCGCTTCCACGTCGGCGTTGCCC
>NZ_WLCM01000079.1 GCF_013317235.1 Leisingera sp. ANG59 | reverse complement strand
GTTCCGGTGCTGCTTCAACGGCGGCGGGGGCCTCTGCGGTGATGGCAGGRACTGGGGCTGCCTGGCTTTCCTGAGCCGCGCCAAAGGGGGCCATGAGCAGAAGGGCAGCCGCGGCTGCGGGCAAACGAAGGGTCATGGACCGGTCTCCAGCCAGAGGCGCCGCGGAGTGCGGCGGCAAATTGTCGGGGATGGCTGGGCGGCCCCTGAGGGAGCGGGGAATGCCTTGCTGCAAGCGTCTCAGGGGGAAACGCGGGGCCACGGGTAGGAAAACCAACCCGTTTTGTCAAGATTTCGGGATCAGGCGGCTTCTGATTGCCAGGTCATGGCCTCGAACTCTTCGCGGAAGGCGAAGCGGGCGAGGTGGCGGTCGATGATATCGCGCGCCTCGGCCAGATCAGCTGCATCCGGCGCGGTGACTTCGGCAGTCAGCACGCCATCGGCGGCGTGCAGAGTTGCAGGCCCCATTCCCAGCGCCACGGTGCCGCGGGTGTCGTCGTGGTCCACGGCGACCTTATGCGCGAAATGCTTGCACAGCTGCTGCAGGTATCTGGAGGCGTTCGGGGTCTCAAAACGGCCCTGGTCGGTGAGCATGGCATAATCCTTAGTCTTTTACTCAGATTGCAGCACAATAGCGCGCCGCGGGCCTGCCGCAAGCGGAAAACTGGCGCGCAATTTGCCAGCGCTGCGTAATTTTCGCTGCTGACAAACGGGGCCGGGATGCGTAGAAGGGCCGGGCTGCGGTGCAGGCAGGATCCGTGCCCTTGCCCTTGTTAGTCTCAGATTTTGGGGCTTGGGGCCGAGCGGATACGGCGACCCACATCTCAAGCGGTTCCATGAAAATCCTTGAGAGGCTCCCTATGTTCCGGGCTTTTGAAAATCTTGTCGATCCCTTTGCGCCTGCCGATCAGGCGCCGCCGCGGGCCACCTTAAGGGCCTACCTGGCGCAGCAGCTGGCACCCTACCGCAAATGGCTGCCCTTGATGTTTGCCACCGGCGTCCTGACCGCGCTGATGGAGAGCGGGCTGATTTTCTATTCCGGCCGGGTGGTCGACCTGATGGCGGAGACCGGGGCCGGGGCGTTCTGGGCGCAGCACGGCCGGGAGATGCTGCTGGCGCTGTTCTGCGTGCTGATCCTGCGGCCGTCGCTGGTCGGGCTCAATCACCTGCTGCTGGAGCAGACGCTGTCGTCGAACCTGCAGGAGCAGGTGCGCTGGCAGGCGCACCGGCACCTGCTGGGCCAATCGGCGGGGTTCTTTCAGAACGACTTTGCCGGGCGGCTGAGCAACCGGGTGATGCAGATGGGGCCTGCGGTGCAGGACAGCGTGCATATGCTGTTCGAGGCAGTGCTGTTTGCCGTCACCTACATGATCGGCGCGGTGGTGGTGCTGTCGCAGATAGACTGGCGGCTGGCGGTGCCGCTGGTGGCCTGGGTCGGGCTCTATGCGGTTTACGTGCGCCACACCGCGCTGAACGTGGCGGCAACGGCAGAGAAGTGGTCTGATGCGCGCTCTGCCGCGACCGGGCGGATCGTCGATGCCTATGGCAACATCGAGACGGTGAAGCTGTTTGCCCGCGACGGGCAGGAGCAGGCCTATGCGCTGTCGGCGCTGCGGCGGCTGCGCACGCGGTATCAGCGGTTCCTGCGGATGATGACGCGGCTGGCGTTCGGCAGCATCGCGATCAACGGGGTGCTGATCCTGATCGTGGTGGCACCGGCGGTCTGGTTGTGGATGCGCGGGGCCGTCAGCGTCGGCGAGGTGGCGGCGGCCTCGGCGCTGACGATCCGCCTGAACGGGATGAGCGGCTGGATCCTGTGGGTGACAATCCGGCTGTTTGAGAACATGGGGGTGATCCGCGAGGGGCTGCGGTCCTTGTCGGCGGTGCATGAGGTGACGGATGCGCCCGGGGCGAAGCCGCTGGAGGTGCGCCGCGCCGAGATGCGGGTCGAGGGGCTGCGGCACCACTACGGCAATACGAAGGGCGGGGTGAACGGCATAGACCTGCATATCCCGGCGGGCCAGCGGGTGGGCATTGCCGGGCCGTCGGGGGCCGGGAAGTCGACCCTGATCAACCTACTGCTGCGGTTCCGCGACCCGGAGGGCGGGCGCATCCTGATCGACGGGCAGGACATCCGCGAAGTGACGCAGGAGAGCCTGCGCAGCCGGATCGGAGTGGTGACGCAGAACACCTCGCTGATCCACCGCTCGGTGCGGGCGAATATCATGTACGGCAACCCCGGCGCGACCGAGGCAGAGATGATCGCCGCCGCCAAGCGGGCGGAGGCGCATGAGTTCATCATGGGCTTGCGCGACCAGCAGGGGCGCACCGGCTATGACGCCCATGTGGGCGAGCGCGGCGTGGCGCTGTCGGGCGGCCAGCGGCAGCGGATCGCGATTGCGCGGGTGGTCCTGAAGAACGCGCCGGTCCTGATCCTGGACGAGGCGACCTCGGCGCTGGACAGCGCGGTGGAGGAAGCGATTCAGAAGACGCTGCTGGACGTGATGCAGGGCAAGACGGTCATCGCGATTGCCCACCGGCTGTCGACGATTGCGCAGATGGACCGGATTGTGGTGCTGCAGGAGGGCGCAATCGCCGAGGACGGCAGCCACGCGGAGCTGCTGGCGCGGCAGGGGGTCTATGCCGGGCTGTGGCAGCGCCAGGCGGGCGCGGCGGAGCAGGTGCCGGAAGCGGTGTGACGACGCACAGGCAGAATGCAGAAACTGGAAACCCGGCTGGCTGGAAGGCGTGCCGGGTTTCTTTTGTCAGGACCGGGTTCCCGGGTTTTCAGATCGCTTCCGCGGTCTCGGGCGCTGCCTGCCGGATCCGGGTGCGGATCTGGGCATTATCGCTTTTCAGGGTCTGGAATACAGCGTCCCCGAACCATTCCAGCGAGGCTTCGCAGGCGGGGTCCTGCGCCATTGCCGCCAGCAGCCGGGTGTAGTCATAGGCGCCTTCGAACAGCGGCACCATGCCGTCGCGGCTGCCTGCGGCGCTGTAGACATTGCCGGGGGCGAAGACGTCCAGCCGGTCGCGGGCAGAGACGTTTTTCAGGTGGTAGTGGGCGATGCGGGGCAGAAGGATTCGGCGGGCCTCTACCGGGTCGTCGCCGCCTTCCCAGACGTGCAGTGCGTCGAAGTTGATGGCGAGCGCGTCGTGGTCCGTGGCGTCGATCAGGCCGCAGGTCGCCGTTAGCGAGTCGGCGAGGGTGCCGGGGTGGGTTTCGACAAGCAGGCGCAGACCGTGGTCGGCGGCGATGATGCAGGCCTCGCGCAGGGCGCGGATGGTCTGGCGGCGTTCTTCCGGGGTGGCCTCCGCGCTGGACTGCTGTCCTGCGAAGGTACGCATTTTGCCAGCCCCCCAGGTACGGGCCTGGGCGCAGAGCGCCAGGGTGCGGCTGCGCAACAGGTCCGGGTCATGCAGCGGCAGGTAGTCGCTGATCATCGGCACCGACAGGCCCTGCGCGGCCATCCACTGAGCGTTGTGAATGGCCAAGGGGGATTGGTTGCGGGCGTGGACGCCCCAGAGCTCGATGCCCTGAAAGCCGTTGTCGCGGGCCCAGAAGGCGATGTCCTTGAGGCCGATCAGCTGGTGGCGGAAGGAAATGGTGCAAAGCGAGATTTTCATGCCGGAACCTCCTGCGGCTGGGTGTCGTCCAGTTGGGAGCTGGCCGGGAAACTGGGCTGGGCTGGCAGGTTGGCGGCGCACCAGATGTCAAACTGGGTATGAAGCGCCGCCTTGATGGTGAATTCGAGCTGGTCCAGCGCATCCAGCGCCGCGAACAGGTCGGGGATCATGGCGCGGTCGCCTGTATGGGCGATGCGGGCGGCGAGGAAATGCAGACTGCGGAAGCCCTCGCACAGGGCTTCGACCCGGTCGCATTCGGCGTCGAAGGGTTCAAACGCCGTGTCCAGCTCCTGCCAGAAGAAGGCAAAGGCGTGCTCATAGGCGTATTTGCGCAAGGAGAGCACCGGCATTTCCCGCACCGCGCCGCCCAGGTCCGCCAGTGCCAGCGGGCGGGCGGGGTCGCAGTGGTATTCAAAGATCCGCCGCAGAGCGGAGGTCAGCAGGTTGCCGTCCGCGTGGAAGGTCTCGGTGAAATAGGCGGCGAGGTCCTGTGGCTTCGGTGCCTGGGTGTTGCCGCTGCTCAGGATGTATCCGCCCGCCACGGTGGGCTGCGCCATGGCGTTGAGGATGGTCTCGCGCGGCAGGTCGCCGCGCCAGCGGTAATCCGGGTCGTAAAGGTGCCAGAGATCCGGGTCGTCGGTCAGTTCAATGATGACGTAGTGCGGGAAGGGGTTCTGGTTGTACTTGTTCTCGCGCTCCGGCAGGTGGAACATGTCGAGGAAGGCCACCAGCTGCTCGTCATCGGATTTCGTCGACAGCAGCTGTTCGAACCGGATCAGGTTTTGCTCTTTGGTCTGGCCGTGGTCGTACCATTCGCGCACCGGGATGTTGTAGAGCCGTTCGACCCAATCGGCATACAGGTCCTGAGTGATATCCTCGCTGTGGTAAGCGAGCTGCATGGCGGGGGTCACCGCAAAGCTGCTGTCCCAGGTGCCGAAGTAGAACGGGCGGAAGTTCAGATGCTCATGCCGACGGATCGCGGCGCAGAGGCAGCTGACGAAGCAATGCACGGTTATTTCGCTGGGGGCTGGGGCGGTGTCCGCCTGCGGCGCGGTGTCTTCGCCCAGCAGCATGCGGATCAGCCCGTCGACGGTGGAGAAATCCGCCTTGGTCAGCTCGCGCTCGGGCATTTCGATGCCGTGATCGGTTTCCAGGTGCAGCATCAGGTTGATCAGGATCACCGAGTCGACGTGCAGGTCGTCGTTCAGCACCGCCTGCGCGGAGAAGTTCTGCATGTGCGGATTGGCGAGCGGCCCGGAGAGGGTCTGGCGGATAGCCTCAAGGATATGGTCGTAGGTCATGCGGGAACCATCTCCTGTGCGTATTGGGCCGAGATTTCGCGGCGGCTGATCTTGCCGTTGGCCTGGCGGGGCAGGGCGGGGAGGTGTTTGATCAGGGCGGGCTGCTGGTAGTCGGCCAGCGCGGTGCGGCAGGCCTGGCGGATGGTGTCTTCACTTGCGGTGCCGGCATACAACAAGGCCGCGCGGGCGCCGGAATGCGGATCAGCGATGCGGAAGGCGACTGCATCACTGACACCGGGCAGGGCCATGACGGTTTTCTCGATGTCCTGCGGATAGACGTTGAGGCCTGCGACGTTGATCATGTCATCGGCGCGGGCGGTGAAGACCAGCATGCCGGTCTCACTCAGGCAGCCGAGGTCGCCGGTGTCGATTGTCTGGCCCGCGATGGAGATGCGGACCGCGTCCGGGGTGCCGTTCCGGCCCGCGGTCAGGGTCACATGCGGCAGCGGCTGGCCGACGTCATAGGGGTTTTGCAGGTCCTGGTTGATGGCGACGCAGCCGGCCTCCGAACAGCCGTACTGCTGGAACAGATAGGTGGTGCGGGCGCGGATCAGCTGGAACCAGGCATCGGGCAGAACGGTGCCGGAGGTGTTGGCGGCATAGAGGCGCTGGCCCTCGGGCAGCAGCCGGGCCAGCGTGTGCAGCATCGCAGGCGAGGTATAGAGCAGCGGCTGATCCGTCTCGCGCAGGCGGCGCAGGATGTATTTCGGGTTCAGGCTGTCGATCACCACCGGCACATGGCCGCGGTGCAGCGCCACGAAGACGCCGGCAATCAGCCCGTAGGAATGGGTGATGGGGCAGGCAATCACCGGGATCATTGCGGCACTGGCTGTGAAGAAGGCAGCGTAGCTTTCGACCTCTGCCGCGATTTCGTCCCAGGTTCGGGTGATCACCTTGGCGGCACCCGTGGTGCCGGAGCTCATCTGCACCAGAACGCCGCCGCGCGGGGCGGTGTCCGCCTGGGACAGGGTGGTCTGTTTCAGCCCGTCGCTGAGCATCACGTCGCAGCCCGCCGCCTGCGCCATTTCGCGGGCGGTCTCCGGCGGGATGCCCGCGTGGACCGGGAAGACGCCGGCGCCTTGCGCGCGCAGGTACAAAAGCGCCGATAGTGCGGCGCCGGCGTTTTGCATGTGCAGGCCGTAGCGGTGCGTGGCGGGATCCATCAGCACGCGGTCCAGCCGCGCTGCAAGGTCTGAGGGGTCGATGGTCGTGTCGTTCAGAACAAACATGGCGGTTATCCTTTGTCGGTGGCCAGGGCGTTGGCGATCAGGTGGCCGTGCTGCGGGCTTTCGGGCTCTAACTTGCGGGAAATCAGGCTTTCGGCACGGATTTGCGGGGTGAAGGGGGCGAAGACCGCCTGCCGGTCCTGCATTCCGTGCTCAGCCGCGTAGCGGTCCAGACGGGTGCGGACGCGGCGCCAGAAGGTGGCCTCTGCCAGCCCGTAGTGGCGCTGCAGAAGGTCGGAGACGTCGGCGAGGTTGAAGACAAACAGCGTGTCCATCACCAGCCAGCGCAGCTCCTCAGGCGCGGACATGCGGTGGAACTTGTCCAAGGGCGCGTGTTTGTAGGCCGCATCTATCTGCGACAGGTCCGGGCAGAGGTCCGGACGCGACAGCAGATCCGGCACGTATTCCAGGCTTTCGTGGAAGTCGCGGGCTATAAGGCCGGTTGGCCAGCCGTCCTCGTGGCTCAGGATCAGGTTCTGGCCATGCGCCTCCAGCCCGATGCCGTGCGCGACCATCAGGTGCCAGACGGGCAGCACCGCAACCTCGATCAGCCGGGCGAGCCAGGCGTCGAGGCCGTGCGCCTCGATCCAAGGGGCAATCAGGGGGCGGCCGTCGGGGTCTGTGAGGGCCAGGCCGTTCACGGGCATCATGCTGTTTGCGGGCAGGCCGAGCGCCTCGGGGCTTTGCCGCCAGATCGCGGCCAGATGCCCGTCCAGCGCGGTGCCGCGGCCTGCGGTGATGGCGGCATATTCCGGCAGGATGGTCAGTGGGTAGCGGTTGGTGAACAGCGGGTCGCTGTCCAGCACCTGCGCCAGCCAGTTGGAGATCGCGGGCGCGACGGCGACCGATTCCGGCGCGAGGGTGCGCAAGGCCGAGGTGTTGCGCATTGCCATCGCGGTTTTCACATGGGCGTGGGCGGGGGTTCCGGCGTTCATCAGGGTACGGACCGACTGGGTGGCGCGGTAGGCTTCGCCGATGGGGCCGATTTCCGCCAGCCGACCCGCGTTGCGCCATGTGTTGAACAGCGGATCGCTTTGCAGTTTGGCGTGCTGCCAGGGGTGCAGGGGAAGTAGGTGGAAGGTGCCGGGCGGTGCGCCCTGCATCTCCGCCAGCGCGGTGATGCGCTGCCATTCTTCCCGGCCCAGCTCCTGCGTCCAGAAGTCTTGGTGCGGCAGTTCCTGTTGCACCAAGCTGTGATTGAACAGCACGCCCGTCAGGCGGAAGGTCTGGCCGTGCTCCGGCCCGTAGGCTAGGTGATCGGCGTCCGTGAACCCGCTGCGGGCCTTGTAGCAGGGGTGGTAGGGGTGGCCTTCGTGCAGAGTGGTTTCCAGCGCGGAGATGCCAAGGCGGTGCCGCCGGGTTGCTGTGGGGATATGCAGCGTGCTCAGGTCGCTGAGGTGTTCGGTATGGGCGAGGTCGGCGCGCAGGATGTCCAGTGCGGGCGACGGCTCCGTCACCGCTGCCAGCGCGTCTTCGGTGCTGGCGGGCCGCCATGTGCTGCCATCGCGGACCTCAATACTGCCCTCTTGCAGCCGGTAGCGGCCGAAGGCGCCGCGGCGGCCGCGGGCGCGGAACCGGGTTTGCCGGAAGGACCAGCTGACGGTCCGGCTGCGGTCCAGTTGCAGCGACGCGGCCCAGCCCTCGCACAGCAGCGCCTCGCACAGCTGGCGCAGCACGCGGGAAGCGGCGGTGGCGCGGTTCAGGCTCTCATGCAGGGACATCGGCGCGCTCCTGCACAGGCTGCGGCTGCACCGCGGCGATGGGGTTCGGCATTTCCAGGAACAGCCCTTCCTGGGCCTCGGTTTCCAGCTCATCCAGGTTGTGGACGCGGGTCAGCAGGTTGGCCTTGGCGGCCAGCGATGGCGTGGCCAGCAGATAGCGGGCGAACTCTGCCGCGGGGCCGCTGAAGCGGCCGGCGGCGGTGCTGAGGCGGCGGCGCAATAGCAGCAGAAGCGCAGTTTCGCCGATCAGCCCGTCACGCCCCAGGCGGCGGATCACCGCGAACAGCTGGTTGACCACGAGGTAATAGGCCAGCCGCTTGTTGATATGCGAGCGGGGATAGACGAGCGCGGACTGGCCCGCCAGCGACGGCTCCAGCGCGCTGAGGCGCGGCAAGGCATCTCGGGTGATGAGATAGCCTTGGTTGTCGCGGTAGAAGCCGCGGGACGGCAGGCCGGTGCTGAGGTCGAGCAGGCTGTTCTGCTGGTGCGCTTCCAAAGCGATGCCGTGCCGGTCATAGAGTTCCAGCATCGGGTCGAGCATGCAGTCGAGATAGGCGTCGAACCAGGTCCGGGCGGTGGCTGCCGGCGTTGCGCCCTGGGCGGCTGCCAGCCGTTTGATGATACCGGTGAGAAGCGCGGTGCGGCCGGGGAGCGGGTCGGCGGTGAGGGCGGCAAGGTTATAGATGCCGGCCCCCTGCTGCGCCGTGAAGGGGTTTGCGCGGAAGATCACCTCAAACCCGCTTTCGCGGCGTCCGGGCAGGTTCAGGCTCAGGTAGGCTGGATCCTCGATGATGCTGAACTTCGCGCTGAGCATGCCAGCCTTCAGGCGCTGCAGCAGCCGGGACATGGAGACGCCGACCTCAAGCTCGTTGTGCTTGGTGACGCGCAGCGAGTTGGTCAGGCGAACCGGGATCGAGAATTTCAGCATCCAGGGGCAGCCGGGGGCGTAGAGTGTGCGCATGGAGGAGGTGGCGGCAAAATCGCAGCCCGCCTCGCCCAGGTCACGGAGCTGGCCGGATGCCAGCAGCGCCTGCACTGCCGGGTCCAGCCGCAGCGCCTGCGCCTGCAGCGGATGCGCCGGGATCAGGGTTTCGTGCGGCTCCAGATGGAAGGCGCCGTCTACGCCCGGGATCTGGCGGACCATCGCGGCGGTGGGAGCCTGGGCAGAACCCTGCGCGACGAGGCTGCTGGAGGCGGCAAAGAAGGTGAGGCGGAATTCCCCGCCGTATTCCGGGGCATAGGCCGCCTGCTGCCAGCCGGTCAGCCCGTCGCGGCTTTTGGGGGTGGGGTGCAGCCAGTGGCCGTATGAAAGCGCCTGTTCCGCCGCCAGAAAGCCGTCCGGGTCCGGCATGTCCGCATGGCGCCGCAGGATTCTCTCGATCTCGGCGTTGCTGTTGAAGATGCCGCGCAGGAATTCCGGCAGTTTGCCGGCGTCGCGGGCGTTCAGCCGCGCAAAGCATTCCTGCGCAATCAGGGTGAGCACCTGCACCGGCGCGGCGGCCTGCCATACGGTGGAGTCCGCATAGCGGATCTGCGCCGGGCCGAAGTGATGCGGGCCAGTCTGAGAGAAATACTCGATCCGCACCCGCAGGCGGGCGGGAATATGGCTGAGCGGGAATTCCACCGCGTCGCATGCATCGGTCAGGATGGCGCTGCCGGGGGTCGTTTCGCGCAGCCAGGTGTTGAGCAGCGCCTGTAGGGAGGCGGCCTGCGCGGCCGCGGCGGCGCAGGGGCCGGGGGGAATGGTCTGCTGA
>NZ_WLCM01000078.1 GCF_013317235.1 Leisingera sp. ANG59 | reverse complement strand
CAATGGCACCGGGCGGCTGCGGGATGCGGTTTACGGCGGCATTGACGGTGCGGTGACCACCTTTGCGATTGCCGCGGGTGCCGAGGGGGCCGGGTTTTCGCAAGGTGTGATCATTGCCCTGGGCATTGCCAACGTGCTGGCGGACGGGTTTTCGATGGCCGCGGCCAACTACCTGGGCACCAAGGCGGATCTGGACGACCGGCGGCGCCTGTACAGGGTGGAGGAGCGCCATATCCGCCAGTATCCCGAGGGTGAGCGCGAGGAGCTGCGCCAGATCTTCCAGGAGCTGGGGCTGAGCGGCGAGGTACTGGAAGGCGCGGTGCGGTCCGTTGCCGCCAAGCCGGAGAAGTGGATCGCGTTGATGCTGACCAGCGAATACGGGCTGGCGCCGGCGGAGCCCAACCCGGTGGCGGCGGCGCTGACCACCTTTGCCGCCTTCATGGCGGCAGGCATCGTGCCGCTGCTGCCGTTCATGCTGGGGCTGCCTGATCCGTTTCTGACGGCGGCCCTTGCCACCGGCGCGGTGTTCTTTGGCATCGGCGCCAGCAAGAGCGTCTGGTCGTTGGCGCCCTGGTGGAAATCGGGACTGGAGACGCTGGCAATCGGCTCCTGCGCCGCTGCCGTGGCCTATCTGGCCGGCAGCCTGTTCCGGGTTTGAGCCGGATCAAGGGGGCCGGGTCCGTTTGGCCCTAAGCTGGAGTGCGGAGGGGAGCCCATGTTTTCAAACGCCATCAAGATCGCCACCCTGCAGGGGTTTGACATCCGGATCGACCCGAGCTGGGGCCTGATCGCCGCGCTGATCACCTGGAGCCTGTCGACGCAGTTTTTCCCGATGGTTTATCCCGGTGCCAGCGGCAGCGTTTACTTCACCCTAGCGCTTCTGGCGATGCTGGGCTTTTTTGCCTCGCTGATCCTGCATGAGATGTCCCATTCGGTGGTGGCCCGCCGCTACGGGGTCGAGATCAAGGGAATCACGCTGTTCATCTTCGGCGGGGTGGCGGAGCTGGGATCGGAGCCGAAGACTGCCGCCAGCGAGTTCTGGATTGCAATTGCGGGCCCGCTGATGAGCTTTGCGCTGGCCTTCGGCTTCTGGCTGCTGGCGCAGGCGGGCGGGTGGCTTGCGCCGGAAATGGCGCTGAACCATGTGTTCGGCTATCTGGCGCTGATCAACCTGGTGCTGGCGGTGTTCAACCTGGCGCCGGCCTTTCCGCTGGATGGCGGGCGGATTTTCAGGGCCTACCTGTGGAGCCGCAGCCGCGATCTGCTGCAGGCGACCGCCACCGCCACCAGGATCAGCAGCTACCTGGCCTATGCGCTGATCATCTTCGGCCTCATCGGCCTGTTTTCCGGCAATCCGGTTGCCTCCCTTTGGCAGGTGCTGATCGGGGTGTTTGTGCTGACGGCGGCCAAGGGCACCTATGCCCAGCAGCTGCAGGCGGCGGCGTTCAAGGGCAAGACCGTTGCCGCCATGATGACCCGCGACACGGTCACGGTAGCGCCGGACATCAGCCTGCAGCAGCTGGCGGACGGGGTGATGCTGGAGGAACGCAAGAGCTTCGTGCCGGTGGTGCTGGGTGACGTGCTGCTGGGGTATGCCGACACCGGGCTTCTGTCGCAAACCCGGCGCGAGGACTGGGCTGCAACGCATGCCGGTGATGTTTATGTGCCGGCGGACAAAGACAACACGGTTGGCCCGGAGATGCCGGCCGCGGAGCTGATGGCGAAAATCTCTGCCACCGGGCGGCGCAAGTTCCTGGTGGCGGAGGAGCGCCAGCTGCTGGGGGTGGTCACCTTGGCCGACCTGACGGGCTACCTGGCGGTGCTGCAGGAAATCCGGCTGCCGGGCCGCAAGGCGGAGTGATGCCTGCGCGTCAGTGGCTGTGCCCTGGCGGCTGCTGCGCCTGTTCCGGGCTTTGCCGCCGGGCGGTACCGCCCAGGAAGGCAAACCAGTAGGCCAGGGCGACGCCGCCTGCGCCGCCGGCGATGTTGCCGAGGGTGACCCAGAACAGATTGGCGGCTGCTGCGGCAAACGGGATGTCCGCGCCTGCACCCCAAGCCTGCGGGAAGAAATACATGTTGGCGATGGAGTGCTCGAGCCCCAGCAGCACGAAGGCGGTGATCGGCCAGAGGATGGCCAGAACCTTGCCGGCCGCCGTGCGGGCAGCGAAGGACAGCCAGACGGCGAGGCAGACCAGGGCGTTGCACAGGGCGCCGCGCGCAAAGGCCTCAAGCGGTGCCAGTTCCGCCTTGGCCCCGGCAATGCCTGCCGCGGTGTCGCCCATCGGTCCGTCCAGCAGCCCGGTGAGGGCGAATGCGGCGGCCAGCCCGGCGGCGCCTGCCAGATTGCCGGCATAGACGATGCCCCAGCTGCGCAGCAGCAGGCGCAGCGGGATCTTGCGGTCCACTGCGGCGATCACCATCAGCACGTTGCCGGTGAACAGTTCAGCGCCGGCAATCACTACCAGTATCAGGCCGAGCGAGAACACCGCGCCGCCCAGCACCCGGACCGGTCCCGTAACGGGGCCGGCGCCGGTGAGGGTCATAGTATAGGCCGCCGCCCCGAAACCTATGAAAGCGCCCGCCAGCATCGCCAGCACGAACATCTGCGGCAGCGGCAGCCGGGCCTTGGCGGTTCCTGCGGTTTCCACCAGCGCTGCGATTTCGGCGGGTTTGTAGGCGTCAAAGGGGGCCTGGCTGGTCAAAAGTCGGCTCCTGAAACTATGGGCGCAAGGGGTCAGTGGGCAAAAAGGACCGGCAGCTCTGTCTGTTCGATCATTGTGCGGGTGGTGCCGCCAAAGACCGCTTCTCGCAGGCGGGAATGGCCATAGGCGCCCATCACCACCAGCCCGGCCCCGGCCTCGCGGGCGCGCTGCTGGATGCCGTGGCCGACGTCCTGGCCGCCGCCGGGGAATTGCGACACGGTCACAGTGCAGCCGTGGTGGCTGAGCCAGGCGGCAACATCGGTGCCCGGGTCCTCGCCGTCGCGCTGATCGGAGGCGCTGGATTCAAAGCAGCCGATCACCACCTCCTGCGCGTGGCGCAGGTAGGGCAGCGCAGCATGGGCGGCGCGGGAGGCGGCAAGGCTGCTGTCCCAGGCCAGAAAGATGCGGCTGTAGCTGGCAAAGGGCGCGCCGTTCACGATCACCGGAACCGGCGACTGGAACAGCAGGCCGTGCAGAGCTTCGCGGAAGACGTCCTCGTGGTCCCTGAGGCCATCGGCAAACTGCGCGATATCGCAGGACTTGGCCCTCTGGGCACAGAGCAGCCGGATGTCCGCGCCGGCGCAGACCGCATATTGCACATCGCCGGAGCAGCCGTTGCGGGTGAGGAGATCATTCACCTCGCCAGCGCGGGTTTCGGCCGCCTGCCGGGCGTCCCGCAGATGATCCACCCAGTCCGCAGGCATCGCAGCCGCGCCGAAGCCCGTCGCACTGTAAACGAAGTAGGGCCTGGCGGGCAGGTTTTCCAAAAGCAGGCAGGCCAGATAGGCGTCCTGGGCCTGCGCCGCCTCGGCGGCGGCGGTGACGGCTGCGTCGCTGGTGTCTGCGGCGAGCACGTAGAGAGAGGTTTTGCGTTGCATGGCGGGCCTCCGGGATTTGATGCGCGGCAGGCGGGGTGCGCACCGCGTTCATCAGTAGATCAGCTTTCCCGGCGGGTGCCATGATCCTGATCAATCACTTGCCGCAGGATGGATAACCTGTGTCAAGGCAGGCCACCGGAAACCGGCGTGAACTCGGGCCGCATCAGAGGAGGATCACGATGTACAAGCATATTCTGGTTCCGATTGCCCCGGATCACGGTGCCGACAGCGCCAGTGCCCTGCAGGCCGCCCGTCTGCTGGCGGACAGCGATGCCAGGATCACCGCGCTGGCGGTGGCCGATGAGATCCCCGGCTATGTGGTTCAGCAGCTGCCGGAGGGCCTGCTGGAAAACACCCGCGCGGCGATGCTGGCGGCGCTGAAGGCGGATCTGGGCGGAGTGAAAGACGTCAAGGCGGACGTGGTCACCGGCCATGCCGCGCGCACGATCACCGACTACGCCGATACGCATGACGCGGATTGCAGGATTATTTCCTAGGCTCGATGGCGGCGCGGGTGGTGCGCCACGCCAAACGCAGCAAGCTGCCGGAGCGCATTTTTCTATGTCCGGCCACAAAGCCATGTATAGCTATGAAAACAGCTCCGAAATGTGGATAGCCGAGCGGCTGGTTTCTTCCTGAAGTCGCTGACCTCAGGAAAGTTTCTAGCGTAGACAGGGATAATATGCCAGTCCCTGCGGCGGTCCACACTTTCTCCTAAATTCCCCCGCCTGCTTAGCCTGCGGGGGTAATACAGAACATCGGTTTTTAGCTCTTCACCGCGCCGTGCAGGGGCGGTTGGAAAGGCGCTCGACAGGTCTTGCCCATGACAGAAGTCAGCCTTGGTCATTGGTCGATCACGCAAACTGCCTTCAAAATTCTGCGTCGCGGTCTGCATTTCCTGCCGTTCGCTGCGATAGCAAAGTCACTCTGGGGGCGAACTCACGCACTGCGGACAAAGCCGCCGCTCCCGTCCCTGAAGGCAATTACGGTTGGCAGCACGAAGCGGTCGTTGCTTGGGTTTAGACCATACGTTAAAGCGGACTTTTGGCGTGCCATGGTTCATCGCCAAATGCTTGGAGTGAAGAGGTCATCTCAGCAATCTCGGCCGTGAACCTTCCCCAAGCAGCTACTCACTCATGACGAGCGTTCTCAGATTTGATTTTGGCTGTCGGCGTCTTGAGCTTGGCAAGAGCGGAAGAATATGGATGTTTACGTCTTTGAGATCGGGAATGAGATCATTGACCCTGTGGTTTCTCGAGTTAGATCACTTAAACGGGAGTAATCTCGATGGACCCGGCGTATTTAACAACCACAAAAATATATGACACGGTTACCGACTTTGGGAACTGGACACCGGCGTTGGATTCCCTTTGCCGTTCAGTTGGCGCCCGAGCCGGCGCTCTACTACTTAGAGATTACGGGGAGAACCCATACACGATCTCGGCCTTAAGCACCGTTTATGTGCAGATGTTTGAACGGGGCAATGGGCAGCATTTTGTTGACAATCTGATGCACTACGAGTCCCAGCAGTGGGATTATGTCGGACAAATGAAAATAGGGACAGTCTACCGCGACGAGGAAATGAGTGTGGACCGGGCTGTCCTCGATAACCGGCCTGACTACCTGCACTTGAAACAGCACGCCGGTATTCTGCGGAGGATCATTTGCGGTCTCAACAGAAACAATGGATGGTTTGACGCAGTCGCACTGGGTTTCCCTTTGGATGTCGGTTTTGTTCCCGATCCGACCATGCGGCGGTTGGGCTGGTATCTTCCCCACCTGACTAAGACCATCGAAATCGGCCGGACATTCAATTTCCTCCGCGTGAAGTATAACGCTGTCCTCACGGTCCTCAATCAAATCAACATCGGGATCATTCTGGCGCTTGAGAATGGGGAGGTACTTCTCGCCAATAAAGAGGCCGAGCGTTTGCTTGACGCAAATGATGGATTGCTGCGCAACAGGCAAAACCGGGTATCCTGTGCCAACTTCGAACAAAATGCAGCCTTGCGATCCTATATTGAAGAGGTTGCGCAAACAGCGAATGGAGAAGCAAATACCGCACACCGGCACTTAGCCTTGGCCCGGCGCTCTGGCAAGTCCCCCCTGCTAGTCGATGTAACCCCGGTAAGGGATGCCAGCGATGAGCTAAATGCACAACTGCGAGGCTCAATAATAATCGTCATCGACCCGGACCAAACCGAGGCGCTCCAGATTGATAAGTTCGCCGCCCTATATCGCTTGAGCAAAGCAGAAACCCATGTGTGCGAACTACTCTTAAAGGGACACACTGCGCACGAGATAGCTGAAATTCGGGGAACAAAACACAATACCAGCCGAAACCAAATCCAGGCGATTTACACTAAAACTGCAACCAAACGACGAAGCGACCTGATCCGCCTGATCCTTCGGATACTGCCACCAATTCTTTGAGTATTGCAGAACGCTTCTGACATTTACTGTTTTTTTTCAAAGCGTCGGCAGTAGCTCGCGCCCATTTTTGGATGAGGGGCATACTAGCGAAAAGGTAAAAGTAAGACGGTGTCGGTTTCTTGCACCCCCATTTACACAGAGGTGCCCCTTTTGACATGTTGGCTATGGGTGCAGGTGTGTTCCTGTGCAGCCGAGGGTCAGTCATTCAGAACATGAAAGTGTCCCCGCTTATCAGTTCTAGTTCTATCGAACCGTCAGAAGTGCCGTCGGACGCATCGAAGGCTTGCAAATTCGTGCTTCCGCCGAAGACGACATAGGTTTCACCAGCATTTGTGGCGCCGTTCGGGTCGGCGTTTGGAGCATGAATGAGAAAATCGTTGATACCGTCACCATTGACGTCTCCCGTCGCATCCAAAGCCCTTCCTGCCAAGTCCACCGAATCGATACCGTGAAGGATGAATCCGTTGGTTCCGTCCAACGTGCTTAGATCGAAGTTGGCCGCGAAGTCTCCATCAGCGGCCGTATCGCGCCCGAAAACAATGTAGACTTCACCAGCGCTGCTTTCGGCTTGTGTTGCGGCAAATACGAAATCGTCAATGCCATCACCATTCTGATCCCCAGCGGCAGAAACCCGTAGTCCAGCCCAATCATTCGCATCGATTCCATCCATCGTGAACCCGTTGGTTCCGTCCAATGTGGAAAGATCGAAGTTGGCCGGGAAGTCGCCGCTGGTTGCGGTATCCTGGCCAAAGACGATATAAACTTGGCCTGAATCCGTTCCATTTACGTCTGACTGAAAGGCACCTAGGACAAGGTCATCGATCCCGTCGCCATTGACATCACCAGCCGAACCGGCGAGTGCCAGACGATCACCAGAAGCAAGACCTGGAATGGCAAACCCGTTGCTACCGTTGAGATTCGTGTAGTTGAGGTTGGCAGCGAAATCACCTTCAATTGCAGTGTCCTTGCCATAGACAACGAAGATCTCACCGGAGTTGGAGCCGCCGCTGGTGGTGGCGAGTGGTGCATTGACCAGGATATCATCTATCCCGTCGCCGTTGATGTCGCCCGCGCCCTCGACAACTGCTCCAGACGCTCCGGTGCCCTGAAAGATGAACCCGTCGGTTCCATCCAGCGAATGCAGGTCAATCGAAGTGGCGAAGTCGCCTTCAGTATCGGTGTCGCGGCCAAAGACTACGTAACCCCGGCTGGCCGTCCAGTCGCCGACCAGCATATCGCCGATGCCATCGCCATTTACATCGCCCGCGTTCGAAACTCGGGTTGGTCGAGAGCCGCCGGTCATGGTAAACCCGTTGTTGCCGTCGAGTATGGAGAGGTCGAAGGACGCGTTGAATCCTCCAGTGGCGGCAGTGTCCTTTCCGAAAATAACATAGCTGGCGCCACCGAGTTCGGCCCCAATCATTATGTCGTCAATCCCGTCGCCATTCACATCGCCCGCGCCGGAAACGAAAAAGCCTGCATTGCCGCCGCCGACGATCCCGTTAACGATAAAGCCGTTAGTTCCATCAAGCGTACCGGGATCAATAACGGTGCCCAGTTCGTTGTTCCCAAAAATGACATAAACCTCTCCCGAATTGCTGGCGCCAAATGGGTCGCCACCAGGAGCACCGATCAAAAAGTCACCAATGCCGTCGCCGTTTACGTCGCCGCTGAAATTCACCGCCTGCCCGACGCCACTATCGCCTGCGTCCTGCCCAGCGACAACGACACCAAATGATTCCGGCGTATCATCAGCGCCGGTCACGGCTACTGAGACGTCGGCGCTGGCAAGAGAACCGTCCGCCGCCGTTGTGGTGTAAGTTACTGAGAAACCGATCTGTTCGCCTTCAGCCAGAGAATCTACATCGGCGCCGTTGGCATCAAAACTTGCAATCCCGGCGGAAGAGATTGTCATCACACCCAATTCAAGACCATTGACAATAATGGTCCGTTCAAAACCGGTTGCTGTAGAAGTGAATTGCCCGCCACCGTCATCAACCGCACCTGTCACAACGCTTGTTCCGCCGTTGGTGTCGTTTGCCAGTATGTCGACGCTGGCCATTTCATTTTCATTCACGGTGAGGATGTCATTGTCTGCAACGCCGTTTGCTTGGTCCCCGATCTTTGCAGATCCGGTTCTGCTCCCGTCTTCTTCACCCACAGACGTGTAACGAATTCCAAAGTCTGAGAGATCAATCATGTCAAGCGTGAGATTAACGCTGTTGTGAGCAAGGATGAAGCTGGTCGAGTTGATATCGTCGCTCGACATTCCCGAAGTGCCAAACTCAATCCCAACATCAAAGTCACCGAGACTATTCGAAACTGACCCCTTGATGTTTGCATCACCCCCCAGCGTGTCGACGGATCCTTCTTCATAGGCAGTGTCGGTTACATCGACCCCGGACGTCGAGAGACCTGAGACATCAACTCCGGTAAGGTCGAAGAAGAGGGCCCGCAAATCGCCTGTCAGACCCGTATCCAATGCGGTCAGGTCAAAGCGCAAGGTTCCGTCATCCAGCTCGGTAATGGTGATCTCCGTGTCAACATCACCAGCAATGAGAAATGTGATTGAGCGTGCCATAACTTCCCCCAGATTTGAGATCTTCGCCTGTTGGATCGCGCAGAACAGGATCTATGGCGCCCGATTTTCAGTCAGGAAGGGATATCAGTCATGATGCAAATGGACTATGAAGGCAAACGTGAGCAAACCTTCAGCCTAAGTCACAATGAACCGGTTACCTGCGGCTAGTGGCACCTCCGTCTGCTTCCGGGAAAACTGCAACAAATTTGCAAAGCCTTCTCTCTGCGCCTGTCAGCTGTTCGTGCCAGGCGCAGCATTGAGAGCTTTGGGCTCACGGACTAAGCCGCTCTCGCGGCAATGGCGCTTGTGGCTGGGGTGGCGAACTGCGCCGATGTCTCGCAATTTTGTGATGTGACTGACCTGCCTGACGATTGAGGTTTCTCAATCGGACAGGAGGTTCCCATGACACAGGAGAAGATGAGCCCGCTGCGAGCGCGGATGATCGAAGACATGCGCATTCGCGGGATGGCGGAGACGTCGCAGAAGGCCCATATACGGGCGCTGAAGGATTTCACCGCGTTTCTGGGGCGCTCGCCGGACACAGCGACCCCGGACGAGTTGCGGGCCTATCAGCTTCATATGACCGACACGGAGGTCACGCCGTCGGTCTACAATTCCCGGATCACGGCGCTGCGGTTCTTCTTCGGCATGACCTGCAATCGGGAGGACATGAAGAAGTACATGCAGTTCCGTACCGAGCCGCGGAAGCTGCCGATTGTGCTGAGCTTCGAGGAAGTTTCGGCTATTTTGTCCTTTGCGCCAGGGCCGGGCCTCAAATATCGCGCAGCGCTCGGCATTGGGTATGGCGCGGGGCTACGCGCCTCGGAAGTCACCAATCTCAAGGTACGGGATATCGACAGTGACCGGATGCTGATCCATGTCGAGCGCGGCAAGGGCGGCAAGGATCGTGACGTGATGCTATCACCGTCGTTATTGGAATTGCTTCGCAACTACTGGCGCGAGGCGCGCCCGCAGGGCTGGCTGTTTCCCGGTCAGAGCCGGGTCGCACCGCTGTCTCCGCGTTCCCTGAACCGCGCCTTCAACTCAGCCAAGCGCATGGCCGGGATCAAGAAGCCCGCAACGCTGCACTCGCTCCGGCACAGCTTTGCCACACATCTTTTGGAGGCCGACACGGATGTGCGGGTAATCCAGGTTCTGCTCGGCCACGCCAAGCTGACCACGACGGCGCGATACACCCATGTGGCCACCAAGACGCTGCGCAATGTCGCCAGCCCGTTCGAGCACATCCAGGATGTGACCTGAAGGGTGCGGCGGCGTGCCCCTGCACGCGCTGGAGATTGCTGACATCTTTCGAGTTCATGGACCTGTCTACCGGCGGGCAAATGCAGGGCGTCTGAGTCTCGCGCAGCTCAAGGTCATGTCTTCAATTGAAGCCTGCCGAACCGAGGTGCTTGGCGGGCATGTGGCAGCCTGCACCAAGTGTGGCCACCATCACATCGCGTACAACAGCTGCATTATGGGCAAATCCGGTAATGGGGAGTTGGCGGCGACGTGATCGTGTTCTTATGTCCGCCGCCGCCATCCCGACTCCCCATTACGAAGGGCGTTTGAGGAGCGCAATCAGCTTGTCGGACGGTTGGAACGCGCCGCGCCGCAGATGCGGTGGAACAATCGATTCCATTGCGTCGAGCTTCTCTGTCGGATCCCCACGTGTGTAGATCTC
>NZ_WLCM01000077.1 GCF_013317235.1 Leisingera sp. ANG59 | reverse complement strand
CACCTGCTGGGAGGCAAAGCGGCGCAGCATCCCGGCAAAGGAGGGGTGCAGAGGTTCAACCGCCATGCGCAGCCGGTTCAGGTCCGCCATAGCACCGATGCGGACGGTGCTGTCGGTGACTTTGATGTCCTTCAGGTCCGTGCAGCCGTCAAGGAAGATCATCTGCGGCAGGTGGCGCAGCTGCTTGGTGACCCAGAGGCCGACGTCGGTGGCGCCGGCGATCAGCGTTGCGTCCGGATTGGCGGCGTAAAGCTCTGCCAGTTCATCCGCCGATTGCGGCATCAGCGGCAGCGGGCCGGGCGCAACCGGGCGGTCGCCGCTGATCCAGTCCGGCACCGGGGCGTCTGCGGCGGCCTGCGCGGCGCGGATGATCGGGGCGTAGCCGGTGCAGCGGCAGAGGTTGCCGGCCAGCTGGTCGTCGAAATCCGTGGCGCCGTTGGTATGGGCGGTCACCATCGACATGATGAACCCCGGGGTGCAGAAGCCGCATTGGCTGCCGTGATGATCCACCATCGCCTGCTGGACGGGGTGCAGGGTTCCGCCGGGGCCTGCGGCGCCCTCGACGGTGCGGACGGATTTGCCGTTGAGCTGCGGCAGGAATAGGATGCAGGCGTTCAGCGCCTTGGCGCCGCGTTCGTCGGTGACCATGACGGTGCAGGCGCCGCAATCGCCTTCGTTGCAGCCTTCCTTGGTGCCGGTAAGCCCTTTTTCCTCCCGCAGCCAGTCCAGCAATGTTGCTGACGGGTCTGCGTCCGGAATGCGGACCTCTTCACCATTCAGACGAAAGGTGAGTGCCATCTTCCCGATACCGCCGCTTTACCCTGTTGACCCGATGTGCCGCCCCCTCGATGCGGCGCAGAGGGGGAAGCGGGCTGTTTTTTTGCTTGCTGACAACAGCCTAGGGAGCAGGCCGTTGCCAAAGCAAGGAAAACCCATGCTGCGGTGCAGTATTCTGCGGAGCAAGAATATTGCGGGCGATGCGGGTAGGGTGTTAATATTTATGCGTTTTATCCGCATCTTTGCGGTGGCTTTACGCGCCTGCGGCGAAAGAGTTTCAACAATATGGATAAAATGCAGGGTTCACCGCACCGGTTTTGGCGGGTGTTCGGCGCGCAGATCGCCCTTTCAACCCTGCGTGTCAATAAGATAGCGTGGCGGCATGACAAGCTCTCCCCGATTCATTCACCTGCGCACCCATACCGAATACTCGCTGCTGGAAGGCGCCGTGCGGCTGAAGAAGCTGCCGGACCTGTGCAAGAAGCACGAGATGCCCGCGATTGCGGTGACGGACACCAACAACCTGTTCTCGGCGCTGGAGTTTTCGGTGTCCGCAAGCGGCGCCGGGGTGCAGCCGATCATCGGCTGCCAGGTGGATCTGCGGTTCACCGAGCCGGCGCCGGGGGAACGGCCTAAGCCGCCCGCGCCGCTGGTGCTGCTGGCGCAGAGCGAGGCGGGCTATGAGCATCTGATGAAGCTGAACTCCTGCCTGTACCTGCGGCAGGGGGGCGAACTGCCGCATGTGACGCTGGAAGAACTGGAAGAGAACGCGGGCGACGTGATCTGCCTGAGCGGCGGGCCGGACGGGCCGGTGGGGCGGCTCTTGCGAATGGGGCAGCGGCCCGCTGCGGAAACGCTGATGCAGCGGCTGAAGGCAATTTTCCCCAACCGCCTGTATGTGGAGCTCCAGCGCCATCCGGGCGAGCACGGCCAGCCGGAGGCGGAAAAGCAGACCGAGCGCGGCCATGTGGAGATGGCCTATGCCATGGACCTGCCGCTGGTCGCCACCAATGACGTCTATTTCCCCAGCACGGAAATGTTCGAGGCCCATGACGCGATGATCTGTATCGCCGAAGGCGCCTATGTCGATCAGGTGGAGCCGCGCCGCCGCCTGACCGCGCAGCATTACTTCAAGAGCCAGGAGGAGATGGTCGCGCTGTTTGCCGACCTGCCGGAGGCGATTGAAAACACGGTGGAGATCGCCAGACGCTGCGCCTTCATGGCGTACCGGCGCGACCCGATCCTGCCGAAATTCGCCGATGACGAGGTGGCCGAACTGCGCCGTATCGCCAACGAGGGCCTGCAGCAGCGTCTGGCGGTGATTCCCCATGCGGTGAGCGTGGAGGAATATCAGGAGCGGCTCGATTTCGAGCTGGGCATCATCGAGGGGATGGGGTTCCCCGGCTACTTCCTGATCGTTGCCGACTTTATCCAATGGGCCAAGGACCACGACATCCCGGTGGGGCCGGGGCGGGGCTCGGGCGCGGGCTCCCTGGTGGCCTATGCGCTGACCATCACCGACCTTGATCCGCTGCGCTACTCGCTGCTGTTCGAACGTTTCCTGAACCCGGAACGGGTGTCGATGCCGGACTTCGACATCGACTTCTGCATGGACCGCCGCGAGGAAGTCATCAAATACGTGCAGGAGAAATACGGCCGCGACAAGGTGGGGCAGATCATCACCTTCGGCGCGCTGCTGTCCAAGGCGGCGGTGCGCGACATGGGCCGGGTGCTGCAGATGCCCTATGGCCAGGTGGACCGGCTGTCCAAGCTGATCCCGGTCGAGGGCGTGAAGCCGATGTCCATAGCCGACGCGCTGAAGGAAGAGCCGCGCCTGAGCGAGGAGGCCCGCAACGAGCCGGTGGTGGACCGGCTTTTGACCTATGGCCAGCAGGTGGAGGGGCTTTTGCGCTCCGCGGGCACCCACGCGGCGGGCGTGGTGATCGGCGACCGGCCGCTGGATGCGCTGGTGCCGCTCTACCGCGATCCGCGCTCTGATATGCCCGCAACCCAGTTTAATATGAAATGGGTGGAACAGGCAGGGCTGGTGAAGTTCGACTTCCTGGGCCTCAAGACCCTGACGGTGATCCAGAATGCGATGGACCTGATCTTCCAGTCGGGTCGCGACCTGCATATCGCCGCCGATGGCACCCAGCTGTATGAGCCGCCGGAGGGGGCGGAGAACCAGATCAACGCCATTCCGCTGGACGACAAGGTCACTTACGACCTTTACTCCCGGGCCAAGACGGTGGCGGTGTTCCAGGTGGAATCCACCGGCATGATGGATGCGCTGAAGCGCATGAAACCCACCTGTATCGAGGACATCGTGGCGCTGGTGGCGCTGTACCGTCCCGGCCCGATGGAAAACATCCCGGTCTATTGCGAGGTGAAAAACGGCCAGCGCGAGATCACCTCGGTTCACCCGCTGATCGACCATATCCTGGAAGAGACCCAGGGCATCATCGTCTATCAGGAGCAGGTGATGCAGATCGCCCAGGTGATGGCGAATTACACGCTCGGCGGCGCCGACCTGCTGCGCCGGGCGATGGGTAAGAAAATCAAGGAGGCGATGGACGCCGAACGCCCGAAGTTCGAGAAGGGCGCGGCGGAGAACGGCGTCGACAAGAAGAAGGCTTCTGAGGTTTTCGACCTTCTGGAGAAATTCGCCAACTACGGCTTCAACAAATCCCACGCGGCGGCTTATGCGGTTGTGTCGTACCAGACCGGCTGGCTGAAGGCGAACCACCCGGTGGAGTTCATGGCGGGCGTCATGAACTGCGATATTCACCTGACCGACAAGCTGGCGATCTACTTCGAGGAAGTGAAGAAGGGGCTGGGGCTGAAATACGTGCCGCCCTGCATCAACCGCTCGCTGGCGACCTTCAATGTGGTGAACGGAGAGCTGGTCTATGCGCTGGGCGCGCTGAAGAATGTCGGCTTGGACGTGATGCGGCTGGTGGCTGAGGCGCGCAATGAGGACGGCCGCGAACGTCCCTTTGTCAATGTCTTCGACTTTGCCCGCCGGGTGAACCTCAAGAAGGTCGGTAAGCGGCCGTTGGAAATGCTGGCGCGGGCCGGAGCGTTCGATCAGCTGGATTCCAACCGCCGCCGGGTGTTCGAGAGCCTGGGCGCGCTGGTCGATTACTCGGCCGCGGTGCATGACCAGCGGAATTCGAACCAGGTGTCGCTGTTCGGCGAGGCGGGCGAGGACTTGCCGGAGCCGCGTCTGCCTTCGGTGCCGGACTGGCTGCCGGCCGAGCGGCTGAGCGAGGAGTTCAAGGCGATCGGCTTCTACCTGTCAGGCCACCCGCTGGACGACTACATGCCAGCGCTGAAGCGCAAGGAGGTGATGACGCTGGACGAAGTCACTGTCAAGGCCGAGCGCGGGCCGTTCATGGCCAAGATGGCCGGTGTTGTGGCCGGGCGGCAGGAGCGCAAGTCGGCGCGAGGAAACCGGTTTGCCTTTGCCCAGCTGTCGGATCCTTCGGGCGCCTTTGAAGTCACGCTGTTCTCTGAAGTGCTGGAGAAGTCCCGCGAGTTCCTGGAAACCGGCGCCAAGGTGGTGATCACCGCCGAGGCGACGATGGAGAGCGACCAGCTGAAGCTGCTGGTGCGGTCGGTCGGGCCGGTGGACAGTGCCATTGCTGACGCCGGGCGCAGCAGCCTGCGGGTCTACCTGAGCGATGCGGCGGCGGTGGGCACCGTGGCGCAGGTGCTGGAGGACGCCAAGGCAGCGGCCCGCAATGCCTCGCGCGGCGAGGTCTTCATGTACCTGCAGGACCCCGGCCTGCCCGGCGATGTGGAGATGGATCTGGGCCAGCCTTTCCCGATCAACCCGCAGATCAAGGGCGCGCTGAAGTCGCTTGACGGGGTGATGGATGTGGAGGAGATTTGAGGGTGTCATTCCCTCGGCGCGGCATGAAACTCGAAAAGAACCTCCGGAAAAGGTTCGCAATTGCAAGGGGCAGGGGCTTGTGGCACGGCCTCCATGGCGGGTACGCCAAGCGCGGTGCGCGCGTTCACGATGGCAATGCAAATTTGAAGCTCGGCTATCTATCGGTCGAAGGCTCGAGCAATGGGCCTCTGTCCCAGCAGTTTCACGCAGTGCTACTTTGTCTCGACGCGGCTGCGGCGGTGGTATCCGCTGCACCGCAGCCATAGGGAACGGCCCAGGTATTCAGATGCGGGCACGGCTTCGTTGCGCGCCATGGCTCCGGGGATAACTGCTTTCAAAGGCTTCGCGTTCTTGCGAGGCGGGATGAGAGCTTGAGCGCCGCGACCGGCGATGGCGCCATAGCATTTGCGTGTGCCATAGGCTCCGTCGGCGGCCAGTGAGACTATCTCCTCGTCTGCCGGGATCTGGTCGAGCAGGTCGGTCAAGACTGGTGCATCGCCGATATGCCGCCCATTGATCTCCACTGCGTGCACCTTCAGCGTCTGCTCGTCGGGGCCAAGGTGCAGCTTGAACCATAAGCAACGTTTTGGAGGCGCTCTTGGAAACCTGCTGGAAACGATTGCAGGAAGTACACAAACAGAAAAGCCACCGCCCTCAGGGAGCAGTGGCAAACTTTTGGTGGTCAGAATTGCAATTTAAGCTGGACAAATTGCAGAATGATGTGAGCTTTCACAATCATCTACAATTCCGCTGCCTCACCCGCACTTGTTATAAGCCATATGCTTACTCAACTTAATGAATGAATGTATTTCATTCAATGGCTTAGCTGACTGTTCAAGCAATATGCATTACGCTTATCAGATTTTGCGGGTGTCCAGTTATCTATTAAATCATTGAATGACAGCTATAAACCGAGTGCGGCGTGTCAGTCGGGGTCGCAGATCGTCCCATGCGCAGATTCCGCAAGAGGAATCTGTCCCGGATCGAACGCTGCGGATCGAGCCGCTTGTCTCGATCCGCTTCACGCTTTCGATCCGCGCATGTGAGCCTTTCGGTCTGCTTGACAGGGCCGTCATCGGCTTGGGCTTCGCCCTTGCCGCCGAGCCTACGGCCCGACGACAAGGCCATCATCAGCCGCTGTCGCCCCTGTCAACCCCGCCGGCCATGTCTGCAAATTGCGTTGGTCGGCTGTGCGGACAAAAGCGGTCATACCCGATGCTTGACGTCACACCTCAAATGACCAACTATCCGGTTGTCCGTCCGCACCAACATCCTGGTCAGGCCGTTCTGAACCCGGCGCCAAGGTATCTCCAGGCGCTGGAATAGACGCTTCGGAACAAGCGTCAGAATATCATCCCACATAGAAAAGAAGAAGGAGTCTGAGACGATGATCTCAGCCGAATATTGTCGCCTTATGTCCCGCTATAATACCTGGCAGAATACCTCATTGGTAACCGCCGCTGACGGGCTCACCGAAATCGCGCGACACAAGGATCGGGGTGCATTCTTCCAATCAATAGCTGCCACCTTGAACCACTTGTATTGGGCTGACGCCCTGATCTTGCAGCGATTGAAAGGAAACGAACGGCCGGAGAAAACCATTACGCATTCCCTGACCAGCCCATCGGATTGGAACGAGTTCAAAGCTCTGCGTTCCAAGCGCGATGAGGAAATCGAAGAGTGGGCAGCCCGACTGGGCGACGCTGACCTCGACGGAATGGTTGTTTGGTATCCAGGCGATGGCTCAACTTACATCGAGAAACCAAAGACTCTTTGCGCCGCAGAGCTCTTTAATCACCAGACCCACCACCGGGGGCAGGTCCACGCAATGCTAACAGCAGCAGGCGCAGAGACAGAGCCAACCGACCTGTCAATGTTGCCGTAGTTTGCACGCGAAGGGCTCACTGCCGCCTTGCGGCGCCGCGGCGACCAGGCCATCGCTCTGGAGGACCAGAGCGCATCTCGGGTGCTTCAGGGTATGACGGGAGCCAGCCCCAAAGCGGACCTCAGGCCTGAAGGTACGAAGGGCTAGGCTAAGCGCTGTTCTAGCAAATCAATTAAGTTCAATAGCGTGTCGTGCGCTTCAAGTATCTGATGTTCCAGGTAGATTTCTTCGCCGCCATCTAACTTAACAATGACCTGACTAACGCCGCCAAACCTGCCTTCTCCGAAGCGTCCAAGACCATAAGCCTTAGGTTGTGATACGATCTGCTCTGATCGCTTAACCTTTGGGTTTCCCCGCGTCAAAACCGAATGCTTATTAGCCTTTGCTACGTCGCGGATGACGCCGAAACCGGAACAGCTCTCGGCAATACGGTGCCGAAAAGTGCTGTCATTTGGATCTGACGGATCACCACACCTGTGCCATCCTAGCAGGTCGAACGGGTTAATGTTGTGCTCTACAGCCTGTTCATAAATTTGCGCCGCAAGGGCATCTAGTACGGTCACCGCTAAGAAAGCTCGCCGTAGGCAGGAAAAATCTGCATCGAACTCAGCAAGTGTGGGTTCAACTATTTCATCGTTAAATTTACGGGCATCAGTCATGGCACCTTAAGTAAACCCTTACATTCCAAACCGCTAGCACGGACGCGCTTTCGACGCCCATGCCGGGTCCAGCGAGTGTGGAAAGCCAGCCCGGAGCGGTCATTGGCGCGGGGCGCCACGCAAAAGATGCTGCCAGTGCGTGAAATGCTGACCGGCTTCCCAAAAGCGGCCATTGAACCGCCTTGGCGGGCTGCCTTTTATGCTGGGGTCAGCAACAGGGGCAGAGGTGCGCAGAAAGCCGACGCAGGATCAGGATACGAGCGACCGTTTTTGTCTTGCCACCGTCGGCGTACCCGTGCGGCCATTTTCAGATTCCACAGGGTGATATGATCGGTATGTTGAAAAGCAATTAACTCGGAGACCTATTGATGACTTTGAAGCCACCCAGTCCCAATGATGGTGATGTAGGCCTGAGTGACTTCCGCGAAGCTGTAAAGCTCGCCCAAAAAAGTCTGAAGAACAAGTTTGACCGTGAATTTCACAGAAAAGAGTTGTCTCGATGGCAGAAGTACTATCGAACGCTGTCGGCCAAACGCCCGGAAGGCAGTGATAGTGCAATACACTACGCCAAACTTTCCAAAATCTGTGGTGAGCTCCTCGAAGAGTATGGACCTGAGCCACCATCTAAGAAGCGGCCCTCAAAGATATACGCCCCCGCCCCCCTGACATACCCCGCGTTTCCCGAAGGCATCACGCATAGACTCCATTTTTTGGAAGGACCGGGCATCAGGCGACAAAGAGCAATAAAGATGGCAGAATATGCCCCGTTCGTTTCAAGGCAGACATCAGGCATGGGCCGTGTTTTGCTGTCTGTTGGCCTTCCGTCGGATCAAGTCCAGCTCTTCGAAAGAATTGTCGAGACTATCGGTGATCTGATGGGGGGCGACCTGAAGAAGGCAGGCTTCGACATTGGTTACGAGATGCGGCCAGCGGGTGTGGAGCCAGGAGCATCTTGGCATCCGAACCCGTTACCTCCGGAACTGCCATGGGCACGCATAGTCTCCGACAATGGCAACGCACGCGGCTACACTTGGCAGGCGAGGGTCATGGGAGACGCCTATCTGGGGCACAACCAGGAGGGCGCGCCCAAGGACATTCCGGACATCACTGACGTGACATCATGGGACCCGGACGGAGACTGGTTCAATATACTGCAGCTAACAGACGACAACCGAGTGGAAGAAGCATTGCAGCTGGTTGAGAAGGTGCCCGGCGAAAAAAGAGAAATTCTGTTCGATGAAGTCGTTTACCTACGGTTCCTGACCTCTTCAGTGCCGCGAGCGGCTGACCTTATCTTTCTTTCCAGAAAGTATATCCGGAAATCTCTGATTTCCGAGCGGCTGGAAGAGGAGTTTTCCGTCTTTCAGGACTATCTCGATGCAGAGCTGCAGGCCGACCCTCCGCTGCTTGAGAACATTTCGCGCTTGGACCCTGATTTCGGGAGGCACATGCTCCCTCCTTGGCCACCCGCATCGGACTGGCCGGCCACGAAGGCGATGCTTTCAAGCTTTACTACGCCAGGCGGTCCCCGGGGACGCATATTCTCTGTCAATATCGACATAGGAGAGGGCAGCCTGGAACAGATATTCGCCAGCTACATGCTGGCAGCCGAAAACGCCTTTCGGCGGGACCGATCCATTCCAGAAATCGGCCGAGGCTGGGTATCTGAAGTAGCACTTCTGGACTTGGTGAGAAACTACTGGCCCTCTGCCGTCCACCAGTGGAGAGCAGGTTTCCTGGGCCTCCAGTCCGTTGATATTTTTGTTCCGGAAGAGAGGCTTGCCATCGAGTATCAGGGCCAGCAACATTACGAGGCTGTCGATCTGTTTGGAGGCCAGGAAGGCCTGATAGCGACCCAGGCCCGCGACGAGCGTAAGAGAAAGCTTCTGCGGTTGCACGATGTTAGGCTTCTGGAGTGGCCGTATGACGCTCCGATCCAAACTGAAGAACTCAGGGGGCGGTTGAGCGCGCTTGGGATACAAATCCCGGTCTAACCGACAGCTCCGGCAATGACCCCCTTATTGGCGAGCTGACGCCGATCCATTCGGGCGCCGTTGTGGCACCAGTTCGCCTCAAATACATGTGCTACACAAGCCGGACAAAGTTAGCTTTCGCTACTGTTGCGCCAACAGGGGGGCGGGAAGGCCCCGCGTCACCCAAACGTCGCGCGGGGCGTCCGAGAAACCTGCATCAAAGCTGACCAACACGATCTGAAGACATAGCCACCCCGCCGGCCTCTGTCAGCGCGGACATGCGCGCCCCGAGCGTCACCTCCCGAAGCAAGGCATTGGGCGGGCTTTTGATGGCCCTTTCGAATGCGTCGCGGTCGCCGACGAGAACGACCTGAGAGGCGGCGCGCGTCACCGCCGTGTAGACCAGCGTCCGATCAAGGATTCGGCTGCGGAATAGCGGCACGATGACGACTGGCCATTGCGAGCCTTGCGACTTATGCACAGAGATTGCGTAGGAAAGGTCGATCATCTCGCCGTCCAGCGGTCCGAGAGCGACTCTAGCGCCATCGATAACGGCGCGGACGTCGTTGCCGTCGACGGTTTCGATTCGACCAAGCGAACCGTTCATCAGGCCTCGTTCGTAGTCGTTCCGGGTCCAGATGATTGGGTCGCCTTCCGCCACTCCAGACCTACCCGGAAAGAACCTTGCGGCATTGCGGCGCGCCTCTACGCGCAAGTTGTGGAAGCGCCGGTTGATTGCTTCGATGCCAGCGACGCCGGCTTTCACAGGCGCGACGATCTGCATATCATCGCGGGCTACACCGTCCACTCGCAGTCGCGCTCCGATCTTGTGGATCTCGTCGAAGGCCGCTTCAGCGTCACAAGCGATGAACGAGACCCCGTCAGCCTTGCCGTCAAAGCGTGCAAGCGCCGGGCATGCGCCGCTGCGGATAGCTTCGGCAACGGCGGGAATACCGCTTTCTGCGGACTGGCGCATTACCCGGTCGAGTACGGTCTTGGGCGTTGTGTCGTCGTCTGCGAGGACGTGAAAGGTGAGCCCAAATCCGATCGGTGGGAGCTGTGCCGGGTCCCCGACGAGCATCAGCGACGCATCGCCGAGAGAGCGCACGATCCGCCACAGCATCGGTAAATCGATCATCGAAGCCTCATCGACTATCAAGATGGTGTCGGGACCCGGTGCGACAGACCCGTCCTTGACGCCCGCGAGGTAGCGCGCAACCGTCATGGCGCGGCGCCCGGTGGACTCAGACATGCGCTGCGCCGCCCGTCCTGAGAGCGCCATAAGGATCGGTCGGCGATTGAAGCGCTCGGCTACGTCGCAAACCCCTTTCAGGGACGTCGTCTTTCCTGAGCCTGCATACCCTGCAAGTACAGTGAGGCGGTGCTCGAACGCCGCTATGATGGCTTTGCGTGTGAATCGGCGTGCAAAATTGACCCACTTTGGTGGGTTATGAGCGAGTAAAATTGACCCACCTGTTTTCGTTAACATCCGCACTAAAAGTGCGGAGGAAAGAGCAGGTGTTACTGATGGAAAGCGTGTCGAAGATCCGACGATGGGTATTGGTTGAGGGACGCAGCATCCGGTCTGTTGCGCGGGCGACGGGATTATCGCGGAACACGATCAAGAAGTATCTGAAGGATGAGAGCCCGCCGAGCTA
>NZ_WLCM01000076.1 GCF_013317235.1 Leisingera sp. ANG59 | reverse complement strand
GGTCAATCAGGCCGCTGACTCTCGGGCGGAAGAATTATCTGTTCATGGGGTCCGAAGGCGGCGGCAAGGCCGCGGCGATTGCCTACACTCTCATCGAGACAGCCCGCATGAACCGCGTCGATCCGGAAGCTTGGCTGACTTGGGTGCTAACCCACATCGCCGATCACAAGATCAACCGCATCGACGAACTTGCGCCCTGGAATTGGCAGCCAAGTTGATTGTCAACGGCGGTCACGCCGGACGGATACGCCCTACGTGCGGATTCATCAGCTCAGGCTAATACAACTGCATATCGGACGAAGGAGTGGACCATCATGACCCGTGACGAAATGATCCGCGACGCACGCACCCGGGCCGGGACTCTTCCCGCTGTTTTCCTGGTCTACGGCATCCTTCTGGCGACTATGGTGGCGACCGGCTTCGCAATGGTCTGAGCCAGCAGCTTTGCCTCAGGCGGCGCCACCGCCTGATCGCATGCAGGCGCTGTTTTGAAAACCGGCCTGAATGAAGAGACCCGCCGACGATACCAGTCGGCGGGTCTCCTCGTGACCGGTGCAAGCGGCACCCGTCAAACGTCGGCGGCTTCGCCAACGTTTTCCACGCCGCGCTCCTCCAGCAATGTGGTCAGCCAGTTTGGGTCCATCTCGGGCACCGAGCTGAGCAGCAGGTCCGTATAGGGGTGGTGCGGCGGCGTGAACATCTCGTCCTTCGGCCCCTGCTCAACCACCTTGCCGTTCTGCATCACCACCACCTCGTCGGCGATCGCGCGCACCGTCGCCAGGTCGTGAGTGATGAACATGTAAGCCAGATCCAATTCCTTTTGCAGCCGGTCCAGCAGCTTCAGGATGCCTTCGGCCACCAGCTGATCCAGCGCTGAGGTGACCTCGTCGCAGATAATGAAGCTCGGCTCTGCCGCCAAGGCGCGGGCAATTCCGATGCGCTGTTTCTGGCCGCCGGACAGTTCCGGCGGATAGCGGTTGTAGAATTTCGAGGGATCCAGCTCGATCAGATCGAGCAGTTCGTCGACGCGGTGTTTCAGATCCGCCCCGCGCAGCCCGGAATAGAACTGTGCAGGCCGGCCAATGATCTCGCTGATCCGCACTTTGGGATTAAGAGCGGTATCAGCCATCTGATAGATCATCTGGACTTGGCGCAGCTGATCCTTGCTGCGGTTCAGGTAGTTCGGCGGCAAGGGCTCGCCGTTGGACAGGACCTGGCCCTTCGACGGCGGCAGCAGGCCGGTGATGCAGCGCGCCGCGGTGGATTTTCCCGATCCAGATTCGCCCACCACAGCGACGGTCATGCCCCGGTAGATGTCAAAAGAGACATCATCAAGCACCTTGACGCCACCGGTGTAAGCCGCATCCACGTGCTGAACCGAGATCACCGGCTTCTCGCCCTCCGGCCGTGACTGCTGCGGCCGCTGGTAGCTGCGCACGGCCCAGAGCGACTTGGTGTAATCTTCCCGCGGGCTCTGCAGCATTTCCTCGGTCGGCGCCTGCTCGACCTCCTCGCCCTTTAAAAGCACCTTGATGGTATCCGCCATCTGCGCCACCACTGCAAGATCATGAGTGATGTAGATCGCCGCCGTATTGAACTGGTCAACGATGTCGCGGATCGCCGCCAGCACCTCAATCTGGGTGGTTACGTCCAGCGCGGTGGTTGGCTCGTCGAAGATGATGAGATCGGGTCGGCAGGCCATCGCCATGGCTGTCATCGCCCGCTGCAACTGGCCGCCCGAAACCTGGTGCGGATAGCGGAAGCCGATCTCCTTGGGGTTCGGAAGGCGCAGACGCTCGTACAGGTCCATCGCGTCCTCTTGCGCCTCCAGCCGCTTCTGGATGCGGTAGTGCAGCGGCGCCTCGGTATGCTGGTCGATGATCTTGTGAGCTGGGTTGAAGCTGGCCGCTGCGGATTGCGCCACATAGGCGATGCGTGATCCGCGCAGGGCCCGCTTTTCGGCTTCGGAAGCGGTGGTCAGCTCCATCCCGTCGAATTCGATAGAGCCCTCCGAGATCCGGGTGCCGTCGCGGGCAAAGCCCATGGCGGCGGCGCCGATGGTCGACTTGCCCGCGCCGGATTCCCCGATCAGCCCCATCACCTCGCCACGGTGCAGCTTGAGATCGACGCCCTTGATAATGGGCACCCATTCCTCTCCGGTGTAGCCTTCGATACGGAGGTTCCTTATGTCCAGTAGGACCTGTTTCTTATCAGACATGATGATTACTCCTTCAGGCCAGAGGACCGGAACAGCATCCAGTCGACCACGAAATTGACGGCCACGGTCAGTAGCGCAATGGCCGCCGCCGGGATCAGCGGCGTGATTTCGCCAAAGGAAATCATGGTGGCGTTCTCACGCACCATCGACCCCCAGTCCGCTGTCGGCGGCTGGATACCGAGACCTAGGAAGCTTAGCCCTGCGACGAGAAGAAAGACAAAGCAGAACTCGAGACCGAATTCGGCGATCAGCGGTGCGGTGGAGTTCGGCAGGATCTCCTTGCGGATCAGGTACCAGGTCTTCTCGCCGCGCAGCTTGGCTGCTTCAATATAATCCATCACCACGACATTACCCGCCACCGCACGGGTCAAGCGGAACACCCTGGGGGCATAGATGATCGCCACAGCTACGATGATCACGGTAACCTGCGGGCCGAAGATCGACAGCATCAGCAGCGCGAAAATCAGTGAGGGGATCGACATGATCACATCGGCAAACCGTCCCATGAACTGGTCGAACCAGCCGCCCTTTGTCGCCGCCAGCAATCCTGCAAAGGCGCCCATGAAGAAGGCCGCAAGAGTCGCCAGGAGGGCCAGCCCGACTGTGTTGCGCGCGCCGTAGATGATCCGGCTGAACATATCTCGGCCCAGCTGGTCCGCCCCGAGCAGCATATTTTCATCCGGCATTGCAAAGGCCGATGCGATCACCTCGGATTCGCCGTAGGGCGCAATCCAGGGCGCAAAGATCCCGGCGATGGCATAGGTGAAGATCACGAACATCCCGAAAGCCGCGGTCAGCGGCGCGGTCCGGACCTCCTTGGAGATATTGGCCGGTGCAATGATGACGATAAACTCCCGGAACGCGAAGGAGATGCCGGCCGCAAAGGCCAGCAGCCCGGCCGCGGTGGCGACGAAACGCAGCGCGGGCACGCCACCGACGATGCCAAGCACGAAGCTAATCAGGGTCAGCGAAAACAGGGTCAGGAAGGTCGGCCGCTTCTCGTAATAGGCCGCCAGGCAGGACGAGGCGATCAGGCAGGCGAAGTAGATTATGACAAAAACGCTCATGATGCCTCTCCCTTATTTCGGATGCCGCAGGCGCGGGTTGGTCAGGATGGCCGCGACATCCGCCGCCAGGTTCAGAAGGATGAAGGTCGCCGCGAAGATCAAGCAGCAGGACTGCACGATCGGGAAATCGCGTTTCGACACCGCATCCACCAGCGCCTGACCAATGCCGGGATAGACGAACACCACCTCGACCAGCACCACGCCGGTAATGAGATATGCAAGGTTCAGCGCGATCACGTTGATGATGGGCGCCCAAGCGTTCGGCAGCGCGTGGCGCACGATCACCTTCCACGGCGGCGCCCCTTTCAGGCGCGCCATCTCAATGTAGGGCGAAGCCAGCAGGTTGATGATCGCCGCGCGCGTCATGCGCATCATGTGCGCCGTGACCACCAGCACCAGAGTCAGTGCCGGCAGGAAGGTCCGGTCCAGAAGCTCCCAAAAGGTCATGCCGGGCCTCAGGCTGGAAATGGCCGGGAACATGCCGGTCTTCACCGCCAGATAGAGGATCAGGATGTAGCCGAGGAAGAATTCCGGGCTGGAGATCGAAGTCAGCGTCAGCACATTGACCACACGGTCGAACAGCGTGTTGCGCAGCAGCGCGACAACGATACCCAGCGTCACTGCAAAGGGCACGGCAATCACGGCTGCGTAGGCGGCCAGGAACAACGTGTTGATGAACCGTTCGGTAATGATGGTGCTGACACGCTCTCCGGTCACGATCGAGGTGCCGAAATCGCCGGTCAGGGCGTTGCCGAGCCACTCGAAATAGCGCACCACAGCGGGCTTGTTCAGCCCCATCTGCTCGCGCAGGGCGGCCAAGTTCTCCTCCGTCGCCCCCTGTCCCAGCACGGCTTGGGCAATATCGCCGGGCAAGAGTTCAACCATGAAGAAGATGATCACCGAGATCACCAATAATGTGAGCAGGCCAAATCCAAGCCGTTTGGCCACAAGTCCTAATAGATCCCCCATGAACCTCTCCTGTTCTATATCCGGCTTTCTTGCGCCGGCTTTGGGCCCCGTAGCCGCCGCAGCAGGCATGCAGCCCAGCGGCGGGTGTGAATGGGCTCCGGGATCTCCAGAGCCCAAGTCCGCCGGAGCGGGGATCAGCTGGTGAACCACCAACGGCTGGCGGCGCGGGCACCGTCGTTCTCCCAGCTCGCAGCAAGGTTCTCGGGTGTCCCGACATTCGCGCGGTTGGCGTAGACGAAGTTGTTGAAGAAGGGGATGATGGTGCCGCCATCATCGCGGGCCAGAAGAGCCATTTCGCGGTACATCTCAGCGCGCAGACTGTCGTCCAGCTCGGCTTTGGCCTGCAGCAGAAGCTCGTTGAAGCGCTCGTTCTGCCAGCGGCTCTCGTTCCAGGCGGCGTTGTCCTTGTAGGCCAGTGTGTACATCACGTCCGGAGTCGGACGCGCGCCCCAGCTGACCAGGGTGAAGGGCTTTACCAGCCAGACATCGGAATAATAGCCGTCGTTGGGTTCGCGCACGACCTTAACGTCGATACCCGCGGCCTTGGCATGTTCGGCATAAAGCACCGCCATGTCTACCGCGCCGGCATAGACGCTGTCGGCGGTCGACAGGCTGACCGACAGGCCCTCGGCGCCGGCCTTCTTGAGCAGTGATTTCGCCTGGTCCGGATCATATTCCCGCTGCGGGATGTCGTCGGGCCAATAGGGCTGCGCCGGCGAATGATGGAAATCATTGCCCTTGGTGGCGGCTCCGAAGGCGATCTTCTCAATGATCTCGTCGCGGTTCATCGCCAGCTTCAGCGCGTTGCGCACGTCCGGATTGTCAAACGGCGCCGTATCGCAATGCATTGGCATGGTGATCGCACCCGCCGAGGGGATGTTGTGGATCACGATGTTGGGGTCGCGCTGCAGCAGCGCCATGGTCTTCAACTCGACCAGCGACACCGCATCCACATCGCCGGTGACCAGCGCAGTCTGGCGCGCGTTCGGGTCGTTCAGCGTGATAATCTCGACCTTGTCGAAATAGGCGCCTTCGCGGTGCCAGCCGTCATGGCGGGACAAGCTGAACTGAACCCCGAATTCGCCCGCGTCGATCTTGTATGGCCCCGAGCCGTCGCCGGATTTCCAGTCGATTGTTCCGTCGTCATTCGCCGGGCAGATCGCCAGGTGGTAGTCGGTCATAAGCCACGGGAAGTCAGCGTTGCCCCCTGTAAGGGTAACCACGACGGTATGGTCGCCATCCGCCTTGATGTCGGTCACGTCCGACAAGAGGGCCTTGGCCGCAGAAGTGGTCGCGTCGCCACGATGGTGGTTGAGCGAGGCCACCACATCATGAGCGGTCACCGGGCGGCCGCTGTGGAAGCTGGCATTGCTGGTGATCGTGAAGGTCCATTCCGACGCGTCGACGCTGGCCTCCCAGCTGTCGGCCAGATCCGGGCCAAGCGAACCGTCGCCATTGATCATCGTCAGGTATGAGCGATGGGTATGAGCGAGGAATATCATCACCCGCGTTAAATAGGTACCGGGATCATGGGTGTCGGAGGTATTGCCGTCGTGAATGCCCCACCGGAAGGTGCCGCCGCGTTTGGCCTGAGCGGCTGCCTTGGTGGTCCAGAGACCAGTCGCCGCCGTGGCGGTCATGCCGGCGGCAAGCGAGTAGTGCATGAAGCTCCGGCGCGAGATGCTGCCAGCGCGGGCTGCCTCAGCCAACCGGTTCATCAGTTCCTGGTTCTTCTTGGTCATGTTTACCTCCTGCTTTTTGGGCGTTGGCTTCAAAATTGTCTTGTGCGGTTGAACCCCTTGATAGGATAGGACACGGTCGCGTTTCTGCAGCAGCGCCCAACTACGATATGCCTTATCGAAACATGAAGTCGCTCTAACCTCCAAACAAAAAAGACATTTTTTTGAAACTCGCGGTCCCATCACCTGCCCCGGCCGTATTGCGTGCGCCGGAAATCCCTTAGCGCGGTCAGGGACGCCTGCGCAGAAAATTTCAGACGGCCTTTGTCAGTGGTCACAGGAGCGGCCGGTACCGGCAAGACCTCGGTGATCTGCGCCATCATTCGCGCTGTACGGCAGACTGAAGGCGACGGGGCACCGATCACCGTGCTGGCGCCGACCGGTAAGACCTCCCACCGCGGCGTGCCAAAATGCACGGACGTGAGAGCGAGCGCGTTACCACGGCCACGGTCCATTCTCGCTTGGCGAAAGGCGGCTGGCTCAACAACAACCTCATCTTCAAGCGGTCCGACGGCAAACGCGCCCGGAAGCGGAACAATTGTCGTTGGTGAAGCGTCGATGCTGGACCTTGTCCTTATGGCCAGCCTCATGCGTGCCATCGACTGGCGGCAGGTAAGACGCCTGATCCTGATCGGTGACCCCAATCGGCTTTGTCAGGTTGCTGACGCATCGGCGGGGTAGTTTTCTGTCATGCTGAACATCGAAGATTTGTCGCGGATCAAAGGCTTCCGGTTTCCACGGAGTGTGATTGGTTACGCCGTTTGGGCCTATTATCGGTTCACTCTGAGCCTGCGCGACGTCGAAGATCTGTTGGCGGAACGAGGTGTCACAGTCTCGTACGAGACGATCCGTGACTGGGTGAACCGGTTCGGGCATCAATTTGCCGCAAAGATCCGCCGGGACCGTTCAGCGCCGACGACAAACACAGCCCTCTGCTGTTAATGCAACGGACCCGTTGCAGGACATCATTGTCTGCGGGTGGCAATCTGCAACCATCGCACCAGGCGCGAGGACCTAGACCTGCTTATTGAAGAAGTATCGCGGATCGGTCCCATTCTGAAGAACTGCGATAGAAGTGATGCTGTGCGGGAAAGGTGAACCCTACCAGCCGATTGCACAAACCAGTATCGTCTGTAGGCTTCTATAATACGCTGCCGTTCAGACCTGTTGCAACCATCCAGAAATGTCACCGGCTGCGCAAAGCAGAAAGGTCACCAGAGGCGCCGGCGGGTGTGGGAAAAGCCTACCCCTAGCTCGGCCCAGCCTTGCGGCACTCCCTCTCGGCAAACACCATGCGGCTCGCTACATCTGCAACATCCTCACGCTCATAGCTGGTGCTGTCGTCAAGAGTTTCACCGGCACGGCCAAAGTTCACCCACTCGGAGTTCAGACTAAAGGTAGCACCGGTTGGCCTATGAATGAGCCTGTCGCCCTCCCAATGAAACTGATCTTCAGTAACTTTCGTCATTTTCACTCCTATTCGAACTCAACTCTCTGGGGGGCATCATCGCCGCACCCAGTTTCCCGTTCCTTCTGGCAGGCATGGGCAGGCATAGAATGCACCCCGATCATTTGGCGGATCGGCCAGATTCATAATCCAACCGAACACGGCTACGCCGCGCTCACCCAGTTGCAACATCGGATTGGCTATTTCGGGCCGTTCTTTTGCCGTCGATATCGGGCCGCCCGGATTTTCTCCACACGCCTTGACCCAGGCAGTTGGCCTCCAGCGTGGGAACCTGCAGGAAGCAGGCCTGAAGGCCGCTATTACCTCTATTTTTTGATCAAAACATTACAGCTTATGCAGCCATTCATCGATCTCTCGTTCGGCTTCTTCCTTCCGGCGGCCATACCGCTCCTGGATCTTGCCAACCAGAGCTTCGCGGCGCCCATCAATCTGATCCCATTCATTATCAGTGATTTCACCCCAAATCTGCTGTGCTTGGCCTTTAAGCTGTTGCCACTGGCCTTTGACCTGTTCCCAGTTCATATCAATCTCCCTCCTCGAAAGTTGCGTGTTACGGTAAAGAAACGCTGGAACCCAGCTAGTTTTTCCGGCGGGTTCCCAGCGTCCCGCCAAAAGCCCTGCTTTAGCGGCACGGGCATACTTTAAACTTTCACTGATATAGCGCTGCCAGGCAGGATTCTCCGCGGCACTGCATCAGATCACCCGTGATGCGCACGAGGCCTGCATTGCTCGCAGCGAACGAGGAAGCAGCATCTATTGTGCGCTTGGCACTAACATCGCCTGCTCCGTGAAGTCGCCTATTGCCATAGGCTGCGGCAGCAGTAGCCTGCTGCTAGGTGTTTTCTTCGGAATGGGAGAGCAGTTTTCTCAACGCTTCTTGCAACGCCTCGGGCATGCTGAGGTAGCTGATAACTGGCGAATCGTCAAATCCTGCCGGCAACTCCTCGGCGGTATCGCCATCCATAACAACAAGGACTGGTACTTCTAGCGCACGCACATTCCTTGCAATCTCACCGAGAGATTGTTGAGAGTGGCCCGCTATCAGCAAGGCCGCCACAGCGCCTGTGTCTTGGACATTCTCTGCAGCTGTGATCGGCCCGACAGCATAGAAGCCTGCGTCGGCTAGAATGCTCTTGGCTGCATGCCCGGCCAAGAGGTCGGTTCCCGCGATGAGGATAGAGGCCTCGGCTTGTTCTATCGAAACAAGCCTGTCGACACGTTCATCGGTATCGAGAATTCCGACATCAGCGGAGGAAACGCCGACCGCGCCGCGTTCGTCGGTCCCGCCCGACAGTTCGTCAGCTTCGAAAGCGAGGCGCAGCAAGGCGCGCACGGCAGCCGAACGGCTGGGCATCTTGTTCTCGAAACGCCAGTTATCGACGAGTTCGATCTCGTCGTTGGTCAGCATCAATTGCAAGCGTTCAGCGCGTTTTGGTTTTTCGTCTGCCAATGAATGCCCCCTATCTCCGGCATTTTCCATTGAGTTGCCAATGTTTGCAAACCCATAATCCCAAGTCAGAGGAGCAATTGGCGGCGCGATTTCTGATCTCCTGCGCGGAGAATGGCGAACTGTTTCAGAACAGAAGCGATTTCAGTGGCATCCAGGTCCCCATTGCCATCATCATGCAGCTCTCGGTCAGGGACACAAATCCCAGAGGAACCTTGGAGCCTCCGCCCGCGCAGGCACATTTGAGCGTGCGCCTTTCGATGTAGACGGCATTGATGATGCTGGCCGCTCCGATCGCCCCGATCAAGAATGCAACTGGAGCGGCGATCCAAGTCAGAGCCCCTGCGGTCATGAGGATGCCTGCAAGCCCTTCGGCGAACGGGTAGATCTTGCTGTAGATTACCCACCGGCGAGCCAGCAAATCGTAGGTAAGAAACATGGTCGAGAAGCCTTCGACATCCTGCAGCTTCTGAATGGCAAGGAGAGTCATAGACAGGGCGATAAACCACTCTGCCGCCCGGAGTGTGAAAAGTGTACCAAACTGATGCCATGACAGCGCGAGTGCCAGCAACAGGGCTACCGAAAAGATGGCGATCACCGGCTGATAGCTTGCATCACTCCGCGTCTCCTGCGGGGAGGCTAGGCCGAAATGGACGCGCAGATCATCATATCCACCTATCCGCTCGCCGCCGATGAATGCCTGCGGCGTGGTTTCGACCCCGTGCCTTTCCATGAAATCTTTGGTCTCTTCCCGCGTTTTAAGATGGTAATCCAGCACCCGGAAGCCTTGCCGTTCAAGCAGGTCCTTTGATTTCAGGCCGTAGGGGCACAGATGGCCGGGCGTGACCATCCGGTAGAGAGCGGCCGTTTTTTCAGCGTGGTCCTTTGACATCTTCCAATCCCCGTTGCGGCTCGCAGAGCGGAGTGGGTTTGCCCGCAGTCTTGAGGATCAAACCGGCCAGTACCCGATGGCTCCGTACCGCTCCATGGCTTCCTGGAGACTGCTGCGCTTGAGTTCTTCGACATCACGAAGGCGCGGGGCGTCCTCTATAGCCTGCTGTTTGACGCCGACCCGGATATTCCCTTCCGTCAAGTCGATCTCAGTGATCCACCCGGTTGTCACCACCACTTGCCTGCCGGGCAGCCAATTGCCGGTGTCGATTACCAGATACTGCAGTTGCCAGCCGTCGGGGTCTATCAGGAAATCAATGACCGAGCCGAACTCGCCATCAGAAGCTGCGACCGTGTAGCCCGAGACTTCTGCCATGCTGCGCAGATGCGGATCGCCGCGCTTCTCACTGGAGCGCCCCCCTTTGCCCAACGGATCAAGTCCAAGCTGGTCCATGGCCAATGCAGGCGAATAGGGGTCACTGGCTCCAATCAGAAAGGTCGGCCATAGCGGGATATCTTCTGCCTTGACGGTGCCACCGGTCTGCTTGCTTACCGGCGCATCAGATTCAGGCGGCACGGCCGATTTCAGCTGCTCCTCGGTCAATGCGACCGGAAATTCTTGTTCTGAGACATCTGGCGCTTTTAAAAGATCGGCCCCGACCAGGCTTTGACGCCCGGTCATGAAAAAACCTGAATGCACCACCAGATAGCGGACCTTCCAAGTGGAATCGTCAAAATAGAAGTCATCGACTCTGCCGGTCCGCCCGTCTTCGGTTCGGATCGCAAAGGTCTTCAGGTCGCTGTAGGAATGCAGCATTTTTGCCTCCCGTCTGGTTTGCTGTAAGGCTCCGGCGAAGACCGCGGTCCCATTGGCGCTGTGATGTGATACCCGTTGTTCATGGAGATCGACGAGGACAAGATCGACGACGCGGTTCTGGGACTGCTCTGGTTGACGCTGCATGATGAGCGTCGCGCCTGGAAGGGAATGGACTGGTCGGCACTGGATCGATTGCATCGGAAGGGTTTGATCCATGACCCGGTTAACCGGGCCAAATCTGTCGTGCTGACTGATGAAGGGCTACAGCGCT
>NZ_WLCM01000075.1 GCF_013317235.1 Leisingera sp. ANG59 | reverse complement strand
GGACTTCTCGAAGCCATCGTGAGCAACGACGACAACCTGTCCTACGGCAGCATCGTCAGCGTTCAGATCGGGCAAGACAAATACATCACGACGCTGACCGACGATGGCATCTGCGAACTGAAGGACATGCTCGCGGACGCCCGGCGTTCGCCGGAGCGCTGGAACGACTTCTTACAAGACTCCGTCGACGATCCCGACATCATCGCACGCGTCAAGGACCAGCCCCCGCGGTAGAAATCGGGTGCTTACCTCAGATCGTCGCGCGCCCACAATTCGACAACCGCCGCAATAACTTCGTCTGGCGGAAGCTTCTCCGCCCTCGCTGCGTCGGAGGCGCGGGAACCGTGAGCGACCGGGACGCGCAGACGGCTCTTATAGGTAAGGGGAATTCCCGTATGGAGCGCAAGCCATGTGGCGAACGTCTGAAGAGAACCTGCCCAGCGTGCCGCCGTGCCTTTAGCATAGCTTTTCGCGAGAAGCGCCTCGGCCACGTGGAAATCTTCTGTTCGGATCGCGGCGAGAGGCCTTGCCTGGAGGACATCGGAGAGAGACTTCATGGCGTCATACTTGAGCCTGAGAGACTTTGCTGAGGGCCCCATTTCTACAATGCTCCAAAGGAGATAGACCTTGCAGACTTCTCCAACGTCGCCATTCCCGTATCGGGCGAAGTCCAGGCGGCTGATCTTCGATCGCGCCTGCTTGTTGAGCGGGGCGACGTTCCAGGTGGAAGCCTCGTAATCCAGCCAATCGGGCGCTTCGGCGAAGAGGCGCGGCAAAGATTGCAGGAGCGCGTCGGAGCCGCCGACCCTTGACAGGTCGGCGACGACGTCTTGAACTCCACGGAATCGGGCAACGTTCAATTTTCACCTCTTTCACGTGCGATGGCGTCTATCGCGCCCTGAACCCCGGCGGCGATACGATCAAAGTCCTTCAGAGCCTTTGAGCGCGCCGTCTGGCCCTCGGCCTCGCGCCAGCGATCCGCTTCCGCCTCGATGTAATCTAGCGCGCGCTGATGATCGGCGTCGCGAAAGGCAAGGAAATGCTCGCATGAGTAACAGCTGAAAAGCGGATGGACAGGGCACGCCGCGCCACTGGCGCACGCCCCAACGATTGCGGGGGCCTGTGCGTCCGGGACGATGATCGGCTGGTCGGGGGGCTCGTCGGGACTGGCGATGCGCCCCTTGAAAAAGGCGTCCCGGATCATGGAGAACCGCCCCCCAAGGTTGCGGTCCGCCTTCTCGAAGGCGGGAAGGTACTCCGCGCCGACGGCGTCAATGTAGTAGTGCGCTGCGTATGGGTTGTCATGCTGGAGCACGTCTTGAATGACCTCGAGCGCCACACCCTGCATCGCCAGGTGTGTGGCTCCGGTATGGCGGATTCGGGTGATCGTCATGCGCATAGGCTCTCCGGTGCGCGGCGAGATGATGCGCCGCGCATTGAACCAGCCCCTGATGAGGCGGTTCAGGACCCGGGCCGATGGTCTGATGGCGTGATCGCCAGCAAGTTCACGGGTGGAAGGAAGCGGCAAGAGCATCTCCCGAGCGATCGGGGAGGATTTTACTTCGGGTCTGCACCGAAACGCTTCAATATCCTCTGCAAGGTCGATTGGGACGGGCTCATAGCGCTCTTCAGCGCCCGTCTGTCCCTTGATCAGGGGCACCCGCAGGGAGGTGGTCACGCCGACCGCACTTTCCTCGCGCCGGATGGCGTCGGCTTTGATCAGCGCGATCTGCGAGGTTCGGCGCAGTAGCGTCAGGGCGATCCGCAGGATCAGGCGCAACGCGTGGTCGCGTGGCAGCTCATCTTCGAGGGGCTTTCGCGCGATCGCAGTTCTCAGAATCTCGAGTTCCGCGGAGGTCAAGGATCCAATCTCAGGGTGCCAATGCAGCACATCCTGACCCCACGCGAGCTTACGGTTAGCTTTCCAGGAGCGCATCTGGACGACAACACTGTTCAGATCGCCCCTCCCTGCCGTTTCGATGAGGTCGGCTACAAGGGTTCTTAGGTATGGTCGATTAGCTGGAGGAACTGCGGACCAGATGTCGCGAACAATTTTTGGGTCATGAAGGTCATTTACGGTATAGGGCGCTGCTATGCGGCCCTCATCGATTGCCCTTTCCTGAGCAGTGGCAAGACGCCCCAAAACTGCACTCAGCCTTTCAAGCCGGTTCGGGGCATACCGCGTCAAGCGCCGACGCAACGCAAGCGACAAAACGGAGCGAAGATCGGGATCCAGCGTTCTCGGCCAAACCAAGACACGAGGGTCGTTCAGCCAATTTCCAACCCAACGATCTTCGTGGACTTCGATATAGACAGGATTGCGGGGATCGAATTCATTCAGGATATATTCCCGACCATTATCCTCCCAGAGTTCGCGCTGTTCGTTGTATTTCATGACGGCGACAAGGCCTTCCATTCGAGCGCCGCGCTCCCCCAGACGCGAAGCGCCGTGCGCGCCCGCTGCTGCCGAGCTCGGCGAATGTAGATGTTCAGGCTTTCGGGATCCGACCAGCCACCCCAGTAGACAAGGTCGCCGGTCCGCACCTCGCGCTGCGTGGGATCCTCCAGTCGCGCCACCGCCTCGTAAGCTCGGTTGAAGAAGGCATGGCGCGCCAGATGCCAGGTGAAGTCGACGCCGGTCTCCCGCGCGATGTAGGCGGCAAGGTTGGTCGCGGACCTTTGAGGGAGCGGATCGCCCTTATCGTTGACGACGAGATACGTGTGGTGAACCACCGGGCGCTTGAGGCGCGCTCCGGACGGCGAACGCCTCCATGAGACGCGATGCGTCGTCATGTAATCGATTAGCAGCCTGGGAAAGGCGCTGCGAGCGATCACGGGTTCAAGTTCGCGACCCAGCGTCTTGGGCCGCGGTGCGTATTTGCCCCTAGGATCGGGTGGCCCTATGCGATCCTCAACACGCACGATGCAAAAGGCGCGGGACATCCGGGTCGGGCAGTCTTCCAGGCGGAGAGCGAGGATCTCACCGATCCGAAATCCGAACTCGATCGCCAGGCGCCAGATCAGGTACCCGCGAACCCAAAGCGGGTCTGGGCTGGGCGCGCTGGCGGCGCTATGCAGAAACGTTTCGATCTCCGCGATCCCGTCTTCTTCGAGGTCCGGGGCCGTTTCGAGCACGCGCGTGCGTTTGCGCCGCTCGCGCCACACGCGGGCCGTCGTCTCTATCGCTTTCGCCACAGCAATGTTGCGCGGCAAATGCCCGGCGTCGGCAGCGTATTGCGTGTGAAACCAATCCATCATGCGCTGCGCTGCAAAGAGATAGGTGTTGAACCCCTTGATGTTCTCGGACGGAAATGTCGTGCGATCGGCGGCCTCAAGAAATGCACGATGGAGCCAGGTCGCAAAGGCACGGATCTCCCTTGGTTCGAGAAGGCCTCCGGATAACAGGCGCGCATCCAAGTCGAGGCGTGTCTGATCCGCCCACGTGAATAGGGGGCGGATGCCTTGGAGCTCTGCGCTAAGCGTGTTGGGCGACGCTGCGCTCGCCAAGGCGGCCTCATACAACCCGGCGGCTACCGAGGGGATCGATGTTCGGGTGTTGATCAAGGCGTAACGCGCCCGCCCCTGCGGGGCCTCGAAACTGCGCGCGGTATAGGAGAAGTGGGGTCGCATTAAAACTGCACTAAATCTGGAACTATGACCTCTATAGCACTGTTTTTAATGGTACACTATTACAATTATAAAGTGTCTTAAAATTTGTCCAATATTCATTTTCCGTATGCCCGTCGACTCCCTCTGGATCACTGTCGAAATCGACAAAGAAAACCCCGCCAAACCAGTAGTTTGGCGGGGTTTGATCTGTTGGTGGTGTCGAGTTGTAAGTGGACTAAGCCGACGGCTAAGAGCACTTCGAATGGCCGCAGCTGCGGCAGGTCATGCAGCCTTCAACCATCTGCATGTCGAACTGGCCGCAGCTCGGGCAGGCCTTGCCGCGGGGCTGGTTCAGGTTCACCACTTGCGCCTGCGGGTCGGATTTCAGCCCCATGCCCTCGCCTTCCAGGAAACCGGTCTTGACCATATGGGTCTCGATCACGCCGCCGATTGCGGCCAGGATCGAGGGAATGTACTTGCCCTGCACCCAGGCGCCGCCGCGCGGGTCGAACACCGCCTTCAGCTCCTCCACCACAAAGGACACGTCGCCGCCGCGGCGGAACACGGCCGAGATCATCCGGGTCAGCGCCAGCGTCCAGGCGTAATGCTCCATATTCTTGGAGTTGATAAACACCTCGAACGGGCGGCGGTGGCCGTTGATGATGATGTCGTTGATGGTCAGGTAGATCGCGTGCTCGCTGTCCGGCCACTTCAGCTTGTAGGTATGGCCCTCCAGCGACTGCGGGCGGTCCAGCGGCTCCGACATATAGACCACTTCCGCGCTGTCGCTCTCATGCGGCGCCTGCGCGGTCTCGCCCGGCGCGGTGTCGGCGCTCTCGCTCACCGACAGGACCGAGCCGGTCACATCGTTCGGACGGTAGGTGGTGCATCCTTTGCAGCCTTGGTCCCAGGCCTGCATGTAGACGTCCTTGAAATCGTCAAAGGAGATGTCTTCCGGGCAGTTGATGGTCTTGGAGATCGAGCTGTCGATCCATTTCTGCGCTGCCGCCTGCATTTTGACGTGGGCCGCGGGGCTCAGCGTCTGGGCGTTCACGAAGTATTCGGGCAGCGCAGCATCGGCGCCGAACTTCTCGCGGTACATCTGCACCGCGTAGTCGACCACTTCCTCCTCGGTGCGGGAGCCGTCCTTCTGCAGCACCTTTCGGGTGTAGGCATAGGCAAACACCGGCTCAATCCCCGAGGAGACGTTGCCCGCGTAAAGCGAGATGGTGCCGGTCGGCGCGATCGAGGTCAGCAGCGCGTTGCGGATGCCGTGCTCGCGGATGGCGTCGCGCACATCCTCGTCCATGTTCAGCATGTTGCCGGAGTTCAGGTACTTCTCGGCATCAAACAGTGGGAAAGCGCCCTTTTCCTTGGCCAGGTCCACCGACGCCAGATAGGCGGCGCGGGCGATCGCGTGCAGCCATTCATCGGTTTGACGCGCCGCCTCGTCGGTGCCGTATTCCAGCCCCAGCATCAGCAGCGCATCCGCCAGGCCGGTGACGCCCAGGCCGATCCGGCGCTTGTTCCTGGCTTCCTGCGCCTGTGCTTCCAGCGGGAACTTGGAGACGTCGACCACGTTGTCCATCATGCGGACCGCAGTGGCGACTAGTTCCTGCATCGCCGCCTGATCCAGATGCGCGTCTTTCTCGAACGGGCTGGCCACAAGCCGCGCCATGTTGATCGAACCCAGCAGGCAGGCGCCGTAGGGCGGCAGCGGCTGCTCGCCGCAGGGGTTGGTGGCGCAGATGTTCTCGATATAGCTGAGGTTGTTGGCCTTGTTGATGCGGTCGATGAAGATCACGCCCGGCTCGGCGTAATCATAGGTCGCCTGCATGATCTTGTTCCACAGGTCGCGCGCCTCGACGGTGTGATAGACCTTGCCGTCGAACTGCAGCTCCCAGGAGCCGTCGGCCTTGACCGCTTCCATGAAGGCATCGGTGACCAGCACCGACATGTTGAACATGCGCAGCCGGGCGGGGTCGGACTTGGCGGTGATGAAGGCCTCGATATCCGGGTGGTCGCAGCGCATGGTCGCCATCATCGCGCCGCGGCGTGAACCGGCCGACATGATGGTGCGGCACATTGCGTCCCACACATCCATGAACGACAGCGGGCCGGAGGCATCCGCCGCCACGCCCTTCACATCGGCGCCGCGCGGCCGGATGGTGGAGAAGTCATAACCGATGCCGCCGCCCTGCTGCATGGTCAGCGCCGCCTCCTTCAGCATGTCGAAGATCCCCGACATGCTGTCCGGCACAGTGCCCATCACGAAACAGTTGAACAGAGTCACCTGGCGCGCGGTGCCGGCGCCTGCGGTGATCCGGCCCGCGGGCAGGTATTTGAAGTCTTCCAGCGCGCTGTAAAACTTCTCTTCCCACACGTCCGGCTTCTTTTCCGCCCGCGCCAGGTCGCGCGCGATGCGCCGCCAGGTATCTTCGACGGTCACGTCGATCGGCGCGCCATCGGCCTGCTTGAAACGGTATTTCATATCCCAGATCTGCTCGGCGATGGGGGCGGCAAAGCGGCTCATGTGTCGGTCCTTTGAGTCGTTTGGTCTTGATGAAAAACGGCTCCGCAGCGGCTGCTTCTTCAGGGCGCCGTGGCGAATCCGTTTTTTGTTAAGGCTTACTTGCAGCAAATGCGTGGAGAAACACAATACCTTGAAGTCGGCGATCCGTAAACTACTATATACTGTCAAAGCTCTGGACGACTCTGTGGGGAACCTGTGGATAAGCGCGTGAATCTCGTGAAGCTATCGGTCGGCACCGAAAGCGTCGAAAGCCTGATGGCCTGGCAGGAGATGCGCCGCCGGGAACTGCCGGAAGGTCTGCCCCGCCACGTCACCCGCATGTGGCCCAAGCGCGAGGCGGAGATCCTGAACGGCGGTTCGATCTACTGGGTGATCAAGGGGCTGGTCCAGTGCCGCCAGCGCATCCTTCGGCTGGATGAGGTCACCGGCGAGGACGGCATCCGCCGCTGCGCCATCGTGCTGGAGCCGGAATTGCACCGCACCCATACCGCGCCGAAACGCCCGTTCCAGGGCTGGCGTTACCTTAAGCCCGAAGACTCCCCTGCCGACCTGCCCGCAGGCAAGAAACAGGAGGAGCAGCTGCCGCCGGAACTGTCACAGGCGCTGGCGGAAATCGGGGTTATCTGAGGCCGTCCGCTCCCCCCGCGGCAGCCTCGCCATCACCGGGCGGATGCCCGGTGCAAGGCCCAACCGGGGCGGAAGCATCTATGATGCTTTCTGCCCCGGGCGGGAGCACACCACGCCACCGTTGCATTCAAGGAAGACTGCGAATTGCGTGCAGCGGATGCACGCCTCGCCCGCCTACTGCCTGCCGGAAGCGTGGCGCAGTGAGGGTTTCAGACAATGAAGAAGGCGGAAGAGCCAGCGCTTCTTCTTTGCTCAAATACTCGAAATCACCAGGCGCGGCAGGCGCAGGCAGCAGTTACTTGCGGTGTTCCAGCAGATCCAGCAGCGTGTTCAGCGCCGCCTTTTCGTCGACGCCGTATTTTGCCACCCGGCTGCGCCACAGGGTTGCCTGCGACTTCAGCACCAGCCCGTCGCTCAGCAGCTTCAGGTGGTTGGCCCGCAGCGTCTCGCCGGTGGAGGTGATGTCGGCCACCATCTCTGCGGTTTCATTCTTCACCGTGCCCTCGGTGGCGCCCTGGCTGTCGACCAGCTGGTAATCCGCCACCCCGGCATCGGTCAGGAACTCCCGCACCAGCCGGTGGTATTTGGTGGCAATCCGCAGCCGGTGGCCATGCGCCGCGCGGAAGGCCGAAGCCGCCGCATCCAGGTCATCCAGCGTGTCCACGTCGATCCAGAACTGCGGCACCGCCAGCACCAGATCGGCATGGCCGAAGCCCAGCTCTGCCAGCTCCTCCACCTGCTGCTCGAAGCGTGGCAGCTTTTCCTGCACCAGGTCGGTGCCGGTCACACCCAGGTGAATACGCCCCGCCGCCAGTTCGCGCGGGATTTCGCCCGCCGACAGCAGCACCAGCTCCATGTTGGAGACACCCTCGACGGCGCCGGCATACTCCCGGTCCGAGCCGGTGCGCGTCAGGGTCACGCCGCGCTTGGCAAACCAGTCAAAGGTCTTTTCCATCAGCCGCCCCTTGGACGGCACCCCCAGCTTCAAGGTCATGCGCGGGCCTCCTCCAGCTGCAGCATCAGGTCCGGGCGCAGCACGCCGCCCACTGCCGGGATCTCCTCGCCGTCGCCCAGCCGCCGGGTCAGCGCGTCATAGCGCCCGCCGCTGGCCACCGGCGGCAGATCCGGCCGCGCCTCGGCATAGAAGCCAAAGACAAACCCGTCGTAATACTCCATCGAGGTGCGCCCGTAAGACGCCTCGAAATCCAGGTTCTCCACATCGACGCCGCGCGCCTTCATCGCCGCGGTACGCGCGTCCAGCCGGTCCAGCGCGGCATTGATCTGCGGCAGGTCCACCGCGATGTCGCGCATCTGCTCCAACGCATAGGGCACGGTCTCCCGCACCGCCATCAAGGCTTCCAGCGCCAAGAGCTCATTTTCGGCAATCGGCGGTTCCTTGGCATCCTCGCGCAGAGCCTCCACCCGTGCCTGCACCTCGGCTGCACGGCGCTTGCCCAGCTCCACTGCCGAGCCGGTCAGATCGCCCTCTGTCGACAGCAGTTTCCTGCGGCTCTCCGGCACCGGGGTGCGCCCCGCGAAGCGGTCCAGCAAAGAGCGGAACCGGCGCGGCCGCCAGATGTGGCGCATCAGAGCTGTCTTGCGCTTGTCCGTCGTGTTCAGCCCTTCGACCGCCGCCATCAGAATGCCGATGTCGCCGGTCGCTGCGCGCAGCGGCAGCCCGCGCACCTGCAGCGCAAACAGCGAAAACACTTCCGCATCCGCGGCAGCCGCATCGTCGCGTTCGAACACCTCATAGCCAACCTGCAGGTACTCGTTGGGCCGGTCGGGGTCCATTTCCTGGCGCCGGAACACTTCGCCTGAATAAGTGTAACGCGCAGGCTCGGCGCCGTGGCGCATATGCGCTTCCACCACCGGCACGGTGAAGTCCGGGCGCAGCATCTGCTCGCCGCGCAAGGCGTCAGTGGTCACATAGGCACGGGCACGGATGTCCTCGCCATAAAGATCCAGCAGCGTGCCGGCCCGCTGCAGCAGCGGTGTGTCCACCACCTGCGCACCAGCGGCCTCAAACCGGACCCGCAGCTGGGCGGCGCGGGCCTGAATGTCGGAACGAAGCGCCATGATCAGCCCTGCCCGTCCAGAATTTCACGCACCTTGGCGACCAGCTCGTTGCGGGGCACCTCAAACTGGCTCGGGCGTTCCTTCCACTCTTCCAGCGTCGCGCTCTCGGCAATCTTAGCCCCCAGGATCAGGTCCTTGATCTGCACCACGCCGTTGGCCTTCTCATCACCGCCTTCGATCACCGCCACAGGAGAGTTCCGCTTGTCCGCATATTTCAGCTGGTTGCCGAAGTTCTTGGGGTTGCCCAGATAGACCTCGGCCCGGATGCCCGCATTGCGCAGCTCCGCCACCATCGCCTGATAATCCGCCATCCGGTCGCGGTCCATCACGGTGATCACAACGGGGCCGGTGGCCTCCGCCGTCAGCCGCCCCTTGGCATGCAGCGCCGCCAGCAGCCGGTCGACACCAACCGAGACACCCACCGCAGGCACTTCCTGCCCGGTGAACCGCTTGACCAGCCCGTCATACCGCCCGCCGCCAGAGACCGAGCCGAACTGCCGCTTGCGGCCCTTCTCGTCCAGGATTTCAAAGGTCAGCTCCGCCTCAAACACCGGCCCGGTGTAATAGCCCAGACCGCGCACCACCGAGGGGTCGATCTCGATCCGGTCTTTACCGTAACCGCCCGCCGCCAGCAACTCGCCGATCTGCTCCAGCTCGGCAATACCGTCCTGGCCCGCCTTGCTGTCGCCCACCGCGGCGCGCAGGTTGGCAATGGTGCCAGCCGCATCCGCCGCCTTGGATGTGAGGAACGCTAGCACGGGTGCTGCCTGATCGTCGCTGAGGCCAACCCCGTCGATGAAGGCGCCGGAGGCATCCAGCCGCCCCTTGGTCAGCAGCTCGCGCACGCCGGCCTCGCCCACCTTGTCGAACTTGTCGATGGTGCGCAGCACGTCATCGCGCTTGGCATCCTCCGTACCGAGGCCCATCGCCTCCAGCACGCCGTTCAGAACCTTGCGGTTATTGACCCGCACCAGGTAATCGCCGCGCGGAATGCCGACAGTTTCCAGCGTGTCGGACAGCATCGCGCAGATCTCCGCGTCAGCCGCCATGGACGCAGTACCTACAGTATCCGCATCGCACTGGTAGAACTGGCGGAACCGGCCCGGCCCAGGCTTCTCGTTGCGCCAGACCGGCCCCATCGCGTAGCGGCGGTAGGGCGTCGGCAGGTCGTTGCGGTGCTGCGCATAAACCCGCGCCAGCGGCGCCGTCAGGTCATAGCGCAGCGCCATCCAGTCGCCGTTGCCGTCGTCTTCGGTCTCCTGCCAGGCAAACACGCCCTCGTTCGGACGGTCCACGTCGGGCAGGAATTTTCCCAGCGCTTCAACGGTTTCCACCGCCGACGACTCCAGCGCCTCGAACCCGTAATGATGATACACACCCGCGATGGCCCGCAGCATCTCGCTGCGCTGGGTCACCTCCGCACCGAAATAGTCACGGAACCCCTTCGGCGTCTGCGCCTTGGGGCGGGGCTGTTTCTTCACTTTGGCCATCTGAGGCCTCCTCACGGGTAGCGGTTTCACTCGCCCGGCGGTCTAGCGGATGCCGCCCCGCGCGGCAAGGCTGCGCTGGGTCTTACGCCTGCTTCCTTTTGCCCGAAATTCTCATCTTCAATATGCGCGCGGCTTGGTGATGGACGCCCAGCGCCAAAGCGCCTATCTAAGCACATCCGCAATCAAAGGTGTGAGCCATGCAGCATCTGGAAGAGCAAATCGCCCATCTGACCCGCAGCGTGGAGGAAATGAGTGACGTGATCGCCCGCCAGCAGCAGGAGATCGACGTTCTGACCCGCCGCGTCGCCATGCTGATGCAGCGCGAAGCCGAGCGGCGGCAGGACGGCGGCGGCGGCGTGGTCTTCGCTGACGAACGCCCGCCGCATTACTGAAGACAAGGGCGCTGCGCACCTTTGTTCCGGGCCGGTGCAGTATCCGCGCAGTACGCTGATCGCGATCACGCCACCCACCGGCAATCAACGGGTCCTTCTCTATTCGGCGTTCTTTGGTCAAGCGCCATCGAGCAGTCATTCGCGGCAGGACTTCAGGTCTTTCGCGGGCCCTTGCTTCTCTTCGGGATCGGCACGCTGGCCCTCCCATCATGGGATTAGAAGAGTGAAGCGGTCCAATCTGACTCGCGGCCTGGCAGCCATGATGCTGCCGGAACTGGACCCATTGCGAACTCGCCTCACCCATCGTCCCGCGAAGGACGTCTTCCCACCTG
>NZ_WLCM01000074.1 GCF_013317235.1 Leisingera sp. ANG59 | reverse complement strand
TCCTGCACCACGCTGTGGTCATACAGATCGAAGGTGCCAGCTACCGCCTGCGCAGCCATGCCGACCTCATACCCGAGCATGTCCGCGCCAACGCCCCGATCGCTCCCCCGCCTCCGCCGAAGCGCCGCGGGCGACCGCCAAAGACAAGGAATGGAGCCGCTGATCACTAACGCCGGCTGATCACCGGGACCGAGCAAGTGGGGAATTTTACTTCGGCACTTTTGGGGAAAATTGAAACGGCGTTGACAGTTGCGCCAGGATGAAATCCGCAAACAGGCTCATGACCCAGACCGCCGCCCTTGTTGCCAGCCAGCCGGTCAGCGCACCACACAGGATCAGCATTGGAAAGCCCGCCAGCGCCTCCTGCATCGAGGGATCGGGAACGCCGACCATCACAAAGCCGAAGAACAGGCCAAAAAGCGCAATTGCCGCCGCATCGTTCAGCAGGCTTTCGCCTTCGACGATCCGGGTCAGGCGCTGGGGCGCGGCAATCGAGCGGAAGATGCTGACCACCGCCGACGGGTCGGTGGTCGAGACGATGGAGCCGACCAGCAGGCAGGCGGTCAGCGGCAGGCTGCTCGCCCAGTGCAGCGAATAGCCCACCAGCCCGGTCGCCGCCACAACGGCGATCACCGCCAGAACGATGATGGGCACGCCGTCCCCGACCATCTCGCGCAGGTCCATTCCGATGGTGGCCTGGATCGGCAGCCCCAGGATCGCCTCCGCCACGGGGTTGAGCGCATCGGTCAGTTCGGTGCGCAAAAAGAAGCTGGCGCCAAGGCTCAGCACGATGCCGATCACGGCAATGATGGCGCTGTACGGCAGCCGCAGCCGCGCGGCCAAAGGCTCCGCCGTGCCGATCAGGAAAAACAGCACGGCAATGAAGGAGATGACAACCCAGGTATCCATATCTGCCGATAGCGGTTTTCAGAAGGCGAAGGAACGCAATAGTGCAGCCCCACTGCCCGACCGCATAAACCCGCCATTGCGGCGGCTTGGGAATTCGCAGCCAAATCCGGTGCTGTTGGGCAGCTGCGGCGCTCCGGCCCGTAAACCCGCTCAGGCCGCGCCGCTCAGGGACGCCCGCCAGACGCGGAAACGCCCCTGCCCCGTCACCTCCTGCACCAGGTTCTTCGCCTCGAACCAGGCAATGTTCCTTTGCACCGCCGCGCGGCTGGCGCCGCTCAGTTCTTCGGCCAGCGGGGCTGTTACCAGCGGCCAGCTGCGGAACACCTCGATCAATCGCGGCGGTGTGCGGCCCGACAGGGATTTGGCGCGGCTGCGGGCGTCGCTCTCCCACTGGTCCAGCTGGTCCAGATGCCGCATTGCCCGGAGAACCCCCTGGTCCACCGCCTGCAGCCAGCGGTGCAGCCGCTCCTGCGGCTCGCCGCCGCCGCGCAGCCCCCCTGCCCCGCTCATCAGCACCGGCGCAAACAGGGCCCCGCCCTGCCCTTCGCCGGCCGAAATGCGCGCAGCGATCACCGCGCCCTCCAGAACGTCGCCCTCTGGCCCGATCCCCGCCATCCGCCAGAGGTGAAAGGCAAAGCACGCGCGGACGATCGGATGCAGGGCGGATGCGGTTTTCATGATGGCATTCCACCCGGCGATCCTGCCGGACAAGGGATCTTCGCCCGGGGCGTCATGGCGGCCCAGAAACCCGGCGATATCCGCCCCCGGGCCGGGGCCGCCCGACAAGCGGCGGAACGCCCAGGCGGTGCGCTGCAGTGCAGCAGTATCATCGCCGGCCGCGCTGACCCGCATGGCCTGCCACAGCCCCAGCCTGTCGGGGGAGATCCGGTCGCCGGACAGCCAGCTGAGCCCGGACGCTTCGGCAAGCGCCAGCCTGTGGCGCCAGCCTTCGGGCCCGCGCCGCAACCGCTCACCCAGCGCCCCGAACCGCGCCGCCGTCTGCGCCAGATGCAGCGCCTCCGCCGCCTGCGCCTGTTGCCACTTGGCGACCTGCGCCCGCTCATCCGGCTCGGCGCGCGGCAGCGGCGGCAGAAAGTCCGGCTCCTCCTCCGGCGGTCCGGGCAGGAACCACAGGTCCTCCTCCCCGGTTTCACCGTCATTGGGGCCTTTTCCGGCATCTGTGCCGCTGCCTTTGGTTTCAGATGGGCTCCGATTCATGTGCGCAAAATGTAGCTATTTTGCATATTACTCAAGCGATTTCGTCTTTCCCGGCTGGCATCTGCGCAGGGACAGCGTTCAGCGCCGTTGCACCCGCCCCTGCCTTACGGGCCGGAACAAGGAAACAAGGGGGACAGCCGGCAACCGGGGTGAATGGCTGAAAATTGCAAACGCCTTCAAACCGCCGTTTGAAACTGACACATCAAACTGAAAATCGACCTGGATCGGACAACTCCATGAAGGATCCCCTAAAGAGGCAAGAAAATCCTCCTATGCCCTTCACCGACTAAGCGTGTGTTTTCCCCCATGCCTAGCCCACCTTCGTCCAGATTGAGGACTTTGGGGCGACAGGCAGTACTCAAGTGAACCTTTGGTTGTCGTCCGGATGAACCGGCAGCCCCCTTTTCGTTTCTGTACCGCCCGAATCCAGGCAGAATGACGTGGCGTCGAAACGGAATTAGGCCTGACTCAGCCATTTCGACATGGCCTAAGACTGAGTGAAACATGTAGCAACTGAGACACGGTTGTTTTGGTATTACGTACGGACGCCTCTTATTTGCGTTACAGCCCTACCTGATGGTCTCAAGCTGGGAAGTTACCAGCTCTGCCCATCCTGTGGATAAGCTGTGGATGCCTTTTCTTCTCCAAATCAACACCTTACCAATCACCTTGCAACTATAGTCTGCAGGAGATCCACCAGTTGTCGGCAAAACTTCCGCGTATTCCTATCTTAGACCGCTCCAATTTTTCCTTGAGATTCGAGTGCCATGAGGTCATAGCTGTAACGAGAAAAAGCAAATATGGCCTCAACTGCCGTTTCTCCACCTCGTGGATCAGCCCGTACCGGGCAGTAACGGAACTAAGAAGGTCAAAAAACGGGCAGTAACTATGGACGCAGTATTGCACAGCAAGCTTCGAGCGGACGCCAGCAGGCTCTCGGAAGCACTCGACGCCATGTCGAAGCTGTTCCTAGCACCTAAAGAAGAGAAACACCTCAGGACGTTCTCCTCCTCAGAGGTGGCTCATCTGCTTCGGGTGAGTGACGGATACCTCCGGAAGTCTCATTTCGATGGCAAGCTACCAGAGGTCGAGCAAGGCCCTGGTAACAAACGGTCCTATACCGCAGAAGACATACTCGAAATTAGGAAGATCCTTGCGCAGAATGCCAAGGATCCGTTGCATTTTTTGCCGGGTCGGCGTGATGGTGACAAACTCCAAATCTGGTCCACAGTAAATTTTAAGGGCGGGTCCAGTAAAACGACCACTTCCGCACATCTAGTACAGCGCTTGGCCCTTCGGGGATATAGAGTCCTTGCTATCGATGCCGATCCGCAAGCTTCACTCACAACCTTCTTTGGCTACCAGCCTGAGTTAGATTTCCGGCATGGTGGGACGCTCTACGATGCCATCCGTTACAATGATGGCGAGACAAACCGCGTTCCAATCACAGAAGTCCTGCGGAAGTCCTACTTTCCCAATCTGGATTTAGTCCCTGGCGGTATCATGCTGTCTGAATTCGAAACCGAAACCCCTACGGCATTGAGTCGTGGCGAGCAACCAGTCTTCTTCAACCGAATCCGGGATGCGCTTCGCCAGGTTGAGGATGAATATGATATTGTGATGATCGATTGCCCGCCTCAGCTCGGGTATCTCACCATGTCGGCGGTCTGCGCTTCGACTTCCCTTCTCATGACCATCATTCCGGAACGGGTCGATTTGGCATCTGCCAGCCAGTTTCTGGACATGGCGTCGGGCGTCCTTGAGGTCCTCCATTCAAATGGCGGTATCGGAGCGTATGATAACTTCACTTACTTGCTGACCCGTTTCGACACCTCCATTAGTGCTCAACAAGACCTTGCGGAATGGATTAAAGAAATCCTAGGTAGCAGCGTTATCCCGACCCCGTTCGTGAAATCTTCTGCGGTCAGTGACGCAGGGCTCGCTCAAAAGACTGTTTTTGAGGTCGACTTAAGTGGTTCAAAAAACAGAAAAACATATGACCGGGCAATCGAATCCATAATCGGCGTTGCCGACGATATCGAACGCAAGATCCAGACAGCCTGGGGACGGGAGGTAGACGATGAAGCGTGATTTACTTGCCAGAAGCCTACAGCAAATGGCTGAGAAAAAACCGGCAGATAACTCTACAGCGGCATCACCTGCACCTTCTAAAGAAGGTGCGCCGAAGTCGCTAAAAAACATGTCGGATGTACTGACGCAGGTTGCATCGCAATCAGCGCAGGAAATCGATGTTTCCGAGATTGCTGACTCCGAGATTGCTGACCGCTTCGATGTGCAGGACGGCCTCGATGACCTGGTCGAATCCATTCGGGACTCCGGCCAAGAGCTTCCGGTCCTCGTGCGTTACCGCCGTGGCGATGGACCGCGTTACGAAGTGGTTTATGGTCGCCGCCGAATTGCCGCATGCCGCGCCCTTGGCATCAAGGTCAAGGCCTTCATCAAGGATATGGATCTCCGGGAAGCCCTGAAATCTCAAGCGCTTGAAAACTCAGCCCGCTTGCAGCGTAGCTTTATTGAGCAAGCTGTTTTTGCTGCCAAGTTAGAGCAAGCAGGTTTCACCCGGCAGGACATCTGTGAAGCATTGGTTGTCGACAAAGGCACTCTCAGCAAGCTCATCAGCGTTGTACGCGATGTTCCGGCTTCTGTGATCCGTGCAATCGGACCCGCCCGGGATTCCGGGCGCCGACCTTGGTATGAGCTGAGACGTCTGGTGACCCTCGAAAACGGTTTCGGAGAGGGCGCAATCCTCGAGATGATCCCATCAAGCTGTACTAATGCAAACGAGCGCCTCATCGCCCTGATAAAGGCGATGCAGAAGGCTGAAGCGATCCAGGGCAGCCAACCGGCTCGCCGCCCCCCCTCCCCTACTCAGAGCGGAGAGATCTACGGAGGCGCTGTCAGCTTCAAAGCGAAGGAAGCCCGCATCACAATACAGGCCGACAAGTCCAGTAAGGCATTCATTCGGTTCCTTGAAGAAAACCTTGAAACGATTTTTTCAGAATGGACCCAAACTAGAACATAGGCGTGTTTGAAAAAGTGGAAAGTGCGCTAAGTCATTGTTTTCATTAGGTTGTCCGTGGCCAACTTAATGAAAGCGAGCAGCAAAAAACGAGCAGAAACACAAGGAGGCAGACAGAGCGTAAAAAGAAACCCCCCGACAGCGGTGAAGCTTATCAGAGGGTCCCTGTAACTTAGACACTTACTTGGTACCTCCAAAATCGAATCACTGCAACACCGAATTCGGTGAACGGTTTCTTTTTGCCGTCTGAAACGACATGGAAACCAAAATGACCGCGGTACCCCGTGCCGAGGCACACTTGGATTGTGCCCGAACTCAGGCAGCAGAATTCCGTCCAGTTCTGCGCAAGGATCTTTTGCTTGCACTCAAAATCGCGCGCAAACGCTTGGGCCTGACAGACACCAATGTTTCCGTCCTAGCGACGCTTCTCAGCTTCCTACCCTGCCAGGACCAAATGACCGGCGCAGAAGTTCCTGTAACGCACGAGATGCTGCTTGTCATATTTGCGTCTAATGCCGCCATTTGCGAGCGTGCAAATGGTATGGGCGATCGGAAGCTTCGCCGAAATATCGATCGCCTCGTGGCTGCTGGTTTGGTCAGACGCAAAGACAGCGCTACTGGGAAGCGTTTCCCAATTAGGGCAAGCGGAAAGATTATTGATGCCTATGGCATCGACATTTCTCCGCTACTGTTGGCCGCGGACCGGATTATCCGCCTGGCTCGGCAGATCAAAGCGGAAGAAGAAGAGATCCGCGGCCTGCGGGCACAGGCATTGGCTCTGCGGGCAGAACTCCTTCGCCGCGCCGACACACTGGGCAAAGCCTCCATAGATGTTGTCGAAGGAGCCAAAACGGTCTTACGGCGAGTAACGCTCGGAGTGGAGGGCGTCCGTGCTGTTCATCATCAGCTATTGGAAATTGCCAAGGAGGCCCCCTACCCTAATCGGTCCAGCTCACCTGATAACATTTCGAAAGCAAACCCAACGGTCGAAGAACTTCGTTCTGAGGACACGGTATCTTCTAGCCAAGTTACCAAAACTATTAGTATGTCCGGCGCAGACGGTCAAAATGTCCGCCAAGTAGAAACATACAAAATAGAAATAAAAAAAGAAACTAAAGCCAACAAACAGGATTTTGTGCGCACCGAAGATGCCTCCGACATTTGGTTCTCACTCGAAAATGTATCTACCTTCTTCCCCGACATTCCTAAATCTCTGTCACAGCTTCAAGAAACGGTTTACCTTCTTGGGAGGTTTATTGCTTTGAGTGAAAGAACTTTGGCTAAGGCCATCGCCTCGATGGGATGGACCCACCTGCTAAAAACACTCGATTACCTGATAGGCAATGCCAGTCGCATTCGTAACCCTGATGGATATTTGACAAGGATCATTGCTGGTCATCAGACAAGACAGCTGCAACCGTAGTTATTTCCTTCCTTCCAGCGATTGGTGGTGAACCAAGCATCAAAAGTGACGCAACAGTTGGCCATGGCCAACTCAGTCCGCAGTCTGGAACCTTGGATATTGTCGGGACAGTGTTTGCCGTTCTAGCCAAGATGATTTTGAAATGAAAGAACTTTGCCACCTGACTACCTCCGATAGTTCTTCAGCTCTAACCTCCAGGCATCACAACTCGATGCCGACATTTATAGCGAAGTTGGCCATGGCCAACTTTAAGCGAGGCTCGATTGCATCTACTTGCTACAATTCGCCGTAGAGAGAAACAGAGCTGATCTTTCACTGGGACTTAAACTAGATATCGGGCACCAGGCTGATTGGCCAAACCTCAACATCCACGTGGTCGCCGTGGCGGGCATTTTTAGGCAGTGCCCGGCGCTCATTTGGCGGCGGGGGCATCAGTTTCAATCTTTTATCCAAGCCCATGTTTCTCGAATTCATCCGACGGCTGGGAAACACCGGCGAACATGACGATAACAATAATACCGGGCTCGCCAGCAGAATTCTGAACGATCTGAAACGAAAGCCGGACTGGACGTTTCTTTCACTCGCCACCTGAGAAATACAGCGGACTAGCAGAGGCCGCGGAACCGGTCCGTGGTCCTAGGCCTTTTCGTTCAGATTCAACCAATATCGCGTATAGCGGCGTTCACCGGTACGGCTGAGCACGCCCTTTTCAACGAGATCCTGCAGATCCCGGGTTGCTGTTGCCCGCGATGTGCCGGTGATCTTGAGATAATTCTCAGCGCTCAGCCCGCCTTTGAAACCTTCGGGGCCTTCTCTGAACATCCGCGCTATTGCCTTGGCTTGCCGACCGTTCAATTGGTCCCGGTGCCTGTCATAGAAGCGCGCCTTACCGATGGAGAAACCGACCCGGTCGAGTGTGACCTGCTGAGCCTTCAGCACAATCTTAGCGAACCAGACAAGCCAGGCTGTCACATCAAGCGTTTTTTGGTGCACTGCGAGCTGGTCGTAATAGGCTCTCCTTTCCCTTTCTAAGGTGAAGGCAAGGGCAATGAGGCTTGGTTGACCGAGGTTCTGCGCCAAACATTTTTCGGCCAGGGCGCGGCCCAAACGCCCGTTCCCGTCTTCGAAGGGGTGAACGCTCTCGAAGTAAAGATGGCTCAGCCCGGCCCGGGTCAGGGCAGGGAGGGGCTCAGGAGCATCCGGCCCGGTGGTATTGAACCAGCCAACATAGCGTTCCATCTCGCGCAGGACCTGACCTGAAGGCGGGGCTTCGAAATGTACTGTCGGCCGGTCAAGGCGGCCGGAGACGATTTGCATTGCTTCCGCGTACCGCCTGTAGCCGCCGATGGCTTCAAGACGGCGGTCATGGGACAGGAGCATATGGTGCCAGCGAAACAGTGTTTCGTGAGAAAGCGGGCCTGCAAAGCTGGAATAAACGTCCACCATCATCTCGGCGACACCTTGCTCCCGCGGTTTTGCCGGATAGCTGTCAGGCGCCAGCCCCAGATGGCGGCGCAGCGAAGACTGAACGCTGAGCCGATCCAGGATCTCACCTTCGATGGCACTGGTTTGCATTGCCTCATCGCTTAGTAGCTCGATGCGGAGTTGCTCGCGTTCAGAGTGGCTGACATGATGCACAGCTCCGAGAATCTCGCCGGAAGACAGCAGAAACTGCCGTTCCAGTGGCTCGAGAGCCGAGGCACCATATCGAAAGCCTGGCCACCCGGGCATTTTCCAGCTCCATGGCATGAGGTATAGAGATCCCTTCTATAGCTCAAATATTGTCACATTTTGATTTATAGGGGTCAATGCTATCGATCAACTGCAATCCAGCTGGGCTCGGTGCTATGTGGACGCGGATGCACGACTTGTCATTCTCAAGTTAAGGGACGCCACTTTCGAATGGGGCCTTGGCTTAAGCTTGAGGCAGCGCCCGAAAAGACTGCACTCAATTGGCGTGCTAGCGGGTCAGTGCACTCACTGGACTTCTTGCCCGCTAAGGGCACTTTGCCATTTTGCCCGGTCTGAAGAGATCGCGCGTAGCGTAAGACTGTTAGGCAAAACACTCAAAATCATCGTCATTGCCATCACGGTGTAAGCTGGTGATTCAGAACTTGGGAAGAATGCCGCTGCTAGCGCGCCTTGCTCTGCCATTCCAGGAAGGCGTTGAACAGCTGCTGCTGGGTGCTGATGCCCAGTTTGGCATAGGCGTTCTTGCGGTGGGTTTTCACCGTGGGCAGGGCAATCCCGAGGGTCAGACTGATCGACAGGCTGGAATGGCCCTTGAGGATCATCTGCACGATCTCCGCCTCCCGCGGGGAGAGGATGCTGCGGCCAAAGTCCTGTAGCGTCCGCTCTGGTTTGGCTGCGCTGAGGTCCGGGGCCTGCCGGGACCAGAGCCGGGTGAAAGCTGCCCCGAACAGCGGCAGAAAGGGGCGCAGCCGGTCCAGCAGATCATCGGAAAAACCGCCGGCCGCCACAGGACGGGCAAAGCTGACCTCGCCCATGGCACCGCCGGGCAGTTCTATCAGCAGGGTGAGTTCCACCAGCCCCGCGGGCCAGCCGGGGGTGCGGTAGCCTATTTCCTCGGCGTCCTCGACCAGAATACCCGGGGTCTCCGGCGCCGGGTTCCAATTGTCGGGTGCCAGGTCCGCCATCCGGTAGAGCCCCGGCTGCAGCCCGTCGAGCAGCGCGTTGTAGACCGGGTTCAGCAAGTAGGTGCTGTTCACATAGAGCTGCACTGCGTCCTTGGCGGCGCCTTGCGGGTAGCTGTCATCCAAGTAGTGCGGGCGCTGGCCGGGGCGGTTAACAAGGCAGAAGGCGGCGGTGAAGGGCAGCAAAGGTCGGGCGGCGGCGATAAGCCCGGCCGCGCCGCGCTGGCCGCTGATGACGCTGGCCAGCGCGCTGTTCGCAGCCGCAATGTCAGTGCCTTGAAATTCCACGTTATCCTTCCGGTCTGCCTGCCATAACACGCGGCGGGGAGGCATGCATCATCCTTGGGGATGATGGCGGCAGGGCAGGGGGGCCGCTACCCTTCGGACAAAGAAGGAATTTGCCGATGACGATAACCCCGATTGTGTTGGATGCCGAAGCCGTGGCGCAGCTGCTGCCGCAGGTCGATGTGCTGCAGGAAATGCGGGCGCTGTTTGCAGACCTGGGCCGCGGTCAGGCGGTGCAGCCTGCGCAGACATTGACGCTGTTTCCGGAAGGGCAGGGGGATTTCATCACCTATCTGGGGGCTGCTTCAGGGGCGGGCACTTTTGGCGCCAAGCTGTCGCCTTATCTGCCGCGCGCGGGCGGGCCGGTGATCACCGCCTGGACCGTGCTGATGTCGATGGAGACAGGCCAGCCGCTGATGCTGTGCGATTCCGGGCGGCTGACGACCGAACGCACCGCGGCCACCACGGCGCTGGCGGTGGATCTGCTGGCAGGCGAGGGGTCTGCGCGGGTGGCCGTGATCGGCTCCGGCGCCGTGGCGCAGGCGCATTGGCGGCATGTGCAGGGTCTGCGCGATTGGCAGGAGGTGCGGGTCTAATCGCCGGGCCTGGGCGCCGATGCGGGCAAGCAGGCCGCGTGGCGCGGGATCTGCCCGGAGGCAGAGTTTGCCGCCAATGCGGAAGAGGCCGCGCGGGGGGCGGATGTGGTGATGCTCTGCACCTCTTCGGGGACACCGGTTCTGGATGCAACCGTGGTGGCACCCGACGCGCTGGTCACCTCGATCAGCACCAATGCGGCTGAGGCGCATGAAATTGCGCCCGCCTTCCTGGCTTCAGCGCAGGTCTATTGCGACTATCGCGAGACCACGCCGGCTAGCGCCGGGGAGATGGTGCTGGCCGCGCGGGATCATGGCTGGAGCGCGGATCAGCTTCGGGGTGATCTCGCGGGGCTTGCTGCCGGAACCTGAGAGGGGCCTGAGACCGGGCGGATGGTGTTCTTCCGCTCCATCGGGCTGGGGCTGGAGGATATCGCCGTGGCCAACGCTATCTACCGCGCCGCCAGCGCTTGAGAGACAGGAGAGAAACATGCATATCGAACCTTTCGGTGTCGAAATCTGGATGAACGAGTGGGAGACCAAATGCGAATGGAACCTCGCCGAGACTTGTGTTGAGAGCCTGACCATCGAGGAGCTGCTGCAGCTGGCCGGGAAAAACTCTGCTGATTTGTCCGAGCTTCTGGGCATGAAGATGACTTATGGCGCGATCGAGGGCTCGGACCGGCTGCGCAGTGCCATTGCGGCTCTGTATCAGGGACAAGGCCCGGAAAATGTGATCGTCACCCATGGCACCATCGGCGCCAACATGCTGGTGCACAAAAGCGCTGGTCGAGCGTGGCGACCGCGTGGTGGCGGTGGTGCCAACCTATCAGCAGCATTACTCGATCCCGGCCAGCATTGGTGCGGATGTGCATCAGCTGCGCCTGCGGAAGGAGAACGGGTTTCTGCCTGACTTGGACGAGCTGCGGGCACAGGGTAAGGCTCCGGCGAAGACCGCGGTCCCATTGGCGCTGTGATGTGATACCCGTTGTTCATGGAGATCGACGAGGACAAGATCGACGACGCGGTTCTGGGACTGCTCTGGTTGACGCTGCATGATGAGCGTCGCGCCTGGAAGGGAATGGACTGGTCGGCACTGGATCGATTGCATCGGAAGGGTTTGATCCATGACCCGGTTAACCGGGCCAAATCTGTCGTGCTGACTGATGAAGGGCTACAGCG
>NZ_WLCM01000073.1:1892-11998 GCF_013317235.1 Leisingera sp. ANG59 | reverse complement strand
TTGCGGGTCTCCCGTCAGGGAGGGGGCAGGGGCGGGGTGCATGGGTTCAGGTCTTCCCGTAGCCGTGCCGCGGCGCCGGCGGGCGCCGGCGGAGCCGGGCCGTCGGGCCGGGTCAGTTTCTGACAAGTACTAGCGGGAAGCTGGCTGCGGAGCGGCGCGGGCAAAAAGCCGGGCGCCGACTGTGAAAGAGATTTCACGCCCGGTACTTAGCCTGTGCGGCGGGGCGGGAAAAGGGGTTTCTGAGTATTTTAGTGAGGTTTGCGGTATCCGGTGGAGAACCGCCGGATACCGCGAGGCCCGCAGGGGCGCAGCGCCGTGGCAGGCGCTGCGTTTGGGATCAGAACTTCATGGTCGCGGTCAGCGTGATGGTGCGTCCCGGTTCGTTGAGTTCGGTGAAACCCGCGAAGTCGCCGCCATAGGTCGCGCGGTCGGCGTATCTGGTGTCGAACAGGTTGTCGACGCCGAGGCGGATTTTCACATTCTGGGCGGCGGGCGGGGTGTATTCCGCAAAGACGGAGACCACTTCGTAACCTTCAAGTTCTTGCAGGCCGGGTTCGCTGGAGCCGGTGCTATAGTCCAGCGCCGCGTCGATGGCACCGCCGACGACGAGGTTGTACAGCGGCAGTTCCTGCTGGACTTCCAGAGCCAGAATGCTGCCCAGCGGTGTGCCGTAATCCAGCACGTCGAAGCTGGAGGGGGCGTTGCCGTTCCATGTGTTTTTGCTGCGGCTGAAAGTGAAGCGGGCAAAACCGCTGTCCCAGCCGTAAGTGGCGCCGAGGTTGTAGCCTTTGCTTCGGAAATCCGCGTTGGTGACAGCTGCGCCGGAGAAAGTGCGGACGTCGTCGATTTCGGTGTCGAACCATTCAGCGCCCAGGGTCCAGTTGCCTGCGTCGTAATCCGCGCCAATGACGATGTTTTCCGCGCGGGAAGACCGCAGCGCGGAGTAGTCCCAAGCGCGCCAGAATAAGTAGTTGTCCTCAAGCCCGATGCCGCCGAACACACTGGAATAGGCCGCCCGCACCGAGAACTCCTCAGTGAAATTATAGGTCAGGGACAGGTTGCCGCTCGCGCCGCTGGGGGAGGCGGTGTAGGGGGTGCCGGTTTGCGCGAAGTCCTGGCCGGTGAAATCCTGCCAGTCGTAGCGCAGGCCGCCCGACAGTTTAAGGCGGTCAGTGGGCTGCAGGCGGGCCTGGGCAAAGATGCCGAGGATTTCGCTGTTTTCCTGTGCGTCGGGCGTCAGGCCGCCGTTGGTGTAGGAGCTTTCCTTCTCCTGGTAGTCCAGACCTGCGGTGATGGTGTTGTTCTGGGACAGGTAGAAGGTGTTCTGGAACTTGGCCGAGTAGGTGTTGGAAACGCCGGTGCTGGGTTCATATAGCGGGGCGTGGACGTCGGTTTCGGAGAAGCCGAAGACCACTTCCGGGTTCCACATGCCGGCGCCGGTGAGGAACTCGTACCGCAGCGCGGTGACCTTGCGCGTGGTGTCGTAGCGCACCAAAGAGCCGGAAGGGCCGAAGTTGGAGCGGAAGTTGCGCAGGGCGGAATCTTCCAGCTGCTGGTGCGACAGTTCCACCCGGTGACCCTGGTCGGATTCGTAGGCGAATTTCAGCAGGCCCGCGGTCAGGTCGGCACCGGTTCCGGTGACCTCAACGCCGTCGCCGTCCTCGTAGTTGCTGCCGGTGGCGCGTTTGGCGTAGCCGAGGATTTCAAAACCGCCGCTGCGGCCCGCAAGCGTCAGCGCGCCCTGGGCGGTATCGCCGTTGCCGGAGTAGGACAGCCGGGCCTTGCCGCCAAAGGTTTCACCGTCTTCGATGATGTCCCCGGCATCGATGGTTTCCATCACGACGCGGCCGGCCAGCGCTTGCGGGCCGGCATCAGCGGGGGCGACACCGGGGTCAACGCGGACCGATTTCATCAGGCCGGGGTCAAAGGCGTTGGCGCTGACGTGGTGGAAGACGCGGTTGTTCTGGCTGACGCCATCCACCTGGATGGCCAGGTTCAGCATGTCGACGCCGTTTACGAAGATCTTTTGCGCCACAGGAATGGCGCCGCCGACGGACACCGAGGCGATGCCTGCAAACAGGTCCTTGAGGTCGCCCATGGCGGCGCGTTCGATCTCGGCGTCGGCCACATAGACCGCGGTGGCGCGGTCGGCGGCGTTGCCGATCGGGTCGCGCTGCTTGACCACGATCGGGTCGAGCGACAGGACCTCGTCGTCTTCTGCCAGCGCGGCGGAGGCGGTGATGAGTGTGAGCGCGGTGCTGCAGAGCAGCCCGGACAGGCGGATGCTGGAAGTTCGTGCCATGATTAACCCGTGTTCTTGGAGCTGTTAGCTTGGGTTAATTCCTGGCTCGCCTTGTCAAAGGCCTGCGCCAGATAGGGAGGGTTTGCGCCGGGCGCAAGGGGGTATTGTTGAGTAAATTAGTTTGTTAAGCGCTGTTGCAGTTTTGCCGCTCTGGGGGCAGCCGGAAGCAGATGCCCCCGGCTGCCGGAGCGTTACTTGGCTGCCGCGAAGGACATTAGCGCATAGGTGATCTGGGCGGTGGTGAATTCCGATACCCGGCTGTCCTCGGTGGGGGCCAGCTCCACCACGTCGCAACCCGCGAGTTTGCGGCCTGCCAGCGCGGAGCGCACGATGTTGAGCGCCTGATAGTAGCCGAGGCCGCCGGGCACCGGCGTGCCGGTGGCGGGCAGGATCGCCGGGTCCAGACCGTCGACGTCAAAGCTGACATAGACATCCTGCGGGAAATCCCCGGGCAAGGTGACGGAGTGGATGTTGCCGGTGACCAGCTCCTCTGCGTCGATGGAGATCACCTTGCAGGCGGCGCGGCGGTCGACCTCTTCCTGGCTCATGGCGCGGACGCCGTACTGGGCGATGCGGACACCGTCTTCCTCGGCCAGCAGCTGCATGACGGAGGCGTGGGAGTGGCGTTCGTCCTGATAGGCCTTGCGCAGGTCGGCGTGGGCGTCGATCTGGACGATGCCCACGGGGCGCCCCAGCGCCCGGGCAACACCGCGCACCGCGCCGTAGCTGAGCGCGTGTTCGCCGCCCAGCGTCACCGGCACCGCGCCTGCGGCCACGGCGGCCTCGGTGCGGGCGGCGATGCGCTCCATCACCTGGGGCAGGGGGCCGGTGCAGTCGACGGCTTCTTCGGTCACGATGCCCGCGGCGCAGGGTTCCGCGTCGCGGTAGAGGCGTTCCAGCTCGACGCTGGCCTCAAGGATGGCCTCCGGGCCGCCCTCGGTGCCGCCGCCATAGGAGACGGTGCGCTCCAGCGGCACCGGGATCACCCGGAAGCGGGCGGTGGCTGGATCGCGTTCGGCGTCGCTCAGTTCGCCTTCGAGGAAGTAGGTCATGACAGGCGGTCCTTGAAATCGTCATAGGAGGGGGTGCGCAGGAGTTTCAGCGCGTCACTTTCGGAGTTCCACAGCGCAATGGCGGGCAGGGGAACGCCGTTGAATGTGTTGGTCTTGACCATCGAGTAATGCGACTGGTCGAGGAAGGCGATGCGGTCGCCGGGTTGCGGCGGGGTGGCAAAGCCGTAATCGCCGATCACGTCGCCCGCCAGGCAGGACGGCCCGCCCAGGCGGTGCGGAGGCACGTCCGTGACTTCGCCCAGGAGGTCGGGGCGATAGGGCGCCTCGATCACGTCGGGCATGTGGCAGGTGGCGGAGATATCGGTGATCGCCAGCGGCATGGCGTTTTCGGCAACGTCCAGGATCTCACCCACCAGAATGCCGGAATGCAGCGCCACCGCCTCGCCCGGCTCGATGAAGACCTCGACATCGTAGGTTTCGCGGATATGGCGGATCAGGGCGGTCAGTCCGTCGCGGTTGTAGTCCGGCATGGTGATGTGGTGGCCGCCGCCGAGGTTGATCCATTTGAGCTGCTTGAGGCGGTCGCCCATCTTCTCCTCGAGCGCGGCGAAGGTGCGCTGCAGCGGTTCGAACAGCTGTTCGCAGAGCGTGTGCATATGCAGCCCTTCGACGCCGTCCCAGTCCTGATCGCTGAGCTGCGACACGGGCGTGCCGAGGCGCGAGCAGGGGGCGGTGGGGTCGTATTTCTCGTTCCAGCCCTCGGAATGCTCCGGGTTCACGCGCAGGCCGATGGAGATGCTCTCGCCCTTCGTGCGGGCCTCTGCGATCAGGGGGGCAAAGCGGCGGTGCTGGGCCGGGGAGTTGAAGATCAGGTGATCCGACAGACGGATGATTTCGGGCAGGTCTTCGGCCTTGAAGCCAGCGGAATAGGTGGTGACCTCGCCGCCGAATTCCTCGCGCGCCAGCCGCGCCTCATAAAGGCCGGAGGCGCAGGTGCCGGACAGGTAACGCCGCACCAGCGGGGCGACGGCAAACATCGAGAACGCCTTGAGTGCCAAGAGGACGTTGGCGCCGGAGGCGTCGGCCACGCCTTTGAGGATCGTCAGGTTGCGCTCGACCGCGACCTCATCCACGACAAAACAAGGGGAGGGCACACGGTGCAGGTCGAAGCGGGCAAAGCTTTCAGTAGAAAGCGCTTTGATGTCCATGGCGGGGTCTTTCGTTGCAGCGGGAACGGAAAGGGCCGGCTTCTGATGAAACCAGCCCGTATGTCTGGCCGCGGGCAGTGGATGCCCGCGGCCGGTTGCTTGGAGTGCTTAGAACTCCGGGTGGCCGTCCAGTTCGACCACCTGCCAGGGCAGGCCGTCGGTGTTCAGCATGTCCATGAAGGCATCCGGGTCCAGCTGTTCGGTGTTCCACACGCCCGGCTCGCGCCAGGTGCCGTTCATCACCATGGCGGCGCCGATCATCGCCGGCACGCCGGTGGTATAGGCCACCGCCTGGCTGCCGACCTCGGCGTAGCATTCCTCGTGGTCGCAGATGTTGTAGATGTAGTAGGTCTTCTCTGCGCCGCCGTCCTTGGCCGGGCCGGTGATGATGTCGCCGATGCAGGTCTTGCCCTTGGTCAGCTCACCCAGCTCGGAGGGATCCGGCAGCACGGTTTTCAGGAACTGCAGCGGGATGATTTCCTGGCCGTTGTGGATCACCGGCTCGATGCTGGTCATGCCGATGTTCTGCAGCACGGTGACGTGGTTGATGTAGGCGTCGCCGAAAGTCATCCAGAAGCGGGCGCGCTCGATCTCCGGGAAGTGGGTCGACAGCGATTCCAGCTCCTCGTGGTACATCAGGTACATGTTCTTCTTGCCGACGGCGGGGAAGTCGAACTCGTACTTGCGGGTCATCGCCGGGGATTCGATCCAGGCGCCGTTTTCCCAGTGGCGCGCCGGGGCGGTCACTTCGCGGATGTTGATTTCCGGGTTGAAGTTGGTGGCAAACGGTTTGCTGTTGTCGCCGCCGTTGCAGTCCAGCACGTCGATCAGGCGGATGCCCTCCAGCTTGTGCTTGCGCACCCAGGTCGCCATGATCGAGGTGACGCCCGGGTCGAAACCGGCGCCCAGGATCGCGGTCAGGCCTGCTTCCTTGAAGCGCTCCTGATAGGCCCACTGCCATTTGTATTCGAACTTGGCCTCGTCCTCGGGCTCGTAGTTGGCGGTGTCGAGATAGTGGATGCCGGCCTCAAGGCAGGCGTCCATCAGCACCAGATCCTGATAGGGCAGGGCGAGGTTCACCAGCAGCTCGGCGCCGGTTTCCTTGATCAGCGCCACGGTGTCAGCGACCTTCATCGCGTCCAGCTGCGCGGTGCGGATGGTGACGCCGGTGCGTTCCTTGACGTTGGCGGCGATGTCTTCGCATTTGGAGACCGTGCGGCTGGCCAGGGTGATCTCCTTAAAGATCTCCGGGTGCATGGCCATTTTTGTGACAGTGACGGATCCGACGCCGCCGGCGCCAACAACCAGAACCTTTTCCATATGTTTGTTCCTTTGCAGAAGGGGCCAAGGCCCCGGTGTTCCGATGTGCCCCTGGGTCGTCTTCCGGGGGGCGGCTTCAGTCGAAATATGTGCTGCCCGCGAGGCTGTCCTTGTAGGCGGCAATCATCTGGCGGCGCTCCGCGGCGTTGACCTTGCCGGATTTCACGGCGCGTTCCACCCGCTTGCGGAAGGTCTCCAGGCACTGGCGCGGGTCGTATTCGACATAGGACAGCACCTCGGCGATGGTATCGGCCTCGGTCTCGTGCTCGATATCAAAGCCGCCCTGGCCGTCCAGAGAGATGGTGACCACGTTGGCATCGCCAAACAGGTTGTGCAAGTCGCCGAGCGTCTCCTGATAGGCGCCGACAAAGAACACGCCGATCAGGTAATGCTCGCCCTCGCGCAGGTCATGCACCGGCAGGGCGTTGGCGGTGCCGTCGGCCAGGATGAAGTGATCCAGCTTGCCGTCGCTGTCGCAGGTGATGTCGGTGATCATCGCGTTGCGCGACGGCAGCTCGTTCAGGCGCTGCAGCGGCATCATCGGGTGCAGCTGGTCGATGGCCCAAACGTCCGGCAGCGACTGGAACAGCGAGAAGTTGCCCTGGTAGTGGTCGGTGAAGGCGCCGAGCGCGCTGGCGGCTTCGGACAGGGTCTCGTCCCCGCGCGCCGCCGCCTTGAACAGGCCCGCCAGATACAGGAAACCCTGTTCGGCGCGCGACAGCTGCTCCAGCCCGATCTGGCCGCGGCGGAACAGCGCCCGCAGCTCATCCCGGTAATAGATCGCGTCGTTCAGCGCCTCCTGGAAGCGCGGCCCGCCGATGTAGGCCTCCACCGCCATCAGGTCCGAGACCAGGTGGTGGTCGTCGGGCCGTACCTCCGGCTTTTCCGGCGCGTCATAAAGCGTGGCGCCCAGAACCTCGAAGATGAAGATAGACGAATGCGCCACCACGAACCGGCCGCTTTCGGTGACGATGGTGGGGTGGGCGATGCCCGCCTCATCCAGCGCATAGCGGATGGTTTCGACGATGTTGGTGCAGTATTCGTTGACGGTGTAATTGACCGAGTTCTCGTCCGGGCGGCGCTCGCCGGTGTAATCGACGCCGAGGCCGCCGCCGAGGTCCATATGCGTCAGCGGCGCGCCCATGCGGGTCAGTTCCACAAAGAAGCGGCAGGCTTCGTCCGCGGCGCGGCGGATGTCGAAGATGTTTGGCACCTGGCTGCCCAGGTGGCTGTGCTGCAGCACCAGGCAGTCGAGGAAGCCGCTGTCGCGCAGGCGGTCCATCAGCGTGACCAGATCATGCGCGCCAAGGCCGAAGGTGGAGCGGTCGCCGGAGCTGGCCTGCCACTTGCCGGTGACGCGTTCGGTCAGCTTGACCCGCACGCCCAGGAGCGGGCGGATGTCCAGATCCTCTGCCACCCGGCGGATGATGTCGAACTCGTCCAGCGTTTCAATGACGATGACGGTGTTGTGGCCCAGCTTGCGCGACAGGATCGCCAGCCGGATGAAGGCCTCGTCCTTCGATCCATTGCAGATCAAGAGCGCGTCTTCGGGCAGGGGCTGCGACAGGGCAATCATCAGCTCCGGCTTGGAGCCGGCCTCCAGCCCGTAGCTGAACTTCTGGCCTGCGGCCATCAGATGCCCGATCACCTCGGCCTGCTGGTTCACCTTGATCGGGAACACGCCGCGGTAGCGGCCCTTGTAGCCCGCGTTCTCGATGGCGCTGTTGAAGGCCTCGTGCAGCTGGGTCAGGGATTGCTCAAGGAACTGATGCACCCGCAGCACCACCGGGGCGGAGATGCCGCGCGCCTCGATCGCCGCGATCACCTCCGGCAGCGGGGTCGGCTTGGCATCCGGGGCCTGCGGCAGCCGCAGCGCAACGGCACCGTCCGGGGTGACCTGCAGCATGCCGTCGCCCCAGGCATCCAGCCCGTAGAGGCCCTCATATGTCTTTGCGCCGCTGCTCATCGGCTTTGCGCCTGTGCCGGGCGGTTCGGAAAATCGGAGAGGGGGAGCCGGTGCGGCATCGCGGGGCCTTTCTGTCCAGAGTTCGGGGGGCTGGGAGGTGCAAAGCTGACGGTTCGGGTCGAAGCCTTATCAGGTGCAGGACCGTGCGGTGGCCGCCTCCTTACAATCGGGGGTCTGCTGCATCAAGAGGTTTTCTGCAGGCAGGGCGGTGATTTGCGCGCCTTCGCCGGGCGGGCGCATCTGCAGGCTGCCGCCGGGGCAGCGAAATGGCGCGTCTGGACTTTTGCCGCATGTGCCGGTAAGCCCCCCTTGATTTTCAGCAAGCCTTCGTCAGCCAGCCGAATTCCATCTCATCAGAGGACAGGAAATGGCACATTGGAAGGTTTTGCAACTGGCGGCGCCGGTTTTTTTCGCCTTGGCGGCTGCGGCATCGGCGCAGGGGCTGGAAGTAGAGACGGCCCGGGGCCGCGTCGAGCTGCCTGAAATCCCTGAGAGAATCGTGGTTCTGGACGTGGCCGCGGCAGATACGCTGGACGCTCTTGGGGTGCAGCCGGTGGGCGTGCCTGCGGAGATGTTCGTCAGCTATCTGGACGATCTGAAGGAAGGCGCAGATTCTGCCGGCACGCTGTTTGAGCCGGATTTCGAGACGATTGCCATGCTGGCGCCGGACCTGATTGTGGCGGGCGGGCGGTCTTCCACACAAGTTGAGCCGCTGTCGGAGATTGCTCCCGCCATCGACATGACGATCTGGGGCACCGGTCTGGCACAGCAGGCGCTGGCGCGGCTGCGCAGCTATGGCCGTCTGACGGGGCGCGAGGACCGGGCGGCAGAGCTGGAAGCGGCCTTCACCGCCAAGCTGGCAGAGGCCCGTGCGGCAGTGGCCGGGCGCGGCGATGCGCTGATCGTGATGACCAACGGGCCGCGGGTCTCGGCCTATGGGGCGCAGTCGCGGTTCGGCTGGCTGCATCAGGCGCTGGACCTGCCCGAGGCGGTGCCGGATCTGGATGCGCAGACCCATGGCGAGGCGGTGTCGTTCGAGTTCATTGCTGCTGCAGATCCCGACTGGCTGATCGTGGTGGACCGCGCGGTGGCACTGGGGCAGGGCAATCAGGCCGCCGCGGTAACGCTGGACAACGCGCTGGTTGCAGGCACCAAGGCCTGGTCGCGGGGGCAAGTGGTCTATCTGAACGCCGCCAATATCTATGTGGCGGGCGGCGGCATCCAGTCGATGAGCGCGACATTGGAAGAAATCAAAGCCGGGTTTTCGCAGGGCATCAAAGCGGGTGGCTGATTTGGCCGCCCCCAATACGGCTGCGCCGCGCCGCTGGCTGCAGCTGGCGGCGGCGCTCTTGGTGCCGCTGGCCGCGGTCAGCCTGTTGGTGGGGGCCGAGCCGTTGCCGCTGGGCACGCTGCTGAGCGATCCGCAGGCGCTGCAGGTGCTGGCGGTCAGCCGCATCCCGCGCACTGCCGCGGTGCTCTTGACCGGTGCCGCGATGGCGGTGGCAGGGGTGATCATGCAACTGCTGGTGCGCAACAAGTTTGTTGAGCCGGGCACCACCGGCACCAGCGAGGCAGCGATGCTGGGCCTGCTGGCGGTGACGCTGCTGGCCCCCGGCGCGCCCATTCTGGTCAAGATGCTGGCGGCCTCCGGGGCGGCACTGGCAGGCACCGGTGTCTTCATGCTGCTGGCGCGGCGCATCCCGCCGCAACAGGTGCTGCTGATCCCGCTGTCCGGGCTGGTCTATGGCGGGCTGCTGATGGCGGTGGTCACTTTCATCGCCATCGAGGGCGGGCTGCTGCAATACATTGGCGTCTGGATGAGCGGTGAGTTCTCTGGCGTCCTCGCGGGCCGGTATGAGCTGCTGTGGCTGGCAGGCGGGCTGGCGCTGCTGGCCTATTTTGCCGCCGATCAGTTCACCATTGCCGGGCTGGGCCGCGACGTGAGCCTGAACCTGGGTCTGCGCTACGGGCAGGTGCTGGGGTTCGGCATTGTCACCGTGTCGCTGGTGTCATCCCTGGTGATCGTGACGGTGGGGATGCTGCCCTTTATCGGCTTGGTGGTGCCCAATCTGGTGTCGCGGCTGATGGGCGACAACCTGCGCGAAAGCCTGCCCGTTGTGGCGGCTGCCGGGGCCGGGCTGCTGCTGATATGCGATATCTTGGGGCGCGTGCTGCGCTACCCGTATGAGATCCCGGCCGGCACTGTCTTTGGAATCTTCGGGGCCGCTGTTTTCCTGTACCTTCTGCTCGGGCGGCGGGCCAATGGCTGACCGGCGGCTGATCGTTCTGGGTTGCTT
>NZ_WLCM01000073.1:0-1885 GCF_013317235.1 Leisingera sp. ANG59 | reverse complement strand
TTCCTGTTCCGGGGCTTGCGGGGCCCGACCGCCTATATCCTGGAGCTGCGGCTGGTCAAGCTGGCGGCTTTGCTGGCGGTCGGTGCCTCGGCCGGCGTGGCGACGGTGCTGTTCCAAACCATCAGCCAGAACCGCATCCTGACGCCCTCGATCATGGGGTTTGATGCGCTGTTCCTGCTGCTGCAGACCGGGCTGGTGGCGGGGCTGGGCGCGGCCGGGGCCAGCCGGATCAGCGGCCTGCCGGGCTTTGCGTTGGAAACTGCGGTGATGCTGGGCGCGGCGCTGGTGCTGTTCACCAGCCTGCTGGGACGCACCCGCCACGATATCCAGCTGATGGTGCTGGCGGGCGTGGTGCTGGGCGTGATGTTCCGCACCCTGACGGCCTTTTTGCAACGGCTGATGGAGCCGTCGGAATTCACCATGGTCGAGGCGCGGATGTTCGCCCAGTTCAGCGGCATTGACCGCTCTGCGCTGCTGGCGGGGCTGGCGCTGATGGCACTGGCCGCCCTGTGGCTGGTGCGCAACCACCAAGTGCTGGACGTGGCCGCTCTGGGCCGTACGCCGGCGCGCAGCCTTGGCGTGAGTTATGACGGGTTGCAGCTGCGGGTGCTGTGCCTGATTGCGGCGCTGGTCTCAGTCGCGACTGCGCTGGTGGGGCCGCTGGCCTTTCTTGGCCTTTTGGTGACCAGCCTTGCCCACAGCCTGATGAAAAGCCACCGACATGCGCTGCTCTTGCCCGCCGCGGCACTGATCGGGGCGCTCATTCTGGTGGCAGGGCAGACCGTGTTCGAACGGCTGCTGCACCTGCAATCCACCCTGGCCGTTGTCATCGAGTTCTGCGGCGGTCTGCTGTTCCTGGTTCTGCTGGTGAAAGGAAAAATCCGGTGATTCAAGTCTCAAACCTCAGCTTCGGCCCGGCGGCAAACCCCATCCTGCAGGGCATAGATGCCGAGATCCCGGCGGGCAGGATTACGGCGCTGATCGGCCCCAACGGTGCGGGGAAATCAACGCTGCTGAAGCTGATCGCGCGGCAGCTGACCGCCAGCAGCGGCGGCATCCGCATGGACGGGCTGGATCTGGCGCAGGCGGTCCCAGCGGTGCTGGCCCGCAAGATGGCGGTAGTGGCGCAGCATCTGAGCGTCGCCAGCCGGGTGCGGGTGCGCGACCTGATCGGCTTTGGCCGCTGGCCGCACAGTTCGGGGCGGCTGGGGCCTGCCGATCATGCGGCCATAGCCGAGGCGGTGGCGCTGTTTGATCTGGATGAGCTGCAGGCGCGGTTCCTGGATGAGCTGTCGGGCGGCCAGCGGCAGCGGGCCTTCATCGCCATGGCCTATGCGCAGGACACGGACTGGCTGCTGCTGGATGAGCCGCTGAATAATCTCGACCTGCATCATGCCCGCAACCTGATGGCGCAGCTGCGGCATCTGGCGGAGGCGCAGGGCAAGGGGATCGTGATCGTGGTGCATGATCTGAACTATGCGATCAGCTGGTCCGATCACGTGGTGGCGCTGCGGGACGGTCAGGTGGCGTTTCAGGGCYCGATGGCAGAGGCCGCCACTGCAGAACGCTTGACTGCGCTCTATCAGACGCCGGTGGCAATCACCCGGCTGGATAGCCTGCCGTTTGTGCAATACCACCTGTGAACTCACGCTGAAGCGCAACTTCTGATATGTCGTTTTATTCCAAACGGTTCTGGATTTCCATCAGCTTGCTTTCGAAGACTTCTGCTGGTGTCTTGTAGCCGAGGCACTTGCGCGGGGTGGAATTGAGGCGGTGGCAAACCGACCTTAAATATCGGTTTGTCAGCACCGTCGGCTCGGTCGAGCGAGGCAGGTATTTTCTCAGCCTGTTGTTGGTGTTCTCGACGGTGCCTTTCTGCCACGGA
>NZ_WLCM01000072.1 GCF_013317235.1 Leisingera sp. ANG59 | reverse complement strand
CAGCCGATATGTTCGCGGTCATGGACGAAGACCTCAAAGGTTTGCTGGACAACCAAATTGCCGGGCTTGAAGCTCAGATTGAGCAAATCATCGTGACAGATGAAAGCTTGGCAAATAGTGCAGACATTTTGCGCTCCGTTCCTGGGATCGGACCTGTTGCAAGCACGATGCTAATCGCCGAGATGCCGGAACTTGGGCAAATCACAGGCGAGCAGGCCGCTGCGCTCACAGGGCTTGCGCCGATTGCAATCCGCTCAGGCGCCCGTTGACGGCCTCGCTGATGGCTTCAATTACATCGGTTGGGAAACCCGCCGGCATGGACTCTGCTGCTGTTTCGAGCGCCTTGGGCGCACGCTCTGCAATGTCTTCAATGAGGCTGCGCGCACTTTTTTTAGAGAGCCCCGCCCGCATGGCCGTTTGCACGAAATGCCGCCCGTGAATCTGGTCGAAGCGATAATGGCGGCTGTTGCCCACCGACATCGCCATTTTCATTTGCTTGCGCTCGATCTGGCGGGTGTTCAGCGCAGGCTGGGCAGTCAGGATGTCATAGAGCGGGGTCATGCGGTAGCTGCCACCCGGACTTAGAAACACGCTGAAGTTCTTGGCATGGCCGTCTGTTGCGCCGATCAGCCAGAAGATCATTTGAGCCTTCAGGAAGGTTGCCTGATCTTCGAGGGGTGTATCGCTGCCTTTGAGAAGGCTGAGTACGTCGGCCATGCCCGGTCCGCCCTCATTCTGGTATTTCAGGGTTGGCGGTACGGACAGAGCCTGGCAGCAGTCTTCCTGCGGCAGGCGCAGGAGGCGTCCGTCCTTTGTCCAGCGGCGGTCGAAACGCTCAATCACAAGGGCCTTGGTATCCCCGAAGGTTTCAATGGCGGCGTTGTTCACCGGCAGGCCGAAGGCTGATGTGAGTCTGAGGCAATAGTATTCGTTCTCGACGCTGTCCGAGAGATCGATGCCGCCGGGCAGCTCGCCGATCTGTGTCTTGATGAGATGTGTGGTTGGGGTCGCGCCGTGCGGCTTGATCCATTGCCCGTCATGCCGAAGCAGGGCGGTTTTTTCTTGTGCGCCGGCCACGGAAATCCGGAACGCGTCATCTCCTGTAAGGCCGAGAGGTGCCTGGCTCAGGCCTTTCAGGATATTCTCGATGGCTCCGGCATCAACCGTTTCGCCCTCCAGCTTGCCGGTAGCGTCGGGCGCATAATCATCCCCCGCGATGAATTGCAGCGCGCCTACACAGTCATGGCCGATCTTGGTCAGCATATTGTATGCGTCAATGCCTCGGGCACCGACTTTTTCGGCAACAAGGCGGCGAAGCTTGTCCGAGTCAGGCAGCAGGTTCTCGAAAACCGCTGCAACAGTCTCTCCCCGATACGGCGTTTCGCGCAATGGCAGCGAAAGTGAGACAGGCAGGGCATGCTCCCAGGCCAGCCAGTCGTGGTGATAGGCAAAGAGGATGGCACCGCTTCTTTCACGGGTGAGTGTTCCGACGCGACGGTTGTTCAGGTAAATCCGCAATGGCATATATGCGGGGCGCCGTCCCATTAGAAAAGTTCCTCGATATCCTGCCCGTGCCCTTTGGTGCGCTCGTCGATCCTGAATTCCAGGTCAAGAGCTGCAAGAACGGCCAGGATGGTGTCGAGCTTCGCAAGCTTCTCGCCGTTTTCGACTTGGGAGATCGTGGCCTGGCGTAACCCAGCGCGTTCAGCAAGTTGCGATTGTGACCAGCGGCGCTTTTTGCGCGCGCGCTGGATGATGGAGCCGATCTGTCTTGGTGTGCGAGCGAGTTCTTTCATACGGAGATGATACGCTATGGCGAATAAATTCGCAATATGCGCTCTGGCGGATAATTTTAAACTATACGCTTAAGCGAGTAAGTAATTTTTTTCGCCGAAACGTATGAGCTGCTCCGGATTCTTTGAGCAGGTCAGAGACTGTGCACCTGAGGTGCACTGACCTGGGAAAGTTTGAAGACGTCGGCTGCTTCACTTCCTTGCATAACCCTTCTGCATCGGCTTGCATCAGGCTGCTTGCTTTGAACAGGGCGGCCGGGCCTATTCCTATTTCGCACGGCTGAAGCGGGCTGGGCGTCTTAGAGGGTCCACACCTCGCGCAGCAAGCTGAAAATCAGATCAATACCTTGATTTAATTGACAAAATTGAACTTTGTCAATTCGGGTGTGTCGGAACCTTGTGAAGCCATATTTTTTAGGGTTCCAGAGGCTCAAAATCGGCCCGCGGCAGAGCTGTGCCACGCCGTGCCGCGCGAATGGCATGTGATGGCATTGGGGAGCTGGCCGGTTTCGGCGCGTGTCGGGAAGTTCATCATCGCTCGATCTCCGCGGCAGCTACCGGTTCAAGACACGCGCGTGAGCGCCTGTAACCCGCTGGCCCGATCCGGCTGAGCAATGTGAGGGCTCCGCCGTGCCAGGTCAGCTCACCAAGCGAATGGGGGCACTTTTGCATACCGATAGGGGGTCAAATTTGGACACCGGTTGACACTGTGTACGCTCAACCCAAGCCGGTTTGCCATCCTGCGATAAGGTGGAAGGCGGGCTTGGGCTGGGAGCTCTTCGGTCAGAATGGCCTGTCTAATGGCCGCTGCAAGGCCGGCGTGCAAAGGCGCATGAAGCGTTTCGGGATCAGGACACCACACTGGTGCTCTTTCTCCTGGCCCGCAAAGCCAGGGCAACAGCGCGTCTGGAGGCAGACGTCCGGCTCACGCCGCTTTTGATGTTTGAACCTGGCCAGTTTCCGGAAGGAGCGCCGCGTGCAAAACAGCGACCGCTGTTTCGGCCGATGCCCGCGGTACCGCAAATTGCACATCGACGTTGCGCGGCGTCTGATGCGCGGCAATTACCTCGACACCTGCCCTGTCAAAGGCTGCTAGCCCGCGGCCAAGCGCCTTGACCCCGGACAGGTCCCGCCCGATGGCCGAGACGATTGACAGCGCCCGCGCACTGACCTGGGCGGAAGGGTAGGCGCGCTCCAGATCATTCGTCACGCGGCGCACTGCTTTCAGGGAAGCCTCGACATAATGGGTGATGGTGTTGGCGTTCGAGTTTTTGGAGATTATCCGGACTTTGTGCCGGCGCAACGCCTCAAGCACGGTGGCATCATATCCTTTGACACCGACCATGTCCTGCTCAAACAGCTCCAGCGCGACGGCATCGATACTTGTCACGATTTCAACCGCGGGAGTTCTGGCTGGCTGGCTGTCGATGAGGGTGCCGGGGTCCGAAGGCTCAAAAGCGTTGGTGACGCGCAGCGCCACGTTGGACTGGCGCAGGATCTTGGCGGCATTCGGGTGGATTGCCTCCATCCCCATGTTCGACAGCTGGTCGGCCACATCGTAATTCGTATGGCCGAGCTTGCGCACCGCGTCTGTCCCCACCAGTGCCGGATCGGCGGATGACAGGTGGAATTCCTTATGGATGATCGCCTCTTTTGCCGTGGTATAGGAGGCGATGCTGGAGAATGTGACTTCGGAATAGCCGCGGTCATATTCGCGCATCAGCCCCTCTTTGCATTGGGCATAACCGGTGACGATCGGCATTTCCGACGCCAAATCCAGATCGCGCAGGCCGGTGGCGATCCGCTCCTTCAGTGAGCATTCGCATTCGTCACGCCAGCCGCTGAGATCAACGAAACGTGCGTTCACCCCGGCGCGCTGCAGCATCAGGGAAGTGACAAAGGCGGAATGCGCCTCACCCAGGCCGGACAGCAGCTCGCGCACCAGCATCATCTGGCTCGACAGCCGGAAATGGCCGTAAGAGCACAGGCGCCGCAGGTCGAACAGGCAGCTGCGGGCGCCCTCGATGCGGTCACGCACAAACTCCTCTGCGCGGGCGCGGTCTGCCGGATTGTCCAGCACACGGTTGTGTGCTTCGGACATGGCTTCACCCACGCGGGTCAGCGCATCCAGCCAGCCATGGTCGTTGTCATCATTTGCGAACAGCGCATAAACGCCGGGTTCTCCGGTCTTTTTGTGCTCCAGCAGCAGGTTGGTGATCCCGCCAAAGGCGGACACCACAAAAATGCGGTGATAGAACGAAGCACTGGTGCGGCCGCCGATGATGAGCGTATCGCGCAGCTCGCGGATACGGCTCATCGAGGTGCCGCCGATCTTCTCGACGGTGTGGTCAGGGAACTTCAAACTGTCTCTCCCGGCCTCAGCCGGGGCCTCTTCAGGTGGTTTCTAGCGCGTAGGAGCCGTCTTCGCGGTGCACTTCGCTGCCGGTCACGGGCGGATTGAACACGCAGGCCATCACCAGCTCTTCTTCGGCCCGCAGGGTGTGGCGGTCGTGCTTGTCCAGCGCATACATGACGCCGGGCCGGATCAGGTGGGTCTCGCCGGTCGCCAGATCGGTGATCGAGCCGGAGCCTTGCATGCAGTAGACGCTTTCGAAGTGGTTCCTGTATTCGAATGTGTGCTCTGATCCGGCTTCGAGGAAGGTGATGTGGAAGGAGAACCCCATCCCGTCATCGGCCAGTAGCATCCGCACCGAAGACCATTGGGCATCAGACACCACCCGGCTGCGGTCGCTTTTGATAATGTCGTTGTAGTCGCGAACAATCATGTCTTACTCCGCTGCAAATTTGCTTGAATCGGTCACGCCGCGGATCGCGCTGCGCAATATGTTGAGGCCCTTTACAAACATGTCCTCCGGCGTGGTCAGCGGCGCCAGCACTTTGACCACCTGGTCCTCGTTGCCGGAGGTTTCGATGATCAGGCCGTTGTCGAAAGCGTGGGCGCAGATGCTGGCGGCAAGCGCGCCGGAACCCACGTCCAGCCCCTGCATCATGCCGCGGCCCTTGAGCTTCGAGCCGGGGATAAGTTCGGACATTTCCTCCAGCGCGGCAGTCAGCAGCCGGGCCTTAGTGGCGGTGCTTTGCTGAAATCCGGAGTCTGCCCAGAACTTGCGGATTGCCGCGCTTGCAGTGATGAAGGCATGGGTGTTGCCGCGGAAGGTGCCGTTGTGTTCGGCCGGGCCGAAGATGTCGTGCTGCGGGCGGGCCAGCATCAGGGCCATCGGCAGGCCGAAACCGGAGACCGATTTGGCCAGCGTCACGATGTCCGGGGTGATGCCCATGTCCTCGAACGAGAAGTAGCCGCCGGTGCGGCCGCAGCCGGCCTGGATGTCGTCGATGATCAGCAGGGCGCCATGTTCCTTGGCCAGAGCGGCGATGTGCTGCACCCATTCGGGGCTGGCTGCATTCAGCCCGCCTTCGCCCTGCACGGTTTCCAGCAGGATCGCGGCCGGCGCGTCAACGCCGCTGGAGCCGTCGTTCAGCATCGTCTCGAGGTAGGCGGCGGTGTCAACGTCCGCGCCGAAGTAGCCGTCATACGGCAGCCGGGTGACGCCATTGAGCGGGGTGCCGGCGCCGCCGCGGTGGTAGCTGTTGCCGGTGGCTGCCAGTGCGCCCAGGGTGACGCCGTGGAAGCCGTTGGTGAAGGCGATGACATTGGTGCGGCCTGTTACCTTGCGGGCCAGCTTCAGCGCGGCCTCCACAGCGTTGGCGCCGGTCGGGCCGGTGAACATGACCTTGTGGTCCAGATTGCGCGGCCGCAGGATGTGCTGGTCGAAGGCATCAAGGAATTCTTCCTTGGCGCTGGTGTGGAAGTCCAGCCCGTGCGCCAGCCCGTCGGCGGCAATGTGGTCTATCAGGGCGGCCTTCATGTCTGGGTCATTGTGGCCGTAGTTCAGTGACGAGCAGCCGGCCAGAAAGTCAATGTAAGTGCGCCCCTGGCTGTCGGTCAGTTCGGAGCCTTGGGCGCGGGTGAAAACCGTGTCGAAGCTGCGGCAATAGCTGCGGGCTTCGGACTCGCGGCGTTTGAAAATAGAAATCTTGGCTGACGTGTCAGTCGGCATCGTATGTCCTTTTGGGATTGTGCAGATCAGAGCGGGCATGCGCCACATGGGGTCAACCGGCCTCAGGCTGCCCAGCTGGGCGCCTCGGAGAAGTCGATCGTGACCATGTGTTCGGTGCTCTGGCGGTCCCGGAAGTGCTGGCCCTGGGTGTAGTAGGGCAGACTCCTCAGCGGTGCGCTGCGGTTGGCTGCGAATTTATGGAACAAGGCCCAGGAGGCCCTATTTTCCTGGGTGATGGTTGTCTGCAGACGTTTGATGTTTTCACAGGCCTTGCGGCGCAGCAGGCCGGTCAGCATCAGCGAGCCAAGACCGGTGCCGCGGGCCTTTTCAGACACCGCCACCTGCCAGACAAACAGCGTTTCCGGATCCTCGGGCAGAACATAGGCGGAAACCCAGCCGGCAATTTCGCCGCCGATCTCTGCCACAACGCAGGTGTCGCGGAAGTGGTCGCACTGGATCAGATTGCAGTACATGGAGTTCTCATCGAGCGGCTTGCAGGCCCGCACCAGCTCCCAGATTTCCGGGCCGTCGTCTGCTGTGGGCTCACGCAGCGCGGGGGCTGCCTTCCGAAATAACTCCAATGCGTGTCGCATCTGTTCAAGTGTCTCCATTATTGCTTCGATAGGCTAAGTATATTGAGGCGGAATGCATTTCAAGCCACCAGGATAATTCTGCGTCATTGTGTCAATTTTACCCGATCCCAACGTGCTCTTCTGCAATGCTCGGAACTTTTTGCTTTGCTTATCAAATCAAATGAGGGCGCGCGCGTCTTGATTGTCCCTCTGCGCTCTGCCAGAACCGGGACATGGAACGCATTGATGCAAGCCTGATCGCCCTGCGCCGCATTCTGCGTGCAACTGACCTGTTCAGCCGGGAACTTGCGCAGTCGGTCGGACTTACAGCCGCGCAGTTCCGGGTGCTTCAGATCATCGCCGCCAGCGAGCACTGCACCGCCAAAGCGATTTCGCAGCAGATGCGGATTTCCCAGGCCACCGTGACCTCTCTGGTGGACAAGCTGGTTCGCAAAGAAATGGTGGTGCGTGAAAAGTCGCAGACTGACCGGCGCCAGACAAATATCCTTGTCACCGAGAAGGGGCGCCGGGCAATTGCCGATGCACCGGATCCGCTGCAGCAGAGGTTTGTACGCAAGTTTGCAGCAATGGAGGACTGGGAGCAGGCGGCGCTGATCGCAGCGCTTGAGCGCGTGGCATCCATGCTGGATGCAGAAGACATTGATGCGGCGCCGGTGCTGGATACCGGGGAATCTCTGACGGCTTCGTGAACCTACCACCACAGGATTTGCTGAAGGGCAGTGTTCTTGCCCCCAAAAAACCTTAGGAACTGTAAATGCCCCGGCAAAAGGCCACTGTTCTGTGGGTCTAATGACGGCCCATACCATTGCCATCAAAACGGAAGCTTACGACGCGCCATTCAAAAGAGGCGTCCGCTGCAACTGCGTATACAGGGATCACGGCAAGGTCGGCACACTGCGCCACTCCCATCCATTGGACAGGATCTGGCGTGATATGAGCTACTCTTTCGCTGGACGAGCATGATCGAGCGCTGCGATCTGTTTGTAAAATGGAGGCCCGGATTGGGCTGCCTGCTGTCATTGTCTCTGCGAAGGGATCAGCAGTTCGGTCCCGAGCAATGAGAAAGTGCGGTTTCAAAGTCGTTGCTCACCGCCTGAGTGGCCGGGCTCATGCCGCAAGTTCGCTGCAATCAGGTCGGACAACCAGAGCCAGAACGGCCATCGCGCACGGACTACTGCGACCCAAAAGCCGCGTGGCGTTGGCCTATAATTGAAGAAGCTTCCTAGCCGCTAAGCGGGTAAGGTCTATGTGGAAGAAAGTCGGACAAAATGAATACTTGAAAGGGGTCAAATATGTCAGACAGCTTCAATATGTCCATGCGCAAGTTCCTCAAGCAGGTTGGTGTCACTTCTCAACAAGCAATTGAAGAAGCGATGCGCGGGGCGGACACTTCCGGGAAAGCTTTCGAAGTAAAGGCCGTGGTGGAGATAAAAGAACTGGGCCTTAAACATGTGGTGACAGGGCACATCACCGGCGGGGAGTAACAGCAAGCAGTGCTTTGGGCCGACCTTTCCCGCGCGATTTCGCGGCGACTGCGAAAGGCTGCAGCTACTCGTTCAGCAAAGCAGGCTCCTACGCGAACAGTGTGGCAGTGGTCAGCCTTGCCTCCTTGCCGCGCCTCAGCCTCCCAGATCTGGTAACGGACCGAGCTCGGCAGCCAGGCCAGGCTATTCCGGGATGCCTGCGGCGGACAGCATCTCGTAATATGTCTCGTAGATGCTGGGCTTGGTGATCCGGATGCGGGCCCTCATGTTCCGGAACATTGAGACGGTGAAGTCGGGTTCGCGGGTCATATGAAGCCGGGCGAGTCTTTGCGCGCGTTCATCGTTGCCAAGACCCATCTCCGCAACGATTTCATTGAGACGGAAAATCGACACGGAGTTATGGAAGGCGCGTACTCTGATTGCAGTTTCGAGCAGTGCCGCCCAGTCCTGTTTCGCGATGTGGGCGAGGCTGGTCCCCAACTGAACGCGGTACCCCATCGGGTCGGCTGGGTTCAGACGGAGCGCGCGTTCGCTATGCGCCAGCGCGGTGGGAGCGTCACCGGTCAATCCGCGCAGGATGCAGCTCGATCCCCAAGCCGAAGTGCAGTTGGGGCAGGCCTCGATCGCCCGATCGACAAGAGCGAACCCATACTCTGTATCCTCAGAGAGGAAGGCCAGAATGTAGCCAGCATATGCCTGTGCTTCGATATCGGGATCGGGAGCTTCCAGCACTTCTCTAGCCATCCGGATTGCAAAATCGAACCGCTCAGAGGTTGGCCGTGTGTCGGGGTTCCAAAGCAAGGTGCGGATCCACCCGCGCAAGGCCTTCGCCATCGGGTAGTTGGGAGCCGCTTCAAGCGCGCTGGTGAGATGGCGGTCGGCAAGGACGAAGGAGAATTTATAGATTGCTGCCTGAGCACGCAGGAAATAGTCGTAAGCATCCAGGTTTTCAGGGCGTTTCAATTCAGCCCGCCCGATCTCGGACTGCCGGATCGCAGGCGCGATCGCAGCGACTACCGCTTCGGTTATCCTGTCCTGCAGGTCAAAGACGTCCTCGACAGCACCATCATAGTGATTGGCCCAGATATGGCCGCCGGTCTCGGCGTCGATCAACTGGCCAGTCACGCGCAGGCGTTGGCCGGCTTTGCGAACCGAGCCTTCAAGCACGTAACGCACCCCCAATTCACGGCCAATCCGGCGGATATCCACAGAAAGGCCCTTATAGGAAAACGACGAATTCCGGGCGATCACAAAAAGCCAGGGAACCCGCGAGAGGCCGGTGATAATATCCTCGGTGATGCCATCGGCGAAATAGTCTTGCTCCGGGTCGGACGAAAGATTGTCGAAGGCTAGAACTGCGACAGAGGGTTTCCCGGGGCGGGCGGGGGCTGGAACCGGGGCTGTCCCGGCTGCAATACAGACCGAGTAGGCGCGAATAGGCCGGTCAATGTTTTTTAGGCTCTGGCGGCCGAGGTCACAGAATGCGAGATCGAGTTTGCCAACCACATCTTCATGAACCCTGCCGGAGACAACAATTCCGCCAGGCTCAGCTAATCCTTCCAGCCGGGCGGCGATGTTGACACCATCGCCCAAAAGATCCTCGGCATCCGCGACGACGTCGCCAACGTGGACACCCATTCGGAAGCAGATCTCGGGCCCGTCGCCGCGCGTGGCGTTTCGCTCAGCCATCTGGCACTGCATCGCTTCAGCACAGGCGACAGCATCAACCACCGAGGGGAACTCTGCAAGAAAGCCGTCACCCATCGTCTTGAAACGCCGCCCTCCATTCAAGCCAATGACAGGGTCGAGCGCACTGAAATGCCCCTTAACGGCCCTCAACGTGCCCTCCTCGTTCGCACCGGCGAGTGCGCTGTAGCCAGCCACATCGGCGGCGAGAATGGCGGCGAGGCGGCGGTCCATCCTGGTGGGTCCTCGGTCGGCCTTGTTTCAAGGCTGCAATAGTACTGAGTTTATCAGAGCAGAAACCCTAGACTGTTTTCAAGCTTTCAGACCGGACTTGCCTATGCCGACCTGTTTGAGCCCGATCAGGATGTGCGTTTCGTCTGAGGCAAATCAAACCTCTTGATCGGCGCAGCATTCATCTGCAGCCTTGGTGGGAGATGCCGGTTGGACGAACTTCGCAGCAGAACCCTGTGCCGTTGCCCGGACAGACCGCAATGATCCGTCCGTCACCTGAACTGCTGGCAGTGTCGAGACGATGGTGCGGGCGAAGGCGAGTTCTGGAACGGAAGCGCCGTCGGCGATGGTGTCGGCGGCTTTTTCGCGGTGATCCCAGCCCGGATGTGTGTGAAGAACTTGAGGCGGAAGCCTTTGAAAAGGCTTCGCGCAAAGCGGCTGCAAGCGTTGCGGGTGACGTTTTGGTATCGGATGCGACTCGAGCAATGGTCGGTGGAAAACTGCATTCTGTTTTTCAAACGCAGATCCAAGGCAGCTAAAAGGCCTCAAAGGGCAACACGTTCTTTACCGGCTTGAACAGGAGCAAAAAGTGCACAACTAGCCAGATTTCAACCGCAATCGACTTGTGTGGCCGTTCTGTCTCCGCGCTGCGTGAATTCCTGGTTTCGGACTTGCCGTAGGCTGCCGGTACGGCCTCCCAGTGGCCAAACTGACGTCAGTGTGCGACATCATCCGGGCGAAACACGATGCTGACATCCCGTTCAAACTTGGGAGCCTGGCGCTTTCAGGCGCGGCAAGGCCGACGATACTTCCTGTGCCCGGGCAGATACCACCAGAGCTCATCGGCCATGCCTTCTTTGGAATAGATGTACCGGTAGATGGTTCCCTGACAGTAGATGGTTTCCTGACAGACCCGCCGTATTGCACCCTCATAGATCATTCGATTGCCGATCTGCCGTCATCAGCTGTGCGGCCACATCATAGTGGCCTTCGCATTTCTGCGGACAGGGATCAGAGAAGAAGTTTCGTTTGATCTCGCGGTAGACAGTAGAGCGATGCCTGCCGAGCGCGGTTGCGATCTGGCTCACGGGCGTCTTTGCGTTTAGCGTATTCTCGGTTGCGCGCCGTCCACGCAAATCCAGTTCTATGTGGGCCATCTTTCATTCTCCCTGCTTTCCAGCAAGATAGGGGAATTGTCGCAACCCAATCTAGAATGTGCCCGGCCGTGAACGCGTGTTGCAACCATCCAGAAATGTCACCGGCTGCGCAAAGCAGAAACGTCACCTAGGGGCGTGACGGGAGCAAGGCTTTGCAGTCCGCAGACCCCAAATATCGGAGGGCTGAAAAGCCTTGCGAGGCTCAAGGTCATAGACCGAGCTTTCGCCGCTCTTTCTTATTATAGAATGCTTTGATGCCTTCTTCGCGCAGGATCTCTTCGAAGGCGCGCCAGGCGAGGCCATCGCCGAAGAAGGGCGGGTTATCGGAAACCGTCAACGTGCCGAACTGGTTCTCCACGGACAGGATCCAGCCGGGATGGATGCTGGTCCGGTAGATCTCAACATCGAAATGATGCCCGTCGATGACGATGGATTGCGTGTAGTCGGAGAAGATGATCTTTGGGGCGTCGTCGGCAGTCATGCCTTCATTCTTGGGCCTATTCAGCCGCGTGCACAATCCTCTTCTTGGCCCGCGACCCTGACGGTCGGCCTGGTCTCCGGCCATTCGGCTTGTAACCCATCTTCTCTGAGTTCGTCCGCACCTTGGGCTTGGGCGGGGCGGCATCCTGCATCTCTTTGATGTGCTCGAGGACAGCGCTCAGGCGGTTGTTGCCGGTGATAGCCGCATGGGTCACGCGCTGATCCATGTCGAAGATTTTGTAGGGCAGGGAGTGGCCTTTCCAGCGCACCTCAAACCGGCCATCCACGAAGGCGTAGGTGTCTACATATTTGCCGACCAGGCCGCGTGTGATCTCGCTTTCCTCGAGCATGATCCGCTTGCGGTCATAGGAAAACGTCAGTTGCTTGCCGACATAGCGGTTCTCGCGCCAGCACAGGACATCTGCCAGCCGATCCGGCTCGACATTCAATGCGCGGTGCAGGTTATCCGGTTTGGCCGAGGCCTTGGAAAACTTGGCGTTGTAGCGTTCCTTGAAGCCCTGCAGATAAGCGTTTCCAGCCTCCATGTCCGAGATGCCAGCGAGCCGCAGTTCCTTCACCAGCCGGTCCTGCAATGTGCGGTTGGCGCGTTCCACGCGACCCTTCGCCTGGCTTGAGTCGGCGCACAAAATCTCGATGTTCAGCTCACTCAGAGCGCGCCCGAACTGGGTGATCCGCGCGCCGCCCTTGGCGTCTTCCTTGGCCACGCGAAACACCGAGTGCTTGTCACTGTAAAATGCAACCGGCCGCCCATGGGTATGCAGGTAGCTCTCAAGCGCTTCGAAGTAGCTGAAGGTGCTCTCGGATTTGACAAACCGCAGTTCCATCAACGTGCTGGTGGCATCGTCGATGAACACGAGCAGGGTGCAGGGACCGCCCCGATCCTCGAACCAGCGGTGATCGGAGCCGTCGATCTGGATCAACTCGCCATAGCATTCACGGCGCAGACGCGGCTGGTGGAACGTCCGGCGCTGTCAATGAGCGTTCAAAACTGACCCGGTTTCAGCGTTTGAATTTGACCCACCCCTTGTGGCGCAAAGGCCCCAGGCGGGCCGCCCTCCTATAGCGAGTCCGTCTGGGGCCTTTGCTTGCGCGACGTTTATGTTTTTCTGCGTCGCTTGCTCTGTGCGAACCGGTATGACGTGTTGCCTGTCTCGATGATTGCGCAGTGATGAGTTACGCGATCCAGAAGCGCGGTTGTCATCTTGGCGTCACCGAA
>NZ_WLCM01000071.1 GCF_013317235.1 Leisingera sp. ANG59 | reverse complement strand
TGGCGGGCTGGTTCTGGCCTTCAGGCGGCTCCTGCGCGCGCTCTTCGCTGAGATGTTCGTCCAACTCGGTGCTCAGCGCACGTTCCGCAAGCGCCTTGGTCAGTTCGGAAAGAATGCCCTCCTTGCCGAAAAGGTCGCCGGGCGAACGCCCTTCCATCAGCCGGTCCAACAGGTCTTTGTCTATGCTCATACGTGGGTCTCCTCAAAATTGAGCTACCACGCCAGGGCACAAAACTCAGGATAGTCCCCAGGGTCCTGGCCGGCACGTTTCAGCACCAAGGGAACGATACCGCCGATTGACACAGCCACAAAAGTGTTCAGAGCCAGCGCCCCGCCGATCACAAGCCCCAAAAACGGATTGCCCTTCCAGCCCCAGGCCACAAGCCCGATCAGGATACCAAGAACAATCCCGTTGATCACACCAACTGCCGCTTCTTTCTTCCAAATACGCCAGACATCAGCGGGACGTGCCAAACCCAGAGAAAGCTCGCGCATGCTGACTGCAACAGCCTGATTGCCGGAGCAGCCGCTCATGTCCGAAACCATTGGCAGAAAGACAGCAATAGCAATCACCGCCGCCAGGGTCTCCTCGTAGGCTGCAATAACGCTCGCAGCGATGACGTTGAGAACGATATTTGCCGACAGCCATTGCAGTCGCCGGCGGGCGCGCAGTTTCAACGGCATCGTCCGCAGTTCGTCTCCAAACACCCCTTGCCGCCGCAGGTTCTCCGTCTCAGCCCGCGAAAGCAGCGCCTCATCCACGGCAGAGCGCGAGACCACACCAGCCAGCACACCGCCCTCCTCCACAATCGGAAGCCCCAGAAACGGATGTTCATTGAAAATATCCTGAAGCTCCTCCAGCGGCGTGTTGGCCGGAACAGTCAGCGGCGCTGTCATGATCTCCGTCAGGCTGGCCCCCCGGCGGGTAGTCAGCAGCCGTCGCAGCGAAACCACTCCTACAGGAACGCCGCTGGAATTGACCACATAGGGGTGCTGACCACGATACCGTTCGAAATCCTCGGAATCCGAAACGAAACGCCGCAAGACATCGCCGACCTTGTCAGATTCCTGAAACGTGAAGGCCTCTGCTGCCATAAGACCGCCGGCGACGTGGCCTTCGTAACTTGAAAGACGCCTGACGTTAGCTGCATCAGCCGGCGTCAAACGAGCCAGAATAGCCTCCGCCTCCGTATCATCAAGACCGCCGATCACATCGGCCCTGATGTTCGAACCCAGCTCATCAATGATCCCGGCGGCGGTCCCGGATTCCAACCCCACCACGAGGCTGGCAGCCAGCTCGTTCGGGGCTTCCTCGACGATTTCCGCAGCCCGCGCAGCAGGAAGCAGCGACAGCGCAAGGCTCCGGTCCTCTGGCGGAAGGTTGGTCAGCTCTCGCAGCGCATCACTAAGTGCAAGCGGCTCCAGCACCTCTGCCAGCGCCGCACCGTCCCGCTCCTCCAGTGCCCGGTTGAGCCGATCTTCGGCCTCGTTCACGTTACCGGGGTCTGTCCTGGTATCGGCCATGTTTTTCTCATTCTGTCTGTGCGGCAGCGGAAACAAACCATCGAAAGGCAGTGCCGCCCGGCTGCAACTTCACCACAAGGCTTCAGTCTGCTGCACCGGAAGCCGCAAGGCCGCGTTAGAAATCCATACCGTCCAAGCCACCCGGATAAGCGGAGTGCGCTGCCGCCTTGGGATGGTCCACCACCACCGCTTCAGTGGTCATCATTAGACCGGCAACCGACACTGCGTTTTGCAAGGCGATCCGCACCACCTTGGCAGGATCCACGATCCCCGCCTCGAACATGTCGGCCAAACAGTCATTCTGCGCATCGTAGCCCCAGGCGGTGTCGTTCTTCTCCAGCAGCTTGCCTGCGATCAGCGCTTCGTCCTTGCCCGCATTACGGATAATCCGGCGCACCGGCTCTGCCGCCGCTTTGCGGACGATGGCAATGCCGGCCCGCATATCGCCGTTTGCGGCTTCCAGCCCATCCAGCGCCCGCGCCGCATAGAGCAGCGCTGCGCCGCCGCCCGGCACAATCCCTTCCTCGGTCGCCGCGCGGGTGGCATGCAGCGCATCCTCGATCCGGTCCTTGCGCTCCTTAACCTCCGCTTCGCTGGCACCGCCGACCTGGACAATCGCGACACCGCCGCTCAGCTTCGCCAGCCGCTCCTCCAGCTTTTCTCGGTCATAGTCAGACTTTGTTTCTTCGATCTGCTGCCGGATCGCTTTGCAGCGCGCCTCTATTTCCGGTTTGGCACCGCCGCCGCCGATTAGTGTGGTGTCATCCTTGCTGACCATAACCCGCGCCGCCTGCCCCAGCATGTCCAGCGTGACATTCTCTAGCTTCATACCCAAATCGGCGGAAATGACTGTGGCTCCGGTCAGCACTGCAATGTCCTGCAGCATCTCCTTGCGGCGGTCGCCAAAACCGGGCGCCTTCACCGCAGCGCATTGCAGGCTGCCGCGCAGCTTGTTGACAACCAGAGCCGCCAGCGCCTCCCCATCCACATCCTCGGCAATCACCAGTACCGGCTTACCGTGTTTGATCACCGCCTCCAGCACCGGAATAAACGGCGCCAGATTTGAGATTTTCTTGTCAAACAGAAGGATGAACGGCGCTTCCAACTCCACGCTGAGGCTGTCCGCCTCGGTGATGAAATAAGGGGAAAGGTAACCGCGATCGAATTGCATTCCCTCCACCGTTTCCAACCGGGTTTCGCGCGACTTGGCCTCCTCGATGGTGATCACCCCGGTTCTCCCTACCCGCTCCATCGCTTCGGTCAAAATTTGCCCGGCCTCGGTGTCGCCATTGGAAGCAATGGTTGCAACCTGTGTGATTTGCGCGCTGGTGTTCACCGGGCGCGAAAGACCCGTCAACGCTTCCACCAAGGCTTCGGCGCCGCGGTCAATTCCGCGCTTCACGTCCATCGGGTTCATCCCCGCTGCAACCGCCTTGCAGCCTTCGCGCAGGATGGAGCGGGCCAGGACAGTGGCAGTGGACGTGCCGTCGCCTGCCAGCTTGGCAGTGCGCTCCGCCACTTCGCGGATCAGCCGGATTCCAGTGTTTTCCACCGGGTCCGGCAACTCAATGGACTTGGCAACGGACACGCCGTCCTTGGTCGAGCGCGGCGCTCCAAAGCCTTTTTCGATCAGCACGTTACGGCCGCGAGGACCCAGCGTCGCGTTCACCGCATCGGCAAGAACATTTACACCGCCCAGCATACGGTGCCGGGCGTTCTCGGAAAAAATGATGTCTTTCGCACTCATGGGACTGATCCAGCCAAAAGTTGTCTCGTCCCGCGAAAATGTGCCATGTGCCTGATCTCTAAAAGCGCTTCAGTGATGATTTTTTCTCACCGATGTTATCGATTATTCGAATACATCATATTTTTCAGCGCCCTACACGCCACCTACCGCCTCATCCTGCTCCGCGGTTCCGCCACCGAGGGCATATTGCCGCAAAAACTGCACCGCCTGCCCCGCATACTCACCGCGTTGACCTTCACTGATCACGGCATAGGCCGAATAGCCAAACCGCGGCGCCCCTTCGATCCGGCGCAGCCAGCCCGCCCTCAGATCCGCCGCAACCAGCCGTTTAGGAAAGTAGGCGGAGGCCGGCACGTTCCTCAGGTGCTGCAAGGCCAACGTTCCGATGTCCAGCTGCAGCCCCGGCGTGCGAATGTCCGGCAAGACCAGCAGGTGATCGGCGCGAAATTCCGGTCCCCAGTCGACCAGCACATACTCGGTGCCGAACGGATCCGTGCTGGTGTCCGGGTCGCTGCTGACCAGCACAAATTCATCCTCGAACAGCTGCTCCACCGCCAGCCCCGCCGCCGCTTGAGGTCGGTAAGCGACCATCAGGTCCAGTCCGCCTTGGCCGAACAGTTGGACCAGAACGTCAGACGCCATGGCTGATGCCCGCACTGCCACTTCCGGGAACGCCCGCCGCAGACCCGGCAAGGCCCCAGTCAGGAACCCGTCCCACAGACTGGAGGGCGCCCCGACTGCCAGCACCGTCTCCATCCCAGCAGGCAGCGCCGCATCCAGTTTGGCCTGCATCCAGGTCCGCGCCAATGTCTGCGCATGGCGCTGAAAATGCCGCCCGGCCTCTGTCAGCGCTGCCCCAGTCTTGCTGCGGTCAAACAGGCTCCGCCCCAGTTGCTGTTCCAGCGCCCGGATGCGCAGGCTGACGGTCGACTGAGCCACATGCACCCGTTTGGCGGCCTCCAGAAAGCTGCCGGTTTCGGCCACAGCCAGAAAGGTCCGTGCCAGTTCGATATCCATGGCTCATCTCCAGTGCGGGCGATACAGTCTAGCAGAAGTCGCCCGTGTCCCGAAGCGCAGAGACACAACTCTTGCCCGCCATCAATGAAACTTCCGGAAAATGGCTCAAACTGGTGTCACCGCGGCGAAAGGCGCTGCGGCGCGTTCGGGAAGCCAGCCATGAAAGACACCACACTCAGACGGGAAATCATCGAGGAACTGGACCTCGTCCCCAGCATCGACGCGGCCTCAATCGGCGTCTCGGTGGAGGATGGGATCGCGACCCTCACCGGCCATGTTCCAACCGGCGCGCAGAAACAGGCAATCGGCAAGACCGTCAAACGCGTCAGCGGCGTGCGCGCTGTCGTGATGGAAATTGAGGTGCGGCCCATCGGCGAGCATCTGGACGCTGACGATGCAATCGCCAGGCGTGCGGTTGAGGCACTGCGCTGGGGCGACTCGGTCCCTAAGGACACGGTCAAGGTCGAGGTCGAGCACGGTGTCTTGACCCTCACCGGACAGGCTGGCTGGAGCTACGAGAAAGCCGCGGCCGAACGGGCTGTGCAGAAGGTTTCAGGTGTAAAGCAAATCATCAACCAAATCGGGATCACCTCCGCAGTCAGCCACACGAACGTTCGGACGAGCATTGAAACCGCCCTGCGGCGCGACGCGGCCAGGGAGGCCATGGGCATTCAGATCAAAGTCGACGACCGCGCGGTCACTTTGACCGGCCGGGTCCGCACCGAGGCTGAACGGGATGCTGCCCGCCGCGCCGCCTGGGCAGTGCCAGGCGTCAGCAGCGTAGTTGATGGTCTCAGCGTGGAACCGTGATGCCCCCATTTCAGAAATGGTCCTGCCAATGAACCGTGCCCATTGGCAGGACTGCATGAGTTTCACCGCCGGTCTCTGGCTCCTGTTAGCGCCGCTTGCCTTCCGTATTGACTGGCCTGCTGAGCTTGACCTTCCACATATCGCCTTGAATTCCTTGGTGTCCGGTCTGTCGGCAGTGGTACTGGCCTTGCTGGAGAAGTTAATCTTCCTCAGATGGCTGGAACTGCTCATCATGCTGCTTGGGATTTGGGTAATCTGCGCGCCTTGGATGTTCGGTTTCTATCTGGTTCCTGCCGCATTGGCCCAATCACTGGTCTGCGGCTCTGTGCTGGCGCTGATGGGAGGTTTATCGTTGTTACAGCCCAATTGGGACGACATGCCCTGACCCTTTCCGCCAACCGGCAGCAGGCCGAAGGAGACAATAGCCCCATCAATCTTGTCAGCAGTCAATGCGCGCTTCGCAAAACCGTTCAAGATAGTTCTGGAGCCGCGAACAGCGAGGATGCCATGCCTGCACCGGACACGATACGTAAAGCAGCTTGCCAACCCCAGGATCCCCTTCAGAAACCTACCGCATCCTGTTCCACGCTGGTTTTCATACCGCCTGCCCGCATTGGATCAGAGAGTTTGCAGCATGGCACGACTGCCCCAGCACCGCTGAATGCGCAGGTTCCGGAGGCCCCCATGAACCCGGACCGCAACTGGTATGTCATCATCAATTCGCACCGTGCGCGGATCCTGCAGGGGCTGCCCAAACCCCACAGCCCAGCCGGGCTGGAGATTGTGCTGCAGGCTCAGGAACGGCACGTCCGCGGCATCATCGCCGGCAAACCCGGGCGCGCCTTTGCCCCCACCAGAAACGGGTACCGTCCGGCCAGGCAATCGCACCAGTCGCCGCAGCGGGCCGACCAATGCGAATTCCTTCGCGACGTGTCCGAATTCCTGAACGCAGCGCGAAGTGATCAGAGTTTTGACAAGCTTGTGCTGTTTGCGTCGCCGAACATTCTGGGTGTCTGGCGCGAAGAGGTGCCGGACAGTCTGCAGGCAAAAGTGACACGGGAATTTGAAAAGAACCTGGTGCGCCTGCCCTACCATTCGCTGGCTGACGCAATTCGCGAGGCACTCTCCTCCTGAAACACTGCACCTCTCATCACAGCCGTTGACGGCTGTCAATGCAATTTGCGGTGCAAACTGCCAGACTGCTGCCGCCGCCGCCCGCTGCACAGGCTGCGCGGCAGAGCGAATGCCCTTGCAACCCTGTTCCTAGCGAGGCCGCGGGCATTCCGGCAGGCCGGATCCGCCCCGGCGTTCCGGCCTGCGTCTTACCCCTCCGCCTTTCCTGCTGCCAATAGGGCCCGGCGGGCCGCCCGCGCCAGCACCTGCAGCGAATAGGGCTTGGCGATCAGTTCGACCCGCACCATCAGCCGCCGCCGCCGTGGCACCATGCGCGAAGCATAGCCCGAGGTCAGCAGAACCCCGACACCCGGAAACCTGCGGCGCAGTAGCAGTGCCAGGTCAAAGCCTGAAAGCCTGCCCGGCATCACAACATCGGAAAACACCAAGTCTACCGGCTCCCCCTGTTTCAGCAGCGCTAGTGCTGCCTCGCCGTCGGCGGCCTCCAGAACTGCATAGCCTAACACTTCCAGCCGCTGCAGGACCGCTTCCCGCACCAGTGGGTCGTCTTCTACGACCAGAACCAACTGACCGTCGCCAAAGGGGAGATCCGCATCCTCCCCGTCGTCCGGATCCTGCGCAGCCTCAAGAGTGCGCGGCAGGTATAGGCTGACCGTGGTCCCCTCGCCCGGTATGCTGTCCAGCAGCAGGAAGCCACCCGCCCGGGCCACTGTCATCCCGACACTCGTCAGCCCCAGCCCGCTGCCCGCACCGGTTGGTTTGGTGGTGAAAAACGGCTCCATCGCCTGCTCTGCAACTTCGGAAGGCATTCCGCTTCCGGTGTCAGCGACGGAGATACGCACAAAATCACCAGGCATCGCACCGGCAATCCCGGCAGCCTCCGCGACCGACAATTGAACATTCTCCGTGAGAATCGCGACCGCACCGCTGCCTTCAACCGCATCACGCGCATTCGCCACCAAGTTCAAAATAGCACCGTCCAACTCGCTTGGGTCGGCTTTTACCGGCCAGACATCCGCACCGGGATGGAACTGCAGCCGGGTATCCTCACTCAGAACCCTTTCCACGACCTGCCAAGTGTTGGTGATATGCCGGTTCACTTTTATTACAGCCGGTTCGGACCTCCGTCCGCCCGCCAGTGCCAGAAGCCGCTTATTGAAGCTGGCTCCCATCTCGGCTGCCTCGCTCGCCCGCCGCAGCAATCCGCGCGCGTCCTCATTCCGGATACGGAATGCCGCCAGTTCCAGATTGGCGAGGATCACCGTCAGCAGGTTGTTGAAGTCATGAGCGATAACACCAGCCAGCCGCCCGATGGTTTCCAGCCGCTGCCGCTTACCCTGCTCCGTATCGAGCTCACCGTCCGCCTCCGCCGCCTCGCAATACAGGCTGAGCCCCGCTACAGCTCCGTCCAGGTCTTTCACCGGCTCTATCCGCCACCGCAGCACTTCCGTCCGGCGGCCGCCCATCGCAAAACTATCCATTCCTGCACTGCCACTGGCTGTTTCCAGCGCCCGGCGCAGAGCCGCGCACCAGGCCGCGGGGCTATCTGGACGCAGTTGCTGATGCCGCACCCCAGCGAGATTGCAGGCCCCGAACCCGTGCAACCCTGCCCAAGCCTTCGACCACGCGGTATAGCGAAGATCCGCGTCCAGAAACGCCAGTGCCGCCGGTGCAGCTGTGATGAACCGCACCAGCCCGCCGCCGCGGGATGCGGCTTCCTGTTCGGAAAATGGCTGTTCCAGCTTGGCCATCAGCTGCGCTCCACCCTGTGCATCTGGATGATACCACAGCAGACCACCCCAAGGGAGCGGCACAGGCACAAGGGGCGGGTTGACGGCAGTCAATGCGGATCCGCACCAACATGGCAATATTGCTAAGGCGGCAGAAAGCCGCGGTTCAAGACATGAGGATGAACCAATGAAACGGCAATTGAGTAAACAGCACTGGCAAGACTGGATCACGCTGATTGTTGGGATCTGGCTGTTACTTTCCCCCCGGTTGCTCGGCTTGCCAGATGGTGGTGCAGAACCAGCTGCTGGTGTTTCAGCCGCCACCTGGAATTTCATGATCATTGGCGCCGTCGTCGCGGTCCTGGCAGCCTTTGAGTTGTTCGCCTTCCGCGAATGGGAAGAATGGATTGGCGCAGCGCTCGGCGCCTGGCTGGTGATCTCACCTTGGGTGCTCGGGTTCCAAGCCTCCTTCCCCGCAACGGCGAATGCCGTGGTCAGCGGTCTGATAGTCGCCGCTCTCAGTGGCTGGACCGCCATCGAAGTTTACCGTGGCGGCCACGCTTGACACATCCCGGCACCAGCCTGGCGGAGAAAAGCCGGCGGGCTGGTGCCCGAGCACCTGCCGATGCGGAAGGAACCTGCCATGACTCAGAAGATCCTTGTGGCAACAGACGGCTCCAAAGCTGCGAAGCGGGCAGTTCAATTTGCTGCAGGCCTGGCTGCGGGTCTGGAGGCAGAGCTGATCATCCTGCATGTCCTGCTGCACAGCCGACGCGCAGAAGAATTTATGAATCTGGCAGAGGCCGAGCACATCGTGGACCACGTAGCGGGAGAATTGGCGCTCACCAATGTGCCTGAAAACATCAGCCAGCTAATTAGTGAAACCAGCCGTGCCGGCACCAGCGCGCAGGCCGTGACCGCAATCGGACGGCTGATCCAGCGATGGGCCGAGAAATCCGCCCGCGCCGCAGGGGCCAGCAACATTCGCACCCTGACCCTGCCCGGTGATTACGCCGAAGAAATCCTGAACGTCGCCGAACTGGAAGGGTGCGACATAGTCGTGGTCGGGCAGAAAGGGCTGGGGCCGACGCGGCGATTTCTGCACGACAGCGTCTCAGATAAGGTGCTGCGCCGTGCGCAATGCACAGTGATCCTAGCCCGCTAAAGCTAGACAACGCAGAAAGATCTTCCATGGCAAGTTTAGACCACAGCACCGTGCAACCTGAAGTCGCACCACTGGACTTAGAGGTGCCACTGGACACAGTGTGTTACATCATCGCCCTCGCCAGAGACTATGACGGCAAATCGGACTGCACCGACTCCTCTGCCAGCGGCATGGACGAGGACGACATGGCGCTTGGCATTCTTGAGGACCGCCCCTCCGATCCTGTGGAGGAGGAACTGATCTCTATCATATCCGACCTCAGCCTGGATGCGCAGATGGACCTGGTTGCACTGATGTGGCTGGGGCGTGACGGCACCAGCATTGACGACTGGCCGGAATTGCGTGCCATGGCAGAAGATCATCAGAATGGCAGTACCACCGGATACCTCTGTGGCACTCCCATGCTATGCGACCACTTGGCGGCAGGCCTTGATCTGATTGGCCTCAACTGCGGTACATTCGACGCGCGGTACGGATAGCACCCGGCACCCCGCCACCGCCACCGCCCTGCGGTTCGCTCTCACCGAAAACGAGTAAACAGCTTGGCTCGCATCAACCGCGCAAACGCGCGCAGCTTGGTCTTTTCCTGTGCCAGTTGCCGCCGCCCCAGCAAATGCTGAACACACCTCTGCTCCACCGAGTAATAGCTTGCTATTTCGGCACAGCTCAGACCCAAGTCAGCCAGCGCCCCGACAGATTTTTCCGGCTCTGACCCAAGCTTTTCGCAATCGCAAAGCAGTCCCCCGGAGGTCGCCCCAGTTCCGATTGTCTCGAAAGTCGAGGGAGTGCTCTCTGGCGCGATCTCGTGGTCATCACCAGCAGCCTGCAGCGGCAGTTTATCTGGGTGGGGCATTGGACCGGCACTCTTCACAGACAACTCCCGTAGCAGATACAGGACGCATAACCGCACAACATTGACGGGCGTCAACGGCGGCAGCTTCCCGCCTAGAAATATCCCCGTATCCGCTTATAGCCTCGGCTCAGCCGCGCCGCCATTGACGGCTATCAATGGCCGGTCGCGGGGCGCTTTCTAACCTGAAACCGCTGGCGCGTATCTGTAGCGCGCCTTTTGGTTTTGGAGGTGAGAATGAGAGTATTCACATATGCAGTCCCAGGTTTGGCCGCTGCCGTTGCAGCCGCCTTTGCCCTGCTGGCAACGCCGGTCGAACCGCTAGGCAATGTTGATTCCAACAACGACAGAAAACTCAGCTACCAGGAGCTGACCCAAGCCTACCCGGATGTCAGCAGAACCCTTTTTGCCTCAATGGACTGCAGCCGGGACGGTTTCCTGGACGGGGCGGAATATGCCGCCGCCGCCTCAGAGGGCTGCCTGGAAACACGTAGGCTGGCGGCGTCTGCGCTGCAGCATTGCCTGGCTCCGGCGCGGTGCGCTCTGGACCGCCACGCCGGTCAAGTGAGCACTATTAAGAGCGGGCCCAGCTTTTGGACGGTAGAGAGCCGTGAGGCGTAAACCCGCCGGTCCGGATTGCCCCCCTAATAGCGTTGACGCCCGTCAATGAAACCCGTTTGACCGTGACTATCCTGCTGTTGCCGGTCCGTAAAAAGTACGCACCGTTTTGCAGTGGAGATTACCATGAAAGCTTACGCACTTACAGCTGCTGCTATGGCCATGGCGGCAAGTGCTGCCCTGGCAGCGATGTCGGACGTCGATGCCAACGAAGACGGCATGGCGAGCTACGAGGAACTGACAGCGGTCTACCCCGATGTCACTGAAGACCAGTTCACCGCAATGGACGCCAATGAGGACGGCAGCCTCGATCAGGAGGAAATGGACGCCGCGACTGAAGCGGGAACTTTGGCTGCGCTGGACTGAATCTGCGGCTGAAGCCATCGCAACAGGGCGGCCCTGCTGGGCGGTTACCACCCGCCAGCAGGGCCGTTTCGCGTCTGACACCAGAAGACTGGTTACCCCGATTGGCAGCAGATCCCCCATTTCACCACGCCAATCAAAAAGCCGGCCCTAGGAAAGCGCCAGGGCCAGCAAGATGAGCAGTCCAAGGACCACCGGTCTTGCCGATGTCATACGCGTTCCGGATTCAGCACGGCAAAATCGATCACTGGCACGATCAGGCGCGAGACCAAGCCGGCTGTACTTTCTCCGTTCTGACACATCCGCTGCAATTCGGCCGCTGTTTCCGAACCGATAAACTCCTCACCGCAGGCCGGGCAAACTAGGGCCGGAATGTTCTCCACGACCATCAGTTCCGCTTCTCGCCAGACCGCGGTCTTGACGTGCTGCCGCTCTAGCTGGTTTTGACCGCAGCGGCCGCACAGCGGCAGCTGTCCAGTTCCTTCAAGGCGGTGCTGAAGTTCATCAACATTGGCGATGTTCGTTTTCATGACTCGTACTGTCCCATTTTGGCGCACCGAAGGCCGGTTGGACCCTGGCCAGGTGCAAAAACTTCATTGAGCCGCTGCCCCATGTGAAACCCCTAGCCCTAGGGCCATGGAATCGGCAGGGACGGCAGCGGGGATTTGCATGGTGCGCCGTGCCGCAAAACCTGCAATGACAGCCGTCAATGAGGACCGCACCTGCGGGTCGCAGAGGGTTCTGGCAGCTAACAGTTGAACCGCCCCGCGTGGCTTCCCCCGCAAGTGGGAAATGGCTACAATGGGCCAGAACTGGACATATGCTCTCATGGCTCAGATTTCTGTCCTTGCCGTTGAAGACGAACCCGATGTGAGGGAAACGCTGCGCATTGGGCTGGAGGGACAGGGCTGGACCGTGGTTGAGGCCTGGGACCGGGAATCCCTGTTCACGGCCATCAGAGACCACCATATAGACATTGTCACCCTGGACCTGAAACTGGGCCAGGAGGACGGGCTGGACCTGGCCCGGGAACTTCGCCAGCAACGCAACCTTCCAATCCTGGTAATTTCCGGCAGGACCGAACCATTCGATCGGGTTCAGGGCCTGGAAAACGGCGCCGACGATTACGTGGTCAAACCTTTCCTCGTCCGGGAGGTTATCCTGAGGATTGCAGCCATCCTTGAACGGTATCGGACGCCATCAGTGGCCGGTAGCCGGATCACACTGGGTCGCAATGTGCTGGATATGAAGCGTGGAATAATCCTCCGTCCGAATGGACAGACCATTGATCTGACAAACATGGAACAGCAATTGCTGGAACTTTTTCTACGCTATCCTGGCCGGGTACTGAGCCGCGATGACATCTCAATGGCTTTGCACGGCCGCAACTGGGCACCATTGGATCGCACCATCGACGGCCATGTTGCCCGGTTGCGGCGCAAGATCGAGGCACCCGGAGAATCGCCATACTTGATACGTTCGGTCCGAGGTGTCGGTTATGTGTTCAACGACGAAGGCATCCGCAACCCACGCACAGTTTGATTATACAGGCTGCATTGCAGCCCCATGTCCATCCTGCGGCAAGCCTCACGGTCGCTCTCATCCTTCAATCGGCTAAATAACAACTGCTAATCCGCATGCAACTGTATCGCAGCCGCACGCCCCCCATGGGTCGCTCCGGCTGCGTTCACCCAGAAGGCCTGGAAGCCTGAAGAGCTTTTCGTCGAAGAGTAAACTCGACCACAGGATCAAGAGGCTTCCGGGCAGGCGACGTACAGAAAGCGGCCGCATTTCCCTCCAAATAAACTGGGTGTCAATGAGCGTTCAAAACTGACCCGGTTTCAGCGTTTGAATTTGACCCACCCCTTGTGGCGCAAAGGCCCCAGGCGGGCCGCCCTCCTATAGCGAGTCCGTCTGGGGCCTTTGCTTGCGCGACGTTTATGTTTTTCTGCGTCGCTTGCTCTGTGCGAACCGGTATGACGTGTTGCCTGTCTCGATGATTGCGCAGTGATGAGTTACGCGATCCAGAAGCGCGGTTGTCATCTTGGCGTCACCGA
>NZ_WLCM01000070.1 GCF_013317235.1 Leisingera sp. ANG59 | reverse complement strand
TTGGGGAGCGCACGGCAGGCCCTCCTGTGGTTCCTCGAACATGGCCTTGAACTGCCCAGCTTGCGCAAACAGGGTGAGGTGGTCTGGCGCCGCCCGACCTATGCCACCATCCACCGCATGATCGTCAATCCGGCCTATGGCGGGGCTTATGCCTATGGCAAAACCCAGGCATCGCCAGGGTTCGGGACATCGGCCGTTCGCAGGAAAGACCGCGAAGAATGGCTTGCATTGAAGCCGGGCGCGCATGAAGGCTATGTGAGTTGGGAACGGGCAGAGGCGATCCGTAAAATGGTCAGCAACAACGTCCCTCAGAGCCGGCATCATGGTGCAGCCAAACACGGCTCTGCCCTTCTTGCCGGGCTGCTGCGCTGCCGGCGCTGCGGCCGCAAGCTGACGGTTCGCTACACCGGCAAGAAGCACGACATCCCGCGTTACTCCTGCTGGCGCGGCCTCCTGGACAACGGCGAAGCGCGCTGCATCTCCTTCGGCGGCTTGCGGGTCGATGATGCCATTGAACACGCGCTCCTGCAGGTGGTCAGTCCCGGTGCCATCGCCGCCGCAGAGGCGGCCGCCAGGCAAGCAGTGAGCCAGCGGGACCAGGTCCGCGGCGCGCTTAGCCGTGACTTGGAGGCGGCCCAATACACAGCTGACCGGGCCTTCCGGCAGTATGATGCGTCCGACCCGGAGAACCGCCTGGTGACCGCCGAACTGGAAACCCGGTGGAACCGGGCGCTTCAGCGGGTTCAGGAGATCGAGCACAAGCTCGCGCAGCACGACACGGCCAGCCCGGACGGAACACCACTGCCGGCGGAAGACCTGGTCGTCCTGGGGGCCAATCTCGAACGCGTCTGGTTTGCGCCGGCCACCGATGCCAGGCTTAAGAAGCGCATCGTCCGCACGGTGATCCAGGAAGTGGTGGCAGATCTTGATGATGATGCCTCCGAGATCGTTTTGCTGGTTCATTGGGCCGGCGGCGCCCATACGGAAATCCGCCTGCCAAAGCGCCGCCGCGGACAGCGCAATGCAACACCGCCGGATATTGTCGAGGCTGTCCGCCAGCTTGCGCGGATCGCCAGCGACGATGTCATCGCAGGCGTTCTGAACCGGAACGGTCTTGCCACCGGAAACGGCAACCGCTGGACCAGGGAGCGCATCACAGCACTCCGGTCCTACCGCAAAATTCCGGTATTCAAGCCCGATCCCGGCGGCCTCGATCCCTGGCTCAACCTATCCAGCGCGGCCAAGCTGCTCGGGGTGGCCCCAAAAACGTTGCGGTTGGCAGCGGAAGCAGGTGAAATTGAGGCGGATCATCCGCTTGCCGACGGGCCATGGGTATTCGAGCGCGCGGAACTGTCAAAAACGGCGTCCCAACAACTCAAGAAACGGGCGCAGAAAAACCCCAAACACCCCGCGGTATCGCACCCGGATCAGCAAAACCTATTTTCTTCAACAACATAGAAAGATGGGCGCAATGAAGCAGAGTTGTAGAACTCGATCCATCTGCCGACGCCCGCCTTCGCCTCTGATCCAGTCTCCCAAGCGTGCAGGTAGACGCACTCGTATTTCAGACTCCGCCAGAGCCGCTCCACGAAGATGTTATCGAGGAACCGGCCTTTGCCATCCATCGAGATGCGCACACCGGATCGCCGCAGCCTGTCCGTCCAGGCGAAGGACGTGAACTGGCTGCCCTGATCTGTATTCATGATCTCGGGCGGGCCGAACTTGTGGATGGCCTCGTTCAGCGCCTCGACACAGAAGTCCGCTTCCAGCGTGTTCGAGATGCGCCAGGCCAGCACCTTGCGGGTGTGCCAGTCAATGATCGCCACCAGATACAGGAACCCCTTGCGCATTGGCAGATAGTCACCGTTTTAATAAGGCACTTGTTCGGTAAAGGCCAAATCCTGCTCCCGCAACCAACGCTTCCGACCAAGCCTCCGCAAAACGCGGGGGCTTTTTCGATTAACGAGGGAGACGATCACCTGTTGTTGATGACCACCGTTTCGACCTCGTATTTCTCCAGCATTGCCTTGATATTTTCCGGAGGATCGCGGTCTGTGAAGAAAACGTCGATCGCAGACATCTTGTCGAGCGAGACCGGAGCACGCTTGTTGAACTTTCCGCTGTCAGCCACGACGATGCAGACTTGCGCGTTCTCAGCCGCGATGCGCGCGATGTTTGCTTCCTCAAGATCGTGCAGCATGAAACCCAGTTCGCTGTTCACCGCGCCGACCGAGAACACCGCCAGTTGAACATTGAGGCGCCGCACCAGGTCCAGCGCCTCTGCGCCGAAGGCGCCGCCGTCATGCGCGCGCAGTTCGCCGCCCGCCAGAAAAACCCGGTTGTTGTTGCGCATGGCCAGCGTCTGAGCCACAAAAACCGAATTTGTGACAACAAACAGGTTGCTGTGATTTCTGAGCGCCAGCGCGACATAGGCGGTTGTCGAGCCGATATCCAGAAACACTGAATCCCCGTCGCTGATCGTCTCCGCCACCGCCTGGGCCAGTACGGTTTTCACATCGGCATGCGCGCTGAGGCGGTTTTCAAAAGGCGGCTCGATGACGTCTTCATTCAGATGCACACCGCCATGCACCTTGCGCACTATTCTGCGCTCCTCAAGCGTTTTGACGTTGCGCCGGATGGTTTCGTTGGAAACGTTCAGCTGTTCCGCAAGCGCGCTCACGCGGCAGGATCCTCCCGCGCGATGCAGCTCGCGCAGTATCTCTTCTTCTCGCTGGTTGGTGGTTTTCTGGTTCATTTCACAAGCGTTGCGTTGTTCCTGGCGTTATCAAAGGTTCCTGGCGTTATCAAAGCCGTATTCAAAAAAGCCACAGAATGCAACATGCGGCCGCGCATTCCGGCGCATGAATTGACGTATTAGGCGAATATGCGTTGGTTTTTGTGGTTTTTATTGACGAAAAGCCAAGCTAACTGCACGATACCCCTACGCGACGCCAAGAATCGCACACAACACCACACAACAGGGAAATCCACATGCGACAGAACCTCAGAATATTGGGAGCCGCGGCGCTGACAGCCGCCCTTTCCGCATCTTCCGCCTGGTCTGCAGAAACCGCCGATCCGATCAAACTGACACTGCACGACTGGTCCGGCCAGCTGATCAACACCAAGATCATGGGCAGCATCCTGCAGGAGGCAGGATACAACGTCGAATACGTCCAAGCGGACTATATCGCGCAATTTGCCGGGCTGAAGACCGGGGACCTGCACCTGGCCATGGAGATCTGGGAAACCACCGGGCGGGAAGCGCTGGATGAAGCCACCGCCACTGGCAAGGTGATCAATGCAGGCGAAACTGGCCTGATGGCGATCGAGGAATGGTGGTACCCCGCCTATATGAAAGACCGCTGCCCGGGCCTTCCCGACTGGCAGGCCCTGAAGGACTGCTCCGAAGAATTCGCGACCGCCGAAACCTCGCCTTATGGCCGTTATGTCGGCGGTCCGGTAACCTGGGGCGGTTTCGACGAAGAGCGTGTCGAGGCGCTGGAGCTTGAATTCGAAGTGGTGCATGCCGGCACCGATGCGGCGCTGTTTGCCGAACTTGAATCCGCCTATCAGCGCCAGGACCCGATTGTCCTGTGGGTCTATGCGCCCCACTGGGCGCCCTCGAAATACGACGGCGAATTCGTCGAGTTTCCGGCCTATTCGCCGGAATGCTATTCCGATCCTTCGGCGGGCGTGAACCCGGACATGGCCTATGACTGCGGCAAGCCGCGCGGCCCGATCTGGAAGGCAGCCTGGGCCGGCCTGCCGGACAAATGGCCGGGCGCCTATGAGATCATCCAGGACTACAGCCTCAGCAACGACGAAATGAGCGCCATGGTCGGCAAAGCCGATCTCGAAGGCGTGGATGTTGATACCGTCGTCTCTGACTGGATGGCCGCGAACAAGGACCGCTGGTCCGGCTGGATCAGCAACTGATCCAAAACAGCCAGGGCGGCGCCCGCTCTCACCCCGCCCTGGCTGCACCTCTACCCTGCCACTTTGCCCGGCCGCCCTGTGCGGACCGCCGCCGGAGCCGAATTTCATGATCCCCAACACCAAACTCTCCTGCCGCAATGTCTGGAAACTCTATGGCGCCAATGCGCAAGAGTTCCTCAGCAGAAACCCGGCGCCCAGCGGAGACGACATCCGCCAGGCCGGCATCATCGGAGCGGTGCGCGACGCCCGCATCGACATTGCAGAAGGCGAGATCTTCATCATCATGGGGCTGTCCGGCTCCGGAAAATCCACCCTGGTGCGCTGCCTGTCGCGGCTGATCGAACCCACCGGCGGCCAGGTTCTGTTTGATGGCGTTGATCTGTTGACCGCCAGCGAGCAGGAGCTGATCGAGATCCGCCGCCACAAGATGGGCATGGTGTTCCAGCACTTTGCCCTGCTGCCGCATTTGACCGTTCTGCAGAACGTGATGTTCCCGCTGACCGTACAGGCTGCCCCCAGGGCCGAGGCCGAAGCAAAGGCCCGGGAGGTTGTGGAACTTGTCGGATTGAAGGGGCGCGAGGACTATTACCCGCGCGAGCTGTCCGGCGGCCAGCAGCAACGTGTCGGCATCGCCCGCTCGCTGGTGACGGAACCCGACCTGTGGTTCCTGGACGAGCCCTTCTCGGCGCTTGATCCGCTGATCCGCCGCGAGATGCAGGACGAGTTCATGCGCCTGCAGGCGCGCCTGCACAAGACCATCGTCTTTATTACCCATGACTTCGAGGAAGCCGTGCGCCTGGCCGACCGCATTGCCATCATGAAGGACGGCGAGATCATTCAGGTCGCCACTCCGGAGGAACTGGTGCTGAACCCGGCCACGGATTATGTCGCCGAATTCACCCGCCACATCCCGCGCTCCAAGGTGCTGACGGTGGGCGGCATCATGACCCCTGGCACGCAAGCCGAAGGCGTGCCCGTTCCGGCAGCCGCCCGGGTGTCGGAAGTCGCGGAACAGATCATCGCCGCGGATGCCCCGCGCCCGGTGTGCGATGCGAACGGCCGGATCGTTGGCAGCATTGGCCGCACGGCGGTGGCACGGGTGCTGTTCGGCGCGGGAGAGGCGGCATGAAAGCGCATCTGACAAGACAGGCCCCGGTGGCCTGGGGGCTGGTGCTGGCCACGATCCTGCTGGGCTGGTTCGGCCGCGACCTGGCCAAGGCGCTGGATGCGCGCTGGCTGGTCAAGGTTCCGTCCTCCTGGGATATCCCGTTCAACACATACATCTCTGCTGCCATGGCCTGGCTGATGGAGGAGGCAGCCGTCGGCCCGGTCTCCTTCACCGATGCCACCCGCGCCATAGCCTGGCTGATCGAGCAGCCCTATGAATTGGCGCTGAACCTGCTGGCACGCGGCTTTCTGTTCGATCCCGGCCCGGAGCCGCAGGTTCTGCTCCCTGCCGCCAGCTGGATCGCCGTCACCGCTGCGGTGATTGCCCTGGGGCACTACTGCCGCAGCTGGGGACTGGCCGCGCTTGTCGGCGCCTGCTTTGCCTATCTCGCGGTTTTCGGGCAATGGGACAGCGCCATGGTCACGCTGGCCTCGGTGGTCATCGCGGTGCCGATCGGCGCGGGCGGCGGGCTGCTGGCCGGCATCTGGGCCTACCGCCATCCGCTCGGCGAGCGCATCCTCTCCCCCATTCTGGACCTGATGCAGACCATCCCGATCTTCGCCTACCTGGTGCCGATCCTGTTCATGTTCGGCTTCGGCCCGGTATCAGCGCTGGTCGCCACCATCATCTATGCCACCCCGCCGATGATCCGCATCACCATCATGGCGCTCAAGGCAGTGGACCCGGAAATCCTCGACTTCGGCCGGATGGCCGGCACCACCCGGCGGCAGCTGATGTGGCGGGTGCTGGTGCCCTCGGCCAGCCAGAGCCTGATGGTCGGCGTCAACCAGGTGATCATGCTGACGCTCAACATGGTGATCATCGCCTCGATGATCGGCGCGGGCGGGCTTGGCTTCGACGTGCTGGCCGCGCTGCGCCGCCTCGACATCGGCGCAGGCTTTGAGGCGGGCATCGCCATCGTGGTGCTGGCCATTGCGGTGGACCGGCTGAGCCAGGCCTTCGCAGAGCGCATGGGCCAGGTCCGTCACACCGCGCCCGGTTCCTGGGCCGCCCGGAACAAGCGCACGGTGCTGGTGCTCTGCCTGCTAGCGGCCACCTGGGTGCTGGGCCGCTTCTCGCCCTTGCTGCTGGACTATCCGCAAAGCCAGACCATCACCACCGGCGCCTTCTGGAATGACACCGTCAAATACCTGAACGTGAACTACTTCGACGCGTTCGAGGCAGTGAAAGTCTTCTTCCTGCAGTGGTTCCTGCTGCCGATCAAGAAAACCCTGCTGGGCATTCCCTGGCCCTGGGCAATCGCCATGCTGACGCTGCTCGGCTGGCGCGCCGGCGGCTGGAAGCTGGCAGCCCTGTGCGGCGCGATGTCTGCCCTGATTGCTGTCAGCGGCCTGTGGGCCAAGGCGATGGTCACTGTCTACCTCTGCGGTGCCTCGGTGATCCTTGCCACCCTGATCGGGGTTCCCCTGGGCGTGCTGGCCGCGCTGAACCGCCGCGCGGGCATCGCCATCAACCTGCTGATCGACACCCTGCAGACCCTGCCCAGCTTCGTCTATCTGATCCCGGTGGTGATGCTGTTCCGGGTCGGCGATTTCACCGCGATGATCGCCATCGTCCTTTACGCGCTGGCGCCGGCCGTCCGCTATGCCGCCCACGGGGTGCGCAGCGTCAGCGGCGAGCTGATCGAGGCGGGCCTGGTATCCGGCTGCACCAAATGGCAGCTGCTGCGCCTGGTGCGCCTGCCGATGGCGCTGCCGGAGATCCTGCTGGGCATCAACCAGACCATCATGCTGGCGCTGTCGATGCTGGTGATCACCGCGCTGGTCGGCACCCGCGACCTGGGCCAGGAAGTCTATATCGCCCTGACCAAGGCCGACACCGGCCGCGGCCTGGTCGCCGGGCTTGCCATCGCCTTCATCGCCATCATCGCCGACCGGCTGGTCAACGCCGGTGCCCGCGGCGCCCGCATCCGCTTTGGACTGGAGAGCTGACCATGAGTCAATCCGATCTGCAAAAACGCGTCAGCCTGCTAGAACGCATCCATGCGCTGCCGGTCTGGCGCGGCTCCATCACCACGCAGCCTTTGACCGGGGGCATCACCAACGTGAACTACCTGGTTCAGGACAGCCGCGGCAAATACGTGGTGCGCGCAGGCGACGACATCCCGCTGCACCAGGTGATGCGCTTCAATGAACTGGCCGCCAGCCGCGCCGCCCATGCCGCCGGCCTGTCGCCTGCGGTTGTGCATGCCGAAGATGACCTGACCGTGCTGCAGTTCATCGAAAGCCGCACCCTAGGCGAAGCGGATGTGCGCGACCCCGCGATGCTGCCGCGGGTGCTGGAGCTGGTGAAATCATGCCACCGCGAAGTGCCCAAGCATTTGCGCGGCCCGGCACTGGTCTTCTGGGTGTTCCATGTGATCCTGGACTATGCCGCCACCCTGCGGGACAAGGACAGCCCGCATGCGGCGGCGGCCTCGGAACTGGCGGACATCGGCAGCATGCTGGAACAGGCGGCAGGCCCCTTCGACATCGTCTTCGGACACAACGACCTCTTGTGCGGCAATTTCCTCGATGACGGGGATCGGCTCTGGCTGATCGACTTCGACTATGCCGGCTTCAACTCGCCGCTGTTCGACCTTGGCGGCCTCGCTTCCAACAACGGGCTGTCGCAGGCGCAGGAGCAGTGGCTGCTGGAAACCTACTTCGAGGCGCCGGTGACCGATGACCTGCTGCACCGCTACAGCGCCATGAAATGCGCTTCGCTTCTGCGCGAGACCATGTGGAGCATGGTGTCAGAGATCACTTCCGAAATCGACTTTGACTACGCGGTCTACACCGCCAGCAACCTCGCGCGCTTCCGCGCGGCGCTTGACGACTTTCAAAACACCTGAGGACTGACATGACTGAACTTCCCTCAACTGCCAAGGCAGTCATCATCGGCGGCGGCATCATCGGCTGCTCCACCGCCTACCACCTGGCCAAGCTTGGCTGGACCGACACCGTTCTGCTGGAGCGGAAAAAGCTGACCTCGGGCACCACCTTCCACGCCGCCGGGCTGGTCGGGCAGCTGCGCTCGAATGCCAATATCACCCAGCTCTTGGGCTATTCGGTCGATCTCTACAACAAGATCGAAGAGGAGACCGGCCTGGGCACCGGCTGGAAGATGAACGGCGGCCTGCGGCTGGCCTGCAACGAGGAACGCTGGACAGAGGTGAAGCGCCAGGCCACCACCGCCCATTCCTTCGGTCTGGAGATGGAGCTGCTAACCCCGAAAGAGGCGCAGGAGCTGTGGCCGCTGATGGATATCTCCGACGTCATCGGTGCGGCCTTCATGCCGACCGACGGCCAGGCCAACCCCTCCGACATCACCCAGGCGCTGGCCAAGGGCGCGCGGATGGCCGGGGCAAAGATCTTCGAGGACACCAAGGTCACCGATATCGAGATCGAGGACGGCAAGATCCGTGCCGTGATCACCGAACATGGCCGTATCGAATGCGAGAAGGTGATCTGCTGCGCCGGCCAGTGGACCCGCACCTTCGCCAAGCGGTTCGGGGTCAACGTGCCGCTGGTGCCGATGGAGCACCAGTATATGGTGACGGAGCCGTTCGAGGGCGTCCCCTCGGGCCTGCCCACCCTGCGCGACCCGGACCGGCTGACCTACTACAAAGAGGAAGTCGGCGGGCTGGTGATGGGCGGCTATGAGCCGAACCCGATCCCCTGGGCCACCGACGGCATTCCGCAGGGCTTCCACTACACGCTGCTGGACAGCAACTTCGATCACTTCGAGCAACTGATGGAACAGGCGCTTGGCCGGGTCCCGGCGCTGGAACATGCAGGCATCAAGACCCTGACCAACGGGCCGGAAAGCTTCACCCCCGACGGCAACTTCATCATCGGCGAGGCGCCGGAACTGCGGAACTTCTATGTCGGCGCGGGCTTCAACGCCTTCGGCATCGCCGCGGGCGGCGGCGCCGGCATGGCGCTGGCGGAATGGGTGAAGAACGGCGAGCCGCCGTTCGACCTCTGGTCCGCCGACATCCGCCGTTTCGGGCGGCCGCATTTCGATACCGACTGGGTCCGTACCCGCACGGTTGAGGCTTACGGCAAGCATTACACCATGGCTTGGCCGCATGAGGAGCACGACAGCGGCCGCCCCTGCCGCAAGTCGCCGCTGTATGACACGCTGAAAAGCCAGGGCGCCTGCTTCGGCGAGAAACTCGGCTGGGAACGCCCGAACTGGTTTGCAGATGCCGCCCTTGGCGAAACTCCCAAGGACGTCTACAGCTTCGGCCGCCAGAACTGGTTCGAGGCGGTGGGGCGCGAGCACAAGGCCGCGCGCAAGGCGGCGGTGCTGTACGACCAGACATCCTTCGCCAAATTCGCGCTGAAAGGCCCGGATGCTCTGGCCGCGATGAACTGGATCTGCGCCAATGACGTGAACAAACCGGTGGGATCGCTGATTTACACCCAGATGCTGAATGACAAGGGCGGCATCGAATGCGATCTCACGGTGGGCCGCGTCGCGCATGACGAGTTCTACATCGTCACCGGCACCGGCTATGCCACCCATGACTTCGACTGGATCCGCCGCAACATTCCCGACGGTATGAGCTGCCAGCTGTTCGACATCACCTCCTCCAACGCGGTGTTGTCGCTGATGGGGCCGAAAGCGCGCGGCATCCTCGCCGCTGTCACCCGCGACGATGTCTCCAACGACGGTTTCAAGTTCGGCACCGTCCGCACCATCGGCATCGCCGGCTGCCCGGTGCAGGCGCTGCGCGTGACCTATGTGGGCGAGCTCGGCTGGGAACTGCACCTGCCGGTGGAGTACGCCCAGACCGTCTATGCCGCGCTGATGGAGGCAGGCAAACCGCACGGGCTGGTCAATGCCGGCTACCGCTCGATCGAATCCCTGCGCCTGGAAAAAGGCTACCGCGCCTGGGGCTCGGACATCGGCCCCGACCACACCCCGTTCGAGGCCGGGCTTGGCTGGGCGGTTAAGCTCAGGAAGGATATCCCCTTCAAGGGCCGCGCCGCCGCCGAAGCGCAGAAGGCAGAGGGCGTCAAGAAGATGCTCGCCTGTTTCACCACCGATCCCGGCGTGGTGCTCCTGGGCCGGGAAACCATCTACCGCAACGGCAAACGCGTTGGCTGGCTGACTTCGGGCGGCTATGGCCACACCGTCGGGCAGGCCATCGGCTACGGCTACATCCGCAATCCCGAAGGCGTTGATGCCGGCTACGTGCTGAACGGGGACTACGAGCTGGAGGTCGCCACCAAGCGGGTCCCCTGCAAGGTGCAGCTCAGCCCGCTCTACGACCCGTCGATGAGCCGGGTAAAGACCTGAACCGGCACTCCTCCATCACCAGGGAATACGATGATGCAACATTTGAAACAGAGCAGCTTCCGCGAACATGCGCCTGTCCGGGGGGCCGCACGGCCCGCCGGCGGCAGGCCCGGTCACACCGCAAGCGTCGGGCTCTATGTGTTTTCCGGTTTCCCGATGGAGGAGTACGCCCTGTTTGCCGCGGCGCTGCACGATGCGGGCGAAACCTGCGGCAGCAGCCTGAAGGTTGACGTGCTGTCCAGCAATGGCGGTTTCGTTCAGGGCAGCTGCAGCGCCGCAGTGCAAACCAGGCCGCTGGCCGATGCTCTGAAAGAGCTGGACTATCTGGTGATTTTCGGCGGCCACAAGTCCAGCGTCGGCAGCAACCAGCATTTCCGGGCGGCCCTGCAGATCCTCCGGCGCAAGGGCTGCCAGGTGGCCGCGGTCGGTGGCGCTGCGCTGACGCTGGCAAAGGCCGGCGTCTTCGAAAGCAGCAGCTGTGCGGTGCATTGGCAAAACCGGGAACTGTTCAGCGGGCTGATGAGCGCCCTGGCCCCGACTGATCAGGTCTGCGCGGTCAACGACGGGGACTGGTCGTCCTGCGGCAAGACCGGCGCGCTGGATCTGGCCCTTCATCTCGTGGCCGATGTCTACGGCACGCCGGTTGCCACGCGGCTGGCGCAGACCTTCATCCACACCCGGCTGAGCGACGCCCGCAGCACCCAGAACGGCGAAGTCTTGCACGCTGCCCTGTCCGGCTCAGGCCTGGTCAACAAGGCCATTGCCCTGTTCCAGGATCACCTGGAAAACCCGCTGCCGATGGCTGAGGTCGCCCGCATTCTGGGGTCGTCCCCGCGCCGTATCGAACGGCACTTCAAACAGCACTGCGGCACAACGCCGTGCAGCTACTACCGGCAAATGCGGCTCGATCACGCCCGGAAACTGCTGCTGCGAACCAACATGACACTGATTGAAGTCGCGATCGCGGCCGGGTTCTCCACCTGCGCCAGCTTCGCCTCAGCCTTTCAGCAAATCTACGGCACGACGCCGAACGCCCTGCGCAAGTCCCTCAGCGGCGCAAAGGCGGGCCCCGCAACCTGATCAGATCCAGGAAAACACTCCCATGACCCAGACTTCCTCCAGTTCAGACCCGCTGTCGGCAGAGACGGTCCTGCGCGACTGCGCGGCCTGGGCCGAAATGTCCGCCGCAACCGCGCTTGGCTTCTTCCGCCAGGGCACCGCCGTCGATTTCAAGGCCGACCTCAGCCCGGTCACCCTCGCCGATCAGACCGTGGAGCGGGAACTGAAGGCAGCCATCACCGCCAAATACCCGGACCACGGAATCTTCGGCGAGGAAACTGGCATCGAGGGCGGCGGCAAGGACCATCTCTGGGTCATCGACCCGATTGACGGGACCCGCTCCTTCATCTCCGGCCACCCGCTGTTCGGCATGCTGATTGCATTCCTCAGAAATGGCCGCCTGCAGGCCGGCGCCATCAGCATGCCAGCGCTGAATGAAGTGTACTGCGGCGGCCTCGGGGTGCCGGCCACCTGCAATGGCACGCCCATTCAGGTCTCAGGCAAGCGCAATCCGGATGAGGCAATCCTCTACATCAACGAGGGCGAAAAGCTGCTGGCGGATCATCCGGCCGTCACCGCCCGGCTGCTCCGGGCAGGGCAGACCCGGCGGTTCGGATACGATTGCTACCCCCACGCCCTGCTGGCGGCCGGCCATGTTGATGCAGTGATCGACTATGACCTGAAGCCCTATGACTTCCTGGCCGTTTCAGCGGTCGTCGAAGCGGCAGGGGGCATCATGACGGACTGGCAGGGCAAGCCACTGGCGTTGGACTCCGAAGGTGCGGTCGTGTCGGCGGCATCGCCTGAACTGCACGCGGCCCTAATCGGTCTTCTGAACGGCTGATCGCCGCCGCCGCAAACCCCGAAACGCCATGAACGGGCGCCGCCGCCCGTCCACAAGTTGTGCCGCATAGGAGGCCGGTAATGACGCTGCAACCTTTCGAAATCATCAATCGCGATGGCGCAGGGCCTGTTGTGATAATCTGCGAACATGCCTCTGCGCACATCCCGGCGGTCTATGATGGTCTCGGGCTGCCGCCTGATGACCTGAAAAGCCACGCCGTGTGGGACCCTGGCGCCCTCGATCTTTCACTGAAACTGTCCAGGGCATTGGATGCGCCGGTTGTCGCATCGGCTGTGTCGCGGCTGGTCTATGACTGCAACCGCCCGCCCGAGGCTCCCAGCGCGATGCCGGCGCAGTCGGAGCTGATTAAGGTTCCCGGCAATGCCGGGCTGACCGCCCCGGCACGCCAGCGCCGCACCGAGGCGGTCTACCACCCGTTCTGCCGGGCCGTCTCGGATGTGCTGGACAAGCGCGGCCCGGAGACAATCGTGGTGACAGTGCATTCCTTCACCCCGGTTTACTTCGGCAAACCGCGGCCGGTTGAGCTGGGCCTGCTGCATGACGAAGACAGCCGACTGGCGGATCTCATGCTGGATCATGCCGGCAAGCTTCCCAACCGGACGATCGCGCGCAACGAACCATACGGCCCTGCGGACGGCGTCACCCATTCGCTGAAGCTCCATGCCATCAGCCGCGGGCTGGCCAACGTGATGATCGAAGTGCGCAATGACCTGCTTGCGACAGAGGGAATGGCTGCAGGAATGGCTCTCGATATTCTGGCGCTGCTGATCCCTGCAGTGAATGAACTCAAGAAGAAGGATATGGCAGTGTGAATACGAAACTGACCTTCGACACTCTTAAGGACCAGGTTGCTTCGGGCGCGGTTGACACCGTTCTGGTCTGCCTTGTGGACATGCAGGGCCGCCTGATGGGCAAGCGCTTCCACGCCAAGCATTTCGTGAATGGCGCCTGGGAGGAAACCCACTGCTGCAACTACCTCTTGGCCACCGACCTGGCGATGGCAACGCCGGACGGTTATGCCTCGACCAGCTGGGAGCGCGGCTATGGCGACTATGTGATGAAGCCCGACCTCT
>NZ_WLCM01000007.1 GCF_013317235.1 Leisingera sp. ANG59 | reverse complement strand
GACATTGCCCGACAGGTTCCCCTCCCCGTGACGATGCCCCCGCCGCCGACCGCTGAAACTGTGCCCGCCGCCGAAGAAGAAACCCACCGCTTCCCCTGCGAACAATGCGGTGCCGACTACACCTATGACCCCGCCTCCGGCACGCTGACCTGCGGCCATTGCGGCCACACCGAAAGCATCCGCAGCGGGCCCTGGAAAGGAACCGCCCTGCAGGAGCTGGATTTCCGCGCGGCAGCGGCTGAGCAGCTGCCGGAGGCGGAGATCGAGGTCACCCGCGTCTCCACCTGCCCGAACTGCGCCGCGCAGGTGGAATTCGACCCGGACACCCACGCCAGGGAATGCCCCTTCTGCGCCACGCCGGTGGTGACCGGCACCGGCGAGAACCGGCATATCAAACCCAAGGGCGTGCTGCCCTTCGCGGTGGAGGAACGCGCCGCGCACAAGGCGATGACGGATTGGCTGGGCGGCCTGTGGTTTGCCCCGAACGGCCTCAGGGAATACGCCCGCAAGGGACGGCGGATGCACGGCATCTATGTGCCTTACTGGACCTATGACGCCCAGACCCGCAGCAGCTACACCGGCCAGCGCGGCACCGTCTATTATGTCACCGAAACCTTCCAGCAGGACGGCAAGACCCGGACCCGGCAGGTCGCCAAGGTGCGCTGGACGCCCGCCTCGGGCCGGGTGCAGCGGTTCTTTGACGATGTCCTTGTTCTGGCCTCCCGCAGCCTGCCCAAAACATACACCGAGGCGCTGGAGCCCTGGGACCTGGCGCAGCTGGAACCCTATCAGCCGCAGTATCTGGCCGGCTTCCGGGCCGAGGCCTACACGGTGGATCTCGAAGAAGGCTTCACCGAGGCCGGGCGGAAGATGGACCGGGTGATCGAGCGCGACGTGCGCTTTGACATCGGCGGCGACCGTCAGCGGATCGCACATATCGACACCAAAATGTCAGAGGTGACCTTCAAGCACATCCTGCTGCCGGTGTGGCTGGCCGCCTACAAATACCGCGGCAAAACCTACCGCTTTGTGGTCAACGGCCAGTCCGGCCGGGTCCAGGGCGAGCGGCCCTACTCAGTCTGGAAAATCGCTTTTGCAATCCTGCTGGCTCTGCTGATCGGCGCTGGCATCGCCCTGATTGCAAGCCAGAAATAGCGCTCAAAGCGGAAGGGGGCGCAGCCGCCCCCTTCCTGAACCGGCCGGTTCCTTTCCCCGGATTCTGAGCCGGAACCCTTGGCCGGCCTCCCTGTCAGCCCTTGCTGATTTCGATCCTGCGAGCGGTCTCCGGCTGCTCCAGAGCCCGTTTCGGCACCGAAATGTGCAGCACGCCGTCCTCCATCCGGGCCGAGGCCGCCTGCCCGTCCGCATCTTCCGGCAGACGGAAGGACCGGCGGAAGGCGCCATACTGGCGCTCGCTGAAATACCAGGTGTCGCCCGTCTTCTCGGACTGGGTCTTCTTTTCGCCGCGGATCGTCAGCACGCCGTTGTCCACGGTCAGCTCCACATCCTCCAGCGCGACGCCCGGGAGCTCCATGGCGATGTCATAAGCCTCTTTGCCGGAGGAGGCCTCGGTTGCCGGGGTAAGCCAGTCGGCAAGCCGCGCGCCAAAGCTGCGGAACGGGTCATAAAGCGACGGCCAAAAGCCGCCATGTTCGGTTTTTTCTACCATAGTTCAGCCTCCTTTCTTGTTGCGTCCCATTGTACCTCCCCGCTGCCGGACCTGCCTTGATCCGGCGCAAGAGCCGGGCCAGCGGCGGGAAATTTCGCCGCCTGTCTCGCCCCCATGCGGCAAACGGGCTAGAGCTGTTGCGACCCGGCCGGCGGCTGGCCGGACAGCCGGGACATTTCAACGAACGGGAGCAGACATGCGGGCACTTATTCAACGGGTCAGCGAGGCCTCGGTCACGGTTGACGGCGCGGTGATCGGCGAAATCGGCCCCGGGCTGCTGGTACTGGTCTGCGCCATGGCGGGCGACAGCGAGGCGCAGGCCGAGCAGCTGGCCGCCAAAATATCCAAGATGCGGATCTTCAAGGATGACGCCGGCAAGATGAACCGCTCTGTGCTGGATACCGGTGGCAGCGTGCTGGTGGTCAGCCAGTTCACCCTGGCGGCCGACACAAGGCGCGGCAACCGGCCCGGTTTCTCCACCGCTGCCGCCCCCGCCGAGGGTGAACGTCTGTATGAATACTTTTCCGGCCGGCTGGCGGCGCTGGGTTTGAAAACTGCAAAAGGACAGTTCGGCGCCGACATGAAAGTCCGGCTGCTGAATGACGGCCCGGTGACCATCTGGATGGACACTGAACAGGCCTGACACGGATCAGCCCTTCGGTACGCAGATGTTCCTCAAACGACCTGCACCTCCCTAACCCGGCTCTGATGCCGAACCGGCCTGTCTGGCAGCGAAAGGGGCGTTTTTAGACCGGAAAGCATCGATTCTGTTCCCCGTCCGGCCGCCCTGCCCGGCTTACCGGTCAGATTCAGAAAAAAATCGCAAAACCACCGCAGGAATATTTCCTGTCGCATTCCCGTATTTTTTTTGTTTTACAAGGCGCCCACTTCGAAAAAACGGCACCTTGACCAAGAAAGGCGACACATGCAGTTCTGCCCGCACAAGGGGGCTTCCCCGGCATGGAGCTAATAACGCTTGCGAGTTAGCGGTAAATACGCAAATCTTAAATCGCCAATCAAAAAACAGGTGCCATCAGCACCGCAACCAATCGGGAGATCTCAATGAATCGTCATATGCAGTATCTGGCCAGCCAGGCCGCGGCAGGCAAGCTGTCGCGCCGTGACTTCCTGGGCAAGGCCGCCGCACTGGGCTTCACCGCAGTATCCGCAAACCTGCTGCTGTCCACCGCCGCCAAGGCGGCCGGCCCGCAGAAAGGCGGCACCATCCGCCTCGGCCTGCAGGGCGGCTCCACCACCGACAGCCTGGACCCGGCGCTGGTCACCAACACCGTTGGCCTGATGGTCACCCGCCTGTGGGGTGAAACCCTGGTCGAACTGGCCGACGACGGCGGCATCGAGGGCAAGCTGGCCGAGAGCTATGAAGCCTCTGCCGACGCCAAGACCTGGACCTTCAAGCTGCGCTCCGGCGTGACCTACTCGAACGGCCAGAGCGTCACTGCCGACGACGTGGTCAAGACCATGGAGCGCCACAGCGGCGAAGACACCAAGTCCGGCGCTCTGGGCATCATGCGCGGCATCAAGGACGTGCGCGCAGACGGCGACAGCGTTGTCTTTGAACTGGACAGCCCGAACGCCGACCTGCCCTACCTGCTGGCCGACTACCACCTGATCATCCAGCCGAACGGCGGCAATGACGATCCGGCGGCGCCGATCGGCACCGGCCCCTACATCATCAAATCCGCCGACATGGGCGTGCGCTTCGTGGCCGAGAAGAACCCGAACTACTGGGGCGATCTGGGCAACGCGGATACCGTGGAAATCATCGTCATCAACGACGACACCGCCCGCGTCGCGGCGCTGCAGTCCGGCCAGGTGGACGTGATCGACCGGGTGCCGCCGCGCACCGCGAAACTGGTGGACCGTGCGCCGAACATCACCGTGCACTCGACCTCAGCGGCCGGCCACTACGTGTTCATCATGCATTGCAACACCGCGCCGTTTGACAACAACGACGTGCGCCTGGCGCTGAAATACGGCATCAACCGCCAGGAAATGGTCGACAAGATCCTGAACGGCTACGGCACCGTCGGCAACGACACCCCGATCAACGCCTCCTATCCGATGTACACCGAGCTGGAACAGCGCCAGTTCGACCCGGACAAGGCGATGCACCACATGAAGAAGGCAGGCCACGACGGCGCCATCCTGCTGCGCACCTCGGACAACTCCTTCCCGGGCGCGCCGGATGCCTCCGCGCTGTTCCAGCAGTCGCTGTCCAGCGCCGGCATCCAGCTGGACGTCAAGCGCGAGCCGAACGACGGCTACTGGTCGGAAGTCTGGAACGCCAAGCCGTTCTGCACCAGCTACTGGGGCGGCCGTCCGACCCAGGACCAGATGTTCACCACCGCCTACCTGTCCACCGCGGACTGGAACGACACCCGCTTCAACAACGAGCAGTTCGACCAGATGCTGGTGGCCGCGCGCGGCGAGCTGGACGTTGCCAAGCGGACGCAGATGTATGCCGACATGTCGACCATCCTGCGTGACGAGGGCGGCCTGATCTGCCCGATGTTCAACGACTTCGTCGAAGCGACCACCGACAAGGTCGACGGCTTTGTTGAAGGCATCCCGGGCCAGGTTCTGATGAACGGCTATGCGGCCAGCAAGCTGTGGGTCAAAGCCTAATATGTCTCCGATCGTAAAACTCCTGGCTCAGCGCATTGCGCTGAGCCTCCTTCTTTTGTTGCTCATCTCAATCGTGATCTTCGCCGGCACTATCGTTCTGCCCGGCGATGTTGCCCAATCGATTCTGGGGCAATCGGCAACGCCGGAGGCACTGGCCAACCTGCGGGCTGAGCTGGGCGTGAACGATCCTCCTGTAGAACGCTATATTGCCTGGCTCTTCGGCGCCATGCAGGGCGATCTTGGCACCGCGCTGACCAGCGGCCAGGATATTGCCCAGGCTCTTAGCAGCCGTTTCTGGAACACCCTGTTCCTCGCCTTCTGGGCTGCCGTGGTCGCGGTTCCGCTGGCAATCTTCCTGGGCCTGCTTGCCGTCCGGTTCAAGGACCGCTGGCCCGACAAGACGATCTCGGCCGTTACCCTGGCCTCGATCTCGATCCCCGAGTTCCTGATCGGTTACGTCCTGATGTACTTCATCGCGGTGCAGCTGCGCTGGTTCCCCTCGGTGGCCATGGTCAACGACAACATGAGCCTGTTTGAGAAGCTGAACGCCATCGCGCTGCCGATTGCCGTGCTGACGCTGGTTGTTCTGGCCCACATGATGCGGATGACCCGCGCCGCGATCCTCAACGTGATGCAGTCGGCCTATATCGAAACAGCCGAGCTCAAGGGCCTCAACGCCTTTCAGGTGATCTACCGCCATGCCTTTCCCAACGCGATTGCACCAATCGTCAACGTGGTGATGCTGAACCTCGCCTATCTGGTGGTCGGCGTCGTGGTGATCGAGGTGGTCTTCGTCTACCCCGGCATGGGCCAGTATCTGGTTGACCACGTGTCCAAGCGTGACGTGCCTGTTGTGCAGGCCTGCGGCCTGATCTTTGCCGCCGTCTATATCGGCCTCAACATGATCGCCGATATCGTCGCCATCCTGAGCAACCCGCGCCTGAGGCATCCGAAATGAAGAATATCCCCATTTCCGCACTCATCGGGCTGTTCTTTACTGCCCTCTACTTCCTCGGCGCCATCTTTGCGCCGCTGCTGGCCCCCTACGGCGTCGGCGAAGTGGTCGGCGATGTGTGGGAGCCCTCCAGCGCAGACTATCTGCTGGGCACCGACAACATCGGCCGCGACCTCCTCAGCCGGATGATCTATGGCGGCCGCACCACCATCTTCATCGCCACCGCAGCAACCGTTCTGTCCTTCACCCTGGGTTCCGTCCTCGGCTTCTTTGCCGCGGTGATGGGCGGCTGGATCGATCAGGCGCTGTCGCGCTTTGTCGACCTGGTGATGTCGATCCCAACGCTGATCTTCGCCCTCGTGGTGCTGTCGGTTGCGCCGGTCACCATTCCGATGCTGATCCTGGTGATGGGCCTCCTGGACGCCACCCGCGTCTACCGCCTGGCCCGTGCCGTCGCGGTTGACATCGAGGTCATGGACTACGTCGAGGCGGCCCGCCTGCGCGGCGAGAAAACCGCATGGATCATCTTCCGCGAGATTCTGCCCAACGCACTGTCACCCCTGATCGCGGAGATGGGCCTGCGCTTCATCTTTGCGGTTCTGTTTGTCTCCACCCTGTCCTTCCTGGGCCTGGGCGTGCAGCCGCCTGAAGCTGACTGGGGCGGCATCGTGAAGGAGAACAAGGAAGGCATCGTCTACGGCATTCCTGCCGCGCTGATCCCGGCCTTTGCCATCGCAACGCTGGCGATCTCGGTCAACCTGGTGGCTGACTGGGTGCTGAACCGGACCACATCGCTGAAAGGAGGCCGCGGATGAGCGATACCCTGTTGAAAGTCCGCGACCTGAAAATCGGCGCGACCATCTACCCGCCGGGCGAACGCCCCCGCGACATCGAGATCGTGCACGGGGTCAGCTTTGACCTCGCGCCCGGCAAGGTCTTGGGCCTGATCGGTGAATCCGGTGCCGGCAAGTCCACCATCGGGCTCGCGTCCATGGCCTATGGCCGCGGCGGCGTGAAGATCACCGGCGGCGAGGTCTGGGTCAACGGGCGCGATATCCTGAAGGGCAACCACAAGGACATCCGCAAACTGCGCGGCGCCGAGGTGACCTATGTGTCGCAATCGGCGGCGGCCTCCTTCAACCCTGCCAAGAAGATCATGGACCAGGTAGTCGAGGCGGCGGTGGAGCAGAAGAAGTTCTCCCGCAAGGAAGCCGAGGCCCGCGCCCGCACCCTGTTTGCCAAACTGGGCCTGCCGGATCCGGACAACATCGGCGAGCGCTACCCGCACCAGGTGTCGGGCGGCCAGCTGCAGCGCTGCATGACCGCGCTGGCGCTGTGCCCGGAGCCGGATCTGGTGGTGTTCGACGAGCCGACAACCGCGCTCGACGTGACCACTCAGATCGACGTGCTGATGGCGATCAAGGAAGCGATCCGCGACACCGGCGTTGCCGCGCTCTACATCACCCACGACCTGGCGGTTGTGGCGCAGGTGAGCGACGACATCATGGTGCTGAAGATGGGCAACACCGTTGAGTACGGCCATGTTGACCAGATCATCAACAACCCGCAGGAGGAGTACACCAAGGCGCTGGTCTCGGTCCGCTCCATCGAGCATGAGGAGAAGGCCCCCACCGAAGAGCCGGTGCTGAGCGTGCGCAACATCACCGCGCGCTACAAAGGCACCCAGTTCGACGTGCTGCACAATGTGAACGTCGATCTGTATCCCGGCCAGACACTGGCGGTGGTGGGTGAATCCGGCTCCGGCAAATCCACCCTCGCCCGCGTGATCACCGGCCTTCTGCCGCCGCGCGAGGGCGAGATCGAATTTGCCGGCCGCAAACTCTCCCCGGACCTCAAGGGCCGCACCCGCGAGGACCTGCGCGAGCTGCAGATGATCTACCAGATGGCGGACGTAGCGATGAACCCGCGCCAGACCGTCGGAACCATCATCGGCCGCCCGCTGGAGTTCTACTTCGGCATGCGCGGCGCGGAGAAGAAGAAGCGGATCATCGAACTGCTGGACGAGATCGAGCTGGGCGAGAAGTTCATCGACCGCTATCCGGCGGAGCTTTCGGGCGGCCAGAAGCAGCGTGTGTGCATCGCCCGCTCGCTGGCGGCCAAGCCCAAGATGATCATCTGTGACGAGGTCACCTCGGCGCTGGATCCGCTGGTGGCGGACGGCATCCTGAAACTTCTGCTGGATCTGCAGAAGATCGAGGATGTGGCCTATCTGTTCATCACCCACGATCTGGCGACTGTGCGCGCCATCTCCGACAACATCGCGGTGATGTACCAGGGCAAGGTGCAGCGCTACGGCGGCAAGTCCAAAGTGCTGAGCCCGCCGTTTGACGATTACACCGACCTGCTGCTCAGCTCCGTCCCGGAGATGAAGCTGGGCTGGCTGGAAGAGGTGATCGCACACCGCAAGATGGAAAGCGCCGGCAACTAAATCCACAAATGGATGCAAAGCCCCTGCTGATAGCCAGCGGGGGCTTTTTCTTTTTTTCAATCTCACGGTTTTGTGATAGTTTAGCGGAGCAGGGAGAATGCAGCGAACGCGCTGCGAATAACATAAAAGCACTGAGTGCGGCTGATCTCTGAGGCAAGCCAACCCGAAAATACCGGGCAGTTTTGTTGTGACTGCAGGAAAGGGGAGGAACCTTCATGAAAGACTGGGCAATTCACGGATTCGAGATCGCCAATTGCAATTGCGTGCCCGGGTGCCCCTGCCAGTTCTCGCAGCTCCCCAACGACGGCACCTGCGAAGCAATGCTGACCTTCCGCATTGATACCGGCCACTACGGCAACACCAAACTGGACGGGCTGCGCGCCGCGGCCATCTACAAATGGCCCGGCCCGATTCACGAGGGCAACGGCGAGATGCAGATCATCATCGACGAAAGTGCCACGGCGGAGCAAAAGTCCGCGCTTGAGGCGATCATGACCGGCCGGGACACCGAAGAATTTGCAACGATGTTCTTCGTCTTCAATGCCATGTGCACAACCAGGCACGAAACCCTCAGCGCCCCGGTGTCGCTGAGTTTTGATACGGAAACCGGCATTGGCCACGGCAAGGCGGACGGCATCGGGGAAACCAAGGTCGAACCGATTGCGCACATCGTATCCGGGGCGCCGCATTCGGTTCAGATAAAACTGCCGAACGGGTTTGAATACTCCGTGGCCTCCGTGTGCCGGGGCACAACCCACACCCCCGGCTCAGCCATCAGCCTGGAAAAAAACAGCGGAACCCACGCCCATGTCGCCGAGCTGCACCTGACCGGCAAGGGTGTTGAGCGCGCGGCCTGATCCGCCATGGCCCGCCCGCAGCACGCCACCGGAACAGCCGAACGCCTGGCGCGAAACGATCAGGCAGTTGTTCTGAGCGCCGTGGCCGCCATCGTGCTGCTGAGCGCTCTGTACACCATCTTTGGCATCGGCATGAACATGACCGCGGTCGAGATGACCCGGATGGCCCGCCCGGTCGGCGAGCCCATGGCGATGGGCGCCGGCTCGCCTTGGACTGCGGGCTATGCGGTGCTGATCTTTCTGATGTGGTGGGTGATGATGATCGCCATGATGACACCCAGCGCGGCCCCGGTGCTGCTGCTGTTCACCGCGATCAAGAAAGCCGGTTCCCATGCCGCCAGCGCCCCGCTGCTCAGCCTGCTGTTCCTCAGCGGTTACCTGCTGGCCTGGGCCTTCTATTCTGCACTCGCCACCACTCTGCAGTGGTGGCTGGAAACAATGGGCCTGTCCGACGGCCCCATGATGTCGCTCAGCAGCCGTGCCCTGGGCGGTGCGTTGCTGCTGGCGGCGGGCGCCTATCAGTTTACCCCCTACAAGCACGCCTGCCTCTCCCATTGCCGTTTGCCGGTTCAGTTTCTGACCGCGCATAACCGCACAGGCTTGGCTGGTGCTGTGCTGATGGGCGCCCACCACGGCACCTTTTGCCTCGGCTGCTGCTGGGCGCTGATGCTGCTGCTGTTCGCCGGCGGCATCATGAATCTCTACTGGATTGCCGGGCTGGCGCTGTTTGTGCTGGCCGAGAAGACCTTTCCATACCCAAGGCTCTTCACCGCTGCCGCCGGTGCGCTGCTCTGCCTGGCAGGCGCCTATGTGCTCCTCACTGCGTTCTGATACCGCTGCCGTTGCCCGGCAAATCCGCAACGCCTGTCCGGAAAATCCGTTTTTCCGCCGATGCGCCGTTTTTTGAATGGCAATTCAAGAAACAGCGGCAATGATACCCTCCCGAAGCCATCGCAAGGCAAAGGGATTCGGCGAATGGACAACAAACTTCTGCTTATCATTCTGGACGGCGTGCCCTGGCGCAACTTCCGCCGCCTGTTCGGCAACCTCGAAGGCTGGGTGGACAGTGGTGATGCCCGCGTCTGGAAGCTGCGGGCGGTGCTGCCGTCGATCTCGGCCAGCTGCTATGCCTCGATCCACACCGGCGTGGCGCCCGCCATCCACGGCTGCACCGGCAACGCCAACGTGTTCCGCCTGAAGGAAAAGGACGTGTTCAGCCAGGTCCGTGAGGCCGGCGGCGTCACCGGTGCCGTCGCCCACAGCTACTGGTCGTCCTTCTTCAACCGCCACCCGTTCGATTACGTGCGCGACATCGAATACGACGAGCCGGAAAGCAAGACCATCAACCACGGCCGCTTCCACACCATGACCGGCTACGGCAAGGACAACCAGATGACCCCGTCGGATGTCGACCTGTTCGGCACCCTGACCAACCTCTGCCTGCGCTTCGGCCTCGACTACGGCATGCTGCACACCTGTACCCTGGACAGCATGGGCCACCGCTATTTCCACGACTGCCAGGAAATGGACCACGCCTGTTTCGTGATGGACGAGATGCTGGCCCCCTTCATCACCCGCTGGCGCGACCTGGGCTACGAGGTGATCGTCACCGCCGACCACGGCCAGGACGAGCGCGGCCACCACGGCGGCCGCGGCGCGCTGCAGCAGGAAACCGCGCTCTACTACTTCGGCGAGGCTGACGGCCCCGACCACGGCGAGGTGATCGACCAGCGGCAGCTGGCCCCGACCATCCTCAAGCGGCTGGGGGCGCCGATTGCCGGCACCATGAAGGCGGAGCCCTTCCTGAAGTGACCTGACGCGGCGGCTGGGTGCCAGGATGGCCTTCAGCTGCCGTTTTCCGACGCCAGTCCCCCTTGTTGCGGTATTTTTTCTTCTGACCGCCCCGGCGCTGGCCAGCGACGCCTGCGATGAGCCGTGGCTCACACGCAACTCGGTGATCGACCGGGCCGGCTAGCGGACCCTAGTCGTCATAGGGCCAGATCCCCTGCCCCAGCGCCTCGACGGCAACCGAAATCCGCTCGAAACTGTCCCGCGCCCGGCCCACGCTGTGGCGCGCACGCAGGTAGCCGTGGATCAACCCCGGCTCGTTGATCCAATGCGCCTTGCCGCCAGCCTCGACAATCCGGTCCCGGTATTCGCGCGAGTCATCGCGGACCGGATCGCAATCCGCTGTCACCAGCACGGTCGGCGGCAAGCCGGAAAAGTCGCTGTCTGCCAAGGGCGCAAACAGCGGATCATCCTTCGGCGCCTCGCCATCGGTGCGGATATCCATGTAATACAGCACGTCCTCGCGTGTCAGCATCGGCGCCTGCGCGTGCTCGATATAGGAGCCCTGATTCACGTCACCGCCAAAGGCGCCATAAATCAGGACCTGGCCCAGAATCGACTCGCAGCGGCCGCGCGCATGATGCGCCACCGCGGCACAGATGTTGGCACCGGCGCTGTCGCCCATCAGGACAATGCCCTTGCCATAGCCTGCCTCGACCCAGCCGAGCACCACCCAGGCATCCTCAAAGGCGGCGGGATGCTTGTGTTCGGGGGCCAGCCGGTAGTCCACCGCCACCACCCGGTAGCCGGTCTGGGCGCATACCTCGGCACAGACATCGTCGTGGCTGTCCAAGCCCCCGACGACAAAGCCGCCGCCATGGCAGAACAGCACCGTCCGGGTCGGGTCGCCCGCGGTATAGACCCGCACCGGCACGCCATTGGCCGACAATTCCTCAACCGACACCACATCCGGCCGCGGCACCCGGAATTCCAGCGCCATAGAATTGTAGATCCGGCGCTGCTCTTCGATGCTCATCTCAACGGCGTCATCGGGATAAAGCTCCCCGGTCTTCTGGATGAAGTCCCAGGTCTCCTCGTCGATCAGCCGTTCGTAATCCATCTGCGAGCCTCCCTGCACGCCGGTTTTCCAAAGAGCCTAGGCACAGTTTCCCGCAAATGGAATGCCTGAAAGAAAAAGCGCCCCGGAGGGCGCTCTTTATCCCACGCCCTGCGGCAGGGTCAGGCTGCCGCGGCAGGCTCCCACGGCCGGGTGAAATTGTTCAGCACGCCATCGATGTCCGCCTCCGAGCTCCCGTTGGCGGCAATTTGTGCCACCAGCCCGCGCTTCTTATCGTCGATCACGCTGACCACACGCGCCGCCACCCCGGCCTGTTCCAGCGCGCCGTTGTAGACACGGGTGATCGCCATCTTGCGCAGATCGGGCTTGAACACCTTGCCCACCGCGGTTTTCGGCAGTTCCTTCAGCACAGTCAAATGCTTGGGGATTGCCGCCCGCTCATGCACATGGACCTTGCAGTATTCCAGCAGCTCCGCCTCGCTGACGGCGGCACCCTCGACAAGCTCGACAAAGGCACAGGGCAGTTCGCCGGAATGCGCGTCCGGCTGGCCGATCGCGCCGGCAAAGGCCACCGCATCATGGCCCAGCAGCGCTTCCTCGATTTCCGCCGGGTCGATGTTGTGGCCGCCGCGGATGATCAGATCCTTGGCACGGCCGGTGATCCAGAGGTACCCGTCCTCGTCGATCCGTCCCAGATCGCCGGTGCGCAGGTATTTCTCCTGATAGTAGAGATCCACGTTCTTTTCGGCTTCGGTATAGGTATTGCCCGCGAACACCCCGGGGTTCGACACGCAGATCTCCCCAACCTCGTCGCGCGCGCATTCCAGCGCCCCGTCATTGGTCTGCTTGACGATCCGCACGTCGGTGTACGGGAACGGGATGCCCACCGATCCCACCTTCTTCTCGCCACCCGGCGGGTTGCAGCTGACCAGGCAGGTGGCCTCGGTCAACCCGTATCCCTCGACAATGGACACGCCGCATGCGCTCTCAAACCGCTTGAACAGCTCCATCGGCATCGGGGCGGAGCCGGAGAACGCGGTTTTCACGGTTGAGATATCCGCATCCACCGGCCGCTGCATCAGCGCCGACACGGCGGTTGGAACCGTGATGATAAAGGTGACCTTCCAGCGCTCGATCAGCTTCCAGAAGTTGTCGAACACGCCTTCACCGCGGTAGCCCTGCGGCGTCGGGAACACCACATGCGCGCCAGAGGCCACCGCCGCCATCATGATCACATGCACCGCAAAGACATGAAACAGCGGCAGCGGGCACATGATGTTGTCTTCTTCGGTGAACAACAGCGTGCTGCCCAGCCAACCGTTATAGACCAGCCCGGAATACTTGTGCTGCGCTACCTTGGGCATGCCGGTGGTGCCGCCGGTGTGGAAATAGCAGGCCACCCGGTCGCCCGCGCTGTCGGCAAAGCTCAGGGTCTTGGGGTGCTTCGCCATCTCCTTGGAAAAGCTCAGGTAATCGGCATGACTGGGCCTGCCGTCCATCTTGGGCCGGATCAGCGGCACGATCCAGGATTTCGGCGGCGTCAGATAGCGGTTCAGGTCCACCTCCAGCACCGTGTTCACGCCCGGCGCATGGCGCACCGCCTCCGCCACCTTCTGTGCCACGTCCGTTTTCGGGAAGGGCCGCAGGGTCACCACCACCTTGGCCTTGGTCTCCCGCAGGATTGAGGCGATCTGCTCCGGCTCCAACAGCGGGTTGATCGGGTTCACGATCCCCGCCACCGCGCCGCCCAGCATGGTGACCAGCGTCTCATTGCAGTTGGGCAGCACATAGGCCACCACGTCGGTCTCACCGATTCCCAGCGCGCGGAACATGTTGGCCGCCTGGCTTACCTGCTCCTTCAGCGTGCTCCAGGTCAGCGTCTCCGCCTTGTCCTGGGCACCAGAGAAAATCTGATAGCTGACCGCCTTGCTGTTCGGATACTTGTCCGCGGTGCGCGACAGCAGCCCGTACAAGGTGGCCGGCAGGTCCCGCGCCTCATACGGCATTTCATTCTGCAGCGCATCGCGGTCCGCGATTCCGGAAAAACCCATAAATCTCCTCCCCGTTCCCCCGGTGCACAGCCGGTGTACGGGTGGTGCACGGAGTGTGTCTCTGTTTTCCGCCCAGATTATTGCAAACGCGTGATTGCGCAAGCGCCGCGGCAGGGTCACGCCAAGGCAGCTTGGCCCGTGACGTCGCGCCAATTCGCGGCAATGGGCAGTTTTCAACAAAAAACGCCCCGGAACGGGTCCGGGGCGCTCGTCCTGTCATGCTGGCCGGCGCTTATTCCGCCGCCAGCCCTTCGGTGAACTGCAGCTTGGCCAGCCGCGCATAAAGCCCGCCCTGCGCCACCAGCTCATCATGGGTGCCGGTGGCAACGATGCGGCCCTGGTCCATCACCACGATGCGGTCGGCCTTTTTCACGGTGGCCAGCCGGTGCGCCACGATCAGCGTGGTGCGGCCCTGGCTCAGCTCATCCACCGCGGCCTGTACCAGCCGTTCGCTTTCCGCATCCAGCGCCGAGGTCGCCTCATCCAGCAACAGCACCGGCGCGTCGCGCAGGATGGCGCGGGCAATGGCAATCCGCTGCTTCTGGCCGCCCGACAGCATAACACCGCGTTCGCCGACAAAGCTGTCATAGCCTTCCGGCAGTTTCGAAATGAACTCATGCGCGGCGGCGGCCGCAGCGGCGGCCTCCACCTCTGCATCCGTGGCCTCGGGCCGGCCGAACCGGATGTTCTCGCGCGCCGAAGCGGCAAAGATCACCGGGTCCTGAGGCACCAGCGCGATATGGCGGCGGAACTCGTCCCGCTGCAGTTGGGTCAGCGCCACGCCGTCCAGCTTCACCGCGCCCTGATTGGGGTCATAGAACCGCTGCAGCAACTGGATGATGGTGGTCTTGCCCGCGCCGGAAGGGCCGACAAAGGCCACCGTTTCACCCGGTTTCACCGTCAGCGACACGTCGTCCAGCGCCGAGACATCCGGGCGCGCGGGGTAGCGGAAGGAGACATTTTCAAACACAATCTCGCCCTTGACCGGCGCCGGCAGCACCTGCGCGGCAACCGGATCCAGCACGGTGTCCTTGGCGTTCAGCAGCTCCACCAGCCGCTCGGTGGCCCCGGCGGCCCGCTGCAGCTCGCTCCAGATCTCCGACAGCGCCGCGACCGATCCCGCCACCAGCACGGCATAGATCACGAACTGGATCAGCGTGCCTTCGGTCATAACGCCCGCGCGCACATCATTGGCACCCATCCACAAGACGCCGACGATGCCGGAGAACACCAGGAAAATCACGATCACCGTCAGATAGGCGCGGGTCTGAATGCGGCGGCGGGAAACATCATAGGAGGTTTCCGTCAGCTCGGAGAACTTCGAACGGCTGGCAGCCTCATGAGTGAAAGCCTGCACCGTCTGCACCGCTCCCAGCGCCTCGCCCGCGTTGCCGGAGGAGGCCGCGATCCAGTCCTGGTTCTCCTTGCTGATCGCGCGCAGGCGGCGGCCCAGCACCAGGATCGGCACGATCACCGCCGGCACGATCAACAGCACCATCATCGTCAGCTTCGCCGAGGTCAGCAGCATCAGCACCATGCCGCCCAGGAAGATCAGCAGGTTGCGCAGCGCAATCGACACAGACGAGCCCAGCACCGACTGGATCAGCGTGGTGTCGGTGGTGATCCGGCTCAGCACCTCACCGGTCATGATGCGCTCGTAAAACTCCGGGCTCATGCCGATCACCCGGTCGAATACCGCCTTGCGGATATCGGCCACCACCCGTTCGCCCAGCCTTGTCACCAGCGCATAGCGCACACCGGTGCCCACCGCCAGCAGCGCCGCAATGACCAGCGCGGCACTGAAATAGAGATTCAGCAGCTCGGAATCAGAAACCCGGAAATTGTCCACCACCCGGCGCACCGCCAGCGGCAAGGTCAGCGACAGCGCTGCCGTCAGCACCAGCGCGCAAGTGGCGGCCAGCATCAGCAGGCGGTAGGGGCGCATGAACGGCCACAGTGCCGACAGCACGCCAATCTTCCGGGATTTCTCCCGCTCTTGCTCCGCATTCGGGGCCGCTTGTCTCCGCGCCATTCCGGATCCTTCTGCACTTTGGTCTGGCGGGTCTCGAAACCCGCGTAATTGCAAAGGTTCATGGCCCCGCAGGCCGGGCGCGTCAAGCGCTGAGCAGTTTCAAAAAGCGCATGAAAACAGCCGCGCACTGCGTCACAGGGTATCAATCCGGCGGCTTGGGAAGGTCTGGAGCGGGTAGCGGGAATCGAACCCGCACCTTAAGCTTGGAAGGCTCTTATGATACCATTTCACCATACCCGCTCAGGACATTTGCTGATTTAGGTGAAGCGCCGGGGAAGGTCAACCACCTTGTTTTCGTTTGCCTTTGCGGCAGCGGAAAATTCAACGCACCCCTTGCGAAAGCCCTGCCAAGCCCCCCAAATAACAGCACAATCCACCCGCCCCGCCGCCTGTCCAGACCACCGGAAGACCGCCGTGACCCAAATGCCGCAAACCGCCGTTATCACCGCCCACGGCCAGCCCTCCGCCCCCGCCCCGGCAGAGGCGGATCTGGCGGCCACTGCCAGGGCCGTAGCCGCGCATCTTCCCGGCTGGGATGTCCGCTCCGCCACCTTGGCAGATCCGGGCCGTCTGGAAGCGGTGATGCAGGCCGGCGCCGTGGTCTATCCGTTTTTCATGTCGCGCGGTTACTTCACCAGCAAGGTGCTGCCGGGGCGTCTGCAGGGCCGGACCATCCGGATGGCCACGCCGTTCGGGCTGGACAGCGGCCTGCCGGATCTCGCCGCACGGGCCGTGCAGCAGTTGGCATCGCAACAGGACTGGCCGCTCAGCACACTGAATCTGCTTCTGGCCGCCCACGGCTCGGCCCGCGGCCCCCGCGCCGCTGAAGCTGCAGAGGAATTCGCCGCGCAGCTCGGCCCGCTGCTGCCAGGCTGCACCCTGTCGCTGGGCTACATCGAGCAGGACCCGCGCCTTGCCTCTGCTGCCGCCCCCTTGCCCGCTCGGTCCATCTGCCTGCCCTTTTTCGCCCAGGCTGGCGACCACGTGAAGGAGGACCTTCCCGAAGCCCTGGACACCGCAGGCTTCGGCGGCACAGTGCTGCCAGTGGCAGGCGCCCTGCCCGGAGCCCCGGCCCTGATCGCCGCTGCCATCCGCCGCGCAAGCCTTGACCGGAACGCTTCTGAGTGAAATTCTAGCCTTCCGGAAAGAAAAGCAATTTTTGGCTCAAGCATTGGCATTTGGCCTCTTGCGCCAGAGCCGGGCATGTGATTAATCACGCCTTACACCACGGATGGCGAGTTGGCGGAGTGGTGACGCAGCGGATTGCAAATCCGTGTACACCGGTTCGATTCCGGTACTCGCCTCCAATTCCCTCACGGGCATTTTTCACTTTTTTCTGACGCGGACTGCGACCAATCCGGCTGCGAATAACGCTCTATCCAAGCCGATTGCAGTGCTCCCGCAATCTGCCGCCGCGCCTTTCCCCACTTAACCTAAAATTATTTTTTGCCGGATATCCGGGGAGTCAAAGAGGAGAAGCCTCGACACCCCGGTTCTGGAGAATCCGCCGAATGTACTTTGAATCGCACAACCAGCCGGACTCCGACCAGGAGACCCGCCCGCTGGTGACCGTATTCTGCGCTGTCTGGCACAAACAGGAAGACAAGCTGGAATTGCTGCGTTCCCATTGGGACAACCTCAAAGCGCAAACCGTCCCGATTGAACCCTGCTACATCTTCGACAACGGCGATCAGGCCCCGGACTGGCTTAAAGCGCCCTGGCACTCCTTTTCGGAACCGCTGACCATCTACGAAGCCTGGGCCGCAGGGGCCGCGCTGGCCCGCACCCGGTATGTCATGAACCTCAACATGGACGACCGGCTGGCCACAGGCGCCGTTCAGGAACTCGCGGAAACCGCGATGGTCACCAAGTCCGCCCTGATCGGGGGGGATTGGCTGATTTCCTTCGGCCGGGAGCACCTTGCCCGGGATTTCCCGGTAACGGGCTACACGGATACGCAATTCGTATCCGACTGGCCGCCCCGCCCCTGCGAAGGATTGCGGCTGGGCAGCGGGTCCGGCGAGCGCGGCACCTATGGCGCCGCAACCATGTGGGACCTGGAGATGGTGGGCAAATGGTATCCCACTTACTTCAGCAACGGTGAACCGGTGCTCTCTGTCGGCGACGCCATCTTCTGGAAAGTTCTGCAGGGCAAGCAGCTGAAACTGACCCGGCTGCCCAGGATCATCGGGCGCTATTATTCTGATCCGAACGCGCAGGCCGAGTTCCGGCCGCACAAGGACAATGAACTGCTGAAATCGCACGGGCTGAGCACCCGGTCCTTTGCCGACGCCGTGCTGAGCGGCGACTTCTCATGGCATGGCAAGCTCCAGGCCCCTGGCCGAAAGCAGCCGCTCAACAAGATTGAGAAGGCAAGCGCCGAATTGGAAGCGCGCTACCGCAAGATTTTCGGCCTGCCCGCGCAACCGGTTGCTGCAGAATAACGATGGCTGCGAAGATCTATATCACGGGCAGCGGCGGTATCGTTGGGCGCCATGCGCTCAAGGCCGTGGCGGAGCTTGCCCCCGGCGCCGACGTGATCCGCAACACGGCGGATCTGACTGACCTGTCTGAAACCGCCGCTGCCATAGCGGCAGCAGGCCCGCTGGACCTGGTCATTCACCTTGCAGCCATGGTACCGGTTGCGCAGGTCAATGCCGATCCGGCCAGGGCGTACGCGGTCAACGCGGGCGGCACGATGAACCTGCTGTCGGCCCTGGCGGGCTCCCCGGCCCGGATGCTCTTGTGCTCATCCAGCCATGTCTACGCCAGCCAGGACGCCCCGATCCCGGAAACAGCGGAAACCACGCCCGTCACCGTCTACGGGCAGAGCAAGCTGATGGCCGAACAGGCTGCGCTGGAAATCTGCGCTGCCGCGGGCCGGTCCCTTTGCATCGGCCGCCTGTTTTCGATCCATGACCCGGAACAGACCGGCAGCTACCTGAGACCCTCGCTGGAAAAACGGTTTGCAGGGGCCGACCCTGAGGCCGCCTTTGAACTCTATGGCGCGGAGGGCCTGCGCGATTTCCTGACCGCACGCGATGCTGCCCGCTACCTGGTGCGGCTGGCGCTGTCGGATGCGGAGGGCGTGGTGAACGTGGCCTCCGGCAAGCCTGTGACGGTTGCCGGATTTGCCCAGTCGCTGGCGCCGTTCCCGCTCAAGATCACTCCCCTGGGGCAAAGCAACAATCTGGTGGCCGATGTCTCGCGCCTCCGCGAAATTCTTGGAGAATGTAATGCCTGAACAGATTTCCATCGTTATCCCGACCTTCAACCGGGCGGAGATGCTGCCAAAGGCCATCGACAGTGCGCTGGCGCAAACCCACCCCTGCGAGGTGATCGTGGTGGATCACGGCTCCACCGACAACACGCCGGAGGTGGCGGCGGGCTATGGCGGCAGGATCACCTATGTGCGCCGCGAGCGCGACTTCGGCCCGCATTTCTGCTGGCTGGAAGGGGTGCTGCACGCCACCGGCGACTATGTGCATCTTCAGTATGACGACGACTGGATTCATCCGACCTTCATCGAGAAATGCGCAGGCCTGCTGAAGGGCGATGTGGGCTTTGCCTTCACCGGTGCGGAAGTTGTCGATGATGCAACCGGAAACCAGATGATGACCCAGTTTCTGGACTGGCTGCCCGATACAGGTATCTTTGAAAACCGCCTGGCGGAAGAGAAGATCGTCGGCTCGCTGATCTCTCCCGGTGCTGCGGTTTTCCGGCGCCAGATCCTGATCGACGCGCTCTATCAGGGCCGCCTGCCGCTGCAGGGCCATGAATACCACGGCGTTGGCCCCGACATCTTTGCCTCGCTCCTGTCCATGCTGCGCTACCCCAAGGTCGGTTTCGTCAAGGAGCCGCTGGCCAGCTTCCGCGCCCATGACGGCAGCATCACGATTGATGCCTTCAAGGACCAGCAGAAGAAGGCAAACATCGCCGCCGCCTATAATGAGGTGCGCCACTATTACGTAGAACTGAAGGCCATGCAGGCTGTGCGGGAGGCGCGCGCATGAACATGCATTCCCCCAAACCGGTGACCCTGGCCGAAGACACTATCTCGCAGGCTGAGCTGGAGGCCACCGCGGACTGGATGCTGGCTGGAAACCGGCTGACCAAGGACAAGCTGACAGTGGAATTCGAACGCGAGTTCGCGGACTGGATGGGCTGCAACCACGCAGTGTTCGTCAATTCCGGGTCCTCGGCCAACCTGCTGATGATCTATGCCGCCAAGGAAGCGGGCCGCTTGCGCAACAACAAGGTGATCGCCCCGGCCGTGAGCTGGGTCACCACGGTGTCGCCGCTGATGCAGCTCGGCTTTGACGTGCGGCTTTGCGATTGCGACCCGGACAACCTGGGCCTCGACCTCAACCACCTGGAGGAGCTTTGCCGGACCGAGGCGCCGTCGATGCTCATCCTGGTGCATGTGCTGGGCCACGCAAACCACATGAAGGAAATCCAGGAGATTTGCGACCGTTACGGCATCCTGCTGCTCGAAGACAGCTGCGAGGCGCTGGGGTCGACCTTTGGCGACCGCAAACTGGGCTGCCACGGTGCGGCCGGCAGCTTCTCCTTCTATTACGGCCACCACATTTCCACCATCGAAGGCGGCATGGTCGTGACCGACGACCCGGAGCTGCATCAGGTGATGCTGTCGCTGCGCTCCCACGGCTGGAGCCGGGATCTGGACCCGCAGCGCCGCGAGCGGCTGAAAAGCCAGCACAAGATCGACGAGTTCCGCAATTTCTACACCTTCTACCATGCGGGCTTCAATCTGCGCTCCACCGACCTGCAGGCCTTCATCGGGCGGATGCAGCTGAAGAAGCTTGACGGCATCTGCGCCGTCCGGGCGCAGAATTTCGACTGCTACGCCGAGGCACTGACCGGCTTTTACAAGCAGACCAGCGATACCGGTCTTTTGTCGTCCTTTGCCTACGGCACGCTGGTCGAGAACCGGATGGAAGTTTTCGAGACGCTGAAGGCGCATCAGATCGAATGCCGGCCGCTGATCTGCGGCAACATCGCCCGCCATCCCTTCTGGGTGCGGGAATACGGCGAGCAGATCCTGCCCAACGCGGATCTGGTGCATGAATACGGCATCTACCTGCCCAACCACCACAACCTGAGCCGCGCTGACGCCAGCCGGGTTGCATCTGTCTTTGCGTCGGTGGCCCGGCCCAAGGACATGCAGCCGGCCTCAGCCTGACAAACGCGAGCCCCCTATCGGCCCCCTCACAGAACACGGCGGAGAACACGCTATGAAAAAAGCTCTGATCACAGGCGTCACCGGACAAGACGGTTCCTATCTGGCGGAACTGCTGCTGGAAAAAGGCTATGAGGTGCACGGCATCAAACGGCGCGCCTCGTCGTTCAACACCCAGCGCATTGACCACATCTACCAGGACCCGCATACCGATCATGCCCGGTTCAAGCTGCACTACGGCGATCTGACCGACACCTCGAACCTGACCCGCATCATGCGCGAGGTTGAGCCGGACGAGGTCTATAACCTTGGCGCGCAATCGCATGTGGCAGTCTCCTTTGAGGCGCCGGAATACACCGCGGATGTGGACGGGATCGGCACCCTGCGCCTTCTGGAGGCGATCCGTTTCCTCGGCCTGGAGAAAACAACCCGCTTCTACCAGGCCTCTACCTCGGAACTCTACGGCCTGGTGCAGGAAACCCCGCAGCGCGAGACCACACCGTTCTACCCGCGCAGCCCCTATGCGGTGGCCAAGCTCTATTCCTACTGGATCACCGTGAACTACCGCGAGGCCTATGGCATGTATGCCTGCAACGGCATCCTGTTCAACCACGAGAGCCCGCGCAGGGGCGAGACCTTTGTGACCCGCAAGATCACCCGCGGCCTCGCCAATATCGCGCAAGGGCTGGAGCCGTGCCTGTACATGGGCAATATCCACGCGCTGCGCGACTGGGGTCATGCCCGCGACTATGTGCGGATGCAGTGGATGATGCTGCAGCAGGAGGCCGCCGATGATTTTGTCATCGCAACCGGCCAGCAGTACACGGTGCGCCAGTTCATCCAATGGGCGGCTGCCGAACTGGGGATCATGCTGGAATTTTCCGGCAGCGGCGTTGATGAGATTGCCACCGTTGCCGCCATCGACGGCGACCGGGCGCCGGCGCTCAAGCCCGGCGACGTGATCATGCGGATCGACCCGCGCTACTTCCGCCCGGCAGAGGTGGAAACGCTGCTGGGCGATCCCAGCAAGGCCAAGGAGAAACTCGGCTGGGTGCCGGAGATCACGGTGCAGGAGATGTGCGCGGAAATGATCGCCGAGGACTTGCATACCGCCCGCCGCCATGCGCTGCTCAAGGAGCACGGCTACGAAATGCCGGTCTCGTTGGAGGACTGAACGCATGAAAATCTTTGTGGCGGGTCACCGTGGCATGGTGGGCAGCGCAATTCTGCGCCAGCTCACCGCACGCCACGCCAACGGCGAACCGCTGGAACTGCTCACCCGCAGCTCAGCCGAACTGGATCTGACCGATCAGCAGGCCGTGTCCCGTTTCATGCAGGCTGAGCGGCCGGACCGGGTCATTCTGGCGGCCGCACGGGTCGGCGGCATTCACGCCAACAACACTTACCCCGCGCAGTTCATCTACGAAAACCTGATGATCCAGTGCAATGTGATCCACGCCGCCTATGAGGCCGGTGTGCACAGCCTCCTGCAGCTCGGATCCTCCTGCATCTACCCCAAGGAGGCCACGCCGCCGATCCGGGAGGATCAGCTTCTGTCCGGCCCGCTGGAGCCGACGAATGAGCCCTATGCAATCGCCAAGATCGCAGGCATCAAACTGTGCGAAAGCTACAACCGCCAGTACGGCACCGATTACCGGTCGGTGATGCCCACCAACCTTTACGGCCCCGGCGACAATTTCCACCCGGAAAACTCGCATGTGCTGCCCGCGCTGATCCGCCGCTTTCACGAGGCGGTGCGGGACGGCCGCGAGGAGGTGGTGATCTGGGGCAGCGGAACGCCGCAGCGCGAGTTTCTGCATGTCGACGACATGGCCGCAGCCTCGCTGTTCGTGATGGACCTGCCCGCGGAAATCTACCAGCGGGAAACCAGCCCGATGCTCTCGCACATCAATGTCGGCACCGGCCAGGCTTTGGATATCCGTTCCCTTGCGGAAATGATCGCCCGCATCACCGGCTTCCGGGGGCAGCTGGTTTTCGACAGGTCCAAGCCCGACGGCACCATGCAGAAGCTGACCGATGTCTCGCGTCTCTCGCGGCTCGGCTGGAACGCCACCATTGGCCTCGAAGAAGGGATCGCCGGCACCTATGACTGGTTCCTGCAGCAAACCCCTGGTGCGCTGCGCAGCAAATAGGACCGCGGGGCAGGCAGAGCCGCCCCACAGCCAAACCCGAAGCGTCAGTCCTTCAGCTTGAACCGCTGGATCTTGCCGGTCTCGGTTTTGGGAAGCGCGTCCGTGAACACCACTGACCGCGGGTATTTATAGGGCGCGATGGCTGCCTTCACATGGTCCTGCAGCAGCTTCACCAGCTCCTCCGAGGGCACTTGGCCCCCGGCCAGCACCACATGCGCCTGCACGATCTCGCCGCGCGCCTCATCCGGCACGCCGACAACTGCGCATTCCGCCACCGCCTCATGCGCCAGCAGCGCCGCCTCCACCTCCGGCCCGGCGATGTTGTAGCCGGAAGAGACAATCATGTCGTCGTTGCGGGCGGCAAAGTGCAGGTAGCCGTCCTTGTCCCGGATGAAACTGTCGCCGGTAATGTTCCAGCCGTCCCGCACGTATTCCGTCTGCCGGTCGTCCGCCAGATAACGGCAGCCGGTCGGGCCCTTGACCGCCAGCCGTCCGGTCTCGCCGCGGGGCGCTTCGTTGCCGTCAGCGTCAAGCACCCTCACCTGGTACCCCCCCACGGGCTTCCCGGTGCAGGCGGGCTTGTGATCACTGAAACGGTTGGAGATGAAGATATGCAGCATTTCCGTTGCGCCGATCCCGTCCAGCATCGGTTTGCCGGTCTTGTCCATCCATTCCTGATAGACCGGCGCGGGCAGGGTTTCGCCTGCCGACACCGCCGCCCGGAGCGAGGACAAATCCGCCCCCTCCTCCATCGCCCGCAGCATCACCCGGTAGGCCGTGGGCGCGGTAAAGCAAACGGTGGCCTTGTATTTCTCGATAATCTCGATGAGGTTCGGCGGCGAGGCATTTTCCAGGAGCGTCGCCGCGGCGCCAAACCGCAACGGGAAGATCGCCAGCCCGCCCAGGCCGAAGGTAAAGGCCAGCGGCGGCGAGCCGACAAACACATCCTCCGGCTGCACATCCAGCACTTCGCGCGCATAGCCATCGGCGATGATCAGCAGATCGCGGTGAAAATGCATCGTTGCCTTGGGCGACCCGGTGGTGCCGGACGTGAACCCCAAGAGCGCCACATCGTCCCGCCCCGTCTTCACCGCCTCGTAAGCAACAGGTTTCTCCAGCGCCAGCCGGTCCAATTCCGCATCATGGTTGGAGGTGCCGTCAAAGCCGACAACCGTCTTCAGGAACTTCGATTCCTTGGCGCAGGCGACCAGTTCATCCTTCAGCCTTGTGTCGCACAGCGCGTGGGAGATCTCCGCCTTGTCGACGATCTTGGCCAGCTCGCCCTTGCGCAACAGCGGCATCGTGTTTACCACCACCGCGCCCGCCTTGGTCGCCGCCAGCCAGCAGGCCACCATCGCCGGATTGTTGGCAGAGCGGATCAGCACCCGGTTGCCGGGCTTCACCCCCAGATCCTCTGTCAGCACATGCGCCAGCCGGTTAGTCCAGTCTGCCAGCTCCTTGTAGGTGCGGTAGCGGCCATTGCCGATCAGCGCAGTATGGTCGCCGAACCCCTTCTCCACCATCGCATCGGTCAGCTCGACCGCGGCGTTCAGGTACTCCGGGTACTGAAACCCCTCCAGCAAAAACTCCGGCCACTGGTCCATGGGCGGCAGGTTGTCCCGGGCGAACGTGTCCACGTGCGCGGTTGGTCCCAGCATCTCAATTCCCTCCCTGAAAGGCGCCGAGCGCCTGGCGCGCGATCACCACCCGCTGCACGTCCGAGGCCCCCTCGTAAATGCGCAAGGCCCGGATATCGCGGTAGAGCTCTTCCACCTTCTGGCCCCGGCGCACGCCGTCGCCGCCATGCAGCTGCACCGCCTTGTCGATGACCTGCTGCGCCTGGTCGGTGGAGAACAGCTTTGCCATCGCCGCCTCGCGGGTGACCCGCGCCGCGCCGCTGTCCTTGGCCCAGGCCGCGCGGTAGACCAGCAGTGCCGATGCATCCACATCCAGCGCCATATCCGCGATATGCCCCTGCACCATCTGCAGATCGAACAGCGGCGCGCCCTGCACTTTCCGCGCGGTCACCCGCGCCAGCGACTCGTCCAGCGCCCGGCGGGCAAAGCCCAGGGCGGCGGCAGCCACGGTGGAGCGGAACACATCCAGCACCGACATTGCGATCTTGAAGCCCGCGCCCGGCTGCCCCAGCAGCGCTGATTTCGGGATCCGGCAATCTGTGAACCGCAGGGTCGCCAGCGGGTGCGGCGCGATGGTTTCCAGCCGCTCCACCACCTCGAACCCCGGCAGGCCCGCGGGAACGACAAAGGCGCTCAGCCCCTTCGCCCCCGGCGCTTCGCCGGTGCGGGCAAACAGCGTGTAGACATCTGCAATGCCGCCGTTGGAGATCCAGGTCTTCTCGCCGTTCAGCACATAATGATCGCCATCCAGCGTGGCGGTCATGGTGGAATTCGCCACATCCGACCCCGACTGCGGCTCTGTCAGGGCAAAGGCCGCAATCGCCTTGCCAGCGCGCGTCAGCGGCAGCCATTCCTGCTGCTGCGCTTCGGTGCCGAACAGCGAAATCGCCCCGGTGCCCAGCCCCTGCATGGCAAAGGCAAAATCCGCCAGCCCGTCATGGCGCGCCAGCGTCTCGCGGATCAGGCACAGGCTGCGCACGTCCAGCCGCTCGCCCGCCATCGCGCCGGAATGCCGCGTCCAGCCGCCCTCGCCCAGTGCAGTGACCAGCGCCCGGCAGGCGGCATCGGTGTCGGAATGATCAATGCCCGCCAGCTGCGCCGCGGCCCAGGCTTCCAGTTCTTCGGCCAGCTTCCGGTGCCGGTCCTCAAAAAACGGCCAATTCAGAAACGTCCTGTCCGCCATGATGCGGCCCTCCCTGTTTCTTCTTTGCTCAAATACTCCCGCCGGAGGCTCCTGCACTCTCCTCCTGTGCAGCAGCAGCGGCTCAAGCGGTTCAGTCGCCCTCGAACAGCGGTTTTTCCTTGTTCACAAAGGCATGGTATGCGCGCTCGAAGTCCGCCGTCTGCATGCAGATCGCCTGCGCCTGCGCTTCGGCCTCGATCGCCTGTTCGATCGACATCGACCATTCCTGAGCCAGCATGGTCTTGGTCATCATATGGCCGAAGTTCGGCCCCGCCGCGATCCGCGCTGCCCAGCTCTGCGCCTCCGCTTCCAGCTCGTCCGCCGCAACCAGCTTGTTGTGAAAGCCCCAGGCGTGGCCCTCTTCGGCGCTCATCGACCGGCCCGTGTACAAAAGTTCCGCCGCCCGGCCCTGGCCGATGATCCGCGGCAGGATTGCGCAGGCGCCCATGTCGCAGCCCGCCAGCCCGACCCGGGTGAACAGAAACGCTGTCTTGGCCTCCGGCGTGGCGATCCGGATGTCGGAGGCCATGGCGATGATCGCGCCTGCGCCGACGCAGATGCCGTCAATCGCCGCAATCACCGGCTTGCCGCAGTTCACCATCGCCTTGACCAGATCGCCGGTCATCCGGGTGAAGGCCAGCAGCTCCTTCATGCTCATTTTCGTCAGCGGCCCGATGATGTCATGCACATCGCCGCCGGAGCAGAAGTTGCCGCCGTTGGAGGCAAAGATCACCGCCTTGACCCTGTCGTCATAGTGCAGGTCGCGGAACCAGTCGCGCAGCTCCGCATAGCTGTCGAAAGTCAGCGGATTCTTCCGCTCCGGCCGGTCCAAGGAAACGGTCGCAATGCCATCCTCGATCCGGCACAGGAAATGGGTCGCACCTCTCCTCACCATTATACCTTGCCTCCCTCTTCCAGCCGCCGCGCCACCGCTTCCAAGCTCTCGGCAATTCCTTGCGCCTCATCCGCTGTCAGCCCTTCAAAGGCCGCATTGATCCAGCCCTCATGCGCCTCTGCCTGGCGGGAAAATTCTACCCTGCCAGCCGCTGTCAGCCGCACCAGATTGGCGCGGCGGTCACCCTCGACCTTCTCGCGCTGCACATGGCCGTCCTCGACCAGCCGCTCGACAATGCCGGTCACATTGCCGTTGGAGACTTTCAGAACGCCCGACAACTCGCTCATCTTCAAGCCTTTTTCATGCTGCATCAGCGCCGCCATCACGTCAAACCGCGGCAGCGTGGTTGCAAACTCCCGCCGCAGGTTCTCGCGCACCTCGCTCTCCACCGCCTTGGTGGCCTTCAGCACCTTCAGCCACAGCCGCAGCCGGTCTTTCGATGTCGTGCTCAAATTTCCCCTCCCGACACGCTCATCGCGTGCCCATTGACCGAGGCCGCGCCGCCGGACGCCAGAAACACCGCCGTGGCCGCCACTTCCTCCGGCGCGATCAGCCGCTGCATCGGGTTCCCGCCAACCACCATTTTCAACGCCTTATCGCGCGAAATATCGTGCCGTGCCATCAGTCCGGCAATCGCGCCTTCGGCCATTTCCGTATCAACAAACCCGGGGCAGATCGCATTGCAGGTGATGCCCCTCTTGGCCACGCTCTGGGCCACCGACCGCACCAGACCCAGGACCCCGTGTTTGGACGCTGCATAGGCCGGGATCTGCGCCCCGCCCTGCAAGGACGCGGTGGAGGCGATGGCGATCAGCCGCCCCCCCGAGGCCATTCCTGCCCGCAGCGCCGCCCGGAAGGTCAGGAATGTCCCGGTCATGTTGACGGTTAATGTGCGCTGCCAATCCTCCAGCGAGACGTCTTCGATACGCGCGGCGACACCGGTGCCTGCATTGGCAATAACCACATCATAAGGCGCATCGAACAGGGCCTCCACCTGCGCCTCGTCCGTCACATCCGCCTCGCGGATCTCCAGCCCCATTCCATCTGCCGCTGCTTCCAGAGGCGCGCGGCGGCGGCCTGTGATCGTGACTTGGCTGCCTTCCGCGGCAAAGGCATGGGCAATGGCCTTGCCAATCCCCGTACCGCCGCCCGTGACCAGAACCCTGCGTGTCATGCCCGGATCACCTCCGCCTCGCGGTCGGCCAGCCGCCACAGCTGATCGCGGCCCGCCAGGTACGGCAGCGGCCAGTCGCCATGCCGGTCGCCGATCCGCGCGGCCTCGTGCAGCGTCCAGTAGGGGTCGGCCAGATGCGGCCGCGCCACCGCGACCAGATCAGCCCGCCCCGCCATCAGGATCGAGTTGGCATGGTCTGCCTCATAGATGTTGCCGACAGCCATGGTGGCAATCCCGGCCTCGTTGCGGATGCGGTCGGAAAACGGCGTCTGGAACATCCGGCCATAGACCGGCTGCGCATCGGTGGAGGTCTGCCCGGCGGAGACGTCGATGATATCGGCACCGGCTGCGGTAAAGGCCCTGGCGATCTCCACCGCCTCCTCCGGCGTCACGCCCGCGTCGCCTACCCAGTCGTTGGCTGAGATACGGACCGACATCGGCTTCTCCTCCGGCCAGACCGCGCGCATCGCCTGGAACACTTCCAGCGGGTAACGCAGGCGGTTTTCCAGCGATCCGCCGTACTCATCCTCCCGGATGTTTGATTTCGGCGAGATGAAGGAGGAAATCAGGTAGCCATGCGCCGCATGAAGTTCGATCATGTCGAAGCCGGCACGCTCTGCCATCTGCGCAGCTGCCACGAATTCCGCCTTTATCGCTTCCATCTCAGCCCGCGTTATTTCCCGCGGCGCCGGATTGTTGTCCGACCATGGAATGGCCGAGGCTGAAACCGTCTCCCAGTTCCCTTCCGGCAAGGGCGCGTCCATTTCCTCCCAGCCCAGCTGGGTCGAGCCCTTGCGGCCCGAGTGGCCGATCTGGCAGCAGATCTTGGCGCTGGTTTCACCGTGGACGAAATCCGTCAGCCGCTTCCACGCCGCCTCATGCTCCGGCGCATAAAGGCCCGGGCAGCCAAGCGAAATCCGTCCTTCGGCGCTGACACAGGTCATCTCGGTATAAACCAGCCCTGCCCCGCCCTTGGCGCGCTCGCCCAAGTGGACGAAGTGCCAGTCCGTCGGGCAGCCCTCCACCGCCTTGTACTGCGCCATGGGGGAAACCACGATCCGGTTCTTCAGCTCCATATCCCTCAGCTTGTAAGGCGCAAACATCGGCGGCCGCACCGGCGCATCGGCGGGCGCGCCGGCCTTGTCTTGGAACCACTTCTCGGCGCTCTGCAGCCACTCCGCATCGCGCAGGCGCAGGTTTTCGTGGGAAATCCGCTGCGAGCGGGTCAGCAGCGAGTAGTTGAACTGCACCGGATCCATGTCCAGGTAGCGCTCGACTTCCTCGAACCACTCCAGCGAGTTGCGCGCCGCCGACTGCAGCCGCAGCACATCCAGCCGCCGCTCTTCCTGATAACGCTCGAACGCACGCTCCAGCGTCGGCTCGGTGCTGACCAGCTCCGCCAGCGCAATCGCGCTGTCAAACGCCAGCCGCGAACCCGACCCGATGGAGAAATGCGCGGTGGCGGAGGCATCTCCCAGCAGCACCACATTTTCGTGATGCCATTTCTCGCACAGCACCCGCGGGAAGTTGATCCACACCGCCGCCCCGCGCAAATGCGCGGCATTGGATATCAGCGCGTGACCATCCAGGTGGTCGGCAAAGATCTCCTCGCAGGTGCGGATGATCTCCTCCTTGCTCATGCCCTCAAAGCCCCAGTTCTCCCAGGTCTCGGCAGAGCATTCGACGATCACCGTCGCGGTGTCCGCATCAAACTGGTAGGCGTGGATCCACATCCAGCCATGCTGCGTCTTCTCGAAGATGAAGGTGAAGGCGTCGTCGAATTTCTGATGCGTGCCCAGCCAGATGAACTTGCAGGGGCGCACGTCGATTTCCGGTTTGAAATGCGCCGCGAACTCATTTCGGACACTGGAGTTCAGCCCGTCGCAGCCAACCACCAGGTCATAGTCTTTCTGATATTCCGGCGCGGGCTTGGCGACGGTCTCAAACTGCAGGTCCACCCCCAGCTCCCGCGCCCGGTCCTGGAGCAGAAGCAGCATCTGCTTGCGTCCGATCCCGGCAAACCCGTGCCCGCCCGACACCGTGCGGGTGCCGTTGTGCACCACCGCGATATCATCCCAATAGGCAAAGTTTTCCCGGATCGCCTCGGCGCTCTTGGGGTCGTTGGCGCTCAGGTTCTCAAGCGCATCATCGGACAGCACCACACCCCAGCCAAAGGTGTCGTCAGGCTTGTTGCGCTCGACCACCGTGACCTCGGCCTCCGGCTGCCGCAGCTTCATCGAGATGGCAAAGTAGAGGCCCGCAGGCCCTCCTCCCAGACAGACGACTTTCATGATCATCCCTTCCCGCTCAGCGCACGTCTCTAAGGATCAGGATAAGCAGGCCAGTAAAAACTTCAAGCCTAAAGTTTTAAGCTTGAAATAATTGATCGCAGGAAAAGCCCCTGCACCCCTTCGGGTGCAGGCCCTGTCACCCGGTCCCGCCCGCCGCCCAGTGCGGCTCACAGTCCCCGCAAGTATTCCATGACGGCCGGGCGCACGGCCTGATCACCGCGATGACGGGCGTCGGAGATGATCTTGCGCAGCTCGCCCAGGTCCACCCGCAGCAGCAGCGACTTCACTGGGCCGATGGAGGCCGGGCGCATCGACAGCGTGCGGATGCCCATCGCCGCCAGGCAGACGGCCTCAACCGGGCGCCCTGCATCCTCGCCGCAGAAGCTCAGCGGCGTGCCGGAGATCGCGCAGCGCTCCACGATCCGCTCAATGAAACTCAGGAAGCTGACGTTCAGCGTATCATAACGCCGCCGCACCCGCTCATTCTCACGGTCGGCCGCAAAGAAGAACTGCTTCAGGTCATTGCCGCCGATCGAGATGAAGGCCACCTCGTCAAAAAATTTCTGCGGCGCATAGGCCAGCGAGGGCGTTTCCAGCATCGCGCCGATCTTCAGATCGGCCGGCAGCACGTGGCCCAGGATGCGCTCGCGCTCGATGGTCTTTTCGACTTCCGCGCGGGCGGCACGGTATTCCTCGAACTGGGCGACAAAGGGGAACATGATCGACAGCGGGCGGCCCTCGGCCGCGCGCAGCAGCGCCTGCAGCTGCATCCGCATCACGCCCGGCTTGTCCAGCCCCACCCGGATCGCCCGCCATCCCAGCGCCGGGTTCGGCTCATCGGTGGGCTTCATGTAGGGCAGCACCTTGTCGGAGCCGATATCCAGCGTTCGGAACACCACCGGCTTGCCATGGGCGGCATCCAGCACCCGCTTATACAGCGCCACCAGCTCCGACCGCTTCGGCATCTGGTTGCGCACCAGGAATTGCAGCTCGGTGCGGAAAAGGCCCACCCCTTCGGCGCCGGAGCCGTCCAGCGACGGCAAATCGGCCATCAGCCCCGCGTTCATCACCATGTTGATGCGCTGTCCATCGGTGGTGATTGCAGGCTTGTCGCGAATCGAGGCATAGCGCTCCTGCGCCTTGGTGTGCATCGCGATCTTGTCGCGGAAAGCGCCGACAACCGTGTCCTCCGGGCGCAGATGCACCACGCCCTGATCGCCATCCACCATGATGTGGTCGCCGTTCAGCGCCTCGGTGGTGATCCGTTTGGCATTGACCACCAGCGGGATCGCCAGCGCCCGCGCCACGATCGCGGCATGGGAGCCGACCGACCCCTCCTCCAGCACGATTCCGCGCAAGGACCGGCCGTATTCCAGCAGGTCGCCGGGGCCGATGTTGCGGGCGATCAGGATCGGGTTCTCCGGCAGCTCCGCTCCTGTATTGGCGCCCTGCCCGGTCAGAATCCGCAGCAGCCGGTTGGACAGGTCGTCCAGATCGCTCAGCCGTTCGCGCAGATAGGCATCCTGCACCTGGCTCATCCGGGCGCGGGCCTGGGATTGCTCCTTCTCCACCGCCGCCTCGGCGCTCAGGCCGCGGGCAATATCTTCTTCCATGCGCCGCATCCATCCCTTGGAATTGGCAAACATCCTATAGGCTTCCAGAACCTGCAGCTGTTCCGTGTCACCGTCGCGGGACACCTCCAGCATCTTGTCGACACCGACCCGCAGCTCCTCCACCGCATCGTTCAGCCGCTCCAGCTCGCGCTGGGGGTCATCGGCAATCGGATTTGTCACGATCACGCGCGGCTCATGCAGCCAGACATGGCCCTCCGCCGCGCCTTCCTGGGCGGAGGTGCCGTGAATCAGAACCGCTTGCTGGTGCAGGGGCGACAGCGCCGCGCCCTCGCCGACAAAGGCGCCCAGCTCGGTCATCTCGGCGATCACCATCGCCACCACTTCCAGCGCATAGACCGCATCGGCGGAAAACTCGCGCGCATCCTTGGACTGCACCACCAGCACGCCCAGCATCTCGCCCAGCCGCTGCACCGGCACTCCGAGGAAGGAGGAAAACCGCTCCTCCCCGGTTTCCGGCATGTATCGGAAGCCCTTGGCGTGCGGCGCGTCCGGGGTGTTCACCACCTTGCCGAACTTGGCCACCCGGCCCACCAGCCCCTCACCGATCCGCATCCTGGTCTGGTGCACCGATTCGGTGTTCAGGCCCTGGGTCGCGCACAGCTCCAGGGTCTCATCATCGCGGAACAGATAGACCGAGCACACCTCGGTCCCCATGCTGTCAGCGATCAAGTGGGTGATCTTGTCGAGCCGCGCCTGGCCAGCATCATCACCCGCCATCGCCTCGCGCAAGCGAACCAGAAGCTTCCTGCTTTCGGATTCCGTCGTATCGGCCATTCTCACCCTCTCCCGAGGTTTCTTTCCTCTGCACTGCCGCCCCGAGTGACCTCCGGGAACGGACACCGCCCAGAGTAGTGCGCCAGTGCTCTCTCCTCCACCCACTTGTCCCACCCCGGCGGGAAAAGTCCAAGAGTTTTTGCGCCATTGCCTGCATTCGCAGCGGCACGCCGAAGAGCCGGGCAGATCAGCGACCGCAGCGGGGCACACATGACAAAGGCGCCTGACCGGCGCCTTTGCAAGTTACAAAAAATTGTTCTGAAATCGGCTTTTAGCCTGCTTTTTCCAGCTCAAACGCATCGTGCAGCGCCTGCACGGCCAGTTCCATGTACTTACGGTCGATCAGCACAGAGATCTTGATCTCGGAGGTGGTGATCACCTTGATGTTGATGCCCTCATCCGACAGCACCTTGAACATCTTGGCTGCCACGCCGGATTGCGAGCGCATGCCGATGCCAACCACCGAAACCTTGGCCACATCCTTGTCGGCCAGCAGCTCAGCATAGTTCAGTTCGCCTTTCTCCTTGATCGCCATCAGCGCCTTCTCGGCGCGCGCCACCTGGTCGGTCGGGCAGGAGAAGGTCATGTCGGTGCGGCCGTCTTCGGAGACGTCCTGCACGATCATGTCGACGTTCACGCCCGCATCGCTGAGCGTGGTGAAGATCGCCGCTGCGATGCCGGGGCGGTCGGCCACCGACTGCACGGTCAGCTTGGCCTCATCGCGGGAGTAGGCAACGCCGTTTACAACATTGGATTCCATGATTTCCTCCTCGTCGCAGACCAGGGTTCCGGCCTCGTCGGACTGTTCCTCAAAGCTCGACAGAACGCGCAGCTTCACATGATAGCGCATCGCCAGTTCAACCGAGCGGGTTTGCAGCACCTTGGCCCCCAGCGAGGCCAGCTCCAGCATTTCCTCAAACGCAATCTTGTCTAGCTTGCGCGCTTTGCCGCAGATCCGCGGGTCGGTGGTATAAACGCCGTCCACATCGGTGTAGATATCGCAGCGCTCCGCTTCAAAGGCTGCGGCAAAGGCCACCGCGGTGGTGTCGGAGCCGCCGCGGCCCAGGGTGGTGATGCGGCCTTCGGGGCTGATGCCCTGGAAACCGGCAACCACCGCCACCTTCATACCCTCGCCGAACTTGGCGCGGATGTTTTCTGGCGGGATCTCCTCGATCCGTGCCTGGCTGTGGGCCGAATTGGTCTTGAGCGGCACCTGCCAGCCCTGCCAGCTGCGCGCCGGGATATCCATCTCCTGCAGCGTCAGCGCCATCAGGCCGGCGGTCACGTTCTCGCCCGAGGACACCACGGCATCATATTCCCGCGCGTCATACAGCGGCGAGGTTTCATCGACCCAGCCCACCAGCTCATTGGTCTTGCCGGACATGGCAGAGACGATGACGATCACGTCATAGCCCTTGGCCACCTCAACGCCGACGCGTTTGGCGGCGCGGCGGATGCGGTCCAGATTGGCGACAGAGGTGCCGCCGAATTTCATCACAAGTACGGGCATAAGGAACTTGTCTCCCTGCGCTTGCGGGTTTCGGTCCCGTGCCTCATAGGCGAGCCGTCCCCCAAGGGCAAGAGTGCGCGGGCCTTCAGGGCAAGGAAGCTGCGGTCCTGCCAGAGATTTCAGCGCGGCAAAGCGCCACAAGGCACCGCCTGCGCAACTTCTGGCAAGTGTCAGGCGCTCTTCTGTGTCAGGCGCGCCAGAACCGCACTGTCAGGATCGCATAAACCGCCATCAGCTCCAGCCGCCCGATCAGCATCGCCGCGCTCAGAATCCACTTGGCCGGGTCATTGAGGGTGGAGAAGTTGCCCGCAGGGCCGATGACCGGTCCCAGACCCGGCCCGATATTGGCCACCGCTGTTGCGGCACCGGAGACAGAGGTCACGAAGTCCAGTCCGGTCAGCGCCAGCATCCAGGCGACAATGCCGAGTGTCACCACGAAGAACATGAAGAAAGAGATCACCGAGCTGAGAACATCTGCACTGACCGCCCGCCCCTCGAACCGCGGCACAAAGATGCCATGCGGAGACCGGATCCGCTGAATCTGCACCCGGATCGCCGAAAACAGCAGTTGGTACCGGAATATCTTCACCGAACAGGCGGTGGAGCCGGCGCATCCGCCGATCAGCCCGATAAAAAAGAACACCATGATCAGGAAGCTGCCCCAGCCCATGTAATCCACGCTGGCATAGCCGGTGCCGGAGATGATCGAGGTGATATTGAACAGCGCCTCGCGGAACGCCTGTTCGGGGTGGTGCGGGAAAACATAGACCAGCACACTGCTGGTGACCGCGACCAGCAGCAGGATGAGGACCAGGAATACCCGGATCTGGCTGTCGCGGAACAGCGGCTCAGCGTGGCCGTTGATCAGCTGCACGTACCGCACGAACGGCAACGCCGCGATGATCATGAAGACCGACGCCGCGTATTCGGCAGGCCCCGAGAAGGTGCCGAACGAGGCATCGTAATTGGAGAAGCCGCCGGTGGACATGGTGGTCAGCGCATGCACCAGCGCATCGAATCCCTGCATGCCAAGCATCAGGTAGACGATCATGCACATCAGCGTCAGCGTCACATAGATCAACGATATCTGCTTCGCGATCGCCTGCGCACGCGGCAGGATTTTCCCCATGGTGTCAAAGGCTTCGGACCGGAAGATCTGCATCCCCCCGACCCGCAGCTCGGGCAGGAAAACCATCGCAACCACGATGATGCCGATGCCGCCCAGCCATTGCAGGATGCCGCGCCACAAGAGCAGCCCGCGCGGCAGGTCATCCAGCCCGGAAATGACGGTTGAGCCGGTGGTGGTCAGCCCCGACATCGCCTCGAAAAACGCATCGACAAACCGCAGCTCGGTTGCCCCCAGCATCAGCGGCACTGCCCCGAACAGCGGCAGCGCCACCCAGACCAGCGTGGTCAGCAGGAAGGTCTGGCGGATGCTCAGCCCCTCCTTCACCCCGTTGGCGCAGCTCAGGGACAGCAAGCCCCCGACCAGAATGGTGAAGACGGCGCTCTCCAGGAACACGGGCCACTCGCCCCGGCCGTCATAAAGATCGACCAGCAGCGGGAACACCATCATGGCTCCCAGAATGACGACCAGCAGGCCGATGACATACCCAACCGGGCGGAGATCCAACATGCGGCGCAGCGTTGGCCCCCCGCGCAGCCAGTGTCAAGTGGGCGGCGTCAGTCGCCGCTGCCGCCGGTGCCCGCCGCGTTGCGCTGCGGCATCTGCGGCGGAGTGGACGGCTGGCGCGGACGCTTGGACGGCGCAGCTTGCGCATCCTGCTCCTTTGGCGTTGCTGCGGCCTCAGCCACTGCGGCCTTGGCTGCCTCGGGCTTGGGCTCGGAAGCAGGTTCTGTCCCGGTTTCGCCGCGGCGGGCCGAGACGCTGCGGAATTCCGCAGGCTTTGTCTGCGCCTTCTCCCCGGCAGTTTTTCCAGCCGATTCGGCTGGATTGACAGCAGGCGAAGGCCCGGACGGAGCCGCGGCTTCCTTCACAGGTTCGGCCGTGGCCGCCGACGGCTTGTCTGCCTCCGCCTTTGCAGCAGCCGGTTTGACGGTCTCCTGCTTGGCTTTTGCAGGTGCCGCAGCCGCCTGCACTGCTTTTGGCGCGGCCCGTTTCCGCGCCGGCGCCTTGCGGGCGGTGGTCTTGCGCGTTGCGGGTTTACGGGCCGCGGCCTTGCGCGGGGCGGGCTTCTTGGCCTTTGCCGCAGGCGGTTCTTCCGGTTTCACCGCCGGTGCGGCCTCCGCTTCCGGGACCTCCGCTGGTGCGGCAGCAGCATCCCCGGCCACCGCCGGAACACCCGCCTGCATCAGCCGCCGCTGTGCTTCCAGCATCGACTGCGCCAGCCGCATCTGTTCCAGCGGCGCCTGCAGCGCGGCCTCCGCCGCCTGGCGCCACAGCTTCAGCTGCAGACCGGCCGCATAGCCCGCCCATTCATGCGTCTTGACCGTCAGGCCGGGGATGTTGTGAAAGCTCGTCATTTGTTACTCCTAATAGTCCTGCACTGCACTTGCCCCGGAATGGCGCTGCGGCATCCGGCAAAGAAACACGGGAGCGGCCGCCGGGGGCATCCCGGGCCTGATGCAGCGGAAAACGGGCCGTCAATTGCAGACACCTGCGCGCAAGCTCCCCTCGCCCCCGGCAGGACGGCCGGGGGGATTCGACTTGACGCTAGCATGAACCTCTGCGCTGCGGCGTAAAAAATGCGGCAATGCAGAAATTGCCGCGGATCAGGCCGCAGTCTAGCGGAAACCCGCCTGAAATTCAGGCAGGTCCAGGCGCCTTAGCCCTGGTGAATCAGGGTGGAGAACAGTTTCGGATCCAGGCTCATCGCCTTGAACAGCGGGCCCTGGGTCAGCACGCTGACCGCATCATGGCTGTGCAGGCTTTCCTGGTGGCTCGCGACCACCCGGAAATCGCCTATCCTTGCATCGCCCTGCAGTGCCTCGCAGAACAGCCGTGCCGCATCCTCGACAAAAATCGGGTTGGCGGCATTGAGCTCGGCAAAGGCCTGCTCGTCCTCGCGCTTGACCATCACCTGGGTCTCGGTCGGCACCGCCTTGCGGCACAGCTCGATCAGGTCCTCGAACCACAGGCACTCGCTGCCGGGCACCGACTGCACCGAAATCCGCGCCACCGAGCGCTGCGAATGCGGCGTCGCCAGCTGGCCGCGGGCCTGGCGGGCGTGCTCGGACAGCTCCAGCGAGCACGGGCAGGTCGAGGAGTAGACATAGTCCAGATGCATGATCTTCTCACGCACCCCGTCATGGTCCACCAGCTCCAGCGCAAAATCGTAATACTGGTAGCCGCTGAGGCCGGAACGCAGGCTTTCCACCCGCGCCGGGAAGGAAAACCGCATCTGGATGCGCGCATCCGGGCTGTCCAGGTCGCTCAGGTAGTCATCCAGCGCGTTCGCCATCACTTCAAAGCTGAAGGTCCGCTCCGCATGCTTGTAAAACGTGCGCATTATCCGGGACATGTTGATGCCCTTCTTGCCCGCATCCAAGGATACGGTGCCGGTCACACTGGTTTCCAGCGTCAGATCACCGTCATCGCGGGTGTGGAACCGGATCGGCAGGCGGAAATTCGAAATCCCCACATGCTGGATCTGCTCCTTGGCGCCGCGGATCAGGCTGGTCGGCCCGTTCTGCAGGTCAGGCAGCGTCGCGCGGTAGGCGTCGTCCGACTTGAAATCCCCGGGGTACTGCCGCGACAGCTCCGGATAGTTGCCGACCTCGCGGTCGGGCAGCAGCCGTGCCACCGCCGGGTCCAGCTCGGCAATCTCGGTTTCGGTCACGGTGCCGGCCCAGGCCCGCAGCACATCCAGCGCGGCGGCAGCAGCCTCGCGGTCCGGCGCCTCGGCAGCGTCGCGGTTGTGAATGTTCATCGGCGTTTCCCCCAGTGATACGGCCCATATAGGGTGCGGCAGGCCACCCACATATACTGTTACGCGGCAATTTTCAAAACGGATCCGCCATTTGCGGCAGAACCGGCGCCTTAACGGACCCCAAGCACCTCTGCAAGCGCCCTCAGGCGCCGCGAGCGCGCCTTGAAATGGGGGGTGACCAGCACATAGGGGCGCTGCATCTCCAGCGCCGGCCCCTCCAGCCGGTGCAGCCTGCCCGCCCGGATTTCGCCGCCCACCACCTGCTCCGGCAGCAGCGCAATGCCCAGCCCCGCCTGCACCAGCGACACCACCGACGGCACCGACTGCCCGATGGCCGCCGCCGCCAAGCCGGGGCGCGCCATTCCATGCTGCGCAAAATACTGCCGCCAGCCCGGCACGGAGGCGATGGTCTCGCCCCAGGCAACCTCCACCAGCGGCGCGCTGCCCAGCTCCGCCTGCGGATCCGCGCCGACAGGCACCAGCCGGTCGCTGAACAGCTCCCGGGTGCGGTGCTCGGGATGCTCGCCGCCATAGGTCAGCCGCGCGTCAATGCCCTCCGCCTCCAAGTCGATCCTGTCATCCTCGATCCTGAGCCGCACCGTCACATCGGGCCGCAGCGCCGCAAAGGCTTTCAGCCGCTCCGGCAGCCACAGCTGTGCCAGTGCCGGCGTGGCAGAGATCACCAGCGGGCGCCGGGCGCCGCCTACGGTCAGCGCCTCGGTGTAGCTGGCGATCTCCGCCAGCGACACCGCCGCCTTCTGGTAATAGTCCCGCCCGGCATCGGTCAGCCGAACCCGGTTGGCGCGGCGGGTGAACAGCTTCAGCCCCAGCCAGTCCTCCAGGTTCTTCACCTGCATCGACACCGCCGCGGAACTGACCCCCAGCTCTGCCCCGGCAGCCGAAAAGCTCCCGGTCCGGGCAGCGCATTCAAAGGCGCGCAGGGCGTTGAGCGGCGGCAGTTTCATACCCGCACAGTGCAAATTTTTCTTATGCTCGCCAAGATATTTTATAGTGGTCAGATCCCCGTCCGGCGCGCAGGCTTTGATAAAGTCAAACGATCCCCAAGGAACTCCCCATGCGCGACATTCTTGACCTTGACCGATACCCGCTCGACCGCCCCGGCAGCCCCGAATGGCAGGCGCTGGTGGACCGCTGCCGCGCCGAGCTGGCCGAAGACGGCATGTTCAGCCTGGACGGGCTGATGAGGCCCGAGGTGGCCCAAGGCGCTGCCGATGCGCTGAAGGGCAAATTTGAAACCGAAAGCTTCCACCACAAGCGCTGGCACAACATTTATTTCAAGGACGCGGTCGACGGCCTGGCGCCGGACCACCCAGCCCTGCAAAAGGTCGAGACCTCGAACTTCACCCTCTGCGCCGACCAGTTCCCGGACTCGCCGGTGCTGCGCTTGTATGACTGGCCGCCGTTTGCGGAATTCCTCGCCGCCACCATGGAGAAACCCGCGCTTTACACCATGGATGACCCGCTGGCGCGGCTGAACATCATGTCCTACGGCGCCGAGCAGGCGCTGAACTGGCATTTCGACCGGTCGGAGTTCACCACCACCATGCTGCTGCAAGCGCCCGAGGAAGGCGGCGAATTCCTCTATAGCCCGGAGCTGCGCACGGATGACGACCCGAACTACGACGGCGTCGAACGGCTGCTGGCCGGCAAAGACCCCAACATGCGCGTGATCACCCTCGATCCCGGAACCCTCAATATCTTCCGCGGCAAGAACTCCCCCCACCGCGTCGGCACAGTGAAAGGGGACAAGGCGCGGGTGATCGCCGTCTTCACCTTCTATGAACGCCCCGGCGTCCGGTTCACCGACGCGGAGAACATCGGCTTTTACGGCCGGGCCTCCTGACCGGACAGCATTAAAAAAAGAGAGGGGGCTGTCTGCCCCCTCTTGAGCCTGCGGCTCAATTCACCCCCGAGAGTATTCCGGCAAAGAAGAAGCCCTGCCGGGTCTCAGGAATCAGGCTTGCGAAACCTCCAGCGCCGCCTTGAGGTCGGCGATCAGGTCATCGGCATCCTCCAGCCCGACCGAGAACCGCACCAGGCCGGGGGTGATGCCCAGCTCCGCCTTCAGCTCATCACTCAGCCGCTGGTGGGTGGTGGTCGCCGGGTGGGTGGCGATGGATTTGGCGTCGCCCAGGTTGTTGGAGATCACCGGGATGGTCATCGCGTTCAGGAACTTGAACGCGGCCTCTTTACCACCCTTCAGGTCCAGCGACAGGACGGTGCCGCCCTTGCCGCCCAGCTGGGTCTGCACCAGCGCGTATTGCGCGTGGCCCTTGAGGCCCGGGTAGATGGTGCGCTCCAGCGCCGGATGGCCCTCCAGCGCTTCGGCGATCTTCAGCGCGGTCTCGGCCTGCGCGTTCACCCGCAGCGAAATGGTTTCCAGCCCCTTCAGCATCACCCAGGCATTGAACGGGCTCAATGAGCCGCCAGTGTGCTTCATATAGGGCTCCAGCGTGCCGCGGATGTAGTCCTTGGTGCCCAGCACCACCCCGCCCAGCGCCCGGCCCTGGCCGTCGATATGCTTGGTCGCGGAATAGATCACCACATCGGCGCCCTGCGCGATGGCGTCGGAGAACACCGGTGTCGAGAACACGTTGTCCACCACCACCGTGGCGCCAACCGAATGCGCGATCTCAGCAACGCCGGCGATGTCGATCACCTCCAGCGTCGGGTTCGACATGCTCTCGAAAAAGACCGCCCTGGTGTCCGGGCGCACCGCCGCCTTCCAGGCCTCCAGATCGGTGCCGTCGATGAAGGTGACCTCAACCCCGAAGCGGCCCAGCACATCCGACAGGATATAGTTGCAGGAACCGAACAGCGCCTTGGCCGACACGATGTGATCCCCCGCCTTCACCAGCGAGGTCAGCGCGCCGTTGACAGCCGCCATGCCGGAGGCAGTGGCAAAAGCATCCTCTGCCCCTTCCAGCGCCGCGATGCGCTTTTCGAACATGTCGACGGTCGGGTTGCCGTAACGGGCATAGATGAACTCGTCCGGGCCGGTCTCGATGAACCGCGCCTCGGCCTGCTCGGCGCTGTCGTAGACAAAGCCCTGGGTCAGGAAAATGGCTTCGCTGACTTCGTTGTACTGGCTGCGGCGGGTGCCTCCATGCACCAGCGTGGTGCGCTTGTTCCAGTTGTCGCTCATCTCTTCTGTCTCCTCGCGCCCATAGCGCACAAAAAACCCCCATTCGGCCAAGCGAAAGGGGGTCCTTCACGTCCTGACCTCTTTAGCGGGATTGTTTAACGTGGCCCGCAATCCGGTAACAAATCGCCACGATGTGATGCACGGGCTTTACGCATCTTGCGGGATTCGGTCAAGCCGCCGCATCCACCCGCGTCACACGGATGTGAGCGCCCCAGCCCCTTGCCTGCCCGCGCCCCCCATGCTCCTGTGGCCGGGTTGATAGACGGAGGCGCAAGATGCAGGACCCGATCCGGCTTTTCTACTGGCCCACCCCGAACGGCTGGAAAATCTCCATCGCCTTGGAGGAGATGAGGCTTCCTTACGAGGTCACCCTGATCGACATTGGCAAAGGCGATCAGTTCGCGCCGGAGTTCCTGAAGATCTCTCCCGGCAACAAGATGCCCGCGATCATCGACCCGGACGGGCCGGGCGGCGCGCCGGTCTCGCTGTTCGAAAGCGGCGCCATCCTGCAGTATCTCGCCCGCAAGACCGGGCAGTTCTACGGCACGGATGAGCGTGCCCGGCTCAGGGTGGATCAATGGCTGATGTGGCAGATGGGCGGGGTCGGCCCGATGGCGGGCCAGGCGCATCACTTCCTGAAATACGCGCCCGAGGATCTGCCCTATGCCAAGGACCGCTACCGCAGCGAGGCCGCCCGCCTCTACGGCGTGCTGGACCGGCAGCTGGCGGAGAATGAGTATGCGGCGGGCGCGGACTATACGATTGCTGATATGGCGATCTGGCCATGGGCCTCGCTGTGGGAGGGCCAGCAGCAGACGCTGGAGGACAAACCGCATCTGGCCCGCTGGCTCGATCTGATGTGGTCCCGCCCCGGCGTGGTGGCAGGCCGGGCGCTGCACGCGGACCTGCGCGCCGACCGGTCGGACAGCAAGGCGCAGCAAGTATTATTCGGCAAATAGTCACACAAAAAAAGTTTACGCCTGGCCGATAGGCCGGGCTGCGCCTGCCTGCCCCCCGGCAGGCGCATTCGCGCCCGCCCAGGCAGCCACAGCCCTAACTGCGAAATCTCTAATGTTACTGCCTGCCCCTACTTGGCGGGACCGGCCTCTTCTTCTTCGCCGTATTTCTGGAACAGCTGCCCCTGCAGCATGAAGAAGGCGAACATCGCCACCGGCAGGCCGAAGGTCTTGAAATAGACCCAGGTCTCGGTGCTTTGCGTCCGCCAGATCAGCTCATTGGCCGCCGCCAGGGCGAAGAAGAACGCGCACAGCCGCCGGGTCAGGATCATCCAGCCCTCCTGCTTCAGCGGCATCAGTTCCTCCATCACCACCTTGAGCCAGCTTTGGCCGCGCATCAGGCCTAGCCCCAAGAGCCCGCCGAACAGCAGATACAGCATCGTCGGCTTCATCTTGATGAAGCGGTCGTCGTTGAACCACACCGACATGCCGCCGAACAGCACCACCAGCACCAGCGTGGCGAACTGCATCCGCGACAGGTGCCCGGTCAGTTTCCACAGCGCCAGGGTTGAGGCCGCCATCAGCGGGATGAACGCCGCGGTGATGACGATGAAGCCCTTGTATTCGCTGCCGCCGATCAGAAACACCTCATCCTTCAGCTTCAGGTAGCCGACGAAGAACAGGACAATCGGGCCCAGTTCCAGCACCATCTTCAGGGTCGGGTTGATCTTCTTTCCGGCCATGGGGCCTCCTGTCAGTTCTGCACGCGGCCTCAGCCGCCCATTTCCACTATCACGGCGCCCAGCGCGATCAAAGCCATCAGCGCGATCCGCCGCGGCCCCACGGTTTCCTTCAGCACCAGCCAGCCGATCAGCGCGGCAAACACGGTTGAGGTCTCGCGCAGCACCGCCGCCTCCCCCACCTTGTCGAGCCGGGTCGCCAGCATGATCGCCCCGAAGGAGGCAAAGGCCACCAGCCCGCCGAAGAAGCCCTTGACCATCAGCGGCCCCGGCGCCGGGGGCTCCGCCATGCCGCGCCAGCGGGCAAAGGCGATGACCGGGAACACCAGCCCGTCGATCATGAAGAACCACGCCAGGAAGGTGAAAGGATCGGTGGTCGCCCGGATGCCGAAGGCGTCATAGGTGGTGTAAAGCGCCACGAACAACCCGGTGATCACCGCCAGCATCAGCGCGATCCCCAGCGTCTCCCGCTCGGTGACCAGAAAGATGAAGTTGTAGACGGCCAGCCCGAAGATCCCGGCCAGCAGCACCGCGACGCCCAGCCACTGCGTTACCGTGAAGACCTCGCCGAACAGCCAGTAGGCGCCGATCACCGTGAACAGCGGCCCGGTGCCGCGCACCACCGGGTAGACCACCGTGTAGGCGCCTTTGGAATAGGCCAGCGCTTGGAACAGCTTGTAAAGCACATGGATCACCCAGGCGCCAAAGAAGATCAGCCACATGTGCGGCTCGGGCCAGGGCACCACAAAGAAGGCAAAAGGCGCGGCCATCACGCAGTAGGAAAAATCGATCGCGCCGCGCGACAGCCAGGGGTCATGGCGCCCCTTCTGCAGAGCCCCGAAAACCGCGTGCAGAAAGGCCGCCATCACCGCCAGATACAGCGCTGCCTGATGCCCGGCCTCGGTGCCTTCCAGGGAGATCAGCCAATCGCTCAAATCAAATGCCTTTGCGCGGGAGGAGAGCGCCGGGGGCTCTGCCCCCGGACCCACGGGATATTTTCAGCAAGAGGAAGCGGGGGTCAGGATTTCTCCAAACCGGTCAGCGCAGCGGCGAATTCTTCCGGATCGAAGGGCGCCAGGTCGTCGATCTGCTCGCCCACGCCGATGGCGTGGATCGGCAGGCCGAACTTGTCCGCCAGCGCCACCAGCACGCCGCCCTTGGCGGTGCCGTCCAGCTTGGTCATCACCAGGCCCGATACATCCGCCAACTGCTGGAAAGTGCCGACCTGGCTCAGCGCGTTCTGGCCGGTGGTGGCGTCCAGCACCAGCAGTGTGTTGTGCGGCGCGGTCTCATCCTTTTTGCGGATCACCCGGACGATCTTGGCCAGCTCCTCCATCAGGTCGGCGCGGTTCTGCAGACGGCCTGCGGTGTCGATCATCAGAAGGTCAGCACCGTCTTCCTGCGCCTTGGTCATCGCATCAAACGCCAATGACGCCGGGTCGGAACCTTCGGGCGCAGTCAGCACCGGCACCCCGGCCCGGTCGCCCCAGACCTGCAGCTGCTCCACCGCAGCGGCGCGGAAGGTGTCACCCGCGGCAATCACCACCTTTTTCCCTGCGCCCTTGAACTGGCTGGCCAGCTTGCCGATGGTGGTGGTCTTGCCGGAGCCGTTCACGCCCACCACCAGCACCACCTGCGGGCGCTTGGCATAGATCGGCAACGGCTTCGCCACCGGCTCCATGATGCGCGCGACTTCCTGCGCCAGCAGCTCCTTGATCTCGCGGCTGGAGACCTTCTTGCCCATCCGCCCTTCGGCCAGGTTGGCGGTCACACGCAACGCGGTGTCCACCCCCATATCAGCGGCGATCAGCAGCTCTTCCAGCTGCTCCAGCATGTCGTCATCCAGCGCCCGGCGCGGTTCCGCCGCAGCAGAGCGCCCCATCAGACGGCCCAGCAGGCCCGGCGACTTTTTCTCAGGTTCCGGCGCAGGGACAGGGTTGGGCGCGGCCACCGGCTGCGGCGCAGGAGCGGGCTCTGGCGAAGGCTCCGGCTCAGCAACAGGTTCGGGCTGCGGCACCGGCGCAGGTGCAGGCTGCTCAGGCGTTACCGCCGGGGACTCCGCCAGCGCCTCGACATGGGCCTCAGCTTGAGTCTCCGCAGCCTCCGCCGCACCGCTCTCCGCGCCCTCCTCGACAATCGCATCGAGCCCCTGCTCGAGCTTGGAGGAGGATTTGAACAGCCGCTCCTTGAGCTTTGAGAAAAACGCCATCTTGGTCTCCGCAAAAGGGTCTGCACCCCACCTAATGCGGATTTCGGCGGAGTGCAAAGCGCAACGCGCCGCAGAAATCAGGAAAATGCCGCCACAAAGCCCGCTTGCGCCCCCCCAATAGAGCGGCCAGACCGTATATGGCGTGATCCGGCGCAGCGCATGATCCTCCGGCAGCACAAAGGTTTCCGCCGCCAGCACCATATCCGACAGCATGAAGGCGCAGGCAGCGGCAAAGACCCACGAACCAAACGGCAGCGTCAGCGCCGCCGCCCCCATGCCAAGGATGATCGGGATGTACCCCAGCACAGCCCCCTTCAGCGCCCCGGCGCGCGGCGCCAGGATTTTCGCCATCATCAGCCCCAGCACCAGCAGACCTGCCGCGAAGGCCGCGCCGGGCATCTGCAGCAGCCGCGCCGCGTCGCTCGCCTCCCGCGTCAGGAACAGCACCGCATAGGCCAGATGCCCGGCGGCAAAGGCACCGACGCCCGCCATGAACGCCGCCTCGCCGTCTCGCGACAGGAACAGATCGCCCAGCGCGCACAGGGCCAGCGCCAGGGCCAGCAGCAAGGGCGCGTCCGCCAGCAGCGCCGCCACCGCCAGCAAAGCGACTGATGCTGTCTTCAGCACACTGCGCAGCAGTCCGGGCGGCTGCGCCGCAAGGAAAAGGTAAATCAATGCACAGCCCCCGGCCCCCGCCCAAAGCATCAGTTCCGCCGTCATCGCCTGCCACCCCTTCGTTTTCCGGCAGTCTGCCGCCTGCGGACGCGTCCGGTCAAAGATGACCCTGCGGGAGCCTGCCCGGAAACACGCAACGCTTGGAGGTGGAACCACTCCTGAGGCACAATGGCCTCATGCGCACATTGATGATTCTCCTGCTGACTGCCCTGCCCGCCCCGCTGGCGGCAGGCGAGCCGCTGAGCGCAAGCGAGTTCGACCGCTACACCCAGGGCCGCACGCTGTTCTACGGCTTCGGCGGCGCCATGTACGGGGTCGAACGCTATTTGCCGGACCGCCGGGTGATCTGGTCCTTCCTGGACGGCAAATGCCAGGAGGGCAACTGGTACGAAGAGGGTGGCCAGATCTGTTTTGTCTATGAAAACCGCGATGATCCGCAGTGCTGGACCTTCGAGCTGACGTCCCGCGGCCTGACCGCCCGGTTCGAGGACGACCCGGCCTCGACAGAGCTTTACGAGGCCGAGGATATCGGCGAGGAGATGCTGTGCTACGGCCCCGAGGTCGGCGCCTGAGGCCGCAGCAGATGACCCGCTAGAACAGCGAGCCCTGGCCGCCGCCCTCTGCTGGAGGTTTCGGCGCTTCCTTTTTCGGCGCCTGTGCCGCCCCGCCCTCCAGATCCAGCGTGCCGTCTGCAAATTCGATCTGCAGGGCGCCTGCCTTGGCGGCGGCGGCCCTGGTGGTCAGGATCTCATCGCCCGAACGCACCACCGCATAGCCGCGCTCCAGGGTCGCCTTGTAGCTGAGAATCTCCAGCTGCCGCCCGGCGGCGGTCAGGGCCTGGCGCTGGCGGTCGATGCGCGCGGCCTGCGCTGCATCCAGCCGCTGGGCCAGCCGCCCCAGCGCATCCTTCTGCGCCGCCATCTCCCGCTGGATCGGCCGCAGGCTGAGGCGTGAGGACAGGTTCTGCAGCCGGTCGCGCCGCCCCTCAACCAACTGGCGCAGGGTGGCCGGGCGCAAGCTGGCCGCGGTTTCGCTCAGATGCACCCGCCGCCGCTGCACGCCGCTGATCAGCGCACCGGGCAGCCGGTCGGAAATCCGGTCCAGCCGCTGGCGCGGGGTCTCCAGCAATGTGTCGGGCTTGGGCAGTGCGCGCGCCAGATCGTTCAGCCGCTGGCGCCGCAATTGCACCGCCTGCCCGGCCGCCCGCGTCAGCCGCGCGCCCTGGTTCTCGGACCAGGCCATCAGCTCCAGCCGCACCGGCACCGCCAGCTCAGCCGCCGCGGTCGGGGTCGGTGCCCGGCGGTCGGAAACAAAGTCGATCAGCGTGGTATCCGTCTCATGCCCGACGGCTGAGATCAGCGGGATCTGCGAGGCCGCCGCGGCACGCGCCACGATCTCCTCGTTGAAGCCCCACAGATCCTCGATCGAGCCGCCGCCGCGGGCGACGATGATCAGATCGGGCCGCGGCAGCGCGCCGCCCGGCGTCAGCCGGTTGAAGCCCTGGATGGCGCGGGCGACCTCGGGCGCGCAGTTCTGCCCCTGCACCGCCACCGGCCAGACCAGCACCTTGCGCGGGAAACGGTCGCGCAAGCGGTGCAGGATATCGCGGATCACCGCGCCCGACGGCGAGGTCACCACCCCGATGATCTGCGGCAGGTACGGCAGCGGCTTCTTGCGCTCCGGCGCAAACAGCCCCTCGGCCTCCAGCTGCTTCTTGCGCTTCTCCAGCAGCGCCATCAGCGCCCCCTGGCCGGCAACCGCCACCTCATCCACGTTCATGTTGTACTTGGACTGGGCGCCGAACGCGGTCAGGCGGCCGGTGACAACCACCTCCAGCCCTTCCTCCGGCACCACCGATAACCCGCTGATCTGCCCCTTCCAAGTGGTGCAGGCCAGCACCGAACGGTCGTCCTTGATGTCGTAGTAGAGATGGCCGGAGCGCGCCTTGAACACCCGCCCGACTTCGCCCCGCACCCGGATGCGCCCGAAACTGCCCTCCAGCGTGCGTTTCACCTCGCCGGAAATCTCGGAAACGGTGAATTCCGGGGCGTTCTGCCCGGGCTGCGGGTCGTCAAACAGGTCGGACATCGGGGGCTGCTCTCCTGCGGCCTTTGGCCGGTCTTGTTTTGAAGTCGCGCGCAGCATAGAACGCGCGGCAAGCAAGGCAAGCCCCCGGCAGGCGCCGCGGGGTCACAGGGCTCAGGCAGATCGGAGAATGCGCCAATGAACATCCTTATCCTCGGCAGCGGCGGGCGTGAACATGCACTGGCCTGGGCAGTGATGCAGAACCCCAAATGCGACAAGCTGATCGTGGCGCCGGGCAATGCCGGCATTGCCCAGATCGCCGATTGCGCATCCTTCGACATCGAGGACGGCGGCACAGTGGCGGCGTTCGCCGAGGAGAATGCCATCGACTTCGTGATCGTCGGCCCCGAGGCGCCGCTGGCCGCGGGCGTTGCCGACCGGCTGCGCGAGGCAGGTCTTCTGGTGTTCGGCCCCTCCGAGGCCGCGGCCCGGCTGGAGGCCTCCAAGAGCTTCACCAAGGAAATCTGCGACGCGGCGGGTGCCCCCACCGCAGGCTACGGCCATTTCACCGATGCCGAGGCCGCCAAGGCGCATGTGCGCAAGCACGGCGCGCCGACGGTGGTCAAGGCCGACGGTCTGGCGGCCGGCAAGGGCGTGATCATCGCCATGACCGAAGAGGAAGCCCTCGCCGCCATCGACGACATGTTCGGCGGCGCCTTCGGCGGCGCCGGCGCCGAAGTGGTGATCGAGGAATTCATGGAAGGCGAAGAGGCCTCCCTGTTCGTGCTGGTTGACGGCGAAGACGTGCTGGCGATCGGTTCCGCCCAGGACCACAAGCGGGTCGGCGAAGGCGACACCGGGCTCAACACCGGCGGCATGGGCGCCTATTCCCCGGCCCCGGTGCTGTCGGCGGAGGTCGAGGCGAAGGCGATGGAAGAAATCGTCAAGCCCACCATGAAAGTGATGGCGGAACGCGGCATGCCGTATCAGGGGGTGCTCTATGCGGGCCTGATGATCAAGGACGGCCAGCCCCGCTTGGTGGAATACAACGTCCGCTTTGGTGATCCGGAATGCCAGGTGCTGATGATGCGCCTCGGTGCCCAGGCGCTGGACCTGATGCACGCGGCGGCTGAGGGCCGCCTGGGCGAAGCGCAGGTGAACTGGGCGGACGATCACGCGATCACCGTGGTGATGGCGGCTGAAGGCTATCCTGGCTCGTATGAAAAAGGCTCCGGAATCAAGGGGCTGGACGCGCTGCCCGAGGACAGCAGCAACATGGTGTTCCATGCGGGCACCCAGGAACAGGACGGCAAGGTGCTGGCGGTTGGCGGCCGGGTGCTGAACGTCACCGCCCGCGGCGAAACCCTGCAGGAGGCCCGCGACCGCGCCTATGCGATGGTGGACGGAATCGACTGGCCGCAGGGCTTCTTCCGCCGCGACATCGGCTGGCGGGCGCTGAAGTAACCCCGGGCTTGTTGCCGGGACGGCTCCCGCCTGCTCCCGGCCAATCACAGATTGCCACTCGCAGTTGGGCGTGGCCGGGCGCTGCCGCGCCCGGCGGCCTGCGCCCCGCAGGCGCAGGCATCTTCCCCTCCTCCGGATTTGCCCGCACCGCAGCGGCGGAATATCCTGCCGGACAGGAAGGACACCCCATGACGCGCAAAACTGCCATCCGCCGGCCGCGATTGCCCTCTCCGCCTGCTGACGGGGTTACCCAATGACCGCCCCCCGCCGACTTGCACCCGATGACCCCAGCCTCGTTGATGTGCTCGACCTGATCCGGCGCAGCTTCGCCTGTATGGAGGGTCGCATCGATCCGCCCTCCTCCATGCACCTTCTGACGCTGGCCTCCCTTCAGGACCAATGCCGCAGCGGCGAGATCTGGGCGGCCGGCACACCGCCCTTGGCCTGCGTCTTCCTGACGCCCAGGCCCGATTGCCTGTATCTGGGAAAACTCGCGGTGGAGGAGGCTCAGCGCGGCACCGGGCTGGCCCGCGCATTGGTGGATCTTGCCGCGTCCCGCGCCAGGGCGCTTGGCCTGCCGGTGCTGCGGCTGCAGACCCGGATCGAGCTGACGGGCAACCGCGCCGCCTTTGCCAGGATGGGGTTCCGCAAGACCGGCGAGACCGCGCATCCGGGGTTCGACAGGCCGACTTCGGTGACCATGGAGAAGGCTGTTCCCGGCGGCCCGGCCCAAGCCTGAGCCCCGGTCCGGCCCTTCCGCATGGCAAGCAGCACAGCCGCCTTTGAGCCGCTCCAACCCGGGCGCAAACGATGGCAGAACATGCCCACCCCAAGGCCGCTTGCTGAACGCCAAGGGAAGGTTCTTTCAGGGCACCGGTAATTTTCAGGATACCGGCAAGCATTGGCCGCCCGCAGCTGAGCGCTGCAGCGGGCGGCCAACGCCGAACACACAGACTGGCTGCGGCACACAGGCTGGCTTCAGATCAATCGGCCTGCCCCGGCGGGGGCGGGATCAATGGATCTGGCCCCCGCGCGTCAGAAACCGCCCAGATCCGTCATCAGCAGAAACCGCCTGCGGAACTGGTCGAGCATGTCCGGCTCCAGGAAATCCGCCGGATGGGTGGTGCCAAAGGCGGAAAAGGCCCGGTCCTTCATCTCCACCAGCTGGCGCTCGATATCCAGCTGCCCGAAATTGGACGGCAGCGCCAAGGCGGTCTCGAACACGGTGCGCAGCGGCGGTGAGCCCATGATGTTGTACCAATGGGCGTTCTCGCTGCCGCCTTCATCCGCCACCGCCTGCAACTCACGCTCCAGCGCCAGCGCCAGCCGCATGTTGGGATCTGAATTGCCGATCTCGATCTCGAACTGGCGTGTTGTATAAAGATCGGCAATTTCCTCGGCAAAGCCGTCCGGGTAGTCCTGCGCGATCTCCCCCTTGTTGAAGGAGAAGGCATAAGCCATTGCTTTCATGTTCTTGTCATGGTGCAGATTGGCATAGGAGATTTCCGAGGACAGATCCGAATCCAGCGTCTTGATCATGACATTGAAATCGCTGTCCCGGTGGCTCAGCCCGAAAATGTCCAGCGAGGCCTCGAACAGGCTCAGGTCGAACACCAGCTCCGTCGCAGAGGACAGGCTGTCCAGCTTGTCGGTGATCTCATTGGAAAACACCTGCATCTTGCTGACATGATCCGGCCAGGTGTTCTGGAACGCCTCTGCAAAATCGTAATAGGCAATGTTTTCCGGCTGGTTCACAAAGGAGTTCGGGTCGTTCAGGTCGGACTCCAGCACCTGGCGCAAGTAGGTCTCGCCCCGGTCGCTGACGTTGAACAGGTCCAGCGCATCCGCCAGCAGCTCCGGGTTCTGCAGCAGCTCATCCGGGTCGGTCATCGCGTTGATGTCCGGATAGCCGAAACCGAATGCGCGGGAGACATTCAGATAGCGCGTGTCCTCCAGCTGGTTCACGAAAGAATCCGGATCGGTGGTGTCCGAATTCAGCACCCGGCGCAGGAAGTCCTTGCTGGTGCGTTCCAGGTCGAAGGTCTCGATCACCGCCTGCAGCAGGTCTTCATCCTCCAGCAGGTCATCGGCGCTCGCCAGCCCGTCGGTGTGCTGGTTGAATTCCGACACCAGCGCCTGGATGCTGCTGTCATACTCCGGCGGTTTGCCGAATTCGAATTGTTTGGCAAAATCGGCGAACCTGGTATCGGTCAGCTTGTTGGCAAAGGACTCCGGATCGCTGAGGTCTGATTCCAGCACCTTCTGAAGAAAGAACTGGTTGTTTTCCATCCCCTTGAGCCCGACGTTGTCCAGCGCTTTTTTCAGCAGGGTTGAGTTGGACAGCAGGTCATCCGCGGTGGAAATGCCCGCAAATTCGCTGCCGCCTTTGGCACTCGGCAGCTGCGGACCGTCCGGGCTGTTGAAGCCGAAGGTCTTTGCCAGCGCCAGATAGCGGCTGTCATTGAGGCGGTTCACAAAGGACTTGGAATCACTCAGGTCGGAATCCAGTACCTTCTGGATGAAGGCGCGGTTGTTGATGTCTTCATCCAGGCCAAAGGCGCCCAGTGTCACCTGCAGAAGGTTGTAATCGTCCAGCAACTGGTCCGAGCTTTGGATGCTGGTGATGCGCTCTTTGAAATCCTGCACCCGGCGGTCCAGAACGGGTGATTTTTCATAGACTTCCTGCTGCTGGGCCTGGGTCCGCTGCAGGAAGGTCCAGCCGGCGATACCGGTGCCGAACACATAGGGTGTAAAACTCACGCGCGTGTCTCCTGTGAAAACATGCCCCAGCCGGCGCCGCCGGGCATTTCCCCATTTGCCGCAGGCTACGCGAAGGGAGTGAAGAATTCGGAAACGCGAATGCAGAACCGCCCAAGGCCGCAGGCAAGGATCTTATGCAAGGCCGGGGCGCGCGCTCCCGCCTGTTTCAGCCCATCCGGGGGATGAGCCGGGCAGTTGGGCCGGGCGCCGCGCAAGGCGCGGCGCGGACCCGTTGCACCCGCTGTGGTCAGCGGCAGGCCAGCGCCTCTGTCAGACCTGCTCCGGGGTCGAAGACTCCAATGTCCCGGGCGGATATTTCACCCTCCCGCAGCCGCGCCGCCATGATCCGCTGCCAGCCGCCGCTGACCAGCACCAGCTCCGGCCCCTCACCGCAGTCGCGGATGCCGGAGGTGATGAAGTCCTCGCCGATGCGGTGATTGGTCAGCCCGGGCTTGCTGGCAACCTCGTGCAGCGCGCCGTCCCGGAAACGCCAGATGCGCAGGGTCTTTGCCAGATGCGGCCGGTCGACATAGGCAATCTCCGCATATCCGTCACCATCCAGATCCGCGGCGCCGATGGGCGCCAGCCAGCGGTGGCTTATGCCGATATGCGGGGTCTCGGCGATCTTTTCACCGCGCGCGTCATAAATGGCCAGCTGGGCGCCCGCTGCCACATCGGTCTCGACCACCAGCACTTCGGGATTGCCGTCGCCATCCACATCCGCCAGCCGCGGCGCGATGTCCTCAAACACATGATCCCGCGGCAGCCGGATCAGAATCTCGGATGTCTGATAGACGGCCTTGGCGGACAGCCCGTCAGCACCGCTGTTTTCAACCGTCAGCTCCAGCGCGCCGTATTCCAAATCATCGCCCAGCACCGCATGGCCATAGCGCGAGGTGGGTTCGCCGTAACGGGCCGAGACAATCCTGTCTTCAGCCGCCAGCGCAGAGGGGCCGGCCAGGGCCAGCCCCAAACACAACGCCCGCCAGACGCGGCGGGCGGAACCGGGCCGGGCGCGCATCCGCAGACGCCGCGCCGCCGGCCCGGCAGCCATCAGATTTGCTTCTCGGGCATATGCACCACCAGGCCGTCCAGCGCATCGCTCACCTTGATCTGGCAGGTCAGGCGCGAGCGGGCCGGGTCGGGCTCATAGGCGAAGTCCAGCATGTCCTCTTCCATGTCGTCCTTGGCGGGCAGCTTCTCGACCCAGTCCGGCGCGATGTAGACGTGGCAGGTCGAGCAGGCGCAGGCGCCGCCGCAATCGGCCTCGATGCCCGGAATGTTGTTGTCGCGCGCGCCTTCCATCACGGTCAGCCCGTTGGCCACATCCACAACATGTTCGGTGCCGTTGTGCTCGATGTAAGTGATCTTTGCCATTGTCAGCTCTCTTCCCTTTTCCGGTACTTGCGCGACTGTGTAGCCAAGCGCCCGCGCCGGTGCCACCCCCAATTGCGACGCCGCCCTGCCGCTGCTGGACTTTAACACCACATGTTCTATATTTGTTCACGCTCAAATATTCTCAACCCCAGGGCCGTTTTCCTCATGCCAGCCTCCGCCCCGCGCCCCTCCGCATCTCCTGTGCCCCATCCGCGAAGCGGCCAGCAAACCAGCCTGCCCTCCTGGCCGCGCCCGCCCCATTGCCTGCCCGCCGCCCGGCTGCAGGAGCCGCCGGAAAACGCCCGCATCACCGTCGCCGGGCTGGTGATCCTGCGCCAGCGCCCCGGCACCGCCAAGGGGGTGATCTTCGTCACCCTCGAGGATGAGACCGGCGTGGTCAACGTGATCGTCTGGCGCAAGATCTACGAGGCGTTCCGCCGCGCGGTGATCTCCGGGCGGATGCTGCGGGTCACCGGGCGGCTGCAGCGGGCGCATTCGGTCACCCATGTGATCGCCGAAACGGTCGAGGACATCTCGCCGATGCTCGACCTCCTGCTGGCGGATCAGCACCGCCAGGACGATCCGGCCTTTGCGCCGCCCTCCGAACTCGGCTAGGCTGCTGCCGAAGCAACGGCGCCGGCATGGACTGCGGCACCGGCATGAGGCAACCCGGGCATGACGCCACCGAGACCCCACCCCAGCCGCCGCCTGGCGCCGGCCCTGCTGCTGGCCATGCTCGCGGCGCTGCCCGCCTGCGTCCAGCCGCAACAGGGCGGCCCCGGCAGCGAAGTCTCCCGCGAAGGCCGCTATGCGCCTCCGGGTGCGCCGCCCGGCACCTGCTGGAGCAAGCACACCTCCCCCGCCGTGATTGAAACCGTCACCAGCCAGGTGCTGGCACAGCCAGCGCAGCTGGACGCCAGCGGCCGGGTGATCCGCCCCGCAACCTTCCGCACCGAGACCAGCCAGCAGATCGTGCAGCCGCGGCGGGAGCAGTGGATCGAGATCCCCTGCCCCGAAATGATGACCCCGGAGTTCATCCGCACGGTGCAGCGGGCGCTGGCGGCGCGCGGGCTCTACCGCGGCCCGGTGCACGGCCAGATGGACGCCGCCACCCGCGCGGCGGTGCAGCGCTACCAGGCGCCGCTGGGGCTGGACAGCGGCACCCTGACGCTGGCCTCCGCCCGCAGGCTGGGCCTGATTGCCGTGGCCGGCTGAACCATCCGGTTCAGCTCCCTGTTCCCAGCCGGCGAACCCTCTGCTAAGGTCCGCGCACCGGGCAACAGACACGAATGAGACGCACACCATGCTTACCACCCGCCTGCCGGACACCGGCTTTCTCTCCGGTGCCTCCGGCCCGCTGCGCCGGATGCTGGAGAGCCAGGCCACCGAGGTCCGCCTGCGCCAGGGCGAGGTGCTGTTCGAGCAGGGCGATGCAGGCGATGCGCTTTATGCGATTGCCGAAGGCGCGCTGGAGTTCTCGGTGCTCTCCGCCTCGGGCCGCAAGCTGTCGCTCGACATGATGCGCCCGGGTGCCGTGTTCGGCGAGATCACCCTGTTTGACCCCGGCGAGCGCACCGCCACCGCCATCGCCGCCGAGCCCAGCCGCGTCTTGCGGTTGCGCAGCGGCGACGTGCTGGCGCAGATCCGCGAGCACCCCGACCTCGCCGCGGACCTGTTGCGGCTGGCCGGCCAGCGGATGCGCTGGATGAACACCCAGCTCAATGAGCAGGTGTTCCTGCCGATGCCGGTGCGGCTGGCCCGCAAGCTCTTGTATCTCGCACCCGAGACCAGCGACGGCCGCGTGGCGCTGTCGCAGGCGGAACTGGCGGAATTCGTCGGCGCCACCCGCGAGGCGGTGTCCAAAACGCTCGCCGCCTGGAAACGCAGCGGCCTGGTCGGCATCAGCCGCGGCGGCGTGCAGATCCTCGACCGCAGCGAACTGGCGGTGCTGGCGGAACCGGATTCAATCTGACCCTGCTGCCGCTGCCGGAAAAGCTGCAGGTTTCCGCGACAAATTCCGCACTCTGTAATCCCGGTCACAGAACCGGCCGCCGCCGCACGCCATAAGCGGCTCATAGACGGCCATTGACCGTTCCACCCCGATGGCTGCCTGTCCAGCAAGAGCCATGTGCCCGCCAGCACATGGCTCTTCCCCTTTTTCAGCCCCTTTCCCCAGAACCGCCGCCCGGCAGCAGCCCTGGGCAAAAATTTTCAAAGGCTTCTGCCAAGGCCTCTCAATAAATCTCGGGCCGGGCTGCAAAGCAAAAGGCCGGGCATTTGCCCGGCCTTCCCCATGATTTCAGGACCATCTGCCCCGGGTCACTCCGAAAGGTTCAGCGCCACAAAGCGCGGCTCGCCGCCGCGGCGCACCAGCAGCAGAAGCGACTTGCGCCCGGCCTCCTTGGCCTCGCTGACGCGCGCCTCCAGGTCGCTGATCGTGGCCACCTTCTGCTGGCCCGCCTCGGTGATCACGTCACCGGCGCGCAGGCCCTTCTCCCAGGCCTCGGAGGTCTCATCCACCGACAGAACCGCCAGGCCTTCAACATCTCCGGCCACATTCAGCTCGGCGCGCATCTGGTCGGTCAGCACGCCGACCGACAGGCCCAGCAGCTCCTTCTCGGTGCTGCCCGGCGCCCCGCCGCTGCCGCTTTCGCTGGACGGGCCGCGCTCGGCATCCTCACGGCGGCCCAGGGTCACCCGCAGGGTTTCCGTCTTGCCCTCGCGGTAGACCACCACGCGCACGGTCTTGCCGACCTCGGCATTGCCGACCTGGCGCACCAGGCCGCGGGTGTCCTGCACATCGACGCCGTCAAAGCTGACGATCACGTCGCCGGCCAGCACGCCGCCCTCCTTGGCAGGGCCTTCAGGCACGTCGGTCACCAGCGCGCCGCGGGCTTTTTCCAGGCCCATCGCCTCAGCCAGATCCGAATCCACGTCCTGGATCTTCACACCCAGCCAGCCGCGGCGGGTCTCGCCGAACTCCTTCAGCTGCGCGACCACCTTGACCACCACGTTGGACGCCATGGAGAAACCGATGCCGATGGAGCCGCCGTTGGGCGACAGGATCGCGGTGTTCACACCCACCACATCACCGTCCATGTTGAACAGCGGCCCGCCGGAGTTGCCCCGGTTGATCGCCGCATCGGTCTGGATGTAGTCGTCATAGGAGCCCGACAGCTCGCGGTTGCGGGCCGAAACGATGCCTGCCGACACGGAGAACCCCTGCCCCAGCGGGTTGCCCATCGCCACCACCCAGTCGCCGACCCGGGCGGTGTCGCTGTCGCCGAACTTGACGTATTTCAGCGCCGCCGGCGCTTCCACCTTCAGCAGCGCGATATCGGTGTTGGGATCGGTGCCGATCACCTTTGCGGGCAGCAGCTCCTTGGGCTGGCCTTCGCCCGGAAAGAACTCGATCTCGATCTCGTCGGCGCCGTCGATCACATGGTTGTTGGTAACGATATAGCCGTCCTCGGAAATTACAAAGCCGGAGCCCAAGGCAGACGAGCGGCGCGGCCGGTTGCCATTGCCGTTGCGGTCCTGGAATTCACGGAAGAATTCCTCGAACGGCGAGCCTTCCGGCACGATGCCCTGCGGCCCGGTGCGGCCCTCCACGAGGGTGCTGGTAGTAATGTTGACGACCGCCGGGCTCACCCGCTCGGCCAGCGGTGCCAGGCTTTCGGGCCGGGCCATTGCGGATACCGCCTGCATCAGCAGGACCGCCGCGGTCAGCACCGCAAGCCAGGCCAGCCGGATCATCGCGCCGCTGCCGCCTGCCCGGCCGGAAATTGCAATTGCCTGTGGCTGCACGGATCTACTCCTTGTCATTTTCAATTCTTGGTCTCCGGCCTCTGGGTGGCGCAAACGCCGTCAGCACCGGCCATAGTCTTATGGTCCCAATGTAGGAACTTCCGCCCGGCACGCAACCAATGATGCAAGCTTTCAAGCCAGCGTGAAGACCCGCAGGCCCGCGACCTGTGCCGGAGCGGGCACCCGCTGCACTGCGCCGGTCTTTGAACCGGGCACCACCGGGTTTCCACCGTTTTTTAGGAATACCGCCCTACGGATGGACTTCCACTCCCTCACAATACCGGAGCCTTCAAATTGATGAAGACCTCTATCAAGACTGCAATCCTCTCCATCGTCGTCCTGGCTGCCGCAGTCATGTTCGCCCAGATCGGCATTGCCCGTTACACCGATGCTGTCCGAGGCAGCACACTGTCCGAAATGGACCGGATCGAATCCCTGGCCGCAACGCTTGACGATCTGGAGATTGAATTCCTGTCAGCCCGGCGGGCGGAAAAGGACTTTCTGCTGCGCCGCAATGAAATAAGCGCCGAACGCCATGCCGAAGTGATGGCAAACCTGATCTCCACTCTGGAGTCCGCCCGCACTCAGGGCGCCGCAATCCAGGGCTTCGCCGGCCATGAAAAGGAATTTGCCGCCCTCAAAACCTCGATTGACGCCTATGGCGCCGGGTTCCTGCAGCTTGCGGACAGTCACCGCCGGCTGGGGCTGGATGAGAAATCCGGCCTCCAGGGCAGCCTGCGCAGTGCAGTCCACGAAGTCGAAACCAGGCTCAAGGACATCAACCGCCCGGAGATGCAGGTCCAAATGCTGATGATGCGGCGCCATGAAAAGGATTTCCTGCTGCGCGGCGCAGACAAGTATCTCGACCGCCTGAACGCCCGCGTTTCGGAATTCCTTGAATTTCCCAGCAGTTACTACGCCGACCAGACGCAGCGTTCCGAAATCGAAGCCCTCCTGGCCACTTACCAGGGCGCCTTTCAGGCTTTCGTCGGTGAATCGCTGTCCGAAAAGCAGCTGCGCAAGGAGCTTTCCGCGAGGTTCGCCGAGGCGGAACCCGTCCTGATGTCCCTGCGCGACCAGTCCCGCGTGCTGCTGGCAGACGTTCGCGTCCAGGCAGCCCTGGTGGAGCAGTCCGCCCAGAAAACTGCCCTTGCGGCCGGCCTCGGCGGCCTCGCCCTGTTCGTCGTGATCAGCCTGAAGCTCGCTTTCGGCATTTCCCGGCCCCTGGCCCGGGCCAGCAGCGTTCTGCAAGGCCTGATGGCCGGCGATTACTCCAAGGAGCTGCCCGCCTCCCGCATTACCGAAGTCGCGTCCATCTCCAGCGCTCTGGAAGTGTTCCGCAATGACCTCAGACAGAAGGACCAGCTGATGGGCGAGGTCTCCGAGGTGATTTCGGCCTGCGGCGCCGGCGATTTTTCCAGGCGGATCAGCACCGGCGGCAGCGACAGCGGCTTTGCCGGCCTGGCCCGCGGCGTGAACCAGATCGGCGAGGCCGCGGAACGCGGTGTCGGCGATGTGATGCAGGCGCTGCGCGCCTTGTCACAGGGCGACCTCACCCACCGCATGCCAAGCGGCCACCAGGGGGTGTTCAAGGAGATTTCCGGGACGATCGACACGCTCAATGCGAACCTCCGCGCAATGGTTGGCCAGCTGACCAGCAGCAGCCGCACGCTGCTCAGCACCTCCGATGAAATCGCCGGCGCCGCAGAGGACGCCTCCCGCCGCGGCGAGCACTCCGCCGCTTCGCTGGAGGAAACCGCCGGCTCCCTTCAGACCCTGAACGAGGCGGTTCAAAGCACGGCGGAAAACGCCCGGCAGGCCAACAGCTACGTGAGCGACGCACAGCAGCAGGCGCTGTCGGCCCATGAACTGGCCAGCGAGTCGATCCGGGCGATCCGCCGGGTTGCGGACTCGTCGCAGGCCATTGCCAGGATCACCGACCTGATCGACGACATCGCCTTCCAGACCAATCTGCTGGCCTTGAACGCAGGTGTCGAGGCCGCCCGCGCAGGCGAAGCCGGGCGCGGTTTTGCCGTCGTCGCTTCCGAGGTCCGCAATCTTGCCCAACGGTCCGCCGGCGCGGCCGGGGAAATCAATGAGCTGATCAAGAACAGCGGCCGCGAAGTCGACACCGGCGTCGGCCTTGTGGAACAGACCGGGGAGGCACTGGCGGTTATCCAGAACGTTGTCGATCAGATCGTCGGCAAGGTGCGGGAAATCTCCGATGCCGCCACCGGCCAGGCCGGCAGCCTCACCGAAGTGAACGCCGCCATCACCGCCTTGGACCGGAATGCGCAGCAGAACGCCGCCATGCTGGAGGAAACCGCCGCCGCAAGCCAGCTGCTGCGCCGCGAAGCAGGCAGCCTGGTTCAGGCCGTCGGCGGCTTCACGGTTGAGCCCGCCGACAGCTGGCAAGCGCTGGTGGCTGGCGAAACCGCTCTGCCTTCCGCAGCCTGACCATCTGCCGGCACTCAAAAAAAACAGCGCGGGCTGGCTTCAGCCCGCGCTTTTCTGTTTCCCAAGGGCCGCCGCGACCGGGCCGTCAGAACCCCAGCCGGAACGCCAGCCAAACCAGGATCAGCCCCAGCACCAGTGCCGCCAGCCCCGCATTGCGGCGCTGCTCCTCACTCAGGGTGCGCAGCATTTCCAGCAGCCGCTCCACAAGCGAAGGGGCCAGTGCGTACACCAGCCCCTCTGCAATCAGCACCAGCCCGAGGGCCAGGAAGATGAACCCCATTACTGGGTTGCCGCCTTGCCGCCCGAGGACTTCAGGTAGTTGAAGAACTCGTTGTCCGGCGACAGCACCAGCGAGGAATTCCCGGCCAGCAGCGAATTCGCATAGGCGTTCAGCGAACGGTAGAACTCGAAGAACTCCGCATCGCGGCCATAGGCAGAGGCAAAGATCGCGTTGCGCTCGGCGTCCGCTTCACCGCGGATCACCTCGGCTTCGCGCTCGGCTTCCGACACCAGCTCGACCTCGGTCCGGTCCGCCTGGGCGCGGACGCGCTGCGCCGCCTCTTCACCGCGGGCGATCTCGTCCGCCGCTTCCCGCTCGCGCTCGGCGCGCATCCGGGCAAAGGTGGCTTCCAGGTTGGCCTGCGGCAGGTCGGTGCGCTTCAGCCGCACGTCGATCACCTCCAGCCCCAGCTGGCGGGCCTGGGCGATCGCGCCGTTGCGGATTCGCAGCATCAGCGCAAATCGGTCCGAGGACAGGATGTCGTTGGAGCTCACGGAGCCCAGCACCTCGCGGGTCTGCGCCCGCATGATCTTGTCCAGCCGCAGCTCGGCACCGCCGATGCCGCCGCCGCCGACCGCCTGGCGGAAGGTTTCCACATCGGCAATCCGGTAGCGCGAGAACGCATCCACGATCAGGCGGCGGTCATCCAGCGGCGTGACCTCCAGCGGGCCGACTTCCAGGCTCAGGATGCGGTCGTCATAGCGCACCACATTGTCGATAACCGGCAGCTTGAACGCCAGCCCAGGGGTCTCCTTGACATCGACCACCCGGCCAAAGCGCAGCACCAGCGCCTTTTCACGCTCGTCCACGATGAAGATCGACGACAGCGCCGCAATGCCCAGAACCACCAGGACGGGCAGAAGAAGAGTAGATTTCCGCATCAGTTGCCCTCCTGCGGCTTGCGCAGCTCATTGAGCGGCAGATAGGGCACGACGCCCTGGCCTTCGCCGCCTGCAGTGTCATCCAGGATGATCTTGTCGACCCGGCCCAGGACCTCTTCCATGGTTTCCAGGTACAGGCGCTTGCGGGTCACTTCCGGCGCTTTCTGGTATTCTTCCAGAACCGCGGTGAAGCGGCTGGCCTCACCCTGGGCCTCGTTCACCACCTGGGCACGGTAGGCCTCGGCCTCTTCCAGCGTCTGCGCCGCCTGGCCGCGGGCGCCAGCCAGCTTGCGGTTGGCATAGGCGTCAGCCTGCTTTTCCAGCCGGTCGCGTTCCTGGCCAGCGGACTGCACTTCGCGGAAGGCATCCTTCACCGGCTCCGGCGGGTCGGCGCCGTCAAAGTTCACCCGCACGATGTTCACGCCGCTGTCATAGCTGTCCAGCGTGTCCTGGATCAGCTCTTCCAAACGGGCGGTGATGGCGCCGCGGTCGCGGTTCAGGATCGGTGCCAGCTCGGACTGGGCGATGATCTCGCGCATCGCCGATTCCGACACCGCATTGATGGTCGAGCGCGGATCGCGCAGGTTGAACAGGAACCGCGCCGGATCGGAGATGTTCCACACCACCTGGAAATCCACGTCGATGATGTTCTCGTCCCCGGTCAGCATCAGCCCGGCGTCAGAGCCGCGGGCGCCGGAGCCGATGTTCTCGGTCTGCTCCACCCGCACCGGAATCACCTCCTTGGTGACCAGCGGCCAGGGCGCAAAGTTCAGGCCCGGCTGGCCGGTCGCAGAATATTCGCCCAGGAACAGCTCCACCGACTGCTCTTCCGGCTTGACGGTATAGACGCTGGCAAAGCCCCACAGCACCACGCCGGCGATGACCGCCAGCCCCAGGGTGCCCTTGGTGAACAGCGGCGCACCGCCGCCGGCGCCGCCGCCGCGCCCGCCGGAGCCGCCGCGCCCGCCCATCAGCACGCGCAGCTGTTCCTGGCCTTTCTTCACCAGCTCATCGATTTCCGGGATCTGGGGATCCTCCGGCTTGCGGCCGCCGCCGCCTCCGCCGTTGTTGCCCCGGTTGCCTCCTCCGCCGCCGGAGGAGCCACCGCCCCCCCATGGGCCACCGCTATTGCCCGCCATTTGTCTCCTATCCGTTTGCTGCCGCCCATCCCTTCTTCAGGAAGGGCCGCATGTGAGGTCTGTTGTTGCCGGTTTGCCCGTTCAGGCCGAGCGCACCGGAGTCTTCAGTGTCACCAACTCTTCCGACATTGTCGGGTGCACCGCAACCGTACGGTCGAAATCTTCTTTGGTTGCACCCATTTTTACGGCAATCCCGGCCAGCTGGATCATCTCGCCCGCGCCGGGTGCGACGATATGGCAGCCCAGCACCTTGCGGGTCTGCTTCGAAACGATCAGCTTCATCAGCACCCGCTGCGCCCGGCCTGCAAAGGCCTGCTGCATCGGTTTGAACGAGGTCGCATAGACCTCGATCGGCTCCTGCTCGCGCGCCTCTTCCTCGCTCAACCCGATGGTGCCCATCTCCGGCTGGGTGAAAATCGCGGTCGGGATCAGCTCATGGTCGGGGCTGGTGGGATTCCCTTTGAACACGGTCTCGACAAAGGCCATCGCCTCGCGGATCGCCACCGGCGTCAGCGCCACCCGGTTGGTCACATCGCCGATCGCATAGACCGACGGCACTGAGGTCTGGCTGAACTCATCCACGATGATCTCGCCATTGCGGCCGCGCTCCACGCCGAGCTCCTCAAGACCAAGGTTGTCAGCGTTGGGGTGGCGCCCGGTGGCATACATCACCTTGTCGAACAGCCGCTCCTGGCCGTTGGTGGACTTGACCCGGATCTTGTCGCCTTCCTTGCGCATCTCCAGCACATTGGTGCCCAGATGCACGTCAATGCCCGCCTGGCACATCTCCTCGGAAATCAGCCCGCGCGCCTCGTCGTCGAAACCGCGCAGGATCTGCGCCCCGCGGTAGAACTGGGTGGTGTTGACGCCCAAGCCGTTCATGATGCCCGCGAACTCGCTGGCGATATAGCCGCCGCCGACAATCAGCAGGCTTTCCGGCAGCTTGTCCAGGTGGAACATCTCGTTCGAGGTGATCGCCAGTTCCGAACCCGGGAATTCCGGCACCGTCGGCCAGCCGCCGGTGGCGATCAGGATATGCTTGGCGGTCTTGCGGGTGCCGTCGGCCAGCTCCACCGTATGGGCATCGGCCAGTTTGGCACGGCTGTCGAAGCTCTCGACGCCGTTGTTCTTCAGGATGTTGCGGTAGATGCCTTCCAGCCGGTCCAGCTCGCCATGCAGCTTGCCCTTGAAGGCATCCCAGTCAAAGCCGCCCGCCTTGATGTCCCAGCCATAAGCCTGCGCGTCCTCGACCATGCCCGAATACTCCGATGCGAACACCATCAGCTTCTTCGGCACGCAGCCGCGGATCACGCAGGTGCCGCCGTACCGGTCCTCTTCGGCCAGCGCCACCTTGGCGCCTTCCTGCGCCGCCACGCGCGCTGCCCGCACCCCGCCGGAGCCGCCGCCGATGACAAACAGATCGTAATCAAAGCTCATGAAGTTCTGCCCTTTGCATTTCTTGATCAGGTGTATCCCATAACGGGCCACCAAACGCCATATGCCCAAGTGGGCGTTCCAGCGCCGCATTCAACCTTTTGCATTGAATTTGCACAGGGTTGTGAGGCGGATTTCCTGTATCGGAACATTCAGGGCGGCGCCCGCCCCGCCGTGCTGGAAGCGAAGCGCCCGTCCCGGTGGGGCGGGACGGGCGCTGCCCGGCCTCCCGGCCGAGCCCAACATTTGCGGAATGGCGGGTCTCAATCAGCCAGATCGGTGAACAGGTTGTCGCTCTCGGCAAACTCCAGCTTGTCCTTCTCGACGGTGCCCTCGTTGATGTCACGCACCTCGACGCGCCCGTCGCCATAGCCGATCACCACCGTGTCGCAGATGTCAATGAACAGCCCGTTCTCGATCACCCCGGGAATCTGGTTCAGCACCAGCGCCAACTGGCGCGGATTGCCGATCCGTTTCAGATGCAGGTCGAGGATGTAATTCCCCTCGTCGCTCATGAACGGCGCGTCGCCGTTCATCCGCAGGGTCGTCATCCGCCCCATGACATCCATCGACACCAGCGTCTCCTCGATCAGCGCCTGGCTGCTCTGCCAGCCGAACGGCAGCACCTCCACCGGCAGCGGGAAGGCGCCCAGCGTGTCCACCATCTTGCTGGCATCCGCGATCACCACCATCTGGTCCGAGGCCGTGGCGACGATCTTCTCCTGCAGATGCGCGCCGCCGCCGCCCTTGATCAGGTTCAGGTCCGGGTCGACCTCATCGGCGCCGTCGATGGTCACGTCCAGCCATTTGGCCTCATCCAGCGGGACCACCTTGATGCCCACATCCCGCGCCAGCGCCGCGGTGCGGCTGGAGGTCGGCACCGCGGTGATCCGCAGGCCCTCGTTCTGCACCAGATCGCCCAGGCAGCGCACCAGCCAGGCCGCGGTCGACCCGGTGCCCAGCCCCACCCGCATGCCGTCCTCGACCATCTCCGCCGCGCGCTTGGCGGCCACGAATTTCGCCTTGTCGATGGGGGACAGCTCGCTGGTCATCACAGGTCTCCATGCAGATGCTTTCCCCGCCGTTATAGGCGGTCGGCCGCCCCCGCGCGAGAGGGCTTTTGCCCGCGCCCGCCGCCCGGCTGGAAATCCAGGCAATTCGCCCTAGACCTCTAACCCGGACGGAGGGACATGATGCTGCAATTCGACGAGGAAACCACCCGCGTGCTGGAGGACGCCTATCAGGGCGCCGACATCTGCCGGCGGCGGCGGGCCAATTTCGACGCGCTGGCACCGCAGCCGGGCGAGCGCATCCTGGATCTTGGCTGCGGCAACGGGCTGCTGACGCTGGAACTCGCCCGCGCGGTCGGCCCCGCGGGCCATGTGGCCGGGCTGGACGCCAGCCCGGACATGCTGGCCGCCGCCCGCCAGCGGCTGGAAGGGCGCGCAAACACCACCCTTACTGAAAGCGACGCCGCCAGCCTGCCGTTCGAGCCGGAAAGCTTCAACAAGGCGGTCTCGGTGCAGGTGTTCGAATACATTACCAGCCGCCGCCCGGCGCTGCGCGCCCTGCACCGCGTGCTGCAGCCGGACGGCCGTCTTGTGATCGGCGACATCCACTGGGACACCCTGGCCTGGAACAGCGACAACGCGGCCCGGATGCAGCGGTTGCTGGACATCTGGGACGCCCATACGGCCGAACGCGCCATCCCTGCCCGTCTGCCGGAGGAACTGCGCGCCTGCGGGTTCGCGGTGGAGGCCCTGCAGCCCCTGACCATCTGCGACACCAGCCTGCGCCCGGACGGGCTGGCCGCCATGATGATCCGCCTGATCCGCGCCTATGCGGTTGAAAGCGGCGCCACCGACACAGACGACGCCGCCGCCTGGGCGCAGGAACAGGAGGAACTGGCGGCGGAAGGGCGGTTTTTCTTCTCGCTCACCCATTTCGTCTGCACCGCCAGGCGGCTGTAAAGCACTGAGCGGCCGGCTTCTTTCCGCCGCTCGCAATCCCGATTGCCAAACATGCATCACAAAGGCGGGTTTCCTATTGGAAACGCCGGAAACGGACACATATTCCCCAGGTCTGCGTCATAATATTGCGTCATGAAACCCGAGTACCGCCTGCACTACGCCCCTGACAACGCCTCACTGGTCATCCGGCTGGTGCTGGAGGAGCTTGGCCTGCCGTATGAGACGGTTCTGGTCGACCGCCGGGCAGAGGCGCAGAACAGCCCCGCCTACCGGGCACTGAACCCGGGTGGGCTGATCCCGGTGCTGGAAACCCCGGACGGGCCGCTGTTTGAAACCGCCGCCATCCTGCTGTGGCTCTCCGAACGCCACGCCGCGATGGCGCCGCAGCCCGGCAGCGCGGACCGCGCCGCGTTCCTGAAGTGGCTGTTCTTTGCCTCCAACACGCTGCACGCCGACCTGCGGATGCTGTTCTATCCGGAGAAGTACATCGGCGCGGAGAAAGCCGATCAGCAGCAGCTGCAAAAGGTCCTGCGCCAGCGCCTGCATATCCATCTGACCAGCCTCGACCAGACCGCCGCCCAGCGCCCCGCCTGGCTCGGCGCGCCGCAGCCCTCGGTTCTGGATTATTACCTCGCCTGCCAGATGCGCTGGATGGCGCTCTACCCGGCGCAAGCCGACAAGTCCTGGTTTGTCATCGCCCATTACCCCAGCCTGCAGCGCCTCTGTGCTGCGCTGGAACACCGCCCCGCCGTTGCCGTGGCCCGCGAAGCCGAGGGCCTCGGCGCCACCCCGTTCACATCCCCGGCCTACGCCAATCCCCCAGAAGGATCAGCCACCTAATGTTCCTCTCCGTTTTCGACATGTTCAAAGTGGGCATCGGCCCGTCGTCCTCCCACACCATGGGGCCGATGGTCGCCGCCGCGCGCTTCCTCGACATGATGCGTGCCTCGCCCTTCGAATTCCACGGCCTGCGCGCCTCGCTGCACGGCTCGCTCGCCTTCACCGGCGTCGGCCACGCCACCGACCGCGCCACCATCCTCGGCCTCGGCGGCTTTGTCGCCCATGACTATGATGACGAGAAGGCCAAGGCCTTCCTGGCGGAGCTGGACAAAACCCACACCATGCACCCCGAGGGGCTGGGCGCGCTGCACTTCGACCCCAAGGCGGACATGATCTTCGACTATGATCACGCGCTGCCGGGCCACGCCAACGGCATGATCCTGATGGCCACCGACGCCCAGGGCGACGTGATCCTGAAACAGGTGTTCTACTCGATCGGCGGCGGCTTTGTCGTGACCGAGGAGGAACTGGCCGCAGGCAAGGCCACCGACGAAGGCGACCCGGTCCCTTACCCGTTCAAATCCGCGGCTGAGATGCTGGAGATGGCCAAGGCCAGCGGCAAGTCGATCGCCGAAATGAAACGCGCCAACGAGATCTCCCGCGGCTGCTCCGAAAGCCTCGCCAAGGGCACCGCCCGCATTTGGCAGGTGATGAACGACTGCATCAACCGCGGGCTGGAGCGCGACGGCATCCTGCCCGGCGGCCTCAAGGTGCGCCGCCGCGCCAAGGGCATCTATGACGCGCTGATGGCTGAGCGCGGCAAGAACCTGACCGCGCCGCACACCATCAACGACTGGATGAGCGTCTACGCGATGGCGGTGAACGAGGAAAACGCGGCCGGCGGCCAGGTGGTGACCGCGCCGACCAACGGCGCCGCAGGCACCCTGCCCGCGGTGATCCGCTATTACCTCGACCATGTGCCGGGCGCCTCGGAAAGCCACGTCGAGGACTTCCTGCTGACCGCTGCCGCGATTGCCGGCCTGGTCAAGTATAACGCCTCGATCTCCGGCGCCGAGGCCGGCTGCCAGGCTGAGGTCGGCTCGGCCGCCGCGATGTCCGCCGCCGGCCTCTGCGCCGTCATGGGCGGCACCCCGGAGCAGGTGGAAAACGCCGCCGAGATCGCGCTGGAGCATCACCTGGGCATGACCTGCGATCCCGTGAAGGGCCTGGTGCAGGTGCCCTGCATCGAGCGCAACGGCCTCGCGGCGATCAAGGCGGTCTCCGCCGCATCCCTCGCGCTGCGCGGCGACGGCCAGCACTTCGTGCCGCTGGACGCCTGCATCGAAACCATGCGCCAGACCGGCGCCGACATGCACGACAAGTACAAGGAAACCTCGCTCGGCGGCCTCGCCGTGAATGTGCCGAACTGCTGAGCCCCCAAGCTTTCCTGCCAAATTGGCGTGACATAAGGCCCGTGGCTGACCTTGGTTAGGCGCGTATGCGCCTGACCGGTGGGGAAGGTCAGGCGCGGGCCCTGCCGCAGCGCGACATGTCCCAAAGGGACGCAACACCTCTCCTTTCCCCGCAACTCCAGCTTGCACTGCACACTGCGCAGGCCTAGCCTGCCGCCATGACACAGGACCGGCCCCTCCTCGGCATCGCCCTGATGCTGGGCTTCTGCATGGTGATCCCTCTCGGGGACGCCATTGCAAAACTGCTGACCAACCGGGTGCCGGTTGCCCAGATTGTCTTCATCCGCTTTGCCGCCCAGGCCGCGATCCTGCTGCCTTTGGCCCTGGCCCTGCGGCTGCCGCTCAGCCTGTCGCGCCGGGTGGCGCCGCTCCTGTTCCTGCGCACCCTGCTGCAGATGGGCGGCATCGGCGCCATGTTCACCGCCTTCCGCTACCTGCCCTTGGCCGATGCCGTTGCGATTGCCTTCGTGATGCCTTTCATCATGCTCCTCCTGGGCAGATACGTCCTGAACGAAGAGGTCGGCCTGCGCCGCCTCGGCGCCTGCGTGGTCGGCTTTGCCGGCACCTTGCTGGTCATTCAGCCCAGCTTTGCCGCGGTCGGCTGGAACGCGCTCTGGCCGCTGCTGGTGGCGGTGATCTTTGCCCTGTTCATGCTGATCACCCGCAAGATCGCCAAGGAAACCGACCCGATCGCGGTTCAGGCCGTGGCCGGCGCAATGGGCACCGTGCTGCTGGCGCCGGTGTTCCTGATCGGCGACGCCATCGGCCTGCCCGCCCTCTCCACCGCCCCGCCGCCGCAGGACACCTGGACCCTGCTGGCCGCCGCCGGCGCGCTCGGCACCGTGGCGCATCTGATGATGACCTGGAGCCTGCGGTTTGCCCCCACCTCCACCCTCGCCTCGATGCAATACCTGGAAATCCCGGTGGCAGTGTTCTTCGGCTGGCTGATTTTCTCCGAACTTCCCAACACCCTCGCCGCCTTCGGCATCCTGCTGACCATCAGCGCCGGCCTTTACGCAGTGATGCGCGAGCGCAAGGCCACGGAGACCCAAGAGCGCATCAACCCCGCCTGACATCCGGCCCGGAAACCAGCCTGCGGCCTAGCGGTCGCCCCTGATCCCGCTCAGCACATCCGCCAGCAGCCGCCGCGGCACGATGGCCAGCAGACCCGGCCCCTCCGGCACCAGCCGCACTGGTCCTGTTGCCCGGTTCGAGGTGCCGATCCGCCCCATCGGCGACATCCGCAGGCCGTCGATGGGCCATTCCAGCCCCTCGGACCGCCCCGTCACCTCCTGCATCGGAAACAGCGAAACAACCTCTCCCGCGCGGGCAGGCAGGTCCACGGCACGGGTCAGATGGAAAGCCACCTCCGTTTCGCCCACCAGCACACAGGGCGTCTCATGTCCCTGCACCAGCGTGCTGAACGCCGCCAATTGGTGATCCACCCGCGCGCCCAGGAACCCCACCGCCAGCACCGCCGGCGCCGCTATCAGCCTCAGCGCCTTGTCGAAATCGGTGCTGTCCTGCTCCGCCACCGGGTGCAGGCTCTCCGGCGGCAGCTGCGCCCGCACCGCATCGCTCAGCGAGTCGAAATCGCCGATCACCGCCCGCGGCACATGCCCCGCCGCAAGCGCCGCCGCAGCGCCGCCATCCGCCGCCACCAGCACCGGCGCCAGCGCCAAGGCCTCCGCCAGCGCGCCCGGCACCACTTCGCCGCCGCCCACCAGGGTGATTGGTTCCGATACGTTTACAATCTTGGTATTCATGCGCTGCATTCCCGCCTATTTTGGAAACAAGACACATTGTGAACACAAAATGATACGATCAATTGCACGGATTCGAGCAAAATTGGTCCTTCCAGCCTTTATGGTGAACGACAACGTATGTGACGAAGACGAGCGAGCTTATGGTACACAACAACAAAGTCTTGACCGTATCCTATGGAACCTTTTCCTGCACATTGGAAGGGTTCGAGGATTCCTTCGGCACGATGAAGGCGATTGCCGAGTATTTCCGCGACCTTGCCGCGGATGACCGTTACTTCGGCGCCGAGCCGCCGCAGCCGGACGCCGACATGCTGGCCCGTATCGCCCAGCGCGAGATCGCCCGCCAGGTCGAGGCCCGCACCGGCGAGGGCGGCATCCACCTGCGCGCCGCCGCTCCGGCGCTTGGGGCAGCTGCTGCCGCAGCCCCGGCTGCCCCGGTGGCTGAACAGCCCGCGCCCACTCCGGCCCCCGCTGAGGCGCCGGCAGCAGAAGCCGAAGCCGAAGCCGAAGCCGAAGCCGAAGCCGAAGCCGAAGCCGAAGCCGAAGCCGAAGCCGAAGCCGAAGCCGAAGCCGAAGCCGAAGCCGAAGCCGAAGCCGAAGCCGAAGAAGCCATCGCCGCTGTGCTGGGAACCGCAAGCGAAGAAGAGCCCGCCCCCGCCGTCGAACTGCTGGAAGTGAACGAAGCCGAAGCCGGCTTCACCGAGGCAGAGGACGAAGCGGCGCAACCCGAAGCAGAAGCAGAGCCGGTTGCGGCCGTAGCCCCGGCAGCCGCCCCCGCCGCCGACAGCATCGCCGCCAAGCTGCAGCGCATCCGCGCCGTGGTCGCACAGACCCCCGAGGAGGACTTCAGCGAGGACGAGCACGCCGACGACGTGCTGGAAGGCGCCGAGGAGGACATCTCCGCCGCCCTGCCGGCCGATGACGCCGCAGCTGAAACCGATGACGAGGGCGACGACGAAATCGCCCGCGCCCTGGACCGCCTGGACCTGAACATGGCCACCGCCGGCGCGGAAGCAGAAGACACCGCCGGGCCCGAACAGGCCCCGGCAGCCGAAGACGATGGCAATGCGGAAGAGGCCGAAGACGGGATTTTCACCGGCCTCGCCGAAGACGGCCCGGAATCCGAAGCGGACAGCACAGAGGACAGCTCTGGGGACAGCAGCATCCTAGCGGCCGGCGGCGAGGAAGAAGAGACCCCCGCGCCCGCCAAAGCTCCGGCCCGCGTCCGCATCACCAAGATCAAGCGCGCCGTGTTCGACGAGGCGCTTGCCTCGGGCCGGCTGGAGGAGGCGGAACAGAAGGCCGCTGACACTGCCAGGGCTGAGTCGGAGCAGGCCCTGCTCTCGGAAGAGGATGAAGCCGACCTGATGCGCGAGCTGGCCGAGGTGGAAGCGGAAATCCTCGCCGCCTCCGAACAGCCCGCAGAAGCAGATGCGGGTGAAGAAGAAACCACCGCCGCGGACACCGCAGCACCCGGCCTGGCCGACAGCGATGTCTCCCGCCTGATGGCCGCCGCCGACGAAAAACTGGAAGACCCGGAAACCGCTTCCTCGCGCGAGGCCTACAGCCAGCTGCGCGCTGCCGTCGCCGCAACCAAAGCCGGCGGCGCGGAGGCTGACGGCGATGGTGACGAGGCGCAGCCCTACCGCGACGACCTGGCCAGCGTGGTGCGCCCGCGCCGCCCGGAAACCCGTCAGGCCGCCTCGGAACGCCCGGCCAGCCCTGCCGCCCGGCCTGCCCCGCTGAAACTGGTGGCAGAACAGCGCATCGACGACGGCGCCGAACAGCAACAGCCGCAACCAATTCGCCCGCGTCGGGTCTCGGCCGGTGTGCTTGCCTCCGGGACCGACGGCGACAGCAGCGGCTTTGCGGCCTACGCCGAAGAACGCGGTGCCGCCGAACTGCATGAGCTGCTGGAGGCCGCCGCGGCCTATATGAGCTTTGTCGAAGGCCGCGACCACTTCTCGCGCCCGCAGCTGATGAACACGGTGCGCACCGCCGGCAGCAGCGACTTCAACCGCGAGGACGGTCTGCGCTCCTTCGGCCAGCTGCTGCGCGACGGCAAGATCGAGCGCTCCGGCAACGGCAAGTTCACCGCTTCCGGCGACATCGGCTTCAAACCCGGCAAACGCGCCGCAGGCTGAACAGTCTGCAGACCAACAGAAAAAGGCGGCCCCGCGAGGCCGCCTTTTTCATTTCAAACCAGACCGTTATTCACCTTTGCGGAAGTACTCCGGGGTGAATTGGCCGCCAGGTCAAGAGGGGCAGCGCCCCTCTTCTCAGCAAACCTGCGGGGCCGCGCGCCTCCCCTTACTGATCCCCGGCGTCCGGGTCTTCCTTGCCGACGCCGCGGAACACGAACTTGAACGGCAGCACCCAGACGATGCCCAGCGCGACATAGACGATCAGCTCCAGCCACAAGGGCGGCCGGTCCAGCCAGTTCATCACCGTGACCGCAGCCACGATATAAACCGGCATCCCGACCAGCAGGATCACCAGGGCCCAGCGCCGCCGGGCCTTGTAGCTCAGGCCTTGTTTCTCTGCCATCAGTCGGCGAACGGGTCGGTCACCAGGATGGTGTCCTCCCGCTCCGGGCTGGTGGACAGCAGCGCGACCGGGCATTCGATCAGCTCTTCCACGCGCTTCACGTATTTGATCGCATTGGCCGGCAGGTCGTTCCAGCTGCGCGCGCCTTCGGTCGACTCGCTCCAGCCCGGCATTTCCTCGTAGACCGGCTTGCAGCGGGCCTGCTGGTCGGCCGCGGTCGGCAGGTAATCCAGTGTCTCGCCGTCCAGCTCATAGCCGGTGCAGATCTTCAGGGTTTCAAACCCGTCCAGCACGTCCAGCTTGGTCAGGCAGATGCCCTTGATGCCGGAGGTGGCGCAGGTCTGGCGCACCAGCGCCGCATCAAACCAGCCGCAGCGGCGCTGGCGGCCGGTGGTGGTGCCGAACTCATGGCCGCGGGTGCCCAGACGCTCGCCATCCGCATCCGGGGTGCCGTCTTCCTTCAGCAGCTCGGTCGGGAACGGGCCCTCGCCGACACGGGTGGTATAGGCCTTGACGATGCCCAGCACGTAATCGATCGAGCCCGGGCCGATGCCCACGCCGGTGGCCGCCTGGCCTGCAATCACGTTCGAGGAGGTCACAAACGGGTAGGTGCCGAAATCAATGTCCAGCAGCGCGCCCTGGGCGCCTTCGAACAGGATCCGCTTGCCCGCCTTGCGCTTCTCGTTCAGCACTTTCCATACTGGCGCCGCATAGGGCAGAATCTGCGGTGCGATCTCTTTCAGCTGAGCAATCAGCGCATCGCGATCGATGGGATCGACGCCCAGACCCTTGCGCAGCGGATCATGGTGCTGCAGCGCCCGGTCGACGCGGGCCACCAGAGTGGCCTCATCCGCCAGATCGGCCACGCGGATGGCGCGGCGGCCCACCTTGTCCTCATAGGCCGGGCCGATGCCGCGGCCGGTGGTGCCGATCTTGGTGCCTTTGCTTGACGCTTCCTCGCGCGCGCGGTCCAACTCGCCGTGCAGCGGCAGGATCAGCGGGGTGTTTTCGGCGATCATCAGCGTGTCCGGCGTGATCTCGACGCCCTGGGCGCGCACAGTCTCGATCTCTTTCAGCAGATGCCAGGGGTCCAGCACCACGCCGTTGCCGATGACCGACAGCTTGCCGCCGCGCACCACGCCCGAAGGCAGCGCGTGCAGCTTGTAGACCTTGCCGTCAATGACCAGCGTATGGCCGGCGTTATGGCCGCCCTGGAAGCGGGCGATCACGTCAGCGCGCTCGCTCAGCCAATCCACGATCTTGCCTTTACCCTCGTCGCCCCACTGGGCGCCGACTACGACGACATTGGCCATATCCGGTCCTTTACAGTCTGGTTCAAACCCACGCTCATATAGCGATGCTGCGCAGGCAGGGGAACCGCAAATTCGCCGCAGAGGATCGCTTAGCTGGGGATTTAGCACCATTCACCAAGGGCTGCGCCTGCCTGGGCGGGCGCGAATGCGTGTGCTTGCCGCTGATTCCCAAAGGACACCACACAGAATGGAGGGCGTGCGCCTGCCCGCGGGGCGGCGCAGCGACGCCTGTTCGGGGCACTTTATCCCTGCAACATCCGTACGAGTTAATGAAGGAGCGTTGCCCTCTCGAAAGCGCCAGCCCGGCGGGGCGGCCTCTCGCGCATTGCAAGGCAATGCGCGCCTTGTTCCGGGCTGGGTGTTGCGGACCCGGCGTACGGTGCCTTCACGCTATCCTCATTTCAATATTCCATACTCCCGGATGATCGCGATCCCCCGCCATGGTTCCCGCGCGCGGGCCCATGATACGAGGCGCAGGCATCTGTGGAGCTGCCTGCGCAACACCCGGAGACCGGCCCCGATAAAAAGGGGGTCGTCCAGGATATCCTGTCCGAGCAGGCCCCCCGTGGGGTCTGTCCACCTCCACCCGGCGGCGCCGCCCCCTTAACCGGGACACAGCGCAGACCCGAAGAATATGGAACGAAACAGACTATCAAGGTAAAACCGCCCCGGCACCAACCGCCACGGCGGCCAAAACTGCGCGCTCAGCCGCGCAGATGCACCGGTGCGCCATGCGGGGTGCTGAGATACGCCTCCTCCCAGCGGCTGCGCATCACCTCGGCCTCGGCGCGTGACGCCGCCCCATCCTCGGCCAGGAACATCTCCAGCGTCTCCAGCCAGGCGCGGAAGTAATCCTCGCCGCCGTCCAGCTCGCGGCTCAACCCATGGCGCTTGAGCGTCGCTGAAAACCGTTCCACCCAGTCGCCCCAGCTGAACCGGCCGCTTTCATTCAGATGCACGGTCAGGGCAAAGACCTGCGCGTGCCAGGGTTCGGCAAAGACCGGCTCCGGCGCGGATACTTCGGCACACTCACTCATAGCGGCTCCAGGTAGCTCTGCCACAGGTCCAGCACCACCTCGTCATCGGGATGCTCCGGATGCGCCCACAGCGCGCGGGAAAAGAAGCGCACCGCGTACAGCGGCTCCGGCGCCTCGCCCAGCCCGTGGGCATTGCTGTCGGGCAGCACATGCGTGCCATGCAGCCTCAGGATATAGCCCGGCACCCCGGCGGCGTATTGCGGCAGCCGGGTATGGCCGCCATCAACCAGGCTGTTATCCGCAGGGATTCGCGTCCGCACTGCCTGCCCGGGGGAGAACCGCGGCGCAGACCCGCCTACGCGGTCCGCAGGACCGCCTTTGGCCAGCGCTCCCGCCACGTTCTCCGCTTTCAAGGCCCGCTCCGCCAGCGCATGCAGCCCGGCGGCGCCCTTGCCCTGCAGGTCGTCCCGCGTCAGCACGCCCTTTTCGACCAGCAGATCCGCCAGCGCCGAGATCCATTTCTCGTAATAGGAAAACCGTGTGTAATCCTTGGGCGGCAGCTTCTCCCGCGCGTGGCGCGAGGTGTCGATGTTCCACTGCCCCAGCGCGCCGCAGGCCAGCGTCACCGCCAGCGCGCGGGCGTGCCAGTCCTCGGCAAAGACCGGCGCGTCCTCGGCCTCAGGCTGTACCGGCCCGTCGCCGAATCGCCCGCCCATGTCATGCACCCGGGTCATGCCGGCGCCTCCCCCGGCACCTTTGCCAGACCGGTGCCGATCATGCTGTCGCGGGTGACCAGCGCCGCCAGCTCCGCCTCGCTCAGGTCCTCAGCACCCTCGGGCCGCATCGGCAACACCAGATAGCGGACCTCCGCGGTCGAATCCCAGACCCGAACCGCAGCCTCCTTGGGCAGCGTCACCCCGAACTCCGCCAGCACCTTGCGCGGCTCGCGCACCGCGCGGGCGCGGTAGGCATCGGATTTGTACCAGCCCGGCGGAATGCCCAGGAGCGGCCACGGGTAGCAGCTGCACAGGGTGCAGACGACCATGTTGTGCAGCACCGGGGTGTTCTCCACCACCACCATATGCTCGCCCTGGCGGCCGTAATAGCCCAGCTCCGCCAGCACCGGGCCGGCATCGGCCAGCAGCGCCGCCTTGAAATCCGGGTCGTTCCACGCCTTGGCCACCACCCTTGCACCGTTCTGCGGGCCGATCCTGTTCTGATAGGTGTCGATGATCTCCTCCAGCGCGGCGGGGTCGATCAGGCCCTTTTCGGTGAGAATCGTTTCCAGCGCCTTCACCCGCAGGGCGGGATCGGGCGGCAGCAGGGCGTGCGGGTGGTCGGAATGATCATGGGGCATACCCCATGCTGCGCCCCCGCAGGGGCTGCTGTCCAGTCACGTTTCATGATGCAAGCATTCACGTTGCGTGACCTGCCGGGCAGTTCGCGTCAGCAGGCAAACTCCGCCCTTGCCCCCCCGGGCAATCTTGCCTATTTACCGCCCGGTACTTAGCCAACCGCCGCAGGGACCCATGGAAAACGTTGTTCTGATCATCCATCTTCTTCTGGCTCTCGGCCTGATCGCCGTGGTTCTGCTGCAGCGCTCCGAAGGCGGCGGCCTGGGCATGGGCGGCGGCGGCGGCGGCGGCGGCGCGATCTCCGGCCGGGCGGCGGCAACCGCGCTTGGCAAGGTGACCTGGCTGCTGGCCATCGCCTTCATCTGCACCTCGATCACCCTGACCATCATGGCGGCGCAGAAATCCGCGGGCTCCTCAGTGGCCGACCGCATCGGCGTGCCGCAGGAAGACGCAGGCGAGACACCCGAAGCCCCGGCGGCACCGCTGGGCAGCGATCTTCTGCCGCCCAGCGAGGGCGACAACGCTCCGCTGGTTCCCAGCGCAGACTGATCCACTACACCTTGAGAGGGTTATAGGAACCGCAACAGCATCTTGCGGTTCCCTTGCGCATTTCGCGCGAATCCTTTATATATGAAGTCCCGTGATGCTGCGGTTTTTGGAATGATTCCGATCACCGCCGGGCAGCTGAAATCTGACTTCTCACGGGGGCAGCCGAACACATATGGCGCGTTTTATCTTCATCACTGGCGGTGTTGTTTCATCCCTGGGCAAAGGCCTGGCTTCGGCGGCGCTTGGCGCTCTGCTGCAGGCGCGGGGCTACTCGGTCCGGCTGCGCAAGCTGGACCCCTATCTGAACGTCGATCCGGGCACCATGAGCCCGTTTGAGCACGGCGAGGTCTTCGTCACCGACGACGGCGCCGAGACCGATCTGGACCTGGGCCATTACGAGCGTTTCACCGGGGTTCCCGCGCGCAAGACCGACTCGATCTCGTCGGGCCGGATCTACACCAACGTGCTGGAGAAGGAGCGCCGCGGCGACTACCTCGGCAAGACCATCCAGGTGATCCCCCACGTCACCAATGAAATCAAGGACTTCATCTCGATCGGCGAGGATGAGGTCGACTTCATGCTCTGCGAGATCGGCGGCACCGTCGGCGACATCGAGGGCCTGCCGTTCTTCGAGGCGATCCGCCAGTTCGCCCAGGACAAGCCGCGCGGCGAATGCATCTTCATGCACCTGACGCTGCTGCCCTACATCAAGGCCTCCGGCGAACTGAAGACCAAGCCGACCCAGCACTCGGTGAAGGAGCTGCGCTCCATCGGCCTGGCGCCCGACATCCTGGTCTGCCGCTCCGAAGGCCCGATCCCGGTCAAGGAACGCGAGAAGCTGGCGCTGTTCTGCAACGTGCGCGCCGACTCTGTGATTGCCGCGCAGGACCTGAAGTCGATCTACGAGGCGCCGCTGGCCTATCACCGCGAAGGCCTCGACCAGGCGGTGCTGGACGCCTTTGGCATCGCCCCGGCCCCGAAGCCCAACCTGGAGCGCTGGGAAGATGTGGCCGACCGCATCTACAACCCCGAAGGCGAAGTGAAGGTGGCCATCGTCGGCAAATACACCCAGCTGGAGGACGCCTATAAATCCATCGCCGAGGCGCTGACCCACGGCGGCATGTCGAACCGGGTGAAGGTTAAGATCGAATGGGTCGATGCCGAGCTGTTCGACAAGGAAGACGCCGCCCCCTACCTGCAGGGCTACCATGCAATCCTGGTGCCCGGCGGCTTTGGCGAGCGCGGCACCGAGGGCAAGATCAAGGCGGCGCAATACGCACGTGAAAACAAGGTCCCCTACCTGGGCATCTGCCTCGGCATGCAGATGGCGGTGATCGAAGCCGCGCGCAACGTCGCGGGCATTTCCGAGGCCGGCTCCGAGGAGTTCGACCACGAGGCCGGCAAGAAGCGCTTCGAGCCGGTGGTCTACCACCTTAAGGAATGGGTGCAGGGCAACACGATGGTCGAGCGCAAGGTCGGCGACGACAAGGGCGGCACCATGCGCCTGGGCGCCTATGACGCGACCCTGGCCGAGGGCTCCAAGGTCGCCGGTGTCTATGGCAGCACCCACATCGAGGAGCGCCACCGCCACCGTTACGAGGTCGACACCAAGTATCAGGAGCAGCTGGAAAAATGCGGCCTCTCCTTCTCCGGCATGTCGCCGGACGGCCGCCTGCCGGAGATCGTGGAGTGGAAAGACCACCCGTGGTTCATCGGCGTGCAGTTCCACCCGGAGCTGAAATCCAAACCCTTCGCGCCGCATCCGCTGTTCGACGATTTCGTCCGCGCGGCCAAGGACGCCTCGCGGCTGGTGTAACCCCCGGCAGGCGGGGATCTCCCGCCCGCTGCTTTGCTCATGACACATGAGCAGCACCCGTTGGGCCCGGCGCCGCTGCGCGGCGCTGGGAGAGAACAGAAAAAGGCGGGCCGCTGGCCCGCCTTTTGCATTTTGATAGTCTGTTTTTCCGGCTCAGAAGCCGTGCATCCGCTTGGCCCATTGATAGGCCACCACCAGCCCCTTCATCCGCGGCAGCATGATCAGCGAGGCCCCCACCGTGATCACCGACATGATGATCGCCAGCGTCCAGGGGTCCGGGCGCAGCTGGGTGTAGACGATGTGCAGCGCAAAGCCGAGGATGTGGCCCACCACCAGGATGGTCAGATAGGCCGGGCCGTCATCGGCGCGCTGGTGGTGCAGCTCCTGGCCGCATTCGGTGCAGCTGTCGTTCACCTTCAGGTAGCTGTGCAGCAGCTTGCCGCCGCCGCAGTTCGGGCAGCGCAGCCGCAGCCCCTTCCACAATGCAGGCTTAAGCTCCCGCTGGTCCTGGTGCAAAACGTCCGCTTGGGTCATCGCGCGTCTCCTTGGGTTCCGGCGCCTGATAACGCGATTCCCGGATTGAATGCAATCAATATGCAAACATTGATGTTGCATTTATTGCCGCGGTCCGGCATTGAACCAGTCATTCAGGCAACAATGCGCCAACCGGAGACATGGCGATGAAACAATGGACCCCTGCCCGTCTGGACGGCACCCGGCCCCGCTACATTGAGCTTGCGGAGGCGATCGGCGCCGACATCGACGCCGGCGTGCTGGCACCCGGCGACCGGCTGCCGCCGCAGCGGCGGGTGGCGCAGGATCTGGGGGTGGATTTCTCCACCGTGTCTCGCGGTTACGCGGAGGCGGTGCGGCGCGGCTATATCGAGAGCTTTGTCGGCCGCGGCACCTTCGTGCGCAGCCGGGACGCGCTGCCCGAGCGCCCCGACCCGCGCCGGGCGCTGGAAGAAGACCCGATGATGAACATGCCGCCGGAGCCGGACGACCCGGCGCTGCTGGCACGGATGCAAAAGGGGCTGGAGCATGTCTCTGCCAACCTGCTGCCGCTGCTGCGCTACCAGTCGGTGACCGGCAGCCCGCAGGACCGCGCCCTGGCGGCGGAGTGGATGCAGGCCAACGGGCTGCCCTGCGCGCCGGAGCGGCTGGTGATCACACCGGGGGCGCATGCCAGCCTCTATGCCATTCTGACGGTGCTGTGCGAGCCGGGCTCCACCCTGCTGTGCGAGGAGGTGACCTATCCCGGCCTGCGCTCCATCGCGGCGCGGCAGGGGATCCGGCTGATCGGCCTGCCGGCGGACAAGGACGGCATCCTGCCGGATGCGCTGGAGAAGGCCATCACCGGCGACTGGCCTGCGGCGCTGTACCTCAACCCGACACTGCAGAACCCGACCACGAGGACCATTCCGGCCAAGCGGCGGCAGGAGATTGCCGCGGTGCTGCAGACACATGAGCTGCCGCTGATCGAGGATGACGCCTATTGCTTTGTCGACAACGGCGCGCCGCAGCCGGTCAGCAGCCTGATCCCCGATCTGGGCTGGCATATTGCCGGCCTCTCCAAGTGCTTCGGCGCCGGGCTGCGGCTGGCCTATACCACGGTGCCGAAACGCGCCCTGCTGGGCCAGTTCAGCCAGGCGCTGCGGTCGATGCATGTGATGGTGTCGCCGCTGAACCTGGCGCTGCTGGGCCGCTGGATCGAGGACGGCACCGCGGCCGAGCTTCAGCGCTTCATCCGCAAGGCCGCGGCGGAGCGGCAGGCGCTGGCGGCACAGGTGCTGCAGGAATGTTTTGTCGAGAGCGACCCGCTGGCCTTCAACCTGTGGCTCACCCTGCCCCGCGGCACCAGCCGGGCCGAGGTGATGGGCCGCATGGCGGGGCGCCAGATCGGCATCATGCCCAGCGACGCCTTCACCGTCTCCGGCCTGCCGGAGGAAGCGGTGCGGGTGTGCCTGGGCGGGCCGGTCGGCCTGGAGGAGCTGCGCGAGGACCTGCTGGCGCTGAACGATGCCGTCACCCGCAAGGACTGGCTGGGCTGAACAGGCGGGCAGCTGCGGCCCGGCCCGGCCCCGGTTGCGGAAATGCGCTGCAACATGGCGCGGGATGCGCGGAAATCCTTCTTCCGTTAGCGCAACACCCCGTTGTTTCCCGGCAGATTCGCGCTATAGACAGCGCCAAGACAGACCATTCCAAAGAAGAGTGACGCATTATGGCCAAAGACGCTTCTGTTCATCAGGAACAACTCGACCGCATCGCCTCCGGCAAGGGCTTCATTGCCGCGCTGGACCAGTCCGGCGGCTCGACCCCGAAGGCGCTGGCGCTTTATGGCGTGAACGAGGACGCCTATTCGAACGACGACGAGATGTTCGCCGAGATCCACAAGATGCGCACCCGCATCATCACCTCGCCGAGCTTCGGCAAGGAGCGCATCCTGGGCGCGATCCTGTTCGAGAAGACCATGGACGGCGAGATCGAAGGCAAGCCGACTGCCGAGTTCCTGTGGAGCAACTGCGGCGTGGTGCCGTTCCTGAAGGTGGACAAGGGCCTGGCCGATGAGGCCAACGGCGTGCAGATGATGAAGCCGATGCCGGAACTGGACGCGCTGCTGGCGCGCGCCAGCGAGAAGGGCATCTTCGGCACCAAGATGCGCTCGGTCATCAAGGAAGCCAATGCCGAGGGCATCAAGGCGGTGGTCGCCCAGCAGTTCGAGGTGGGCCAGCAGATCGTTGCGGCCGGCCTGGTGCCGATCATCGAGCCGGAAGTGGACATCAACTCTGCCACCAAAGCTGAGGCCGAAGAGCTGCTGAAAGCAGAGATCAAGGCGCAGCTGGATGCCCTGCCGGCGGACAGCAAAGTGGCGCTGAAGCTGACCATCCCGTCCAAGGCGGGCCTCTATGATGATCTGGCCGATCACGCCAATGTGGTGCGGGTTGTGGCGCTGTCCGGCGGCTACACCACCGATGACGCTTGCGCGCGCCTGGCGCAGAACAGCAAGATGATCGCTTCCTTCAGCCGCGCGCTGACCGAGGGGCTGAACGTGGCGATGTCCGACGCGGAATACGATGCGGCGCTGGGTGCCAACATCGGCAAGATCTACGACGCCTCGCTGTAAGGCTTTGCAGACCGGAAATTGAGAAGGCCGCGCCTGCACCCGGGCGCGGCCTTCTCCGTTGGTGTCACCAGCTGCTGTTGCGCCCGGCGCAGCACACCGCCAGCACCAGCCCGGCGCCGCTGAGGAAGGGCAGCCAAAAGAAGCGCAGCGCGGTCAGGGTGAACCAGCCGGGCTGCTCCTCCGGCGCCTGGCCCGCACCGCCGAGCCAGGCCCAGAAGATCAGCGCCGAGGCGGAGATCATCACCCCCGTCAGCGCCAGCAGCCAGCGCGCGGACCTGGGCATCTTTCCGTCGCTGACGGCAAGCCGTTCCGCCGTGCGGCTGGCGGTCAGCCACCCGCTCACGCGGCCTGGGTCAGCGACGGGCGCAGCCCGGCATAGCTGACCTTGTTCTCGTTCACCGCCAGATAGCGCTGCGCCTCCTCGCGGTCTCCGAAGCTCAGCGCCTCGTCGTAGAAATAGGTGATCCTGTCCCCGGTCCGGGACAGCAGGCCGCCGCTTTCAAACAGGATGAACCACTTCTTCTGCACCAGTTGCATCAGCCTCACTCCTTTCTGAAGCCCGGCCGCGGTGCGTCCTAGCCGCCGCCGGTTCTATTGCAGTTCTTCAGGGTGCAAGCGGCCATCCAGAGGCCCGCCGGGCCGCCGGTCAGCAGATTTCCAGATGCTGGATTGGCCATTCTTGCGCCCTGCTGAAGGCAGAATTCGCCCCCAGATGTTGCCAAAAAGTTAACGGGGATTGGCGCTGGTTTTACGCGGCATTTTCCTGCCGGCGGGCGGCGGTTTCCCGCCTGCCGGAAAGGGTTTCCAGACAATTTGGCGACATTCCGCTGTTGCAGAATCCGAAGACGTTACTGAAGCGTAAATTCCCTGTCCCGACGCGGCCCCGGGTGCCGCCGGCGGCACCGCCCGGCGGCACCGCCCGGCGGCACCCGGGGCATGGGTATTTTTGACCAGAAAAAAGCCGGACGGCGCGGATCAGCGGAAATCCGGCGGCCGCTTTTGCAGCTGGGCGGCCACCGCCTCGATCTGGTCGGGCTTGCCGATCAGCTCCAGCTGCTCGGCGCTTTCGCGCAGCAGCACATCCGCCTGGGAGGCACCGCTTTCGGCATAGGCAATCAGCCGTTTGGCGGCGCGCACCGCGGAGGGGCTCTTGCCCGCGATTTCCTGCGCCAGTTCATTTGCGCGGCTGAGCGGGCTGCCGGCCAGTTCGGTGACCAGCCCCCAGTCGAGCGCCTGCGGCGCCGCCACATTCTCCGCCGTCCAGGCGAGGCGGCGCAGCACGTCGCTGCGCACCAGCCGCGGCAACAGCGCCATGCCGCCCATGTCGGGGATCAGGCCCCATTTCATCTCCATCACCGACAGCTGCGCCTCCGGGTGGGCGATGCGGATGTCGGCGCCCAGCGCGATCTGCAGCCCGCCGCCGAAACAGGCGCCGTGGATGGCCGCAATCACCGGCACCGGCACCCGGCGCCAGACCATCGCCACCTCCTGGAACGCATTGGCGTCATGGTGGGTGCGCTCCATGATCAGGCTGCTGAGGTCGCGCTGCGCAAAGCCGGCCAGCGCCGCCATGTCGAGGCCCGCGCAGAAGCTTTTGCCGGCGCCTGAGAGCACCACCGCGCGGGCGTCCGACTCTGCCACCTCCTGGCCTGCGGCGATGATCGCATCAATCATCTCCTCATCCAGGGCGTTGTGCTTGTCCGGGCGGGCAAGCGTGACATAGGCGATGCGGTCCTTGTAGCCGGTGGTGACTTTTTTCATGGCTGCTCCCCCTCGGTTCCGGTTTACATGCAGCCTGCCCCGGAACCGGCGGACATGCCAGCCCTACCTGAGGTCAGGGGCGGGGCGTCAGGGGCATCCGGGCGAAGAACGGCGAGTCGAGGGTCATGACATAAAGCTGCCCGTTCATCACCTTGCCGCCGGTGGTAACGCCAAGGCGGCCGTCAGGGTCCTGCAGGCTGCGCAGCACATTCCCCTGCCCGTCCAGCTGCACCAGCATGCCGCGATGGACCGGCGCCGGGCGCACCATCGGGCCGAGGCGCCAGATCAGCTTGCGCAGGAAAGGATAGGGCATCAGTTTTTCCGACGGCACCCGCGGGCTGGCGAAGGCGAGCCAGTAGGTGCCGTCGCCTTGCGCCTCCAGATTGTCGGGGTAGCCGGGGAGGTTGTCGAGGAACACCTCGCGCTCGCCTGCCCGGTCCCCCTTGAGCCAGAGCCGGTGGATGCGGGCGCGGCCGGTCTCGTTGATCAGCAGGAAATCCTCCTCCGGCGAGAGCGCGATGCCGTTGGTGTAGACGAAGCCCGTGGCGATCTTCTCGGCACTGCCATCGGGGCGGATGCGGGCGACGTAGCCGCTGTCCGACTGCTCCCAGATCGTCAGGATCGAGGTCGGCTTGGTGCCGCCCATGGTTTCCGGGTCGAAGCGGTCGGAGGAGTTGGAGAAATAGACGGTGCCGTCGCGGGCCACGTCGAGCTGGTTGGCATAGACGATCGGGGCGCCGTCAATGCTGTCCGCCACGACCTCCAGCGAGCCGGGGCCGGACCAGCGCAGGATTCCGCGGAAACTGTCGGCGATAAAAAGCGCGCCGTCCGGGCCTGCCTTGAGCCCCAGCGGGCGGCCGCCGAGCTGATCAATCAGGACAGGTTCAGCGCCGTCGATACGGTAGAGATTGCCTGCGAGGCTGGTGGTGTAGATGGCGCCGTCCGGGGTTCGGGCGATGTCCTCCGGCCCCAGTTCTCCGTCTGGCAAATGGACCAGCGCGGCCGCATCCAGCGCATTGTTTTCCGCGTAATCGCCGGTGAAACCCGGCGGCTGCGGCGGGCCGTAGGCGACAGGGTCGACCGGCACCGGCCAGAACAGGAGGTAACCGAGGGCGGCAGCCAGCAGGGCCAGGGCAATGCGCATGAAAGAATCCCTTTGAAAACTTGATGCAGACTGCGCCTCCCTCAGGAGGGACGCAAGCCTTGCCCGCCGCCCGCGCTTGCGCTTATCTGCGGCCATGACTGGTCCCCGCTACACCCCGCTTGCCCAATCCCTGCCCGCCACCGTGCCCTTTGTCGGCCCCGAGACCCAGGAGCGCGCCCGCGGCCATGCCTTTGCCGCGCGGCTGGGGGCGAATGAGAACATCTTCGGCCCGTCGCCCAAGGCCGTTGAGGCGATGGCCAAGGCCGCGGCGGAAATCTGGAAATACGGCGATGCGGAGAACTTTGATCTGCGCCACGCGCTGGCGGCGCATCACGGGGTTAGCCCGGCGCATATCATCGTCGGCGAGGGCATCGACGGGCTGCTGGGGTACCTGGTGCGGCTGCTGGTCGGGCCGGGCGATGCGGTGGTCACGTCGCTGGGGGCCTATCCGACCTTCAACTACCATGTGGCGGGCTTTGGCGGGGTGATCCATACGGTGCCCTACAAGGACGACCGCGAGGATTTCGGGGCGCTGTTTGCCAAAGCGGCGGAGGTCGATGCCAGGATCGTCTACCTGGCCAATCCGGACAATCCGATGGGCAGCTGGCATAAGGGCGCGGAGATTGCGGCGGCGCTGGAGCATCTGCCGGAGGGCTGCCTGCTGCTGCTGGACGAGGCCTATGTCGAATGCGCGCCGGAAGGCACCGCGGCGCCCATCAGCGCGGATGACATGCGGGTGATCCGGATGCGGACCTTTTCCAAGGCCTATGCCATGGCCGGCGCGCGGGTGGGCTATGCCATCGGCCATCCCGAGCTGATCGCCGCCTTCAACAAGGTGCGCAACCATTTCGGCATGAACCGGGCGGCGCAGGCCGGCGCGCTGGCGGCGCTGCAGGATCAGGACTGGCTGGCAGAGGTGCTGGCGCAGATTGAGGCGGCGCGCGAGCGGATTGCCGGCATCGCCGCGGAAAACGGGCTGAGCGCCCTGCCCTCTGCCACCAATTTCGTCGCCATCGACTGCGGCCGGGACGGGGCATTTGCCAAGGCGGTGCTGGATGGGCTGGTGGATCAGGGGGTCTTTGTGCGGATGCCGTTTGCCGAACCGCAGAACCGCTGCATAAGGGTGAGCTGCGGGCCAGCGGCGGAGCTGGACGCCTTTGCCGCGGCGCTGCCGCTGGCGCTGGACACAGCACGGGGCGGCTGAAACCTGCCGGCGGAGGCCTGATCGCAGCAGTTTTACCGGACATTCACCGGTCCCGGACTACCATCAAAGGGTATCACCGGGAGAATTGTCATGCGTGACCCTGAACTGCCGGACGCCATGCCGGATTTCTTTACCGCCGCGATCATGTTTGCCGGCATCAACCTGATGTGGATCTTCTTTGTGCTCTGGGTGATGTACGGGCTGGTGCCGGTGCTGGTGCTGGCCGTGCTGATCAACCATTTCATCACCAGGCTGGAGATCCGGCTGAACTCGCATAAGGCGTGACCCCCGCGCAGCCCGGCTGCTGCAGACGGGCCTTCAGCGGCCCGCCAGCCCCCGTGCAGCTGCGTCCAGCGCGCCAGTGCCGTGCGGGATATTCAGCGCGGTGAGGCCGGTTTCTATGCCGCCCAGCAATCCCATCACCATCTGACCGTTCACGTGCCCCATGTGGCCGAGCCGGAAAAAGCCGTGCCATTCCGGGCTCTTTGGGGCGGCCATGCCGAGGCCGATGCCCAGCGTCAGGCCCAGGTTCTGCTCCAGCCAGGCGCGCAGCCGGGTGCCGTCCGGCGCGCCGATATGCAGCGCGGTGACCGCGTGGGAGCGCAAGGAGCGGTCCGCCACGTTCATCCGCAGCGGGCCGTCTGCGCCCCAGGCCTCGCAGGCGGCCCAGATGGCTCGGGCCAGGCGGGCGTGGCGGTCCCACACGTTTTCAAGGCCTTCGCCGTGGATCATGTCGAGCGCGGCGCGCAGCCCGTAGAGGTGATGGGTGGGCGCGGTGCCGCCGAAATACTGGTAGAACTCGGCCGGGTGGGCGCGCGGTTCCCAGTCCCAGTAGCGGCTGATCCGCGGCAGCGCCGCCCGCGCCGCGGCGGCCTTATCGTTGAAGAACACGAAGCTGAGGCCCGGCGGCATCATCAGCCCCTTCTGGCTGGCGGTGACCATGACATCGACGCCCCAGGCATCCATCTCGAAGCGCTCGCAGCCCAGGGAAGCGATGCAGTCGGCCATCAGCAGCGCCGGGTGGCCGGCCTGGTCCAGCAGGCGGCGCAGGCCCGCGATGTCGTTGCGGATCGAACTGGAGGTGTCCACATGCACGCCCAGCACCGCCTTGATGCGGTGTGTCTTGTCGGCGGCCAGCACCTCAGCAATCCGCGCCATGTCCCAGGGGGCGCTGGTGCCGAAGTCCAGGACCTCGGTCCCGATCCCCAAGCCTTCAGCCATTTCCGACCAGCCGATGGCAAAGCGGCCCGAGGCGGGCACCAGCACCAGGTCGCCGGGCTGCAGGGTGTTCTGCAGCGCCGCCTCCCAGGCGCCGTGGCCGTTGGCGATATATACCGCCGCGTGATGATCCGTGCGCGCCACCCGGCGCAGGTCCGGGATCAGGGCGGCGGTCATCTCCACCAGCTCGCCCGCGTAGATGTTGGGCGACGGCCGGTGCATTGCCTGCAGCACCCGGTCCGGCACCACCGAAGGCCCCGGTATGGCCAGATACTGCCGCCCTGCCGATACGTTCGCCGCTCCGCTCATGCCTGATATTCCCTGAAAGCGCGCCGCCCCGGGGCTGCCGCGGTTACCCATGACGGCACAGTATCTGCAGGGCGGGCAGCGTCAATTGCCAAGGACGCAGGGTCACGGCGAATTGCTTGCGCGCTGCCCCCCACCTGCTTAAATGGCGCAGGAACGACAGGGAAAGGCCCGCAATGACACGAATTTCCCGCAGGAGCGCGCAGTCATGAGCCAGCAGGAGCATAAATCCGCACGGGAGCTTCTGGGCTGGCTGTGGCGCGGTTATCTGCGCCGGTACATCGGGCTTCTGGGCATCGCCGTGATCTTCATGCTGATTGAAGGCGGCACCATGGGCGCGCTTGGCTACATGATGCAGCCGATGTTCGACCTGGTGTTTGTCGAAGGCAACACCGATGCTCTGTTCTGGGTGAGCCTGGCGTTCTTCTGCATCTTCGCCCTGCGCGGCGTGTCCGGCGTCACCCAGAAGGTGCTGCTGAGCAAGGTCTCGCAGACCTCCGCCGCGCATCTGCGCAAGGATATGCTGGCGCGGCTGATCCGGCAGGACCCGGCCTTTCACCAGGAGCACCCGCCGGGGGTTCTGATGCACCGCGTCCTGGGCGATGTCAGCGCCATCGATTCCGTGTGGCGGGCGGTGATCACCGGCGCCGGCAAGGATTTCGTCTCCCTGATTGCGGTGCTGGGCGTCGCCGTCAGCATCGACTGGCGCTGGACATTGGTGCTGTTGATCGGGGTGCCGGTGCTGCTGGCGCCGATCAAGATGGCGCAGCGTTATGTGCGCAGGAAGGCGACGCTGTCGCGGGACCTGAGCGCCAAGCTGTCGACCCGGCTGAACGAGATCTTCCACGGCATCGTGCCGATCAAGCTGAACCGGCTGGAAGACTATCAGAATGCGCGTTTCGGGACCGTGATGGACAATCTGGTCAAGGCCGATGTGAAGACCGCGCTGGGCGGCGCGTCGATCTCGGGGATGACCGACATCATGGCCGGTGCCGGGTTCATGGCGGTGCTGCTGTATGGCGGCAACGAGATCATCGCGGGCGAGAAAACCGTCGGCCAGTTCATGGCCTTCTTCACTTCGGTCGGCCTGTCGTTCGAACCGATGCGGCGGCTGGCGGCAATTTCCGGTGTCTGGCAGACCGCGGCGGCCTCGCTGGAGCGGGTCAAGGAACTGCTCGATGCGCCGATTCTGCTGACAGAGCCCGAGAACCCGGAACCGGCCCCCGAAGGGCTGCCGCCGATCAACCTCGAGAACGTCAGCCTCAGCTATGGCGACAGCAAGATCCTGCACAGTCTGTCGCTGGTGGCCGAAGGCGGCAAGACCACGGCGCTGGTCGGCGCCTCGGGGGCGGGCAAGTCCACCATCTTCAACCTGCTGACCCGCATGGTCGACCCGCAGGAGGGGCGTGTCTCGGTGGGCGGTGTCCCGGTGGACGCCCTGAAGACCGCCGATCTGCGCAGCCTGTTCTCGGTGGTGACCCAGGATGCGCTGCTGTTTGACGAGACGCTGCGGGAAAACATCGTGCTGGGCCGCACCGATGTGAGCGATGAGGAATTGCAGGCAGCGCTGGATGCCTCGCATGTGTCGGATTTCCTGCCCAAGCTGGAGCATGGTCTGGAGACCAGGGTGGGGCCGCGCGGATCGGCGCTGTCGGGCGGCCAGCGGCAGCGGGTGGTGATTGCCCGCGCGCTGTTGCGCGACACGCCGGTTCTGCTGCTGGACGAGGCGACCTCGGCGCTGGATGCGCAGTCGGAGAAGGTGGTGCAGCAGGCGCTGGACAAGCTGTCGGGCGGCCGCACCACGCTGGTGATCGCGCACCGGCTGTCGACCATCCGCAACGCCGACAAGATCGTGGTGATGGACCGCGGCCGGGTGGTGGACCAGGGCAGCCACGAGGAGCTGCTGGCCCGCGGCGGCATCTATGCCGACCTCTACCGGCTGCAGTTCCAGGACGGCAAGACGGTGGTGGACACCAAGGGCATCGCCGCCCAGGCCGAACAGGTGCCCGGCGGCAGCGCCCGCGGCAAGAACCGCTGGTTCCGCCGCTTTGCCAGCAAGGTGTTCGGCTGAGCCCGGCTCCTTTAACTTGCGACATAGGACAGCGCCCGGCAGATCACTTCACTTTCTGTAATCCGCAGCCAGTTTCTCGGGAGAGACCCCCATAGCGTATCTGGTCAGCGTCCACAGGTTGCGCCCGCCGCGCCGCAGCCAGCCCGCGCGCTGGTAGCGCACGGCGCTGGTCAGCGCGCTGCTTGGCAGCACCGTCAGCCTGTGCAGGCGCCGCACCAGCGCCACGTCTTCCATAAGCGGCTGATCCGGGTAGCCGCCCGCAGCCTCATAATCCGCGCGGGCAATCAGCAGGCCCTGATCGCCATAAGGCAGCCCGATCAGGCGCGTGCGCAGATTGGCCCAGGCCGCGACCCAGGCCGGCATCAAGCCGCGCGCCCGGAAGCGCAGCCGGAAACAGGCCGGGCTGCCGTGCCCCTCCTGCAGGTGCTGCGCCACCGCCGCAGCCCAGCCCGGCTCCAGATGGGTGTCGGCATGGATCACCAGCAGCCACTCCCCCTCTGCTGCCGCGCAGCCCCGGCGCAGCTGGCCGCCGCGCGACGGCGCGCCGCTGATCCATTCAGCGCCGGCGGCTTCGGCAATGGCGCGGGTGGCATCGGTGGAGCCGCCGTCTGTGATCACCAGCTCGCGGATCAGCCCGGCGGCCAGCCCCTCCATCAGATGCTCCAGCGTGGCGGGCAGCTCTCCTTCGGCGTTCAGGGTGGGAATGACGATGCTGAGCGGCGCGGGCATGAGCCCTCCTTGGGCGGATTTGCTGTTTTCTTCCGCCCTGCTTCCTATATCACTGGGCCAAGCAGTGAAACGCCCCCTGAGGCAGACAGGAGAAAACACATGAGCGACCGCCGCATCCTGCGCCTGAATGGCGCTGACGCCAAGAGCTTCCTGCAGGATCTTGTGACCAGCAATGTGGACCGGCTGAGCGAAGGCCTGGTCTATGCCGCGCTGCTGACGCCGCAAGGCAAATACATCGCCGACTTCTTTCTGGCGGCAGACGGCGATGCGGTGCTGCTGGATGTGGAAGCCTCGCTGGCCGAGGGGCTGCTGAAGCGGCTGAACATGTACCGGCTGCGCGCCGATGTGCAGCTGGAAATGACGGACCTGCAGGTGAAACGCGGCACCGGCGCGGCACCGGAGGGCGCGCTGGCGGACCCGCGCCACCCGGCGATGGGCTGGCGGCTATATGGCGCCGAGGGCGGTGATGACGGCACCGACTGGGACGCCATCCGGGTCGCCCACTGCATTCCCGAAACCGGCATCGAGCTGGGGCCGGAAACCTATATACTGGAAGCCGGGTTCGAGGCGCTGAAGGGCGTCGATTTCCGCAAGGGCTGCTATGTCGGCCAGGAGGTGACGGCGCGGATGAAGCACAAGACCGAGCTGCGCAAGGGCTTGCGCACGGTGGCGGTTGAGGGTGCGGCGCCGGTCGGCACGGAAATCACCGCCGGCGGCAAGGTGGTGGGCACGCTGTTCACCCAGTCCGGCGGCAGGGGCATCGCCTATTTGCGCCTTGACCGCGCCAAGGGGGAGATGCAGGCGGGGGACGCCCGCGTCACCTGGCAAGAGTGAGCGGGCTGGCCGAAACGGTTCTTTCCCTGCTAGGCGCGGGCATTGCGCGCAGCAGCCCGCTGCACGGCGGCGACCTGTCGGAGGTGCAGCTTCTTGACCTGACAGACGGCCGCCGGGTGGTCGCCAAGTCCGGGCCGCTGGTTGCGGCCGAGGCCGCGATGCTGTGCGCGATCCGGGACGCAGGCGCGCCGGCGCCGGAGGTTCTTGGCGTGGCAGGCCCTGTGCTGCTGATGGACGCGCTGGAGGAAACCGCGGCCGGCGCGGATGGCTGGCAGGCGCTGGGGCATTCCTTGCGGCAGCTGCATGCCGCGACCGGCCCGCACTACGGCTGGGCGGAGGACTACGCGTTTGGCGGTGTTGAGATTCCCAATGCGCCGTTGGAAAACTGGGTGGAGTTCTGGGCCAGCCGCCGCCTGCTGGCAAGCCCGGACGCCCTGCCCCGCGATCTGCGGCAGCGGGTTGAGGCGCTTTGCCTCCGGCTGCCGGAGCTGCTGCCCGCCGCGCCGCCCGCGGCCCTGCTGCATGGCGATCTGTGGAGCGGCAATGTGCTGTTCAGCGGACAGGCCGCCTATCTGATCGACCCGGCCTGTTACTGGGGGCATGGCGAGGTGGATCTGGCGATGCTGCATTTGTTCGGCGCGCCGCCCGCGGCCTTTCTCGACAGCTATGGCGCGCTGGAGCCAGGGTATGAGGCGCGCCGCGCCATCTATCAGTTATGGCCCGCGCTGGTGCATCTGCGGCTGTTCGGCAGCGGCTACCGCAGCATGGTGAAGGCCCGCCTGGAGGCATTGGGCTTCTGACAAGCCTCTGTTCATCTCCTTGCGTTAGGATCGCCGTCAGATTTGCTGAAAGGGTATTTGATGCGACTGTTGTTTGGAGTTTGTTTCGCCGCGCTGGCGGCCTTCCCGGTTTGGGCGGAGTACTGGAATTATAAGGACTGGCATGCCGCCACAGAGCCCCATGAGACCGAGCAGGACAGCTATCTGACCTGCCGCGCCTGGACCGGCGGCGATGGCGATCCGCTGCTGGCGCTGGAGGTGTTTTCCGGCGATGCGGGCCCGCCCGCGGTCTACCCGATGGCCAAGGTGCAGGAATATGCGCCGCGGCATTACCCGACGCTGATGCAGCAGGGCGGCACGGTGGATTTCATCTTTGACTTCGACCGCAGCTTTTCCATCGCGGCGGGGATCAATTCCTGGATCAGCGAGGAAGGGCTGGCCGAGGCCGAAAGCGCGCTGCGGCTCCAGGACCAGCTGGTGATGCTGCAGGCGATGAAACAGGGCAGCTGGGTGGAGTTCTGGGCCGGCAACGACATGTTCTACGAGGCCTCGCTCAGCGGGTTCACCGCAGCCTATGGCAAGATGATGGATGAATGCGGTTTTGATCCGGCGCTGCCGGCGGGGTGACCCGGCCAGCTGCCTGCGCAAAAGTTTTCAGAAAACTTTTGCCAAGACTTTTCTGAAAAGTCTTGGGCGGTGCGCAGAAACAGAAAAAGCCGCCCCCGAGGGAGGGCGGCTTTTCCGTTTTTCCGAAGGCGTCCCTGTTCAGGCGCGCTCGGAATATTCCATGGTCTCGGTGTTGACCACGATCATCTCGTCCTGGCCGACGAAGGGCGGCACCATGACCTTGACGCCGTTGTCGAGGATCGCCGGCTTGAAGGAGTTCGCCGCAGTCTGGCCTTTGACGACCGGCTCGGTCTCGACGATCTTGCAGGTCACTTTCTGCGGCAGGGTCGCGTTCAGCGCCTCGCTCTCGTAGAATTCCACCACGATGGTCATGCCGTCCTGCAGGAACGGGCGGCGGTCGCCCAGGAGGTCCGCGGGCAGCTCGATCTGCTCATAGGTTTCGGCATCCATGAACACCAGCATGCCGTCGCTTTCGTAGAGGAACTGCTGGTCCTTCTGCTCCAGGCGGACGCGCTCCACCTTGTCCGCCGAGCGGAAGCGCTCGTTCAGCTTGGAGCCGTTGCGCAGGTTGCGCATCTCGACCTGGGCGAATGCACCGCCCTTGCCGGGCTTCACGTGGTCGACTTTCACCGCTGCCCAAAGGCCGCCATTATGTTCCAGCACGTTGCCGGGACGGATTTCGTTGCCGTTGATCTTGGGCATGGGAAAATGCCTTTCAGATGGTTGATGATAATTTGCAAGACCCTATATCTGGCAGGCTTACCGCTGGCAAGACAAGGATATGGTGTGGAGGAAGCGTGAAAAAGCTATGCGCAATTTGCATGAAAGCTATGCATCTGCGCTCTATCCGAATCGTCACACTTCCGTCATAAGCAGCGCTACGCCGAAAATTGCAATAGCAAGAACAACAAGGGATACGAGATGCGAGATTTCGTAGACGGCACCGCTTATAATAACGAGCAAGGCAACCGCGCCCGCAAACTGTTTGCAGCCGTTGTCCTGGCCGCACTGGATGACGCCATCGCCGACGACAAGAAATACGGCAATGGCCCGGAACAGATCGCCCGCTGGGCACGCTCTCGCGATGGCCGCGAAGTGCTGTCCTGCGCCGGCATCGACCCGAACGAACGGGTTGTGGAAGGCCTGATGGACTTCGTGGGCCGCGGTGTGCGGACCTCGGTTGCTTTGTCGCGTGAAGAAAGCGAACGCCGCAACGCTGCGCAGGCTGAAGCCGCCTAAGGCTTCCCTTGCGCATTGCTGAAAAGCGCGCCCTTAGGGGCGCGTTTTTCTTTTGCGCGCCATGGCTTTCCGCAGGGTCAGCCTGTCGCGCGGCGGCTGCCGCGGGCCGCTTGCGGCACAGCCCCCATGGACGGGGGCGTCTAACCTGCTATGCAGGCCCCATGAGTTACGGGGCGCAGGCAGGGAGCGGCTGATGGCACGCGCAATCATGATCCAGGGCACCGGCAGCAATGTCGGCAAGTCACTGCTGGTGGCAGGGCTGGCGCGCGCCTATGTGCGGCGCGGGCTGAAGGTCGCGCCGTTCAAGCCGCAGAACATGTCGAACAACGCCGCCGTCACGCCGGAGGGCGGTGAAATCGGCCGCGCCCAGGCGCTGCAGGCGCGGGCTGCTAAACGCGCGCCGCATACCGACATGAACCCGGTGCTCTTGAAGCCGGAGACTGATACTGGCGCCCAGGTGATCGTGCAGGGCAAGCGCCGCGGCACCCAAGGAGCCGGGTCCTTCATGCGCGACAAATCGGGCCTGTTGGAGGCGGCGCTGGAGAGCTTTCACCGGCTGGCGGCGGACACCGATCTGGTGCTGATCGAGGGCGCGGGATCGCCTGCCGAGACCAACCTGCGCAAGAACGACATCGCCAACATGGGCTTTGCCTGTGCGGCTGAGGTGCCGGTGGTGATTGCCGGCGACATCCACCGCGGCGGGGTGATTGCGCAGATTGTCGGCACCCATGCGGTGCTTGAACGCCATGACCTGGAGCGGGTCGTGGGGTTCATGGTGAACAGGTTTCGCGGAGACCTGAGCCTGTTTGACGGCGGCCGGGACGATATCGCCGCCCGCACCGGCTGGCCTTCGCTGGGTGTGGTGCCGTGGTTCTGGGACGCCTGGAAACTGCCGGCCGAGGACATGATGGACATCGCCTCGCGCCAGGGCGGCGCCTGCAAGGTGGTGGTGCCGCAGCTGGAACGGATGGCGAATTTCGACGACCTCGACCCGCTGGCGGCGGAGCCGGAGGTGACGGTGGAGATCGTGCCGCCCGGGCGCGCCCTGCCCGGCGATGCGGATCTGATCATTCTGCCGGGCAGCAAGTCGACCATCGGCGACCTCAACTACCTGCGCGCGCAGGGCTGGGACATCGACATCCAGGCGCATTACCGCCGCGGCGGCCATGTGCTGGGCTTGTGCGGCGGCTACCAGATGCTGGGCAAGACCATCGACGATCCCGAGGGCGTCGACGGGCGGCCCGGCAAGGTGGACGGCCTAGGCCTGCTGGACGTGCACACGGTGATGGCAGGGGAAAAGCGGGTGACGCTGACCGAGGCCGTAACCCGCGACGGCAACCTGCCCGTAAGCGGCTATGAGATCCACATGGGCCGCACCACCGGCGCCGATTGCAGCCGGGCATGGCTCAGCATCGGCGGACGGCCCGAAGGCGCGGCCTCCGCCGACGGGCGCGTCAAGGGTTCGTACCTGCACGGTCTGTTTTCCGAAGACGCCTTCCGCGCCAGCGTGCTGGCAAGCCTCGGCCATGAAAGCCAAGCGGGATACGAGGACGGCGTCGAGGAGACGCTGGATGCGCTGGCCGATCACCTGGAGCGCTACATGGACCTCGATCAGCTGCTGGAACTGGCGCAGCCGGTGCGGTTCTGACCGCAGCCGCGGGACTGGTTTCCCGTTTTCTCTTGAGCCGGAAGCGAAACCTCAACCTGCCCGGTTCTTCAGTCCGCCCCGGTCTTCAGCCTGGCCCGTTCACAGCAGATCGTGGGCGGCCAAAGCGCGCTGGATTTCGCGGCGGACCAGTTTGCGGACGTTGCGGGTGATGCGCTCGCCCAAGGGGCCTTGCAGTTCCTCGCGCACTATGGAGGCCACCAGATCGCGCAGGGCGTCCTCGTCGAGGAAGCTGTCGCCCTCCTCCGCCAGGGTGTCCATGGCCGCGCCGGTGACCGCATCTTCCACCGCCGTTTCCGCCGAAGCAGCCGCCGAGTGCGGGTTCAGCGCAGCCTCGGGATTGTCCGGGGCTGTGACGGTTTCCGGTTCGAAACAGGACGCCGGAACATCCAGGATTTCTTCCTCCGGGTCCTGTTCGCGGCGCAGCGGCAGCGGCTCGTCGCGCCATTCGATGGTGTCGGCGCCGGCAAAGGGCGCTTCGGTCTGGCTGTCCGGCTCCCAGTCATGTTGCGTGCCCGCCTGCTGGGTACCGGCCTGCTGAGTGCTGGCCTGCGCGGCAGAGCTGCGCGCCTCCATCTCGGCGATCTTGCGGACCACGGAGGCGGCCCGGGCGCCGGCAGTGCCGCCCGCGAGCCCGCCGTCCTTGAGCAGGACGGGCGCTGGGTCAGCGGCCCCAGCCTCCGCGTCAATCCCGGCCCCGGTCTCAGCTTCTTCCGCCGCAGCAGCGCCGTGCCGACCGGCACCAGCCGCGGCTGCAAACAGGGTGGTTTCCGGATTGCCCCAGGGCGCGTCCGGGTTTGCTTGATCTGTATCTGCCTGTTCGGATTCAGAGGGATCCGCCGCGGCAGCATTGCGCCGCGACCGGGACAGTTCCCTGTGATGGCGGAAAGCCAGCGGCGGCTCCTCGATCAGCGGGCTGGCAGCGTCTTCGGCGGCGGGTCCGGCATCCGCGGCAGCACCGGAGGCAATCTGCCGGGGCTCAGCCTGTGATTGCGTTTCCGGCTGCTCAGCAGGCTCCGCCTCATGGTCAGACGGCAGATCGTTGCGAGGGGCGGATTCCTGCACCCGCAGGGCGGGCGTCAGCACCAGCCGCGCCGCCGGTTCCGGCGCCGCGGGCTGTTCCCGGGTGTCTTCGCTCACCAGACGGCGGATCGAGGACAGGACATCTTCAATCTCGGCGTGGGTAACTGGGTCGGACATTGATTTTTTACCACTCTTGCCTGTTGAGTCAGAGTGTAGCGGCCTTCCCGTTCCCGCACAACAGATAGAGTGAATTGTCAGTCCCGCCCCAAGGCCTTGAGCACGCGGTCCAGATCCTTGCCGCGCTTGCTGTGCTGGGCCGGCGCGTCCTTGACCAGGTTGTAATAGAGCGTCGGATCGTAGATCTCCACCGCCAGGCCGAGGTGTTCCGCAGTCAGCAGGCCCTGCGATTGCAGCAGCTGGTAGGCGGCAATCGCCTGGTTGGCGCGGGAGTTCACCTGCTCGGTCTGGGCGTCGAGGTATTCCTGTTCCGCCTGCAGCACGTCCAGCGTGGTGCGGGCGCCCAGGGTGGCTTCCTCGCGGATACCGTCAAAGGCGACCTTGGAGGCACGCACCCGCTCGCCCGAGGAGATCAGGCTGACGCGGGCGGTTTCGGCATTGTAGAAGGCGGCGCTGACCGCCTGGCGCACCGACCGCTGGGTGGTGATCAGGGTGCCGCGCTCGGCATCGGCGCTGGCGATGGCGCGGCGCCGGGTGGCGGCGTTGCGGCCGCCGGTATACAGCTCCTGCGACATGACCACCGCCGCCGTTGCATCCGAACTAATGCCGGTGCCATCGTTGATGTCGTCGCTCAGCCCGGCGGTGGCGCGGAAGCTGACGCTCGGCCCCAGGGCGCGGGTTGCGGCCTGGACCAGGATGTCGGCGGCCTTGACCGCGTGCTGCTGTGCCAGCAGATCCGGCTGGTTGCGCTGCGCAATGGACTGCGCGCGGTCCAGCGACGTGGTGCGGGAAGGCAGCCGGGGCTGGCCGGCAATGCTGCCGGGCGCATGGCCGACAACCTGCTGATAGGTTGCGCGGGCGGTCAGCAAAGTGCCCTCGGCATCGGTCAGGTTGGCGCGCGCGGCGGCGACCCGGCTTTCAGCCAGGGCGACATCGGTGCGGGTGACCTCGCCGACCTCGAAACGGTCCTGTGCGGCCTTCTGCTCCTCCTGCAGAAGTCGCAGGTTGTTGCGGCGCAGGGCGACGTTTTCCTGGCCCTGCAGCACACCGACATAGGCCTGCACCGCGGACAGGAGCACCTGCTGCTCCACTCCAAGCAGCTGCTGGCGGGTGGCCAGCACCAGCTCCTGCGCGGCGTCCTTGCGCAGGCGCGTCTCGCCGCCGTCATAGAGCAGCTGGGTCAGCTGCAGCTGGGTGCTGATGTCGTTGCTCGTCGCCTCGTTGAAAACGCCGACCTGGTTGGCGCCGCGGGCGTAGGAATGGCTGGCGGTGACGGTCCATTCGATCAGCGGCCGCAGCTGCGACAGCGCGATCGCAACATCCTCATCCGCGGCGCGCAGCAGCGCCCGGTTCTGCTCCAGCAGGCCGCTGGTCTTATACGCGCCGATCATCGCGTCGGACAGGTTGTCCGCCGCTGCCTTGAGCGGCATCATCACAGTGGCGGTCACGCCGCCGGCAAACACAAAAGCCTTAAACACACTCGCAGGAAATTTCATTCGCATCGGTTGCCTTATCTTTTGCCGCGCCGCCAGCCGCGGTGGGTTGGTCCCTGTTCCGGGCGCCGTCATGCGCGGCGCCCGGCCTTCGTTCTCGTGTTGCGGCAGCAGCTGCCGCGGCGCCAGGCCCGAAGGCTCAGAGCGCGAATTCCCGTGCCGCGGCAAAGCCCGGCAGCAACGGCGCGCTGGCGTTGAATTCAAACCGCCAGGAGATCCGGCCGCCGGTCTTGTACCCGATTTTGACCTCACCCAGGTTGCCGGCCACCATCAGCGCGGCGATGCGGCCGCCGTCCTTGAGCTGGTCCAGCAGCGCCGCGGGAAGCTCCTCGGCACCGCCCTGCACCAGGATCACGTCATAGGCGCCATGTTCCGCCGCGCCTTCCGCCAGCGGACCGGTGTGCACGATGGCATTGTCGGCGCCGGTCTCGCTCAGCAGCTCCTGGGCGTCCGCCGCCATCGCCTCGTCTTCCTCGACGCCGATCACCATCTGCGCGATCCGGGCCGCAACCGCGGTGGAATAGCCAAACCCGCAGGCCACATCGAGCACCAGTTCGTCGTTTTGCAGATCCACCGCGTCCAGCATCTTGGCCAGGGTGCGCGGCTCCAGCAGCACCCGGCCGCCGCCCAGCCGCACGTTCTGGTCGGCATAGGCCGCCTCGCGCTGCGCGGCCGGCACAAATTTCTCCCGCGGGACTGCCAGCATGGCCTCGATGATCGGGTATTTGGTGACATCCGAGGGACGGATCTGGGTATCCACCATCATGCGGCGGCGCTCAGTGAATTCTGGCATCTGCTAAACTCATTTGTTCAGTCGGTCAGGCCGGTTGTGGCATATCCCGCCCGGCACGGCAACGGGGCCTGTGCGCACGAAGGGCTAAAGTAGTGCAGCGCTGCCGCGGGGCAACTGCTCCTTGCGCGCCGACGCAAAAAGGCCAGCGGCCCGGCAGGCCGCTGGCAAGCGGAAGGAGGTGCACGTCCGCGCCGCCGAGGGCGCCGCGGTTACTGGGAGCAGGATTTGCAGAAGGGAGAGGCCGGGCGCTGGTCCAGCCAGTCGTCCCCCATGTCATCGCCGCAGATCCGGCAGTAGCCGTAGGAGCCGTCGCGCAAGCGGGCCAGCGCCGCTTCGATCCGGCGCAGCTCGTCATGGCTGGCGTAGGGCAGAACCTCAATCGCGCAGCCGGCGCCGCGCTCTGACCGCGGCTGGCGGTGGGACCCCATGCGGGGCGCCCGCGGCGCCTGCCCGGTCCGGGTCAGCAGCCCGGCCAGTTGCTGGCGCCGCGCTTCAAGCAATTGCTTTCTGGCGGAAAAGTCCATAGTCCATGCCCTCCAGTTCAGGTTTTGCGCAACTTGCCCCCCGGGTCAGTTCCATCTCCTTGATCCACGTCAATATACTCGCGATTTACGGGGATTGCACTACCTCATAAGTTGCAAATTTCTGGTAAATCCCCACCGAACCGGAGGCCGGCCCCTACCCCGCCGCAGCCCCCGCGCAGGTCTTGCACAGCGGGGCGGCGGGCAGCAGGTCCAGCCGCGCCTCGGAAATCCGCTCGCCGCACGCCGCGCAGATGCCGTAGGTGCCTGCTTTGATCCGCTCCAACGCGGCGTCGATCCGGCGCAGCTCGTCCAGCTCCGCCCTGCCAAGGCTTTCCAGCACCTCGTCGCCCTGGCGTTCGGAGGCGCGGTCCTCCCAGTCCTTCGGCATCGGCGCGTCAAGCGTGTGCTCGACCTTGGCAAGATGGCCGGTCAGTTCAGCGCGGCGCGCCTCCAGCGCCTGTTTGCGGGTGGTCAGGTCCATAGGGTCAGTCCTCCTGTTCCGGTTCCGCCGCAGCCTGGCCCGGCGCGGCCTGCGCCGCCTTGACCTCGCTCAACTCCGCCCGGTCCGTCCGCCTGCAAATCCTCTGGCCTGCAAATCCTCTGGTATGGGCCGGGGCGGCTTGCTAGACATCCGCCGAAGAGGTTTGAGCAGAGATGAGGAGCCTTCACCGATGATGCGGATTTTGACCTGTGCGCTGCTGCTGCTGGGGCTGGCGGCCTGCGAGACCGCCAAAGGCGCCGGGCGCGACATTTCCAAGGCCGGCAACGCGATCAGCGGCGTGGCGCAGGACGTGCAGAACAGCTTCTGAGCCGCCCTGCCCCGGAGCGGCAGAGCAGAAAAAACGCCCGGTTTGCCGCCGGGCGTTTTTCTTTTTGCCGGTTACTCGATCCCCAGCAGCCCCTTGGCTTCGGCCAGGGTCGCGACCGAGGCATCATGATCGCCGCTGTCATGCAGCGCCTGGCCTTCGTCGCGGAGTTCCTGAACGGTTGCCAGGTCTTCCTCCGACAGCTCCGTCCCGGCCGCCAGCGCGGCGTCGATGGCGGCAATGTCGGCGGGGCACTGCCCGGCCAGAAGCGGCGACGCCAGGAGGGTGATCGCGGCGGCCAAAGTCAGGTGTTTCATGGTGTTATCCTCCCCAGATGAACAGCGCGGAGGATAACACGGAATGCGCGCGTTTTCAGCAGCGGAATGGTGGCCTGGCCGCGGATGCGCGGAGAGTGGCGCATGGGCCAATCAGGCCTCCGTCAGCCAGATCATCGCTTCCCAACCGGCTTCGGCGGTGACTTCAGCCAGAACTTGCTTGTAGTAGCTGAAAGACGCAGCCAGGTCCTGCGCGCTGTTTTCGCTGAACTGAAACAGGAAAGACGCGATGCGAGCGGGGCGTCCGGGCTTCCGGCCACTGGATATCTGACAAGGTTTCCGCTGCCGTCCAGCACCTCAATTCTGGCAATCGCCATTCTCTGCTCTCTTGCAAAGGCCAGAAACCCGGCGATGTCCGAGAACGGCAGGGTGAACGGTGAGGACCAGGAAACCGAGGCGAAATCTGTCATATGCATTGGGCCTTTTGGAAACCCTCGGTCTGATCAGCACGCGGAGGGCAGCGCCCGGCCCGGCGGGGCGGGAAGCGAAGCGCCCGCATCGTGCTGAAAGCACGCCTCCGGCGTGGCGGGGGGCGGGACGGGCGCTGCCCGGTTTGGCGGCCGAACGAAATTTAATGCCATACTTGAATATCACGAATGCGTTACCAACTTGACTTGCATAACCATCAACCAAGGAGTGCATATGGTATACACAGAAGCGCAAATCCGCGATGAAGCCTGTAAAGAAATGCTGAAGGTTTCAGGGCAAACGCTTACAACGTCTGAACTCATTCAGCGCCTCTCTAAGCGCCTCAAGCCAACCGGCAAGGATGCCCAGCTGGCTAGAAACCGTAGCGACACCTATTTTTCTCAGAAGGTTCGCAATTTGGTTTGCCACAGAAACCAAAGCACTGGTTTGGCAGCTCGTGGCATCGCGGACTACGAAAAAGCCACAGAGTCTTGGACACTTACAAGAACTGGACGCCGCTACGCCGCCAATCTCAATTGAAGTCCATTTTCTTGTAACCGGTAGGCAACCAGCTAAGCTCTGTCCCGCCGCAATGGTCCTTATCCCAGACGAACCAAGCATAGGCAGTGGTCCCACTGCCTTTGCGTTTCACGCCTTTTGGATAGAATGTAATTCTCTCGCTGAACACCCAGACTCTACTAGGAGGCGCTTTGCTAAAAATGGTTGATCGCCGTTTAGCTCCCTCAAGAAATGCCAACCTTAGCAGTAAAGCAAATTTCTTGTCCGCAACCTTTAGTGCAGTATGAACAAAATCCTCCGCGGCGTTAAACGGCGGATTTGTAATAATGTTTGTCGCAGTGCGATTAGTCTCACGAAAGTCGATACCGGGTTCCCCGAAACCACGATCATACAAATCTGAACTTTCGACATTCTGCCCAGTTCTGCTCAAAACAGAACTCATTGCTCCATCACCACAAGCGCATTCCCAAATGTCGCCATGAAATTTTTCATTGTCAATCAGCGCGTAGGTTGCCCAAGCAGGAGTGGGGTAAAAGTCAGGTCCATCCAAATCGGCAACGCGTTTAAGCGTCGGTTGAGGCGCGGTAACAAATAATTGGTTCATGGCTCCCTCGTTTTCTTTCATGATACTTGAACCTCCACGCCCAACAAGCAGGTTGTGAATCTAAGAAAATTCAAATGCTTATGACGAAGTCGCAATCTGGACCGCCCATCAGTGCGCGTCTCTAGTGCCGTTTGTTCAAGCATTCAAGCATTACTCAGAACTCTTAAAAGAAACCACGCGGTTCTGTGCTAATGGCCTTCATAACTGACCCACTCGAAGGGCAGCGCCCGGTCCGAGGGTGGGGGCGAAGCGCCCGCCCTTGGGGGCGGATCGGGCGCTGCCCGGCCTCTCGGCCGGGCGGGACTTTGGAAGGGGCAGAAACAGAAAACGGGGCCGAAGCCCCGTGTTGGAACCGTTGAATAGGTGTTTCCGCCGCAGAACACTCCGGTGCGGGCACGCAATTGGCTGCGCCAACCGCTTTCGCCCGCGCGCCCTCGGAAATGGACAGCTTCAGCTGTCCATTTTGAGGGCGGAAATGAACGCTTCCTGCGGGATATCCACCTTGCCGAACTGGCGCATCTTCTTCTTGCCCGCTTTCTGCTTGTCCAAGAGTTTCCGCTTCCGGGTGGCGTCGCCGCCGTAGCATTTGGCGGTCACGTCCTTGCGCAGCGCCGAGAGGGTCTCGCGGGCGATCACCTTGCCGCCGATGGCGGCCTGGATCGGGATCTTGAACATGTGGCGCGGGATCAGCTCCTTGAGCTTCTCGCACATCGCCCGGCCGCGCATCTCTGCCCGGTCGCGGTGCACCATGGTGGAGAGCGCATCCACCGGCTCGTCGTTCACCAGCACCGACATCTTGACCAGGTTGTCCTGGCGGTAGCCGGTCATCTGGTAGTCGAAGGAGGCATAGCCCTTGGTCACCGATTTCAGGCGGTCGTAGAAGTCGAACACCACCTCGTTCAGCGGCAGGTCATAGACCACCATGGCGCGGGAGCCGGCGTAGGACAGGTCCATCTGGATGCCGCGGCGGTCCTGGCAGAGCTTCAGCACGTCGCCGAGGTATTCGTCCGGCACCAGGATGGTTGCCTTGATGCGCGGCTCCTGGATGTGGTCGACCTTGGAGGGGTCGGGCATGTCGGCGGGGTTGTGCAGCTCGATCATCTCGCCGGGCACATTGTCCTTGCCCTTCATGTAGATGTGATAGATCACGCTGGGTGCGGTGGTGATCAGCTCGATGTTGTATTCGCGTTCGATCCGGTCGCGGATCACCTCCAGGTGCAACAGCCCGAGGAAGCCGCAGCGGAATCCGAAGCCGAGGGCGGCGGAGGTTTCCATTTCAAAGCTGAAGGAGGCGTCATTGAGCGCCAGCTTGTCGATGGCATCGCGCAGGTCCTCGAATTCGGCTGAATCAACCGGGAACAGCCCGCAGAACACCACCGGCTGCGCCGGTTTGAAGCCCGGCAGGGCCTTTTCGGTACCGTTGCGGTCGTTGGTGATGGTGTCGCCGACGCGGGTGTCGCGCACCTGCTTGATCGAGGCGGTGAGGAAGCCGATCTCGCCCGGGCCCAGCTCATCCACCACCTGCATGGCGGGACGGAACACGCCGATGCGGTCGACGTGGTGCAGGGTATTGTTCGACATGAACTTGACCCGCATGCCCTTTTTCAGGACGCCGTCCATGATGCGGACCAGAACGATCACGCCGAGGTAGCTGTCGTACCAGGAGTCGACCAGCATGGCCTTCAGCGGCGCGTCGCGGGTGCCCTGCGGCGCGGGCAGGTGCTGCACGATCGCCTCCAGCGTTTCGCGGATGCCCTGGCCGGTCTTGGCCGAGACCTGAATGGCGCCGGTGGCGTCGATGCCGATCACATCCTCGATCTGCTCCGCCACCCGGTCGCAGTCGGAAGCCGGCAGGTCGATCTTGTTCAGGACGGGGACGATCTCATGATCCGCATCAATCGCCTGGTAGACGTTGGCCAGCGTCTGCGCCTCCACCCCTTGCGTCGAGTCGACAACCAGCAGCGAGCCTTCGACCGCGCGCATGGAGCGGGAGACCTCATAGGCAAAGTCGACGTGGCCGGGGGTGTCGATCAGGTTCAGGACATAGGTCTCGCCGTTCTGCGCTTTGTAGTCGATGCGCACGGTGTTGGCCTTGATGGTGATCCCGCGCTCGCGCTCGATGTCCATGGCGTCGAGCAGCTGTTCCTTCATATCGCGGTCCTTCACCGTTCCGGTCTCCTGGATGAGCCGGTCAGCGAGGGTGGATTTGCCATGGTCGATATGGGCGACGATGGAGAAATTGCGGATGTGAGCGAGGTCAGTCATGCTCAGGCATATGATTTGGATTCGGGGTTTGGTCAAGCGGGCGCTTTGACTACCGCGAGCAATATTTTAGGAATCTGGCGCGGTGATGGATTTGAAGTCTTCCGAAACTGAGATGCAACTGGAAGACTGGTTAGAGTCAAAGGATGCCCGGACCTGCCACGCCTTGACCGCGCGATCAGCACTTCGCTGTCTGCCTATATTCATGAATCAAATGAGCAGTCGCAATTCCACTGAAGCAACACAAGAAGACCTTCTTCTTTGCTTTCGAGCAGTTACTATTGCTTGCAGCACGGGCACCTCCACAAGTGAAAAAACCAGCAAACTGCACAGAGCTTCAAGATCCGCAACTGATGAGATTGCAAAGCTTTCCTCAAGGCTATCGACAAGTACGGCGCAACCAGACTTGCAGCACACAGCTGAGGCCATATTTCATATGCTTTGGGCCCGTTCAGAGACCACCTCAGGCCCTATTTCCGCGCTAAAATGCATCCAGAACACCGCCCAAGCAATCTCCTTACATACCCAAGCCGGGGTATAAGCAAACCTACGCAGCGACAGAATTCGACACTCGCATTCTTGGGCATGATGATCCGTTAAAGCATGCCGGTACAAACGCCATTCCAGCTTTGGAAAACGTCTTCAATGCTCCATTGTGGCTAAGCGCCGGAGACGCCCAAAACGTGCAATGAATGTGGAAGCGCTTCTGGAAAACCTTCAAAAAAACCAACGAATGGAGCTACTGGTGTGCTTGGTACCAGAGCTACTTCTCCGGCAAACCGCTTGACTGGGACCTCCAGCGGCGCGTGGCGCTGATCGACGATGACATACGGGACGCAGGCCACAAAGCCGTCGCCAAGGAAATCGAGCACATCCGCAGCCTGTTTGAGCTGGAGCAGGAAGTCGCCCGCCTCAAGGAACAGCTTGCCGCAGTTGAACGAACACCCGTTGCCGCTCTGATCGGCGACAACGGCGGGCCGCCGCTGGAGGATGCTTCGGCGCGTGCAATGCAGGCCGACCTCGCGCTGATCTGGAAACAGGTTGAGGAACTGGGAGAGGAGATTGCAAAACCTTCCCCCTCCCCTTCGCTGCTGGAAAAGATCGCCCAAGCCCTCTGGGACATTTCCCTGCGCATGGCCGCCTGCTGCGGGTCAGTTGCGGATGACATGATCCGTGAGGGTTCCAAGGAGTTCGCAAAAACCGGTGCAAAATGGACTGCAGGGGCGACAGCCGTCACGGTCACGGCACAAACTGAAAGTGTTCAATCCGTTGCCAAAGCCATTTGGACATTCATCAAGGCGCTCCAATAAGCTGACAGTTGGTTCCCCCCCGGCCGGCAGGCCGGAACACGCCTGACCTTCCCCCCCAGGGAAGGCGTGTTACGCCTCCCCTAAGGTCAGGCGCGTTCCTCAGTGGTTTACGCAATCGTTTCAGCCAAACTGACCCAATAGCGGCACTTTTAGCGGGCGCTACGCAGCCGACCGCGGTCGTGCGCTACCCTCTCCGCCAAGCGCCGAAACCCCGCAAATTCTCCCCGCCCCCTGCGCGGGCGCCCAAAATGCGCTATACTCCATGCGTACCGCGAGACGCGCGCCCCTTGGCGGGAGACACAAGCACAGGAGGACGATCCGCATGGATGCAATCAAAGCCGCTGAATATGCCCGCGCGCTCTACAGCGCGCATGGCGACAAGGCCGAGGCTGAGGCCGCGCAGAAAATGCGTGAGTGCGAAGAGGCCGGCAAGGACAGCGAGGCGGCAGACTGGAAGGCCGTGCGCCAGGCTGTCCGCGCAATGCGCGGACCGAACCAGACCTGAGCGAAACCAGCGCTGGAGGGCCGTGCCGCATGGCGCTCCAGCCCCCTTCATTCCCCGTTTACCACGATTGAAACGCGCCCCCGCTTTTGGCATACTGCGGCCAATTCCGCGGGCATCAGACCCGCTTGCCAAGAATGGGGCATGAGCAGATGAAACATTTCCTGACCACCGCGCTGTGCGCCGGCTTTCTGGCCGCACTGGCACCGGCGGGCGCCGAGGCCGGCGCCATTGAACGTGCCTGCCGCCAGTCGGACCGCACCGCGGCCTCGCCCGGCTTGTGCAGCTGCATCCAGCAGGCCGCCAACCGCAGCCTGACAGCCTCCGAGCGCAAGACCGTCTCCAAGTGGTTTGCCGATCCGCATCAGGCCCAGGTGGTGCGGCAGTCCAGCAACCGCAGCGACGAGCGGCTGTGGCTGCGCTACAAGGCCTTTGGCGACCACGCGGCGCGCAGCTGCGGCTGAGGCGGCGGCACAGCGCCAAGGTGATCGAGGGCGCCCCTGCGGGGCGCCTTTTTTCGGTTGGATCTCCGGTGCGTGAAGTGCCGCGCCGGAGCGCCATTTCAATTGATGCATCGGTACTGCGGCATTTTCGCAAGGGGGAAAGGCTGCGGCATTGCCACCCTTGACCGCGCAGCCTCAAACCGCAAAGAACGGCCTAAGGTATTGGAGCTGTTCATATGTTAATCAAGGGCGTTACCCTGCGCGGGCTGGAAGTGTTTGAGGCCCTGGCCAAAACCGGATCGGTGGCGCAGGCCGCCGAGATGACCGGCCTCAGCCAGCCCGCGGTCAGCCAGCAGATGCGCAACCTGGAAAAGGCGCTGGACAGCGAGCTGATCGACCATGGCCGCCGCCCGATGGTGCTGACCGCCGCCGGGCGCAGCTTCCTGGCCCGCACCGAGGCAGTGCTGGGCGAGCTGCGGCTGGCCCAGAGCGAGCTGACGGTGATGGACCTCACCCACCTGCAGGCGCTGTCGATCGGTCTGATCGACGATTTCGACAATGACCTGACGCCGCGGCTGGCCACCATCCTGGCCGACAGCCTGACCCAGTGCCGGTTCAAGATGATCACCGCCTCCAGCCACGACGTGGTGCGGGCAATGGAAGCCCGCGAGCTGCATATCGCCATTGCCGCCACCGCCGGGGGCTTGCACGAGGGGCTGGTGGAATACCCGCTGGTGCGCGATCCCTTCATCCTGGTGGCGCCGCGCGGCACGGTCTCAGACGCGGCGCAGGCGGCGGAGCAGCTGCAAAGCCTGCCCTTTCTGCGCTATGCCCGCGAGCAGCTGATCTCGCAGCAGATCGAGGGGCTCTTGAGCCGCCAGAAGCTGGAATTCGAGAACCGCTTCGAGGTCGGCTCGCATCTGGCGCTGATGGCGATGGTGGCGCGGCGGATCGGCTGGGCGATCACCACGCCGCTGGGCTATATGCGCGCCGGCCGGTTCCACGACCAGATCGATGCCTTCCCGCTGCCGTTCGGCGAGATGTCCCGCACGATCTCGCTGTTCACCGCCGCCGACTGGGCCGACCGGGTGCCGCGGGACGTGGCAGAGACCGTGCGCCGCCTGGTGCAGACCCAGATGATCGACCCGGCGGTGCAGCAGCTGCCGTTCCTGGCCGGCGGCTTCCGGGTGATCGCTGACTAAGTCAGAGTGCGGTTTTCAGCCCTCTCGCTGCCGCCTCGATCAGGTCGAGGCAGCCGTCGAAATCGCGGGTGTAATAGGGATCGGGCACATGGTCCGCGCCGGTTTCCGGCGCATAGCCCGTGAACAGATGCACCGGGGTCTCGCTGCCTGAGGGGCGCAAGGCCTCGATGTCCTCCAGGTTGCTGGCATCCATCGCGATGATCAGGTCAAAGGCCTCGAAATCGCCGCGCCGGAACTGCCGCGCGCGCAGGTCGGAGATGTCCAGCCCCCGCGCCCGCGCCGCCGCCTGCATCGGACCGTAGGGCGGCTCTCCAACGTGGTAGGAGGCGGTGCCTGCACTGTCGGTCTCGACCTCGGGACAGAGCGCGCGGAACACGCCTTCGGCCGCCGGGGAGCGGCAGATGTTTCCTAGGCAGACAAACAGAATACGGGTAGGCATTGGGTCATGGCTCCTGCTGGACAGGGCCAGTGATAGGAGGTTCTGCAGCGATGGGAAAGAGCAGCCGGAAGATCGTGATCCTGACCGGCGCCGGGATTTCTGCTGAAAGCGGGCTGGCCACCTTCCGCGACGAGGGCGGCCTCTGGGCGCAGCACCGGATCGAGGATGTGGCAACGCCGGAGGCGTTCGCGCGCAACCCGGACCTGGTGCACGGCTTCTACAACGCGCGCCGCAGGCAGGCGGCAGGGGCAGCGCCCAACCCGGCGCATCAGGCGCTGGCGCGGCTGCAGGCGGACCATCCGGGCGAGGTGGTGATCGTGACCCAGAATGTGGACGGGCTGCATGAGGCCGGCGGCGCGTCCCGCGTGCTTCATATGCACGGGACGCTGGCGGGCGCGCTGTGCGGTGCGTGCAGCCACCGCTGGGCTGCGCCAATGCAGATGCAAACCGGCCAACCCTGCCCCGCCTGCGCGGCGCCTGCGGGGCGGCCCGACGTGGTCTGGTTCGGCGAGATGCCGTATTTCATGGAGGAGATTTATGCCCATCTGGCCGGGGCGGATCTGTTTGCCGCCATCGGCACCTCGGGCGAGGTTTATCCGGCGGCGGCCTTTGTCGACGAGGCGCATCTGGCGGGCGCCCATACGGTGGAGCTGAACCTGGAGCCCTCCGCCGCCGCCTCCCGCTTTGCAGAGCGCCGCTTTGGCCCGGCCAGCGAGACCGTGCCTGCCTGGGTGGCGGAGCTGCTTACCTAGCCCCAAGCGGCAAAAAGCCCGCAACAGGGCGGGCTTTGGGCGCGAAGGAGGGCTGCAGCGCGGCCTGACGCCGCGCCCGCCCTGCCCTAGCGGATCAGTTGGAATAGCCGGAATGGTCGCCGTGGCCCTCGGCCTTACGCTCCAGATCCACCGGCACTTCGATCTCGACCTCGCCGGCCTTCTCAAACACCAGCGTAACCTTCACCACGTCGCCGTGGTTCAGTTCCTGGTTCAGGCCCATGAACATGATATGATCGCCGCCGCGCATCAGCATGTGGGTTTCGCCTGCCGGCACGGCAAAGCCTTCCTCCACATGCATCATCTTCATGACGCCGTCATCGCCTTCCTTGTGGGTGTGCAGCTGCACCTTGGCGGCCACGTCGGAACGCACGTCGATCAGCTGATCGTCGGCTTCGCCCTTGTTCATGATCTCCATGAAGGCCGCACCGGCCTTGGCTGTGGGCGAGGATACCCGCGCGTACTGGCCGTGCACCATGATCATGGCATCGCCTGCAAAGGCGGAGGTGGCAAAGGCAGCGGCAGCAGCGGCTGCAAAGACAACAGACTTCAGGGACATTTTCTGTCTCCTCTCAGTGGATGTTCAGTTTTCAAATGGGTGGTTTTCTTGGCCGTCAGACGGCGGCAGGAGGTGCGCGGGCGGTGGCGCGCAGGACATCCTGCGCCGAAGCGAGCGCAGCCTGCTGCCCTGCCGTCACTTCGCTGCAAGCCGCAGCCGACAGCACCAGCCCCGCAGGCTGCGCCACCGCGTCCAGCACATGCATCACGCAGTCGGGGCAATTGTGCGGCGGCTTGGCCGGCTGGCCCTCGCTGTCGACATAGACGGTGACAGGGCCGGTGCCGGTGCAGATCACCATCCGGCCGGCGGCATCGCGCTCCCCCTGCCGGGCGGCAGCGCTGTGGGCGGTCAGAGCGACGGTCAGGGCCAGGAACAGGCCAAGGCATATGCGGAAGGCGGGTATCATCACAGGCAGGTATGCCCCCAAGGCGCACGGCCTGCAAGACCCGGCTCTGCGGCAGATTGCGCAAACGCAAACACCGCGCAGGGTTGCCCCTGCGCGGTGTGTGTAATCCGATCCGGTGAAGGGATCAGGCCAGGAATTTAAGCCTGTGCGGCTTGTGCCTTGGCGATCTCTTTCTTCACTTTCAGCGCGTTTGCCGACAGCTCTTCGTCCTTGGCTTTGGCCAGGAACGCGTCCAGGCCGCCGCGGTGGTCGACAGAGCGCAGGGCAGCTGCGGAGATGCGCAGCTTGACGCCACGGCCCAGAACTTCGGACTGCAGGGTCACGTCGTTCAGGTTGGGCAGAAAGCGGCGCTTGGTTTTGTTGTTGGCGTGGCTGACATTGTTGCCAGTCATCGGGCCTTTTCCGGTCAGTTCGCAACGGCGCGACATATCTTCATCCTTCGTTTTTGGAGGCTCCGGCAGTCCGGCGCCAAATCACAAGGGGCGCGGCCATTGGCTGCGCCCGAAAACTGGTCCGCTGCTCTTACGCTCAACCGGCAACAGCGTCAAGTGATTCAACTCAGCTTTCTTGCCGGGCTTACTGCACCCTTTTTCCGCCTGCTGCAAGGGGCCTGCGGCACCCGCTGCTGCGGTCCTGCCGGCGCCGCCTCAGGCCGCGCCCAGCGCTTTCAGCATGATCCGCGCCGCCTCGCCCGGGCTTTTGCCGCCCTCGGCCACAGTTCCTGCCAGTTCCGCCATCTGCGCCTTGGCGTCCGGTGTTTCCAGCCGCGCCAAGAGCGCCTGGCGCACCTCCTGGTCAAACCAGTAGCAGGACTGGTCAGCGCGGCGGCGGTCCCAGTGGCCGTTCTCCTTGCGCCAGGCGGTCAGCGCCTGCATTTCTTCCCAGGCCTTGTCCAGCCCGTGCTCTTCAACAGCTGAGACCATCAGCGCCTTTGGGAAGCCCTCCGGATCCTGCCGGCGCTTGCGCAGCAGCCGCAGCGCACCGGCGTAATCGGCGCAGGTGCGGGTGGCGACGGGTTTCAGCGGCCCGTCCGCCTTGTTCACCAGGATGAGGTCGGCCATTTCCATGATGCCGCGCTTGACACCTTGCAGCTCATCGCCGCCGGCAGGCGCCAGCAGCAGCAGGAACAGGTCCGACATTTCCGCCACCACGGTTTCCGACTGGCCGACGCCGACGGTTTCGATCAGCACCACGTCGAACCCGGCCGCCTCGCATAAGGCAACCGCCTCGCGGGAGCGGCGGGCAACGCCGCCCAGGTGGCTCTGGCTGGGGGACGGGCGGATGAAGGCATTGCGCTCGCGGCTAAGACGCTCCATCCGGGTCTTGTCTCCCAGGATCGACCCGCCGGAGCGGGCGGAGCTTGGATCGACGGCCAGCACCGCGACCCGCAGTCCAAGCCCCGTCAGCATCATGCCGAAGCTTTCGATGAAAGTGGATTTGCCCACGCCGGGCGTGCCCGACAGGCCGATGCGCAGCGATTGGCGCTTGTGTTTTGCCAGCTCCGACAGCAGTTCGCCCGCATTGGCACGGTGATCCTCGCGGCCGCTTTCCACCAGGGTAATGGCCCGGGCCAGCGCCCGGCGGTCGCCATCGAGGATCTTCTGAGTCAGCTGTTCGGTGTCCATGCGTGTCTTCCTGATGTGTTGGGCGGACCTTGGCGCAAGCCGTGCCGCAAAGTCCAGCCCCTGCCGTCTGGCGGGCACCCTACATCAGCGGGCGCTGCAGGAAAGGCGGCAAATCCGCCGCGCTGAATGCGGTTTGCGCAGTGAAAGAAATGCATTCGAGCGCACCCCCCCCGACAAGGACTGCCGTGACTGTCCCGCCCGGCTGCAAGCCGGGCTGCGCCGGCCCGCCCCCATGGGGCGGCGCATTGGCACCACCCCGCGGGCCTTTGCAACCCTCCGCATTCTGTCAACAAACTCCTTCTCATGACACCGCTAGACCTCCCCCTCCGCTTTGGCGATAAGGCGGGAATGACCAGATTGCCGATCGAAGACGCCCTCCCCGACCTGCTGGACGCCCTGCGCGCCCGCGGCCGTGCCGTGCTGCAGGCGCCGCCCGGTGCGGGCAAGACCACACGGGTGCCGCTGGCGATGCTGGAGGCCGGGCTGACAAAGGGCCGCATCGTGATGCTGGAGCCCCGCCGTCTCGCCGCCCGCGCCGCTGCCGAGCGGATGGCGGAGACACTGGGCGAGAAACCGGGCCAGACCGTCGGCTACCGGGTGCGCGGCGACGCCAAGGTGTCGAAAGCCACCCGGATCGAGGTGGTGACCGAAGGCATCCTGACCCGGATGCTGCAATCGGACCCGGACCTGCCCGGCGTCGGCGCGGTGATCTTTGACGAATTCCACGAGCGCTCACTGAACGCCGACCTGGGTCTTGGCTTATGCCTGGAGGTGGCAGGGGCGCTGCGCGACGACCTGATACTGCTGGCGATGTCGGCGACGCTGGACGCCGGGCCGGTTGCGGCGCTGATGGACGCGCCGATGGTCACGTCCGAGGGGCGCAGCTATCCGGTGGAGACCCGCTGGCTGGAGCGCCCCCTGCCCGCGCGAGGACACCGCGCGGATGCGCTGGCGGATCTGGTGGTGCAGGCAGAGAAGGAAACCCGCGCCGCCGGACCCGGCAATGGCGGCGGCATCCTGGTGTTCCTGCCCGGCGAGGGCGAAATCCGCCGCGCTGCTGGTGCACTGGAAAAACGCCTGCCCGGCCACTGCCATATCCGCCCCTTGTTCGGCGCCCTGCCCTTTGCCGAGCAGCGCGCAGCGATCCAGCCGGAACCGCAGGGCCGCAAAGTGGTGCTGGCGACCTCGATCGCTGAGACCTCATTGACCATTCAGGACATCCGGGTGGTGGTGGATATGGGCCAGGCACGGCGGGCGCGGTTCGATCCCGGCTCCGGCATGTCGCGGCTGGTGACGGAGAAGGTCACCCGCGCCGAGGCCACCCAGCGCCAGGGCCGCGCGGGCCGGGTGGCGGAGGGCATCTGCTACCGGCTGTGGACCAGGGGCGAGGAAGGCGCGCTGATGGGTTTCCCGCCGGCCGAGATCGAAAGCGCCGACCTCACCGCGCTGGCGCTGGAGCTGGCGCTGTGGGGCGCCGCGCCCGAGGATCTGATGTTCCTGACCCAGCCGCCTGCGGGGGCGCTGGCGGAGGCCCAGACGCTGCTAACCATGCTAGGCGCGCTGGATGCGCAGGGGCGGATCACCAAGCATGGCAAGGCGCTGGCCGCCCTGCCGCTGCACCCGCGGCTTGGCCATATGCTGCTGCAGGCAGGCCCTGCCGCTGCACCGCTGGCCGCGCTCTTAGGTGAGCGCGACCCGCTGCGCGGCGCGCCTGCGGACCTCTCTCTGCGGCTGAAGGCGCTAAAAGACCCTAAGGGGTTTGCACGAAATCACCCCTATCAGCTGAACCGCCCGGTGGTGGAGCGAATCAAGAGCGAGGCGCGGCGGCTGGAGAAACAGGCAGGCCGCCGCGATGCCGGCCTGTCGCCCGCGATGATGGCAGCCCTCGCCTATCCCGACCGCGTCGGCCAGCGCCGCAAGGGCGATACCCCGCGGTTCGTGCTGTCCGGCGGCAAGGGGGCCGTTCTGGACGGCGGCGATACGCTGGCGGGGGCGCCCTTCATCGTGGCGCTGGACACCGACGGCAACCCGCGCGAGGCCAGGATCCGGATGGCGGCGCAGATCTCCTTGGCCGAAATCCGCGAGCTGTTTGCCGATCAGGTCGCCTGGGAAGACACCTGCGAGTGGTCCAAGCGCGACCGCCGGGTGGCGGCGCGCCAGCAGGAGCGTTTTGGTGCGGTGGTGCTGGACGACCGGATCTGGAAGGACGTGCCGCCGGACGCGGTGGCGCAGGCGATGCTGGACGGGGTGCGCGACCTGGGCCTGCGGCTGTCAGGGGCGGCCGCGCGGCTGGCGGCGCGGGTGGAGCTGGTGCGGGCGGAAGGCCATGATCTGCCGGACTTCTCCCTCTCCGGCCTGACGGAAACGCTGGAGGACTGGCTGCTGCCAATGCTGGACGGGGTGAAATCCGCCGAGGATTGGAAACGCTTCGACCTGCTGCCCGCGCTGAAGGCCGCGCTGAGCTGGGAGCAGACGCAACTGCTGGACCGTGAGGCGCCGGGCAGCTTCATCACCCCGCTAGGGCGCAAGATCCCGATCAGCTATGACGGCGAGATCCCGGAAATCTCGGTCCGCCTGCAGGAGATGTTCGGGGTGACCCGGCATCCGTCCGTGGGCGGGGTGCCGCTGAAGGTGTCGCTCTTGTCGCCGGCCCAGCGCCCGATCCAGATCACCCGCGACCTGCCGGGCTTCTGGGCCGGCTCCTATGCGGATGTGAGGAAGGACATGCGCGCCCAGTACCCCAAACACCCCTGGCCAGAGGATCCGACGCAGGAAGACCCGACGCTGCGGGCGAAACGCCGCAAGTGAGCGCCCGCAGCGCGCCGCAGGCGCGCTGCCCGGCCCAACCGCCGGCACTGCATCCTTGATGCTTTGACGCGCGGGCGGGAGCCCTGCCCTCGACGGCCTGCCGCCCGCGCGCATCACCTTGCACCCCCGGGCAATCAGGCGTAGATTCCCACAATTGCACACATAAACACGGGATCTTCCCCAACAACAAAGGCTGAGCACCCATGACAAGCCCGCTGACCCGCGCCTGGAACGAGATCATCAAACCGATGCTGCAGCGCCCTGCCCGCGTGCAGGTCGCCGCGCTGTGCTACCGCATGGGCGCGGACGGCAAAGAGGTGCTGATGATCACCAGCCGCGGCACCGGGCGCTGGATCCTGCCCAAGGGCTGGCCGGTCGAGGGCAAGGACGGCCCGGCCTCAGCGCTGCAGGAAGCCTGGGAGGAAGCCGGCGTCAAATCGGCCCGCATCACGCCGCAGCCGATCGGCGAATACCACTTCACCAAACGCCACGACAACGGCACCGAAGAGCCGGTGACCACGCTGATCTTCGAGGCCGAGGTGGAGCAGTTGGAAGACGATTACCCGGAATCCGCAGAACGCACGCGGCAGTGGATGAAGCCCGCGGAAGCGGCCGGGCTGGTGCACGAGCCGCAATTGCAGACCGTTTTGCGCCAATTGTAAAAGTTATGTGACATTTTCATGTCAGAAGCTTGAACCGTTTCCTGAGCGGGGGTAGGCGCGTGCGCAGACTCCGGAATCAGGAAAGCGACGATGAGCGACACAGATCAGCGCCCGCAATGGAACACGCTGGATAAGGATCTGAACAGGATCTCCCAGCTGGAGCTGGCGACCAGCTATGCCTCCCGCCCCTTGGTGGCGCCAGGCATCGCGCTGGCCTTCATCGTGGTGGCAGGCCTCGCCGCCGGCGTCTTCTTCGGCGGCTCAGCGATGAGCATGGTGGTGATCGCCGCCGCGGCGTTCGGCGCCTATATGGCGATCAACATCGGCGCCAACGACGTCGCCAACAACATGGGCCCGGCGGTGGGCGCCAACGCGCTGACCATGGGCGGCGCCATCGTGATTGCCGCCATCTGTGAAAGCGCAGGCGCCCTGCTGGCGGGCGGCGATGTGGTCTCGACCATTTCCAAGGGCATTATCGATCCCGCCGCGGTGTCCAGCAGCAGCATCTTCATCTGGGCGATGATGGCGGCGCTGATCTCCTCGGCGCTGTGGGTGAACCTGGCAACCTGGGTCGGCGCGCCTGTGTCCACCACCCACTCCGTCGTGGGCGGCGTGCTGGGCGCCGGCGTGGCCGCCGCAGGCACCGCCGCAGTGAACTGGCCCACCATGGGCAAGATCGCCGCCAGCTGGGTCATTTCGCCGGTGCTGGGCGGCATCATCGCTGCACTGTTCCTCGCCTTCATCAAGGCCAAGATCATCTATCAGGACGACAAGATCGCAGCCGCGCGCCGCTGGGTGCCGGTGCTGGTCGGCATCATGGCCGGCGCCTTTGGTGCCTACCTGGCCCTCAAAGGCCTGAAGAAGATCATCAAGATTGACCTGCAAACCGCGCTGCTGATCGGTGCCGGCGTCGGGGCCGTCTCCTATGTGATCACCGCGCCGCTGATCAAGCGCCAGTCCGAGGGCATGGAGAACCGCAACAAGTCGCTGAAGGCGCTGTTCGGCCTGCCGCTGGTGATCTCCGCGGGCCTCCTTTCCTTTGCCCATGGCGCCAATGACGTCGCCAATGCGGTCGGCCCGCTGGCCGCCATCGTGCACGCCACCGAGTTCGGCGATTTTGCCGCCAAGGTCGCAATCCCGACCTGGGTGATGGTGATCGGCGCCTTCGGCATCTCCTTCGGCCTGTTCCTGTTCGGCCCCAAGCTGATCCGCATGGTCGGCAGCCAGATCACCAAGCTGAACCCGATGCGCGCCTACTGCGTGTCGCTGTCCGCCGCCATCACCGTGATCGTGGCCAGCTGGCTGGGGCTGCCGGTCTCCTCCACCCATATCGCGGTGGGCGCGGTGTTCGGCGTCGGTTTCTTCCGCGAGTGGCACATGGAGCGCCGCCTGAAGAAATCCGCCGCGGGCCGCCCGGAGGCCAAGCGCATCGCGCCGGAGGAACGCCGCCGCCGCAAGCTGGTGCGCCGCAGCCACTTCATGACCATCGTGGCTGCCTGGGTGATCACCGTTCCGGCCGCCGCGCTGCTGTCCGCGGTGATCTACCTGCTGCTCAACACCTTCGTCGGCTGACCCTTCAGGCAAACGCAAAACCCCCGCGCCGTCCGGCTGCGGGGGTTTTTCTTTGCCTGAAGGGTCAGCCCCTAGAACCGCTCGACCCAGGGCCGCAGCACCAGCTCGTCGCTCCAGGCGGAGCGGTGCTGGCAGATCAGATGCATGTATTCCCGGGCGATGGCGTCGGGGTCGAGCATGCTGTCGGGATTGTCCGCGGCCTCGACCCGTTCCGGCCGCGAGGCATTGCGGATGCCGCCGTCGATGTTGACCCAGGCCACATGGATGCCCTTGGGATGCAGCTCCCGCGCCATGGATTGCGCCAGGCCGCGCTGCGCGAATTTGCCCATGGCAAAGGGCGCGGAGTGCGCGAACCCCTTCACCCCGGCAGAGGCACCGGTGAACAGGATGGTGCCGCGCCGCCCGTTTTCCGGCTGCTGCGACAGCATCCGTTTGGCCGCCGCCTGGCCGAGCACAAAGGCGCCAAAGGCCGTGATCTCCACCGCCTTGCGCACCGCCGCCGGGTCCAGCTCTGCCACCGGGCCGCGCAGCCGGGCCGAGGGGTTGTAGCAGGCCACCCTCAGATCGCCCGGCAGACAGTCTATGAGCGCCGCGGTTCCCTCGGCATCGGTGCCGTCCAGCACGTGCAGCTCTGCCCCGGATTCCGCCGCCAGCAGCTCCAGCTTGGCGGTATTGCGCGCTGCCAGATGCAGCACATAGCCCGCGCCGGCCAGCTGCCGGGCAAAGGCCGCGGACAGGCCGGTCCCGGCCCCGACGATCAGCGCCTGCGGTGTTGCGGATGTTCCGTCCATGATGCACCTCCCTTGCTAAACAAGGAAATGCTGGCGGCAATCCGGTGCCGGCACAAGGGGTAATGGGAGCCGGCCGTGGCTGGCGGCCTTGTCAGGCCTCTGCCCCGGCGGGCAGCTGCGCAAGCACATCCGCCGCCGTGACCACCTTGCCAAAGCCAGCGTGAAGGGCCGACAGGGTGACCTCCAGAACGGTCCCTGCGTCCAGCATGCCGCCGTTGCGCGCGGGCATGTCAAAGGCGATCAGCGCGTCCTCCGCGACCTCGACGCCGAACCCCAGATTGGCGGCAGAGCGCGCGGTCGAGTTGACGCAGAACGCCGCCACGCCGCCAACGATCACCAGCCGGGTGATACCCGCGTCCCGCAGATGGCGATCCAGCCCGGTGCCGCAGAACCCGGAAGAGCCGGTTTTCCAGAACACCGCCTCCCCCGCCTGCGGCACGGCGCAGGGCAAGGGCTGGCCGCTGGGCAGATCGCGGCGGAACTTGCTTTCGGGGCGCGGATCGTCATGCATCACATGCACCACCGGCAGCCCCGCCGCACGGAACGCCGCGGCCAGGTCTGCCACCACCTCTTCCGCCTGCGGGTTGGCCTGCGGACGGCCCGAGGCGGCCACATTGGCCATCTCCTGCTGCATGTCGACGATCAATAGGGCGGAGCTGCGGTCCATGGGAAAATCCTTGCGGTGAAATCCATGGCAGAAGGTTTGCCGATCACGGCGGCAAGGGCCAGCGCAAAAGCCGGTGCCCCCGCGTCACGGGCGCTGTCCGCATGAAAAAGGCGCGCATCAGCCCCGGCTGCGCGCGCCCTTCCAAATCAAATACCGCCTGCGGCTCAGCCGCCCATGCACCAGCGCATGATGGCCTTCTGCGCGTGCAGACGGTTTTCCGCCTCGTCGAAGATCACCGACTGCGGCCCGTCCATCACGGCGCTTGTCACCTCCTCCTCGCGGTGGGCCGGCAGGCAGTGCATGAACAGCGCATCCGGTTTGGCATGCGCCATCAGCGCATCGTTGACCTGATAAGGGCGCAGCATGTTGTGGCGGCGCTCTTTCGAGGACTGGCTGTCGTGCATCGACACCCAGGTGTCGGCGACCACCAGGTCGGCGCCTTCCACGGCCTTGGCCGCATCGCGCTCGACCACGATCCTAGAGCCCGCCTTGCGCGCCAGCCCCATGAACTCCTCCTCCGGGTCCAGCTGCGCCGGCCCGGTGAAGGTGAGGTCGAAGCCGAACTGGCCGGCCGCATGGATGAAGGAGGCGCAGACGTTGTTGCCGTCGCCGCACCACACCACCTTCTTGCCCTTGATCGGGCCGCGGTGCTCCTCGTAGGTCTGCACGTCGGCCATGATCTGGCAGGGGTGGGTGCGGTCGGTCAGGCCGTTGATCACCGGCACGTCCGAGTATTCCGCCATCTCGGTCAGCACGGTCTCGTCAAAGGTGCGGATCATGATCATGTCGACATAGCGGCTGAGCACCCGTGCGGTGTCGGCGATGGTCTCGCCATGGCCCAGCTGCATGTCCTTGCCGCTGAGCACCATGGTCTGGCCGCCCATCTGCCGCACGCCGACATCAAAGGACACCCGGGTCCGGGTCGAGGGCTTCTCGAAGATCAGCGCCACCATCCGGTCCTTCAGCGGCAGCTCATCATCCAGCGCCGCCTTGGGGCGGCCCAGGCGCGCCTGCTTGGTGGCTTTGGCCTGGTCGATGATCGCCCGCAGGTCTGCGGGGTCGGTTTTATGGATATCGAGGAAATGGTTCATGGTCGTATCGCTTTGTTCTGGCGAAGGCCGGGGGCTGCCTGCCCCCGGACCCCCGGGAGTATTTCTGCAAAGGTGAAGATCAGGCCGCGGCGACCTGGGCGGCGGTTTTTTCAAGGCGGCTGGCGGCCTCGGCGATGTCCTCGTCCGTCAGGGTCAGCGGCGGCAGCAGGCGGATCACATTGTCCGCAGCCGGCACGGTGATCAGCTCGTTGTCGTAACCTGCCTTCACCACGTCGGCGTTCGCCGCGGCGCACTTGAGGCCCAGCATCAGGCCCGCACCGCGGACCTCCTCGAACACCTCCGGATGATCGGCCACCAGCCCCTCCAGCTTCTGCCGCAGCAGGCCCGCCTTACGGTTCACCTCGGCCAGGAAAGCCTCGTCGGCAATGTGATCCATCACCGCGCAGCCCACCGCGCAGCCCAGCGGGTTGCCGCCATAGGTGGAGCCATGGGTACCCGCGGTCATGCCGCTGGCCGCATTTTCGGTCGCCAGCACCGCGCCCAGCGGGAAGCCGCCGCCGATGCCCTTGGCCACCATCATGATGTCCGGGGTGATACCCGCCCATTCATGGGCAAACAGCTTGCCGGTCCGCCCGACGCCGCATTGCACCTCATCCAGGATCAGCAGCAGGCCATGCTCATCGCAGATTGACCGCAGCGCCTTCAGCTCTGCGTCGGGGACCGGGCGGATGCCGCCCTCTCCCTGCACCGGCTCGATCAGGATCGCGGCGGTTTTCTCCGAGATGGCATTGGTCACACCGTCTAGATCTCCGAAGGTCAGATGCACGAAACCGGGCAGCAGCGGGCCGAAGCCCTTGACCATTTTCTCGGAGCCCGCGGCGGCGATGCCCGCGGAGGAGCGGCCGTGGAAGGAGCCGTCGAAGGTGATGATCTCCACCTTCTCCGGCTGCCCTTTGTCGTAGAAATACTTGCGCGCCATCTTCACCGCCAGCTCGCAGGCCTCGGTGCCGGAGTTGGTGAAGAACACGGTGTCGGCAAAGGTATGCTCCACCAGCTTGTCCGCCAGCGCCTGCTGCTGCGGGATCTGGTAGAGGTTGGAGACATGCCACAGGTTCTGCGCCTGCGATGTCAGCGCCTCGACCAGCGCCGGATGGGCATGGCCCAGCGCGTTCACCGCGATGCCCGACCCCAGATCCAGAAAGCGGCGCCCGTCCGCCGTGGTCAGCCAGGCGCCTTCGCCTTTGACGAACTCAAGCGGTGCACGGTTGTAGGTCGGCAGAACGGACGGGATCATCGGGATCATCCTTTTCAAAGGTGGAAGCCAAAGCTGTGACGTAAGCCTGGCCTTGGGTCAACGGTGGATCAATGGATTGCAGATGGGGGATGTGCTGCACGGCAGGCACATTAGATCAAGGGCCGGTCACGCCAGGCGGCGTCGGCGTCGCGAAACGGGGGTATATGCGCGTTTGATCATAGGCGGGTTCCATAGTGGAGGTTTCAGGGAAAGAAAACCCCTTTTGTGCAGCCCGCCCCGCCGTTTCGCCGCGGCCCTCCGCCCGGATCCTTCTTCTTTGCTGAAATACTCCGGGGTGAATTGGCCGCCAGGCCAAGAGGGGCAGCGCCCCTGCCATGCTGTCACTTTGCGTCACCGGCCGGCCCCTTTCCCCTTGCATCCCGCGGCGGCTTGCCGCACCGCTTGTGCCATGAGCATCGCCACACCGCAGAACCCGGCCCTGGCCGCCGCCCTGATCCTGGCGGCAACCACATTCATTGCGGGCACCACCCTGATGGCCAAGGCGCTGGGAACCGAGAGCCTGGGCGCGCCGCTGCACCCGCTGCAGATCAGCCACGGGCGCTTCCTGTTTGCCTTCATGGCGATTTCAACCGCCGTGCTGATCCTGCGCCCGCGCTTCATCCGCCCGCACTGGGGCTATCACATCGGGCGCACCACCTTCGGCTGGGCCGGGGTCACGCTGATGTTTGCCTCGGTGGCCTATATTCCGCTGGCCGATGCCACCGCGATCACCTTCCTGAACCCGGTCTTCGGCATGCTGCTGGCGATCCCGCTCCTGGGTGAACGGGTCGGCCCCTGGCGCTGGGGCGCGGCGCTGGTTGCGATGATCGGCGCGATGATCCTGCTGCGCCCCACCCCTGCCAGTTTTCAGCCCGCCGCACTGCTGGCCCTGGGGGCGGCGGCGGTGATGGGGCTGGAGCTGATTTTCATCAAGAAGCTGGCGGGCCGCGAAGGGCCGCTGCAGGTGCTGTGGTTCAACAACCTTTTGGGGATGATGATTGCCAGCTGCGCGGTGCTGCCGGTCTGGCAGATGCCCAGCCCGGCGCAATGGGCAGCGCTGGCGGCGCTGGGCCTCCTGATGGCCTGTGCCCAGGCCTGTTTCATCAACGGCATGGCGCGGGCCGATGCCTCCTTCGTGGCACCGTTCAGCTATGCCACGCTGGTGTTTGCCGCACTTTACGACTTCCTGGGCTTTGGCGCGGTGCCGGACGCCATCTCCTTCCTCGGTGCTTGCATCATCCTGGCGGGCGCCGCCATTCTGGCCTGGCGCGAAGGCCGGGTGCGGCCGCCTGCAGGCCGCGCGGCGGCTGCGGTGAAATAGCCCGCGCCCGAACCGTCCCCACGAAAAGTTATTTCATTCCAATGGCCCGGCGGCGACGCCGAGGTCGAAAACCGGCAATTTCCGCCTGCCCGGCGCGCCACCCTGCCTGTTAGCAGGACAGGAGAAAACAGATGCACGAAAGGCGAATCCCCGATTGGCTGCGCCACACGCCGATGCCCTCGGTCCGGGATTTCGGGATCCTGGCGGGGCTTGAGGCAGTGGTGCGCGGCATCCTGATTTCGGTGTTTCCGCTGATCATGTACCGGGCGCTGGGGGATGCCGGGCTGGTCTCGGCCTCCTATTTCGCGGTTGGCATCCTGTCGCTGCTGGCCGGGCTGATGGTGCCCGCGCTGATCCGGCTGGTGCCGCGCCGCTGGGCCTACAGCCTGGGCGCCCTGATGTTCGTGGCCTCGGCAGCCCTGGCGATCGAAGGCAGCCCCGCCTCGGTGCTTGCGGCGCTGGCGCTCAACACGGTGGCGGCGGTCACCACCTTCATCTGCTTCAACGCCTATGTGCTCGATTATATTTCCCGGGTCGAGCTGGGCAAATGCGAGACCTCGCGCATGTTCTATTCGGCGCTTGGCTGGACCGCCGGGCCGATGGCCGGCGTGCTGCTGCTGGAGGTCTGGGCGCCCGCCCCCTTCCTGATCTCCGCCGCGGCGGCGCTCATGATGCTGGCGGCCTTCTGGTGGATGCGGATGGGCAACGGCAAGCAGATCGCCCGCGCCCGCGGCCCGGCCTCCAACCCGCTGAAATACCTGCCGCGGTTCCTGGAGCAGCCGCGGCTGATCACCGGCTTCCTGTTTGCGGTGATCCGCTCCTCCGGCTGGTGGATCTATGTGGTCTACCTGCCGATCTTTGCCATCGAAAAGGGGCTGGGGCAGGAACTCGGCGGCATCCTGCTGTCAGTGACCAACGCCAGCCTGTTTGCCGCGCCGCTGCTGCAGCGCTGGGTGCAGCGGCATTCGATCCGCTTCGCGGTGCGCACGGGGTTTCTGGCCGTTACGGCCTGTTTCGGCGCCGCAGCAGCGCTGCAGGGCTGGCCCGATGTCTCCGTGGCCTTGCTGATGGCCGGGTCCGCGGCGCTGATCCTCTTGGATATCTGCGGCGGGCTGCCCTTCCTGATGGCGGTGAAACCCTCGGAGCGCACCGAGATGTCGGCGGTCTATTCCAGCTACCGGGACATCTCCGGCATCCTGACGCCGGGGGCCGCCTGGCTGGTGCTGATGGTGTCGCCGCTGGCCGGGATCTTTGCGGCGGGGGCCGCGGCGGCCGCCTATGCCGCGCTGCTGGCGGGCAAGCTGCATCCGCGGCTGGGGCGCAAGAAGCTGGAGTCCCCGCCCGCGGACGGCGCGCTGCCTGCGGAATAGCGGCGTCAGGGTTTCAGCCGGTAGCCGGTGCGCAGCATCCCCCAGGCCAGCAGGCAGACGGCAAAGGTGGCGCCGCTGCACACTGCCAGCCCCAGCAACGGCGGGCTGTCGGAGGTGCCGATCACCCCGAATCGCACACCGTCGATCAGGTAGAACACCGGGTTCAGGTGCGAGATCACCTTGAGAACCGGCGGCAGCGCCTCCACCGAGTAAAAAGTGCCGGAGAGGAAGGCCAAGGGCGTCACGATAAAATTGGTGATCGCCGCCATCTGGTCGAACTTGTCCGCGAACACGCCGGCGACGATGCCCAGGCCGCCCAGGAACGCCGCCCCCAGCACGATGAACAGCAGCGCCGTTACGGGATGCGCGGGCACGATCTGCAGCACCGCCATCAGCCCCAGCCCGATGCCCAGCGCCACCAGCGTGCCGCGCGCCACCGCGCCTGCCAGATAGCCCAGCAGGATCTCCAGCCCCGACAGGGGCGGCATCAGCGTGTCGACGATATTGCCCTGCACCTTGGCAATAACGATGGAGGATGAAGTGTTTGCAAAGGCGTTCTGGATCACCGTCATCATCATGATGCCCGGCGCCAGGAAGGTCAGGAAGGGCACCCCCATCACGTCGCCGCGCTTCGGCCCGATGGCGATGTTGAAGATCATCAGGAACAGCGCCGCGGTCACCAGCGGCGCCAGCAGGGTCTGGGTCCAGACCGCCAGGAACCGCTTCACCTCGCGCCAGGCCAGCGCCTTGAGCCCCAGCCAGTTCACCCGCCCGAAGCGGCGCGCGCCCAATTCCACCTGATAGCCCTGGTCTGCCATGCTGCCCCCTGAATTTCCTTGGCCTGACTGCATAACGGCTGAGGCAATAGGCGCAAGATGCCTTGTAACTCCGCCCGCAGTGATTAGAATAGGGCGATCACACGGAATATGATGGCGGCCGCAGAACCCCTGGGGCCGCTATTAGCTTGGAAAGGCAACAGATGTCCTGGACAGACGAGCGCGTCGAACTGCTCAAGAAAATGTGGGGCGAGGGCCAGTCGGCCAGCCAGATCGCCAAGGAACTGGGCGGCGTCACCCGCAACGCCGTGATCGGCAAGGTGCACCGGCTCGGCCTGTCCAACCGCAACAGCGGCGGCGCCAAGGCGGCCGAGCCCAAGGAAAAGCCGGCAGCAGCCCCCGCGGCCGCCGCGCCGAAACCTGCCGCAGCAGCCAAGCCCAAGCCGCAGCCCAAGACCGAACCGGCCCGCCCGGCCGCGGCGCAGCCGGCAGGGGACGCCAAGCCCGCAACGCCTGCCCGCCGCCAGATCATCCCGGCCGGCCAGCCGCTGCCGCCGCAGCCCTCCGCCAATGAAATCAGCCCCGAGGCGCTTGCCAAGGTCAATGAGATCGAGAAGAAGGCCAAGAAGCTGGGCCTGATGGAGCTGACCGAGCGCACCTGCAAATGGCCGGTCGGCGACCCGGCGACCGAGGACTTCTGGTTCTGCGGCCTGCCCGCCCAGCAGGGCAAGCCCTATTGCGAGGCGCATGTGGGCGTGGCGTTCCAGCCGATGTCGTCGCGCCGCGACCGCCGCCGCTGAGGTCCGGCACGCTGCCAGCAAATATCAGCCCCGGGCCTGGTAAAGGCGCCGGGGCTTTGCTTTTGCGAGCGCCTCAGGGGTGCATCCGGGCGCCCTTGGTGATCTTGTCGGCCGCCTTCCGTTCTGCCCGCAGAGCCAGGCCAACGATATTGAGATCCGCCGCCGAATATTCCGCTACCACGGCGCGGTTGGCCGCGTCATGGCCGGTGGCAAACATCTCTTCGGTATACAGCGCAACCTCAGCACCGCGGGACAGCGCCCGGCCGTGGATGGTTTTCAGCTTGCCCGCGTCTGCGGCCAGCACGATCATCGGCTGAATGGCCAGCGGCGCATAGCGGTTGCCGTCCCTGTCCAGATAAGGCTCCCCGATTAGATCCGGGCTGGCACCCGCCAGGCCGGTGGCCAGAAAGGCGGTAACGTTCAGTTTCTGCCACGCGGCCAGATCCTCGCGCACCACAATGGCGATCTTGGTATCAAACATCCTGTGCGCCCTCCGGACTGCCGCCCTGGCGCTGGGGCAGCAGCCGCCTGGGCTCGGCAACGGTCAGGCCGCTGACCGCATCGCCGGTGTTCAGGGTTCCCGCCGGTTCGAACATCAGCACCACCGGCGCTTCGCTCAGGGCGCGCGGACGGTGCTCCACCCCGCGCGGCACCAGCAGGAAATCCCCGGCGCCCAGCTCCACCGCGCCGTCGCGGAAATCAATCGCCACCGCGCCGCGCAGCACCAGAAACGCCTCATCCTCTGCCGGGTGGGCATGCCAGTCGAATTCAGGGCCGAACTTGGCCACCTTGACCTGGCTGCCGTTCACATCGGCCACGATATGCGGATCGAAGGTGCGGGTAATCTGGCGGTCCGCCGCAGCCAGGATATTGAGTTTTGCCGGGGGCATTCACGGGCTCCTTATTGCGTTTCCGGGGCCAAAGCCCCAGTTTGCTGCATGAATTGCGCATCCCGGCCCCCAGGCCGGACCGCGCGCCAACCGGAATTGTTATGGCAAAGCAGCCCCCGCAGCGTCTTGAACGATCGTGCAGAAAAGACTGGCTGCGCGAGGCCCCCGGGCAGGAAGGGCTGGCGCGGATCGAGGCCTTTTTCGGCGGCCATGCCTATTCGCTGCACCGGCATGACACCTATGCCATCGGCTACACGCTGCAGGGGGTGCAGAGCTTCCGCTACCGCGGTGCCCGCACCGACAGCACTGCCGGGCGGATCATGGTCATTCACCCGGACGAGCTGCATGACGGCCAGGCAGGCTGCGAGGATGGCTTCCGCTACCGGATGATCTATGTCGCCCCAGCCATGATCCGGGCGGCGCTGGGGCCGGAGGCCGCCGCCCTGCCCTTTGTCAGGGACGCCGTGTTTTCCGACCAGCGGCTGCTGCCGGCCTTGCATGCCGCCTGCGGCGACCTGAGCCGCCCGCTGGAGCCGCTGGAGCAGGATCAGGCGATTGCGGTGCTGGCCGAAGGCCTGTTGTGCCATGACCGCTCTGCCCGGGGGCGCCCGCGCAAGCGGCCGGACCTGCGCGCAATGGAACGGGCCCGGGATTTTCTTGAAGCCCATGCTGAGCGCACGGTCCGCTCCGAAGAACTGGAGGAGGTCTGCCAGCAGGACCGCTACAGCCTGGCCCGGCAGTTCCGGGCTGCCTACGGCACCAGCCCCTACCGTTACCTGACCCTGCGCCGCCTGGACCGCGCCCGCGCCGCAATCTCACGCGGTGCAGCCCTGGCTGAGGCCGCGGCCCTTGCCGGTTTCAGCGACCAGGCGCATCTCACCCGCCAGTTCCGGGCCGCCTATGGCATGGCCCCCGGTGCCTGGGACCGCCTTGCACGGGCGCCGGGGCCGGTTTCCGTGGCGTGAGACAGGAGCGGCGGCAAGGCAAACCCGATTGCAAGGCGCATTTGGGCGTGGTGTTCCAGCCGGTGTCCGCGCGCCGCGGCTGAGCGCATCCGGCGGCTGGAAATATTGAAAGTGTCCGCAGGGGCGCCTTTTTCTTGTTCGGCCTCAGCCGCAAGCCCAGACACAGCAGCTGCAGTGCTCCGCCTCCCGGGAACACTCAAAAAAGTGTATCATAGCAAAGTCCGCCACCGCCCTGGCGGCGGCGGGCCTGACACAGCGAGGAGGCCAACATGAAACGCACAGCATCCGCGGCCTGCGCCGCCCTTGGCGCAGCGATTGCCCTGTCTCTTGCTCCGGCATCAGCCGACACCGTATCGGAACCGGTTCTGAAGACTGAGCTGGAAGGTATGCCCGGAACCGAAGCCAATATCGTTGTCTTCGACGTGGACCCGGACTGGGAAACCGAGCATCATTACCATCCAGGGCACGTCTTCGTCTATGTGATCGAAGGAACGGTGAAGATTGATGTCGACGGGGAAGACCCTGTCGAATACAGCGCCGGCGAAGCGTTTTATGAAAGGCCGAACATCAGCATGGTCGGCTCAAACGCCAGCACCTCGGAGCGGGCCAAGATCGTTGTCTTTCAGGTCGGAGAGGCCGGCAAGCCGCTGATGGTGGCCAACTAATCCGCCTCCCCCGCACCGGCCCGGGACCGGACGCCGCCCTTGCTGCCTGCGCAACCGGGGCGGCGACAGCGGATCTGTGCCGTCAGTTGGCAACCGGCCCTTCGGAGGTGAATTTCGGGATCACGCTGTCCGACGCTGCTTTCCCCTCGATCCCCGGCCAGTTGCTTTCGGCCAGGGTGATATTGCCGGGGATGTCCTCTTCCCAGAAGCCGACCACGACGTCGGTGATGTTGAGGTACAGCTTGTCATCGACGATGCGCCACAGGTTCGGGTTGGCCGGCACCTTGCCGCCCTTGGAGACGCCATAGGCGCAGTGGCCGTCATACTGCGGCGCGTAATAGGCCGGGTTTTCCAGGAATTTGTCGCGGTTCTCAGCCGAAGCGAAGGCCCAGGTTGCGCCGTTGTAGTCCGCGGTGAACGCGGTGCTGCCGCGCACCGGGGCGGTCTGCGGCGTGCCGACCGGGCTCATCTCCAGACTGCGGTAGGCCACCACGTCATAGCCGGAAACCGCATAGCCGGTGCCGTCGACATACTGCTCGCCGGCAAAGGCCGGCAGGGCAAAAGACAGCGCTGCCGCAGCAGCAAAAACAAGACGCTTCATGAAATCATCCCTTTCCTCGGTGATCGCTTCAACTTGGGCACCGGCTCGCTGCACCGGCCTTGGCATCGACATTACCGCCCCGGCGGCAAATGCGAAGGGGGGCTCACGGCTCTGTGTCCGCGGACGAGAGGATGTGAGCACATTGTAAATTTTCCGCGCGCAGACCTTCCAGTCATTGGAATTTCCGAAAATCCCCTTATCTCTGCCGGAACCGGTCGCCGCAGCGCGTGCGATTGAAACGCAACAGGAAACAATCAGGACAAGGCCGACAGATGAGCGACACCCCCTATACCCCGCCGAAAGTCTGGAAATGGGAACAGGCGAACGGCGGCGAGTTTGCCTCCATCAACCGCCCCATCGCCGGTGCCACCCACGACAAGGAGCTGCCCGCGGGCAAGCATCCCTTCCAGCTCTACTCCCTGGCGACGCCGAACGGGGTGAAGATCACCGTGATGTTCGAGGAGCTGCTGGCGGCGGGCCACGCGGGTGCCGAATATGACGCCTGGCTGATCAGGATCGGCGACGGCGACCAGTTCGGCTCCGGCTTTGTCGAGGTGAACCCGAACTCCAAGATCCCGGCGCTCCTGGACCGCAGCGGCGCGGAGCCGGTGCGGGTGTTCGAGAGCGGTTCGATCCTGCTGCATCTGGCGGAGAAGTTCGGCGCCTTCCTGCCCAAGGAGGGCGCGGCCCGCACCGAGACCCTGAACTGGCTGTTCTGGCAGATGGGCAGCGCGCCCTACCTGGGCGGCGGCTTCGGTCATTTCTATGCCTATGCGCCGGAGAAATTCCAGTACCCGATCGACCGTTTCACGATGGAAACCAAGCGCCAGCTGGATGTGCTGGACCGGCAGCTGGCGGAGCATGAGTTCGTCGCAGGCAGCGAATACACCATTGCCGACATCGCCATCTGGCCCTGGTACGGCCAGCTGGTTCTGGGCCGCAACTATGGCGATGCCGCCGAATTCCTGGATGCCGGCAGCTACAAAAACGTGGTCCGCTGGGCCAAGGCCATCGACGCCCGCCCGGCGGTGCAGCGCGGCCGCATGGTGAACCGTACCTCCGGCGATCCGGCCATGCAGCTGCATGAACGCCACGATGCCAGCGATTTCGACACCCGCACTCAGGACAAGCTGGAAGCGGCGGAGTAACCGAGCCCCCGTCTTTGGCCGGATCAGGGGCTGCGCCAGCAGCCGCGCAACGCGCGATTCCCCCTTGAGGCGGTCAAAGGCGGATACACCCTCGATATGGCGCTTCAAGGGCAAAACTGCTCTTGAACGCTTCTCAGAAAAAGAGCACCCGCGCTGTGCGCAGCACAGCGCCGCTCCCAACTGTGACGCACATCCAAAAGATGTGCAGGAACAGGCGGGAGCGCTCCCGCCCGGTCAGACCAGCCGCGGCGGCTTTTCCGGGTCGCTGCCGGGCTTCACCGGCTTCATTTCCTGCGGCGCCTTCGGCTGCGGCAGGTCAAAGCGCAGGCCGACCCGGGCCAGGCTGGCGGCCACCGGGTCCTCGGCCGCGAAGAAGCCGACATCCATCGCCCCGGCCTCGATGCCTGAGAAGGTGAGCGCCTCGCCGGCGGCCTTGGCCAAGGAGGCCTGCGCGGCCTCCTTGGCGCCGACAAAGCCCAGCAAATGCCCCTGCCCGCCGGAGGCATAGCGCACACCGGCCAGATAGGCCGCCGCCGCCAGACCGCCGGCGGTGGCGAGCTTGGCGTCCAGCGCGGTCAGCAGCGCTTCCGGCAGGCCCTTGGGGGCGGTGAATTCGGTGACGCCTGCCTCCACCTCCTGCGGCGCGTGGCCCAAGGTCTGATGCAGCCAGCTGATGGCTTCCGCCGGGATCAGGAAGGCGGACGGCGCCACCTCCAGGTTCAGCCCCAGCCCGATCCCCTGCCCGGCCAGCATCTGCGCAACGATCCGGCCCGACAGCGCCGCGTAAGGCACAGGCCTGCCGGCAAATTGCGCCAGCCGCTCCTCGCGGTCGAACACCAGCACAAAGGCGCCCTCCGGCGTCTCGAACAGCTCCGGCGAAATCTGCTCCCCCGCGGCCTCTTCCGACAGCATCAGGAAAAGCTCGGCATCCGCCAGCCGCTCATAGAACCGGAGCCGGGCGGCATCATCCTGCGGCGTGGCCTCCATCGCGGCATGGGCCAGATCCAGCGGGGTTTGCTCTGTCATTGCATCAGCTCCTTCACCCGGGCTTGCAGAACCGGCAGCAGCTCCGCCTCGAACCAGGGGTTTTTCTTCAGCCATCCGGTATTACGCCACGACGGGTGCGGCAAGGGGAAGACCTGCGGCGCATGATCCCGCCAGCCGCGGACAACATCTGTCACCGGCCCTTTCAGCCCCAGGTGATAGCGCTGCGCATGGGCACCGACCAGCACCTTGAGCTGCACATCCGGCAGATGCGCCATCACCTGGTGGTGCCAGGTTTTTCCGCAGACGGCGGGCGGCGGCAGGTCGGCTTTCTTGTCGTTGTATCCCGGAAAGCAGAACCCCATCGGCACCACCGCAACGCGGTTCTTGTCATAGAATTCCGCCTCTGCCAGGCCCAGCCAGGCCCGCAGCCTGTCGCCGGAGGGGTCGGTGAAAGGCCTGCCGCTGCCGTGCACCCGCAGCCCCGGCGCCTGTCCTGCAATCAGGATGCGGGCGGAGGGGCGGAACCACACCACCGGGCGGGGCTCATGCGCGGTGGCGGTGGCGGCAAATCGCTCTGCGCAGATCCGGCAGTTGCGAATCTGCTCCTTCAGCCGCCGGCTGCTTTCAATTGTTTCGGAACTGGAAACAGCCACCTGGCACCCCGCGAACCTCTTCTGCCTGCATTTTCCGGACCCTGCGGCCCGGATCCGCGGCAAATCGGTTAAGATTTGGTTGATGATTTATGTCACAATTCGACATAATAAGGCCAAATTCACCGCGTAGGCCATTAACACCCTTTTGATAAGAAAGGGCCATAGGCGCCCTGCAAGCGCCTTGGCAGTGAGGCAGACGAGAGAGCCCGCCAGCGGGCCGCACGGGCAGTACCGGGACAAGCGATGCTTGAGTTTGAAAACGTCAGCAAGTCCTTTTGGACTGGAACCCAGCGCAAGGTGATCCTTGACCGCGTGTCGTTCCGTATCGAGCCCGGCAAATCGCTGGGCGTGCTGGCCCCGAACGGCACCGGCAAGACCACTCTGATCAACATGATGGCAGGCCTCGAAAAACCCGACGAGGGCGAGATCCGCCGCAACTGCAAGGTGTCCTTTCCGCTCGGGTTCATGGGCGGTGTCATCAGCCGCCTGTCGGCGATGGAGAACTGCCGCTACATTGCCAAGCTCTACGGGCTCGACCCGGATTATGTCGAGGCCTACTGCCGCTGGCTCTGCGGGCTCAAGGAATATTTCGACCAGCCGGTGGGCACCTATTCCTCCGGCATGCGGGCACGGTTCAGCTTTGCGCTGATGCTGGCGCTGGATTTCGACATTTACCTGATCGACGAGGGCATGCCCTCCACCACCGATGTGGAATTCAACCGCAAGGCCGGCGAGATCCTGCAGGAACGGCTGCTGACCACCACCATTATCATCGTCTCGCACCAGGCCAAGACGCTTGAAAAATTTGCCCGTTCAGCTGCCGTCCTTCTGCAGGGGCAGCTGCACATGTTTGACACTTTGGAAGAAGCGAAACAGCTCTATGACTACGAAACCGAGAGCTAAGAAGTTCCGCATCCGCCGCAGCAGCCCTGCGGACGGCAGCGAGGCCAAGCCGCAGGCGCCGGAACAGCCTGCCGCAGCCGCCGCCAGGCCCGCGGCGGCCGCCGCTGCGCCAGCAGCTGCCGGTGCGCCCGGCGCGCCGCTCTCAGGCATGGTCAGCTCAGCCCGCGAAACCAGAATGGAAACCGATATCGACGCGATCCGCCAGGAAGGGCTGACCGGCCGCCAGCTGCGCCTGGCGCGGCGGATGGCGCAGAAGCACAACCTGCCCGCAACCTCTGACTTTGAGGCGGTGCGGATGCTGCGGGAGCGCGGCCTCGACCCTTTCAAGCGCGCCAACATGCTGGAACTGGTGGTGCCGCAGAACAAGGCGCAGCCTGCAGGCGCCCCGCCCGCGCCCGGCAAGGTCCAGCTGCCGCAGACGGTCCCCGCGGCCAAGACCACCCTGCCCTCGACAGAGCTGAGCCCGGCCGAGCGGCGCGCCCGCGAAATCCAGGACATCCAGCGCGACATCGCCCGCCGCCGCCGCCGCAAGCTGACGCTGCTGGCGGCACGGCTTGCCTTCTTCGTGATGCTGCCGACCCTGGCGGCGGGCTATTACTTCTACGCGGTGGCCACGCCGATGTATTCCTCCAAATCGGAATTCCTGGTGCTGAAGGCCGACAGCGCCGGCGGCGGCGTCGGCGGCCTGCTGTCCGGCACCCAGTTTGCCACCAGCCAGGACTCGATTGCGGTGCAAAGCTACCTGATGTCCAAGGAGGCAATGCTGCGGCTGGACCGCGAGGTCGGGTTCAAGGCGCATTTCACCCAGGAGTGGCTGGACCCGATCCAGCGGCTGGAGAGCGACCCGACCAACGAGGAGGCCTATGCCACCTACAACCGCAATGTGAAAATCGGTTATGACCCGACCGAGGGCGTGGTGCGGATGGAGGTCTCTGCCGCGGATCCCCAAGTCGCGGCGGAGTTTTCGCGCAAGCTGATTTCCTATGCGCAGGAGAAAGTGAACAACCTGTCGCAGCAGAAACGCGCCGACCAGATGTCCGAAGCCGAAACCGCGCTTTCCGACGCCGAGGCCCAGCGCCGCGCCGCGCAGGAACGGCTGGTGGTGCTGCAGCAGCAGGGGGCCGTCCTCGACCCAGAGGGCGTTGTCGCCTCGCTGCGCACCCAGATCAGCACCTTTGAAATCCAGCTGGAGGAAAAGCGGCTGGAACTGGCAGCGCTTCTGGACAATGCCCGCCCCAACCGGGCCAAGGTGTCCGGCGCCGAGGCTGATATCAAACGGCTGGAGGCGGTGATTGCCAGCCTCAACAACCGGATGACCGATGCCTCGGCCGGCGAAAATTCGCTTGCCAACCTGCGCATCCAGATCCAGATGGCGCAGGCCGATCTCGCGACCCGCGACCTGATGCTGCAATCGGCCTTGCAGCAAGTGGAAACCACCCGCCTGGAGGCCAACCGCCAGGTCCGCTACCTGACCACCGCGGTGGAGCCGGTTCCGAGCGACGAACCCTCCTATCCGCGCAAGTTCGAGAATACCGTTTTGGCATTCCTGATCTTTTCCGGTATCTACCTGATGTGTTCGCTCACCGCGTCCATCCTGCGGGAGCAGGTGTCATCGTAAAGCCATCGGGTACCCATGAAAAACATCGATATCGCCGGCCTCACCGTCGGCAATGATCGTCCGCTGACCATCATTGCCGGCCCCTGCCAGCTGGAAACCGCAGACCACGCCCGGATGATTGCCGGGCAGCTCAAGGAAGCCTGCGACAAGGCAGGCGCCCAGTTCGTGTTCAAGGCCTCCTACGACAAGGCCAACCGCACCTCGCTGTCGGGCAAGCGCGGCCTCGGCATCGACGAGGGGCTGAAGGTGCTGGACATGATCCGCCGCGAGTTCGGCGTGCCGGTGCTGACCGATGTCCACACCGAGGAACAATGCGCGGTGGCGGCCGAGGCCGTCGATATCCTGCAGATCCCGGCCTTCCTGTGCCGCCAGACCGACATGCTGCTGGCGGCGGGCCGCACCGGCAAGGCGGTGAACATCAAGAAGGGCCAGTTCCTGGCGCCCTGGGACATGGCCAATGTGGTTGCCAAGGTGGAAAGCACCGGCAACCAGAACATCCTGCTGACAGAGCGCGGCACCTCCTTCGGCTACAACACCCTGGTCGCCGACATGCGCTCGCTGCCGCAGATGGCGCAGGGCGGCTATCCGGTGGTGATGGACGCGACCCATTCGGTGCAGCAGCCCGGCGGCAAGGGCGGCTCCACCGGCGGCCAGCGCGAGTTCGCGCCGCTGATGGCGCGCGCAGCGGTCTCGCTCGGCATCGCATCGGTCTTCATCGAGACTCATCAGGACCCGGACAACGCGCCGTCCGACGGGCCGAACATGATCTATCTCGACCAGATGCCGCAGCTGATCGACAGCCTGATGCGCTTTGATGCGCTGGCCAAGGCCGACCCCATTCGTATTTGACCTTCAAAAGAGATTTCAGACATGACCAAACCGCAGCCTGAGGTGACCCCGAACACCTGGAGCTTTCTGCGCGACGCGATGATCAAGCCCACCGGCTTTCGCGAATATGACGCGCGCTGGAAGTACCCGGAGGAGATCAACCTCCCCGGCATGACCGCCCTGGGCCTTGGCCTCGGCACCCAGATGCGCAAGCGCGGCATCGAGCCGGTGATCGCCGTCGGCAACGACTACCGCGACTATTCGCTGGCCATCAAGAACGCGCTGATCCTGGGCCTTATGCAAGCCGGTATCCAAGTAAAGGACATCGGCCCGGCACTGTCGCCGATGGCCTATTTCGCCCAGTTCCACCTGGATGTGCCCGCGGTCGCCATGGTCACCGCCTCGCACAACCCCAACGGCTGGACCGGCGTTAAGATGGGCTTTGACCGCCCGCTGACCCACGGCCCGGACGAGATGGCGGAGCTGCGCGACATCGTGCTGAACGGCGAAGGCCAGCCTGCCCCCGGCGGCTCCTACGAGTTCGTCGAGGGCGTCAAGGAAGCCTATCTCGACGATCTCGTCGGCGACTTCAAAATGTCCCGCCCGCTGAAGGTGGTCTGTGCCACCGGCAACGGCACGGCCTCGGCCTTTGCGCCGGAGCTGTTCAAGCGCATGGGCGTCGAGGTGGTCGAGAGCCACAACCGGCTCGACTACACCTTCCCGCATTACAACCCGAACCCGGAAGCGATGGAGATGCTGCACGACATGTCAGCCTCCGTGAAGGCCTCCGGCGCCGATCTGGCGCTTGGCTTTGACGGCGACGGCGACCGCTGCGGCGTGGTCGATGACGAGGGTGAGGAGATCTTTGCCGACAAGGTGGGCGTGATCATGGCCCGCGACCTCAGCAAGCTCTATCCGAATTCGACCTTTGTGGCGGATGTGAAATCCACCGGGTTGTTTGCCAGCGATCCCGAGCTGCAGAAGAACGGCGTCACCGCCGATTACTGGAAGACCGGCCACAGCCACATGAAGCGTCGGGTCAAGGAAATCGGGGCGCTGGCCGGGTTCGAGAAGTCCGGCCACTACTTCCTGGCCGAGCCGGTGGGCCGCGGTTACGACTGCGGCATGCGGGTCGCGGTTGAGGTCTGCAAGATGCTGGACCGCAACCCGGACCAGTCGATGTCAGACCTGCGCAAGGCGCTGCCCAAGACCTGGTCCACCCCGACCATGTCGCCCTATTGCGCCGACACCGAGAAATACGCCGTGCTGGAGCGGCTGGTGCAGAAGCTGGTGGCCAAGCATGAGGCGGGCGAGCAATTCGCAGGCCGGGCGATCAAGGAAGTTGTAACCGTGAACGGCGCCCGGGTGATCCTGGACAACGGCTCCTGGGGGCTGGTGCGGGCGTCATCGAACACCCCGAACCTGGTGGTGGTTTGCGAAAGCTCCGGCAGCGAGGCGGAGATGCGGGCGATCTTTGCGGATATCGACGCGGTGATCCGCACCGAGCCGCTGGTCGGTGACTACGACCAGACCATCTGATCCGCCGATCAAGAAGGATTTCGCCTGCTTCGCAGGCGATCCGCGCCCGCCTTTGGCGGGCGCTTTTTCTTTGGCTGAGAAGCGATCTAAGTACAAGTCTGCCCTTAGATGCGCGTTCCCCAGTGTAAGACGCCTGCAGCCGCGTCAAAGACACGCCGGGCGTTGCCCGGAGGCCTGCGGCCTTCCTTGACCCGGCCTCCGGCTGTGGGGGGCGTCAGTCGCCGCCCAGGAGCTTCAGCAGCTGGTCGCGGGCCTCCTGCTCGATGCGCTGCTTCAGCACATCGTTGATGTCCTGTTCCGGCGCGATCTCCGTTTCCAGGTTCAGCTCCTCGGCCAGCTTCTGGCGCACCCGGTCCTTGGCCTCCTGCTCGACATCGTCGATCCGGGTCTGCAGCGCCTGGCCGAAGTCCGGGCGGATGTCCGGGTCCTCCCAAGGGCCGGTGATCCGCACCGGGATGGTCAGCACCTGATCCCGGCCCGCCCGCACGATCTGCGGCGTGAACAGGTAATCAAGGTCGCGCGCCCCCAGCCCGATCCTGCCCTTGCCATCAGCCCGGAAGCCCTTGAGCAGCACCAGCAGGTCCTCGTTGCCCAGGTTGCCGCCCTCGATCGTGTAGCTGGCGGTCAGCTGGTCGAACACGGTGCTGCCGCCGTTGCCGCCCGAGCGCATCAGCTGCTCCAGGTCGAAGCCGGTGAAGAACCCCTTGCCCGCCTCCAGCCAGCCCTTGCCGCTGAGCGAGCGCATGATGGCCGCGACCGAATTGCCGGAGCCGAGGAACTCCAGCGCGCCCAGCGCCTCGCCGTTCAGCCGGTCATATCCCGCGGTTTCGCCCAGCGCACGCTCCAGCCGGATGCCGGTGAAGGTCAGATTGCCGCCCACCGACAGCCCGCTGCGGTTGTTGGCGACCACCTGCCCCTGCACCTGGCCGCCGAACATCGCCGCAGGCAGGAAATTCAGCACCGCGCGGCTGCGCTCCACCGTCAGGTTCAGCTTGCTGGCGCCAAGGGTCAGGCCGCCGGTGCGAAGGCTGTCAAACGCCAGGTCCACCGCCGCGTCCGCCAGCCCCAGCGCCGAGGCGTCGATCACCCCCTCCGGCCAGCCGCGGCGTGCCGGTCCGCCGCTGCCGGCACCACCGTGCCCGGCAGCATAGCGGGAGAAATCCAGCGCCCCGCCCTGCAGCTGCGCGGTGATGCTGGGACGGTCATTGAATTCCACATCCGCCGCGCCGGTCAGCCGGTTGGCGCCCAGCTCCAGCGCCAGGTCCCGCATCGACAGGCGCCCGTCGGCGGTATAGGTCACATCGGCGCCGAACACCGCCTTCTGCGCCAGCGCATCGGGCAGGAACACCCCGAGCGCCACACCGGTCTGCAAGGCGTCTTCGGCGCCGAAGGTCAGCCGCCCGCTGGCCTCGCCGTTGATATCGGCGTGGCCGTCAAACCGGCCCTTGCCGCCCGGTGCCGTAACGGTGGCCCCGACCGAGGACACCTCACCGGCCAGGAAACCCGCAAAGGTGCCGATCTCGGCGTCCACATCCACCGGCTCCCCCGCCGGGCGCAGCGTGGCCTTGGCGCTCGCGGTGCCGGCCGGGTCCGGCCACAGCAGGCTGAGGTCGATGTTCTTCATCACCACCGGCTCCTGCCCGTGCGCCGCATAACGCAGCGAGGCGCCGGTCAGCTCCACCGCCTCGATCCGGAGCGGCAAGGCACCGCCGCCGCCGCCCGGGGCGCCGCCCGGCGCCGCGCCGGTGCCGCCCATGACCCAGTTGCCGGTGCCCTCCGCGTTGGTGGCGAGGTTCAGATGCGGCAGGATGGCAGAGACTTCAGTGACCCGCACATCGCCCTGCAGCAGCTCTGCCGCGGAGACCCCGATGGTCAGCCGTTCGGCCCGCAGCATCGGCTCCGGCCCGGCCCAGTCCGCATTGGAGATCGTCACCGCATCGGCCTTCACCCCCAGCGTCGGCCAGAAGGTGAAGCGCACCTTGCCGCCGAAGTCCAGCTTGCGCCCGGTCTGGGTTTCCAGCTGATCGGCGGCCAGCCGCGCGATCTTCTCGCCCGGCAGCAAGAGCACCAGCGCCGCCAGCACGACCACCGTCAGCACCAGCGCCGTCACGACCCGGATTATCAGCTTCATCATCCCGCTCCTCTTGCCTTGTCCCCCTGTTCCCCGAGGGTCTTTTTCCCAGCTTACCGCCTGAGCGCGGGGGCGCAATGCATAGAGGGGTCAATGGATGGTGTTGTCATTTGTGGACAGCCCCTGTTTTGCAAGAGTTTTCTTAAGGATTGAGATCTTATTGCTAGCGGTCATTTGTCCGGCCTGTTTGCGCGGCGCATTTGTCCGCTGGCCTTGATGAAGTCCGCTGACCGGATCCCTATCACGTTAACGGGCTATGGCGCCCTGACAACACCACGGGGTGTTCCGGTTGCGGCTGCATTGATCATCATCACGCCGATTGCTCTTGCATCCTTGTTTGCGACAACTTGCTTGCCGCACGAAGTTTATGCAGTGCGGTAAGTTTCTCCTTTTGCCAGAATGGCCCAAGCGATCCTGGCGGTCTTGTTGGCCAATGCAACGCTGACCAACCGTGGTGGTTTGCTCTCCAGCAGGTGACGCACCCATTCTCCAGTTCGTGTTTGTGCTTGGATCGCTCGTCTGAGAACAGCCGTTGCGCCAATGACAAGAAGCTTGCGCAAATAAGCGTCCCCCATCTTCGTTATGCGTCCCAATCTTTCCTTGCCGCCCGATGAGTTTTGTCGTGGCACCAGACCAAGCCAGGCCGCGAACTGGCGGGCGGATCGGAAGAGGGCCGGATCACCAACAGTCGCTGCCAAGGCCGTTGCGGTGAGCACTCCGACCCCCGGTATTGTAGCCAACCTCTGGCTGGCCTCGCTCTGCCGGTGCCAGGTCCGTATCTCTCGATCGAGCCGAGAAATCTCATCTTCCAGGCCATCCATCTGACGGATCAGGCTTTGCAGCGCAGATTGGGCGACCTCGGGGACGCTGCAACTGTCATCCTGCAGATGGATGAGGAGTTCGCGTATCTTGTGCGGCCCGCGCGCGGCGACGATGCCAAACTCTGCCAGATGGGCACGAAGCGCATTGATCAGCATCGTGCGTTGTCGCACCAGAAGATCCCGCGCACGATGCAGCATCAGAACCGCCTGTTGATCGGTACTCTTGATCGCGACGAAATGCATATTCGGTCGATTGACGGCTTCACATATCGCCTCGGCATCCGCCATGTCGTTTTTCTGACGCTTCACATAAGGTTTGACGTAAGCTGGCGGGACCAGACGCACATCGTGGCCCAGAGCTGAAATCTCACGTCCCCAGTGATGCCCGGTCGCGCAGGCCTCCATGCCAATCAGGCAGGGACTGAGTTCAGTGAGAACATCAATCAAGGCGCGACGCCGGACTTTCTTTCTGAGAAGGACGTTCCCATCTGCATCGACTCCGTGAAGTTGAAAGACAGACTTGGCAATATCGATCCCCAATGTTGTAATCTGCATGTGGATGGCTCCCTTTTCTGTTGGGTTCAACAACTCCAACATGGCACATTGCGATGCCGCTGCGTGGGGCTGTCCACACCATCACGTCTTCGAGAGGTCCGCGCCCGCCCCGGGGGGGCGCCCTTCTGGCGTAACGGGGCGGGGAGAACCGGGCCGCAGCGGCCCGGGACGTTCATGTTTTCACCGCAGCCGGAACCGCTGCCGCAGGCCCAGGCCGAGGAAGAAAAGGAGCGGCAGGCTGGCGACGGTCTGGAAGCCAGATAGGGTTTTCAGTACCGCAGGCAGCTTCATCATGAACTCCGCACCGAAATAGACCCGCCCGAACCCGAACAGCGGAAACAGGTTGGAGAAGCTGAGCGCCATCGCCGACCCCATCGGGCGTTCGATCACTTCATGCGGCGCTGGCACGCAGCAGCCGGAGAAATAGCCCCAGAAGGCGGCAAAGCCCAAGGCCCAGACGCCCAGCAGCCACAGCGTGGGCCGCAGGATGGAATGGCCGTATTCGGAGAACAGTCCGAACAGCAGATAGGGCAGCCGCTGCCAGATGGAGCCGATCTTGCCGGCAAAATGCATCTCCCGGCGGAAGTAGAAGTGCTCGTCTTCGGGGAGGCCTTGTTTGGCGAGGATGTGGCGGATGATGGCGCAGCTTTCGCGTGCTGTTTCAAGGTCTTGCGCAGGAGAAGCCGGCCAGTACAAACTGCTACCGAGCGCTTCCCCCCATCTGCAGGAACCGACTTCGCAGTGAATCTGGTTTTATCATGCAAAATGGTACCAGAAAAATTCGGGAAGGCATCATGAAATTTCGCGCCACGAAACGACGTTGGTTTTGAGAAGTGGCACTCGGAAAAATTCGAGAGGCATGGTATTCCCCCAAGCCTGCCAAACACCGCGCCTGCAAAGTAAACAAATCCTTTAAAAGTCGTCAGGCTAAACTGAGCATTCTGAAAAAACTTTGCGGATTGGAACAAGGCCGATTTCCTGAAGCTCGCCTCTTCAAAGTTAGCTTCGCCCGTAAAAAGTGCTTCTCGAAAATCGACATCCACACTCCATTTGGCAGACTGAAAATATGCTAATTTCTTGAATTCAGCTTTCCCGAATTCAGTCCATTGTGAGAAACTCACAGAGGGGAAGAATGCCTTCCCTTCGAACTTCACGGAATAGAAATACGCATCACGTAGAAACATTGCGCCTGAATAGTTCGCCCCATGACAAAATATTGATTCTCCAAAATCAGCAGAACCACAAAATAGCATGCCAGAAAACTGCACTTGCTTAGAAAACTCAATTTCCTTACAGCTAATAAGCCTCCTTGGATCAGGCAGCTCAGGCGGGTGGTCAACATTGGGGTTGCGCCGCAAATACTCCGCAAGGTACCGAGCAGTTATTTCGTCAGAAATCTTTTCCCATGCTTCCAGCTCACCCCATGTTAATCGTGAACTATTTACCACTTCACCCTTTTCTTCCGAACTAAGAGACTGACTCGCCCAAGCGTTCCACGCGCGCCGATTTTTCTCATGCAACTCAAGGTCAACTCTTTTCCCCTCCCGCTCCCCATAAAGTGTCATCAGCACATACCAGGGGTTCTCGTTGGCGGGGGTCAGCTTGCGCTGCAGTTCGTTCGTGGCCTCCGGTGTTTCAATCTCGCCACGCATCAATCGCTCTCGTCATTCAAATTCGCTTCGCTGCAGGCTACGGGCTTTGGCGCTCCGGCTTCAACACCTAACGGAGGGCAGCGCCTGACCTTGGGTGGGCGCGATAGCGCCTTCCCAGGGGGAAGGTCAGGCGCTGCCCGGCCTGCGGCCGGGCAAAGGGTAAATGCAGCCCCCCGGTGCACAGGGGGTGTACAGGCGGTGCACGGCTTGCACCCCCCGTTTTCCTTGCCTCCTGCCGCATTCCTGATATATGCGCGCGCATGACCAGTACCCCGTCCAGCAACCCGCCCAGCCTCCGCCCCGACCTTGCTCCGGAACCGCAGTTCCGCGAGGCGCCCCGTGACGGCCAGCCGACCCTCGGCATGGTCTCGCTCGGCTGCCCCAAGGCGCTGGTCGACAGCGAGCGGATCCTAACCCGGCTGCGCGCCGAGGGCTACGGCATCTCGCCCGACTACGCCGGTGCCGACGCGGTCATCGTCAACACCTGCGGCTTCCTCGACAGCGCCAAGGCGGAGAGCCTCGAGGCGATCGGCGAAGCGCTGAAGGAAAACGGCAAGGTGATCGTCACCGGCTGCCTGGGCGCCGAGCCGGACTACATCCGCGAGCATCACCCGCGCATCCACGCCGTCACCGGCCCGCACCAGTATGAACAGGTGCTGGACGCGGTGCATTCCGCGGTACCGCCCTCCCCGAATCCTTACGTGGACCTGCTGCCCGCAGCCGGTGTGAAACTCACCCCGCGGCACTTCAGCTATCTGAAGATCTCCGAGGGCTGCAATCACAAGTGCAAGTTCTGCATCATCCCGGACATGCGCGGCAAGCTGGCGTCGCGCCCGGTGCACGCGGTGCTGCGCGAGGCGGAGAAGCTGGTGGATGCCGGGGTGCGCGAACTGCTGGTGATTTCGCAGGACACCTCCGCCTACGGGCTCGACCGCAAGTATTCCGCCCACCCCTGGAAAGGCGAGGAGGTGCGCAGCCATATTCAAGACCTCTCAAGGGAACTCGGGCGGCTTGGCCGTCCGCAGGACCTGTGGGTGCGGCTGCACTATGTCTACCCCTACCCGCATGTGCGCGAGCTGATCCCGCTGATGGCGGACCCGGACAATGCGCTCTTGCCCTATCTGGACATCCCCTTCCAGCACGCCCATCCGGATGTGCTGCGCCGCATGGCCCGCCCCGCAGCGGCGGCCAAGACGCTGGACGAGATCAACGCCTGGCGCGCGACCTGCCCGGACATCACCCTGCGCTCCACCTTCATCGTCGGCTTCCCGGGAGAGACCGAGGCGGAGTTCCAGCACCTGCTCGACTGGATGGACGAGGCGCAACTGGACCGGGTCGGCTGCTTCAAATACGAAAACGTCGACGGCGCGCGGTCGAACGACCTGCCGGACCATGTGCCGGAAGAGGTGAAGCAGGAGCGCTGGGAGCGCTTCATGGAGAAGGCGCAGGCGATCTCTGAGGCCAAGCTGGCGGCCAAGGTCGGCCAGACCCTGCAGGTCATCGTGGACGACATCGACGAGGACGGCATCGCCACCTGCCGCACCAAGGCCGACGCGCCGGAGATCGACGGCAATCTGTTCATTGATGAGGGAACAGAGGGGCTGCAAACCGGTAATCTGGTGACGGTCGAGGTGGACGAGGCCGGGGAGTATGATCTATGGGGGCGCCTGCCGCAGTAGGCGGCTGCCCTGACACTCACAAACTGCTCCAAAGGCGGCCCCGAACCCGGGCCGCCTTTTGCTTATCAGCTGCACCGCTACGAAAAACCCGTTCCCGAATCTCCACTTTTAGTTATGTTTATTTCCTGACAGGAAATTCAAAAACACAACTAAAAGACCTCAACAGTGGAGACAACCGTGACCAAACCTGCATTTACCAAACTGCCTGACCGCTCTGTCGATCCGGTTCTGGATGACCTTGAGGGCTGGACCAAAGCCGAGGGCAGCCCCTCGATGAAAACCTGGATCGAATACACCTCCGAGGACGGCGGCATCATCAGCGGCTGGTGGGAAGCCACGCCGGGCACCTATCACGCCACCTATGACGCCTGGGAATTCGTTCACATGATCGAAGGCCGGATCGTCATCACGGCTGAGGGCGAAGACCCGAACGAAGTCGGCCCGGGCGATGCCTTTGTTGTCGAAAAAGGCTTCGCTGGCACCTGGGAGATCAAGGAAAAAGTGCTGAAGCACTTCGTGATCAAGCTAAAGTAATCTTGCGGGGCGGCTGTAAAGAGCCGCCCCGCCCAAAGAATGCAACCAGCCAGGGAGAGCGCCCAGCCATGACAGACACACCGGAAATCGCCCAGAAAGCCCCCTTCCCGGTCGAGGTGACCGCGGGAAAGACCTATTTCTGGTGCGCCTGCGGCAGGTCCAAGCGGCAGCCGTTCTGCGATGGCTCGCACAAGGACACGGCGTTCGAGCCGGTGAAATACAAGGCGGAGAAGGACGGCAAGCTGTTCTTCTGCGGCTGCAAGCACTCGGGCAAGAAGCCGCTCTGCGACGGGACGCATTCCAAGCTGTAACAGGCTAAGCCGCAGGCGCCGCGCGGCGGCGGGTCAGCCCATCAGCCGCTTGAACACATCCGCGCTGGGGCAGAACTCCGGCACTGCGGGCATCTCGCCGCCCCGGCGGGCGGACAGCCACAGCGCGCAGGACTTGCCGCAGCCCGCGCCGCGGCAGCTTGTCACCATCCGGGCATAGTCCAGGCCGCTGAGCCGGCCCCCCTTCACCGCCTGGTCCAGATCGACGCCCGCGGCCTCTGCCACGGCGCGCAGCAGCCACAGGTGGCGGAAGATATTGCCGAGGCCTTCGGCCTCCGCCGCCATGTCCTTCATCGGGCCTGCTCCTTGAGGCGCAGCAGGTCTTCGGAATTCAGGCAGCCGGGCATCGGGGCGCTGGCGTCCTCATGCTCTGCCAAGAAGGCAGCGCATTGGCCCGGTGCGCTGCAGCCGCGGCAGCGGGTGACCATATCGGCCCAATCCTGATTGCTGATCCGGCCCGCGGCCAGGGCGCCGGACAGGTCGGCGCCGATGGCCTGTCCCATGCGGGACATCAGCCGCAAATGGCGCAGCGGCTCACCCAATGGCTTCATGTTTCGATCTCCTGGGATGGGGCGGAGCGGTCAGGCCTGCTGCTCGTTCAAATAGCCGAGCAGATCGCGGTTGCGGCAGAAATCGGGGGCATCGGCACCCGGGCGCATGCCATCAGCCAGCCATTTGCGGCAGGCGCCGACACCGCCGCAGCGGGTGCAGCGCAGCACCGCCTCGGCGATCTCGTCAAAGCGCAGATGGCCGCTGACTGCCTCTTCCTCCAGGTCCAGGCCAACGGCGCAGGCCATCCGGTCGAACAGTTCGGCGTGGATTTTCAGATCAGCTTCGGCGGTCATCGCGCATACCCCGTAATGATGCATTGCCGGGGCAGCTTAGCGATTGGCGGCGGGAGCGGATTTGACTCAGGTCAACCGGAGAGAATTTTCACGCGGGCTTACCGCCCCGGTGGTCCAGATAGGCGCGCACCGCATCCTGCACCCGGCGGAAACGGTCGCCGCCCAGCTTCTTGCCGCCGTACCAGCGGGTGACGATGATGACGTGGTCTGTGATCCCCTCGCGCTCCAGCATCCGCAGGATCACCATGCCCGCGCCGCTTTCGCCGTCATCGGCCTTGAGCCCGCCGGTTGGCAGCACCGCCGCCCAGGTGTTGTGGGTAGCCTTGGCGTAGGCGCGCTCAGACTTCAGCTCCGCCAGCACCGCATCGACGTCCTCGCGCGAAGTCACACGCGCGCCGCTCACCGCGTATTTCGAGCCGCGGTCGGTCAACACTACGCCGAGCTTTTCCAGCCCGGGGGCAGAGGTGTCCCTGGCTGCCACGGTCAGTTCAGATTGTTGCGCGCGATGGTGGCCTGCACCACCCGCACCCGGTCCGGATTGGCCGGGTGGGTACCGAGGAAGCGGTCGCCGGGATCCGGCAGCCGGTTGAAGAAACGCACGCCGACGCTGGGCCGGTAGCCGGACTTGTGGGTGATGATGGTGCCCAGCTCATCCGCCTCCAGCTCGAAATCCTTGGAATAGGTGCGGGCGCCGACAAAACCGCCGATATCCTGCGCCGTGGACACGCTGGCGGACCCGCCCCCCGCCAGCGCGGTGATCAGCCCGGCGCCGACGCTGACCAGCGCCGAATTCGTCGCCTGCCGCGCCAGGTGGCCACGGATGTGATGGGCCGCCTCATGCGACATCACAAAGGCCAGTTCGTCGTGGTTGGCGATCTGCCCCAGCATCCGCCGGGTGAAGGTGATCACCGGCCGGCCGTTGCGGTCAAGGCTCTGATAGGCATTGGGGGCGGCGTTCGGGTTCGGGTCGATGCGGATCAGGAAATCGCAGTTCAAACCTTGAGTGCGGCTGCGGCATTCCCGCTCCGCCACCGGCTCCACACGGCGGGTGACCGCGGCAAAGGCGCTGCTCGCCTGACCCGGCGCCAGCCCCTGCACCGGCTGCTGCGGCGCGGTCCGGGCAGGCTGGGGCGCAGGTTCCACCACCATGTTGCAGGCGCTGGCAGTCAGGGCGATGAGACACAGAAAACGGCGCATGGCACATCCTTTTGCAAATCAGCCGCACAATACCGCGCAAGCCCCGGGGATAGCAATTGGCAGGCGGCGGAAGTCCGCCGTTACATTGGAACGATAGTCTGCAATTGCAAGGCCTTGCCAGCAGGTTGCCGGCAGTGCAGGCTGGGGCCATGTTTACCATCGAACATGAATTCGACTCGACGGTCATCACCCTTGTTGACGAGAACGGCACCCCGCTCAACGAGGATGTGACCATCAATTCCTTTGCCGAATGCGTCACGGTCGAGCAATACGACCCGCGCACCGACAGCGTGCAGAAAATCACCCTCTCGCACCTGCAGGTGCGGGACCTCGCCGCCGCACTGGACCTGCCCGAAGGCGTCTACCGCCTGGTTGGCGAGGAGTAGTTCAGCCCGCGCCGGTATAGACAAAGACCTTGTCCCGGGAGGTTGCGCCGCGGCGCAGCTCCAGGTTCGACGCCGCGGTGCCCATCGCCATGGCCAGCAGGCTGCGGATCGCCTCTGTGGCCTTGCCATTCTCCGGCGCCGCAGTGACCGAGACCTTCAGCCCGCCCTCTGCCTGCATGATGGCGTTGCGCGCGGCCTTGGGTGTGGCGCGCACTGCAATCTCCGCGCCCGGCACGCACAGGCGGCTCAGATCCGGCAGGTCTTTCTTCTTCGGTTTTCCCATGAGGTCACTGATGCCCTGTGCAGGCGGCAAAAGCCATAGACTTCACCGCTCTGCCACGGCTATCACCCTGCCAGCGAAACCCGAGCCCCGCCGCCTGCTGCATTTCCGGCACAGATGGCACGCAAGGCCCATTGGCTCTTGAAAAAACGCCCACGGCCGCCGAGATAGGCGGCACCAGATGTAAAAAGGTTTCACATATGCCTGCACGCAATGACGCAGCCCTTGATTTCCTGCTGTCGCGCCGCTCGCGCCCGGCCAAGACGCTGGTGGCGCCCGCCCCCTCGCGGGATGAGCTGCTGCCGATCCTGACCGCCGCCGCCCGCTCCCCCGACCATGGCAAGCTGGAGCCTTGGCGCTTCATCGTGGTGGAGCGGCCCGCAATGGCGCGGCTGGCAGAGCTGACAGAAGAAACCGGTAAACGACTTGGCAAAAGCCCGGAGGACATTGCCAAGGGCCGCGGCCAGTTCGACCAGGGTCAGCTTGCCGTTTTCGTGGTCGAGGTGCAGAAGGACAGCCCCAAGGTCCCGGCCATTGAACAGACCTATTCCGCCGGCGCGGTCTGCCTGGCGCTTCTGAATGCAGCGCTGGCCGCAGGCTGGGGCGCCAACTGGCTGACCGGCTGGGCCAGCCACGACCGCGGCTTCTGTGAAGCCGCCTTTGGCTTGGCGGAAAACGAGCGTATCGCCGGCATCATCCATATCGCCACCGAAAGCTCCGCCCCGCCGGAGCGCCCGCGCCCGGACCTCGACGCAATCACAACCTGGATGAGCGCATGATCTTCACCGCCTTTTTCAAAACCCTCGGCCAGACCGGCGACCCGCGCTTCCGTAAGGTGCTGTTCTTGGGGCTGGGGCTGACCATCGCCCTGCTGATCGCGGCCTATGCGGGCTTCCTGATGCTGATCCAATGGCTTGTCGGCCCGGAGGCCACGCTGCCCATTCTGGGCAAAGTCACCTGGCTCGACGACCTGCTCTCCTTCGGCTCGCTGTTTTTCATGCTGTTCCTGTCGGTGTTCCTGATGGTGCCGGTGGCCTCCGCCATCACCTCGATGTTCCTGGAGGAAGTCGCCCAGGCGGTGGAGGACAAGCACTATCCCGCCCTGCCCCCGGCGGCAAAGGTGCCGTTCTGGGATGCAGTCAGGGACACGGTGAACTTCCTTGGCCTGCTGATCGCGGCCAACATCCTGGCGCTGTTCCTCTATGTGACGTTCCCGCCTGCGGCGCTGTTCATCTTCTGGGGTCTGAACGGCTTCCTGCTGGGCCGGGAATATTTCACCCTCGCCGCTGCCCGGCGGGTCGGCACGGCTGAGGCCAAAAAGCTGCGCCGCCGCCATTCCACCACCATCTGGGCCGCCGGGACGCTGATGGCAGTGCCGCTGTCGGTGCCGCTGGTGAACCTGGTGATCCCGATCCTGGGCGCTGCCACCTTCACCCATATTTACCACGCGCTGTCCCGCCGCTAGGCCGGGGCAACCCACGGCTCAGGCCGCATCCGGGTCAAGGCCGGCGCCAGCCGCCGCGCGGCACGCGCGGTTCAGCCTTGACGCGGCGAAGGCCGCAATACGCGGCAGATGGCGCCTTCAGGGGCAGTCCTGCCCTTGAAGCGCTTCTCAGTAAATCTCTTCCAGGTTCAATCTTGCGCTGCCACCCGCTCCAGCCCAACGGGCTGGCTGCAACCGCGCCGCGCGCCAGCGCGGCGCCATGCCCAACCGGTCCTGAGGCATATCAATGCCTCCCAGACCGGGCGGGAGATCCTGTTGTCGTGATAATCAGATACTGGTGCGGTTCACTGCTGTTCCGGCATCATCCCCATCCAGTCGAAATCATGCACCGAGATCACCCCGGACAGGATGATCGCGCAGATCACGCCCCACAGCACCGCGGCGACGCCGGTGGTGATCCAGGCCTTCTGCTTCAGGAAGTGCTTTTCCGGCGCGCCTGCATGGGTGCCGGGCACCACCTCGCCCTTGTCGCCCTGGGTTTCCAGCCGGATCGGGATGATCACCAGGAAAGTCATGAACCAGATCACCGCATAAAGCACGATTGCGGATGTAATGCCCATTTCCCTGATCTCCCGGAATTGCCCTGCCCCGCATCCGGGACAGGGTGCTCATAGCGTCAAACTTCTTCGAGTTCCACCAGGCAGCCGTTGAAATCCTTGGGATGCAGGAACAGCACCGGTTTGCCATGGGCGCCGATCTTTGGTTCGCCCGAGCCCAGCACCCGCGCACCCTCGGCCTGCAGGTGATCACGCGCGGCCAGAATGTCCTCCACCTCATAGCAGACATGGTGGATGCCGCCTGCCGGGTTCTTTTCCAGGAAGCCGTTGAGGGGAGAATTCTCCCCCAGCGGATACAACAGCTCGATCTTGGTGTTGGGCAATTCGATGAACACCACGGTGACACCGTGATCCGGCTCGTCCTGCGGCGCGCCGACATTGGCGCCCAGCGCGTTGCGGTATTGCGCCGATGCCGCCTCCAGATCCGGGACAGCAATGGCAACATGGTTCAGTCGGCCGATCATCTCTGTTGTGCTCCTCTCACAAACATTCCTCCGCAGCGGTTATGGGGCCATTGCTGCGCCGCGGCAAGTGCGCCAATCCGCACGGGGCGCGGCTTCCGGCGGCAGCGCACGCCGCGTTAACGAGTAATTAGCCTCGTTTCCCTAGCGTTGGAACATATCCGGCTAGGAGGATGTGTCATGGACGATTCGGAACTGTTTGCGGCAGCCCAGCGCCTGCCCACCACCCGGCGCCCGCTTCTGGGGCTGACTATCCTGGTGGTGGAGGACAGCCGCTTTGCCTGCGAGGCGCTGCGCCTGCTGTGCCTGCGCAGCGGTGCCCGGATCCGGCGCGCCGATTGCCTGAAGTCCGCCCGCCGACACCTGCAGGTCTACCGCCCTTCGGTGCTGATCGCCGACGTCGGGCTGCCGGACGGATCCGGCCTCGACCTGATCCGCGAGCTGGCGGAGGCCAACCCGCGCCCCAGCGTGATCCTGGCCACCTCCGGCGACTCCAGCCTGGCAGAGGCCGCGATCGAGGCCGGCGCCGCCGGCTTCCTGGAAAAACCGATCACCTCCCTGGCCGCTTTCCAGCAGGCCGTGCTGTCCAACATGCCCGCAGACCGCCAGCCTTCCGGCCCGCGCCTGCTGGACGATGAAATGGTGCAACCGGACCTGATCGCCTTCCGCGACGACATGGCCCATGCCGCCGACGTTCTGAACATGGGGCAGGAGGAAAAGACCCTGGCCTATCTGGCGCAGTTCCTGGGCGGCGTTGCCCGCAGTGCCGGCGACCGGCCGCTGGCCGATGCCGCCGACCGGCTGGCCCGCTCCCGGCAGAAGGGCAAACCGCTCACTCAGGAGGCTGCAACGCTGGCTGGCCTGGTGCAGGAACGGCTGCAGCGCCGCGCGGCGATCTGATATGGTGGAAGCCTCCATCCTCGCCCTCGCCACGCTGGTCATCGTGCTCTACGGCCAGGTCCGCCTGGAAGCCCGCGCCATCCGCCGCAACCGTACCAGCGATGCAAGCGGCCGCTCTCTGATCCTGCAGCGGCGTGAACGTTAAGCCCGGCAGTACCGGCCTCTGCCGCCTCTTCCGGCGCAAAACCCAAACCCGCGGCCAGCAAGCCACTTCAGCGGCACATTGCAGCAGTGCACCCGTTCAGAAGGATCAGGCTGCACCCCTGCCTCTCCCCTTCTTGCCCGCAATTCTCCCGCGCCCGCAGCCGCACGGCTTGCGCCGTGCCGCTTGGCGGCCTTGCGCCCGGCACCGCCTTTCAGGCGGTGCCGGGCGCAATGGGACGGACCGTTCCCTGAACGGGGCCGAACCGGCGGGAGCCGCTGCCTGCCCCGGCTCTGCACCATTGGTAGCAAGGCCTTACAGCAACAGCCCCGGGTTGCCGCCCATATTCAGGCCGGGAAACACATCCGCCTCCAGCCCGCTCCGCCCGGCACCGGTCAGCCCATGCAGCAGCCAGGCTAGGGGACTGCGCACATCCGCGGTCGGCATCAGGTCGCGGCGGTCGTAAAGATCCGCCTCCGCCAGCCCCGGCCAGCGGCCCAGCACCCGCCCGCCGCGGATGGCCCCGCCTGCCAGCAGCATCGCGCCGCCGGTGCCGTGGTCGGTGCCGCCGGTGCCATTCTCGCGCACGGTGCGGCCGAATTCGGTCACCGCCGCCACCGCCGTCTTGCCCCAGGCCTCCGGCCCCAGGCCGTTCCGCAGGGTCAGAATGGTCTCTGCCAGCCGCCCCAGCGCGTTTTTCAGGCCATTGGCCTGCCGCTGATGGGTGTCCCAGCCGTTGATCGAAAAGGCCGCGATCCTGCTATCGCCGCGCAGCTGCTGCGCCGCATAGGCAGCCACTTCGGCATGGGCCTTGCCCCTCGGCGCGGTCATCATCGACATCATCATGTCCGCATCGCCATCATCCCCGCCGTCCGCCGCGCCCAGGGACAGATCCTGCCGGGTCAGCTCCAGCGCCTCGTTCAGCGCGGCGTGGAACAGCGGGTCGTCCTCCATCAGCAGGCCCGCCAGCCGCTCCGCCTGCGGACTCATCATCAGCCCGGCGCCCGGCGCCCAGTGCGACACCGGCGCGTCTCCTTCCATCAGCAGCATCCGCTCCTGGCCGATCGCAAAGGCGGTGCGCGCCTCTATCCCCGGCAGCAGCTGCAGCAGGCGGTTCAGCCAGCCCCCCGCCGCCTGCCCCGGTCCGGCGGTTCCCGCCTCCAGCAGATCCTGGCCATCGAAATGGCTGCGCCGGTCGCGGTAGGGGGTGGAGACCGCCTGCACGAAGCCCAGCTCTCCCTGCCGCCACAACGGCAGCAGCGGCGCCAGGCCCGGGTGCAAAGCATAAAACCCGTCCAGATCCGATGCCCCTGCGTCCGGGCCGCCGGACAGGGTCCGGCGCAGCCCGGCATAGTCCGGATCGCCATAAGGCTGCACCACATCCAGCGCATCCATGCCGCCGCGCAGGATGATCACCACCAGCCTTGCATCCCAGGGCGCCGCGGCAAGGGTGACCGGAGTCAGCAGCGGGCTGGCCGCCAGCGAGCAGCCCAGCGCGGCAGAACGGGCAAGCAGCGAACGTCTGGTCAGTTTCATCACAATGGCCTCCTGTTAGCGGCGCTGAAAGGCGGGAGAAGAAAGGATCAAGCCGATCCCCTCGGACCGGGTCTCCGCGGCGCGGGCGGCAAAACGGATACGCTCATTGGCATAGGAGCCAAGGGCGGCTTCTGCAAAGGCGCGCGGGTCCGGCAGCTCCCGCAGCAGCCGCCGCGGCGCCGCCATCGCCCAGCGCAGCCGGGCGGCCAGCGCCTGCGGGGTGATCCAGGCGGTGTCTGCCTCCGCCCAGCCGTCCGGACCGGCAGCAAACTCCCAGCGCTGACCCATCGGCGTCAGCGGCGCCAGCAGCAGACCGTTCAGCGGCCCCGGTTTCAGGCGTGCGATCCGTGCCTCCGGCACCGCCAGCGCCCGGCAGGCGGAGGCCAGAAAATCATACGGCGGCTTTACGTTGCCCAGCTCCGGCGCCCAGGCCGCCGGATGCTCCAGCAGCGCCGCATAGACCTGCATCAGATCGCCATTGCCGGCCCGGTACTGTGCGGCCAAATGGTCCACCAAGGCTTGTTCCGGCGCGTCAGAGGTGAAATGCACCGCCAGTTTCCTGGCGATATGGCGCGCGGTGGCAGGATGGCGGGCCAGATCGCGCAAGGCCGCCAGCACCTGCTCCAGCTCCGGATTGCCGCCGCCGTATGCCTTTCCCAGCACCGTCTCAGACCCCGGCTCCGCCATCCCGGGCCGGAAGACAAACCCGTCCTTGCCGCTGAAGGAAAGTCCGGTGAACAGCTCAGCCAGCTGGCGCACATCCGTCTGGCTGTAGGGGCCGTCCACCCCCAGCGTGTGCAATTCCAGCACCTCCCGCGCCAGGTTCTCGTTCAGCCCCGCCAGCCGCTTGCGCCGCTTTGCGGCCCAGCTGGCTGGGCCGGCAGAGTCTTTCTGATCCAGATAGTGCAGCATCAGCGGGCTGGTGACGGCGGCGATCAGCATGTCCTCGAACCGGCCCGCCAGATGCGGCCGGATCACGGTTTCCGCATATGGCGCCGCCAGAACCCGCAGGGCGCCGTTCTTGCCTTGCGCCGTGAAATGATCGGCCCAGAACAGCGCCAGCCGCTCGCGAAAGCCGTCGCGGGTATGGATATGGCGCAGCAGCCGCTGGCCGTGCCATCCGATCCGGGCGTGATTGCGCGCCCGCCGGAAGTCCTTGAAGGCCTTGTCCGCTGCCTCATATCCGGGCTTGCCTTCCTGCCGCTTGCGCTCCTGCCGCAGCTGCCAGAAGGTCCGGCCGCCCGCCATCGCCTCATCGAAACCGGGAACCGGAAAGGCCTGCGCGATGCCGTCCGGCCCTTGCAGGCGCCCCAGCATGGCTTCCGCCGAGGCAGGCGGCGGCACCAGCGGCGACAGCCCGGCGCCAAAGCGGATCTCAGCCATTTCCCCGTCAAACCGCATTGCCCTGCTCTCTCCCTGGACTGTCTGTGCACATGCAGGTTAGGGCATCGCCGCCCCGGCCCACAGGTGATTTTCAAGTGATACGCAAATCTCCGCGCATTCCGTCGCCTGCGCAGCAGTATTTCCGGCCGCAACGAAAAAAGGCCCGGACATCTGCCCGGGCCTCTGAAAAACTCTTGCGGCGGTTACTGATCCTGCGGGATCACCCGCAGCCCCAGCTCCATCAGCTGCTCGGCCATCGGCTCGGAGGGCGCCGCCATCATCAGATCCTCGGCGCGCTGGTTCATCGGGAACATGATGACCTCGCGGATGTTGGCCTCGTCGGCCAGCAGCATCACCATGCGGTCGATGCCGGCCGCGCAGCCGCCGTGCGGCGGGGCGCCGTACTGGAAGGCGTTGACCATGCCGCCAAAGCGCTTGCGCACTTCTTCCTCGCCGTAACCGGCAATTTCGAAGGCCTTGAACATGATCTCCGGCTTGTGGTTCCGGATCGCGCCGGAGACCAGCTCATAGCCGTTGCACGCCAGGTCGTACTGGTAGCCGGTGACGGCCAGAGGATCGCCTTGCAACGCATCCATGCCGCCCTTGGGCATTGAGAACGGGTTGTGGTCGAAGTCCAGCTTTCCGGTCTCCTCGTCCTCCTGGTAGATCGGGAAATCCACGATCCAGGCAAAGGCGAAGCGGTCCTGTTCGGTCAGCCCCAGCTCTTCGCCGATCACGTTGCGCGCCTTGCCTGCAACGGTCTGGAACGTCTTGGGCTTGCCGCCCAGGAAGAAGGCCGCATCGCCCACGCCCAGCTCCAGCTGCTGGCGGATCGCCTCGGTGCGCTCGGGGCCGATGTTCTTGGCCAGCGGGCCTGCCGCTTCCATGCCGTCTGCCCCCTCGCGCCAGAAGATGTAGCCCATGCCCGGCAGGCCCTCTTTCTGGGCAAAGGCGTTCATCCGGTCGCAGAACTTGCGGGAGCCGCCGGTGGGTGCCGGGATGGCGCGGATTTCGGTGCCGTCCTGCTCCAGCAGCTTGGCGAAGATCGCAAAGCCCGAGCCGCGGAAGTGGTCGGAGACCACCTGCATCTTGATCGGGTTCCTGAGGTCCGGCTTGTCGGTGCCGTACCACAGCGCTGCATCCTTATAGGAGATCTGCGGCCAGGTCTGGTCCACCTTGCGGCCGCCGCCGAATTCCTCGAACACGCCCTTCATCACCGGCTCGATGGTGTCGAACACGTCCTGCTGGGTGACAAAGGACATTTCCATGTCGAGCTGGTAGAAGTCGGTCGGCGAGCGGTCGGCGCGCGGGTCCTCGTCGCGGAAGCAGGGCGCGATCTGGAAATACTTGTCAAAGCCCGACACCATCATCAGCTGCTTGAACTGCTGCGGCGCCTGCGGCAGCGCATAGAACTTGCCCGGGTGCAGGCGCGACGGCACCAGGAAGTCGCGCGCGCCCTCGGGCGACGACGCGGTGATGATCGGGGTCTGGTATTCGTTGAAGCCGATGTCCCACATCCGGCGCCGGATCGAGGCCACCATGTTGGAGCGCAGCAGCATGTTCTTCTGCATCTTCTCGCGGCGCAGGTCCAGGTAGCGGTAGCGCAGGCGGGTTTCCTCCGGGTATTCCTGCTCGCCGAACACCATCAGCGGCAGTTCCTCGGATTTCCCAAGCACTTCGATGTCGCGGATGAAGACCTCGATCTCGCCGGTCGGGATCTTGGGGTTCACCAGGCTTTCGTCGCGCGCCAGCACGTTGCCGTCGATGCGGATGCACCATTCGCTGCGGACCTTCTCGATCTCGGCAAACACCGGGCTGTCCGGGTCGGCCATGACCTGGGTCATGCCGTAGTGGTCGCGCAGGTCGATGAACAAGAGGCCGCCGTGGTCGCGGACGCGGTGGACCCAGCCCGACAGGCGGACGGTTTCACCCACGTTGGATTTGTTCAGTTCGGCGCAGGTATGGCTGCGGTAGGCGTGCATGGCTCGGCCTTTCGTTATGCGGGTCGCGGGTCCTTCGGGACCGTCATTCGGGAAATGCGCAAAAGGGCGCGGAATTCGTCCGGGGTGGTACACAAGGTTGCAGCCCGCTTGTCAAGCAAACAGGGCCATTTCCGCGCGGTCTGGCGCCGGAAACCCGCGGTTCCTTACGCCGGCCGGGACCTCCCGCCCCTTCCAGCCCCGCCGGCAAAGCGCCGCTGCGCTGCCTGTCAGACCAGCCGGGCCGGGATCAGCCCGCGCAGCGAGTTGCCCATGTGGATGGCGTTTGCGTCCCTCAGATCCTCTAGGCGCAGCACAGCCTCCAAGCATTGGCCGCTTTCCAGCATCACCTGCCGCAGAATGCCCGGCAGCAGCCCGCAGGAAAGCGGCGGCGTCACCATCCGGCCATCTGCACGGGTCACGAAGAGATTGGTGATAGTGCCCTCGCAGACCTCGCCGCGCCGGTTCAGGAACAGCAGCTCATCCACGCCTTCCGGCATCCCGGCCCGCGCCGTATCATAAAGCGCGCGGCGGGTGGTCTTGTGCTGCAGCCAGATGTCATCGGCCTCCAGCCTGGTGCCCGCTATGCCGAGGCGCCATTCGGAGGGGCTGTTTCCCAGCGGTGCTGTGGTCAGTTCCATTTGCCCGGCCGCATCCAGTGTCAGGCGGCAGCGCAGCGGCGCATTTCCGGCGGCCTCAGCCAGAACCGCCTGCGCCTGCTCAGGATCAAAGGGAATGCCAAAGGCCGCCGCGCTGCGCCCTATCCGGGCCAGATGCTGCGCCAGATGCCGGAATCCCTGCCCCGGATGCCAGCCCAGCGTTTCGATCAGGCGGAAAGCGGGATCGTTCTGGAGGGCGTCACGCGGGCGAACCGGGCTTTCCATAGGGCTTCCTCATATTCCGATTCCGCAGTGCTGTCCCAGACCACGCCGCCGCCCACGTTGAGCGTCGCGCGGCCGTCTTCCAGCATCAATGTGCGGATGGCCACGTTGAACTCCGACGCGCCGTCCGGCGCGGCCCAGCCGATGGTGCCGCAATAGATGTCGCGCGCCCAGGGCTCCAGCTCGGCCAGGATCTCCATCGCGCGGATCTTGGGCGCGCCGGTGATGGAACCGCAGGGGAACAGCGCCGCAAAAATCTCTGCCAGCCCGGCATCGGGCTGCAGCTTTGCCCGCACCAAAGACACCATCTGGTGCACGGTGGCATAGCTCTCCACCGCAAACAGCTCCGGCACATGCACCGAGCCTGTTTGCGCCACGCGGCTGATGTCGTTGCGCAGCAGGTCGACGATCATCAGGTTCTCGGCCCGGTTCTTCTCATCCTGGCGCAAAAAGTCGCGGCGGCGGGCGTCCTCCACCGGGTCGTCGCTGCGCGGCTGGGTGCCTTTCATCGGGCGGGTCTCGATCACGCCCTCCGCATCGGTGCGGAAGAACAGCTCCGGCGAGCGCGACAACAGGTCCGGCAGCCCGTCCTGTTCGACCAGCACGCCGTGGCCGACCGCCTGCTTGGCTTGCACGGCGGCATAGAGCTCCTCAGCCGTGCCATAGGCGTCCGCATCAATCGGAAAGGTCAGGTTGGCCTGATAGATGTCACCCTTGCCGATGTTGCGGTTCACCTCAGTGAAAGCTTCGGCGTAGCGCTCGTAGGTCCAGCGGGGTGTAATGCCCTCTAATCCTGCATCACCCGGCTGATAAGCCGGGCAGCGCCCGTCCCGCCCCCCACGGGGCGGGCGCTTCGCTTCCTCCTCGTCGGGCCGGGCGCTGCCCTGAGCATCTTGAGGCAGCGGTTCTTCATAAACCCCGAAGCAGATCAGCGGCAGCCGCCGGTCTGTTGGCATCCGGCCCGCCAGCTTTGGCTCCAGCGCATAGCCCAGCTCATAAGACGCATAGCCCGCCAGCCAATGCCCGGCGTCCCGCGCCGCATCCAGCGCCGCCAGCGCAGCAGACACCTCTTCCGGCCCGTCCGCGCGGATCATGCGCAGCGGCTGGTCAAAGCATGTGCCAGCCCCCTTGGGGCCCCGGTCAAAGCGAATCCGCACTGAAAAAATCTCCGCGAGTTTCTTGCCCCCACATATATCTGTTCGCTATGCGAACAAAAGGGGTGGATGCGGCATTTCCAATTCCGTTTCCGATACCCCTTGAACCTTTCGGCGCGGTCCCTATAACGCAGGACAATTTGGGCGCACGCCAGCGCCCGTGATTCAAAGCCTGCTCGCGCGAAAAACCAAAGGAAGCCTGCCATGCCCAAGAGAACGGACATCCAGTCGATCATGATCATCGGAGCCGGTCCGATCGTCATCGGGCAGGCCTGCGAGTTTGACTACTCCGGCGCCCAGGCCTGCAAGGCGCTGCGCGAAGAAGGCTACCGGGTCATTCTGGTGAACTCCAACCCGGCCACCATCATGACCGACCCCGGTCTGGCCGACGCCACCTATATCGAACCGATCACGCCCGAAGTGGTCGCCAAGATCATCGAGAAAGAGCGCCCCGACGCGCTGCTGCCGACCATGGGCGGGCAGACCGGCCTCAACACCTCGCTGGCGCTGGAAGAGATGGGCGTGCTGGAGAAATTCGGCGTTGAGATGATCGGCGCCAAACGCGACGCCATCGAGATGGCCGAAGACCGCAAGCTGTTCCGCGAAGCGATGGACCGCCTCGGCATCGAGAACCCCAAGGCCACCATCGTCACCGCGCCCAAGCGTGAAAACGGCACCGCCGACCTGGACGAAGGTGTGCGCATCGCGCTGGAAGCGCTGGACGAAATCGGCCTGCCCGCGATCATCCGCCCTGCCTTCACCCTCGGCGGCACCGGCGGCGGTGTGGCTTATAACCGCGACGACTACATCCACTTCTGCCGCTCCGGCATGGATGCATCGCCGGTGAACCAGATCCTGGTGGATGAAAGCCTGCTGGGCTGGAAAGAATATGAGATGGAAGTGGTCCGCGACAAGGCGGACAACGCGATCATCGTCTGCTCCATCGAAAACGTCGACCCGATGGGCGTGCACACCGGCGACTCGATCACCGTGGCGCCGGCGCTGACGCTGACCGACAAAGAATACCAGATCATGCGCACCCACTCGATCAACGTGCTGCGCGAGATCGGCGTGGAAACCGGCGGCTCCAACGTTCAGTGGGCGGTGAACCCCCACGACGGCCGCATGGTGGTGATCGAGATGAACCCGCGGGTATCGCGTTCTTCCGCGCTGGCCTCCAAGGCAACCGGCTTCCCGATTGCCAAGATCGCGGCCAAGCTGGCGGTGGGCTACACCCTGGATGAGCTGGACAACGACATCACCAAGGTGACTCCGGCCTCGTTCGAGCCGACCATCGACTATGTCGTCACCAAGATCCCGAAATTCGCCTTCGAGAAATTCCCGGGCTCCGAGCCCTACCTGACCACCGCGATGAAATCGGTGGGTGAGGCGATGGCCATCGGCCGCACCATCCATGAATCGCTGCAAAAGGCGCTGGCCTCGATGGAATCGGGCCTGACCGGCTTTGACGAGGTGATGATCGACGGTGTCGGCGCCGGACCGTGGGAGCCTGCAGGCGACACCGCCGCGGTGATCAAGGCCATCGGCAAGCAGACCCCCGACCGGATGCGCACCATTGCGCAAGCAATGCGCCACGGGCTTTCGGATGATGAAATCCAGGCCGTCACCAAGTTCGACCCCTGGTTCCTGGCCCGCATTCGCGAAATCGTCGAGGCCGAGGCCGAAATCCGCGAAAGCGGCCTGCCGTCGGATGAGGCCGGTCTGCGCGCGCTCAAGATGCTGGGCTTCACCGATGCCCGCCTGGCCAAGCTGACCGGCCAAAAAGAGGCCGAGGTCCGCAAGGCCCGCCGCGCCCTGGGCGTCAACGCCGTGTTCAAGCGGATCGACACCTGCGCCGCCGAATTCGAGGCGCAGACCCCCTACATGTACTCGACCTACGAGACCCCGGCATTCGGCGACGTCGAATGCGAGGCGCGCCCCTCGGACAAGAAGAAAGTCGTCATCCTCGGCGGCGGCCCCAACCGGATCGGCCAGGGCATCGAGTTCGACTACTGCTGCTGCCACGCCTGCTTTGCGCTGACCGACGCGGGTTATGAAACCATCATGATCAACTGCAACCCCGAGACTGTGTCGACCGACTATGACACCTCGGACCGGCTGTATTTCGAACCGCTGACGTTCGAGCACGTGATGGAAATCCTGCGGGTGGAGCAGGACAACGGCACCCTGCACGGCGTCATCGTGCAGTTCGGCGGCCAGACCCCGCTGAAACTGGCAAACGCGCTGGAGGCCGAGGGCATCCCGATCCTGGGCACCTCCCCCGACGCCATCGACCTGGCCGAGGACCGCGAGCGCTTCCAGGCGCTGGTCAACCAGCTGGGCCTGAAGCAGCCGAAGAACGGCATCGCCTCCACCGACGAACAGGCGCTGGAAATCGCAGGCGAAATCGGCTTCCCGCTGGTGATCCGCCCGTCCTATGTTCTGGGCGGCCGGGCGATGGAAATCGTCCGCGACATGGACCAGCTGAAGCGCTACATCGCCGAGGCGGTGGTGGTCTCCGGCGACAGCCCGGTGCTCTTGGACAGCTACCTGGCTGGCGCGGTTGAGCTGGACGTGGATGCGCTCTGCGACGGCAAGGACGTGCACGTCACCGGCATCATGCAGCACATCGAGGAAGCCGGCGTGCACTCCGGCGACTCTGCCTGCTCGCTGCCGCCCTACTCGCTCGACAAGGACGTGATCGAGCAGATCAAGGAACAGACCAACGCCCTGGCGCTGGCGCTGAACGTGGTCGGCCTGATGAACGTGCAGTTCGCGATCAAGGACGGCGAGATCTACCTCATCGAAGTGAACCCGCGCGCCTCGCGCACCGTGCCGTTTGTTGCCAAGGCCACCGACAGCGCCATCGCCTCCATCGCCGCCCGCGTGATGGCCGGCGAGCCGCTGACCAACTTCCCGATGCGCCCGCCCTACGGCCCGGATGCGGGCTATGACGTCAACACCCCGATTGCCGACCCGATGACCCTGGCCGACCCGGACATGCCCTGGTTCTCGGTCAAGGAAGCAGTGCTGCCCTTCGCCCGCTTCCCGGGCGTCGATACCATCCTCGGCCCGGAAATGCGTTCCACCGGCGAAGTCATGGGCTGGGACCGCTCCTTTGCCCGCGCCTTCCTCAAGGCGCAGATGGGCGCCGGCATGGTGCTGCCGTCCAAGGGCCGCGCCTTCATCTCGATCAAGGACGCCGACAAGGGCCAGCTGATGCTGGAAGCGGCGCAGATCCTGGTGGAACAGGGCTTCACCCTGGTTGCCACCCGCGGCACCCAGAACTGGCTGGAAAGCCAGGGGGTGGCCTGCGAGCTGGTGAACAAGGTCTATGAGGGCCGCCCGCACGTCGTGGACATGCTGAAGGACGGCGGCGTCCAGCTGCTGATGAACACCACCGAGGGCGCGCAAGCGGTTGAGGACAGCAAGGAAATGCGCTCCGTCGCGCTGTATGACAAGATCCCCTACTTCACCACCGCGGCCGGCGCCAACGCCGCCGCCCGCGCCATCAAGGCGCAGGCCGAAGGGGATGTCGAGGTGAAGTCGCTGCAGGGCTGAGCACGCACCCGGACACGCTCAGTGCGTCACTGAAAGACACAAGAAAGCCCCGGGGATTCCCCGGGGCTTTTAGCTTTTGCAGATGTGCCCGCGCGAACCGGGCCTACCCTGCCTGGCCGATCAGCTTCTGCAGGTCATGCCCCAGGGGGGCGGCAAGCGACACGCCCTTGCCGCCCATCCGCGCCTTGGAAGAAATCACCGATACCAGCTGCGGCAGCCGGCCGGGCCGTGTCTGCAGCACTGGCGAGCCGGAAGCGCCATAGTCCACCCGGCAGGTGGTGATGACCGAGCTCTGGCGCGCCGCGATCACATGGCAGGCGCTTTGCAGCCGCGGCGAGGAGGCGTTGCTGTGGGAATAGGACATCACGTCCACCTGAGCGCCTTTCTGCGGCGCGGCAGCCAGCGACAGCGGGCGGACAACTTCGCCGCTGATCGCCCGGTCCAGGCGCAGCACGGCAATATCGGTGCCGGTCTGGAACTGGCTGGTCCGGCCGTGGCGGTAGCCGGGGTGGATCACCACCTTGGCCACACTGCGCGCGGCCTTGGACTGGCGGCCGTTGAGGCCGGCCTCGAACTTGATGCTGCGCGGGTTCACCCGCCGCCCGTGGCGGATGTCATGCATGCAATGGGCAGCGGTCAGCACCAGGTCCGGCGCAATCAGCGTCGCCGTGCACATGGCCCGGCCGCCGATGTTCAGCCGGCCCACCGCCTGCCAGCCCGGCACCGCCTGCACGGCAGTTCCCTGCCCCCCTGCCGCGGCGGCATTGGCGCCGGCTGCAACGGCGATTGCAGTGAAAATTCCCAGAAGCCCTTTCATGACCCACACTCCATGTTTGCTCATCATCAGGATGGGTGAGGCCTTGGGCCGGAATGGGGCCTGCTGCGGTGCTGCGCTGGCAGAAAGATGCGCAGAATGTGGCAGGCTTAACAGAAGGTTAACCGGCGCCTTTGTTGCCAAAGCCAGCGCGCATAAACCCCTTATTTACTTAACGGGCGCCGTCAATTTTCGAAAAAACCTATTTAAAACAAGGAAAAATGCCACCTGTTTCGTTAGGAGAAAAATCCTTGGTTTCCGCTGGTTTTACGGCTTTTCCGGCCCGGCCGGTAACTTCGCGGCCCAATTGCGGCGCAAATAAGCCTTAACAAGCGGCTAAAGAGCCGGATCTGCACCGCCCAATTGCTTAACCGCTGCCCGCACCTATGAGGCGAACGGAGAGGCAAAGGGCTCTCCCCGCTCCGCAAAACTGATCCGGAACGAAGAAGCCCCGGCGCTGCCGGGGCTCTGTCAGCTTGGCTCCGGGTGCCTGCGCCCCGGGCTACTTCTGCGACACCCGCTTGTGCACCTCTTCGGCGCTTTCGACCCGCTCGGAGTAACGGTCGGTCAGGTAATCCTTGCGGCCGCGCACCAGCCAGGTGAACTTCACCAGTTCTTCCATCACATCGACCAGGCGGCGGTAGAACGGGCCTTCGGGCAGCCGTTCGCCTTCCTCGAATTCCAGCCAGGCCTTGGGGATCGAGCTCTGGTTCGGGATCGTCACCATCCGCATCCAGCGGCCCAGGATGCGCATCTGATTGACCGCGTTGAAGCTTTGCGAGCCGCCGGAAACCTGCATCACCGCCAGCGTCTTTCCCTGGGTGGTGCGGATGCCGCCCTGCAGGGACAGGGGCAGCCAGTCGATCTGCAGCTTCATGATGCCGGTCATCGCGCCGTGGCGCTCCGGGCTGGACCAGACCATGCCCTCGGACCAGACCGCCAGCTCGCGAAGCTCCGCCACCTTAGGATGGTCCGCCGCGCCCGTATCATCCGGCAGCGGCAGGCCGGAGGGGTCGAAGATCCGCGTCTCGCAGCCCAGGGCGCGCAGCACCCGCGCCGCTTCCTCCGCCGTCTTGCGGGAATAGCTCACCTCGCGAAGGGAACCGTAAAGCAACAGGATGCGCGGCGGGTGGCGCGGATCACCCGGCGCCGACAGCAGGTCCACGTCAACCGGATGCAGCTGATCCGCCGCAATCCAGGGCAGATCGCTCAGATCAGGCGTGTCAGGCACTTTCTTCTTCCAGATGCAGCTTCATATCCAGCAGCACCTGCTGCAGCAGCACCGTCTCGCGAAGCAGGCGTTTTGCCTCATTGACGGTGATGATGCCGTCTTCCATCGCGGCCTGGTACTCGCACATCAGCTGGGCGAACCGCTGGCTGAGAGCAATCACATCCGAGTTCACGCCGCCGCTGCGGCCGGTTTCCTCGGCACTGCCATTGCCGTTGTAGGACAGGGTGATGTTCTTCAGATCCGCCAGCGCCGAGGTCACATGCGGATAGGACGACGCGCTTTCCAGCTTGGCCACCGCATCCACCGGCATGAACCGGTCGGCATGCTCTGCATTGTCCGAGTAATACCGCCCCAGTGTCGCCTTTGACTTGCCGGTGATCTGGCAGGCAGCTTCGATACCCACATCCTTGACCAGCGCCTCTGTGTGCTTTTTCAGATACGTCCCGATTTCCGCCATAAAATTCCTGCCTGGCTTGACCGCCGCGCCCCATGGGGAACGAACCAGTTAATTTCCCATATCCGAGTTGTAGAGGAATTGCGATACCTTATCCATCCCTCAGGTTTTCAGGGATTTAGCAAGTGACATGGTGCGATTGGCATCTGTTGTCCAGTGCAAAGCAGGATGGGTGAGTGACATCCTGCCTTCAGGGTAATTGGTCTGCCCGGAACTTGTGCTCTCCGGGGCAAATGGCGTTGGCCGCCGAAAAGGGTTTTGTTCCACCCTGGCCGCGTCTGCCCCGGTGAGCCTTCCTTTGTCTCCCCCTTTGCCTCGACAGTCCCGCGGCGGCGTCCAAGAATCCGGTTTCCCCGGCGCCCCCATGCAGGTAAACCCGCCGCCATGGCCAAGCTTTATTTCAATTACTCGACCATGAACGCGGGCAAGTCGACGGTGCTGCTGCAGGCGTCGCACAACTACCGCGAAAACCATATGGAGACCTATCTGCTGACCGCCCGGCTGGACGACCGGGCCGGCGCCGGCAAAATCGCGTCTCGCATCGGCATCGGCGAGGAGGCGGATATGTTCGCCGCAGGCGACGACCTCTATGCCCGGATCGAGACGCGCCTGGCCCGCGGCCCGCTGGCAGCAATTTTCGTGGATGAGGCGCAGTTCCTGGAGCCTCAGCAGGTCTGGCAGCTGGCCCGCGTGGTCGACGACCTGCGGGTGCCGGTGCTGGCCTACGGGCTGCGCGTGGATTTCCAGGGCAACCTGTTTCCCGGCTCTGCCACTCTCTTGGCGCTGGCCGATGAGATGCGCGAGGTGCGCACCATCTGCCATTGCGGCAAGAAGGCCACCATGGTTGTGCGGCAGGACGATCAAGGCCAGGTGATGACCGAGGGCGACCAGGTGCAGATCGGCGGCAATGAGACCTATGTCTCGCTCTGCCGCCGCCATTGGCGCGAGGCCACCGGCGACACCCCCAAAGACAGAACAGCCGCCCCGTAGGGCGGCTGCATCATTCCAGCCGTACGCACAGCTTGGCTTAAACCCGGTTGGGAAGCTCTGCGCCCGCCAGATAGGCCTCGACGTTGTCCAGCGCCATATGGCCCATGTTGCTGCGCACTTCCTCGGTGGCGGTGCCCAGATGCGGCAGCAGGGTGGCGTTGTCCAGATCAATCAGCGCCTGCGGCACTTTGGGCTCGAACTCATAGACGTCCAGACCCGCACCGCCGATCCGGTTGTTTTGCAGCGCCTCGATCAGCGCCGCCTCTTCCACCACTTCGCCGCGGGCGATGTTGATCAGATGCGCATGGGACTGCATGGCGTTCAGCACTTCGGCGTTGATCAGATGCGTGGTTTCCGCGCCGCCCGGGACCGCCACCACCAGAAAGTCCACTTCACCCGCCATCGCAATCAGGCTCTCGGCGCGGTCGGCCGGGAAGTCCAGTTCCTTGGGGGAGCGCGCCACATAGGACACATCCATGCCAAAGCCGAAATGGCAGCGCCGTGCAATCGCCTGGCCGATGCGCCCCATGCCGGCGATGCCGACGCGCTTGCCGGTGGCATGCAGGCCCAGCATCTGGGTCGGGTGCCAGCCCTCCCAATCGCCCTTGCGCAGCATCCGCTCGCCCTCGGAGGCGCGGCGCGCCGACATCAGGATCAGCGTCATCGCGATATCGGCGGTGGCATCTGTCACCGCGCCCGGCGTGTTGGTCACCTCGACGCCCGCCGCCCGCGCGGCCTCCACGTCGATGTGGTTGTAGCCGACCCCGAAGTTGGCCAGCAGCTTGCAGCGGGGCGTGCCCGCCTTGGCAAAGATCTCCGCCGAAAACTTGTCGCCCAGCGTCGGCACGACGATGTCGAACTCGGACAAAGCCCGAAGCATCTCCGCCTCGCTCATCACCGCGTTGGTCTCACGGATTTCCAGATCACCAAAGGCCTCCCGCGCCCGTGCCGTGACCGCTGCCGTCATCGGCCGCGCAATCCAGATTTTCATCTCAGTGCATCCTCCCGCCCAGCGGGACCTTTCCATCAGGCCCGGCCAGGAATATCTCTCCGTTTTCATCCGGCAGGCCCAGAACCAGGATCTCTGACATGAACTTGCCGATCTGCCGCGGCGGGAAGTTTACGACGGCCAGAACCTGCTTGCCCACCAGCGTTTCCGGCATGTAATGCGCCGTAATCTGCGCTGAGCTCTTTTTTACGCCGATTTCGGCCCCGAAATCGACCCAGAGCTTGATTGCCGGCTTGCGCGCCTCGGGAAACGGCTCCGCGCGGACCACTTCGCCCACGCGGATGTCGACTTTCATGAAGTCATCGAAGTTGATCTCAGCCACGCGACAGCTCCTTGGAGCGGTTGGTGGCCGCGGCAACGGCACGGTTCAGCAGTGCCGGGAAACCGTCGTCATCATCCATCAGCACTTCCAAAGCTGCCTGGGTGGTGCCGTTGGGGCTGGTCACATTGATGCGCAGCTGGCTGGGGCTTTCCTCTGCCGCCTCTGCCAGCGCACCGGCACCGCCCACGGTTGCCTTGGCTAGCTTCATCGCCAGCTCAGCAGGCAGCCCCTGCGCTTCGCCCGCGGCAGCCAGGGTCTCGATCAGGTGGAACACGTAGGCCGGGCCGGAGCCGCTGACGCCAGTGACAGCATCCATCTGGCCCTCGTTTTCCAGCCGCACGGTCTGGCCCACGGCCTGCAGCAGCCCCTCGGCCCGGCCGATATCCGCATCACTGGTATGGGCATTGCCGATAATCGCGGTGATTCCCCGGCCCACGGCGGCCGGCGTGTTGGGCATCGCCCGCACGATCGGCGACTGCGCGCCCAGAACATCTTCGAAAGTCGCGATAGAGGTGCCTGCTGCAACGGAAATGAACAGGGTGGTGCCGTTGCCGTAGCTCTGCAGCACGGGCAGCGCCTCGCCCATCATCTGCGGCTTCACCGCGATCAGCACGATCCCCGGCGCCGCGGGCAGCTCTGCGTTGATGTGAACGCCGGTGCTCTTCAGCCACTCCGACGGGTGCGGGTCGATCACCCAGACCGAGGATGCGGGCAGTCCGCCCTCCAGCCATCCGGCCAGCATCGCCGATCCCATCTTGCCGCAGCCCAGCAGCACCAGGCCGCGGGCAGCGATATCCTGCATATCCATGTTTCGCCCCTCCCCTTCGTATCAGGTTCAGGGCACAGGTTTACGCCCGCCCGTAAGCCTCTGCAATGGCGACCTGCATCGCCTCCTGCGGGCTGCGCTGGCCCCAGACCGCCAGCTGGATCGCCGGATAGTAGCGCTCCGCATTGGCCACCGCCGCGTGCAGCATCGCGTCGATCTGCTGCGGCGTTGCCATTTGGCCGCCGGACAGCATCAGCCCGTACCGGAACAGCATCAGCTTGTGGTCCGCCCAATAGGTGAAGGAGCCTTCCCAGCACTGGTCGTTCATGCAGTTGATCAGCTCATAGAGCTGCGGCAGCTCCGCCTCCGGCGGCTCCATCTCGAAGCTGCAGACCAGCCGCAGGCATTCTTCATAGCCCGACCAGGCCAGCGTCAGCGAATAGGTGCGCCACTGCCCTTCCACCGACATCGCGATCTGATCGTCCCCGACCCTGTCGAAGTCCCAATCGTGGTGCGACGCCAAGGTCTCAACGATGTCGATCGGATGGACGTCTTCTTCCAGGTGAAGCTCGGATAGTGCCATGATGCCACCTCTCATTTTGCCTAGCGCATCAGGGCACAGAGGCGCCCTATAGCTAGGTTTTTGTGCTACGGGCCGGGGAGGCATCCCCGCTCCCATACTAGATATGGTGGGGCCGAAAAGGTGATCTGGCAACCCTTTATTTTGGGGATATCTGCAATAACTTGTGGATGAACAATCCACAGCCCCCTAAATGCCGGCTGCGTGACTATGGAGCCGGCGGGCGCAGAGGTAAAGCCCGGAGCACCGCCCCAGGCCCGGATTTTGCGGTCTGTGAAAGGCCAGGATCAGGACGGCTGCGCCAGCTCCGCATCCATCGCATCAAAAGAGGCCGGCCAGAATTCCGACAGGAACCCCACCGCCTCCTGCTCCGAGACCTCAGACCGGTTGCCTGCACTGTCACAGGCCCGGCCCATGGTATAGCGCAGCGCGGTCCCGTCCCCGTCTGGCGTCAGATGGTAGGTTTCAGGCAATTCGATGCCGTCGCGGCCAGGATCCTTGATCCGGGTCGAGAAATACTCGAACGGCTGCCAGTCGGTGACCCGGTAGACAAACTCCGCCAGGGAATGGCCGCAATGATAGACCGATCCGGCCCCCAGGCGGCCGTCCGGATTGTCCATCTCCATGGTGCTGACCTGATCCATCCAGCGCAGCTTGAATTCCGGCGCGGTCAGCGCCTCCCAGACCAGCTGCGGCGGCGCCTTGAACCGGCGCCGGTAGGTCCAGATCCCGTCCGCCTCCTCCAGGAAATCCCGCGCCTGCCCGGCCCGGAAGTGCTCCCAGGCGCGGGCCAGGTCATAGACCTGCATGGTGACGTCGCCGAAATGCTCGATTTCTTGTGAATAGGGCTTCATCGCCGCCTGCAGCTGCATTGCCTGCACCGCGGCATCGCTGAACAGCGCATAGCTGCGCACGCCGGTTTCCGCCGCGGCCTCGGTCTTGGTCATCCGGTGCACCAGAATCACGTCGGCACCCGACAGATCCTTGACCGGCCCCACCTGCATCTCGTCAAAGGCGCCGTAGTGGACGATGACCTTCAGATCCAGCCCGCCGGCATTGGCGCAGGCGCGGCAGGGGCATGTGGTATTGGCCACGATATCCTGCCGCCGGGCGGCAAAGGCGTTATAGAGGTTCTCGCAGAACGTCAGCAGCAGATCGCCGGAGACCAGCTCAGCCCGGGTCGAATAGGCCAGCACCGCGTCGCCTTCCAGCTTCCAGAAATGCAGCGGCTCGCCGACCTGCTCCGCCACCGCCTGCAGCAGCGACTGCAGGATCGGATTGGCGTGATCCAGCTCCGAGGAGGTCAGGAACTGCGTGTACCCGGATATGTCCGCAATCAGCATATAGCCGTTCTGTGCCGCCATCGTACCTGTCCCCCGCTGAACACACCCGGGCGCCGCACGGCAGCCCGGGTGCAATATAGCAGAACACATCGTAAATGGCGCATGGATGGCGGGCCCGCGCTGCAAAGACCGCGGGTCATTGCGGCCCAAGGCTCAGCGGAAGGCCGGCCCGTGCGCCCAGACGGTCAGCGACTTGCGCTCGCCGCGGGTGACCGGAGTCACCTGATGCAGCAGGAAGCTGGGAAACACCGTGGCGCTGCCCTGCACCCGGCTGGCCGCCACCACATGGGCGCCCGGCATGATCTCCAGGTCGCCGCCGTCATAGGCGCCGGGCTTGCTCAGCTGCACGATCAGGCTCAGCTTGCGCTTGCCCGCCACCGGCCCGTCGCCGATGTCCGAGTGCCAGGCGAAATGGCCGCTGTCTTCGGATTTGTAGCTGGCCGCCTGCGGGCTTTCGGCAAACTCGCGCAGGTCAAAGCCGAAGCGCTCCTTGTTAGCCCGCCGCACCAGCGAGATCAGCCGGTCCATCACCCAGCCGGTGCCCGGCACGTCGTCCAGCCAAACCACGCTGGCGCGGCGCAGGTTGTGATCCCGGGTCTGGCCCACCAGCAGCGCCTCGCTGTCCGGCGCCTCCTCCGCCTTGCGGATGATTTCCGCGCATTCCTGAGTGCTGAACGCCCCCGGCACCGTATAGACAGACACCATGCTGTGATCCCTCTGATGAAGCTGAGCCAGCATGTACCGCCCGGCCCGCAAACCGCTGCGCAGTTTTCGACCAAGCGGGCGGAAAGCGACCTGTTTTTATCCACAGCCCCGCAGGGCAGCTATGCGTGCTGTGCAGACCGCCGCCGGGCGGGCACTCTGCCCGCCTCTCCCCGGAAAAACACGGGGCACGAAAAAGCCCGCCGCAGCACCACGCCGCAGCAGGCTTCCATTCACCGCAGGGCAGGCAATACGCCCGCCAGCGCCTTGGCTCACTTCTGCGCCGCCTCCAGCGCGTCCAGCCGCGCCTTCAGCGCCTCGTTCTCCTCGCGCGCCTTCTGCGCCATCGCGCGCACCGCGTCGAACTCCTCGCGGGTGACGAAATCGCGGTCGGCCAGCCAGCGGTCGATCATGCTCTTCATCGCGGTTTCCGCCTCGTCCTTGGCGCCCTGGGCCACGCCCATCGCATTGGTCATCAGCTGCGAAATATCGTCCAGGATCTTGTTGCGGGTCTGCATGTTCTTCTCCGTCTCGGGGTTGTGTCCTATATGGGCAAGCACACGCCCGGCTGCAAGCCGTTGACTTCCCCCGGAGAGCAGAGGCATTCAGACGCACATGCAGGCCATGTTCCAATTCCCCGACCTCTCGCCCGAGATCTTCTCGATCGCCCTCGGCTCTTTCGAGTTCGCCCTGCGCTGGTACGCGCTGGCCTATATCGCGGGCATCGTCATCGCCTGGCGCCTGGCCGTCGCGGCGCTGCGCCGCCCCGCGCTGTGGCCTGCCAATCAGCCGCCGATGAAACCCGGGCAGGTCGAAGACCTTCTCACCTGGATCATTCTCGGCGTGATCCTCGGCGGGCGGCTCGGCTTTGTGCTGTTCTACCAGCCCGCCTACTACCTGACGAACCCTGCGGAGATCCTGAAGATCTGGCAGGGCGGCATGGCCTTTCACGGCGGGTTGATCGGGGTGATCGCAGCCTCCTGGATCTACGCCGCGCGCCACGGCATCCCGCGCCTGCAAATGGCCGATCTGGTGGCCCATACCGTCGCGCCGGGGCTGCTGCTGGGCCGTCTCAGCAATTTCATCAATGCCGAACTCTGGGGCCGCCCGACCGGCCTGCCCTGGGGCGTCGCCTTCCCCGGCCCGGCGGCGCAGGACTGCGGCCAGGCGCTGGGAGAGCTTTGCGCCCGCCACCCCTCGCAGCTCTATGAGGCGCTGATGGAGGGGCTGATCCTCAGTGCCGTGCTCCTGTACCTTGCCTGGCGCCGCAATGCCTTCCACACCCCGGGCCGCCTCTTGGGCGTGTTCCTGGCGGGCTACGGGCTCGCCCGGTTCATTGTCGAGTTCTTCCGCCAGCCGGACGCCCAGTTCGTCACCCCCGGCAACCCGCTGGGGCTGGCCTGGCACATTGACGGCATCGGCCTGACCCAGGGCCAGGCGCTGTCGCTGCCGATGATTGCGATCGGCCTCTGGTTCCTGATCCGCGCCCGGCACGCGGCCCGGAGCACCGCATGAGCCTTTTGAACCATCTCCACGCACGCATCCGCACCGATGGCCCGATGTCGGTAGCGGACTACATGGCCGACTGCCTGCTGCACCCGCAGTTCGGCTATTACACCACCCGCGACCCGCTGGGTGCCAAGGGCGATTTCACCACCGCGCCGGAAATCAGCCAGATGTTCGGCGAGCTGCTGGGCCTGTCGCTGGCCCAGGCCTGGCTGGACCAGGGATCCCCCGCCCCCTTCGCGCTGGCCGAACTGGGCCCCGGCCGCGGCACCCTGATGGCGGATCTTCTGCGCGCCACCCGCGGCGTGCCCGGCTTCCACGCCGCCATGCGGATCCATCTGGTCGAGGCCTCGCCAACCCTGCGCGCGGCCCAGGCCAAGGCGCTGGACGGCTACGCGCCCCAATGGCTGGACACCGTGGATGCGCTGCCCGCTCAGCCGCTGTTCCTGGTCGCCAACGAGTTCTTCGACGCGCTGCCCATCCGCCAGTTCATCCGCGCAGGCGACGGCTGGAGCGAGAAGCGCATCGGCCTGCAGGGCGGCGCCCTCAGCTTCGGCCTCAGCCCCGCCGCGCCGCAGCCTGCGCTGGACCACCGGCTGGCCGACACCCGGGACGGCGATGTGGTCGAGATCTGCGAAGCCGCCGCCCCGGTCACCCAGTCCATCGCCGCCCGAATCGCTGCCCATGGCGGCGCCGCGCTGATCGTGGACTACGGCGACTGGCGGGCGCTGGGGGACACCTTGCAGGCCCTGCGCGCGCATGAACCCGCTGATCCGCTGCAGACCCCCGGCGAGGCCGATCTGACGGCGCATGTGGATTTCGAGGCGCTGGCAATGGCAGCGAAAACCGCCGATTGCGCCTTTACCCGCCTCACTCCGCAGGGCGTTTTCCTGGAACGGCTCGGCATCACCGACCGCGCCCGCGCCCTGGCCGCCCCGCTGCAGGGCGCGGCGCTGGACTCCCTGATCGCCGCACATCGGCGGTTGACGCACCCGGACGAAATGGGAAACCTGTTCAAAGTGCTCGGCCTCTGCCCGCCACAGGCTGCCCCTTTGCCAGGATTGAACCCATGACGCTTGAAATTCTCACGTCCGATCTGCTTGGCCCGGTGCGGCACGGGTTCTTCACCCGCAAGGGCGGCGCGTCCTCCGGCATCTACAAGGGTCTGAACTGCGGCCTCGGCTCCACCGACCAGCGCGAGGCGGTACGGATCAACCGGGCCCGCGTGGCCGCCGCAATGGAGGTTCCGCCGGAACACCTGAGCGCCGTGCACCAGGTCCACAGCGCCGATGTGCAGGTGGTGACAGAGCCGTCGCAGGAGCGGCCGCAGGCAGACGCAATGGTCACCAATGTGCCGGGGCTGGCGCTGTCGATCCTGACCGCCGACTGCCAGCCGGTGCTGTTCTCCGACCCCGAAGCCGGCGTCATCGGCGCTGCCCACGCGGGCTGGCGCGGCACCTTGGACGGGGTGCTGGAGGCGACGCTGGACGCGATGGAGGGCCTCGGCGCCCGGCGCGAAAACACCGCCGCGGTGATCGGCCCGACCATTTCCCAGCGCGCTTATGAGGTCGGCCCGGAATTCTTCGACGACTTCATGATGCAGGACGACGCCTACGCCCGCTTCTTTGCCAATGGCGAGGGCGACCGCTACCTGTTCGACCTGCCCGGCCTCGGCCTGTACAAGCTGCGCCAGGCCGGTATCGGCGCAGCCGAGTGGAGCCGCCACTGCACCTATTCAGACGCGGAGAAGTTCTTCTCCTACCGCCGCGCCACCCATGCAAAAGAGGCCGACTACGGCCGCCTGATCTCCTGCATCCGCCTTTAAGGCCCCGTTAACCTGCGCAATTGTGGCGGATTTTGTTAAATTCCGCCGCAATCCCGGCCTTTGACACTCCCGCGCTCTGCGGCAAGCCTGCATTTTCCTTTGCAATCAGCCGCCTGACACAGCCGCCCTGTGGCTGCGCCCGCCCCGGAGACAYCCCCCGCCGTGACCGAAAATGCCCTGTGCGGGCCATATTCAGGGCGCAAAGATTACTCATAAATCAGGTCAGACAAGCAAAAAACAGCAGCCGCCCGGCACCCCGGGCGGAACTGCCGGGCGAAGGACAGACTGACCATGAAAATGAACAAGCGTTTCATTGCCTCAATTATCCGCTCCGCCAGGAGCGAAGCCGCCCCCCTGCCCTGGAGGACCGCCCGCCGCCACCGCCAGGCGCATCTTCCTGGATCCGCGCGGAAACTGGGTTAACGCCGGGGACGGATGCCCCCGCGGCGGCCCCCCTGGCGCATCCGCGCCGGCCCGGCCAGCCGCCAAGGGGGCATCCAACCGGCCTGATTTTGCGGTTCGCCGGTGCTGAGCCGCCACCGCTGCCCGGCTTGACCAGTGCATTAACCAGTTTGCTTCAGATTTTTTGACAATTTGAGATAAATCCGGGAAAGCTGGGCGCATCATATCGTTCAAGCACGTCTGTGTTGCCGGTGGGGGCCGATGCAAGCGGGCAGTTTGAAAGGAAAGGTCTGCTGTCATGACCATCCCCCAGTCGCTGCACAGGGCTGCAGCCAATGCCGTCGAGGCCACTGCAATCCTGCAGGACCCCGCTGCGCTGCGCAGCGCAAACAAGCCGCAGCTGCGCCGCTACGAGGTCAGCTGCCTGCTGCCCGGCGGCGGCATCTCGGAAACCCGCCACATCGCCCCGGCCCTGCCGCTGTTCGACGACGCCTTCAGCGCGTTTTCCCGCGGCTCGCTGGTGGAAACCGCGCAGGGACCGATCGCGGTCGAGGACCTGCTGCCCGGCGATGAGATCCTGACCCGGGACGGCGGCAGCCAGCCGCTGCTGTGGATCGGCCGCACCAGCGTGCTGCCCGGCCGCTCCGGCAGCCGCACCCTGACCAGTTTCATGGCCGACAGCCTGGGCCTGCAGAAACCCTCTGCCAGCCTAGTGGCCGGCCCCGCCGCGCGCCTGCTGCGCACGCCGCCGCACCGGCAAGGCGCTGGCGACGGCCAGCTGCTGACCCTGGCATCCGAATTCCAGGACGGCATGAGCATCTTTGAAACCGCACCGCCGGCGCCGGTCGATCTCTACCACCTCTGCCTGCCGCGCCATGCGGTGATCACCGTCGGCGGCCTGGCCTTTGAGACCTACCACCCGGGTCCGGACGCGCTGAAGCTGGCAAGCTATGCGATCAAGACGCTGTTCCTGAACCTGTTCGCCCATACCGACAGCATCCAGGGCTTCGGCCCGCTGGCCCACCCGCGGGCCGGCAGCGTCAGCCGGCCGGGGCCAGCGATCCTGTAATGCCGGTCCGGCGGGCGGAGACGCCCGCGGCCTCCGGCCTGATCTCTCGGTATTTGTTCAGGCCTCGCGCGCCAGCCGTTCTTCCAGAACCTCGAACGGCACGCCGGGCTCATCCTTGGCGCCGCGGATCACCAGCGATGTCTTGACGCTGGCCACATTCGGCGTCGTCAGCAGATCGCCGGTCAGGAAGCTCTGGAAGGTGCTGAGGTCGGGGGAGACGCACTTCAGGATGAAATCCACTTCGCCGTTCAGCATGTGGCACTCGCGCACCAGCGGCCAGCTGCGGCATTTCTCTTCGAAGGCGCTCAGCTCCGCCTCGGCCTGGCTCTCCAGCCCCACCATGGCAAAGACCTGCACCTCGAACCCCAGCTCGCGCGCGTTCACATCCGCGTGGTAGCCGTGAATCAGACCGGCCTCCTCCAGCGCCCGCACCCGGCGCAGGCACGGCGGCGCGGAAATGCCGACCCGCTTGGCCAGCTCGACATTGGTCATCCGCCCATCGGCCTGAAGCTCCGACAAAATCTTGCGATCAATCGGATCAAGACGGGTTGTGACCATGCCGGAAACTCCTGTGAGATTTGCGTTTCTTATAGCACCGCCGCCGGGCTGCGCAATATTGTTTCATCGCCGCGCAATATTCTTTGCGCTGCGAAGGTGCAACCCACTATTCTGCCCGATACCGTCAAAACCGCATCCCGCGGCATACAAGCCCTTGGGGGTTTAAGCCCGCGTGCCCTGCCGCTATATGCATTGCCTGACGGCGGCACGCCCGCCAGGCTGCATTACGTGGGGACACAACACATGAGCGAGACGCGCCACACCAAGGTTCTGATCATCGGCTCCGGGCCGGCCGGCTATACCGCGGGGGTCTATGCCGCCCGCGCCATGCTGGAACCGATCCTGGTTCAGGGCATCGAGCCCGGCGGCCAGCTGACCACCACAACCGAGGTCGAGAACTATCCCGGCTTCACCGAGGTGCAGGGCCCCGACCTGATGATCAAGATGCAGGAGCACGCCCAGGCGATGGGCTGCGAAGTGATCGGCGACTACATCACCTCGCTCGACACTTCCGTGCGTCCGTTCGTGGCCAAGGCCGACAGCGGCACCACTTTCACCGCCGACGCGGTGATTCTGGCCACCGGCGCCCGCGCCAAATGGCTGGGTCTGGAAAGCGAAGAGAAGTTCAAGGGCTTCGGCGTCTCCGCCTGCGCCACCTGCGACGGCTTCTTCTACCGCGGCCAGGAGATCGTGGTGATCGGCGGCGGCAACACCGCCGTGGAAGAGGCGCTGTTCCTCACCAACTTCGCCTCCAAGGTGACCCTGATCCACCGCCGCGACGAGCTGCGCGCCGAGAAGATCCTGCAGGACCGCTTGATGAAGAACGAAAAGATCGAGACCCTGTGGTTCCACACCCTCGAAGAGGTGGTGGGCACCGACAACCCGCTGGGGGTCGAAGGCGTCGTGGTCAAGAACGTGCAGACCGGCGAAATCAAGGAAATCCCCTGCAAGGGCGTCTTTGTCGCCATCGGCCACGCCCCCGCCAACGAACTGGTCAAGGACGTGCTGGAGCTGCACAACGGCGGCTATGTGAAGGTGAAGCCGGGCTCCACCGAGACCTCGATCCCCGGCATCTATGCCGCCGGCGACCTGACCGACCACAAGTACCGGCAGGCGGTCACCTCGGCCGGCATGGGCTGCATGGCCGCGCTCGACGCCGAGCGTTTCCTGGCTGAGCAGGAGTAAAGAGGATGCCGCATGATTTCGACGCGCAGCGGGCTGAAACCGTTGCGGCATTCAACGAGCTGCAGGCCGAACACGGCCTGCCCGAGGCGGCGGACGTGGATTATTTCTTCGTCCCCGCCCGCGGCGGCGCCGACTGGCGCCCGCTGGCCGAAGAACTGAGCCGCGAAGGCTACGCCTGCGAGTTCTTCGAGGCCGAAGGCGAAGACCCCGCCTATCTGGCCGCCACCCTGCCGGACCAGATCATCTCTGCCACCGGCATCTGGATCGGCGAGGAACTGGCCACCCGCACGGCCCTCTCGCACGGGTTTGCGCCGGACGGCTGGGGGCTGGAGGGCTGATCCCGCTTCTGCGGCAGGCACCGGCGCCGATTGCAGGCGCAGGACCTAGCGGCACCCCAGCAGCTGTTCCTGCGCCTTCAGCCTGGTGACCTCCGCCCGTTCCGCCGCGCTCAGCGGCACGTCTCCCGCACGCATTCCCGGAATGCATCCGGCGTTGGAAAACGCCGCCTGCCCGCGCGGGCTTTGAAAACAGTAACCGCGGCGGGCAAAGATCGAGTTGCGCTGGAACCACAGGGCATCGCACTGGTTCTGCGCAACCGGCGCGGCGGCGCTGGCCGCGGCGTCCTTGCGGATCCAGTTGGAATGGGCCCAGCCCTCCAGCCCGGTTTCGGTCCGCACCCGCAGCCAGCGCCCGCGCTGCGCAAGAACTGCCAGCCGCGTGCCCTCGCCCATCTTGGCCAGCCGCCGTGCGCCGGAGGTGGTGCCGTCGCGCAGCGCCAGAAACCCGTCGCCGTTCGGGTCCAGGCCGGAAACCCGGTAGTCGAACTGCTGCGCCCGCGGCCGGATCTGCCCGGAAGGCACCGCCTGAACGGCGGCACCACCTCCGGCAGCCGGGTCAGGCGCAGCTTGCCCGCGCGCCGCCAGATAGACCTCGTCAATCAGCGAGGAGTTTTCCCAGGGCACCTGGCTGCCGCCGGTTTCCGCCACCACATCGGCCCGCACCCGCCGCATCATCGCGTGCAGATCCTCGTGGCGCGTGATGTGCCGCAGCAAGGCCGCCGTGAACGGGCTGTTCTGGCCGCTGCCGTCCAGCGCCACATTGCCCGGCTGGGTGGAAAACGCGATGTAAGAGCCGACGCCCGCATCCACCCGGGCCAGCCCCCGCGCCGCGCCGCCCAGGCTGCGCGCCGCCATCCGCGACTGGAACGGGTTGTTGCGGCAGGCGTCCAGAACAATGATGTTGCGCCCTGCCCGCAGCTCCATCTCGCGCAGGATCGCCTGCAGGCTCACCGACGCCGCCTTCAGCTGCTGCTCATCCGATCCCGCAACATCGACCGGCAGCACGAAATTCTCGGCCCCCAGCTGCACCCCGTGGCCGGAGTAGTAGAACAGCGCCGTGTCCTCCTCCCGCAGCTGGCCGGTGACTTGCTGGGCCAGGCGCAGGGTGTCCCGGCGGCCCAGGTTATAGCCGTCATGCACCTCGAACCCGATGCCGCGCAGCGCCGCCGCGATATCGCGCGCATCCCGCTCGGCATTGGGCAGGTAAGAGGCGTTCTGATACTCCGAATTGCCCAGCACCAGTGCGATCCGCCGCCCGGCCTCCGCCAGCGGCGCCGACCAGACCAGCGGCAGCACCGCCAGCAGCAATGCCTTCAGGAAATTCAACGCCATATCTATCCCCGCCAAACCGATTTGCGGCCACCGTGGCACAGGCCGCAGGGCGCAATCAAGACAGCCGCTGGCTTGACCGCCCCGCCCGCCGCAGCCAGTTTGGCATCAGTACAGGCAAGCGGAAGGGCAAACCGTGGCAAGCGCGCTCTGGCAGGGCAACTGGATAACCCGCACCCGGATCATCACCGGGCTGGTGCTGCTGACCTATGCCTTCTTCCACTTTCTCAACCTCGGCCTGGGGCTGCTGTCGCCGCAATGGATGGATGAATTCCAGGACGCCCGCCAGCTGATCACCCGCAGCCTCTTGGGCAGCCTGATCCTCTACGCCTCGCTGATCCTGCACGCGGGGCTTGCGCTGTGGAACCTGGCCCGCCGCCGCACCCTGCGGATGCGCTGGGGCGAGGCGCTGCAGACCGTGCTCGGCCTGCTGATCCCGCTGCAGCTGCTGGCGCATGTGGTCTTCACCCGCTACTCGCACGAGGTCTACCGCACCAACGACGAGTATCCCTACCAGATCATCCTGATGTGGAACTCGCCCGAGGTCTGGCAGCAAAGCCTGCTGTTGCTGGCGGTCTGGATCCACGGCTGCATGGGGCTGCATTACTGGCTGCGGCTCACCCGCTGGTGGCGCCCGCTGATCCCCTGGATGGCGGGCATTGCCGTGCTCATCCCCGCTTTTGCATTTGCCGGCCTGCTGACAGAGGGCCGCCGCATCTACGGCCTGTTCACCGAAGGCACCGAACGCGCTGCCCTGATGGAGGAGTTCAACTGGCCCAGCCAGCAGGCCTTTGCTGAGATGTTTGCGACCGAGCGCCTGTGGCTTTCGATCTTCTTTGCGCTGCTCGGCCTCACCGCCGCCGTCTACCTGCTGCGCAAGCTCATCCGCCGCCGCCGCGCCGTCACCATCCGCTATGCCTTCGGGCCGGAAATCCGGGCCGAGCGCGGCATGACGCTGCTGGAGATGTCGCGGGCGGGCGGCGTCCAGCACACGTCGCTCTGCGGCGGCAAGGGGCGCTGCACCACCTGCCGCGTGGTGGTGGATGAGGGCGGCGAGCACCTGCCGCCCCCGGAACCGCCCGAGGCCCGCAGCCTGGAACGGGTCAAGGCCCCCGCCAACATGCGGCTGGCCTGCCAGATCCGCCCGCAGGCGCCGCTGACCGTCACCCGCCTGTTCCGCCCCGACGGCCGCAAGGGCCGCGCCCATGCCAGCCAGGGCAGCGAACAGCAGCTGGCGGTGCTGTTCCTCGACATGCGCGGCTTCACCGCCCGCACCGCAGGCCAGCTGCCCTATGACGTGGTGTTCCTGCTGAACCGCTTCTTCGACGCCATCGTGCCCGCCATCACCAGCGCCGGCGGCACGGTGGACAAATACCTCGGCGACGGCTTGCTGGCGCTGTTCGAGGCGCCCACCCCTGCCCGCTCCGCCGCCGCCGCGCTGGACGCCGCCGCCGCCATCGGCACCGCGCTGCAGGACTTCAACGCGCAGCTGGCCGCCGACGGCGAGCCGGAGGTCCGCATCGGCATCGGCGTGCAWCTGGGCGAGCTGGTGCTGGGGGAGATCGGCAGCGCAGGCCACGCGCCGCGCACCATCATCGGCGGCAGCGTCAACACCGCCAGCCGGCTGGAGGCCAAGACCAAAGAGCTGGGCGTCGAGCTGCTGATCTCGGCCCGGGTGCTGGAGGCCGCAGGATATGATTCGGGGCATCTGGCGCTCGAAACCTTCCAGCTGCGTGGCGTTTCCAGGCCGCTGGACGCCCTGCCCGTGCCCCACGCCGCCGCCCTGCCGCGCACTCTGGCCGGAGAACATCATTAGGCCCAAGGCCCGAAGCGCAAAACGCCTGTTTCCCGCGCCGCCCCGGCCCGAGCCAGCCATCCGGCTCAGCACGCCGGAGGAGAACAAGCAGCCCTGCCACCCGCAGCCGTTGCAGCCCTGCAACGCAGCGGAAAATCGCCGCCTGCGGCCAATTCACCCTTTGCATCCTCGGCAAACCATGCAATGCGTTCACGCGTGAACACACTTTTAACCCGCTGACCGTACTGCTGCCCGCGATGACCGACACCGCTTCCACACCCACCCCGGACGGCGAAGACCTGCTGTTCCGCCTCCTGCGCCAGCTCGACGCGGCGCCGGATGCGTCGCAGCGCGCAACCGCCGCGGCGGTGGGGATTTCACTGGGGCGGCTCAACACTTTGCTGCGCTCTGCCGCGGACAGCGGCCTGATCACCATCAGCGCCCGCCCCGGCCCGGACAAGCGGCAGCGGTTCGCCTATTCGCTGACCACCCGGGGCGCCGCGGAAAAAGTGCGGCTCACCGATCAATTCCTTGCCCGCAAGCTCGCAGAATACAACGCGCTGCATGCGGAACTCACCGGCTCCGCTAGCGGCCTACCTCCTCTCAAACACAGGACCAACCCGATGCAAAGCAACCTGGCTCCGATTCCTGAGCTTTATGTCTCCTACGAAAGCGCCCAGAAACTGAAGGTCGAAGCGGCCGATCTGGTCAGCTGGGACCTGACCCCGCGCCAGATCTGCGACCTGGAACTGCTGATGAACGGCGGCTTCAACCCGCTGAAGGGCTTCCTGTCCGAGGCCGACTACAACAGCGTCGTCGACACCATGCGCCTGACCGACGGCTCGCTGTGGCCGATGCCGATCACCCTGGACGTGTCCGAGGACTTCGCGGCCAAGCTGGAAGCGGGCCAGGACATCGCCCTGCGCGACCAGGAAGGCGTGATCCTCGCCACCATGACCGTCACCGACAACTGGGTGCCGAACAAGGCAAAAGAGGCCGAGAAGGTCTTTGGCGCCGATGACGATGCCCACCCGGCAGTCAACTACCTGCACAACCAGGCCGGCAAAGTCTACCTGGGCGGCCCGGTGACCGGCATCCAGCAGCCCGTGCATTATGACTTCCGCGCCCGCCGCGACACCCCGAACGAGCTGCGCGCCTACTTCCGCAAGCTGGGCTGGACCAAGGTTGTTGCCTTCCAGACCCGCAACCCGCTGCACCGCGCCCACCAGGAGCTGACCTTCCGCGCCGCCCGCGAGGCCCAGGCCAACCTGCTGATCCACCCGGTTGTCGGCATGACCAAACCGGGCGACGTCGACCACTTCACCCGCGTCCGCTGCTACGAGGCGGTGCTGGACAAATACCCGGCCGCCACCACCTCCATGTCGCTGCTGAACCTGGCGATGCGCATGGCCGGCCCGCGCGAGGCGGTCTGGCACGGCCTGATCCGCAAGAACCACGGCTGCACCCATTTCATCGTCGGCCGCGACCACGCAGGCCCGGGCAAGAACTCCGCCGGCGAGGATTTCTATGGCCCCTATGACGCGCAGGACCTGTTCCGCGAGTTCCAGGGCGAAATGGGCATCGAAATGGTCGACTTCAAACACATGGTCTATGTGCAGGAGCGCGCCCAGTACGAGCCGAACGACGAGATCGAAGACCGCGACAACGTCACCATCCTGAACATCTCCGGCACCGAACTGCGCCGCCGCCTGGCCGAAGGCCTGGAAATCCCCGAGTGGTTCTCCTTCCCCGAAGTGGTCGCCGAGCTGCGCAAGACCAAGCCGCCGCGCTCCAAGCAGGGCTTCACCGTGTTCTTCACCGGTTTCTCCGGCTCCGGCAAATCCACCATCGCCAACGCGCTGATGGTCAAGCTGATGGAAATGGGCGGCCGCCCGGTGACCCTGCTGGACGGCGACATCGTGCGTAAGAACCTCAGCTCCGAGCTGGGCTTCTCGAAAGAGCACCGCGACCTCAACATCCGCCGCATCGGTTATGTCGCGTCCGAGATCACCAAGAACGGCGGCATCGCCATCTGTGCCCCGATCGCGCCTTATGCCACCACCCGCCGCGCCGTGCGCGAGGACGTGGAACAGTTCGGCGCCTTTGTCGAAGTGCATGTTGCCACCTCGATCGAGGAATGCGAGCGCCGCGACCGCAAGGGCCTGTACAAGCTGGCCCGCGAAGGCAAGATCAAGGAGTTCACCGGCATCTCCGACCCCTACGACGTGCCGCAAAACCCGGAGCTGTCGGTCGAGACCGAAAACGTCGACGTCGACAACTGCGCCCACCAGGTTCTCCTGAAGCTGGAAAGCATGGGGCTGATCAAGGCCTGAGCCTGACGGCAGCGCGAAATGCGAACGGCCCGCCACCCGGCGGGCCGTTTTTTTAGAGAATACGCTGGCCGGCTCTTGAGCCCACCCTGCGCCTTCGTCAGGATGCAGCGAATGTCTGGGTTCAAGCTTCAGCGTAGCGCTTTAGTCGTTCCTCCAACGTGCCGCTGTGCAATTCAAACATGTGGTTGTCGTAGTCGTAGAAGTAGATCGAATGGCCCTCGCCCTCTACTCTTGAGCGGCCTTCCCGCACCTCCAGACCGAGTGCCTTTATGCGGTGAAGCCTGTCATCATAGTCATCTGCTGCCATTTTGAAAGCTACATGGTTGTAGGTCTTATTTGGAAGGGGTTCGCCTTCCATCGTCGCCACCCAGATGCCTGCAATATCGAAAAACCGCTCTTTGGAGAGCGAGAATGTCTTGTCGCCACTGTCATAGATTTTCTTGGCGTCCAAAACTGTCGTAAGCATCTCTTCCATCTTGTCGAGATCGCTCACGATGAACGTCATGTGACTTAAACCTTGAACCACTGCTTTGCCTCCGAAGTATCTTTCCTTGGAATCTTAGCAGACGCTCACCTGATGTCAGTAAAGTCCGCCAAGCGGCCAGTCCACTGCCCCCTCACCCGCGCTCAACGCCCCCCTAGCC
>NZ_WLCM01000069.1 GCF_013317235.1 Leisingera sp. ANG59 | reverse complement strand
ATGCCATGCCGCCGCGCTGTGGCAGCCGCTTGTCGGTGGCCGATAAAGCTCTCCTCCACGATGCGCAGTTTATCATCATCTGACCAATACCGGCGGCGATCACCATCGGCAGCGGAAAGAACTTCGATTTGAGGGCGGTTATTGAAGTCGGACATAAGGCCGGACTTACCATCGGATCGATCCCGGGATCAGGCGGCCGCCGCCGGAGCCTTACCTTGAAGCTATCCAAGAAAATGCGGTTCGACTTGGAACCAGGCGTGAAGACGTGTTGGCACTCGTCGTAGTAAAAACMGATCACGCCGAGCTCGCGACTGTGATGGCGCACGAGGCGCCAGACTTCGCTTTGCGTCTGCCTGGGAGAGGCGCTGTACCCGAGCTTTTCGAGCGTCTTTTGCCCAAGGTCCTTCCAGCTGACCGAACCATCGAGTTTGCAATAGAGTATTTCTCCTGGCCTTCCGTTGGGCATGAGGGTTTGACTGTCGTTGAATTCTTTAATGAGCTTGATCGTTTCCGAGGTCTTCCCCACCCTGGACTCGCCCGTAACGACGAGGCCACGGGCTTCAAAATGGCCGCCATTGCTGGCCTTGATGAAATAATTGGTCACCAGCCCCAGTGAACAGGACAGAGCACGGATCAAACGCCGTGTTGATCTTCTTCTTGAGCACCGGGAGCGGCTCGCTGTTCTGCGGGATGGCGTCAGGCTGATTGGGATCGCTACCGAACACCAGGCTAATGAACTAGTGGCTGAACTGCACGGGAAAATGCCCTGGATGGCTTCGGCGACGGAAACAGTGTGGCATACGATGCGCCGGTCCGTACGCGAAGGGTGGCCGGGCCTGCGGCTGCCCCCCATGCTTCTGGATGGGCCGCCCGGTATCGGTAAGAGCCACTGGGCGCGGCGCCTCGGGCAGTTGCTCACAGTCCCAACGGCCGTTGTTGAAGCTACCAGCGAGAACGCGTCGTTCGGTGTTGTCGGGTCGCAGCGTGGCTGGGGCAGTGCGTATCCGGGGCGCGTGCTGGAAACCATTCTGCAGGCAGGCGTAGCAAACCCGATCCTTGTCGTGGATGAAGTGGAAAAGGCCAGGAAGGCTACGTCCAATAAGGGCCATACTTTTGGTCTGGCTGAGGCGCTCTTGCCGTTGCTCGAACCCATGACTGCCAAACGCTGGAATTGCCCTTAGTATCAGGTGAAGTTCGACATGAGCTGGGTGGGCTGGGTGCTGACGTCCAACAATTACCGCCTGCTGCCTGAACCGCTTCTCAGCAGGTGCCCGCCTGTCCGGTTGCGCGAACTTACAGCCATGGAACTGAGTGATTTTGTGCGGCGGGAAGGCGCTAAACGGCATCTTTCGTCCATCGCGGTCCAAGCTGTTACCGAAGCTGTTGACCGTACTTGCCAATATGGGATGCGCATCGACCTCCGGATTGCATCCCGGCTGCTCCAGCGTGCTGAAGACCTGGAACGTTGACCTGTCTGGCATTGACCGGTGAAACTTTGGCATGGTGCGGAAAAAGAACGTTGAAGAAGTCTCAGGTTCGTTCGTTTGGGTCGAAGCGCTCAATTCGCAGGCCGCGAAATTTGGAAAATCCTACAAGGCACGCCTGGTTGTCGCCTTAAGTCTGGCCGAACGAGGCAGCGCTACTATTGCATTGCCGCCGCAGGTACATTCTGCAGTCTTTGTAGGTTCGGACTCGCAGCCGGTTTTCGCTGCTATCGGCGCAAAAGTCGGTTCCCAGGTTTCAAACGACGGCACGTCGTACGACAAGGCGGATAATCAGAGGCTTGGCCGATACTGCCGATAACTGGTTACGTTGCGCCCTCGCCAAGGTGTTTGCAGCCCAATTTCTTAAATGAGAAGCAATAGAACTGTGCCCTATACACTCACCGGCTAATATTCCATCAGCGGTCTGGCTGAAGTCTTTTCGCTGTCGCGTCCAAGCGTCTAGAAAACCATGAACCGGCACCAGAGTGGTCAAGCTTCGCAGCGATACTTTCTGAACCAGTATTGCCAAAATGTACGATCCCCGTTTTGCAACGGGGATAGCGCGGCAGGAAATAACCTGCTTGGGGAGGAACTAATATCAGCCGGCCGTGCGCAGCCCGCGGTCCAGGGACACACTGCGCAGCATGGTGGAAAAGCGTTTGTAGCTGGCGGGGGAGTAGCGGGCCGCAAAGAAGATCATCAGGAGCGAGCCTGCGGCCATGACCAGCCAGACCTGGCTGAGGTCGGACATCGCGTCGCGAACCGCACCGGCAAACAGCGGTACCAGGCTGGCCAGAATATAGCCGCCGCCCTGCACGAAGGAGGTAAAGTTGCCTGCAGTGGTGGGATCGTCAACATGGTCGATGGCCACGATAATCGAAAGCGGGAACAGGATGCCGATGCCAACGCCCAGCAGGGCCATTGCCAGGAAAGACAGCTCGACCGGGGAGGAATACAGAACGCCAAAGCCCAAAGCGGTAACGATCAGCGCAAAAACCAGCGGACCGCGGCGGTCGGGGAAATTATGGATGAAGGCCGCCACGCCCAGGGCCGTCGCAGCTTCGATCACGGTCAGCGCCGACAGCAGCAGGCCTGCGGCACTCTGATCCAGGCCTTGCGCCAGGTAAAACGGCGGAATCCAGGCCATGACCAGCATGAAGGCCCCGGTGCCGACGCCGAAGAACAGCATCAGGGACCAGCAGCGGCCGCTGCGCCAGAATTGCGGCGGCGTTGTGCCTGCGGCAGGAGCTGGAGCGGCGCGTTCGCTGTCCGCGTTGCGGGCGGCAAGCGCCCAGATCAAGATAGCCAGAACCGCTGGCAGGCTCCAGGCGGCCAGCGTGCCGGTCCATTCCAGGGAGGACGCCAGCCCGGCAGCGGTGCCCGCCGCGATTGAGGCCCCGGCCACGATACCGGTGGAATAGAGGCCGATCACCCGGCCGGTTGCAGCCCCGAAGTTGCGCTTGGCAAAACCAGGCATCAGCGATTGCACCATGGCAATGCCGATCCCGGCGCCGGCGGCGGTGACCAGCAGGCCGGCGCCGGTGGAAAACCACATGCGCGCGGCACAGGACAGCGCAATGATCAGCGCCCCCAGGGTGATGCCGCCGCGTTCGCCCAGGGCGGCGCGCAGCTGGCGCACATAGATGGCGCCGATGCCCATCAGGAACACCGGGATCATGGTCAGGAAACCGATGATGGTGGAGTTGACGCCGGTGTCGCCAAGGATTTGCGACACCAGCGGGCCGATGGCGGCAACGGCAGGGCGCAGGTTTATCGAGATCAGGAAGATCGCGATCAGCAGCAGCGCCGGGGACGCTTTGGATATGCGGTCATTCATGGTGTGTCCTTTCAATGAATAGAGTGCGGTGGGTCAGATCGCCGAATAATCCGGCGATCTGATCAATTCCTGGGGGCGGCCTTCGATGTCCGGGGCATAGACGGAGCTGGCCCAATCGTCCGGACGTACGGGGCGCAAGGCGATGGAGACCGCGTGTTCCGAGCAGCCGAAGGCCTGGGTCACTGCCTGGGTGACGGCGTCTGAAAGGGCGCGCTGCTGCCCGCCGGTCAGGGTGGCGTCGAAGTGTTTGATGATGACATGCGGCATGGGATCAAAGGTCCTGGGGATTGCTGGTTTCAGAGCGCCCGGCCTGCCAGGCCGGGACGTGGTTGCGGATCGCATTGGCAAGCTCGCTGACCCCGCCGGGCTTCAGCAGCTCATAGTGGTCCGCGGCCAGCGCATGGACCGGCGCTGCAGCGGCCAGATTAAGGGTGGCCTCTTCCAGGAAGGAGCGGTTGTCGCCTTTCGCTTTGAACAGGCGGACCGGGGCGGAAACCTGGCGCTGCGTCATCTGCAGCCCGTATTCGGGGGCATAGGTCCGGGCCACCAGCCGCGTGATGCGCTCGATCATGCCGCGGTCGAGGTCGGGTTTTTCGGCGCTGACATATGCGACGAACTCTTCCAGGCCCGAAACCGTTTCGATCACCGGGGCCACCCGCTCTGGCGCGATGGTCTGGGCAAAGACCGAATACAGAATGGTCAGGAAGGAGGCATCGCGGAACAGGCTGGCCTCATCTGCGCGCACCGGGTCACCGCCGGGCAGCTCCGGAGACCCCGGGGCAATCAGGGTCAGCTCCGCCACCTGCTGGCCGGCCTGTTCCAGCTGGTAGGCGGTCTCATAGGCCACCCGGGCTCCGAAAGAATAACCCCAAAGCGTGTAAGGGCCTTCCGGTTGTGCCTGCCGGATCAGTTCGGCATCCCGGGCGGCCATGTCCCGGATTGATCCGCAGACCGTCTCGCCCGGGTTCACGCCGGAAGCCTGCACGCCGATGACCGGCCGGGGTGTGTTGAGCTCCAGCGCCAGGTGGCGCAGGTTCATCGGGTAACCGCCCAGTCCGGGCCAGCAGAACACCGCGCGGCCGGTGCCCTTCTTCAGCGTGACCGCGCGCGACAGGCTGGCAGCGGTGCCGTTGCAGTCCAGGCGGCGTGCCATATCCGCAATCGTGGTGTCTTCGAACAGCACCTGTACCGGCAGGCTGGCATCAAACGCCCGGTTGATTGACTGCACCAGCTTCACCGCCTTCAGGGAGTCGCCGCCGATCTCAAAGAAATCATCCTCGACAGAGACGGTCTCTGTCTCCATCTGGCTGCGCCAGATATCCGCAAGGCGGGATTCGGTGCTGTTGCGCGGTGCGATGATTTCACGTTCAGCAGCGGAGTCGCTGAATTCAGGGAACGCTTTCAGGGCGTTCACATCCACCTTGCCCGAGGCGCTGTAGGGCATCGCGGGTACCAGCGCCAGTTTGCTGGGAACCATGTAGTCCGGCAGCGCGGCCTGCAGGTCCCGGCGGATCAGCTCGGCCGGGCCTTCCATGTGGACGCTGTCCTCATGCATGCCCTCATGGGCCATCTGCGCGGTGCTGACCTTGCCGAAAACCGCGCTGTAGCAGGCTCCGGCGGCGAATCCCTGGTCGGACAGGATATCCTTGAGCCGGGTGGCCGCGGCGAGGTCATTCCCGGATTTGGAGCTGTAGCCGGAGGACATGGTGCCGATCTGACGGCTGTTCTGCTGCAGGCGCTGCAAGCTGCGGCCCAGGTCGATATAGGCGTGCCAGCGGTCCGCATTCCGGCTGACGATGGAAATCATGCCGCTTGCGCGCTGATAGACGCGCTGGTTGATCGCGATGACGTGGCGCTGTTCCAGGATGTGCCGCGAAAACGGCTGCAGGCCGCCGTCCCGGTAGACATAATGCCCCGGCTCCAGCCCGGTAACTTTGTTGCCGTGGGCCTGCACAAAGAAGTCCACCGGCAGCTCGGTCTGGCGGTCTGCGTGTGCGGTGACCGCAAAGCCTGCGATGTAGACATGACCGGGCCCGCACTCCAGATGCGCCAGCGCATCCGGCGCGGCGGTGCCCGCACCGATGCCGAGGCCATGGGCCGGCAGGACATAATCCATAAGGCCCAGAATGTGGCCGGTCTCAAACTCCAGCACTTCGCGGATGTTGTTCTTGTAGACCGGTTCGATGGCGGGAATCTTGCCGGCGAAATGCAGCTGCATCACCGGTTTGGCTGAGGCCGCCCGCGGCGCAGTCAGAACCAGCTCGTGGCGGGCCGGGTGGTAATAGTAGTAGCCGGGCTCGAACCCGGCCACATTGGCCAGCTCCACATAGACCTGCGTTGCATAGAGCGCGCCCGGAGATGCATAGGCATGTTTGGGCAGCAGCCGCTCCCCGCTGGTGAACTGGCCCAGCCAGCGCAGCAGATGCCCGAGTTGTTGTGCGGTCAGCGCCTCAAGCCCCCCGGCGCCCGAGGCAGGCTGTTCCGGCAGCGCCAGCACCGAGAGCAGGTCCTCCAGCGAGACCTGGCCGCCCTCGTAGAAGCGGTAGGTCTTGCGCGCGAAGGCCAGCGTGCGCTGTTGTGCGGTGGCCGCGGCCCCCGGCAGCGAAATGGCAGTGCGCCCGTCCAGTTGATCCGGGCTGCGCTGGCCGCCGCCAGAGAGCTGGGCCCGCACCTGCAAGCGGCTCTTCTTGCTGTGGTGATGGGCGCCGGCATTGCCCTGGTCCATCAGCGGTGCTTCGCGCGGGTTCAATTCGATGCCCGCCGCAAGCACCGGCTGGCCGGTGCGGGCATGCGGTTTCACGAACACGCCGGCAGATTTGACCCAGTCGTGGTTCTCGATGGCAAGGCGGATCTCATCCAGTTCGATCCGGTAGCCGCGGAATTTGACCTGATTGTCGGCACGTCCCTGGAATTGCAGAGTGCCGTCAGGGTTGCGGCGCACCAAGTCGCCGGTCTTGTACAGCCGCAGCGGCATGCCGCCAGCCGGGCTGATCCAGGTGATAAAGCGGTCCGCGGTCAGCTCGTCGCGGTTGTGGTAGCCATTGGCCAGCTGGCGGCCGCCGATATAGAGTTCACCTGCGGTGCCGTCGGCAACCGGCTGCAGGTTTTCGTCCAGAACCCAGCAGCTTGTATTGGCTGCGGGCAGGCCGATCGGGATCATCTCCGGCCCGCTGGCAAGCGCTGCCGGGTCCACGGTATGCGCGGTGGCATTGATGGTGCATTCGGTTGGGCCGTAAAGGTTCACAAGGCGGCAGCCGGGCCGGGCCTCGAAAATCCGCGCGGCCAGCTTGCGGGTCAGGGCCTCGCCGCCGCTGAACAGGCTGGTGAGCGTGGTGCAGTCTTCGAACTGCGGCAGATCAATCAGCGCCTGCAGCAATGTGGGGACACCCTGCAGCATGGTGACGCCATGCTGTTTGATCTGGCTGACCAACGCCTCCGGATCGCGGTAAACGCCCGGACGGCCCATCACCACCTGAACGCCGCAGCACACCGCCAGCAATTCCCATTGGGCGGCGTCGAAGCTGACCGGGGTTTTCTGCAGAATGACTTCGCCAACCCGCAGCCTCTGGTCGGTTTGAAGCCAGGTCAGCTGATTGAGGATCGCGGCATGGGAAATACCCACCCCTTTCGGGACGCCGGTGGTGCCAGAGGTGTAAATCATATAGGCCAGATCGTCGTCCAGCAAAGCAGGGCCGCCGAGGCACTCGCAGTCATCGCCGTCGGGCACCGTATCCAGCGCGTCCAAGGTGATCACTGTCACCCCCGGCAGGATCATCTCAGCCAGACGCCCGCGCAACTTGTCCTGGGTAACGACCACCTCGACGCCTGCGTCGCGGATCATATAGGTGAGCCGGTCAACCGGGTAATCAGTGCCCAAAGGCAGATAGGCACCGCCGGAGAACAGAATGCCCCAGAGGCCTGCCATCATCTCGACAGAGGATTCAGCGAACAGGCCCACCCGGGTTCCTGGGCCGACGCCCGCGCGTTTCAGCCGTGAGGCCAGGCGGGCAGCGTATTCCGCCAGATCGCTGTAGCGCAATGCGCTGGTGTCGTCGCTGACGGCGATTTCGTCACTGCGGCAGCGCACTTGGAGCAGCAGCATGTCCACCAGTGAAGTGCGCGCCGATGCGGCACGCAGCAGCGCCCGCATAACATCTGTTTGCTGCGGGCGGGGCGGAACCGTATGGGAAAGGAGAGAAGCAGGCGTACTCATGAGTTTGTCCTGTGGCGTATTGGAATGAACGTTACAAAATTAATTGATTTTTGCCACAGGCGGTTAGCCTGCAGCGGACTGGCTACTATTCCTTGCGGCTAAGCAGCGGCGAGGGCCACTGCGGGCCCGTGTCAGTGGCTTTCGTACAGAATTCCCCGGCCGGGGATCGGGTCGGTCACGCCACAGCTGCGCAGCGCATGCCAGTAAAGCACCGCATTGTTTGACAGCACCGGCTTGCCGACCCAGGTTTCGGCAGATTGGGCAAATGCCGCCATCGGCACATTGGTCCCAACTTGCACAATGGCTTCCACATCCGGCCCGTCGACCTCCAGGACCGCGTCGCGCAAGTCGGCGGGTGTGACGTCCGAAATATTCGACGGCGTGCGGCCGCCCAGCCCGTGGGTCGCCGCCACCTCGATGCCGCTATCGGTGAAAAAGCGTGAAACAGGTTCATCGCCAAGCTCGAGATATGGCGATATGAGGCCGATGCGCCGGATGCCGCCAAGCGCTTTGAGTGCCGCCATAATGGCATCGGCGCTCATGATGATCTTGGCACCACCTGCTGCCTCCGTAAGCTGGCCGTGCAGGGTTTCATGTGCGGCGTGCCCCTCCCAGTAGCCGTCTGGCGACACCGCCGCAATGATTGCGCTGGTGCCGCAGTGGCGCAAGCTGCGGATGGCGTCCGGGGTGGAACGGCGGATATTCTCTATCACCCGGTTGAAGCCATCCGCATGGGTCAGGGAATCGTCGTCAATGATCATCCTGCCGATATGATTGGTAACGCCAATGGGGCGCATGTCCTCCATCTCAGGCTGCGCAGAAGTATTGGTCGATGGAATGGCAACGCCAATGCGCAGCCGCTTGCCCAGAAAATTGCTCATCGTAAGATCCTGTATTCATAATGCATTTTTAGCACGGCCTTGGCTGGCCGCAGCGGAAAGGGTTAAGCGAGGATTGAGGCCGCCATGTCTGCAGCGCCCTGGCCTTGCGCCTGCACGCGCCTGAAGCGGTTCAGCCCTGCCTCGGCAAGATCGGCCCCAACGCCCGCCTCCAGAGCGGCATCAAGGATCAGAGCGCTGTCTTTGACGGCATTGTCGATGGTGAATGCCGGAGTGAAATCACCCGACGCCATGGCCTGGGCTTTAATTTGAAAGAAAGGAGTGTCCAGCGGTCCTCCGCGTAGCGTGTCCGCCACCAATTCCGGATCCAGCCCCAGGCCGCGCGCCAGGGCCAGGCTCTCTGCCGCTCCATGGGTAAGCGCGAAAACCCAGCTGTTCAGCGCCAGTTTCAGCCGGGTCGCCATGCCCGGTGCCGTGTCCAGCCAGCGGGTGGCCTTGCCGACGGCTTCCAATACCGGCCGCGCGGCGTCCCGTGATTCTTCCGGCCCTGCTGCCAGCACAAGCAACTGCCCGGCTTCGGCCGGCTGGCGAGTGCCGAGCACCGGCGCGTCAATCAGGGCAAGTCCCTTGCGGTCTGCTAAAGCCTGTAGCCCGGGCAGATCCGCAGGGCCGACTGTGCTCATCTGCAGCCAGCATACAGGGGGCTCCGGCGCGCTTTCCGCATCCGGCAGCGCGGACATAACCTCTGTGATGGCACCGGCGTCTTTCAGCATGGTCACAACGACCTCAGCGCCGAGGACGGCCTCGGCGGCATCCACCGCGGGGGCAATATTATGCACTGCCAAGGGCAGCGCCTTGCTAGGCGTGCGGTTCCAGACAGTAACACGGCAGCCAGCCTCTGCGATGTTGCGGGCCATTGGCGCCCCCATCAGCCCGGCTCCCAGAACCGCCACGCGCGGCGGGCGGCGGGTTGGCGATTTTGCTTCGTTCGGCATGCTTAACCTCTGTGTGTAGGGATCGGCCGCCGCAGCGTGCAGTCCGCTTTTGGCAGGCCGGTATCTGACGCTGTTATGGAACAATCATTCCATTACAGTCAACAACCAAAAGATGAGCTCCATGGCGCAGTTACAACGTTTTGATGGCCGCGTCGACGATGCTTCGCAAATGAGACTGGCGGGAGGTCTCCGGAAGGCCTTTGCTGACGACTCTAATTCCTTGAATTACGGCAACAAAATACTTTGCCAGCATTTGACAGTCCTGATTAGCCGGAATTTCTCCGGCTCTCTGGCCACGCTTCAGGAGCCGTAGCAGGCCGACCTCCAACCGATCAAAATGTTGCGCCACCAGGGCGCTGAGCTCCGGATCCCGGCCGGAAACCTCGAGACTGCTGTTTGCAGCGAAACAACCAAAGCCCTCACGGTCACTTAATTCGTCGGCAACGATAGATAGGAGCAGTTCCCGGAGGCTGGCCCTCACGTCACCAGGCCGGGAGATCATCGCGACATTTTCAGTGGTCACGCGCCGGTACTCTTTAAGAGCCAGCTCAAAAAGCTTTTTTTTGCCGCCAAAGGAGTTGTAAATGGTACTGCGGGACAGGCCGGTTGCATCCACCAGGTCATTCATTGAAGTTGCGGCATAGCCCTTGCGCCAGAATGTGCGCATGACCGCATCGACAGCCGCACTTTCATCAAATTCTCTTGGCCTCATAGCGCTCAACCATTCTGAACCGAGTGTTTCAAAACTATGACAGAAGAAGAGTCTATGCAACTTTATTGTGCAATTGATTGAGCATAGCGGGAAAGCGGCACCAGAACCCGTGATCAGGTTGCCAGCCGGATCGCAGGTGGGCACATAAAACGAACGGATGGCAGACACGCTAAATCGGGACGGACATGCCGTGGGGGCGCTCCTCCGGAATACGCACCCCGCTCGCTGGCCGGAGCGATTCTGGCTCTGGTATCGCGGGCGGCAACCGCAGAGGCCGTTACATGCAGTTGCCAAGCGAGGCGGCCGGATAGAACTTTACCTGCCGGGGTTCGATCAGACCCAGCGCCGTGCGCAGACCTGACGCAATTCGGCATGCAATTGTCAAATCTTTCAGAACCAATCCGCACTCGGACTCGATCCGGTCCGCCCACGGCACCATTTGAGATCGTGCGTCCGCAAGCTCCACCCTCAGAACTAGCCGCCCGCCGGATTGAGTGTAGCGCCCGGAGAGGATGGAAGCGGCTGCAAGGCGATCCTGGATAACCGCAGGGCTTGGATCCCGCTTGTAATGCGCGGTGGCGGCCAGTCGGGAAATCACGTTGATCTCCTGCGACTGGGACAGGATCGAGATGATATCGTCAGCCAGAATTTCTCCCAGAATGCCCTTTTGGTCCGCCGGCAGCGCCTGGAAAGGGATCACTGCAACCGTTGTCAGGCGGTCCTCACCCTCGCCGCGGAAGCCCCCAGCCTCTGATGTGACGGGCATAACCTGGAAAACATGCACCATTTCCCCCTCAATGCACCGCTCACCCAAGTCCTCGAAGTTATAGCCGACACCGTCTCGGACGGCGTCCCTAATGCCGGCCGTTGCCAGAACCTCTCCGGGCGGCGTCAGGGTGACGAGCCGACTAGCGTGGTGTTCCGCCAGCAGACAGGGCTCTTCCTGGGCGCCAGACGCAGCTGCATTGGCGAAGTCGAGCGCGATGCGGCCCTCAGCACGTCTGCCGTGGCGGCGCATTTTTTCCGTCAGTTCCAGCCCCAACCTGATAGCGGCCCCGGTTCCGGAAAGCTCAGCTACCAACAGCTGGCGCCGGCTGGCCCTCTGATGAAACGCCAGCCCACAGACAGTTCCGGGGCCCAGCGAGCCAAGAATATCCGGTGTCAGCACGCCGTCTGCAGCCTCGAGTGTAAGTACAGTGTTGTTGCCTGCTGCGGCCGGATCATTCAACTGCGTCAAAGCGCAACCGACGGGTGCCGTGAGCACATAGCCGCGTTTCGGCACAGTGCGCAGGATGGTCCGCTGTTCGTCACCTAGCGAACGGCGGATGTCCGCAATGCACTGGCACAGGCTGTCATCAGTGACATTGATATCTGGCCACACCTCAGCAAAAAGCTCGCTCTTGCTGACGGTCTGGCCGATGCTGGCAGCCAGCAGGCTGAGAACTTGTGTGGATTGCGGGCGCAGATGGATGATCAGCCCCACCTGAGTGGTCCGGTTTGATTGTTAGTGCATGACCGGCTGGAGCTCACCCCATTTTTGGCCCGGGCTTCACCGGAATACGATTCTGGCGGCTTTTGCAGCTCACGGGATTGAAGCTTTCCGGCTGAATGGTGTGGCTATCGGACCGATCTACCTCCTAAAGGAGGTTGCACCCGTCCTGAACACGCTCATGAGCTGACATTTGCCTGCTGGTCCCCCGGGGCCGGTAGAGGAGCGAAAGCGTTTTCTATCTGAGCCTTTACTACTCTCAACTTCACTTGGCACTTTCCACTTGACACAGGGGGTGCATCAAAACCCCCAAAGTGTGCAAGGTTATGCCTAATTGGCATTTTAATAGAAAAAATGGCGATCCCTGAAGGACTCGAACCCTCAACCTGCTGATTAGAAGTCAGCTGCTCTATCCAGTTGAGCTAAGGGACCGCTGGGCGCCAGTTATGACAGGCTGCGGCCGGGGGTCAAGCCGCGGCGCGCAAGTCCAGGCGCATAAAGACCGACCAGGGGTCCTCGGCGTAATCCGCAAACGGCGGGCAGGGAACGAAGCCGAAGGATTCGTAGAGCCGGCGTGAGGGCATGAAATCCTCGGTGGAGCCGGTTTCAAGGTAGATCGCGGCGGCCTGATCGCGGCGGGCGAGATCCAGCAGGAAACCGAGCATGGCGCGGCCTGCGCCGCTGCCGCGGGCTGCGGCCAGGGTGTGCATCGACTTCAGCTCGCGGGCGCCATCGCCCAGATCCTTGAGCGCGCCCATGGCAAGCGCCTGCCCGTTCCGGCGCAGCAGGAAGAACTGCACCTCCGGTCCCTCCAGCCCGCTGATGTCCATGGCGTGGCAGCTTTCCTCGGGCGATTGCGCCGCCATCTGCGCCAGGTGTCGACGGATCAGAGCGGTGGCCTCGGGATCAGAGGGGCGGGCGGCGGAGATGTCAAAAGCTATGGCGGTCATTGTCAGAGTCCGTTCGGGCTGGTTGCCTCAAGGTATTGCCCGGCCCGCGGCGGATGGCAATCACGCAGGCGTTGTGCCGCCGCCTGCGGCGCGGGTTCTGCCTGTTTTTTGAGCAGCACCGGGGATGTCAGCCGTATAGGCTTTGCCAAGCGGCGGCCTGGGCGCGGGCGGCCTCCGGCGGCAGGGCCAGAAGCAGCAGGGCGCCTTCGTCGGAGGCTGCAAGGATGTGCAGCTGCGGCGTGACAGGCAGCAGCAGGCAGTCCGGTTTCGGCACCGGCATCCGGGCCGAGGCAGGGCGGGCTGCCCTGGAGGCAAGCGTCTGGCGCACTGCGTCCAGACGGATGAGCAGCGCTTCCGGTCCGTCGCCTCGCATCTGGCCGCTGTCTTGCGGGCAGTGCAGCCAGGCCGCGGCCTGCGGCTGGGCCTGGGCGCGGAAATGGTCCAGACGGCCGCTGCCGCTTGCTGCCGCCAGGGCGGCGGCAAGGGTCCCGGCGGAGCAGGTGCCCGCGCCCTGCGGTGCGGCGCTGGGGCGCCGGCGGAAGCTGAAGTCCTGGCCCCTGCTGCCCGCCTGCAACTGCTGCAGACGGGCGGCAAAGAGCTGGGCTGCGGTCTCCGGGTTTTCAGCGGCGGAGGAGGGATCCGCGCTGTCCCGGAGGCTCAGGCCCGCAATCCGGCGCTGCGCCACGGTGAGGGTGGCGGCGGCGCGGCCGCTGATGCACAGGGTAATCTCGCGCGGCAGCACTGTTTCGCGGATTTCGCGCAGCACTGCGGCGCTCAGGCTGTCGTCCGTGCCGGAAGGCGCGGCGCGGGAGGGCTGTGCCAGCCGGATCAGCGCCTGGTGCAGGGAAGAAGCGGCACCGGTGCCAGCCTGCGGGGTCTGCTGCGCGGATTTTGCCATCACGCTCCCCCATCCTGATGGGCCAGCAGCTGCCGGGCCGGAGCGGCCAGCCGGGCAGCGGCATCGGCATCGTCACAGACACAGAGCACCGCATCGCCGGAGCCGTCACCGGCGCGCAGGAACAGCCGCACTTCGCCCGGGGCGAGCAGCAGCACGTCATCCGCGGGCACAGCTGCCACGCCGCCGGCCTTAACCGCCGCATCCAGCGCCAGGAAGCCGCGGCGGGCCTGCTGGCAGAGATCGTCGAGGTATTCCTGCGGATGGCCGCTGCCGCTGCTGCTGCGCAGCACGATGCTGGCGCCGAGATCGCCGAAAGCGGCCAGGCGGCAGCCGGGTTCAAAGTGGCGCAAGGCGTCGAGCTGGCGGGCCAGGGTCATGGGCAGCCCCCGCGGCGGGCCGGACGTTTACAAGGCGCGTGCGCTGGCAGCATGGCGGGCTCAGTCTCCGTCAGAAGGGGCTTCAGGGCGCTGGCTGCGCCGGGACGGGGCCGACACCCGGCGCGGCGTCACCCGGGGGCCGCTGCTGGCATCGTCAGCTGCGGTCTGCAGTTGCGGCTGAGGGTCAGGCTGCGGGCTGCTGTCGCGCAGCCCGCCGATGTCCAGCACCTCTGCCCGCAGCTGGCCCGCCGATGTCCAGCACCTCTGCCCGCAGCTG
>NZ_WLCM01000068.1 GCF_013317235.1 Leisingera sp. ANG59 | reverse complement strand
GTCCTGCAACTTGCGGATCAGCTCCTCGGGGCTGGGCAGGTCGGCCACATGGGTGAGACGGATCACCGCCATTTCTGCCGCCATCATCGCGTTTGGGGCCGCGGCCACTTCCTCCAGCGCCTTCAACAGCATCTGCCACATCCGGGTGAGGACGCGCATCGGCAGGTTTTCCGCCATCGCCTTGCCCCGGGCGCGTTCGTCCGGGCTGACGGTGGGGTCCTCGGCGGCATCGGGCGTGATTTTCACGACTGAGACCCAATGGGTGATCTCTGCCAAATCGCGCAGCACTGCCAGCGGGTCGGCGCCCTCGGCATACTGGCCGCTGAGTTCGGTCAGCGCCGCCGCCGCATCGCCGCGCAGGATCATGTCCATCAGGTCGAGCACCCGGCCGCGGTCGGCAAGGCCCAGCATGGCGCGGACCTGATCGGCGGTGGTCTCACCAGCGCCGTGGGAAATCGCCTGATCCAAGAGCGAGGTCGCATCGCGGGCAGAGCCTTCGGCGGCGCGGGTGATCAGCGCCAGCGCGTCCTCGGCAATCCCGGCGCCCTCGGCGGTGGCGATCTTGCGCAGCAGGGCGATCATCACCTCCGGCTCGATCCGGCGCAGGTCGAAACGCTGGCAGCGCGACAGCACCGTCACCGGCACTTTGCGGATCTCGGTGGTGGCAAAGATGAACTTCACATGCGCGGGCGGCTCCTCCAGCGTCTTCAATAGCGCGTTGAAGGCGGAGGTCGACAGCATGTGAACTTCGTCGATGATGTAGATCTTGTAGCGGGCCGAAGCGGCGCGGTACTGCACCGAGTCAATAATCTCGCGGATGTCATTGACGCCGGTGCGCGAGGCCGCGTCCATCTCCATCACGTCGACATGGCGGCCTTCCATGATCGCTGTGCAATGCTCGCATTTGCCGCAAGGATCGGTGGTGGGGCCGCCCTGGCCGTCCTCGCCGACGCAGTTCATGCCCTTGGCGATGATCCGCGCCGTGGTGGTTTTCCCGGTGCCACGGATGCCGGTCATGATGAAGGCTTGGGCAATCCGGTCGGCGGCAAAGGCGTTTTTCAGCGTCCGCACCATCGCGTCCTGGCCCACCAGATCGGCAAAGGTCTCGGGCCGGTATTTGCGCGCCAGAACCTGGTATTGGGATTGGCCGGTGCCGCCGGTGGTGCCGCTGGGGGTATAGTTCATGATGTCTCGTGCCGGATTCGATGTGCGGGCGTCCCGCGTTGCGCGCAGGGTATTGAAGCACAGCCGGTTCGTCCACCGCTGATGGGCAGACGGCGTGCGGCCAAGAAAAGGTTTTGGATTTGGAGGGTTTGGCGGTTAGAATCACCTTGCAAGACCCTGGGCGGGAGTGGGAATTGGAACGCAACGCGAGGAGGCGGCATGCGATCTGACGAAGTCTCTGGGACTGCGGCGCAGGAGATGCCTGTGGCAGTGAATATCTCCATATGCGAGGTGCCCGTCGCGGGCGGGATGCTGGCGCTGTGCCCCCTGCCGGGAAAGGGCGGCGACTATCCCGGCGACATGGGCCGGATCAACGCCTGGAAGCCCGGGCTGGTGATCTCCATGACTACGGCTGAGGAGCACGCGGCGGCGGGCAGCCACAGGCTGGGCTGCGACATCCAGAGCATGGCCAGCCGCTGGATCCATCTGCCGGTGCCGGACTTCGACGTGCCATCCCGGCAGGTGGCGGCGAAATGGCCCAAGGCCAGCGCCTCGGCGCGGATGGCGCTGGAGGGCGGCGGCCGGGTGCTGGTGCATTGCAAGGGCGGCTGCGGCCGCTCCGGCATGGCGGTGCTGCGGCTGATGATCGAAAGCGGCGAGGATCCCGCACAGGCGCTGGCACGTTTGCGGGCCGTGCGCCCCTGCGCGGTGGAGACGCAGGCGCAGCTGGAATGGGCCTGTGCCGGGCGTCCGGCGGGGCTGCGGCCGCAATAGGGCGGCAGCCGGGTGCGGCTTGCCGTTCCGTGTTTCCGTGACCAGTCTGCCGGCTTAAAGCGCCAGCATCTGCTCCGCCTGATGCGCCTCTGCCGTCTTAGGCAGCGCCTCCATCAGCGCGCAGGGGCGGGCGTCCAGTCTTGACGCCGCAAAGCCGGTGCCGTCGCGGCTGAGGATTGCATCGGCAAAGCGGTCGAGCCCGTCGCGCGGCGCCTCTTCGCCGACGCCGCAGAACAGCCGGATCCGGTCATGGCTGGCAGCAAACTGCGCCGGGCAGTTGCGCGGGCAGCCGTCCAGCGCGGTGGTGCCGGTGATCTCGAAATCCTCCTGGGTCAGCGGCTTGGCCTTGGTCATCGCCTCGGCCAGCTTGGCGATCATCCGCTCTGCCGCGGGGCAGGGTTTCCCCAGGTATTTGCAATCCGTTGCCGCATAGAAATGCGTCTTGTCCGTCCACATCATTTTTGCGCCCTCCGCGCGTGGTGCGGGGGTTTGGGGACAAGAGACCGGATGAAAAAGCGGGAGACCCGCGGTGCCATCAGACCCTGTCCGGACACCCCGCCCGGGTTCGAGTTTCACTTCCGATGGCAGGTCTCCTGACTTGCGGGTCGATGCTTTCCCGATCCTTCCCGGCCCATCGGGCCAGTGGCTCTATCGGGGTCGCTCGCCGCTTACAGTTGCGGGGGCAGTCGCGGAATTGGCCTTGCGCTGGGCGGGGCCGCACCGTGTTCCCTTTTCATCCCGGACACAAGATTCTGTGGCGCGGGAACCATCGCCACAAGCGGTAGCGGCTAGGCCCCCGAGTCGTCAATCGTTTTTCTGCGGCTGCACTGGGGTTGGGAGGGGTCTGTGCATCTGAAGGTGCAGCCCCCGGATCACATCCGAATCCCGCCGCACCCGGGCCAGCTGCCAGCCGCCCTGCAGCAGGATATAGAAATTCTCGGCGGCGGCGCGGGCCTCTGCCTGCGGCAGGCCGAGGCGCTGGGCGTGGGTTGCGGTTTCGGTGATCCAGCCCTCGAACAGCTTGGCGGCGTGCTGGTGGAAAGCCTCGTTCTCCGGCCCTTCGAAAAGGGTGGCGGAGACCGGGCAGCCGCTCCATTTTCCCTGCTTGTCGAACAGTTTGGCCAGCTTGTAGCAGACCGTCTTGGCGCCTTCCTGAAATGTCGGCGCAGGACTGAAGGAGGCGTCGATCAGCGCCAGCATCTGCTCCGATGCCCAGTCCGCCGCAGCCAGGGCCAGATCGGACTTGCCGTTCGGGAAATGGTGGTAGAGCGACCCCTTGGGCGCCTCTGCTGCGGCCAGCAATTCTGCCAGGCCGGTGCCGCTGTAGCCCTTGTTGCGGAACAGGCCGGCAGCCGCCCGCAGCAGCCGCTCGCGGGTTGGGATGGGGCCGTCCGGGGTGGCCGAGGGTGTCGTCACGTCAGTCATGACGGCAGGTTGACAGCATTAGACCGATTGGTCCAGAGGTGGAATAGACCAATCGGTCTAGGAGGGTGCCATGCTCGACAGCCATGCAGAACACGCCGCGGATATCCGGGTGGAGGACGTGCGCTTTGCCGCCGGTGATGCAGAGCTGGCCGGGCGGCTTTCTCACCCGGCGGGACCGGCCAGGGCAGCGGTAGTGCTGAACGGCGCAACCGGGGTGCCGCAGGGCTATTACCGGCATTTCGCGCGCTGGCTGGCGGCAGAGCGGCAGATGGCTTGCCTCACTTTTGATTACCGGGACTTTGGGGCCTCGGCGCGCATGCACCCGCGCCGGTCACAGGCCACCATGGCCGAATGGGCGCTGGCGGATCAGCCGGCCGCCCGCAGAGAAATGCAGCGGCACTATGCGGGCGTGCCGCTGCTGGTGATTGGCCATTCGCTGGGGGCGATGCTGATGCCCCTGCAGGATGGCCTGACGGACGTCGCCCGCATGATCGTGGTTGCGGGCGGCTTGGTGCATCACCACGATCATCCCTGGCCCTACCGCGCGCTGGCGCTGGCCTTCTGGTTCGGCCATGTGCCGCCGCTGGTCCGTGCCCTGGGCTATCTGCCCGGGCGCGCGGTGGGGTTCGGGGCCGACTTGCCCGCCGGGGTCTACTGGCAATGGCGGCGCTGGTGCACCACGCCGGGCAGCTACCTGCCGGAAACCGGGCTTGGCCTGCCGACACCCCGCTGGACGGAAACCGGCATCCCGGTGGATCTGTTTGCAATGGCGGATGACGACGTGGTGCCGCCTGCGGCGGTCTGGCGGCTGGGCGATGTCTACGGAGATGTGCCGCAGCAGCGCGCGGTACTGGACCCGCAACAGGCGGGCCTGCAGAAGATCGGCCACCTTGGCGCCTTTGCCCGCGCCAATGCCGCGCTGTGGCCGCGGCTGGTGCCGCCTGCGTGACCGGGCCTTTGCCGGCCGGGGCGGTTCAGGCTGACCGGGTCAGGCGCTCCTCGGTGATGCGGGCATAATCCGCCAGCCGCAGTTTGAAGCGGCGGTTAAGGTTGCTGCGCGCCAGTTTCAGCGATTGCACCAGCAGCCGCCCGGTCAGCGAGGTGGGCGACAGCTTGAGCCGGACCGACATCCGTGTCCGCTGCGGCGACAGCGCCAGCAGCTCAACCTCAGTCCGTCCGTCAATACCGCTGCCGCTGCCCTCCAGCACCATGCCCGACGGCGGCGTGTGGGAGGCCATCTTCAGCTTGATCTCGCGCGGCTTGCCGCGGAAGCGGAAGGCAAGGTCCCAGGCCAGCCCGTTTTCCGGGCTGGCGATGTCGCCGGTGCGCTGCAGTTCAATGCCGCGCCGCAGGGCGGACCGCTCCAGCATGGCGAAATCCGAGATTGCGCCGAACACCTCGGCAATCGGGGCTTCGATGTCTTCTTTGCTGTGGAATTCCATATTCGCCTGCCTCGTTTCCGGCTTGGGGGATGCGCCGTTTCCGGCAAATATGCGCTTTAGTCCAGCGTGTCCGCAAGCCAGTTCTTGATCAGAAACTGAGCAATCGCCCCTTTGCGCGCGGGTTTCAGGACCGGGTGCTCACCTGCGTAGACGGTCATCATCTCCTGGCGGCTGATCCACAGCGCATCCTCGATCTCTTCCGGGTCGATGGTGATGTCGCGGCTCAGCGCCTCTCCCGCGCAGCCGAACATCAGCGACATCGGGAACGCCCAGGGCTGGCTGGACAGGTAGCTGACAGCACCGACCCGCACGCCGGTTTCCTCCAGCACTTCGCGGCGCACGGCGGCCTCCAGCGTCTCGCCCGGTTCGACAAATCCCGCCAGCAGCGAATACATTCCTTCCGGCCAGCCGGGGGAACGGCCCATCAGGACACTGTCGCCATGGGTGATCAGCATGATCACCACTGGGTCGGTGCGCGGAAAATGCGGCGCCTTGCAGGCTGGGCACAGCCGCTGCCAGCCCGCCTGCGACAGATCGCTGGCAGCCCCGCAGCAGGCGCAGAACCGGTGGCTGCGGTGCCAGGCCAGCAGCGCCTTGGCGGTGGCGGCCAGCTCCGCCTCCAGCGGGGTGAGGCGGGTCATGATCCGGCGAAGCTCTGCAAATACATGCGTGTCCGGCAGGTCAGGGTGCTGCTGCTCGCTGGCGTCGGCAAAGCTGTTCAGCGCCTCCTGGTCCAGATCCCGGGGCTGCCAGTCACTGATGTCGCAGGCGAAGCAGGGCGCGCCGCCGGGTGCCAGTCCCAGGAACAGCGCATCCGGCTTGCGCGCGGCGGCCAGCGGATGCGCCGGCGCGGCCCAGGCCAGGCCGCAGGGCAGATCTTCCGCGCCTTCACGCCGGGTGAGCGGTTTGCCCCGCCACATCAGCAGGACCTGCGCTCGGGGGCTGTTCCATGCTGCCTCCAGCGCCGCCGCATCGCTGCGCAGATGCGCGGCGCGCTCAAGTCCGCTGCCGCCGCCGAAGGTCACCTGTTCCGCGCGTTTCATGGCACTTCTCCTATGGCTGGCGGGTTTCCGGCTGCGCTCAACGGGGGAATGGGGCAATCCATGACAGTGTGACGCAGCTGTTGCCAGCATCCGGGTGCGTTCCGCGCTTGCCTGTCGCCGTGCGGCCACACCTGGCATGGCTGACGCAGGGTCATTTTGCAGCTGAGCAGGGCGCAACCGGGCAGCTGCGTGAGACGCCTGTGAAAAAGTTAACACGCACTGCAAAGGAACCTTTGCAAATCGTGGAAACGCTGATTCAAATAGCGCCAAGCAAGAATGGCGCCGAATGGTGCGAGAGGAGCGGCGGACAGGCGGTGTCAGCAGGGTTTCGGACATGACAGGCGGGGCGGCGGCCGCCAGGGCCCGCAGTGCCGGGGAATTGCATGTGCTGGCCACCACGGACCTGCACTGCAACCTGCTGAGCCATGATTACTATGCCAACCGCCCGGATCCCGCCATCGGGCTGTCGCGGGTGGCATCCCTGATCGCTGAGGCGCGAGCGCAGGCCGCGGCCCGGGGGGCAGCGTGCATTCTGGTCGATAACGGCGATGGTTTCCAGGGTGCGCCGCTGGGCGATGTCCTGCCGCAGGCCGCGGGGCCGCATCCGCTGGTCCGGGCGTTCCAGGTGTTGCAGTATGATGCCGCGGGTCTCGGCAACCACGATTTCGACATCGGGCTTGAAGCCCTGGCAGAGGTTGCGGCGGACATGCCCTGCCCGCTGCTGTGCTCCAATCTGCGGGCTACGGAGCCCGGCCGTGCGCTGCCGTTTGCACCCTCGGCGGTGCTGGAGCGGCAGGTGCCGGGCTGTCCCGGTCTGCCGCCGGTGCGGATCGGGCTGCTGTCGGTGCTGCCGCCGCAGACGCTGTCCTGGTGCCGGCAGGCGCTGCAAGGACAGCTGCAGGCGTCCGGCATCGTGGAGGCCGCGGCAGAACAGGCAGGGCAGCTGAAGGCGCAGGGCTGCGATCTGGTGCTGGCGCTGGCGCACACCGGCCTGGCGCCTGCAGGCGGCGACCGCAGCGAAAACGCCTTGGGGCAGCTGGCCGCGCTGCCGGACATCGATGCCCTGGTCGGCGGCCACACCCATCTGACGCTGCCGCACCCGGATCATCCCTTTCCCAAGCCGGTGGTTATGCCGGGGGCGCATGGCTCGCACCTAGGGGTGATCCGGCTGGCGCTGGAGTATGCCGCCGGCGGCTGGCGGGCGGCCGAGGGTTCTGCCAGCCTGAAGCCGGTCTCGCAGCCGGGCGCGGCCGGCACCGCAGTGCCGCTGGCGGCAGAGGATCCTGTTCTTGTGCAGGCGCTGGCAGAGGACCACGCCCGCACGCTGGCAAGGATGCAGGAGCCGGCAGGCCATAGCCCGGTGGCGATGCATTCCTTCTTTACCTTCTTCGCACCGGACCGCGGCCTGTCCCTGACGGCCAGCGCCCAGGCGGCAGCGGCGCGGGTGCTGCTGCGCGGCTCCGCCGGTGAAGGCCTGCCGCTCTTGTCGGCGGCGGCGCCGGGAAAGTTCGGCGGCCGCTCCGGGCCGCAGTCTTATACCGATATCGCGGCCGGGGAGCTCAGTGCCCGCAACATCGCCGATTTGCAGGTCTTCCCGAACGAGCTGCGGGTGGTTCAGGTCACCGGTGCGCAACTGCGTGACTGGCTGGAAATGTCTGCCGGCCTGTTCAACCGGATCGTGCCGGGCAGCTCCGGCCAGCGGCTGACCGACCCGCAGCGGGCCGGGCACAACTTTGATGTGATCTTCGGGCTCAGCTACCGGGTCGATGTCACGCAGCCGCCCCGGTTTTCCGCCGCCGGAGAGCTGATCAGCCCGGAGGCGCGCCGGATCACGGATCTTTGCTGGCAGGGCCGCCCGGTGGACCCCGGGCAGCGTTTTGCGGTTGCCGTCAACAGCTACCGGGTCAGCGGCGGCGGCCGGTTCCGGATGCTGGAGGAGGCCGAAGTGCTGCCGCTGCCGCCCATCCGCATCCGTCAGGCGATCCGCGACTATGTCGCCGGGCGGCTGCCGCCGGAGCCGCTGGCGGAGGCCGCTTATCCCTGGCAGCTGGCCCCGGTGCCGGAGACTCGTGCGGTGGTGGTGACCGGCCCCGGTGCGGCGGAGCATCTGCAGGAGCTGCCCGACGGGCTGGCCGCCCCGCGCGGCTTCAACAGCGGCGGTTTCTGGGAGCTGGAGCTGAAGCTGTAGGCCTCCGGATGCCGGGCCCGGGCGGCCCTTGCCATTCCCTGCAGCGGTCCTTATATCGGGATTCGAGAGGTTGGCGCGGGCAAGCGCCTCGCCAACCTGGTCAGGTCCGGAAGGAAGCAGCCACAACGAGCCCCGCTTGGGTCGATGTCCAGCCTCTCACTTTTCCCCGAACAGCTGAAATGAACGTAAGTGGGAACTTCTCCCGCCCGCTCTGGCGCAATCAGAGATTGCCCCGCCGCCGTTGGGCCGGGCGCCGCGCTGGCGCGCGGCGGGACCCGGATCTCCATCCGTCACGAAAATTTCCCGGGGTGAACCGGCCGGGAAGCCAAGAGGGGGGCTGTCGGCCTTGCTCCGGCTCAGAACCGGCCGTTGTCCGCCGGATAGACGCCGAGGATTTCCACGTTGGTGGTGAAATAGCTCAGCTCATCCATCGCCAGCTGCACATTGGGATCATCGGGGTGGCCTTCGATATCCGCATAGAACTGGGTCGCGGTGAAGGAGCCGTCCACCATGTAGCTTTCCAGCTTGGTCATGTTGATACCATTGGTGGCGAAGCCGCCCATCGCCTTGTACAGCGCCGCCGGAATGTTGCGCACCTGGAACACGAAGCTGGTGATCATGTTGTGGGCGCCGCGGCGGGTGTAGTCGATGTCCTTCGCCATGATCAGGAAGCGGGTGGTGTTGTCGCCGTTGTCCTCGATATGGCGGGCGAGCACCTCCAGCCCGTAGATCTCGCCCGCCAGTTCGCTGGCCAGCGCGGCAGAGTGGATGTCGCCGGCCTCGGCCACGTCACGCGCGGCGCGGGCGTTGTCGGGGCTGACGCGGCCGCGGATGCCGTGTTCGCGCAGGAAGGTTCCGCACTGCGGCAGCAGCACCAGATGCGAATGCGCCTCGCGGATGTCTTCCAGTTTGGCCCCCGGCACCGCCAGCAGGTTGATATGCACCCGCACAAACGCCTCGTCGATGATGTGCAGCCCGCTGTGCGGCAGCAGCCGGTGGCTGTCGGCCACCCGTCCGTAGGTGGAATTCTCCACCGGCAGCATCGCCTGCTCCGCTTCGCCGCTGCGCACCGCCTCCAGAATCTCCTCAAAGGTGCGGCAGGGCAGCACCTCCATGCCGGGGCGTGCAATGCGGCAGGCCTCGTGGCTGTAGGAGCCAAGCTCCCCCTGGATGGCGATTTTGCGGCTCATGGGTGTGTTCCCCGTGCAAAACTTCAAGAATTGGGCGTTTCGTCGCGCTGTCTATACCTTGCCACTTGGGAGGGGAAGCCTTAGACACCCCTGCAGACAGCTAAATGGACTCGCGATCATGTTTGACACGATGACCCTCACCAAAGCGACCGCAGGCATCTGCGGCGCGTTCCTGGTATTCCTTCTGGGCAAATGGGGCGCAGAAGTACTGTATCACATGGACAGCCACGGTGAGGCTTCCTATGTGATCGAAGTCGCTTCGGCGGAAGATGCCGGCAGCGACGAACCGGAAGTCAGCTTCGAAGAGCTGATGGCCTCCGCTGACGCCGCCAAAGGCGCCAAAGTCTTCAAGAAATGCTCCGCCTGCCACAAGCTGGAAGACGGCGCCAACGCAACCGGCCCGTATCTGTACGGTGTTGTCGGCCGCGAAATCGCCTCGGCCTCCGGCTTCGGCTACTCCGGTGCTCTGACCGGTCTGGCCGGCAAGGCCTGGACCCCGGAAGAGCTGGACGCCTTCCTGGCCAAGCCGTCGGCCTATGCTTCCGGCACCACCATGTCGTTCTCCGGCCTGAAAAAGCAGACCGACCGGGTGAACCTCATCGCCTATCTGGACAGCCTGGACGGCTAAGCCGGACCGCTGTCCCAGCTATCCAATTGAAAAGCCGCTGCGATCTGCAGCGGCTTTTTTGATGTTCGCGTGAGTGGTCCTGCTCAGGCCGGGTTGTTCTCGCGGTAATAGGCCAGCGCATCGCGCTCTGTGCCGTCGGGCAGGATGCAGACGCCGATGGTGCCCGCCTTGCCGCTGCGCAGCACGTACTGGCCGCCGGTCTGCACGCAATAAGCCTCTTCCGGGCTGGTGTAGACCACTTCCTCTTCCTGCTGGGCACAGGCGCTGAGCGTGGCGGCCCCGGCAACCGCAAGGGCGGCAAGTTTCATTGACTTCAGCATCGCAGACTCCCTCGTTTCATAACGCAATCGTGATAGGAGGCTGGCAGGCAATTTTATTGCGGGCAAGCGCGATGGTACGCAGGCCCTTGTTTCGGCTGCTTTTTGCCCAGACCGGGCGTCCAATCACCCAATCTCAACTTGAATGTTACCGCCGCCGGACATTAGCTTGGGGCCGGATAACCCGGGCCAAAGTTCCGGGCACAGGAGGTCATGGCAGATGAACACCGCCAAAACTGCGGCGCGCGTGCGCGCAAAGGACAGAGTGAACCCGCTGCAGGCCGCCGCCGCGCTTGCGTTCGGCTTGATCCTGACGCTGGCCGCTGCAACGCTGGCCAAGGCGGAAGAGGCCATCATCAAGGCGCATGGCTTTGCCGAGTTCGGGGAACTGAAATACCCCGAAGGCTTCGCCCATTTCGATTACGTGAACCCTGAGGCCCCCGAGGGCGGCGAGCTGTCGATTTCCGCCGTCGGCACCTTCGACAGCATGAACCCCTACACCCGCAAGGGCAGGGCCGGGACGCTGTCTTCGGCCCAGTTTGAAAGCCTGCTGGTGGACTCCTATGATGAGCCGGGATCCTACTACGGCCTGATTGCCGAAAGCCTGGAATACCCCGAAAGCCAGGACTGGGTGATCTTCAACCTGAGGCCCGAGGCAAAGTTTTCCGACGGAACGCCGGTCACCGCCGAGGATGTGGTGTTTTCCCACAACATCCTGCTGGACCAGGGGCTGAAATCCTATGCCAAGGCGGTGCGCAAGCGCATCCCCAAGGCAGAGGCGCTGGGCCCGCACCGGGTAAAATTCCATTTCTCCCCGGATTTCCCGCGCCGGGCGATGATCACCCAGGTCGGCGGCACGCCGGTGTTCTCCAAGGCCTGGTTCGAGGCCGACCTTGAAAACCGCCGCATTGACGAGCCGCGGCTGGATCCGGGCATCGGGTCTGGGCCTTATGTTCTGGAAAGCGCCGATGTGAACCAGCGCATCGTTTACCGCCGCAACCCAGATTACTGGGGCAAGGACCTGAACGTGAACGTAGGTCGTCACAACTATGACCGTATCCGGGTCGAGTATTTCGGCGATGATGTCGCCGCGATGGAGGGCTTCAAGGCCGGCGTCTATACCCTGCGCCCGGAGAACAACTCCAAGAACTGGGCCACCAACTATGAATTCGCCGCTGTCGAGAAGGGCCATGTGATCAAGGGCGAAATTCCCGACGGCAATGTGCCGCCCGCCAGCGGCTTTGTGATGAACCTGCTGAAACCCAAGTTCCAGGACATCCGCGTGCGCGAGGCGATGCAGCTGGCGTTCAATTTTGAATGGACCAACGAAAGCCTGCAATACGGGCTGTTCCGCCACCGCTCCTCCTTCTGGCAGGATTCGCCGCTCGCGGCACAGGGCCTGCCCGAGGGCCGCGAGAAAGAGGTGCTGGAAGCGCTGGGCGATCAGATCGACCCGTCCATTCTGACTTCCGAGCCGGTGATGGCGCATGCTTCCAAGGCGTCGCGCCCCGGCGACCGCAAAAACCTGCGCCGGGCGATGAAGCTGTTGGACGAGGCCGGCTGGACCGTCGGTGATGACGGCATGCGCCGCAACGCGCAGGGCGAGCCGCTGAAGGTCGAGTTCCTGGCCGACAGCCCGACCATCGAACGCATCGTGCAGCCCTATGTCGCCAATCTGCGCACCATGGGGGTGGATGCGGTGCTGAACCGGGTCGATTATGCCCAGTACACCAGCCGCCGCCGGGAAAAGGAGTTCGACATGATCTCCCATGCTTATCCGATGTCGCTGGAGCCTTCGACCGGCCTTTATCAGTATTTCGGGTCCGAGGCGCATGAATATTCGGTGTTCAACCCGGCAGGGCTGGCCGATCCGGCAGTGGATGCACTGATAGGCAATATCGTCGATGCCAAGACCCAGGAAGAGCTGCGCTCCAATGCCCGGGCGCTGGACCGGGTGCTGCGTGCCAAGCGCTTTGTGGTGCCCACTTGGTATCTGGACGTGAACTGGATCGCCTATTGGGACATGTACCGCCAGCCGGAAAACCTGCCGCCCTATGACACCGGCCTTCTGGACTTGTGGTGGATTGATGCTGAACGCGAGGCGGAGCTCAAATCCGCCGGCGCGCTGCGGTAAGGGACGGACATGGCAGCCTATATCCTCCGGCGCCTGCTGCTGGTGATCCCGACGCTGTTTGGCATTCTGCTGGTGAACTTTGCCCTGGTGCAGTTCGTTCCCGGCGGCCCCGTGGAACAGATCATCGCCCAGCTTGAGGGCGGCGGCGACGTGTTCGAGGGCTTTGCCGGCGGCGGCGGCGATACCGGCACCGAGGCGATCAGCGCCAATGAGAATTACGCCGGCCGCCAGGGCCTGCCGCCGGAGCTGATCAAGGAGCTGGAGCAGCAGTTCGGCCTCGACAAGCCGCCGCTGGAGCGCTTCCTGACCATGCTGGGCAACTACGCCCGTTTCGACTTCGGCGAGAGCTATTTCCGCAAGATCGGCGTGACCGAGCTGGTGCTGGAGAAGATGCCGGTGTCGATCTCGCTCGGCCTGTGGTCGACGCTGATTGCCTATCTGATCTCAATCCCGATGGGCATCCGCAAGGCGATGCGCGACGGCTCCCCGTTCGACACCTGGACCAGCGGCGTGATCATCGCCGCTTATGCGATCCCGGGCTTTCTGTTTGCCATCATGCTGCTGGTGCTGTTCGCCGGCGGCTCCTACTGGCAGATCTTCCCGCTGCGCGGCCTGACGTCGGACAACTGGGAGAGCCTCAGCCTGTTCGGCAAGATCATGGATTATTTCTGGCACATTGCGCTGCCGGTCACCGCCTCCACCATCGCGGCCTTTGCGACGCTGACGCTGCTGACCAAGAACTCCTTCCTTGACGAGATCAAGAAGCAATACGTGATGACTGCCCGCGCCAAGGGCCTCAGCGAGAACCGGGTGCTGTACGGCCATGTGTTCCGCAACGCGATGCTGATCGTGATCGCGGGCTTCCCGGCGGTGTTCATCGGCGTGTTCTTCTCAGGCTCGCTGATCATCGAGACGATCTTCTCTCTCGACGGGCTCGGCCGCCTGGGGTTCGAGGCCGCAGTCGCGCGCGATTACCCGGTGATGTTCGGCACCATGTACATCTTCGGCCTGATGGGGCTGGTGGTCGGCATCATCTCCGACCTGATGTATGTGGTGGTCGACCCGCGCATCGACTTTGAAAAGCGGGAAGGCTGATCCATGGCGCTCTCCCCCCTCAATCAGCGCCGCTGGCGCAACTTCTGCCGCAACCGCCGCGCCTATTGGTCGCTGTGGATCTTTGCGGTGCTGTTCGGCCTGTCGCTGTTTGCCGAGTTCATCGCCAACGACAAGCCAATCCTCGTGAGCTACCGCGGCGAAATCCATGCGCCGGTGTTCAACTTCTACCCGGAAACCAAATTCGGCGGAGATTTCCAGACCGAAGCCGTCTACAGCGACCCGGAGGTCGAATGCCTGATCCGCTCCGGCGGCATTGAAGACTGCTTTGACGAGCCGGAAACCATCCTTGAGGAGATCGCGGCAGGCACTTATTCGGCTGAGGATTTCCACGAAGGCTGGACCATCTGGCCGCCGATCCCCTACAGCTTTGACACCACTGTGGACCGCCCCGGCGCGGCGCCGCTGCCGCCCGGCGGGCTGAACCTGCTGGGCACCGATGATACCAAGCGCGATGTGCTGGCGCGGGTGATCTACGGCTTCCGCCTTTCGATCCTGTTCACCCTGATGGTGACTGGCGCGGCCAGCATCATCGGCATTCTGGCGGGCGCGGTGCAGGGCTATTTCGGCGGCCTCACGGACCTGGTTTTCCAGCGGGTGATCGAGGTCTGGGGCTCTGTCAACTCGCTCTATGTCATCATCATCATGTTTGCGATCCTGGGCCGCAGCTTCTGGCTCTTGGTCTTTCTGATGGTGCTGTTCGGCTGGACCGCGCTGGTCGGCGTGGTGCGGGCGGAGTTCCTGCGTGCCCGCAACCTGGAATACGTCCGCGCCGCCAAGGCGCTGGGGGTCGGTAACCTGACCATCATGTTCCGCCACATGCTGCCCAACGCGATGGTGGCGACGCTGACCATGCTGCCCTTCATCATCACCGGTACCATCGGCCTGCTGGCAGGGCTCGATTTCCTCGGCTTCGGCCTGCCGTCCTCGGCGCCGTCGCTGGGGGAGCTGACCCTGCAGGCCAAGCAGAACCTGGAGGCGCCCTGGCTGGCGTTCACCGCCTTCTTCACCTTTGCCATCATGCTGTCGCTGTTGATCTTCATCTTCGAGGGCGTGCGCGATGCCTTCGATCCGCGGAAGACGTTTTCATGAGGATATGGAACAACAGGATCACCCCCGGCCCGAGGGTGGGGGCAAATCGCCCCCACCCTCGGGC
>NZ_WLCM01000067.1 GCF_013317235.1 Leisingera sp. ANG59 | reverse complement strand
CAGCTGCTTGGCGCGGTCGATCGCCAGGTTCTCGGCGACGTCGACATACTGGCAGCCGCCGTAGTAGCGGCGCCCCGGGTAGCCTTCGGCGTATTTGTTGGTCAGCACGGAGCCCTGCGCTTCCATCACCGCGGCGGAAACGATGTTCTCGGAGGCGATCAGCTCGATCTCGTCGCGCTGGCGGCCCAGTTCGGCCGTGATCGAGGCAAACAGTTCAGGATCGCGCTCAGACAGCGCTTGGGTGAAAAACAGATCTTTGGACATTCGGGGCTCCTGTCTATCCAGTCCAGCCAAGGCCCGCAGCAACGCAGTTCATCGACTGCATCAGCGGGACCGGCACTGTTGATGATTTCCGGGCGCGCTCCTCGCGCAGGAGGCGCACCTGGGTTTTGTGAATTTCGCGCAGCATGTTCTCCACCCGGCCGAAGCGGGCGCGCAGGCGCGGGAACCGCTGCGACAGGCTGCTGTCGCCGGTCAGGAATGCAATCGCTTCGCAGGCAAGCTGGTATTCCTTGCGGATGGATCCGAAGATGCGGTCGCGGATTTCAGCGTCCTGCACCAGCGTTGCGTAATCGGCAGCGATCTCCATGTCGCTTTGCAGCAGGGTCTTTTCGACCTCATCCACCACCAGGCGGAACAGCGGCGAACCCGCGAACATGTCCAGCAGAACCGCATCGCCGCGGGCGCCGCGGAACTTGCGGAAGCTGGCAACCGCAGAGCCGAAACCGTACCAGCCGGTGATCATGTGGCGGTTCTGCGACCAGGCAAAGACCCAGGGGATCGCGCGCAGGTCATCCAGCGACCCGGCGCCGAAACGGCGCGCAGGGCGCGAGCCGATCTTGAGCATGGCCAGTTCTTCCACCGGGCTGGCCTGCTGGAAATAGTCCAGAAAACCGGGTGCGTTCAGCAGGTTGGAATAGGCTGCCTGAGACATGCCCGAGAGCGCCTCGAAGGCGTCATCGAACTCAGGGTTCACCGGCGGGGTGCCCTCCTGCAGCGAATGGCGCAGCACTGAGGACGCCATCAGCTCCAGCTGGTGCAGGGCAGTGCCGCGGTTGGCATATTTCGAACTGACAACCTCGCCCTGCTCGGTGATCCGCATCCGGCCCGCGATTGTGCCCGCAGGCTGGGCCGCGATGGCACGCTCCGCAGGGGCGCCGCCGCGCGAGACCGAGCCGCCGCGGCCGTGGAAGAACACCGGTTTCATCCGGTGCGCCGCCAGGGTGCGGGTGATCAGCCGCTGCGCCTTTTCCAGCTCCCAGGTGGAGCAGAGGAAGCCGCCGTCCTTGTTGCTGTCGGAATAGCCCAGCATCACCTCGATCCGGTTGTCGCCGGATTTCAGCGAGCGGCGGGCAAAAGGCACGTCCAGCAGACCATCAAGGATCCCGGGAGCGGCGCGCAGGTCGCCGATGGTTTCAAACAGCGGCACCACTTTGAGCGCGGCCTTCTCAGCCCCGAACCCGGCGTAGCGCGCCAGCAGGTAGACCCCCAGCAGGTCATCGGTGGAGCGGGTCATCGACAGGATGAACGGCCCCATTGCCTGCGGATCCTCGCCCGCACCGGCATCGCGCATCAGCCGCAGCAGTTTCAGCAGTTCGCCGCTTTGCGGGCTCAGCTCATCCGGTGTCATATAGGGGAGCGAGGCGCTGCCCAGCTCCTTGCGCAGCCGCGCCGACCAGTCCGGGCTGCCGAATTCCGGCACATCGCCGGACCGCGCCCAGATTTCAGTCAGCGTTTCCGTGGTCACGGTGGAGTTCTGACGCACATCCAGCGTCACCGTGCGGAAGCCGAAGACATCGGCCTGCCAGCGGATCGGGCGCACGTAGCGGGCGGCCAGGCGGCGGGCGCCGATTTCCTCAAGCGCCTCTTCTACTTCCGTCAGGTCGGTGACGAAATCGCCAAGGTGCTTATAGGCACCGGTTTCCTCGGCAGCGGTGGCCTTGATCCGCGCCAGGATTGCGGTCAGCGCCTGGCGGAAGACTTCGCCGGGATTGCGGGCCGACAGCGCCGCAGCCCCCGGTGCGGCGGCGATAACCTTTGCCAATCGGGCAGAGGCGCTGTCCGGCAGGGCAAACACGGCGGCCGAAATGGAGATCCGCTCGGCAGCAGTGGTCAGCGCCTTCTGGTAGCGCTTCAGGATCGCAGCTCGGTTCGCGGTCAGCGCAGCAGCAGTGGCCTCCACCGTCACATTCGGGTTGCCATCGCGGTCGCCGCCGATCCAGGAATGGAATTTGAGGCAGGGTGCGTCAGCACTCTCGCCCAGCCGCGGTTCGGCGGCAGCGATATAGCGCTCAAACAGTTGCGGCACCGCTTCGTACAGGCTGTCGCGGAAGAACTGCAGCCCCCATTGGATTTCATCCTGCAGGCTGGGCCGGTCGCGGCGCAGCTCGCCCGTCATCCACAACAGGTCGATTTCCGAGCGCAGATCCTCCAGCAGATCGGCACGTTCGCGCGGGGTCCAGCGCTTGGCTTCCAGCGATACCAGCCCGCGGTAGATGCGGCGGTGAATTTCCAGGATGGTGACGCGCTTGGCTTCGGTCGGATGCGCGGTCAGGGTCGGGCCAATGGAAAACTGGCTGGCGATCTCCTGCAGCCGCTCCGGCGTGGCCTGTTCCCCGGCCAGGTCGAGCGCGCGGGCAAAACTGCCCTCGACCACTTCCGGCCCGTCCTGGGTCTCCGCCATGCGGCGGTCGCGCATGGCGGCGTTTTCCTCAACGATCTTCAGCAGCTGGAACCAGATGTTGAAGGCCTGCATATAGGCGGTCGCGGGCTGCCCGCCGGACAGGTCCCAAGCGGTTTCAGAGACCGCCTTGGCAGCAACTTCCGGCGCCCGCTGGCGCAGCACGTCCAGCCACAGCGCATGCAACTCGGCACGAAGCCCGGCAGCATAGGTGGTGTCTTCATAGTCTGCGTGGGGGGTTTCAGCAGGATTGCCCATCACATCACCCGGTCGCGCGGCTCGCGCCCTGCAAAGAAATCGGTCAGGTTATCGAGCACGCGGAAGCCCATCGCCTCGCGCGCCTCCCGGGTGGCGCTGCCCAGATGCGGCAGCATCACCAGGTTTTCGCAATCCAGCAGGTCCGGGTTGATGCGCGGCTCGCCGTCGAACACATCCAGCCCGGCGCCGCCGATGGTTTCGAACCACAGGGCACGGGACAAGGCCAGCTCGTCGATCACTTCGCCGCGGGCCGTATTAATAAGGAATGCATCCGGCTTCATCAGGTTCAGCATCCGGGTGTTGATCAGATGCCGGTTCGCAGCGCCGCCCGGACAGTGCAGCGAGACAAAGTCGCACTGCGGCATCAGCTCTTCCAGGCTGTCCGCCTGGGTGGCGTTGTAGCGAGCGAGGATATCGGGGGACACGCGGGAGCGGTTCTGCACCACGATCTTCATGCCGAACCCGTGGTGGGCGCGGCGGGCCATCTCCTGGCCGATGCGGCCGAAACCGACGATGCCCAGCGTCTTGCCGGAAACCTTGGTGCCGACCAGATGGGTCGGGCGCCAGCCGGTCCATTCGCCGGCGCGCAGCTCGCGCTCGCCTTCGCCTGCGCGGCGGGCCACCATCAGCAGCAGCGTCATGGCGATGTCGGCGGTGCATTCGCTCAGCACATCAGGGGTGTTGGTCACGGTCATGCCGTGACCGGCTGCGCCATGCATATCAATGTGGGAGTAGCCGACCCCATAGTTGGCCAGGATCCGGGCCTGCGGCTTGGCGATATCGAACGCCTTGGCCGAAATCTTGTCAGTGACGGTCGGCAGCACCGCGTCATAAGACGTCATCGCGGCGCGCAGCTCGTCCTCGGTCAACGGCTTGTCGCCCGTGTTCAGCACAGCATCGAAGGCCTCGGACAGCTGCGCCTCCACTGCGGCGGGCCAGCGGCGGGTCACCAGAACCTTGGGCTTTGCCATGATTTCATCTCCCTGACGTGCTTGTGCTTTTATTAATGCGCCCCACCCCCGCCATTGCCCCGGGCCAGGGGTGGAGCGTTGCGCCTGTTCCGTTGCCGGATCAGGCGGCGTTCTTTTTCATCACGCTTGCGATGGTTTCGCCGATCACGGCGGGGTTCTCGGCCACGGTCACGCCGGCCGCCGACAGGATTTCCACCTTCTCGGAGGCGGATTCGCCGAAGGCCGAGATGATCGCGCCCGCGTGGCCCATGGTGCGGCCCTTGGGGGCTGTCAGGCCCGCGACATAGGCCACCACCGGCTTGGTCACGTGGTTCTTGATGTAATCCGCCGCTTCCGCTTCCTGCGGGCCGCCGATTTCACCGATCATCGCGATGACCTCGGTTTCCGGATCCTTCTCGAACCATTCCAGGATGTCCTTGAAGGAGGAGCCGTTGATCGGGTCGCCGCCGATGCCGACCGAGGTGGAAACCCCCAGGCCCAGCTCTTTCAGCTGCGCCGCGGCCTCATAGCCCAGGGTGCCCGAACGGCCGATGATGCCCACGGTGCCCGGCAGGTAGATGTGGCCCGGCATGATGCCCAGCAGCGCCTTGCCCGGCGAGATGGTGCCCGCGCAGTTCGGGCCGGTCAGGATCATCCGCTTTTCCTTGGGATAGCGGTACATGTAGCGCTTCACGCGGATCATGTCCTGGGCCGGGATGCCGTCGGTGATGCAGACGCAGTAGTGAATGCCCGCATCCGCCGCTTCCATGATGGAGTCGGCTGCAAACGGCGGCGGCACGAACACCAGCGAGGCATTGGCGCCGGTGGCCTCCACCGCTTCTTTCACGGTGTTGAAGACCGGCACGCCCTCGACGGTCTCGCCGCCTTTGCCCGGCACCACGCCGCCCACGACGTTGGTTCCGTATTCGATCATGTCCTTGGTGTGGAACCGGGCGATCTTGCCGGTGATGCCCTGGACGATGACACGGCTTTCGCGATCAAGAAGGATGCTCATTTGACGGCCCTCACACGAGTGTTTTGATCAAGGTCGTTTTTCCACGCGCCGACGGCCCGCTCGGCGGCTTCCATCAGCGAGGTTGCGCGGATCAGCGGCAGGCCGCTTTGCGCCAGGATCTTCTGGCCTTCCTCCACGTTGGTGCCGGCAAGACGGACCACCACGGGCACGTCGACCTGCACTTCCTTCAGCGCCTGCACGACGCCTTCGGCAACCCAGTCGCAGCGGTTGATGCCGGCGAAGATGTTGACCAGAACCGCCTGCACATTGCTGTCGGACATCACCAGGCGGAACGCCTTGGCGACCCGCTCAGGCGTTGCGCCGCCGCCGATGTCCAGGAAATTGGCAGGCTCGCCGCCGGCCAGCTTGATGGTGTCCATGGTCGCCATCGCCAGGCCTGCGCCGTTCACGATGCAGCCGATGTTGCCTTCCAGGCCGACATAAGACAGGCCGCGGTCGGCCGCGCGGCTTTCGCGCGGGTCTTCCTGGCTCTTGTCGCGCAGCTCCGCGATCTGCGGGTGGCGGAACAGGGCGTTGTCGTCAAAGGTCATCTTGGCGTCCAGCGCGATGACCCGGTTGTCCGAGGTGACCACCAGCGGGTTGATCTCAACCATGGTGGCATCCAGTTCGGAGAACGCCTGGTAGCAGCCCTTGAGGGTGCGCACCATCTGCTGCGTCATCGCCGGTTCGATGCCCAGCTGGAACGCGATCTCCCGCGCCTGGAAGTCCTGCAGGCCAACGGCCGGCTCAACGGTCGAGCGCACGATGGACTCGGGGCGCTCGGCAGAGATCTCCTCAATCTCCATGCCGCCTTCGGACGAGGCAACGATCATCACCCGCTGGCTGGAACGGTCCAGCACAAAGCCCAGGTAGATCTCGCGGGCGATCGGCACCGCGCCTTCTACATAGACACGGTAGATGCCTTTGCCTTCGGGGCCGGTCTGGTGAGTCACCAGCTTCTTGCCGAACAGGTTCTCGGTTGCCTCATAGATCTCGGCTTCCGAGTTGCACAGCTTGACGCCGCCCGCCTTGCCGCGGCCGCCCGCGTGAACCTGGGCCTTGACGATCCATTTGTCGCCGCCTAGTTCCCGCGCGCGGTAGGCCGCCTGCTCGGGGCTGTAGGCCAGCGCGCCCGGGGGAACGGTCACGCCGAAGTTGCTCAGAACTTCCTTGGCCTGATACTCGTGGATATCCATGGTCCTCTCCTCCTCATGGATGTCGGAATTAGTTACTCAGCGGCCTCAAGGGCTGTGGAGTAGTGCCGGTCGAGCAGGGCGTTGATCGCCTCCATGTCGACGTTTGCGCCCATATCGTTCATCGCTTTGCCGAAGCGGTTGACGATGTCGGTGATGGCGGCGGGGGTGATCTGGTTCAGGATGCCGATGCGGACCTGGACCGGCTCCGACAGGGTCGGCCAGATGCCGAAACCAACGGCGCGGCAGTTGCCCACCAGTTCCTTTTCGCGGCCTGCCAGATCGCCGGGCAGGTTCAGAACCACCAGGCTGGTCATGTTGCTGGTCACGTCGCAGCCCATCGCGGTCACGGCATCGCGCAGCGCTTTCTCGTGGAAGGCATAGTCGCGGGCCTTCTGGGCGCGGCCGTGCTGCAGGGTGATGCGCAGCGCCTCGTGGAAGGCGGCAACCGCATAACCGGAATGGGTGCGGTGGTAGGTGCCGGCGGCAACGTCCTGGCCGTCCACGATGCCCCAGTGGCGGGCTTCCAGGATCGGGTTGTGGACATAGGAGTGGCAGCCGTTTTCACGCACGGTCTGGATGTACTGGTCGGTGAACGAGACCGGCGCGTAGGTCAGCGGCAGGCACAGCACGCCTTTCTGCGGGCAGGACGCCCAGCCGGCAACGCCGGGGTAATCGTCGATCGAGAAATCTTCGATGCCCAGCGACGACACCGCGTCGATCAGGCCCATCACGCCGTGCTTGACGCAAGCGTCCGAGAAACCCTTGAGGTCGTTGATGCGGCCCGAGCCGGTTTCCCAATGCGCCATGAAGGCCCACTTGGGCTTCTTCTCGGCCAGCACCTGCTCCACCAGCTTGCCGGAGACCGACTCGCCGTGCGGCACGTCGACCACGGTCACGGAGGCCGGCTGCGGGTTCATCGCGTCAGCGGCCAGCTCCTCGCGGGTGGCGGCCTTCATCCGGATGGTCATTGCGTCGATGCCCGAGAAGGTGCCATTCTGGAAGGCAACCACGGTGTCGCCGGGCAGGATCGCGTTCAGCATGCAATCGAGGCCGGAGAAGCCGGTGCCGCCGACGCCGTAGGTGTAGGTGTTGGCGGTGCCCCACAGGTCGCGCAGCATCTGCTTGCACTCGATCATGCCGCGCAGCACGTCCGCCTGCATGTGGTCGGCCAGGCCGGTGTTGGCAAAAGCCTGCAGCACGCGGGGGTCGGTATTGCCCGGGCCAGGGCCGGCGGCCAGGGTTTCCGGGATTTCCAGGCTGGGGAAGATCGTGGGTTCAGTCATCGGGGTCAGGCCTCGCTGGTTTCGTTTCGGCGATGTGCCGGAGGTCCCTGGCCTTCTGCGCCGCGATCTTCGCTGCGGGAAGGTTTGTTTCCTGTCGTGCAACATCTGTTAACCCAAGGAAAACCCAGGTCGACAAAACCCGCAACATTCCTATATCCTGCTTTTGGGTATCTAAAGGGGTGGCAAAAAACCTACCCAAACCGGTAAAAATACCGTTGCATACCAAAATGGACCCTACCCGTTTGGGTGGTTTTTAACAAAAGGGCACCAAATGGCTCCTATAAGCGACAAAGTTTCCCCGATATCGGTCATGCTTGCTGACGCAAATCCGCTGGTGCTGTCGGCGATGTCCGAGATCTTCGACAAGGACCCGCGATTCTCGCTGGTTGCCACCTCCGCAACCGCCGAAGGCTTCCTCGGCACGGTGATGCGGGTGCCGGTCCAGGTCGGGATCATCGACTGGAACCTGCCCGCGCTCGGCGGCGCCAAGCTGATCGAGGTGCTGCGCGACCAGGCCAACGCGCCGCGGCTGGTGGTCTATGCCGACGACAGCGGCGACGTTCCGCGCAAGGCGATGAGCGCAGGCGCCGCCGGCTTTGCGCCGCGCTCCAGCGCCGTCGACGGGCTGCTGGACACCTGCCTGGCCGTGGCCGCGGGCAAGATGGTGTTCCCCTTCCTCGACGTCCGCGGCCTGCAGACCGATCCGATCGAGCAGCTGTCGCGCCGCGAGCGCACCATGCTCGAGGCGCTGTCCAAGGGGCTGACCAACAAGGAGCTCAGCAAGGAGCTGGAGATTTCGACCAACACGGTGAAGTTCCACCTGTCAAACCTCTACGAAAAACTCTCGGTCAAGAACCGCGCCCAAGCGATTGCGTTCTACTACGCCAACCGCGCCGCCAAAGGCGATTTCAGCCTGGAGGAATGACCCCGGATTGCCGCCCCGCGCCCTCGCGTGCGTGCTCGCACACGCGGGCGCACGCGAGAGCGCGACGCGCGGGCGCGCTCCCGCGCGAATGTATTTAAATGAAAACTTTTTTCTTGACAGTAAACACCCTGATGGGGAATGCCTAAGGAGGAGAGGACGAAACCCCATTGCGAATGAGGAGCGCACCCATGTCGTTTCATACCGTCGAACAGGCCCCTGGCCGCCTGAACCGCAGCGAGCTGGCAATCCCCGGCTCTCAGCCCCAAATGTTTGAAAAAGCAGCAAAATCCGATGTTGATGTGATCTTCCTGGATCTCGAAGACGCGGTTGCGCCGGACGAGAAAGACCAGGCCCGCAAGAACATCATCAAGGCCCTGAACGAGATCGACTGGGGCAACAAATCCATGTCGGTGCGAATCAACGGCCTCGACACCCACTACATGTACCGCGATGTCGTCGATGTGGTTGAACAGGCAGGCGAACGCCTCGACCTGATCATGGTTCCCAAAGTCGGCACCGCAGCCGATGTTTACGCCGTCGACATGCTGGTCACCCAGATCGAAGACGCCAAGGGTTACAAGAAGCGGATCGGCTTCGAGCACATCATCGAGACCGCGCTCGGCATGCAGAACGTGAGTGAAATTGCCGCAGCCTCCAAGCGCAATGAATCGCTGCATTTCGGCGTTGCCGACTACGCCGCCTCGACCCGCGCCCGCACCACCATCATCGGCGGTGTGAACCCTGATTACTCGGTGCTGACCGACCCGGCCGCGGACGGCTCGCGCGACGTGCACTGGGGCGACATGTGGCACTATGCGCTGGCCCGCATGGTGGTGGCCGCCCGCGCCAACGGCCTGCGTCCGATCGACGGCCCGTTCGGCGATTTCCAGGACAAGGAGGGCTACAAAGCCGCCGCCAAACGCGCTGCGGTTCTGGGTTGCGAAGGCAAATGGGCCATCCACCCCAGCCAGATCGAACTGGCCAACGAGGTGATGTCGCCGTCGGACGCGGAAATCACCAAGGCGCACCGCATCCTGGAAGCCATGGCTGAGGCCGAAGCTGCCGGTAAAGGCGCAGTGTCGCTGGACGGCCGCCTGATTGACTACGCCTCGATCCGTCAGGCAGAAGTGCTGGTGGAAAAAGCCAAGCAGATCGCCGGCAACTAAGCCGCCGTCCGCTTTCAAGACCTTACGCCGTCCCGGCATTGGCCGGGGCGGCTACGCGGCGCTATGCCAGGGAGACGCAGATGACCGGATTGCTGACCACCGCCAAGGCCCTGTTTCAGGCCGCTGTCGACCGGGCAGACCCGGCGCAGGCGCTGCGTGCCCAGCTGGCATCCTCGCCGCTCTCCCCCCTGCCCGAAGGCGGCAGGAACGTGCTGCTGGCCGTTGGCAAGGCTGCCATCCCGATGATGCGCGAAGCGCTGGCGCTGATCCCGGATGCGGACCAGGCTTTGGCGATTACAAACCCCGAAAATTACACGGAAATCCCTGGCGCCACGGTGATCTGCGGCAGCCACCCGGTCCCGGATGAAAAGAGCGCCTCCGCGGGCCTGGCGGCCATTGAACTGGCCCGTTCCCTTGGCCCCAATGACCGGCTGATTGCGCTGATTTCCGGCGGCGGCTCCGCCCTGATGGTGGCCCCTGCCCCCGGCCTGACACTGGCGGACAAGGCCGCGGTGAACAAGCTGCTGCTCGCCTCGGGCCTTGAGATCAACGAGATGAACCTAATCCGCCAGCAGCTGTCTGACACCAAGGGCGGCGGATTGCTGCGCCACGCTGCGCCCGCCCAGGTGCAGGCCTTCATCCTGTCGGACGTGATCGGCGACGACCTGCGCGCCATTGCCTCCGGCCCCACCGTGGCGCCGATCGGCACCCGTGCTCAGGCACGGGAGATCCTGCAGCGCGCCGGCATCTGGGACAGTGCCCCGGAAGCGGTCAAAACCCTTTTCAGCACCGCTGAGGAGGCCCGGGACACCCCACCCCCGGCCACCAACACATTGATCGGCTCCAACCGCCACAGCCTCAAGGCGATGATGGCCGCAGCGGCGGAGGATTGGGCTCCCAAGCTGATCTCCCACCGCTTGGTCGGCGATGTGGCTGAGGCCGCGGAAACCATTGTGGCTGCTGCGGAATCCGCTCCCAAGGACAAACCCGTCGCACTGATATTCGGCGGCGAAACCACGGTCCAGCTTACCGGCACAGGCCTTGGCGGCCGCAATCAGGAACTGGCCTTGCGTGTCGCCAAACTGGGTGCGGAACGCCTTAGCGGCGACTGGCTGTTCCTCTCCGGCGGCACTGACGGGCGCGATGGCCCCACGGATGCAGCAGGCGGCATCGCCACTCCCGCCACCTGGGAGGCCATCAGGGCAGCCGGTCAGGACCCGGACGCACTGCTGGCCAACAACGACAGCTACGCGGCCCTCAAGGCCTCCGGCGCGCTGCTGATCACCGGCGGCACCGGCACCAACGTGGCCGATGTGCAGGTTTTCCTGAGGCTGCCCGGCTAACTACTGGACAGCTCCCGCTTTTCATCTTTCCGGAAATACCCCCGTCCCGCTGCCCGGCAGGCGGCTTTGCCGCCGACAGGAGAGGCTTCCGCAGCTGCCGCAGGCACTGCGTTCAAGCCGGCACGCGCTTCTCGCCCCACTCGGCCAGATCGTTCACCAGCATCAGCGCCACCCGCCGGAACACCTGGCGCAGCCGCTCCACATGCGGCCCTTCCAGCTTGAGCTCCGCCAGCGCCTGATCCATGCACTTGAGCCAGTTCTCGGCGTCTTCCTCGGTGATCGGCACATGGGCGTGCATCAGTTTCACGTCCATATGCCCGTGTTTTTCCTCATAATAGCGGCGCCCGCCCATGAAGCCCGACAGGAAATTGAACTGCTCGATCCGGGCATGGTCCATGCCATGCCCGCGCTTGTGCAGCTTGACGATCTGGGCGCCGGTTCCGGTTGCCTCGACAATGTCGTAGAACCGCTCAACCAGGGTGCGCAGCACTTCCTCGCCGCCAATCTGCTCAATCAGCTTCTGAACCATTTAACCTCCCTGCCCCGCAAACGGGCGGCCTCAGGATTGAGGTCGGGTTTTCTTGGGGTCGTAATGCGCAAAGGGTACAATCTTGGCAGGCAGCCGTTTTTGATGCCCGTCAAGTTTGCCGATTTCCACCTCGGTCCCGGCTTCCGCGCAGGACACATCCACCCGCGCCAGGGCGATGTTCTTGCCCAGAAGCGGCGAACGCATGGACGAGGTCACCTCGCCAATCTGCGCCCGGCCGATGTGGACGCAATCGCCGTGGCCCACGTCGATGGCCGAGTCGATATCCAGCCCCACCAGCTTGCGCGCGGGTGTGGTCTTGCGCCGGATCAGCGCGTCGCGGCCGATGAAATCGTCCTCCTTGGACTTCAGCGGCACGGTGAAGCCGATGCCCGCCTCGAACGGGTCAGTCTGGTCGCTGAAGTCGTAACCGGCAAAAATCAGCCCGGCCTCGATCCGCACCATATCCAGCGCCTCCAGCCCCATCGGGCGGATGCCATGGGCCTTGCCGGCCCCCCAGACCGCATCAAAAACTTCGCTGGCGTGTTTCGGGTGGCAGAAGATCTCATATCCCAGCTCGCCGGTGTAACCGGTGCGGGACACCACCACCGGCACACCCTGGTCATCGCCAATGCGCGCGGGCGTGAAGCGGAACCAGCCGAGCTCCTCCAGCGTCGGATTGTGCGGCATGGTCCAGATGATCTTCTTCAGCAGGTCACGGCTCTCCGGGCCCTGCACGGCGATATTATGCTGCATGTCGGTCGAGGAGCGGATCAGCACGTTCAGGCCCAGCTTCTCCGCCTGCTCGCGGATCCATTCCCCGCCATAGTCCGAGCCGCCGATCCAGCGGAAATTGTCCTTACCCAGGCGGAACACGGTGCCGTCATCGATCATGCCGCCATGCGGGTAGCACATCGCGGTATAGACCACCTGCCCCACCGCCAGCTTCTTGATGTTGCGGGTAAAGATATACTGGCACAGCGCCTCGGCATCCGGCCCGGTGATCTCGAACTTGCGCAGGGCGGACAGATCCAGCACCACGCATTTCTCGCGGCAGGCCCAGTATTCCTCCAGCGGTCCGGATTCGGCGTAGCAATTGGCCAGCCAGAACCCGTTGTACTCGACGAAATTGCGGGTCATCTTGCTGAGGCGGTCGTGGAAACCGGTTTCCTTGGTCATCTTGGGCTCCGATTCAGGGGTCGCGCGGAACGCAATCGCCCGCTTGAAGGTTTCTTGTCCGCTGTAGGTGCGGACGTGAATGTCGGTGGGGTTCCAGCCATTGGCGGCGCTGGTGTCATCCGGGCAGGCAGAGCTGACGCAGACCAGATCGGTGAGCGCCCGCAGCAGCACATAGTCGCCAGGCCGGGTCCAGGGTTCATCGGCGTACATCACGCCGTGGTCATCCAGCCCGGTATTGAAGAAGAAGTTGATCGCCATCCAGCCCGCCCGCGGGGTCACACCATGCTGGGCCAGCGTCGCATTGAAATTGTCCGAGCAGTTCACATGGCCGGGATAGCCGATGTCATCGTAGTATTTCGCCGCGCAGGCCAGGGCAAAGGCATCATGGCGCCCCACGGTGTCCTGCACCACCTCGACCAGCGGCAGCATGTCCTGGTCATAGTATTTCGCATGCAGCCCCGGCATCGGATAGGCATGGCCCATCAGCGTCCGGGTGGTGGTCACGTCCAGCGCGTGCTCAATCCCTTTGTCCAGCTTGCGGGCGGCAAAACACTGGAAATCCGTGCACTGGCGCCCGTCCACATCAATGATCTGGATGTAGTCGCCCGCCTTTACGAAATAGCTTTCCGCGGTGGCGCTGTGCACCCGCACCTCATTCACCGGCTCCGCCAGCGGGTCAGGCAGCTCAAACCGGGCCACCTGCTTGATCACGGCACGTTTGACCATCACGGTCAGCGAGGTCGCAGTGTCCTGCTTCTCGAAATCCATGATCCCGCCGGGCGCCGCGATGATCACCACGCCGTCGCGCTGCGCGGTGAAGCTCTCCTCGGTCTTGGCCGGAGTGTCCGAACCGAAGAACCGCACCGCACCGCCCTGCGACAGGTCAATGCCCCGCGCCTCCATCCCCATCCGCAATCCGCGCAGCGACTGGTCGGAAGATGTCAGCAGCGCTTTCAGCCCGGCCGCGTCTGAATTGGCGGCCGCACCGAGGATACCCGCATCAATGCGGCCCTTATCCTCTGCCGCCACGATCTCGCAGGGCTGGCCGCCCTCGTCATTGACCACCGTCACCGTGTCGCCGGTCTCGATCCGGATCAGGATCGCACCGCAGCCCTCGACAACATAACGTTCGGTTCCCTTGGGCAAAGAGAACACCGATGGCTGGTACAATCCGGACGGCCGCGGCGGCCCTTTGACAACCTCAGGGAAGCTCATGTCATTCATCGCGCATCTCCTGTTGGACTCCGGCAAAAATTGCACTGCCGGAATATTTATTTATTGAAAAGAATATTGCGTTCCTCCAATCTAATCAACAAACATGTTGATTTTCTGCGGAAAAACGGCGATTGCCCGGGATGCGGCATTTTCCTGGGGGTGAATGCCGCAAACAAAAGGATAACGCCATGCACTCGCTGCTACTTGGCCTGGCCGCGGCCCTTGCCTGGGGGATCCATGACCTCTGCGTACGTGTTGTTTCGCAGAGAACCAGCATTCTAACTGCCCTTCTGACCGTGTTTGCGGCCGGCGCGATTCTTGTTGCCGCCGCCGCCCTGATGTTCGGCGACTGGCAGGCAATGACAGTTCCGGCCGCCCGTCTCGCCGGGGCATCCGGGGTCCTTTTCGGTCTTGGCTCCTATGCGCTGTACCGTGCCTTTGCGCTGGGTCCGGTCAAGCTGGTGGCACCGCTGATCGGCGCTTACCCGGTGCTTTCTCTGGGCATGGCAATGCTGCAGGGGCAACCAGTTGGGCCAGGCCATTGGCTGGCGGTGGCCGCCGTGGTCGCCGGCGTGGGCTGCATTGCAGTTTTTTCAGGGAAAGATGACAGCAGCCCGCTCAATCTGCAGGCCGGCGGCTGGGGGCTGATGGCGGCAATCGGCTTTGCACTGACCTTCGCCACAGGCCAGGCCGCCACTCAGGCCGGCGCCGAATTGCCAGTGCTGATCGTGACCCGTGTGGCCGCCATCCTGCTGGTGGCAGTTCTCGCGTTGATTGCTCGGGCGGTACGGTTTCCCTCCCGCCAGGTCCTGCCGCTCCTGTGCCTGATGGGTGCGCTTGATGCCTCAGCGCTTGGCCTGGTGATCTACTCCGGCACCCTTCCCCGGCCCGAGTTCGCCTCCGTCTCCGCCTCCCTGTTCGGCCTGGTCACCGTGGTCCTGGCCTGGCTGCTGCTGCGCGAAAGCATGAACCGCGCGCAATGGATCAGCGTCGCTGTCACCTTCGGCGGCATAGCCTACCTGGGCTTCTGACCCTCCCGCCTTCTTTCACCTTTGCAAAAAATACTCCCGCCGGAGGGGTCCGGCGGGAGCAGTTCAGTCAGCGCTCAGCGGTGTGCGCTTCAGGCGGTGAGGCCTTCGGGCTCAGCCAGGTTGTGGGCGCGGCAGCAGGCGGTCACCGTGTTGGCCAGCAAACACGCAATGGTCATCGGGCCGACGCCGCCGGGCACCGGGGTGATGGCGCCGGCGCGCTCCGCGGCGGAGGCGAAGTCGACGTCGCCCACCAGCACGTTCT
>NZ_WLCM01000066.1 GCF_013317235.1 Leisingera sp. ANG59 | reverse complement strand
TTACACGACCAATGCCATTGAAGCGCTGAACTCGAAAATCCGCCGCGCGGTCCGAACCCGCGGCCATTTCCCCAGCGATGAGGCGGCGGCCAAGTTGATCTATCTGGCGCTGAATGCTACCTCAGCTGAGTGGAAGCGGTCAGTGCGCGAATGGCATGCGGTGAAAAGCCAACTCGCTATCATGTTTGAGGAACGCTTCCCGTTGGCGTAAGAAAAGGCGCCAGGGCACGAAATTCCGCACAGTCTCGGACCCTGCTGCCGCCAGCGGGCCGTTGCTGACCACGATCACCGACATGGCCGGGTTTTTCCTGGTCCTCAGCTTTGCCAGCGCGATGATGCCGTTCCTGGTATGACACCTGTGTCTCCCGGCAAATCATGCCGCGGATTCACTCCCTTGGCCCTGCGCCGCCCGTTGTGGCTCGCCTCCTAGGCGGAGCATTCCGCAAAGCCGCCCCTTTCCGTCCAGCACCGGCATTTGCCGGAACCGCCCGATCTCCATCAGAAATACCGCATCATCCAAAGGTTCATCGGCACTGCAATAGACTGGGTTGCGGGTCATAACTTCACCGGCGGTCACCGTGGCGGGGTCGCCGCCGGCTGCCAGCACCCGGATCACTATATCCCGGTCAGTGAGAATGCCTAGCAGGCAGTCCCTGCTGCCGATGACAACCGCACCCGTGTTCTGCTGCTGCATGATACGCGCGATACTGCGGATGGGAGTATTCGTCCCAGCGGTCGCAGCTGCACGTGACATGGCCTGCCTGACTATCATAGCTGCACTCCTGTGCTGAACGTTGGGAGGATAACCTTCCGGGCCGAAACGGCATTGACCGCCGTCAACAGCCCGCGAACCGCCAGTCAGAGGTTTTCGTACCGGCCGAGCCGCCGCAGGAGATGTTCCCGCTGCTCCAGAAGGTCCAGCACCAGTGCCACGCCGGCGGCATTGATACCCAGATCGCAGCTGAGCCGCCGCGCCTTCTTGGCGCGGGTTATGGATAGGCCGTGGAAGCGCCAGTTCGCCGCTCCGGTGCCTTCGGGTTCCAGGACGCCTTGCTGCACCAGTTCCACGACCCAGCTCTCTTCGGCGCGGCAGAAACGGCATAATTGCTGCAGGGTAAGACTGTCGATAATCTGGCTTTCCGGTGCGGTGGTTTTCATGCGCTTATCCCCCTATGCTGGCGCGCGGGTTGAACGGGATTTCCCGGGCCATTTGCTCAAACAGTCTGCGAGCGGCATCGGTCGTGACCTTCGGGTTTACTATCTTGAGAGTGGCGTAGATGTCGCCGGAGGGCGATCCTGGCAGCCCCTTGCCCCTAAGGCGAAGGATCTGGCCATTGCGGGCGTTGGGCGGCACTTTCACCGCGAGGCTGCCAACTGGCGCGGGCATACGGATTTTGCCGCCGAGAACCGCCTCCCAAGGCGCTAGCGGCAGATCGAGGTACAGATCCTTGCCGTCGGCCCGGTAAACCGGGTGGGGTGCAAAGAACACTTCCAGCAGAAGGTCGCCGGGCGGACCGCCGCCGGGAGACTGCGGACCTTGGCCGGGCAGACGGATGTGCTGGCCTTCCACAATCCCCTTGGGGATATAGACCGGGATATCGCGGGACTTCAGCTGTACGGTCCCATCTTCGGCTGCTACAGGGGTCTGCAGCGTCAGCACCCGGCTGCCGCCAGTGTAGGCGTCCGGGATATCGATCCGGATGCGGGCATGCTGGCTGGTGCTGCGTTCGTGCCTTGCCTTGGCAAAGGGCGAGGGCCGACGGAACAGGGTTTCGAAGAAGTCGCTGAAAACTTCGCCCCGATCAGTGCCGCCGCTGGTAAAGCTGAACCCCTGCTGCCAGCCTGGCGGCGGTGTGAAGGCCCCGCCGAAGGATTGTTGCTGCTGGTTCCAGAGCCGGTCATAGGCGGCGCGCCGCTCTGGATCCTTCAGCACCTCGTAGGCTTCGGTAATCTCCCGGAACCGCGTCTCGGCCTCGGGAGAGGCGTTGATGTCGGGATGAAACTGACGTGCCAGCCCGCGGTAGGCTCGCTTGATCTCTTCGCTGCCGGCGTCCTTCTGCAACTCCAACGCCTGGTAATAATCCTTGAACTCCATGCCAGCGCCTCCGCTGCTCCAGTCCTTCCGCAACTGTGCCACACCGGGGCCGGGGCGCGGTTGACGGCCATCAATGCCGTACAGCCGGGAATCTGCGACATTTGTGCGGTACGCAGCTTGTCCCCATGACGGCTAGATGCTGCCGGAGCTTTCCGGCTGCCGCGGAACCTCCTTCAGCCGGGAAATCCGGCCAGGACAACCGGCTGAAGGATCAATCGGACAGAGGAGCTTTGGGTATGTCCAAGACATCGAAACTTCCAGCCGGCAGGTCAGACGACTCCTTACCAGCAAGTTGGATGGGCTTCAGCAGCCTGCGGGACGAGATTGACCGGATGTTTGCGGCCCTTGAGCCGATGAATCTGCTACAACGCGGCTTTTCTGACGGGGAACCTGTGGGCCAAGTGATGCAGCCGTTCCCTGCCATTGATGTGACTGAAGCAGAAGATGGCTACCAGGTTTCGGCAGAGCTGCCTGGTGTTGCATTGGAAGATATCGACATCAAACTGGCCAATGGAACCCTGACTATTCAGGGCGAAAAGACTGAGCAAAAGGATGATGCCGGCAAAGGGTATCACCTGAGCGAACGGCGCTGGGGGAAATTCCAGCGGCTACTGAGGGTGCCGGACAATGTGGATGAAGGCCGTATTGAGGCGCGCTATGCCAATGGGATACTGCTGGTGACGCTTCCCAAATCGGAAACAGCGCTTGCCGCAGAACGGACAATTGAAGTCAGTGCCGGCTGAACCAGCCTGAGCACGGCAATGGTCCGCGGCGGGGATTGGGGATAGCAGGCCGTAAGGGGGAAAGGCGGGCTGCTGCCCACCGCGGATCAAGAAGGTTGCGCTGAATGTTCCGTTGTTCAGGGAACGCGTTGCGCACAATTCTTTACAAAACAGTCTCTTCCTCAAAGCGGCTGGCAGGCGCAGACTGGCACTCCGCTGGCAGCGCTGCGCCGGTGAGTCGCGCCGTGCCTGCCTGGTTCATCCTGTCTGGGGGGAGAGCCGGAATGCATTACGGGAAAGTCACAGCCACTGCTTCAGCAGGGCGTTGCCGGGAGTGCCCGGTCAGCCACTTGAGTATTTGCGCAGCAGCGGGAGAGCAAGCCTTTGCTTCATTTTCAAGCCGGGCCCGTCTGGCAGGGTTCCGGGCGGGGGAAACGATTGTGCCGCAGGGCGAAGAGGCCGGGTACGGCGGCATCATCGTGGAAGGCGCGGTGAAAATCGTAAGCATTACGGAAGCCGGCGCGGCGTATGTGCTGCAGGTGCTGCAACCAGGTGAATGGGTCGGTCCGGTGTTTCCGGAGCGGCCGGGAGTTGCCTGGGAGGCCGCGAGCGATGTCATGCTATGTTGGATCGCGTTGCCCGCGCTGGAGACGCTGATGCAGATGGAACCCAAGCTAAGCCGGGCGTTGCTCGCCTCAGTCACCCGCCAGTTGAATGCACAGTGGGACTGGGCAGTGCTGCTGCGCAGTGGCGGCACATTGGGTAGAATTGCCAGCTGGCTGCTGCGCGAGGCTGAGGGGGCAGGTGCTGGTCAGGGCAACTGTAGCGAAGGTGCCGTTGTGGTTATCGACCTGCGGCGCCGGGATTTGGCCTCGTTGCTGGATATGACGGTGGAGACCCTGTGCCGGGGGCTGAGTCAGCTGGAGCAGCGCCAAGCCATTGTCATGCTGACGCCTAAACAGGCGGCGGTAAGCAATATGGGTGTGTTGCAGCAGATCGCTAACGGCGAGCGTGGCGCAGGGGAGGGAAAGGCAGCATAGAGAGTACTGCGGTCGAATAATTCTCACATTGTGACACAGTCGCCGTCTGCCATCGGCGAAGCTTTCTTTCGCGGCGCTTGATCAGCCAAAACCTGCCGGGATCCGAGCGGGCAGGGCGGGAACCGGTCGGCCTATGACCGCTGTCAATGCCCCGCCGGCAGGGGTGTGGTTTGGGTGGGCTTGTTCAAACTGTTGCGGAGCAAAATCCCGGAGGGTGTCATGAACGTGTCCAGGCAGCAAATTCAGAATGAGCGACCAGCCATGGCTGCGGATCGAACGGTCCCTTTGCCAGTAGCGCAGGCAATGCAGGTCTGTGCAGAAGTCTGGGGGGAGGCCTCCAGATTCACCATGGCCCGTCTCGACGAAAACGTCAAAACGCAGCACTGCATACTGGGCTGCATCAGTCTTGACGAGATCCAGATGGTGCAGTGGCGCCATGTTCAGAAGATGATGGATGATTACCACGAAGAAGCCGGGCGAATGGCCCGGTACTGGCAGGGATTGCCGGAAACTCTGCGGTTTCAGCCTGCGCCGTGGGGGCATCAGCCGGCAGGGCGCCGCGCTGGAAAGGCTCCAGAGCACCCGGCTGGCAGTCAGGCAGCGTAGGGCTTGCGGCCCGGCGGGTTGACTGCTGTCAATGAAATCCTCTGCCGATGCGGCAGACTGGAGGAAGGTAGTTTTCTGCCGTTTCGGGAAAGGACGTGCCGATGATACGTAAGCATTGGCAGAATTGGATCATCACCGCCCTGGGTTGCGGGCTCGCCGTCACCCCGTGGCTTCATAATTCAGGGCTAGCCGACGGCGGTCTGGCCATCCCGGTCAGATGGAGCTTCATCGCAGCCGGATCGGCAGCCGCAGTCCTGGCGGCGGCTGCCCAGTACACCGGCAACAGCTGGGAGGAATGGGGCTGCGTGGCAATTGGTCTTTGGCTGGTCCTCTCGCCCTGGACACTTGGATTTACTGACAATGAGCCGGTGGCATGGACGGCGGTTCTAAGCGGTGGGACTATCATGGTGCTGGCCGCTTGGTGCATCGCGCAAGGCCCCTGGCGGAGGAAAACCTGACCCAGCGCCTGGCAGGCGGATGCTCTGAGGCCTGCGGCGGAAACTCCGGGTAAGGGATACTAGGATAAACTTTGGTGAAGCATGGACCGTCAACCTCCTGAGAACATGTTGCTTTCCGAAGCGATGGCGCAGCTTGCGGCGACAGAGAAGTTCTGCCGCCAGCTTTTTTTGCTCACGTCCCTGCAGGACGGGCAGCCTTGCTGGGAACCGCCAGTAGACCTCCTGGAAACCGACGGCGAGTTGCTGGTCTATGTTGTGCTGCCTGGAGCCAAGGCCGATGAAGTTGATGTGCGCGTTAGGAATGGCGAACTGATCATCCGGGGACGGCGGGAGCCGCCGCCGGAGCTGTGCCATGCCACAGTGATCCGGCTAGAGCTGCCCTTTGGCCGGTTCGAACGGCGCATTCCGATCCCGCCGGGCACCTATGCCGTCAAGCGGCAGACGGTGCGGGGGCATTTGTTGATCCGGCTGTGCAAGAGCGGAGAGGGAGAGACGGCATGAACCAAGCCAGCGCTTCAGATATGGCCCAGCTGCAAGACATGCAGAACGTTCCGTTGCCGGAAGACGGGTTGATTCTGCTGCCGGTGCGCGACGTGGTCGCCTTTCCCGGAACTGTCTTCCCGGTCTCTACCGGGCGAGCCAAATCCATTGCGGCAATCCAGCAGGCGATCCGCCAGTCGCGACCTGTAGGGCTGCTGCTGCAGCGCAACCCGGCGGTCAGCGATCCCACGGCGGAGGATCTGTTTCGCATTGGCTGCACTGCGAATATCCTTCGGCTGATGACTTCGCCCGACGGCGCGCATCACATAATCTGCCAGGGAGTGGCCCGGTTTAGGCTGGTCGAGATGCTGAAGGGGCCGCCGTTTCCGGTGGGCCGGGTGCTGAACCTGCCAGATGTGACCAGCCATCTGCCGCAGGTCGAGGCCCGGTTTTTGCATCTCAGAAGCCAAGCGGCAGAGCTGCTGTCGCTGTTGCCGCAGAGCCCCGCTGGGTTGGAGGAGGCGGCCCAAGCAGCCACCGAGCCGGGGGCGTTGGCGGATCTGGCAGCGGCCTATTCCGACATTCCAATTGAGGATCGGCAAGAGATCCTTGAAACCGTCGATATCGCTGCCCGGTTGGACAAGGTGTCGAAGATCCTGGCGCGGCGGCTGGAAGTGCTGCGCATCACCCGAGAGATCAGCGAACAGACACGCGCCGCTTTCGACGAACGCCACCGCGAGGCAATCCTGCGCGAGCAGCTGGCGGCAATCCAGCATGAGCTGGGCGAGGACGGCGGCAATGCGGAGGAGATTTCTCAACTGGGCGAGGCAATCACTCTGGCCGGCATGCCACCGGAAGCCGAGGCAATGGCACGCAAGGAACTGGCCCGCTATGCGCGCCTGTCTGACGCTGCGGGGGAAGGGGCGGTTCTGCGAAACTGGCTCGACTGGATTGTGGAATTGCCCTGGCAGGCGCCAAGCGGCCGACCGGTTAGCCTGATCCAAGCGCGGGGCATTCTGAACGCCGACCACTATGGGCTGGAAAAAGTCAAAGCACGGATCATCGAGTTCCTGGCAGTGCGCAAATTGTCACCTGAAAGCCGGGCGCCGATCCTGTGCTTTGCCGGGCCGCCAGGGGTTGGAAAAACCTCCCTGGGCCAGTCGATTGCGCGCGCCCTGGGGCGGGCCTTTGGCCGGGTCAGCCTGGGCGGAGTGCATGACGAGGCCGAGATCCGCGGCCACCGGCGCACCTATATCGGGGCGCTGCCCGGCAGTATTATTCAGGCGGTGCGGCGGGCAGGCAGCCGAGATTGCGTGCTGATGCTGGATGAAATCGACAAGCTGGGCCACGGTATCCAGGGCGATCCCTCCGCAGCGCTTCTGGAAGTGCTGGACCCGGAACAGAACAGCACATTCCGCGACAATTACCTTGGGGTGGATTTCGACCTGTCTCGAGTGGTGTTCCTGACCACGGCCAACATGCTGGAAGGCATTCCGCGGCCGCTCCTCGACAGGATGGAGGTAATCAGCCTGCCGGGTTACACCGAAGAAGAAAAGCTGGAGATCGCCAAGCGCTATCTGGTGCCGCGGCAGTTAAAAGCCAACGGTCTGATGTACGAGCGCCTCCGGTTCACACCGCCGGCGCTGCGGCTGATAATCCGCAGCTATACTAGGGAAGCCGGGGTGCGCCAGCTGGAACGTCAGATCGGCGCCGTCCTGCGGGCTGCAGCTGTGCGCTATGCTGAAGGCAAGCCAGCGAAAAACAAGCTTGGGGTGGATCAGGTGGAGGCCGCGCTGGGTGCGCCGCTGTTTGAAAATGAGACCGCGCTGCGCATCAGTACGCCAGGGATTGCCACCGGGCTGGCCTGGACGCCTGCCGGGGGCGACATCCTGTTTATCGAGGCCAGCCGAGCGCCGGGCAAGGGGCGGCTGATCCTCACTGGCCAATTGGGTGAGGTGATGCGGGAAAGCGCCCAGACAGCGTTGTCGCTTTTGAAGGCCCAGGCCGGGAGCCTGGGGTTGGAAGCCAAGAGCTTTGACAGCGTTGACATTCACGTCCACGTGCCCGCCGGCGCCACGCCCAAGGACGGCCCCAGCGCTGGGGTGGCGATTTACACCGCGCTGACTTCCCTGTTTCTGGACCGTACTGTTCGCAGCGACACCGCGATGACCGGAGAGATATCGCTACGGGGAGTGGTGCTGCCTGTGGGCGGGATTAAGGAAAAAGTACTGGCCGCGGCTGCAGCGGGGATCACCCGAGTAATGCTGCCCGCGCGCAACCGGCGCGACCTGGATGACATTCCCGAGAGCACCCGTAAGCAGCTGGATTTCATCTGGCTCGAAACTGCGAGAGAGGCGCTGCGCAAGACGTTGGAGCCCGCGGCTGGCAGAAAGGGCGCAGCGGCTGGATAGGCGGCAAATTAGTTCCGAACAAAGGTACGGGCGCCGACAGATTAGACGCCCGTATTTTTTTAAAGCCCTAGGACTTCATCAGTCGTTGTCATTCAGCGGCTGCAAAACCGTCGTCTTCGCGCTGACTACAGTTGCACGATCAAAATGAAGAAAATGCTGTAAGGCGCAGCAAATTCTTCCGCTAATGTTGGCTTTCGGATGATGCCGACATTCAGGTCGCTGCAGTGCAAGACACACATGTTGAATTTGGCAGGCTGCTCTAATGACAGTCTCATCAGAAATAGGCGTTCCGCCGCTGCCCCGCACAGCCCAGGGGATCGCCTGTGTGCTTGCTGGGATGGTTCTGTTTGTCGGGCAGGACGTTCTGATGAAGGACATGCTGAGCCATTACCCGGTATGGATGCTGATTTTTGTCCGGTCCATCGTCGCCTTGATGACCCTACTGCCGCTCGTCCTTTGGCTAGGCGCACCGCATCGCATCTTCACCCCTCTCTGGCCGTGGTATCTGGCGCGGGCCATGCTCTTCGCCTCCGGGTTCGCGATGTTCTATTCAGCATTTCCCTTCATGGGACTGGCTGAGGTCACTACACTGTTCTTCTCCGCACCTTTGATGACAGCAGCGCTTGCGGCCCTTTTTCTACATGAAAAAATCGGGCTTCACCGTGCAGCAGCACTGCTTGTTGGCTTCGCTGGTGTTGTCATTGCGATGAACCCGGCTGGCGACAGTTTTGGATGGATTGCCATCCTTCCGCTCCTTTGCGCTCTCACTTATGCAATCAGTCAGGCGATTGTGCGCAAGATCGGTGAGCAGGACACCTCGTTGACCATCGGTCTTTACACAATCTCATTTTCAGGTCTTCTGATCGTACCGATAGGATTTGCGGTGTCGCAGATGATTGTGATCACACCGGAGCTGAGCCATCTCCGCATGGGCTGGCCGGTGCCTCCGGCAGAGGGCGTTGCCATGCTCGCTTTGCTGGGGAGTATCGGAACAGTGGCCTACACGCTGGTCTCCCGCGCTTATCAAATCGCTAACGCCAGCGTAATCGCACCTTTTGACTACAGCTATCTGCCTCTGGCTGCGGCCCTCGGATATCTGCTTTGGGGGGAGGTGCCGCCCTACACCACTTTCATCGGAATGGTGCTGATCGTAGCGAGCGGACTGTATACCGCACACCGGGAACTGCGCGTCAACCGCGCCGAGGCCGACAATCCCCCCATCGCCCAAACCGTCTTTACCCCGGGTGCGCCCGCGGCGGTACTGGAGGATGCGCTGGATGGGGAGGCAGTAGAACTTAATGAATCTGACGAAAAGCTGACCTGACTGGCGGGCGACGGGGTCGTAGGTAGACGGGTCCCAGAGTTGTCTGCACGAACTTAAGATGGTTGGCGATGGTTTCTGCTCTCTATTGCAGAAAATCGACCCAAAGGACATGAACCGGGCTTGTTGCGGTGCAGCGCTTGATACTTTGCCCAGTGGCAAGACTATTGGCAGGTTGCGCTTGACGCAGAGGCTGAATGGGATGAGCCGCATAGCACATCACAAACCCGCAGACTCTCGTCATGAGCGAGGGACCAGCGGGGGGCAGGTCAGAGGTAAACAATCATTGCGAAACCAAGGCCCCAGCCCTCTGCCAAATGCTCGCAGAGCCCCGGCATCCGTGCAAGCAGGACGGCGAATATGATTGAGACTTTGCCGCCACTGCTTTCGGGGCCGTGCTGCTAGTGCCGTACAGATTTTTTCCCTGCGGGGTGTCCAGGCGAGGATGAGGTTATGGCGACGTGTTGGGTTGCGTCATGTACTAAGGCTCCAACGGCCAGATAATTGGAGCAAGCACCACTGTTACTGCCCCTGCCAAGATGTTCATTGGCAAGCCCAACCGTAGAAAATCTGTGAAGCGGTAGCCCCCGGCATTGTAGACCATTGTGTTCGTCTGGTAGCCGACTGGCGTGGCGAAACTTGCGCTGGCGCCAAACATGACAACCACGACAAAAGCACGCGGATCGAGGCCAAGCGCGGTTGCGACGCCTACGGCGATGGGCGTCATGATCACGGCGACTGCGTTATTGGTAACCAATTCAGTCAGCACTGAGGTCACTGCGTATATCAGTGCCAGCGCAAGGATCGGGCTAAGCTGCCGCAGCGGTCCAGACATCGTCTCAACGATCAACGTCATGGCGCCGCTGCCTTCCATGGCTGCGCCGAGAACCAGCATACTAACGATTAGCAGCAGGAGCCGCCCGTCGATCGCTCCGACACCTTCGTCCGGCTCGACGCAGCGCGTGAGCAGCACGATAGCTGCTCCGATGATGGCCAGCGGCAGGATCGGGGCAAAATCCAGCGCAGCGCCCGCGACAACCAGCGCCAGCACCGCCAGCGCAATAGGAGCCTTATCCCGGCGGTAGGCCCGGGCCTGCATTGGCGCAAGCAGGATCAGATCCTCGTCACGCGCAAGGCGCGCGATCTCCTCGGCAGGACCGTCCAGAAGCACCGTGTCACCCGGGCGCAGATGGAGGGTTTCATCCTGCAAATCCACAGCGCTGCCGTGACGGTGGACGGCAATCGGGTAGACGCCGTGGCTGCGCCGCCAGCCGAGAGCAGAGAAGACTCCCTTGTGATCCTTCACCAGCGCTTCTACCACCTTGTGAGGCCGGGCCGGAGCAGGCTCTGTACCGGCAATGGCAAACTCTTTTGCGTCGGAACTGCGAAATCCTATCACTTCGGAGTCTGAGGCATGCACTACGACCCTGTCGCCGGCATTAAGGACCTCGTCGCGCAACTGCCGTCTGAGCGAAACATCTTCACGAATAAGATCTACAAGTTGCGTGGTGCTTCGCCGGAAATCTGCAACCCCTGCCACTTTCTGCCCAATGAGAGGCGATCCCGGTGGAACAAAAAGCTCGACCTGCCAGGAGCGCCGGACGCCAAGTGACTGCTCACTGACCGTGCTGCGCTCGGGGAGCAGAAGAGGCGCAGCCAAATAGAGATAGAGGCTGCCCGCGAGAGCCAGTGCGATCCCAAGCGGCGCGATTTCCAGCAGCGCAAACGGCGCAAGGCCCAATTCCCGAGAGACCCCGTCGACGAGCAGGTTGGTGGAAGTGCCAATCAGGGTGCAGGTTCCTCCCATGATCACGACAAAGCTGAGCGGCATCAGAAGGCGCGACGCGCTGGTTCCACTCCGCCGGGCCAGCCCAAACACCACCGGTATGAGGATCATGATGACGGGCGTATTGTTCATAAATGCGGAAGCGATCGCCGCCAGCAGGAAGAAGAGCGCGATCGTGACTGTTGGGCGATGGGTTATGCCATGGCCGAGCCATTCAGCCAAAGTATCCAGTACGCCAGTTCGCACCAGTGCCGCGCTCAGCACGAACATCGCACCTATTGTGGCCGGGGCCGGGTTGCTCAGCGCCTTGAGCACATCGTCCACGCCGACCAAACCCAAGAGCAGTGCCAGCGCCACGCCCCCAAGTGCGGTAACTTCCGCTGCGAAGCGCTCACTGACAAAAACCGCGAATACCGTCACCACCAGAAAGAGTGCGCCATAAGGGGCATAGTGACCCAGATCGATCAGCATTCGGGCTACCCGCTTCAATGCCGTGCTGTTGAGCGCTGACGGCAAGGCGCGGGTGGTTCCCAGGCATCCGAAGCCCGGCAACCACCATTGGTTCGCATGGCAATATGCCATTATCTCCAAAGAGCGAGAACTGAAATTTGAGAGGACCTCAACGGGAGCTCCAGTTCCTTCGTACCGGCAGTCAGCCACCTGACATTAAACAACCGCTCTTGCAGCGGAAACCGCTCCGTTCACTCAGAGAACTTCGACATCTGTAGCGCTCAGGGCAAAGACAGTGGTAGGCTCAAACGGCATGCGCAATGAGCGTTCAAGGAACATGCAAGTCCTTCAGGAGCGGCAAAGTGGAAGCCGCCGTGGTTCGGACCGTGTCTCCTATACCAAAGCATCAAGCTGGCGCTTTCTTTGCGGCTCCGGCATTAGTGGCCCCTCCAGTCCCCCGGCCTCTGGAAGGCAGTCAGAAATCCTTTGACCAGACCGCTCGCGGCGGACGTCCATATCATCTGTCCATGCGGGGTAGCCTTCAAGCTTACTGCCGACGCAATGAAACCAGCCGATCAACAAAAGTTGCCCGTCTCCGGAGTGGGTCGGCATCACGATGTGCTCGAGCACGTATTCGTCTGATCGCTGAATGAGTGCTGATACACTCCACACCGCTGCTCGATCTTCGAGCGCCCGCATCATATCGCAGTGCCAAGGAAGTTCCAGACCGTTCAGGCCGAGTTCGAGAACGCTCCGCCCTTCGACCTTCTGGCCTAGCAAAGACGACATTTCTTCATCGGCTCGGGAAATTCGAAAACGCGTGATGATCATGGCGTCCGATGATGCGAGAACGCCGTATGGAGAGGCCCGTTTGTGGACGGGTATTGCCTCATAAGCGGCCGGCAGGTGAAGTGCCCCTTTCGCCTCTCCACGCGTTTGTGCCGGCAACCCAAGCCGGTACCTCCGTACAGCAGCGCGGATTTCCGGGGACGGCTCGGTGAATTGCGAGAAGGCAGCCATGCCTTGCGACGCAGCTTTCGTTTCCACTCGGAGTTTTGAGGTTGCGGCAAACAAGGCCTCCGTACAGCAGCGCGGATTTCCGGGGACGGCTCGGTGAATTGCGAGAAGGCAGCCATGCCTTGCGACGCAGCTTTCGTTTCCACTCGGAGTTTTGAGGTTGCGGCAAACAAGGTTCTTCTGATTTCGCTGAAAAACATTTCATGCATCCTTCGAAAAAGGAGGGCGGATCGGCAAGCGGGCAGCCGATCCGCCCAGTGATCGGTGGCAGCGGGACAGGCGGGGCCACCGGAGGCATTGGTTCAGGCCATCGCGGCATTCGTCATTACGTCCTCCATCCCAATTCCTGATGGAGCCCATCTTGCCGCATTGCTGCGTATATTCTTCCGGCAAGGTTCATCGGAGTTGTAACAACCGTTTAAATCAACAGCGCTTGAAAAACTCTGTTACAAGAAAGTCGACCACACCCTGTTCGGCGGCGCTTCCCGGGGGCAACTTGTGTGTGGTACGAGGCATAGTTATTCCGGAAGATGCAAAACGAGCTTGAGCCGAACACCGCACATACTCATCGTCGATGACGACCGTGAAATCCGGGACCTTGTCGGAAAGGTTCTCGAGCGCGATGGCTTCCGGATCAGCAGGGCCGAGAACGAAGCGGCTATGCGACGTGTGCTAGCGGATGGAGCCATCGACTTGATCGTGCTCGACATTATGCTGCCGGGCAAGGACGGGCTAGCCCTATGCCGGGAGCTTCGGGGCTCCCACGATCCGACACCAATTATCATGCTGACCGCGAAAGGCGATGACATCGACCGTATCCTAGGCTTGGAAATGGGTGCTGACGACTATCTGCCGAAGCCCTTCAACAGCCGGGAACTGGTTGCGCGGATTAAGGCTGTGCTGCGCCGCGGCGGCTCCGGCCCCAAGTCAGAACCAACGTGCCAAGAGCGGTTCTATTGCTTCGAAGGCTGGCGCCTCGACATTGGTAAAAGGGAGCTCCTGAGCCCCGAATGCGTGATCGTCTCGCTTAGCAGCAGCGAATACGGTCTTTTGCTCGAACTCGTCCAGCGCCCGCAGCGAACTCTGACCCGTGACCAGCTCATCGACCTCACGCGCGGCCGCGCTGCGGCGGTATTCGATCGAAGCATCGACATTCAGATCAGCCGACTGCGAAAGAAACTCGGCGATGATCCAAAGGATCCCCGAATGATCAAAACTGTCTGGGGTGGCGGATATCTCTTCGCCCCGGACGTCACGACCGAATGAAAGTGTTCGACAGCCTTCGCGCACGTACGGTGGTCATCGTCATCGCAGGTCTCGTCATTTCGAATGCGATCGGCTACGTGCTCTATTCGCGCGACAAACAGGAAACCCTGATCTTCCAGGACGCGTTCGACATGGCCGAGCGCGCTGCGGGCATCAGCCGGTTATTGCGTGACATCCCCGACGACTGGAACGCCGAAATAGTTGCGGCCTCCGATAGCCGTGCTTTCCGCGTCTGGGCTAGCGAAACTCCGCCATTCGACAGTCAAGCGCCGACCACGGAAGAAGAAGAGCTCGAAACTTATGTCGTGAAACTCGTTCCTCGTATCCGCGACAACGAGATGAGGGTCTGGTTCCGGCCTGAATTGCCAGAGGGCATCGACCTTCCATCTGCCTTGTTCGCAGGCGAACCCGCAACAATGCGGGAAAACCGGGAAGGCTGGTTGCTTGTCTTGTCGATCAATCACGCAGAGGCGAGTTGGCTGAACTTCTATGGTCGAACTGTTCCAGAGACCAGTTACTTCCCTACGTTCCTCGCGCTCAATCTGCTAATGGCGGTCTTTGGTCTTGGGTTGGTGGCCTTGTGGCTCGTCAACCGCGTCACGGCACCGCTACAAAACCTTGCGCAAGCCGCTGAACGGCTGGGTCTTGATCTGACTTCAGAACCTTTGAGCGAGGCTGGTCCAGAGGAGGTTCGTGTTGCGGCGCGAGCGTTCAACGCCATGCAGGCGCGACTCATCCGTCAGGTCGAAGGCAGAACGGTTATGCTAGCGGCGATCTCGCATGATCTGCGAACACCGATCACCCAGCTTCGGCTTCGCACCGAGCTTGCGCCCGAATCCAATGAGCGCGCGAAGACCCTCGCGACACTCGACGACATGAATGTCATTATCGGAACGTGTCTAGACTTCGCCCGAGTGTCGAATGACGGCGAGCCACGTACGACTGTAGACTTGGGCAGCCTTGTCCAGAGCATTTGTGACGACTTCGCCGATATTGGAGGCGATGTCACCTACGAAGGACCTGAAACAACACGCTATTTCTGCAAGCGGATTGCGTTGAAGCGGGCAATAACGAACATTATTGACAATGCTCTGACCTATGGGGGGCAAGCGCGGGTTACCCTTTCTCCAGTAGGCCGCGACCTGGTCATTTGCGTCGAGGACGACGGACCGGGAATTCCTGACGCCGAGATCGAAACGGTCTTTCAGCCTTTCTGCCGCCTGGCTTCGGATCAGGTCCGGCCCTCCGACGGTGTAGGTTTAGGCCTCAGCATCGCGCAGTCGATCATTGAGGATCATGGGGGCACCGTGGCGCTATCGAACAGGCAGCAAGGAGGACTTCTTGTAATGATATGCCTTCCCAACGTCTTGAAATCCGGCCGGAAGGGGTGACGTTCCCTACCCTGGTACAGTTTACGGTGGCCATCAGGTTTCTCTTCAGGGGCGGGTTTTCACCTTCGCCGCGCTGATTTCGGCGGACCAGCCCGAGCCGATGACCTTCCACCTGAACCGCGCCATGGACAACGGACTGATGCAGGAAGAGGCCGGTGCGAAGCTCTCGCATCTTGCCTTCTACGCGGGCTGGCCCAAGGTGTTCTCGGCGATGCCCGTTGCGCGGCAGGTCTTCGAGAGTCGCGCGAACTGAAATCCTGCGGCGCGGCTTCGGCCCCGCGGCCTCACCAACGGAGATATTTCATGAAGATCATCAGAGCCGGCAGCACGCCCTCCGCTCCCGGTCCCGAGGCCTATTTCACCGGAACCGTGCGGATCGACCCCATGTTCCAGGCCGATGCCCCAGGCCGCACCAGCGGTGCCCATGTCACCTTCGAGCCCGGCGCCCGGACTGCGTGGCACACCCATCCGGCGGGACAGACCATCATTATCACCTTCGGCCGTGGCCGCGTGCAGCGCGAAGGCGGCCCGGTCGAAGAGGTCTCGGCAGGCGACGTGGTCTTCTTTCCTGCCGAAGAGAAGCACTGGCACGGCGCTTCGCCTGAGACCGCCATGTCGCATATCGCCATTCAGGAGAGCATTGATGGCACGCCAGTGACCTGGCTGGAGAAGGTCTCCGACGCGGACTATACCGCCTGATCGCGACCGCGCTGCCGCGTATCGGTGCGGCAGCGCTGTAACGGGCTGCATGTGAACTCACGCTGAAGCGCAACTTCTGATATGTCGTTTTATTCCAAACGGTTCTGGATTTCCATCAGCTTGCTTTCGAAGACTTCTGCTGGTGTCTTGTAGCCGAGGCACTTGCGCGGGGTGGAATTGAGGCGGTGGCAAACCGACCTTAAATATCGGTTTGTCAGCACCGTCGGCTCGGTCGAGCGAGGCAGGTATTTTCTCAGCCTGTTGTTGGTGTTCTCGACGGTGCCTTTCTGCCACGGAGCC
>NZ_WLCM01000065.1 GCF_013317235.1 Leisingera sp. ANG59 | reverse complement strand
AATCGCCCCCGCCCTGGGGGGCGGGTCGGGGGCGATCCGGGCTGCTGCGCACCCCGGGTGCTACTTCATTACTGGCTTCCAGACTTTGGGGCGTTCAAATGACCAAAACCTCCCCCCTCCTGAACGTCCAGAACCTCCGCGTCTCCTTCCGCCAGGACGGCAAGGTGACAGAGGCCGTGCGCGGTGTCTCCTTCTCCGTCGGCCGCGGCGAAACCGTGGCGCTGGTTGGCGAGAGCGGTTCCGGCAAATCCGTCTCGGCGCTGTCCACCGTTTCTCTCCTTGGCGACAGCGCCATGGTAAGCGGCTCTGTCACCTATGGCGGCACCGAAATGGTCGGCGCCAGCGAGCGCCGCCTGATGCAGGTGCGCGGAAATGACATCAGCTTCATCTTCCAGGAGCCGATGACCTCATTGAACCCGCTGCACACCATTGAGCGCCAGCTGGAGGAATCCCTCGCCCTGCACCAGGGGCTGGCGGGCAAATCCGCCCGCACCCGCATTCTGGAGCTGCTCGAAAAGGTCGGCATCCGCGACGCCGAAAACCGGCTGACCTCCTATCCGCATCAGCTGTCGGGCGGCCAGCGGCAACGGGTGATGATCGCCATGGCGCTGGCCAACAAGCCCGATATCCTGATTGCCGATGAGCCGACCACGGCGCTCGACGTGACCATCCAGGCGCAGATCCTTGATCTTCTGGCGGAGCTGAAGGAAAGCGAAGGCATGGGGCTGTTGTTCATCACCCATGACCTCGGCATCGTGCGCCGCATCGCCGACCGGGTCTGCGTGATGAAAAGCGGCGAGATCGTCGAGGAAGGTCCGGCGGCAGAAATCTTTGCCAATCCGCAGCACCCCTACACGCAGAAACTGCTGGCGGCAGAGCCCTCCGGCCAGCCGCAGCCGGTGCCGGCGGATGCGCAGGAACTGGTGGCGGCCAGGGATCTCAAGGTCTGGTTCCCGATCCAGCGCGGCCTGCTGAAACGCACTGTCGGCCACGTGAAAGCAGTAAACCCGATGTCGGTCTCGGTCCGCGCCGGCGAAACCCTGGGCATTGTCGGCGAAAGCGGCTCCGGCAAGACCACCCTGGCGCTCGCCATCATGCGGCTGATTGCGTCCGAGGGCGCAGTAGAGTTCCAAGGCCAGGACCTGCGCAAATGGTCCACCCGTGACCTGCGCGCCCTGCGCAAGGACATGCAGATCGTGTTCCAGGACCCGTTCGGCTCCCTCAGTCCGCGGATGACCTGCGCCCAGATCATTTCCGAAGGTCTCGCTATCCACAAGGTCGATCAGCACCGCGACACCCGCGAACTGGTGGCGGAGGTGATGACGGAGGTGGGCCTCGACCCAGGCGCCATGGACCGTTACCCGCACGAGTTCTCCGGCGGCCAGCGCCAGCGCATCGCAATCGCCCGCGCCATGGTGCTGCGCCCGAAACTGGTGGTGCTGGATGAGCCGACCTCGGCGCTGGACATGACGGTGCAGGTGCAGATTGTCGAGCTGCTGCGCGACCTGCAGACGCGCTATGGGCTCGCTTATCTGTTCATCTCCCACGACCTCAACGTGGTGCGGGCGATGTCGCACAAGGTGGTGGTGATGAACCAGGGCGACGTGGTGGAGACCGGCGCGGCGGAGGAGCTGTTCGCCAACCCGCGGGCCGGCTACACCCGCAGGCTGCTGGCCGCCGCAGGTTGACCCGCCCCTAAATTAACCCTCTGGCAGGCTTTGCAGCATCTATGCGTTCGCACCTGACGCAACGCCCAGAATTTGCGGCAGCCAGTTTGACCAATTGTTTCGCGCGCGAAACATTCAGGCAGCGGTGCTGACCTATCGGCGCAGCCGCGACGGGTGGGCGTTCCCGGTGAATGGGAGAGGGGCTCAGATGGCGGTGCTGTGGCCTGCGGTGCTGAGGTCATAGGCGTCAAAGCTGCGGGCGATCATCCGGGTCAGCGGGCGCGCCTCGTCTCGGATCTGCAGCCCCTTGGCTGACACTTTCAGCATGCCGGGGAAGGCGGTGTCTGCCTCTGCAAACATTTGCTCCAAATCTGCCCCGGTCACGGCAAAGCGCGACAGGATCTCCTCGCGGCAGATGCGGAAATCGCACATCAGCGCCTCGATCAGCCGCGCCCGCAGCAGGTCCTGGCCCGCAAAAGCATGGCCGCGCGCGGTGGCGAACTGCCCGCCGCGGATGGCGCGGACATAGGCCGAGGTGGCGGGCGCGTTCTGCGCATAGCCCTGCGGGAAGCGCGAGATCGCCGAGGCGCCGATGCCGATCAGCACCTCTGCCGGGTCGTCGGTGTAGCCTTGGAAGTTCCGCCGCAGGCGCCCGGTCCGCTGCGCCACCGCCAGCCCGTCGTGGGGGCGGGCGAAATGGTCGATGCCGATCTCCCGGTAGCCGTCCCATAGGAACAGCTGGCGGGCGGTCTCGAACAGCTCCAGCCGCGCCTCTGGGGTGGGCAGCGCATCGGAGCGGATCATGCTTTGCCGCCCGGCCATCCAGGGGACATGGGCATAACCGTAGACCGCCACACGGTCGGGCGTCAGTGACAGCAGCTTCTGCACGCTTTCGGTTATGATGGCGGGGGTCTGGTGCGGCAGCCCAAAGAGGATGTCGGCATTGAGGCTGGTGATGCCGTGGCTGCGCAGATGCTCGATGGCGGCGCGGGTGGACTCGAAGCTCTGGATGCGGCCGATCGCCTGCTGGATGGTGCTGTCGAAATCCTGCACTCCGACTGAAGCGCGGTTCATTCCCGCTTCGGCCAGCGCATCCAGCCGCCGGTCCCCGATTTCATTCGGATCGATCTCGACCGAAATCTCCGCCCGCGGCGCCAGCGGAATCGCGTCAGTGATGGCGGCGGCGAGGCCGCGGATCAGATCCGCGCTGAGGAGCGTCGGCGTGCCGCCGCCCCAATGCAGGCGCGACAGGGTGATGCCCTCGGGCAGCTGCGCCTTCAAGAGCGCAATCTCGGCTTTCAGGACCTCTGCATAGGCCTCCACCGGGGCGTCGGAGTGGGTGCCTTGCGTGCGGCAAGCGCAGAACCAGCACAATCTGCGGCAGAACGGCACATGCATATAGAGCGAAATGCTGCTGCCGGGGGAGATCTCTGAAATCCAACTGGAAAACTGCGCAGAATCAGTCTCTTTGCCAAAATGCAGCGCAGTAGGGTAACTGGTATAGCGCGGCACTCTGGCGTCAAACAAACCCAGTTCGGCCAATTGAGCTTTCTGTTCCATTCAATTACCGTTATGGGAACGCGCGAACCAGAGCTTTGACCCAGATCAATCCGGACCAACGAATGAACGCTCCCGTACTTTCCCATTCCAGATGCGGTGACTGCCCGATCCGCCACCGGGCCGTCTGCGCACGCTGCAACGCGGATGAGCTGGAGGAGCTGGACGCGATCAAATACTACCGCACCTACGAGGCCGGCCAGCCGATCATCTGGTCTGGTGATGTGATGAATTTCGTGGGCTCCGTGGTCTCCGGCATCGCCTCCCTGACCCAGACGATGGAGGACGGGCGCACCCAGATGGTGGGCCTGTTGCTTCCCAGCGATTTTGTCGGCCGCCCGGGGCGTGAGGGCGCGGCTTATGATGTGGTGGCAACCACCGACGTGGTGATGTGCTGTTTCCGCAAGAAGCCGTTCGAGGAGTTGATGGAGCGCACCCCGCATATCGCGCACCGTCTGCTGGAAATGACCCTGGACGAACTCGACGCGGCGCGGGAGTGGATGCTGGTGCTGGGCCGCAAGACCGCCCGCGAGAAGATCGCGAGCCTCCTGGCCATTATCGCGCGCCGTGATGCGACGCTGACGCCCGGCGGGGCCACCAACCGGATGGTGTTCGACCTGCCGCTGACGCGGGAGGCAATGGCCGATTACTTGGGTCTGACGCTGGAAACCGTCAGCCGCCAGATTTCCGCGCTCAAGCGGGACTGCGTTATCGAGCTGGAAGGCAAGCGGCATGTGACCGTGCCTGATATGCGCCGCCTGATGGAAGAAGCGGGCGACGACAGCGACGGCGGCTTCCTGGGCTGAGGCCGGCTTCCCCATTTTATCTAGCTGTTCTCTGCAAGCCAGCGCGCCACCCGTGCTGCCGGGCTGCGCGGGCCGGAGGGGCGCAGGCTCCACAGCCGCAAGTCCCGCGGCAGGCTGGCCTTCACTGCAAACGGCGCCACCAGCCTGCCGCTGTCCACAAGCGGTGCCACCAGCGCCTGATGGCCGATCAGCACCCCTGCGCCATTAATGGCCTCCTCCACCGCCAGCGAATAGAGCGAGTATTCCGGTCCCCGGAGATGCAGGGTCTCGCCAGGGCAGGCGGCCTGCAGCCATGCCTCCCAATCCTGCGCCCAGACCGCGTCTGACAGGCAGGGCACATTCTGCAGGTCGGCAGGCTTGTGCAGCTGCCCTGCCAGCGCGGGGGAGCAGACCGGGAAGATCACGTCCTGCTCGATCACTTCCCCTTGATCGCCGCCGTAGAACAGGCACAGGTCATAGGGAGTGCGCTTGAGGTTGGGCGGCTCTTCGGTTGCGGTGACCGACACTACCATCTCCGGCATCGCGGCCCGCAGCGCTGGCAGACGGGGTGACAGCCAGAACTGGGCAATCGCGGGCAGGGTGGCGATATGGACGGTGCTGGGCTGGGCCTCCTCGCGCAGGAGCCGTGTGGCGGCATTCATCTGGTCGAAGGCGGCGGTGAACTCCGGCAGCACCCGCGCGCCAAGCGCCGTCAGCGTCACTTGCTTGGGGCGGCGATGGAACAACTGAGCTTGCAGGGCGTCCTCCAGCGACTTGATCTGGGCGGAGACCGCACCGGGCGTCACCCCCAGCTCCTGCGCGGCCGCGGAGAATCCGCCGAGCCGCGCGGCAGCCTCGAACGCGCGCAGGGCCGTCAGCGGCAGCGATTGAGCAGGGGGCGGGGAAACAGCCATGTCTGAGCCTCAATTTTTCTAGCCCTAGTTTTCTGGAAAACTGATTTGCGGGCAAGGGGGCACAGGCGCTTTGATGGGAGCAGAGAGAAACCCGCCACTGCGCGAAGGAGAGAGATGATGACAGAGCTTGCCCGCCGCAACTGGGTGCCCGCTGCCTGCGAAGAATACGTGCAGACCGTGGCCGCGCGAACCGCCGCTGCCGCCAGCGCAGAGACTGCCGCGCGTCTGACCGCGCTGGCGGACCGCAATGCAGAGATCCACGATCGCGACTGCTTTAATCTGAACCCGGCCACCAACGTGATGAACCCGGCGGCAGAGGCGCTGCTGGCGTCCGGCCTCGGCAGCCGCCCGTCGCTTGGCTATCCCGGCGACAAGTACGAGATGGGGCTGGAAGCCATCGAGGAGATCGAGGTGATTGCCGCGGAACTGGCCGCCAAGGTTTTCAAGGCGCGCTATGCAGAGATCCGGGTGGGCTCGGGCGCCTTGGCAAATCTCTATGGCTTCATGGCGCTGACCCAGCCCGGCGATGCGATCATCGCGCCGCCTGCCGCGGTGGGCGGCCATGTCACCCATCACGCGGGCGGCTGTGCCGGGCTTTACGGGCTTCAGACCCACCCGGCGCCGGTGGATGCGGATGGCTATACCGTCGATCTGGATGCGCTGCGCGATCTGGCGCTCAAGGTGCGGCCGAAGCTCATCACCATTGGCGGCAGTCTCAACCTGTTCCCGCACCCGGTGGCAGAGGTGCGCGCGATTGCGGAGGAGGTGGGCGCCAAGGTGCTGTTCGACGCGGCCCACCAGTGCGGCATGATTGCCGGCGGCCATTGGGCCAACCCGCTGGAACAGGGCGCGCATATGATGACGATGAGCACCTACAAGAGCCTGGGCGGCCCGGCGGGCGGGCTGATCGTCACCAATGATGCGGAGATCGCCGAGCGGCTGGATGCCATCGCCTTTCCCGGCATGACCGCGAATTTCGACGCGGCGAAATCGGCGGCGCTGGCGATGAGCCTGCTGGACTGGGTGGAGCACGGCGCAGGGTATGCCAAGGCGATGGCCGATCTGTCGCAGGCACTGGCCGAGGCGCTGGCAGGGCAGGGGCTGCCGGTCTTTGCGGCCGCAAGGGGCATGACCCAGTCGCATCAGTTCGCACTGGAGGCGGCGGAGTTCGGCGGCGGCCAGGCGGCGTCGAAGCATCTGCGCAAGGCGGGCTTCCTGGCCTGCGGCATCGGCCTGCCGGTTGCGGAGGTGCCGGGGGACATGAACGGGCTGCGCCTCGGCACGCCTGAGCTGGTGCGCCGCGGTGTCACGCCGGAGCATGCGCCCAAGCTCGCGGAGCTGATTGCCCGCGCGCTGCGGGCTGAGGATCCGGCGGCTATGGCGGCAGAGGTTGCCGCGTTCCGCGCGGCCTTCCAGGGCATGCATTACGTCCGCTAAGGCCGCACGACATAGCGGGGCTCTGGCTGCGGATCCTGACGGCAGCGGGTGACCCGGCGCCGCGGTTGTGCTCTACTATTGCGGTAACACCACATGGAGGCGGCAATGCAGTTTGGAAGTCTGATCGGGATGCTGATCATCGGGGCGCTGGCGGGCTGGCTGTCGGGCAAGATCATGCAGGGCCGCGGCTTTGGCATCCTCGGCAATATCATCGTAGGCGTGGTCGGCGCCTTCCTGGCCGGCACCATTTTTCCGGCGCTGGGGTTTGCCGCGGGCGGCGGTTTTTTCTGGACGCTGATCCACGCCACCCTGGGCGCGGTGATCCTTCTGTTCCTGATCGGGCTGATCCGCAAGGCAGGCTAGGCCCCGGCCACGAAAAAGGCGCCCTGCGGGGCGCCTTTTGGTTTGTACAGTCTAGCTTGCCTTAGTGGGCCATCAGCACCGGCACCGCGGCTTGTTCCAGCATGTTGCGGGTGGCGCCGCCCAGGATCGCCTCGCGGAAGCGGGAATGGCCATAAGCTCCCATAGCGATCATGTCGGCGGCAGTGTCGGCGGCGTGGCGGTTCAGCACGTCCGACACCCGGGTCAGCGTCTTGCTGAGCACGTCGATTTCGCAATTGACCCCGTGGCGGGCCAGCATCTGCGCCAGCATGCCGCCGGGATCCGAGCGTTCGGGGCCATGCTGCGGCGGGTCGATCACCGCAATGCGGACCAGATCGGCAGCTTTCAGGAACGGCATCGCCCGGCGGATTGCGGTCATCGCCTCGATGCTTTCGTTCCAGGCCACCAGTACAGTCTTGGGCTGCTTCAGCGGCGCAGCCTTGTCCGGCACCACCAGCACCGGTGCGCGGCCTTCGAACAGCGCCGCTTCGACGATCGGCTCTGCTTCGGCGCGCTTCCCCGCGCCATAGGGCTGGCCCAGCACCACCAGATCGGAAAACCGCGCCTGGCGCGCCACATGGCGGCCGATGTCGGCAATCTGGGCAACGCCGCTGTCGGTGCCGTAAGCGACGCCGGCCTGCTTCAGGGCCTCTTCGGCCTGGGCCTGGACCTCTTCGGCCTCCTCCTGGGCGCGGGCCAGGGTTTCCTGCAGCACCATCGCATTGGCGCCGGCATAGTAGTATCCTGTCTGGGTGCGGTCGACACCGAGGCAGAGCGCATCGGCATGGGCGCCGAATTCCTCAGCCAGGGCCGCAATTTGCGCCAAAGGCGCCGCTGCGGTGTCCGCAGCTGTGAGAACGGTAAGCAAGGACTTGTAGGACATTGACACCTCTCGGCGGAAAACGCACCGCAATCCTGACGGGTGCTGGTGCGTGGAGTTTCACTGCACAGGAACAAGTGTCACATGTTGCCCGGATTTGTCTTGATGCAGATCAAGGCAGCAGAAAGGCGCGTTTTGCATGAAGGGCGCGGTCTAATAACGTTCCCGTATCCGCAGGATTCGCGGGGGCATGGCAAAGGGACGCAAGATGTCTAATTATATCAAGCTGATAGCGCTTGGTCTGGTCACGCTGTTTGCGATGATCGGCACCAATTACGCGCGGGATCTGGCTTACCAGGTGCACGCGATCATCGTGATGATCGTGGCCGGCGGCCTGTTTCTGCACACTTTGCGCAGAACCGACGAGCCGAAAGTGGCACCCGCCGGTCTGGAAAACGAGTATTTCGACAGCGTGATCCGCGCTGGCACGATTGCAACCGCCTTCTGGGGTGTGGTCGGGTTCCTGGCGGGGACCTTCATCGCGTTTCAGCTGGCGTTTCCGGCGCTGAACTTTGAATGGGCCGAGGGCCTGGCCAACTTCGGCCGCCTGCGTCCCCTGCACACCTCTGCGGTGATCTTTGCCTTTGGCGGCAACGCGCTGATCGCGACCTCCTTCTATGTGGTGCAGCGGACCTCTGCTGCGCGCCTCTGGGGCGGCAACCTGGCGTGGTTCGTATTCTGGGGTTACCAGCTGTTCATCGTGCTGGCGGCAACCGGCTATCTGCTGGGTGGCACCCAGTCCAAGGAATATGCGGAACCCGAGTGGTACGTCGACCTGTGGCTGACCATCGTCTGGGTCGCCTATCTGGCGGTGTTCCTGGGCACCATCATCAAGCGCAAGGAGCCGCATATCTATGTGGCGAACTGGTTCTACTTGTCCTTTATCGTCACTGTGGCGATGCTGCACCTGATCAACAACATGACCATCCCGGTCTCGATCTGGGGCTCCAAGTCGGTCATCGTGTGGCCGGGCGTGCAGGATGCGATGATCCAGTGGTGGTACGGCCACAACGCCGTGGGCTTCTTCCTGACTGCGGGCTTCCTGGGGATGATGTATTACTTCATCCCGAAACAGGCCGAGCGTCCCGTCTTCTCTTACAAGCTGTCGATCATCCACTTCTGGGCGCTGATCTTCCTGTACATCTGGGCCGGTCCGCACCACCTGCACTACACCGCGCTGCCTGACTGGGCCTCGACCCTGGGTATGGTGATGTCGGTGATCCTGTGGATGCCCTCCTGGGGCGGCATGATCAACGGCCTGATGACCCTGTCGGGCGCCTGGGACAAGCTGCGCACCGACCCGGTGATCCGGATGATGGTGATCTCGCTGGGCTTCTACGGCATGTCCACCTTCGAAGGCCCGATGATGTCGATCCGCGCGGTGAACTCGCTGTCACACTACACCGACTGGACCATTGGCCACGTGCACTCCGGCGCGCTGGGCTGGAACGGCATGATCACCTTCGGCGCCCTCTACTACCTGGTGCCGGCGCTGTGGAAGCGCGAGAGCCTCTACAGCCTGCGCCTGGTCTCCTGGCACTTCTGGCTGGCCACCCTCGGCATCATTCTCTACGCCGCTTCGATGTGGGTGACCGGAATCATGGAAGGCCTGATGTGGCGTGAGGTGGACGCCAACGGCTTCCTGGTGAACTCTTTTGCCGACACAGTGGCAGCGAAGTTCCCGATGTATGTGGTGCGCGGTCTGGGCGGGGTCATGTTCCTCGCGGGGTCCATCATCATGTGCTACAACCTGTGGATGACGGTCCGTAAGGCGCCGGCCAAAGAGGCCAGCCTGACGGTCCCGGTTCCGGCTGAATAAGGAGCCAGGAAGCAATGTCTATTCTCGACAAACATAAGATCCTCGAGACCAACGCGACCCTGCTGCTGATCTTCAGCTTCCTGGTCGTGACCATCGGCGGCCTGGTGCAGATCGCACCGCTGTTCTACCTGGAAAACACCATCGAGAAGGTGGAGGGCATGCGTCCCTACACCCCGCTCGAGATGGCGGGCCGCGAGGTCTACATCCGGGAAGGCTGCTATGTCTGCCACAGCCAGATGATCCGCCCGATGCGCGACGAGGTCGAGCGTTACGGCCACTACTCGCTGGCGGCGGAGTCGATGTACGACCGCCCGTTCCAGTGGGGCTCCAAGCGGACCGGGCCGGATCTGGCCCGCGTTGGCGGCCGCTACTCGGATGAGTGGCACGCAGACCACCTGCGCGACCCGCAGTCGGTGGTGCCGGAATCGGTGATGCCGAAATACGGCTTCCTCGAGGAGAAGAAGATCGACGGCAAGTACATCGGCGACATCATGGCCACCAACGCGCTCTTGGGCACGCCCTACAGCGACGAGATGATCGAAGCCGCGCAGGCTGACTTCCGCGCCCAGGCCGACCCGGACAGCGACTATGACGGGCTGCTGGAGCGCTATGGCGAGGACATCAACGTGCGCAACTTCGATGGCCAGCCGGGGATCTCCGAGGCCGACGCGCTGATCGCCTATCTGCAGATGCTGGGCACGCTGGTCGACTTCTCGACCTTCACCCCGGACGCGAGCCGCTGAGGGAGGCTGGTATGGAACTCTATACACTCCTCAGGCAGTTCGCCGACAGCTGGATGCTGCTGTTCCTGTTCACCTTCTTCATTGGTGTGATTGTCTGGGCGTTCCGCCCGGGCAGCACCAAGGCCTACAAGGACACTGCAAACATCCCGTTCCGGCATGACGACGCACCTGCACCCAGCCAGGACCAACCCGCCGCGACTAAGGAGGCGAGGGCATGAGCAAGAAATCGCAGAAATTCGAAGGCGATCCGAATACCACCGGCCATGAATGGGACGGGATCGAGGAATTCGACAACCCGATGCCGCGCTGGTGGCTGTGGACCTTCTACGCCACCATCATCTGGGGCGTGATCTACACCATCGCCTATCCGGCCTGGCCACTGATCAACGGCGCCACTGCCGGGGTGCTGGGCTGGTCGACCCGCGGCGACGTGGCAGCCGAGATCACCGCGGTGGAAGAAGCCAACGCGCCGGTCAACGCCAAGCTGGAGGCAGCCGAGCTGACCGCCATCGCGGAAGACCCGGAACTGGGCTCTTACGCGGTGTCCGCCGGTTCCGCCGTGTTCAAGACCTGGTGCGCCCAGTGCCACGGCTCCGGTGCGGCCGGCGCTAAAGGCTATCCGAACCTGCTGGACGACGACTGGCTCTGGGGCGGCTCGATGGAGGAAATCCACGCCACCATCACCCACGGCATCCGCAACGAGGACAGCGACGAAGCGCGCTATTCCGAGATGCCTGCCTTTGGCCGCGACGAACTGCTGGAGAAGGAAGAGATCTCCCAGGTGGTCAACTACGTGATGTCGCTGTCGGGTGAGCCGCAGGATGCGTCCAAGGTTGAGGCGGGTTCGGTTGTCTTTGCCGACAACTGTGCCTCCTGCCACATGGAAGACGGCACCGGCGACCGCGCGCAAGGCGCGCCGAACCTGGCGGATGCGATCTGGCTCTATGGCGGCGACTACGCCACTCTGACCGAGACTGTGGCTAACTCGCGCTATGGCGTGATGCCGGCCTGGAACACTCGCCTGACCGAGGCGGAGATCCGCGCGGTGTCGGCTTATGTGCACCAGCTGGGCGGCGGCGAGTAAGCCACCGCACGCCGGAAACAGCAAAGGGGCCGCAGATTGCGGCCCCTTTCTTTTTGCGCTGGCCGGTGCCTGCAGTTCAGAACCTGAACATTGCCCGGATGTGCAGGGTGCCGAAATCGACGTCATTGCCGTCGGTGCCGAAGTCGTCGAACTTGTGGTACTGGTATTCGCCGCCGACCACCCATTGGTCGTTGATCTGATGGTCGTAGCCGAAGCCGATGACATAGCCGGGGTCGTCGAAATCAATGCCGGTCACACCCGACAGCCCGTCAAAGTTGGTGTAGGCAAAGCCGAGGCTGCCGTAGAGCAGCCCATCGCCCAGATCATAACCGGCCCGCAGTTTCAGCCGGGCGATCCCGTCGAAGTCCCCGGAAGCGCCGCCGGAATCAACCGAAAGATCGGAGAAATCGTATTGCAGTTCGGGTCCGACCGCCCAGTCTCCCAGTTCCCACAGATAGCCGATGGTGAAGCCGCCCACTGCACCGTCCGTGTCGAGGTCGGTGAGCGTGCCGAGGTCAAAATCCCCGGATCCGTATCCGATCTGGCCGCCGACGTAGCCGCCTTCCCAGTCGCCTGCAAAGGCAGAGGTCGCGGTGGCGGCGGAAAAAAGGAGCAGGGCGGGGAAACATTTTCTTTTCATAGCAGACACACCTTCTAACTGATGGAGCCGGGACACCGGCTGCCGCACTTGTGAAACAAGATAACTCAGCTTCCGCAGAGGAAAGGCCTGCGGGAGCCTGGCGCCGCCCATCCGCCTGCGGCAGGCGGTCTTTTGCCATTATACAGCCGTGATGCGCCGGTTTTCGCTTAGTACGCCTGCTAGCGTGCGGGGATGGCTGCGCGGCGGTCTGCCCCTGCATAAGCGAATTTTTCTCTCCTGGCCACTTGAACCCGCAGGGCCTGCGATCTCATCTTCCTTGCGGACGCGCCAGGTGCTGCCCGCGGTCGGCGGGGCAGAGCGGCGGCATCGGCGGGCGTTCCGGGCAGGCCGGGCGCTGATTTGAGAAAGGACACAGGTGTTTGATATTTGGCTGCCGCTTCTGGGCGGGCTTGTGCTGCTGATCCTTGGCGGCGAATTCCTGGTACGCGGCGCGGTGCGCGTTGCCGAGCGCTTCGGAGTGTCACCACTGGTCATCGGCCTGACCCTTGTGGGCTTCGGCACCTCGGCGCCTGAGCTGGTCACCTCGGTCCGGGCGGCGCTGGCCGGGGCGCCGGGGATTGCCTATGGCAATATCACCGGCTCCAACATTGCCAATATTCTGTTGATCGCGGGATTGTCGGCGCTGATTGCTCCGATCGCGGTGCAGTCGGCGGCGCTGCGGCGCGATGGCGGCGTGATGCTGGCGGCGACAGCGGTCTTTGCGCTGCTGGCGGCAACGGTTCCGGTGACGCGGGCCGCCGGGCTGGCATTTGTGCTGGCGCTGGCGGCCTATGTCTGGTTCGCCATCCGGCAGGAGCGGGTAACGGTGGCAGACCATGGCGCGCTGTTCGACAAGGCCGCAGCGCTTGAAGGCGTGGATCCGGCCATCGCGCCTGCAAGCGCGGTCAGGCTGCCGCTGTGGCGCCCGCTGGCCACCGCCCTGGGCGGACTGGCGCTGGTCGTCGCAGGCGGCGGGCTGCTGGTGGACGGGGCAGTTGAGCTGGCGCGGATGATGCAGGTGTCCGAAACGGTGATCGGCCTGACGATTGTGGCGGTGGGAACCTCGGCGCCGGAGCTTGCGACCTCTGTTGCAGCCGCGCTGCGCCGTCAGGGCGAGATGGCGTTCGGCAATATCATCGGCTCCAACATCTACAACCTCCTGGGCATCGGCGGCGCCACCGCGCTGATCGCGCCTTCGGAGGTGCCGGAGCGGATTGCCGGGTTTGACAACCCGCTGATGCTGCTGGTGACAGTTGCCTTCCTGGGGCTTGCCTGGACAGGGCTGCGGGTGTCGCGGCGCGAGGGGGCGGTGCTGCTGGCAGGCTACGGCGCCTATGTCTGGTGGCTGTGGCCGGCCTGAGCTGCCGCCGTCATTCCTGCGGGCCTCAGCCCATCGAGGTTTTCGAGCTGCGCTTGCGGGCGCGGGCGGCGTCGTTGCGGGCGCTCCACCAGGCAATACCACCCCACAGCACCACGTAGAAAACGCCGGTTGCCAGCACCAGCTCTCCAGGGAAGGGGCCGATGTCGGCCCGGTCCAGGGCCTGCTGCCAGCTGGTCACGCCGGTCGGATGCACCGCCAGCTTGCCCGCATAGGCCAGCGTCTGGATCAGCAGGATCCAGAAGTAATTGCGCCGGATCCGCCGCCCGATCGCGGTCATCACCCCGACATGGTATTCGGGGCGCAGATAGTCAGCGGCCAGAACGTCCTGCCAGTGCTCCTCCAGATGCAGGTCGCCCTCGATCAGCATCGGGGTGTAGAAATGCGTCTCCAGCCAGCGGGCGCGGGCGCGGAACACGTTGAAATAGCGGTAGCGGCGGGCCTCCAGCATCAGGAAGAAGATGATCAGCACGCCGACCAGGATCAGCGGCAGCGGCGAGGCTTCGGGCGAGGAATAGGAGATCGACAGCGCCACACCCAGCGTCACCACCGACCAGTTGGTGGTGGTGTCGAGCCGGGTGCGCCAGACCGTGCTGCGGTAAATCTCGCCGCGGTACAGATGCGCAAGCGCGCCGACTTCCTCCGCTGACAGCGGTGCGCGGGCACCCGCTGCCGTCTGTTCGCGCTGTGACTGAGTCATAGGGTGAGGGTAGTTTTCTGCTCCATCCGGGCAAATTTATTGCGCCAGTTTGATCCGCATCAAACTGCGACCGCTGCAATCGGGCTAAAACCTCAGGTGAAAGAGATTGCTGCTTGGCCAACACCCCTCCTGGGCAGCAAGAAATCCCGCGAGGCCGACGTGCAGGCCAAACGGGCCATGCGCCGGTTTTCCGATCTGTTCGCGCGTTTCCTGGAAAACCGGCGCTTTTTTCTTCTCAAATCTTCTGCGGATTGATGCAGCGGGCCTGCAGCGGCTGCCCGCGCAGCCATGCGGTGAGCCTGGCCAGCAGACCCGGGGCGCGCGGCGGTGCCTGATAGGCGCCCGGCAGCGGCTTGGCGGGCGGCAAATCGCGCAGCCGCACACAGCCCTGGCGGGCGGCGGTCATCATCGAGCGGGCATAGATATCATTCAGCATGTCACGGCCTCCTGTGCTGGCATGTGATCCCGACTCTTGCCTGAATGGGCGATTCCTGCGAGTTAAGAAGAATGTCATTGTGTAAGGCTTGATTACATATGGATTGGTTGCACATGCCGCCGCTTTCGGCGCTCAGGGCCTTTACTGCCTTTGCTGAGACCGGGAATGTGGTGCAGGCAGGGGCGGCGCTCAATGTCAGCCACGCTGCCATCAGCCAGCAGCTGCGGGCGCTGGAGGGGCATTTGGGGGCAGCGCTGCTGGACCGCAGCGGCCGGGCGCTGGCGCTGACAGCAGACGGCGCCCATCTGGCGCGGGCGCTGCAGCTGGGGTTCGGCGCGATCGAGGCGGCGGTGCATGAGATTTCCGCCGCTGGTGCGGCCCGGCCGCTGCATGTCACCTGCACGCCGATGTTTGCCGCCCATTGGCTGATGCCGCGGCTGGCGGAGTTCCAGGCCAGCCACCCGGAGATCGACCTGGTGCTGGATCCGCGGGGGGAGATTGTGGAACTGAAGCCGGGCGGCATCGATCTTGCCATCCGGTATGGCGGCGGCAACTGGCGCGGGATGGACGCCCGGATGCTGCTGCCGTCACCGATGGTGGTGATTGCGGCGGACAGCCTGCTGAGGGGCCGCCAGGTGGCGGCGCCGGAGGATCTGCTGGACCTGCCCTGGCTGGAGGAGCTGGGCACGACGGAAGCTTCGCGCTGGCTGGAATCGCGGGGCGTCAAGGACAGCCTGCGCGGTTCGCGGACCCGGCTGCCCGGGAACCTGCTGATGCAGGCGGTGCGCGCGGGACAGGGGGTCGCAGTCAGTGTCCAGGCGTTCGTCGCAGAGGATCTGCAATCCGGCCGCCTGTGCGCCTTGTTCACTGAGGGCGACGGCCTGGGCTATCATGTTGTCACCCGTTCAGGCGTGCTACGCCCGGAAACCCGCAAATTCGCTGCCTGGCTGCAGGGGCAGGTCAAGGAATAATGCTTCCGCCGCGGGTCTGCGCTTTGCTGGTATTGAGTGAGAGGCCGATGGCCGGGGCGGCAGGGCCTCTTGCCAGCCGATCCGCTGATCGCTTTCGCCGTCTCGCCAACTAACCTGGAGCCGGTCCCAGGGAAAATCCAGCTTCCGCCTGTCCAAAACTGGGGAACAGAGCACCTTCAGGCAGGCCGCACTGGTCATCACAGCTTTCTCTTCGCGGTGTTCCCCTGCCGGTCCTGCCATCTTCCGGGCAAAGAGGCCTTTGCCGCTCAAGTGCTTTTAACGGCGGCGCGGGGTCTTGGCCTGGCGCGTACTCGGTGGCATCCCGCCATCGTAAACCATTGCGGCTGGTGAGGATCACTCCGCTCAGAACACGGCCGTGATCAGCAGGCGGGGTACCGCGGACTTCGGGGAACTGGCGCCAAGCGGGCCCTTTGCACGCCGGTCAGCCAGATGCGCCCGCCCATGCCACGGCGCGATTTCCCGAACGCCGTCTTGCGCAGCGCTCATAAAATCAATGGGTCCTTCTCTATTCGGCGTTCTTTGGTCAAGCGCCATCGAGCAGTCATTCGCGGCAGGACTTCAGGTCTTTCGCGGGCCCTTGCTTCTCTTCGGGATCGGCACGCTGGCCCTCCCATCATGGGATTAGAAGAGTGAAGCGGTCCAATCTGACTCGCGGCCTGGCAGCCATGATGCTGCCGGAACTGGACCCATTGCGAACTCGCCTCACCCATCGTCCCGCGAAGGACGTCTTCCCACCTGCGGTGG
>NZ_WLCM01000064.1 GCF_013317235.1 Leisingera sp. ANG59 | reverse complement strand
AGAGGTCGGGCTTCATCACATAGTCGCCATAGCCGCGCTCCCAGCTGGTCGAGGCATAACCGTCCGGCGTTGCCATCGCCAGGTCGGTGGCCAAGAGGTAGTTGCAGCAGTGGGTTTCCTCCCAGGCGCCATTCACGAAATGCTTGGCGTGGAAGCGCTTGCCCATCAGGCGGCCCTGCATGTCCACAAGGCAGACCAGAACGGTGTCAACCGCGCCCGAAGCAACCTGGTCCTTAAGAGTGTCGAAGGAGAGCATGAGCGGCCCTTTGTCTGTTGCGCGCAAAACTTTTCCTCAAAAGTTTTGGCAAATTCCTTGAGTAAGGAATTTGGCCCGCTGCGGCGCAGGCCAAATCCCGTGTTTCAGCGCAAGCCTTAGCCGTAGCGGTAGGGTCGGCCGGCCTTCTGCATGTCAGCGTTATACTTCTTGAAGATCTCCACAACTTTCGCCTTGGTCTCGGACTCGGCTGCGATTTCATCCCAGAACTTCACCGCCGCGTCTTCGACCTGCTGCCATTCGTTGTCCGGAATGGTGGTGAGCTTCATCTTGTCGCCGTTCACACGCAGGGACGCTTCGCCGCCCCAGTACCACCACTGGCGGTAATAATGCGACTGGTCGCAGCAGACGCGGAACAGGGTCTGCAGGTCTTCCGGCAATTCGTTCCAGCGGCCCTGGTTGGCAAAGAACGACCCTGCCCAGGCACCGGAGATGTTGTTGGTCAGGAAGTAGTCGGTCACGTCAGCCCAGCCGACGGTGTAGTCTTCGGTGATGCCGGACCAGGCGATGCCGTCCAGTTCGCCGGTCTGCACTGCGACTTCGATGTCTTCCCAGGGCAGGGTGACCGGCACCACGCCGAACTGCGCCAGGAAGCGCCCCGCGGTCGGGAAGGTAAAGACGCGCTTGCCTTTGAGGTCTTCCAGCGAATTAATTGGGTCCTTGGTGGCGAAGTGGCAGGGGTCCCAGGCGCCGGCCGAGATGTGCTTGACGCCGACCTTGGAATATTCCTCGTCCCAGATCTCGTTCAGGCCGTACTGGTTGAACAGCACCGGCACGTCCAGCGAGTAACGGGAGGCGAAGGGGAAGTAGCCGCCGAACACGGTGACTTCGGTGGGCGAGGCCATCGAGTCGTCATCCGATTGCACCGCGTCGATGGTGCCGCGCTGCATGGCGCGGAACAGCTCGCCTGTCGGGACCAGCTGGTCGGCGTAGTAAAGCTCGATCTGCATGCGGTCGCCGGCGATTTTGTTGAACATATCGATGGCGGGTTTCACCACATGTTCGGCCAGGGCTGCGCCGGCATAGGTCTGCATCCGCCATTTGATGGTGGACTGGGCCAGTGCCGGGGTGGCCAGCGGGGCTGCCATGGCGCCAGCGCCGGCGGACTGCAAAAACTTACGTCTTGTTGTCATAATTCTCACTCCTTGTTGAAACATCCGGCCCCTTGCCGGGACTCTCCTTGGTTATTTTCCGTAGACATATTCCGGTAGCCACAGAGCAATCTGCGGGAACATCATGATCAGGGCGAGCGCCAGCACCATCACCGCGGCAAAGGGTATGATTGAGACGTAGATGTCCTTCAGCCCGATCTCCGGCGGCGCCATCGCGCGCATCAAGAACAGGTTGTAGCCGAAGGGCGGCGTCATATAGGCGATCTGGGTAGTGATGGTATAGAGCACGCCGTACCAGATCAGGTCGAACCCGAGCGCGCCGACCAGCGGCACATAGAGCGGTGCCACGATCACCAGCATTGCCGTGTCATCAAGGAAAGTGCCCATGATGATGAAGCTCAGCTGCATCAGGATAAGGATCATCCAGGGGCTGAGGCCCAGCTTGGTGGTGAAGAGGTCCTCGATCGCTTTGACCGCCCCAAGCCCGTCGAAAATCGCGCCAAAGGCCAGGGCCGCCAGAATGATCCACATGAACATGCAGGAAATGCCAAGGGTCGAGCGCACCGAGGTTTCAAACACCTCCTTGGTCATCCGCCCCTTCAGCACCGCGGCGAGGAAGGCGGTGATTGCGCCGATGGCCGAGCTTTCGACCAAGGAGGTCCAGCCGTTCACGAAGGGAACCATCATCGCGGCGAAAATCGCCAGCGGCAGCACGCCTGAGAACAGAAGCCGGTATTTTTCCTTCATGAATACATCCCGGTAGAACAGCGGGTTCCTGCGGGTGGCAAAGGACAGTGCGCCCAGGGCTAGGCCCAGACCCAGCGCATGTTCGGTTGCCATAGCGCCGGTCAGGATCATCAGGGGCACCAGCACCAGCGCAGCGAGGATGATGTAGTTCAGGCGCACCGGGTGATCTGTAACCTGCTCGTATTCGGCGAGATCCTCGGGATGCATCGCGGGGCCGAGATGCGGCTGCATACGGGCGCGGACGTAGATGTAGATGATGAACATCGTGGCCATCAGCAGGCCCGGGATCACGCCGGCCAGCCACAGCTGCCCCACCGGCTGGCGCGCGATCATCGCATAAAGCACCAACACCACGGAGGGCGGCACCAGGATGCCAAGCGAAGAGCCCGCCTGGATGGTGCCAGTGACCAGGATCTTGTCATAGCCGCGGCGCAGCAGCTCCGGCAGCGCGATGGTGGCGCCAATCGCCATGCCTGCCACCGACAGGCCGTTCATTGCAGAGATCAGGACCATCAGGCCGATGGTGCCGATCGCCAGCCCGCCTTTCACCGGCCCCATCCACACGTGGAACATCCGGTAAAGGTCGTCGGCAATCTTCGATTCCGACAGCACGTAGCCCATGAAGATGAACATCGGCAGTGTCAGCAGCGGATACCATTTCATCAGCTTCATCGCAGCGGAGAAGGGGATCTCCACCCCGCCGGTGCCCCACAGCAGCATGCCCGCTACCGCGCCGACAAAGCCGATGGCGCCGAAAACCCGCTGGCCGGTCATCAGCATGAGCATCATGCCGGCAAACATCACAATGGCGATCCATTCGTAGGACATCAGATTTCAACTCCGCGCAGGCGTCCGATATCCCGGAACAGTTCGGCAAGGCATTGCAGCAGCATCAGAAAGACGCCGAAGCAGAGGATGGTTTTGACAGGCCACAGAAACGGCCGCCAAGCGGTGGAGCTGCGCTCCAGATAGCCGAGCTTTTCACCGGCGGCCGTGGGACCTTCGGTCAAAAGCGTCTTTAGCAGACCCCAGAAGAACTGCACCGGCTCCAGCCCGAAATAGCCCAGGGAATAGGCGGTGGAACTGAGCGCGCCGTACATCAGAATCACCAGGTAGGTGATGAGGAAAAGCACCGTGAAGGCATCGACCATCGCCTTGGTCTTTGTGGGCCAGGCGCCGTAAAACAGGTCCATACGCACATTCGATCCCATCTGTATGGAGTACGGGCCGCCCAGCACATAATAGGCGACCATCACGAACTGCGCGGTTTCCAGCGTCCACAGCGACGGGTTGAAGAAGGTCTTGGAAACCGACGACCACAGCAACACACCGATGAGTGCAAAGATCAGGTACATGGCAAAGCGGCCAATGAAGCGGTTCATCGCGTCGATGCCGCGCACATAGGCGGTGATCACTCTAGGCATCGGGGCCTCCTTCAGCCGTGAGTGCGGCAAGCGCCGGGCGCAGCAGGGTCAGCATCTCTTCCGCCATCGCCTGTTCGTCCGCGGGGGAGCGCAGGAGGTCGTTGCGGATTTCGATCATCACATTGGCAAGCCCATGCGCCAGCCCATGGATTCTCAACGAGTGGGTGACACCGTCAGCCGGGCCGTAGGGCTCGTTGCGTTCGACACGGCGGTGCGGCAGGGCAGGGGCTTCGGCCAGCATCGCGTCTGCCAACCGGCTGTCGTCGTCATGCAGGATGCCGATTTCAACCGCGCGCTGCTTGCCGAAATAGACCGGCGTGAAGCTGTGCATGGTGACCAGGATAGTCTGCAGGCCGGCTTCCCTGCGGGCTTTGGTCATGGCAGAAACGGTCTCGCAGAACGGTGTATAGACCGTGTCCACACGTTCTCGGCGCTGCTCAGCGGTCAATCCCTTGTTGCCGGGCACCTCCACCAGCTCGGATTTCTCCGGCATGGCGCTGGCGGCCTCGGGCGGGCGGTTGCAGTCATAGATCAGCCGCGACACCCTGCTGGCGACCAGCGGGGCGTTCAGCGCTTTGGACATGTGCAGTGCCACCGCGCGGGCACCCGGATCCCAGGCAGCATGGCTCAGCCGGTCGGCCTCGCGCAATCCCAGCCCGTCGTATCTGGCCGGGATGTTGCTGGAGGCATGCTCGCACAGCAGCAGGACCGGGCTGGTGCCGTTACGGTTCACCACCTCCACTGCGTCCCCCTGAGTGTGAGAATCACTCTCGTGCATCTGCGGCCTCCCTGCGAATTGGAAAAATGTTTCCATGAAGAGATATTTGTGTCAATATCTTTTCATGATCGGTTCTGGACAAAAGTTCCTGAAACTTTCTTTTCAGACCGGTTCCGGGATAGAAAGTGTCTGTTCAAAAACAGGAATGCGCCGTTGTCAAAACCGCCTGCCACCGTCCGCGAGTTGATCCGCGAGAATTATTCGTCGCTGACCCAATCTGAGCGAAAGTTCGCGAATTTGTTGTTGGAGAACTATCCTGCAGCGGGGCTGGCCTCGATCACCATCGTGGCGGGTAATGCCGAGGTTTCCACGCCGACGGTGGCCCGGATGGTTCAAAAACTGGGCTTCAAGGGCTATCCGCAATTCCATCAGGCGTTGCTGAAGGAACTTGAAGCAAAAGTTTCCGGCCCCACCAAGCGGCGTGACAACTGGGCTTCCGAGGCGCCTGAAGGCCACCTGCTGAACAGATTTGCACAGGCCGTGACTGACAACCTGCAGCAGACGTTTTCCAATATCGACTCGGCCCAATTCGACGCTGCAGTGCATCAGCTCGCCAATACAGAGGGGCGGCTTTATGTGGTCGGCGGCCGCATCACCCGGGCGCTGGCGGACTATGCCTTTACGCATTTCCAGGCGATCCGGCAGCGGGTCACTCATATGACCTCTTCCTCGGCCACCTGGCCGCATTATGTGCTGGACATGGTAGAGGGCGATACGCTCTTGATGTTCGACGTGCGCCGGTACGAAACCAACCTGCAAAGGCTGGCCGAGCTGGCTTCCGATCGCGGGGTAAAGATCGTTCTGATCACGGATCAATGGGCCAGCCCAATTGCCTCAGTTGCCGAACATACCTTTAACTGCTGGGTCGAAATCCCGTCGGCCTGGGACTCCAACATATCCACCATGATGCTGCTGGAGGCGATGATCGCCGCCACACAGGAAGAGAGCTGGGACAAGACCAAGGACCGCTACGACCGGCTGGACGAGTTGTTTGATATGACCCGGCTGTTCCGTAAGTTCTCCTGATCCGGTCAGCTTCTCTTGAACCGGCGCATGGACATTGCCAGCCGGTTGCGCATTACTGGTTTTTAAGCCGTTTTCATTCAGGCAGGAGTATTCACATGCGTTTTTCCGGAATTCTGAAAGCTGCTGCCCTGGCAGCATTGGTCGCCGCGCCCGCAGCGGCCAATCCTCTCAGCCGTATTCTGGCCAAGTCCGGTCTGACACCGCAGGACACCAACATCATGCGGCAGGCTGAGCAAACCCTGCTGGCTGAGGCGCAGGGCGGTAAACGGGCCAAGTGGAGCAACCCAGACAGCGGCGCGCACGGCGAGGTGCAGGTGGCGGGCAAAGAGGGCGATTGCGTTCTTTTGCAGCACCAGGCCTTTGTCAAAGACGATCAGACGCCAAAGCAGGCCCGCCGGAAATTCTGTCCGTCTGAGGGCAAATGGCTGCTGTCCCAGTAAGGGCGGCGGCAGAAGTAGAGCAACAGTTATTCCAAGGATAAGAGATGTCAGAAATTACCCGCAGCCACACTGGCCAGCGTATGAGCCAGATTGTGACACACGGCGATACCATCTATTTGGCCGGGCAGGTTGGCACTGCCGGCGCCAGTGTGGCGCAGCAGACCCAGGACTGCCTGGATAAGATCGACGCACTGCTGGCAGAGGCGGGCAGCGACAAGACGCGTATCGTCCAGACCGTTATCTGGCTGGCCGACATGAAGGATTTTGCTGAAATGAATGCTGTCTGGGATGCCTGGGTGCCGGAGGGCCACGCCCCTGCGCGTGCCTGCGGTGAAGCCAAGCTGGCGCGCGAGGATTTTCTGGTGGAACTTATAGTGACCGCGGCCAAGGCGTAAAAGCCTTTTGATCATGCGAACAAAGGCGGGCGTCTGGCCCGCCTTTTCGTTTGGGTATTAGTCCAGAGCCGCGGCGGCCTTCCTGATGGCGGTTTCGGTCTGGTCCAGATCCACCTCTGTCAGCGCCAGGCTGGGGTAGGTCTTGCCCGGCGATTTGAAGATGCCTTCCTGGCGCAGCACCTCGTTATAGCGCTTGGTGCGTTCGGCATTTCCGGCCTGGGTGTCCCGGTAATCGCGCACTTTAGCATCAGTGAAGACGACCTCGAATAATGCAGGTTCACCGACAATCTGAAACGGTACCCCGGCCTCTTCCAGTGCTGCGCTTGTCATCTGCATCAGCCGCAGGCCGGTGCTGTTCAAATGGTCATAGGAACCCTCGCGGCGTAGAATTTCCATGGTCTTAAGGCCCGCAACAGCGGCCACCGGATTGCCTGACAGCGTGCCCAGCTGCATAAGCCAGCCTTCGGCGCCCACTTCCGCCTTGTCGAAATGCCGCATGATGTCGGCGCGCCCCACAATGGCGGCCAGCGGGAAGCCGCCGCCGATCACCTTGCCCAGCGTCGCCAAATCCGGCGTCACACCATAAAGCTCCTGACCGCCGCCGTAGGTGGAGCGGAATCCGGTGACGACTTCGTCAAAGATCAAAAGGCTTCCGTGCTTTTGGGTTTCTTCGCGCAAGAGCTGCAGGAAGCCCGGCAGCGGCGGCACGATACGCTGCAGCGGCTCAGCGATGATGGCCGCGATCTCGTGCCCGTGCTCCGCCATCAGCTGCTTGATGTATTCGAAGTCATTGAAGGGCGCGACCAGAACCTCTGCTGCAACGGACGGCGGGATGCCGGCGCTGTCCGGAATGGCCTGCGGGAAATTCACCCGCCTGGTAGGGGCCAGGCTCATCTGCGCTTCTGCCGACATGCCATGGTAGCCGCCCTCGAACTTGACGATCTTGGTGCGGCCGGTGAAGGCACGGGCCAACCGGATTGCATACATGTCCGCTTCGCCGCCGGTGGAGACATAGCGCAACTGTTCTGCGCAGGGCACCGCGCGGCAGATCTCCTCGGCCAATTCAATGCCGCGGGCGTTGCTGGCAAAGAAGGTCATACCTTTGGGCAGTTGCTCCAGAACGGCCTCCAGCACCTCAGGATGGCCGTGGCCCAGCATCATCGGGCCGGAACCAATCAGGTAGTCAATGTACTCCTTGCCATCTTCGTCCCAAACACGCGAGCCCTTGCCCTCGCGGATAGTGATGCCGGGATCGAAGTTGCCAAAGCCGCCGGCGGGCAGCACTGCTTTGGCGCGGTCAATCCACTCGGCCTGGGTTAGGATCTTTTCCATGTTTTTGGTTCCTGTTTGGGCTGGGTTGGCCTAGTTGGAAAATTTTTGATCAAAAAGTCAAAAACTATTCGATCACAGCTGCGGGAGCCCCCATCCCCGCGCGGTCGGGGCGCACGCCGAGACCGGGGCCGGAGGGCGGGGTGATACGTCCATTGCGGCGCTCTGGTCCGGCCGGGTCCAGCCGCGGGCTGACGTAAGAGGACAGATCGCAGACATTCATCAGCCGAAGCGGATCGGTAGCTGCCCCTAGATGCAACAGTGCCGCAGTGGTGATGTCAGATCCCCAAGTGTCTTCAATGCACATTTTAGCGCCCAAGTGCTGGCAAAGATCGCGTGCACGGCGCGAGGCCGACAGGCCGCCGAATTTCGACAGTTTGATTGCCACCGCATCCATCACGCCTGCCGCATGCCCGGCCAGCAGCGATGCCGTGTCATGGGCGTTTTCGTCCAGCTTCATAGGCAGCCCGCAGGCTGAGCGCACCCGCGCGCAATCCTCAATGGTTGCGCAGGGTTGCTCCAGCATGATGTCCAGATCCGCCACAGCCCGGCCGACACGCGAGGCGTCCAGCGAGGTGGCGCCGCAGTTCCAGTCGCCATAGACCAGTGGCCCGTTCCCGACGGCCTCCCGCACCAGCTGCAGGCGGGCCGCATCGGCTTGCCAATCGCGGTCAGCGCCCAGTTTCACTTGAAACTGGGCGATGCCGGTTTCCTGTGCCTCGCGGGCAATGCGTGCCATCTCTACTGGCGCAATGCAGGTGATCGAGTGATAAAGCGGCATGTCCGCCTGCCGCTGCCCGCCCAGCAGCGCATGAAGCGGCAGGTTTGCCGCCTGTGCCGTCAGGTCCCACAGGGCGATGTCGATGGCGGATTTGGCATAAGGGTGCCCTTGCAGCCAATGATCGAGCCTGGCCATCAACGCCTCTGGCCCCACGGGATCGGCGCCCAAAAGTACTGGTGCCAGCTCCTCGAGCGCAGGCACAACGCCGCGGGCATAGGCGGGCAGGTAGTGCGGGATCGGGCAGACCTCGCCCCAGCCGGTCATGCCGGAATCGGTGTCCAATGCCAAAACCACGCTTTCGACCGAGTCGCAGGTCTTGCCTTCGGCCATGTGATAGGCGGTGTGGCTGGTCAGCGGCACATGCCACAGGGATATCCGGGTGATTTTCATTTGCGCGCTCCCAAGTCGGATTTCTTCAACAGTTCATCTCCGCGCCAGAAGGCTGCCGCCAGCAGCGGGCCTGGTATCATGTCAATGGCGTGTTTCTGGTGCGGTGCGTGGTGGATTGTGCCTCCGGGACCGGCATCGCGTGGCAGGCGGCCCTCGGAACGGAACCGGGCCCGTCCTGCGAGGATCAAGTAGGTTTCCTCTGGCGCATGCGGGTGCTCGCTATAGAGCTGCCCGGCGCCCCAATAGCCGATCGATAGACGCATTTCGCTGCTCTGGTACAGGCCTTCCGGCGAAACCAGATTGACCCAACCGTAGTTGTCCAGCCACTTGCGCGGGAACCCGTCTGCCCCAGTGTAGGACTGCGGCCAGCGCAGGCGGGGCAGGGCGAGGGGCAGCGCCTCTACAGCAGGCGCTGTATCCCTGCTGACCTGCCTGCCTGTATCATCAACCTTCTCGATCCTATCGCAGACCGGCAGGCGGAGGGGGGCAATCTCCAATACTTGCAGGTCCCGCATTCTCGCGGCAAACCAGCTCAGCCCTTCAGTTCGGGCGGCAAGCTGTTTCAGTTCCTGCAATAGCTTCGCTGGCATCTTTTCAGCCTCCATACACCGCAACCGGATCGCCGAGCATGCCGTCTTCCGGGTTTACACCAAGTCCGGCCAATCCTGGCGCCACTCGTATTTGTCCAGGCCGCCGTGGCCGGTCAGGACCATCGCCTTTATGGTTTCGGGCAGGGTCATTGTTTGCGTATCCCTTTTGGCAATGGGGAGCGTGGCGCTGCCCCCGCCTTTGGCTCCGTCCCGGAGTATTTTCACAAAGAAGAGGGAGAGAGCCGGGTTCTGTTTACTCGGCCGGGGAGAGCGCGGCGTCGGTGCGGGGCAGCAGGCTTTCGGGGTCATAGGCGGGAGCGCCCAGGATCCGGCCTTGGCGCGGCTTGCCTGCGATCACCACTTCGATCTCAGTGCCCGGCACATTGGCGTGCGGCTTGACATAGGCAAAGGCCAGAATCTTGCCGACGGTATGGCCATAGGCGACTGAGGCGGTGGCGCCCACAACCTTGCCGTCCAGCAGGATTGCCTCGCCGCCGTGGCCGTCCTCTATGCCGTCCGGTTCGATCTCCAGATAGGCGCAGACCCAGGGTTTGTCCGCATCGTTGAGCGTCTTGTCCTTGCCCAGATACTCCTTGTCAGTGCGGGCAAAGCGCAGCACATCCGCTTCGGCCAGGGTCACCTCGTTGGTGAGTTCGCCTGCGCCCTTGAAGCCCTTTTCCATCCGCATCGCGTTCATGGCGAAGGAGCCGTAGTCGGCAATGCCATGTGCCTCGCCAGCCGTCCAAAGCGCGTCATAAACCGCCAGGGTGCTGCCGCGCGGGATGTGCAGTTCCCAGCCGAGTTCCCCCGCATAGGACATGCGGAAGGCCCAGAGTTTGTGCCCTGCAACCTCGATCTGCTGCGCGGTCAGCCATTTGAAGCCGGCGTTGGTCAGATCCGCATCTGTGCAGGCACCCAGGACCTCGCGGGCTTTCGGGCCATTGATAGCGAGGGCGGCCCAATCGGTGGAAAGCGTTGTGATCTCCACTTCTTCGCCCGCGAGGTTCTGGTTCAGGTGGTCCAGCAGCCGCTGTTCGAAGAAGGCGGCGCAGACCAGGTAATAGCTGTCGCGGGCCAGATTCACCACGGTGGTTTCCAGCTCGATCCGGCCGCGGCGGTTCAGCATATGGGTGAGGGCAATGCCGCCAACCTTTTGCGGCAGGCGGTTGGCGGTCAGCCGGTCCAAGAGGGCCGCGGCGCCGGGGCCTGAGACCTCGACCTTGGTGAAGGCGGAGATGTCCATGATGCCAACGCTGTTGCGCACGGCCTTCACCTCAGTGCCGACCATGTCATGCACCACATTGCGCTTGAAGGAGTAGTGGTCGCGCTGCTCCACACCGTTTTTGGCAAACCAGCGGGGGCGCTCGTGGCCGTAAACCTCCTCATAAACCGCGCCCTTTTCCTTCAGCCGCTCGAAAAGCGGCGAGGGTTTGATTGGGCGGCCTGCCAGCCGGTTGAAATGCGGGAAGGGGATCTCGTGGCGCAGCTTGTAGTCCTCATGCGCCTTGGTCACTTGCCAGTCCTTGCTGGCGTAGGACCCGAAGCGGCGCGGGTCGTACTCGCGCATCGAAATGTCCGCGGCGCCATGCACCATCCAGCGTGCCAGCTCGCGGGTCAGGCCCGGGCCCCAGCCGATGCCGATCTGGGTGCCGCAGCAGCACCAGTAGTTCTTGACGCCCGGCGCCGGGCCGATCAGCGGGTTGCCATCCGGCGGATGTGAGATCGCGCCATGCACTTCGCGCTGGATCCCCAGCTCGGCAAAGATCGGCATCCGGTTCAGGCTTTCCTCGAGCCAAGGCATCACCCGGTCATAGTCGGCATCGAACAGCCAGTTCTCGTATTCCCAGGGGCAGTGGTCGTGCCAGACCGAGTTGCTGCCTTCCTTCTCGTAGATCCCGATCAGGCCGCGCTTCTGCTCCATCCGGATGTAGCCGGAGACCTTCTTGTCGTCGCGGATCACCGGCAGTTCCTTGTCCAGTGCCTCGAACTCCGGCACCGGCTCGGTCACGAAGTAGTGGTGGGTCATCGAGGTCATCGGCAGCTGCAGCCCGGACCATTCGCCCATCTGGCGGGCATAGGTGCCGCCGGCGTTGACCACATGCTCGCAGCGGATGGTGCCCTTTTCCGATTCGACGATCCACTCGCCATTGTCGGCTTGGGTGATGTTGGTGGCACGGCAGTGGCGGATGATGCGGGCTCCCAGCTGGCGGGCGCCGGCGGCCAGGGCCATGGTCACGTTGGTCGGGTCGACGTGGCCGTCATCGGGCGTGTAGAGCGCACCCAGAACCCCTTCGAGGTTATAGAAGGGATGCAGCTCGGCGACCTTTTCCGGGCCGACCAGTTCGATGTAGAACCCCAAGGAGCGCCCGACGGATAGGGTGTAGCGCAGCCAGTCCATCTCATCCTCGGTATAGGCCAGGCGGAAGGAGCCGCAGCCGTGCCAGGTCACTGCCTGGCCGGTCTCTTCCTCCAGCTTCCCGGAATAAAGGCCGATGTTGTAGTCCACGCATTTGCCCAGCCCGAAGGAACTGGTGGAATGGGTGATCTGTCCCGCCGCGTGCCAGGTCGAGCCGGAAGTCAGCTCGGCCTTCTCCAAGAGAACCACTTCTGGGCCCCAGCCCTCATGCGCCAGGTGATAAGCCAGGCCCACCCCCATAACGCCGCCGCCCACGATGACCACACGGGCCTGTGCCGGGAATTCTTTCTCAGCCATTTCGCCGTTCCTGATTACAGAGTCGCTTTTCTGCTCGACAGGCTAATTCCATATTTGTACCATCGTCAATCATGAATGGCACAAATGTATCATTAACTGTTTTGGAGCGCCTCACGGAAGAGTGGGATGCGCTGACCCCTGAGGCACAGAAGGCGGCCCGCTATGTGCTGGAAAACCCTGCGGATGTCGGGGTTTCCACCGTGCGCGAGATTGCCGAGGCGGCGAATGTGAAGCCCAATACCTTTGTCCGCATGGCGCGGCAGGTGGGCTTCGAAGGATATGAGGATTTCCGGGCTCCGTTCCGCGAAGCGATTCGCCGGGGCGGGGTGTCCTTCCCCGACCGCGCGCGCTGGCTGCAGGATATCGGCAAGTCCGGTGAGCTGGGCGGGCTCTATGCCGATATGGTGGGCGCCGCGATCCGCAATATCGAGGAGACCTTTGCGGGTATCGATGCGGACGGGCTTGAAGCTGCGGCGCAGGCGATCTGGCAGTCCCGGCAGGTCTTTACCCTTGGGGTTGGCGTCAACAACGCCAACGCCCGCAACTTCACCTATCTTGCCTCCACCGGCATGAAGCAATTCCACGCCATCCCGCGGCCCGGTTCCACCGCTGTGGACGACCTTGCATGGGCCGACAGCCAGGATGTGCTGATCGCCATGACCTGCAAGCCCTACCGCACCGAAGTGATCGATGCGATCCGCATCGCGCGCGAACAGGGGGTCACCATTGTCGGCATCTCCGACAGCCCCGCCAGCCCCGTGGTCCTGAATGCGGATCACGGTTTTGTCGTCGCGGCCGACACGCCGCAATTCTTCCCGTCATCCGTCTCGACCATCGCCCTGCTGGAAACGCTGCTCTCTTTCGTGATTGCGGTCTCCAGCGAGGAAATCGTGGAGCGGGTGGAGAAATTTCACAAACGCAGGCACCAGCTGGGCCTTTATGCGGAGGAACCTGAATGAACGCCCCTCTGACCCATTCCCTGGAGGCACGGTATTATACCGACCCGGCCATCTTCGCGGCTGAGCGCAAGGGGCTGCTGGCCCGCACCTGGCAGTTTGCCGGCCACGCCAGCCAGCTGGAAAACCCCGGCGACTATTTCGCTTTCGAGATGGCGGGTGAAAGCCTGTTCAGCATCAAGGGCCGCGATGGCGAGATCCGCACCTTCTACAACGTCTGCCAGCACCGCGCCCACCAGCTGGTCTCGGGCGAGGGCACGACGCGGGTTGTGGTTTGCCCTTACCACGCCTGGACCTATGAGCTGACCGGCCAGCTGCGCGCCGGGCCGAACCTGAAGTCGGTGCAGGGGTTCGACAAGTCCAAGATCTGCCTGACCGAGGTCCGCACCGAGGTCTTCCTGGGCTTCATCTTCGTGAACCTCGACCCCGAGGCCAAACCGATGGACGACTGGTTCCCGGGTGTGCGCGGCGAGCTGGAAAGCTTTGTGCCCAACTGGGGTGACCTGAAGCCGCTGGAATGGGTGGAGATCCCGGAAGACTGCAACTGGAAGGTCTCGGTCGAGAACTACTCTGAATGCTACCATTGCAGTCTCAATCACCCGACCTTCTCCACCGGGGTGATCAAGCCGGAAACCTACGACATCCAGCCCCAGGGCTTCTGCCTGCGCCACACCACCGAGTGCAATTCGCTGGACCAGATGACCTATGACATCAACTCCGGCTTCGAGAACAACGAGAAATACTCCAGCTGGTTCCTGTGGCCGATGTTCTCCTTCCAGGTCTACCCCGGCAACCTCTTGAACACCTACCACTGGCGCGCTGTGGATGCCGATCACGTGGTGGTCTGGCGCGGCTGGTACTCAATCCGCGGCGAGGACAACGAAACCGTGCGCCGGATGGCGGTGCAGGACCGGGCCACCACGGTGGAGGAAGATATCCATCTGGTGGAATCGGTGCAGCGCGGCCTGAACAGCCGCGGCTATGTTCCCGGCCCCTTGGTGGTCGACCCCTCTTGCGGAGTGAACTCGGAACATTCCATCCTGCATCTTCAGAAGTGGATGCGCGAAGCGGCAGACCGCGACCTACAGGAAGCAGGGAACTAACGGACTATGACACAGCTTGATGCCGAATGGCTGAACTATATCGACGGCGCCTGGGTGCCCGGCGGGGCAGGGTGGATCGATGTCACCAACCCGGCCAATGGCGAGCTTCTGGCCCGCCACGCGCTGGCTGATGCCGCCGACGTGGACCGCGCCGTGCAGGCCGCCCGCCGTGTGCACCTGTCCGGCGAGCTTTCAGCCCTGCGCCCGATTGCGCGGGGCCGCATGGTGCAGGCCATGGGCCGCTACCTGCTCGACCACATCGACGAAATCGCCCGTGTCCTGACCCTGGAGCAGGGCAAGCCGCTCTGGGAATCCCGGATCGAGATCGAGGGCGCCGCGCTCTATTTCGAATACTACGGCAACCAGGCCAGCACGGTGGAGGGCCGCTCGATCCCGCTGGGCAGCGGCTATTTCGACTGGACCGAGAATGAGCCGATGGGTGTCTCCGCCCAGATCATCCCCTGGAACTACCCGGTGGAGATGACCGCGCGCTCGCTGTCGGCGGCACTCGCCACCGGCAACGCCTGCGTGATCAAGACGCCAGAGCTTACGCCGCTCACGAACGCCTGGCTCGCCCGCGCGGCGGAGGCCGCGGGTTTCCCGGCCGGTGCGGTCAACGTGCTCTGCGGTTACGGGCATGAAGCCGGCGCGGCGCTGGCAGGCCATCCGCAGGTGAACCAGATCGTCTTCACCGGCTCCGTCCCCACCGGCATCCGCATCGCCACCGCGGCCGCGCAGAACGTTGTTCCTTGCGTGCTCGAGCTCGGCGGCAAATCCGCCGCCATCGTGCATGAGGACGCCGACCTCGACGCGTTTGAGAACGACATCCGCTGGGGCATCTACTTCAACGCAGGCCAGGTCTGCAGCGCCATGAGCCGGGTGATCGTGCACGAAAGCCGCCATGACGAACTGGTTGAACGTGCGGCGAACGTGGCCCGAAGCCTGAGTGTTGGCCCCGGCATCGACCGGACCGAGTTTGGTGCCAACATGGGGGCCATGGTTTCCATGCCCCAGCGCGACCGTGCCCTGGGCATCGTCCAGCAAGCCCAGTCCAGCGGCGCCACCATCGTCACCGGCGGCACCCCCATCGGAAATGCGGGCGCGTTCCTTGCTCCCACTGTGGTCTCCGGCATCACCCCGTCGGACAGCATCGCTAGCGAGGAAATCTTCGGCCCCGTCCTCTCGGTCCTCAAGTTCCAGTCTGACGCCGAGGCAATCTGGATCGCCAACAGCACTGAATACGGGCTGGTCGGCGGCGTCTTCACCCGCGACCTGGACCGCGCCACCCGCTGCGCCCGCCAGATCCGCGCAGGCCAGGTCTTCGTGAACGAATGGTACGCCGGCGGCGTCGAAACGCCCTTTGGCGGCTACGGCAAATCCGGCTACGGCCGCGAAAAGGGCCGCGAGGCGCTGTGGAACTATGTTCAGACCAAGAACATCGCCATGAAACTGAAGGGCTAGGGCAATGTCGGCGCGCTACCAGCTCTATTACTGGCCGATCCCGTTCCGGGGCCACTTCATCCGCTACGTGCTGGCCTATGCCGGCCAGGAGTGGGAAGAGCCCGGATTCGACGCAGTGGCAGAGCTGAAAAACCGGGGTGTGGCGGACCAGCCGCACCCCTTCATGGCGCCGCCCCTGCTGGCCGACACCCGGACCGGCACGCATCTCAGCCAGATGCCCGCGATCCTGATGGCGCTGGGCCGCGAATACGAGCTGCTGACGGAGCCTGAGCAGACCCTGCGCCTGATCTGCGATGCCTCCGATATCCTGTTCGAGATCACCCGCTATCACGGTGCATTGATGTGGGACGCGGAAAGCTGGGTAGACTTCCACGGCAACCGCTTGCCGCGCTGGATGCAGATCCACGAACGTATCGTGGTGGAGGCGGGCGTCTCCGCTGGGAAAGGATGCCTGTGGGGCAGGGACCGCCCCGGCCTGGCGGACCTGGTGCTGGGCGCGCTCTGGCACACGATGATCGACCGCCTGCCGCCGCTGCGCTTGCTGTTGCATAATAACGCGCCGGTGCTGGAAGGCCTGGCAGGCCGGATCGCCGCCGAGCCCCCCATCGCCGCCCTCATTAATGACTGGGCCGCCCACGAACCGAAATACTGCGCAGGCCAGATCGAGGCCTCGCTGCTGAACATGCTGAATATGGAGACCAAAACATGAGCACATTTTACGAGGATCTGTTCCTCAAGGGGTTGGAGCAGCGCAAGTCCACCCTCGGCGCCGAATATGTCGAAAAGAACCTGGCCGCGGCCGATGACTTCACCCGCCCGTTCCAGGAAGCCATGACCGCCTGGTGCTGGGGCTTCGGCTGGGGCGATGACGTGATCGATGCCAAGACCCGCTCGATGATGAACCTCTCGATGATCGGCGCGCTGGGCAAGATGCATGAGTGGGAGATCCACTGCCGCGGCGCCATCAACAACGGCGTTACCAAGGAGGAGATCCGCGCCATCATCCATGTGGTCGGCATCTATTGCGGGGTGCCCCAGGCTCTGGAATGCTTCCGCGCCGCCCGCAAAGTGCTGGAAGAGCAGGGCTGATGGCCTTCTCCGAGGCTCTTGAAGGCGGCCCGTGAGCCGCCTTTCTGAGTCTGGTCTCTGCGCCCCTTTGGCACTCGGCTTGCGTTTCCTGGGCTGCATTGGCTGGAATGAAGCGTCGCGGGAGGGGAATCTTGGGTCTTGGCCTTTCTTTGATTCCTGGCTTTGAGTCTGCGATTCCTGGCTTTGGGTCTGTGGATAAGGGGGCTGAGTCTGTGGGTAAGCGGTGCGGGGATCTGATTTGGGGGTTCTGGGTTGGAATTGCGGTGTTTGGTGTTGCGGCAGGCGGGTCAGTGTTTCTGACTTTGTTTTGCTGTAAGGTATTGATTTTGTTTGATTTGTGATTTTTCTTTGCGGATTTTGGCGTTTTTCTGAA
>NZ_WLCM01000063.1 GCF_013317235.1 Leisingera sp. ANG59 | reverse complement strand
CAGGTGCCTTCGCGGGTCTGCGTCACCAATCCTGCCTGCATCAAAGCAGAAAGATAGGACGACAATGTACTGGACTTCACGTCCAGCGCCGAAGCGATTTCCCCAGCTGGCACCAGGTCAGGATACCGGCGCATCAGCAACCGGAAAACCGAAAGGCGCTTGGGGTGCCCCAAGACGGAGAGGCGGAGGGGAATCGATTTTTCCATATTTCGGGTTTTATCAAAACAATAGGGCCGCGCAAGAGGCAGTWTGAACTCGGCGATACTTTTCCAGGCCCTCCAGCAGCGATTGCTCGTTTGATAAGCGGCGTTTYCTCACTGAGGCTGGAACCCGGAGCCTGAGGCTTCAATCCGCCCGTCGATGCAGAATTCAAAGACCGCTCTGCCGACGAATGCWGTTTCACAGCGAGAACCGTGCCGCGCCCGCGAGCATTTTCTGCGTAAGCAATAGTCGCGCGAGCAAAAGGCGGCTGTGTCCCGCCTCACTGCCAGTCCAAGCCCGACTAGGCGAACGGCTTCTGTCTCGGAGATCAGCAATCCATGCCGGGCGCGGCGAACTTGCGGCATGAGCCCAGAGCCGCCGTTACTGCTTCTCTGGAATGCCGCAGGCGCAGGCGGTCGCTCGCTGCCAAAAGCTGACGCATGGAGATTGCTATGATACGGTCGAGCCAAACAGCTGCAAAGTCCCGAGAGAGGCTTTTCTCATTTGTTCAGTGTGGTCACTATCTCCAGTGGAGATCTTCTCTCTAAGTTCGTCGAGCTATCTTAGATCTACAGTCGAATGGTTCCATTCGAAGGGGGACCTTGAAAAGGTGGTCTCACAACTTGAAGAGCCAGTTGCCTGCCTTACACTTTGCTTAAGGTGAGCGCTATTTTTCAGAGGGTATCGGGGTATGATCATGGGGAAGAACTACAAGCCAGTGCGCCCATCTGGGAATACTTTGAAAGCAGATGGTAATGAAATTGATAAGCCTGCGGCAATTCGACGCCTCAAGAGCGGTAAGAGCGTTTATTGCACAAAGGCCTATGCAAAGGCGCTCTCAAAGGCACTTGGGGGGGTAGGAAAAACAAGGACGGCGACTACACCTTAAAGGAAAATCACATTAAAAATGGCAAAAAAGGTGAGATATATTTTGAACACTTTCATGATCCGCAACGGGAAGAACAGAGGAAATTAAGCAAGGCCTCACAAAAGAAGAGGGGGGGATAAAAGTAGGGCACATAAATTTTGGCGACGGATACGAAGTGAAGTAGTGAAGTGAAACCTTCAATGGTATTCTTTCACACGAGTTTATGCCGCAGAGTATAAAAATCATTCTATCTCGACAAGATACCCACCACTCCATAGCGAAGAAGTGGTGTCGTCCCAGTACTTGACAGGAATATTTGTGCCCGCAAATTTGCGCGACCTGTAGAATCTTGCCCAGTGTTGTCTATTTCTATTGTTGTCGGGGTTCCCGGGACTCCACCCGCGGAACGTCATGGGTTCACCAGTTACCCAAACCCAACCTCCACTCGGCTCGCGGCTGCGGTCGGCTTGGAAAAGACCAATCATTGGACCATGCAACCCGCCGTCGCCAGACCCTGTGATGAAGCGCTCGTCAGTCGAAAAGAGCTTCAGCAGAAAGTTGTTTTCTTCTGAGCTACTGATCGTTGCGAGATACCCACCAGCTCTCTGAGCCGTTTTATTTGCATAGTCCCAATCACCTGAGGTCGTTTGCACAGCAAGGTATAGGTGCCCTTTAAAGTAACCAAATTTTATTGGTGTATGGGAGTAGACACTAAGAGCCTTGCGCAACCGTGGCTCAAGGTCCTCAGAAAAGACATCAGTAGAGTAAATTTTGGCCTTGTCGGTTTGCAGCGCTTCGATAGCGGGGACGTTTGGCAGGACTCTCAGAAGGGGATGGTCGACCTTAACACCACGGAAAAGACCTGCTCGAATTCTGGCGGCTGCAATTGCTTGCTTGGTTCTGGGACCAAATTGTCCATCAAAGGACCCAACGTCAAAACCCATCATATTCAGGGCTTTTTGCACAAGAACTCTGTCATTACGTGACAGGCTTACGGTTTTGCCATCTGGACCTATTGCTGAAGTCAACCAGGGCTCCCGCTCAGAAAACCCCCTACGGACATCTCGTTCAGCTACGGCATTTGCCAGCCTTTCCTCCGCAAGCTTTACAAGCCAATGGTCGGGCATGTCTGAATACATTGTCACAAAATTCTTCCACCCCCAAACGCTGTTCATGGATACAGCTCGAGAGTAATCCTTCTGAATCTTGCTGTCAGTTCCCGACAGTGCAGCTGTTCGGACTGGTGCTTCTGCTAGGACCTCTACTTTGGGCGGAACGAGAAAGATATCCCTTCCCGGCAGTGATCCGTATACAAAAGGCTCTTGCTGTCCTCCTGTTGCTGCATAGACGGTGTCCCTCACCTTCCTGAACAGCTTTCCAAGTTCCAGACCGGGTTCTGTTAGGTGCTTGAGAAGCGCTGAGGCATACGGGCTGTTACGCCCCTTGCCATCCAATGCAAACGTTCCTCCTTTGGCTGCATACCCGACCAGGACGCCGCTTGGCTCTATCCTGGCGAGGCCTCGGCCGATCGATCGAGTTGCATTCCGACTAGCCATTTGCACTGAAAAAGGGTTGTTTCGGCACGCGTCAACGAGAACGATTTTCAACCCATCAACGGTCTCTAGAGATGCAAGCAACGCCTGCAGCCGAATGGCCTCAAATTCTACGTCACGATCGCGTTTTAGCTCGGCGTTAACTGGAATAAGATAGTTCTCACCGCCAACTTCTATGCCATGGCCAGCATAGTAAACCACAACAATATCAGCCTTTTCAGCTTGCTCGGAAAAATCACGAACTGCCAAGCGCATCGAGCGGAAATCCAAGTCGAAACCAGATGTGACTTCAAATCCGATTTTCTTCAGGACATTTGCTATGTCTCGTGCATCGTTCTCAGGGTTAGGCAGGCGAGTAACGTTCTGATAACTCGAATTCCCGATTACCAGAGCAACACGCCGCTCGGTTTCATTCTCCGCCATCAGAGCAGACGAACACATGACTATACAAGCTATGGATGCTGCCAAGCGCGTCAAAAGGATCATCATGATTACCAACTGTAAGAACAGAATTCGCTTCACAGAATAGTAGAATGCTTTGGAAATGTCGCCACCGATGGAAGACGATTGGAGACCGCGTTGGCGCACGGTTCCACTAGGGAACAACTACAAAATCTGATCCTGAAGACCTGGATTTTCCCACCACTGTGTTTTCGACAATGGTCTTGTGAGGTACGGGAATGAAGCCAAGCCTGCACGAATACCTAGCGCTGTATTTAACGCAAGTTTTCCATACATGCCGAGTGTCAGTAGCCCAATGCTGACCTTTGGAGCTGCCTAAATTTCAGTTGCAGCGAAAGTCTGGAAAGTCCGGCATCCCTTCCGCTTAATGATGTTGCCGACTGCACCTGCGGCGGAGGTCCGCATCTTACATTGCTCGTGCAGCATGGGATTGCCACCCGGCTCGCAGATCCCCAGAGTTTGCAAATGTCGCTCTCTACGCATCACTGCCACTGGTGTGTACCGCAGCATCAGCCGGGGCCGGCGCCACCTGCTGGATGGCGGCTTTCGGGAAAATAATGCCCCAAATGCTTGGCTCTCTCTGCGGAGCAGTCAGCGCGCCTGACACGTGCGTCGCGTTTGGGCTGAGCCTGCATGCTGCGCCTGCAAAGCAGGTAGCCCAGGCGTTCGTTTCCCAACACGCCTGAGCTACACCGCTTCGTACCTCTAACCGCCTAACAATCCGTCGACTTTACTGGCCACTTTGTCTGCAGCCTTGGCCAGGTAGCTTGCATCGAGATGCGCGTATCGTTCGGTGCTGTCCGGCGATTTGTGCCCGAGCAGCTTGCCGGTCATGTGCAGGGTTTCACCCGACATGATCGCATGGGAGGCATAGGTGTGCCGTAGATCGTGCAACCGAATTCCGTCGGGCAAACCGGCCAGATGTTTGAAGGTTTGCCAGGCGTGATCGATGGATGTGCGATGCGGCTTCTTTGTCCGCTGAGCCGGGAACACGTAACTGGACCGGCGCTGTTTACGCAACCGGTCGAGGCACTGGATAGCAGCATCGCTCAGATTGACTTCGCGCGGGCCTGTCTTGGTGCGCCGGAGGGCAAGCTTGTCCTTCCGGATCTCATCCCACCTCAACCGCAGGATCTCGCCGGAGCGGCAGCCCGTCCGCAGCATCGGCCAAAACGCGTCCGCAGCGTCCCTCTGCCTGGAGGTTGCGGAGTTCAGCACGGCGGCCAGCCGCCGGAGCTGGCCGCTGCTCAGCATACGACCGCGCGCCAACCGCCGGTTGGAACGCAGAGGCGCTGCCGGATTGGGCAAGTCCACCGGTAGATGGCCTGCTTCCCGGCCCAATTCAGAATTGTCGTGAAGTGACCAAGCGCCTGGTTGGACCCGCCCGGCCGGGAGCGGGAATAGGCATAGAACCACTCGGCAATCTCCGGCGTCGTAATCCGTGCGATCTTCCGTGGACCAAATGCGGGCAGAAGCTGCGTGTCCAGATAGTACCCCAGAGAGGAAAGCGTGGAAGCAGCATAATTCAGGAAGGAAAACCGCCGACGCGGCCCGTTCCGCAGGCGGGAAAGCCAGTCAGTTGAATGGCTTACCGGGAGCCTTGGAGCGCCGGGTTCGGCCCGGGGTCCTCAGATTTGTACCACGCCAAATGCACCGTGGTGGTGATCCGCTAGCCGTCCTGTGCCACTGAGCGGCGGAACAGCAGGAGGCGGGCCGCCCGCAGGACGCGGCGCGGTCCTGCCCATGTCCAGTGCGCGGCCGGACGCGGACCGAGCAAGTGCGCCACCTCCGCGCGCGGCTCGTGATGCAAACCGCTGGCGCTTTATTCCAGCCTGGCACTCCCGTAAAAAGTTAAGAAAGTCTGAATATTTTACGCAAAGACAACTTGTCGGCCACGGTCTGCCGCAATTTTGCCCTTCATGCCTGATTGTTCGTTAACCAGAAAACAAAGAAGGCAGCTTTGACCACGAATTCATTCGTTGCTCGCACAGACCGACAAGGAAATTACCAATATGGATGAGACACCCGACTGCCAGCCCGCTGGCTTTGGACGTTTTCCCTTTTTGCGCCACGGCCATGACAGCCTTGCCGGGCTTGCAGGCGAGATCGTGGAGCTGAAGGACCTGCTGCTGGACATTCAGGCGCTGGAGGCCAAAGGCAGCCGCAGCCAGATCGACCGGCAGCTGAAAGAGCTCGACGAGTTCAAGCCCAGCGTCACGATGATCGGGCAGATCAAATCCGGCAAGACCTCCCTGGTGAATGCGATGGTGGCCCGGCCCGGGCTGCTGCCTGCAGATGTGAATCCCTGGACGTCGGTTGTCACCTCGCTGCATCTGAATGCCCCGCGCAAGGATGGCGACCCGGTGGCTTCCTTCCAGTTTTTCAACGGTGATGAATGGGACCATCTGGTCTCCAATGGCGGCCGCATCGGCGAGCTGTCGATGCGGGCGGGCGCCGATGAGGAGCTGCAGAAGATCCAGGCGCAGATCGCGGAAATGCGCGAGAAGACCCGCAAGCGGCTGGGGCGGCGGTTTGAACTGCTCCTGGGCCAGAAGCATGATTACCAGCATCTGGATGACGACCTGATGCAGCGCTATGTCTGCCTGGGCGACGATTTCGAGATGGCGGGCAGCAGCGATCAGCAGGGCCGGTTTGCCGATATCACCAAATCCGCCGACCTGTACCTGCCGCTGCCGTCGCTGCCGGTGCCGCTGTGCCTGCGCGACACGCCCGGCGTAAACGACACCTTCCTGATGCGCGAGCAGATCACCATCAAGTCGCTGCGCAACAGCCGCCTGTGCGTGGTGGTGCTGTCTGCCTCGCAGGCGCTGAGCTCGGTCGATATGGGGTTGATCCGGATGATCTCCAACGTGCGGTCGGAAGGGATAGTGATCTTCGTCAACCGGATTGACGAGCTGTCGGACCCCGAGACCCAGATCCCCGATATCCGCGACAGCATCCTGGCGACGCTGGAGAAGATGAACGGGCCGGAAAATCCCAGGATCGTCTTTGGCAGCGCGTTGTGGGCCAATGCGGCGCTGGCGCCGGACACCCATCCGCTGGGCGAGGACAGCGCCGCCGTGCTGCGGCAGTACGCCGGGCCGGAGGCAGGCGCAGACGGGCAGGATGTGCTGAGCGACCCGGCGCTGATGTGGCAGCTCTCCGGTGTGCCGGAACTGTTTGAAACCATCGGCGCGCGGATTGCCGAAGGCGCCGGCGCGCGGCTGCTGTCCGAGGTGCGCCAGCGCGCCGCCAACCAGGTGTCCAGCATGAAGGCGGCCTCGACCGTGGCGTCGATGCGGATCGACGGCAACCGGATTTCGGTGATTGAGCCCGCCGCGCTGAGCCAGCTGTTGCGGCGGCTGGAAACCGTGAGCATGGCGCAGATGGATACCGCGCTGGATCAGGTGTTCGCCACCTTCTCCTCCCGGGTGGACCAGGCGCATAACAAGTTTCTGGAGCGGGCAGTAGCCTCATTGCTGCAACATCTGGAGAACTACGGCGAAAACGAAACCTGGCAATATGCGCCGGACGGGCTGCGGATCCTGCTGCGGTCCAGCTATCAGGTGATGCGCAAGAACCTGATGGCAGCCTGCACACAGGTCTACAGCGATGCGGCCTCGGCGATCCATGACACCTATCAGCAGGCGGTCTCCATTCAGGTCAGCGATTTCCGTATTGCGCCTGCTGCGGTGCCAGAGGTGCCGCCGCCGGTGGCGATCGGCGCCACCATCGCGCTGGATCTGCAGACCTCCTGGTGGAAGGGCTGGTGGCAGCGCCGCCGCGGATACCGCGCCTATGCCAGCGGCTATTACGACCTGATCAAGGCGGAGACAGCGCCGATCATCCATGAACTGAAGGAACAGCAGGCGGCGGAGATCCGGCAGGACGCCCGCGAGCGTCTGATGGCGTTCTTCACCGAGCAGCGGGAGCTGCTGATGGACGTGGCGGAAAAAACCCGGATCAGCATGAATGACCTGAACACCCTGTTCGGCATCAGCGCCCAGCAAGAGCGGGCGGAGCTGCTGGAGCTTCTGCTCAAGGAACTGGCATCAGAGGACGCGGAACCGGTCGCAGAACCGGCCCGGGCAGCACGTGAAGGAGCGGCGGCATGACGAACCCGCAGCCATTGGACCGCAAACCCCGTGTCGCCATCATGGGCGAATTCAGCGCGGGCAAGAGCACCCTGTCGAACCTGCTCTTGGGGCGGCGCATCCTGCCGGAGAAGGTGACGGCCACCCGGCTGCCGCCGGTCTGGATCACCGAAGGAGAGGAGCCGCCCGAGCGCAAGGCGCTGGACGGCAGCCTGCATCCGGTCTCGCTGGAGGCGCTGGAGGCCGTGCCGCTGGAAGAGACGCTTTTTGTGCAGATCAGCTGCGAGGCGCCGGTGCTGGAAGCCTGCGACCTGATCGACTTCCCCGGCATCTCCGATCCCAACATGCCGCCCGAGGTCTGGGAGCGGATGCTGGAAGAGGTGGACTGCGTGCTGTGGTGCACCCATGCGACCCAGGCCTGGCGCCAGTCGGAGGCGGCGGCCTGGGGGCTGGTGCCGGAGACGGTGCGCCAGCGCAGCCTGCTGCTGATCACCCGGTTCGACAAGCTGACGACGCCGCTGGACAAGCTGCGGGTGCAGACCCGGGTGTCGAGGGAGACCGAAGGCCAGTTTGCCGGCGTCTGCCCGATCTCGCTGACCCAGGCGCTGGACGCGGAGCCGGAGAGCACGGAATGGGAAACCTCCGGCGCGCAAGGTTTTTCCGCGGCGCTGGAGGCCATTGTGACAGCTGCCCGGGATGGCAGCACCCCTGCGGTGCAGGAAACCGCCCCGGCTGCTGCTGCCGCGGCCCAGCCGGTGCAGCAGCCTGCAGCGGCGGAACCGGCGGCAGCAGCCGAAGGCACGCCCCAAGCGGACAGCCCGCAGGAGGTGCAGCCCGGCCGCGTCATGCCGCGCCGGGTGCGCCCCCAAGGCGCCAAGCGCACTCCGCGTCCGGATGGGCGCCCGGATGCGGATCTGGCAGCGCTGCGCAGGGAATTGCTGGAGAGCTGAAAAAAGAGGCTTGTATTCCCGCGCCCGTTACGGTTGTGAATTGACCTGCGGGCCGGGCAGAACCGGCCCATCAGGCAAGGGCGCATTATGACGGTATCGGAAGAACTGGACAGTCTGCACGCTCAGTTTCCCGCCTGCGGGACGGTGGCCTATGCGGATATGGCCGCGGGCATGGTGCTGGTGGCCAACAGCCAGTCGCCGCTGGACCGCCATGCGCTGGATGCGCTTTGCGCCCAGGCCGGCTTCCTGCTGGGTGAAGACGGCGTACCGCCGCTTGGGCCCCAGTCGCCCGGCTTTGCGATGGCGCGGGAGCCGGGCAGGGTGATGCTGGCCTTCAAATCGCCCCTTCAGCCGACCGATGCGCTGCTGTGCCTTGCCGCGCCTGATCTGGATCTGGGCGCGTTTCAGGCCGCTGCACGGGACTGCCTGGCCCGGATCACCGCAGATGGCTGACGGACCGGCGCACCACGACCTTCGAACGGGAATATCAAAGTGACTCACGACGACGCAATTGCCGGAAATCTGGCGGCCCTGGGTGCCCGGCAGACCGTGTTCCGGGATGGCAGACGGGTTCTGTCCAACGGGCTGTTCCCGCCGCCGCTGCCCGCGATGCTGCAGGAAATCGGCACCACGGTGCTGCAGCGGCAGCTGACCTTCCGGGCCGGGGGCAGCGCGCTGGCCTTTGTGGTGTCCGAACGGCGGCTGATGGCGCTGGTGTCCGCCAGCAGCGATCTGGAAGAAGTGCAGCATCTGGCCGGCGAAGGCCTGTCCCATGACCAGCCGGATGTGCTGGAAGCGGTTGCCGCGGCCATGGTGCGGCTGGCGCAGGCCGAGGAACCGCTGACGGTGGAGACCGCCTTTGCCGCGCCCGGCGGCAGCCCGGCCGGGCTGGGACTGCCGGCGGCGATGCTGGAAGAGGTGATGGAGCTGGACCCGGGCGAGCAGGAACGGCCGATGGAGTTTTTCATCGAGGCTGCCGCCGGGATGTATTCCGCCTGCCTGCTGCATGCGGGCGGCGCCTGGCTGGGCGGCGGCGAGGATGCAGCTGTGCTGACTGCGCTGCAGAAGATTGCCGATGCGCAGTGGGAGCGTTTCCAGGCGTCTTGTGCCAAACATGCGGCGCTGACGGAAACGCCGCGGCTGATTTCACTGGGCCCGGTTCTGGACGGCGGCGAATGCGTGTCCGTGGTCTGGGCCGATGGCGAATGCGCCCTGTTTGCCCATGGCGAAGCGGAGCTGGCCGGGCTGCACGGGATCTGGCAGCGGGTTTTCACCCTCTGAGGTGAAAACCCTTGCTGCTGTTCCGCAGCTTGGCCGTCTTCAGGCGGCGAGCTGCGCCTGCATGTCCCGTTTCAGCTGCAGCAGAATGCTGGTGGCATCAAACAGCGACGTGTCGTCCTGTTCCACCTGGATCAGCTGAATGAGATCTTCCGCTTCCGAGACCGCGCCGCGGATCTCTGCCAGTGCGCCGCCGCCGCTGCCGCCGTTCTCTTCAAGATGGCTGTCCAGCCACTGCACCGACTTCAGGGCGGTGCGGATCAGCTGCCGGCTGTCTGCGCCGGTGCCGTCACGCATCGCCTGGCCCATGCTGCGCCCCTGCGCGGACAGGTAGTCCAGCGCCTGATCAAAGGCCTGCCGGACCTCCGGGCTGAGCGCCGCTTCTTGCGGTTCCGCAGTTTTTGCAGGTGCCGCAGGCGCCTCTGCCGCGGGGGCAGGGCGGGCCGGTGCGGGTGTTTCTGCCGCAAGCGGAGTGTCCGGCTCTGCCTGGGGCGCCACCGGGGAGAGCGGTGCGGCCGTGTCCTCTGCCGGAGCGGCGGCTGCGGGAGCGGGAGCGTATTTCGCCAGCAGCACACCGGCCTGATCCAATGCTGCCTGACGCCGCAGCTTMACCTCATGCATGATGGCCGAGATCAGCGCCTGCCCGCCGGAGCGGCGCAGCCGGTCGCGGTCCACCGTGCCATCCGGCTGCCGTGCGGCCTGCGCCTCCAGCGCGGCCAGTGGCAGGATGCCGTGGAAATGCTCCGAGGCTGCGTCCTGAATGCCCGCCAGCGCGGGGGCCAGCCGGTCCTGTGCCGCCAGCTCATCCGCCTTGGTAACCAAAAGGAAGGCGCCGTCCTTCATCTGCTCCGGCGCGCGCGCCCAGGCGGCCTGCTCTGCGGCGGTGAAACCCTGGGTGCACCACAGGGCAATGCCGGTGCGCCGGGCCGCCCAGGGCACCGCGCGTTCCAATGCGGCGGCATCCGGGGCGGCAATTTCAAGGATACTGATCTGGTTCAGGGCGGGCAGCGGCAGCTGCGCCTCGGCAAAGACCGCGGCCCGGGCAGCCAGCGCGCCGGTGTCGAATCCCGGCAGGCTGAAGCCGCTGCCGTCCGCCAGCACCCCGCTGCAGGCCGCGGTTCCGCCGCCGCTGATCTGCAGGGTGGGCAGGGAGACGCCTGCCGGGATCACCTGGCTGCCAAGCAGCAGGTTGGCGACGCTGGACTTGCCCGAACCGGACAGGCCGAACAGGGTGACGGCCACCGGTTTTTCCAGCTGCTCCAGCAGCGTACCGGTGCCGGCTTGCAGGCGGGCGGGGATCCGGCCCTTTGCCAGTGCGTGCCGCAGCGATGCGGCCGCGGCTGCGGTTTCCGCTTGGGTCATGCCTAGCGCCCTTTCCCGGCCAGCCGGACCACCTTGGCATCCTGCTCCGGCAGGGACGGCCCGTCATAGGAGTTGCTGTTCATGGCCACAACGCGGGTTGCGCTGGCCGATTGGTCGCCCACGAGGTCGATCGGCTTGCGGCGCATCTTGCGGGTCACCGGCTTGTTGTGGTTCAGCTTGATCACGGCAAAGGAAATGTTGTCCTGATCCGGGTCCGCCAGATCATCCAGCGCTGCCAGCAGCCGTTCGACGATTTCCGCGCTCTTGCGGCGGCGGTACTTGTGCAGGATCTTCTCGATCCGCGCGTCCTCCAGAAACTGCAGCCCGTCGCTGGAGACAACCACCAGATCGCCGACCTCCAGCCGGAAGGGGGTCTTGGGGCAGTCCGTGCGCGTCACCCGGTCGCCCAGGATCACCGAGGTCAGGCAGTTGCGGTCGGGATGGTCGCGTCCGGCTTCGGCGTCCAGCAGGCCCGCCTTGACCATCATGTCGATCTGCGGCGCCATCGAGTGGTCCTCATTCAGCTGCTGCAGCTTGCCGCCGCGCATCAGATAGAGCGGCGAGTCGCCGATCGACAGCCAGTACAGGCGGTCCTCGATCATCACCACCGACACCAGGGTCGCGCCCATGCCGCGGACGCTGGGATTGTCCTGGACATACTCCTGCACGCAGGTGTTGGCCTCAGCCGCGGCGTGGGTCAGGTGATAGGGGATCTGCTTTTCGTACTCGGCGAAGTTGACGCTTTCGAACTTCAGTCTGCTGAAGGCCTCTGTCACCACCATCTTGGAGGCGACATCGCCGGCCGCGTGGCCGCCCATACCGTCCGCCAGGATGGCCATGCCGATGTCGGTGCCAGCCGGGAAGTCGGTGATGATGGCGTCTTCCTGGTAGTCGCGCGCGCCCTGGCAGATGGCGGCGGCAACGTCAAAGCGCGGTTCAGGCGATTTCCACATGTTCCGCCTCCTGCCCGCCAGCGCTGGTCCAGTTGAAGTCTTTGCCGCACAGCGCCATGAAGCGCAGGGTGGTCTCGCCCAGGCGGATCAGGTCGCCGCTTTTCAGAACCTCGTTGCTGATTACCGGCTGGCCGTTCAGGCGCACGATATTGCTCTTGCCGCCGTGGCCCAGATAGAACTGCGAGCTCTCGGGATCAAAGACGATGGCGGCATGGTTGCTGCGGGAGATCGCGGTGTCGCCGAAATCGAGCGCAACCGCCTGATCCTCGCAGCGGCCGATGGCCGACATGCCCGCCTTGAGCGTGAAGCTCTCGCCATAGCCCGGTCCGTCAGCGACCACGATCCAGCCCACCGGGAACTTGGTGTCGCGGGCCGGGGCGGCGGCGCCGGAGCTGTCGAACAGATTGACGACGTCGCCGTCGGAGGTGTCAAAGCCCAGCAGGCGGGTCTTGGCGCGGCGCTTGCGGGCCGGGGCGGCGCTGACATGCGCGGTCAGATCCGGCAGCTCGCCGCCGGGCTGGGGCATCTGCGCAGCAGCGCCTGCGGGCGGAGCAGCCGGGGCGGCTGCGGCCGGGTCCAGGTCCCAGATCCCGGCTGCCGCATCCGCGGCGGGCATGGCGGCGGTTTCCGGCTGGCTGTCTGCAGCCTGGTCCGCCTGCGGGTCCAGATCCAGTTCCACGGAGCGGGTGTGCTGGGCAACCGCCTTCAGCACTTCCTGCTGCATCGTTTCGTCCGCGACCTGCAGCCGCTCCATCGGGGCGGGCTCAGAAAGCGGGTCCTGCCGACCGATAAGTTTTCCGAAAAATCCCATGTCGTCTGCCTTTTTTGTTTTACAGGCGTCCGTGCAGTCACGGCAGGCGCCCGGTTTTCCCTTTGTGCGGAGAGCCGTCTGTCCGCGGCCCCTGCGGCCTGCCATGCCCCCGCACCGGGGGCATGGCCGTTGCCCGGATCAGCTGCCGATCTTGTTGAACTCGGCCAGGCTGTCGGCGATGATCGCGTACCATTCGCCGCTTTCGCGCATCTCGTTCAGGCCCTTGTTGAGCAGGGTCAGGTAGACACGGCCGCGCGGATTGGTCTTATGCGTCACGAAGTGGATCGCCTGCAGCTGCGACAGGTTGGAGTTCAGCTGCACCTTGCCTTCGGCTTCCGCCACTTCGCGGACTGCGGCATCGCCGGCTTCGAGGTCCAGCAGCGCCATGTCGGCCTCGCCGCTCACCAGCTTGCGGATGCAGTCAACCGCAGAGGTCGGATGGACCAGGGAAATCACCGGCTCCACCAGGCCTTCGCCGGACAACTCGGCCAGGGACCAGCCTTCGGGGCGGCAGATCTTGGCGCCAGCGTAATCCGCATAATCCTTGATGTTGGCATAGGGGTTGTCAGCCATGGTCCAGTGGGCGGACACCGATTCATAGATCGGCAGCGAGAAGTTCAGCTGGGTGCAGCGGTACTTGGTGTCCGCGTCGGTGTTTTCGAGGTTGGAGCAGTCATTCGGCTTGTACCAGGCGATCGACACGTCGAAGGCGCCGAGCGGCAGCAGGGTGTCGAAATGAGCCTTCCAGTCGTCCACGAAGCTGAGGTTGTATTCGCGGTCGTTGCCACCGCGGTTCAGCGCGGTGGTGGCCAGGCGCACCAGCATGCCGCCGCCCTTGAGGCTTTCGCCGGTGAAGGGTTCCCAGCCGTTGCCGGACACCATCTTGATCGGCGGCTCGTAGATGCTGGACTTGGCCCGTTTGGCCTGTTTTTCCTCTTCCTGCGCGATGATCTCGGTGACATCGCTGTCGGCGGTCAGGCGGCCGTCTTCACAGGGGATCTGCAGAACGGTGCCGGCCTCCAGGCTGTTGGGGTTGGCAATCGCGTTGCGGTTGGCGTTGAAGATCATCTGATAGTCAAAGGAGCCGTAAGCGGCCTGGGCGATGGAGCCGAGGCTGTCGCCGTCCTGAACGGTGTAGGGGGCACAGGCCTCCTGCGCGGCTGCCGAGGTGGAGACGAACAGGGCGGCGGTAACGGTGGTTGCGCTGTATTGAACCAAGGATTTGATCATCGACATGAGAGTTAGTTCCTTTTCAATGGGGCACCGCCGTTGCGCAGGGGGCTGCAGGCAGTGGGTCAAGGTTTCTGTAGGGGGGTCAGTTGGTGAGGGTTCTGATTTCGCGTTGCAGGGCCTTGGAGACGATGGCGTACCATTCGCCGGAGACGGACATTTCCTTCAGTCCGCTGTTGAGCAGATCCAGGGTCTCCTGGGCCCGGGGGTGATCCTTGTGAACGATGGCGTGCAGGGATTTCACCTCGCCGAGGTTCGGGTTTTCCTTGATCTGGCCGGCCAGGCCCATGGTGGCGAGCGTGTCGCTGGCAACCAGGGTATCCAGGGCGACCACATCGACAGCGCCGGCAGTCAGGGCGGTAAAGCACTCCGCGATCTGGACCGGGCGGTAGAATTTCACGGTTTCCGCGGTGAGGCCCGCGGTATCCAGATGCGCCATGGAATAGCCCTCGGGGCGGCAGATCCGGGTGCCCATCAGCTCGCCATAGTCAAAGGCGGTGGCGTAGGGGCTGCCGGTGGCCGCAAAGAAGCCGTCGACAACTTCATAGAAGGGATCTGAGAACTGGTAGTTGTCGCAGCGGAACTTGTCGCCGGCGGACAGCAGGCCGTAGTCGCCGCAGTTGGGTTTCAGCCAGGGGAAGGAGCCTTCGAACGCCATGGCAGGCAGCAGGGTTTCCAGATGCGATTCCCAATCGTTGACAAAGGTCACGGAGATCTCGGTCTCCGGCGCGGCGCGCAGGGCGGCGGTTTCGATCAGCTGGGTGAACATGCCGCGGCCGGGCAGGTCCTCGCCGGTGAAGGGCGGGAAATCATTACCGGTGATCAGAACCATAGGTTCCGGGGTTGCAGGCGCAGCCGGGGTCTCTGCCGGCGCGGTTTCTTCTGCAACGGTCTCGGTTGCAAGCACTTCTGCGGCAGCGGTTTCCGCGGCGGATGCCTCCTGAATTTCCGCCGCCGGGGCTTCAGCTTCCTGAGCTGCGGACGCCGCGGCCGGCAGGCTGCCGTCGGCGCAGGGCAGGACCAGCTGCATGCCGATTTCAATAATGTTCGGGTTGCGGCCGATGACAGCGCGGTTGGCGTTGTAGATCACCCGGAATTTGGAGTGGCCGTAGGCCTTCTCGGTGATTTCCCGCAGGTTGTCGCCGGACTGGACCTCGTACACCTGGCAGGCTTCCTGAGCCTGGGCAGACTGACCGGCAGCCGCGATGGCGATCAGGGATGCACCCATAAATTTAGCAGTATTGCGCATTAAATCTGTCCTTCGTGGGTCAGAGAGGCAAAGCTCTCCCGGGAACGGCCGCCGGTGGGGCTGATCGCCTGATGCTTGTGGTTGGGTGAAAGGCTGGCGGGGGTTAGCTGTTTCCTGCCAGTTCCAGGCTGGCTGAGGCCGCAGCCCCGTCGCGCAGAATGTCGAAGGTTGCGGTGGCTGCACCCTTGTCCTGCAGCACCTGCATAATCTCAGCCAGCGACTCCCCTTCGGTCAGAGTGGTGCCGGTTGCGGTTTCACGCAGCAGCACGTCGCCGGGCTGCAGATCCGCGGATCCCTGGGCAGCCTGCTGGCTGACGGAAGTGACCCAGGCGCCATCCTGCATCCGGGCGTCGAACTGCAGGCCGCTGTTCAGACCGGTCCGGCGCACCACCGGAACCGCCAGCAGCCCCACTTCGAACCGCTTGCTTTCGGCACCCTTGTAGCGGATGGAGGCGCGGGTGTAGCCGTCCGGGTCGATCTGCATCGCGGTCAGCAGCTGCGACGCAAACGGCGAGTCTGCCGTCAGCGGCTGATTGTTGACGGTCAGGATTTCCACGCCCGGTGCAATCCAGCTGCCGGTCTTGCTGAGGTCGGTGTTTTCCCCGGTTCCGGTGATGGACACCACCTGCGCCTTGCGGACGGTCCGTTCTTCGTACTCGAAGGGGATCGAGACATCCCACAGCGCATAGCTGACCTCATGGCCCGCAAAGGGCGCGGGGGCTGCCACCGGTTCCGGCTGCGCGGGCTCGGCAACTGCCGCAACGGCGTTGGTTTCCTCAGATACTTCTGCGGGGACCGGCTCTGCCGCCTGCGGTGCAGGTTCGGCGGGTGCTGCAGCTTCTGGTTCTGCAGCGCCAGCGCTGTCTGCCGCGGCTGTGATACTGGCAGCTTCCGTGTCCGCAGCAGGGGCCGGGTCAGCGGCCGCCGGGGCCGGATCGGTCGCAACAGGCGCCGGTTCCGCAACTGCCGCGGTTTCAACCGCCGCTGCATCCGTCTGGGTGTTGCCATAGTAGATGTAGCCAGCGGCGCCCAGACCGGCCAGAACCGCCAGAATGGACACGGCCGGCAGACGGCTGCGCTTCTTTTCCTCATGAGCAGGTGCCGCGGTGCTGTTGGCCGGCTGCGGCGCAGGTGCCGCGGGTTTCTTGCCATCCAGCATCGCCAGCCATTCCTCAGCCGATTGCAGGCGCATGGAGGGCTTGGTGTTCATCGCCTTGTCGATGGCCTCCAGGAAGCCTTCGGGGTAACCTACGACAGCGCCCGCCAGGGGCACATAGGGGTCGGGGCGCTGCTCCGCGATGGCGACCAGACGGGCCTGGCCGTTCACAGGCGCCTCGCCCCGGATCACATGATAAAGAGAGGCAGCCAGCGCGTAGAGATCGCTCCAGGGGCCCTGTTCGCTGCCGGCAATGTAGAATTCCTGCGGCGAGTAGCCGTCCTTGACCACCCGCAGCGCGGAATGCTTGCGGCCGTCCTCGCTGGTGTCTTCGCGGGCGGCGCCGAAATCAATCAGCACCGGCTCGCCGTCTGCGGTCAGCAGGATGTTGTCGGGGGAAATGTCGCGGTGCAGCAGGTTGGCGTCGTGCACGTAGCCGATGGCGTCCAGCAGCTTGCGGGTCATGCCGGTGATCTGCTCCGGGGTCAGAACGGTTTCCGCATCATCCAGAATGTCCTGCAGGTCGCGGCCGTCGACATAGTCGATCGCCATATAGGCGGTGTCGTTGTCCTCGAATACCTGATGCACACCGACGATGTTGGGGTGCTTCAGCTTGGACAGGCTCTGGGCTTCACGGATGAAGTGGCGGATGATCGACTTCAGTTCGCTCTGATGCGCCCGGGACCGCGCACTGACCAGGGCGTTGGTCCGGCGGCAGAAGGCATCCGCAAAGCATTCCTTGATCACCACGGTCCGGTCGAGGCTGTCCTTGGCAAGATAGGTGATGCCAAAGCCGCCGTTGTTCAGAAAGCGCGTAATGGTGTACTGGCCATGGAGCAACGTTGTGCCCGGCTGCAGATCATCCTGCTGATCCGCGTCAACTGAAGTCTCCACAAGCGTATTGAGTGCCATTCTTTTGCTCCCGTCTCAATGTTATGTGGCCGCGGCTTCTGCTGCTGCCCGCTTTGTGCGTTAATTCTTTGTTAAGCTGATCTGTTGAGAAATCGGCGACAATGTGGCGCAAACGGGGAATATTGACGAAGGAGTATTTTCCGGGCTTTTCAACCGGGCCGGGAAACGTGAGGCTTGCAAGGATCGCGGATTTTTCGGGCTTTTTCTCAATGCCTTATCCAGGCAAGCAGCGGCAGGCACCCGTGCGGCCTTCCTGATCGGCTTGTGCCGCAATCAGGCGTCGCCGCTGCTGGAGAAGTGCGTTTTCAGGCCGGAACCAGACTGGTCTGCCCCCTGAATCAGCCCGTCACCTGGCTGTCCCGTCCGCCAACGAAGCGAAAAAGTAGCGTTTTAGTTAACGCAATCGCAACAATTTGCAGCTGGCCGCCGGGCCGCCCGGCAGGAACACAGCGGCTGAGCCAGCACGGAAGGGTTTCGGGCCGGGTTAGCTTTAAACATAATCCTGATTATAGGATAACGCGTTGTACGCGGGTGGATTCACATCCGAAGTGCAAATTCTGTATCAAAACAGATGTTTGCATGGAGGCTATTGAATGGGACGCAATTACCCTCACCTGAGTTTGGAAGAACGCCGGAAGATTGCCAAGTGGCGTGAAGCCAAAATGCCGGTGCCTGAGATCGCAGACCGGCTGGGCCGCGCAGCGTCTACGATCTACCGGGAACTCAAGCGTAATTTCTTTGATGACAAGGAACTTCCTGAGCTGAACGGATACCACGC
>NZ_WLCM01000062.1 GCF_013317235.1 Leisingera sp. ANG59 | reverse complement strand
CCGCCGCCAGGTGGTCAGCAGCGACCGGCAAATGCCATGCCGCCGCGCTGTGGCAGCCGCTTGTCGGTGGCCGATAAAGCTCTCCTCCACGATGCGCAGTTTATCATCATCTGACCAATACCGGCGGCGATCACCATCGGCAGCGGAAAGAACTTCGATTTGAGGGCGGTTATTGAAGTCGGACATAAGGCCGGACTTACCATCGGATCGATCCCGGGATCAGGCGGCCGCCGCCGGAGCCTTACGGCACAGGTGACGCCGGGGACGAAGCTGATTGCCATCAACAATCCCAACAACCCGACCGGCGCGCTGATGGACCGGGCGATGCTGGAGGAGATCGCCGCCATTGCCCGCGAGGCGGGTGCCTGGATCCTGTGCGACGAGGTTTACCGCGGCACCGATCAGGAGGGGGACGGGATGACCGCCTCGATCGCGGATATCTATGAAAAGGGGATTTCCACCGCCGGTATGTCCAAGGCCTATTCCCTGGCCGGGTTGCGGCTGGGCTGGATCGCCGGGCCGAGGGAGGTAATCGAGGCGGTGGCCATTCACCGCGATTACGACACCATCTCGGTGGGCATGATCGACGATCACTTTGCCGCGCTGGCGCTGGAAAACCGCGAACAGGTGCTGGCGCGCAGCCAGCGGATCACCCTCGGCAATCTGGCGATCCTGGAGGCGTGGGTAGAACAGGAACCGCGGATCTCCTGGGTGAAGCCGCGATCCGGCACCACTACGCTGCTGAAATACGATCTTCCGATGACTTCGCGCGAGTTCTGCGTGGCGCTGCTGAAGGAAACCGGGGTGATGTTCACGCCGGGGTCGGCCCTGGGCATGGAGCGCTATGTGCGCATCGGCTATGCCAATGGGCCGGAAGTCCTGAAGCAGGGGCTGGGTCTTGTGTCCGGCTTTTTGGCAACACAGGGGTAGTCAAGAGGATGCGCGGCGGCTGAACGCCGCCGGCCCGCTGCCTTCTTGAAGCAATGTATTGTTGCGCAGGTTGGCGCAAATAAAGCTTAGGATCTTCAGATCTCAAGGTCCTCAATGGACTTGCCAGCTTTCAATGCTTCGTGAACCCAAGCCGGTTTTCGCCCGCGACCGCTCCATGTCTGGGATGCGTCTTCCGGATTGGCGTATTTGGCCGGTGCTTTTGCGCCGGACTTTCGGCCCTTAGCGCCATGAAGCGCAATTACCTCTTCGAAGGGCACACCGTGTTTGTCGGCGATGGCCAGCATTTCAGAATAGGCGTTTTGCTTCGCTTCTTTTTCCACTTCAACTTTGCGGGCTTCAATTTCCTTGGCCAGAGCATTGAGTTCAGCCGCATTCAGTCCGCTCAGATCTATCGTCATGTCTCACCTGTGTTTTCGTTTTGACGTTGTCAAAGCAGATAATGTCATTTGTGACAAGTGGCAGGCTTTAGACCTGGATACTAATTCAATCAGAATTTAGTCGTTGTACTCAGCTATTGATTTCAGCCTCGAAGCCTTCAAGTGCGTGCAGGTTTTCATCGAAGTCAGGGGCTTGTCCTATGATCATTTCCTGCATTCCAGCGTAGTCCTTGCGCAATGCGGTTGTGAGTTCTTTATTTGGCATCAATCGCAGCGTGCCCGGTTTTGCATCTTGATAATTGGCCCAGGCTGCCTTGAAGAAAACCGACTTGTGATGCGCAACTTGATCCAGGAGATCAAGGCTGCTGAGCGCCCGGGACCTGGCCTCATGGCCGATAAGCTGAGCCATATCATAGTAATGGCGAGACATGCGGTCAGCGAGTGGCTTGGCGGTATCCTGATGGTAGAGCATGTGCAGGATTGTTGCCTTTTCCCAGAAGGTGCGCTCGACACCTAAAACCTTCACTTCGATCTCGCCAGTGTCCAGCAGATCCGGAAAGGCCTGGTGCAGGTATGGGGAAATCTTCCGGTCTTCGGCAGGCAGGTGGACACCCCGTGCACCAAATTCAAAGCGAACCGCAGGTTTAACGTAACTATCTGACGATGCTGCGATTGATGGGTAACTGAAGAGCAGTGTTTGCGCATCACTGCGGTCAACCTGCAGTGAAAACTCCTGCTCCAAACCAGCATCAAATGCAGTTTTGATTTCATCAAGAAGATGCCCGGTGACTATTTTTCCGGCCGCATCCTGCAGTTCCTGGAGAAGCTGTTTTTGTTTTTTGCCGGATAGGTCAGTGTTTTCTGGATCCCGATCGCCGTCAAAGCCAAACTGTGTCCGTTCGAGGGACAGATCCACATCTTCGGAAAAGCGGTGGATTACGTTATAAGCTTTGGAAAGGGATGTTCCGCCTTTGAAGATCATATGATCTCCAAAGGTGGGCAGGGCGAACAACTGTTTGAGAGACCAGCAGACCCAGAAATCCTTCTCGACAATCGCTTTGGACAATCCAAGCTGCGCGGCGGTTTCCTGAAAGGCTTCCTCCCGGTTTTCAGGTGTGTCGTTGGCAAACTTCTCCATATTCTCAGGCCTGCGTGACGATCTGCTGAACGATAGGGTGCATCCAGGCGGGTACGTGCTTGCTTTGTTTGGAGAGCAGGGCCCGGTCACGGTTATTCAGCGTCTGAGCCAGTTTATCGATTACGTGATTATCGATCCGGTCTTTCCCGACATAGCGCAGTGCCTGGAATACCGCGCCGGTCTTCTGGCCCGCTCCAACAAGGGTTTTGGAGCAAGCGTTCCGAAACTGGATCACTTGCCGTCCGATTGTCTTGGTGCGTGTTGGGCCATCGGTCAGATAAGTCGGCTTGGACGGCACCTGCGTGGAAAGGCCCAGCTGGTTGGCGGCCATGGCAGGGGAGGGCTGAAGGATCTGATTGTCCTTGCGTGCGATTGCCTTTGCAATGTCATCAGCAGACGGCGACAGCAAACCGAAGCGCTGGCTTTTCTTGGGGTAGTCGTAGAGTCCCCGGGTCAGGCGGCGGATTACACCTTGGCCGGCCAGCCGCGACAGAGCCTGGTCCACGCTCGCGCGGGATCCGATATCCAGAAAATCCGTCGGCGTGAAAATTGACCCGCGGCCTTTCCCGATGATGCGTTGTTTTATCTTGGACATGATCATGGCATATCTCCTTGTCAGAAAATAGTATAGAAATTACTGACTTTCAAGTTTTGCGGTGATCACGCTGGCAAGGCGCCAAGTTGCTGCAAGAAAACGGAAGGGCCAGTTTTCCCTGCTTCTGCGAAACCTGCTTTTCTTGTTTGTCTTGGGGTTCGGGCAAGCCGAACGCCGCTGCGACGGATTGCTAGGGGGCTTTGCCCCCACGCGCCCGCAACCGGAAACCGCCGGGACCGTGTCCTCGGCTGCGCCTGCGGGCCGCACCACTCCCATCGGTTTCCGGTTGCAGTTGCTACCCCCCACGCTTCGCCAGCGGGTCAGGTTTTAGAGACGGCGCCCTTGCAGGGCTCTGCTCAAAACCAGAGCCAAAGGGGACCTCCCGATGGCCATGACACAAAGGAGACGTTTGGTATGAACCTGTTTACGAAAGGCCAATTTGAGAAACTGCTGCAGAACGGGGCAATTGCTGCACGGGAGAGGGCAGGGGAGATTGCTGAGGACATGTCGCGTCAGCCGGTGGTGAAGCTATTCACACCCTGGGGCGCCGCAACCTGGCTAATCAGCGAAATTGATCCTGAAGACAAAAATATCGCCTTCGGACTATGTGATCTGGGTATGGGTTGTCCCGAGCTGGGCAGCGTGTACATCCCGGAACTAGTGGCAGTCCGCGGTCCCTTTGGCTTGAGGATCGAACGCGACCTTTACTGGGTACCGTCGAAGCCGCTTGTGGATTACGCACGGGAGGCGCGTCATCACGGCGCCATCCAGGCGTAAGCAGAACCTTGGCTTGCATGGGGTAAGGGCCTGTCCTAACCGTGCTGCCAATACCCTATGAACTTTTGGGCTGCTGACTGGCCGAGGTCAGTCAGCACGCCCGCAGCAATGAATTTGAGCAAAACTAGCAGCGCTAGGAGGACCCGACTTGGTCCGGTGCGCGCACATTCTGTTGAGGATTAAGTCCAATGTCTGAACTTGTGAATTCCTTGCGCCAAACCTGGCGCTCTGCCCAGCTGTATATTGGTTTCCACCGGGACCAGAAAGGCGCGCGGCGCGCAGCCCCGAAGGTGTGGCCGCCGAAGAATGCCAGTGCAAGTATTCACAATGACCCAAGCGAGCAGGAAGCCTTTGTTGTGGTCAGAAGCGCAGCAGGGGACACGGACCAGGACGTGCAAATCAAGCTGCGCCAGGACAAGATTGTCCTGCGCCGCGATTTCCCGGATGCCTGGAACGGGGTTCTTGTGACGGAAGATTCAGTATCGGTTGCGGTGGCGGGCATTTCGGTCCGGATCAGCCATAATGGATCTATCACCCGCGAAAGCAGCAGCGAGACCACCTGGGTGGAGGCAGACGGATCTGTGCTGAAGAAGACAGAGTTCGCGGAAGCCAGCATCTCCGCCGACGGGGTGGACCTGACACGCCGCACTTCCGATAGCATCGCAGCTGTTGGCAAAGATGGCATCATCGCCAAAGCGCGGTAGAGCATTGAACCGCGCTGACCCGCGTGGCTTAGAACTGCAGGAGCGATCGCACATTGGCGATTGATGTCCTGCGAGGTGACAGATATCTCAACCTCCGGTGGTGATGGCACGCAAGGGGAGAGGCCTGCATGGAAGATATTCTTTTCTGGAGCCTCACGGGGGAAGCCCGGAACCCTCTCATATACCGTGCATTCCTTAACAACCGCCGCCTCGGTGCTTGTGCCAGGTTCTGTCTGATGAAGGGCCTTCAGCAAGATCCGGTGACCGAAACAAGACGCATTCAAATATTGCCGCCGCGCCCGATGTGATTGCTGAACCCCAGAAGAACCCGCCGGGTGCCATTTGACGGCCAGGGTTCTTCAAGGGTGGGCGAGCGCTGCGAGGAAAGACTGAATATTGAAAACCATAGTAATTACAAACAACAAGGGCGGCACCGGTAAGACGACTGTCGCCACACAGCTTGCTTATTCTTTGATGCTGGCGGGTTACTCCGCGGTGGCAGTTGATCTCGATAGCCAGTGCAATCTCACAACTGCGCTGCCAGCTCAGCGGGTGGCCGGCAACGCGCTCGATTTGGTGGAGGCGGGGAACCCGCTTGAATTTACGGCCGCCCCCGGCGAGCTGGTGCTAATCGAGGGGCATGCCGACATACCGGTCGTCCGGGACGATGCCATTCTGCGCAACACGGCCGGAGCGTTGCGGGCGCTGAAAGGGGCGGACTTCTGTATCATCGACACACCGCCGACCTACAGCGCAACCGTCTATGGGGCGATGCTGGCAGCCGACTACATTCTAGCACCCATTGAGCTGAAGCGGTTTTCCGTAGACGGGATCAAGACCGTTCTGAAAGCACTGGTAGAAGTCCGGGAGATCAACCCGGATGTGAAGTTCCTGGGACTGCTGCCGTCCCGTTTTGACGCGGTGAAGGAGATGGAGCGCGAGTCCCTGCGGGTTATGGCAGCGGAGTTTCCGCAGCTCATCATTCCGCACGCGATCCGTAACCGGACAGCCTATGAAAAGGCCGAGGCGGAAGGCATGCCGGTCAGTGAAGTTTCAACCAGAAGCGGTCGCGAGGCCGCGGCCGAGTTTCAGGCCTTTTTTGAATGGTTCCTTGAAAATGTGGAGGCTGGCACATGAGCGACGGCGGTTCCAGCTCCCGGGTCAACAGGTCCATGTTGTCTTCTCTGAAGGAGGCAGGTGCCCTCAATGACCTGATGCGAACGCCCCGGAAAGCAGGTCAAGCGGGCCCGCGTGATATCCCTCTCGATTTAATCGAACCGGATCCGGAGCAGCCGCGCAAACACTTTAGCGAAGACAAGCTTGCATCCTTGGCGGGAAGCATCAGTGTGCAAGGCGTCCTGCAGCCGATCACCGTCCGACCGCTCAATGGCGACAGCAGGCATTTGATCATTATGGGGGAGCGGCGCTACCGCGCCGCGAAACTGGCAGGCCTGCAATCGATCCCGGCCATTGAACGGGAAATGACCGAGGAACTGCGCATGGCGCAGCTTACCGAGAATGTGCAGCGCGACGGTCTCACCACTTTTGAAATCGCCACTGCCGTGTCAGCCATGCGCGAAGCTGGCAAGTCCCGGAGCGACATTGCCAGCGCGCTAGGGTGGGGAGAAAGCGAAGTCTCCCGGTTTGCAGCGGTCGTTGGGATGCCTGAGCCGCTGCAGCAGTTGGCGGAAAAGGATGTCCCGGTCCGGGCCTTGTCCGACCTCTATGCGCTTTGGAAGAAGAACCCGGAAGATGTGGAAGAATTTATGCAGACTTCCGATGCGGCGGATGTTTCGCGGGTGACTGTTGCGAGATTGCGTTCCAGATTGGCCCAAGATCCTGCGGGCCCAGTCCAGGTTCCCCGTACCGCGAAAGACGTAGAAGGCCGGTACAGCGATCAAATCCACACCCCTGAAATGCAAGCTGGCGGCAACACGGCCGCTGTCCAGACCTCATCCTTGGACCAAGGCGGAACCGCGAAAGAGCCGGAGATGCAAAGCGTGGCTGGTGCGCAGAAGGTTCAGGCGGGCAGGGGGGCTGCCATCATCTGCAAGCACGGCGGAGCTATTGGCCGCCTTCTGACGGACCAGCTTGCCTCCAGTCCGAAATCCATTCTGGTGAGTTTTGAAAACGGGATCCGGGTGGAGGAGGTTCCTTTGTCGGAGCTGGAGCTGATCGAGGTCGTCGCGCTTTAAAAGCTCCGGTATGCCCTTCAATGAAGCAGACCGCTTTTACGTTTGCCGGGGCGGTTTTTCCGTATGCCTCCGCTGGAGGCATACACACATCTAAACCTAGGTGCCGGTATTTCTGAGAACGGTTCCAGTGTTTGACGCGGTTCGCGCTCCGTTTTTCATGGCGAATTGGCCATTGACCACGACGTGGGCAACGCCGCTTGCATAGCTGCGGGGCTGGCGGGCCGTGCAGTTGCTGGCGATCGAAGCAGGGTCGAAAACGCAGATATCGGCCTGTTGGTCTTTGGCGATGCGCCCGCGGTCCTTGATCCCCAGCTGGGCGGCTGGCAGCGAAGTCAGCTTGCGCACACCTTCCTCGAGGCTCACCACCTGGCGGTCGCGCACATAATGCTGCAGGAACCGCGCGGTCCAGCCATAGCCGCTGAGCGAGCCGACGGCGTCCTTGAGGACGCCGTCATTGGCGACGGCGATCGTGTCCGAGATCACGCCACACTCCGGCTGTTGCAAGCACAGGTCGACATCCGCATTGCGGAAGGATTTCGAGGCCCAGATCGTGCCCATCATATTGCTGCCTTCCTCTAGCAGGATATCGAGCACGGCGTCATAGGGGTCGACACCGCGCAGCCTGCCGATCTCCTCGAAGTCCGCACCGATCAGATCCTTGTTCTCGCTCGCATTGAGCAGGACGATATCTTTCCACTGGCGCGCCTTCACGATCAGCCACATGGGCTGCGGGTTGGCCTTGATGCGGGCGCGTGCTTCGGGGTCGGACAACCGTTTCAGAACCCCGTCGATGCCGCCTTCCTGCGCCCATTTGGGCAGAATCGCAGCCATCAGAGTGTTGTTCCAGTCATGCGGGATCACGTCGAAAGCGATGTCCACGCCCCGCTGTCGCGCAAGATCAATCATCTCGAGCGTGTGTTCCATCGCATAATCCGGCGCGCCGAATTTCGGCTGGATATGGGATATCTGAAGCCGCGCACCGGCTTGCCGCGCGGTTGCGATCGCCTCGGAAAACCCGACGTCGTAATGGGTGTCGCGATTTCGGACATGGGTTGCATAGAGGCGTCCGCGCTTGGCTGCGACCTCGCACATCGGCACAAGGTGTTCGGGGGCCGCAAGCGAGCCGGGCCAGTATTCCAAGCCGGTCGAAAACCCGCCTGCGCCATCATCCATCGCCTCTTCCAGCAGCCTGCACATGGCGTCGATCTCTTCCGGCTCACCGGCGCGGAGCTGATCCCCCAGCACCGCGCGGTGGATCGTGCCGTGGCCGACAAAGGCCAGCACGTTGACACCCAGGCCGACGCCGTCGAGCGCATTGAGATAATCGCCGAACGAGTGCCAAAGCGGGTGATCGACCTTGTCGTTGTACCACGGCGACACGGACGGAATGGCGTCATGGCTGCAGACCGGCGCGCAACTGATGCCGCATTGCCCGATTACCTCGGTCGTCACCCCCTGATGGACCTGGCTTTCTGCGCGGCCGTCGGCCAGCAGGGTGAAATCGGAATGCGTGTGCATGTCGATGAACCCCGGCGTCACCACTAGCCCCGAGACATCGATCACCTCGGCAGCGTCTTCCTCGTTCAGCCGGCCGATGGCGGCAACCTTGCCTCCGCTCAGCGCCACGTCGGCCTGGAAACGGGCCGCGCCGGTGCCGTCAATGACATGGCCGCCCTGAAGAATGGTGTCGAACATTGGAGAACTCCCTATTTGGTCGGGCCGTACAGCCAGTTGGGAAGGAACACTGTCAGGTCCGGCAGCAGGATCAGGATGACCAGCCCGATGATGTAGGCCAGGATAAAGGGCAGCACCGCGACGGAGATCCGTTCGATCGAGATGCCCGAAATCCGCGCTGCGACGGTCAGATTCGCCCCCAACGGTGGGGTGAGGAAACCAATCTCGCAGGTGACAACCGTGAAGATGCCGAACAGAACCGGATCGACGCCCAACGAGGTCACCAGAGGCAGGAACACTGCGGTGAACAGGATCACCTGCGCGATTGATTCCATAAATGTGCCGATGAAGATGTAGAAGATGCCGATCAGGAACAGAACGAGGATCGGGTTGTTGGTGATCGCGGTGATCCCTTGCTGCACGGTTGCGGGCACGTCGTAAAATGCAGTCAGCTGGCCGAAGGCGAGGGTGGGAGTCAGCAGGATCAGGATCCCGGTCAGAAGGGCCGTAAAGCGCAGGGACTCGATGACTTTCCGCACTGTCAGTTCGCCGTAGATGAACAGTCCCACAAACAAGGCGTAGAACACCGCCACACCGGCCGCCTCGGTCGGTGTGAAGACCCCACCGTAGATCCCGCCCAGAATGATGACCGGCGCCCCGACGGACCATTTTCCATCCCAGGCGGCGCGCAGGAACGGGCCCCAGGAAAAGGGGTCGCCATCGCCGCCATAGCCGCGGCGTCGGGCGACCAGGTAGGTAGTGGCCATCAGCAGAAGGGTGACCAGCAGTCCCGGAACCAGCCCGGCAAGGAACAGGCGGGGGATCGAAGTTTCCGACACCAGCCCGTAGATGATGAGCAGGTTGGACGGCGGGATCAGGCTGCCTAGCGCACCGGCGCTGGCGGTGATCGCGGCGGCGAAGGGCACGTCGTAGCCTTCGCGTTTCATTGCCGGAACCGTGACCGAGCCGATGGCGGCCGTGGTCGCCGGGCCAGAGCCCGACAGCGCCGCGAACAACATGCAGGCAAAGACCGTGACCAGTCCCATTGAGCCCCGGTAGGCCCCGACAAGATTGGTGGCAATGGCGATCATGCGCTGCGCCATGCCGCCGACCTCCATCAGTCGGCCAGCCAGCACGAAAAGCGGGATGGTCAGCAGCGGGAAGGGGGTCAGGCTGCCGTAGCCGGTCTGGGCCAGCAGCGTGTAGGGAATTTCGATGATGTAAAGCGCCAGTGCCGTAGTCAGGCCGACCGAGACGAAAAGCGGGGTACCGATAAGCGTCAGCAGAACGAAAACGATGACGAGGATCAGAAGCGGGCTCATATCTGGTGCTCCCGTTCGTCGACCGTATCACCCCATTCCTCATCCAGCATGCCGGGCAGGCCGTGGCCGCCGTCGCGCATCCAGGTGATATATTGCTGCACCAGCCGGATCAGCATCAGGGCGTAGCCGACCACCAGGATCGTTTGCGGGTAGAACTGATTGATGCCGAGACTGGGGCTGACGGTTGGGAATTTCCAGGCGACCAGGAGGTAATCCCAGCCGACCTTGAGCATGAAGAGGCAGAAGACCGCCCAGAACAGGTCGGCGATGAAGATAACGACCCGTCCCAGTTGCTGCGGCAGCGCCTTGACGCCGACCAGGATGCGGATGTGGAACCGTTCCCGCACGCAGAGTGCGGCACCGCTGTAGACCGCCCAGACCATACACATTGCAGCCACTTCCTCAGTCCATTGCAGCGCCGAGGAAAACACGTAGCGCGACACCACCTGGGCAAAGACACAGACCGATATGATTACAAGACAGATACAGCAAATCAGTTCTTCGAAATGTCGTTCAAGCCACTTTAACGCGCCCATGCCGGGTACCCCGCTGAGTTCATTTCCGGATCAGGAGCCGGGGGCACAATTTGCGCCCCGGGCGTTCAGCCGCTGCTTAGTTCGCGGCGTTCTGGATCTGCTGGACCAGATCGATGAAGTCAGCGCCGCGGTTCTCGGCAAACTCCTGCTGGACTTTCCTGGCGGCGGCGATGAAATCGGCCTTGTCGGGACGCGTCATCGTCATGCCGCCTTCTGTCACCAGCCAGTTCCGGGTTTCCTCGGTCTCGGCCTGGAACTCCTCGCGCATCTCATTGCTTGCGAGTTCCGCTCCTTTCATGATGGCTGCGCGCTGCTCGCCGGTGAGCCGTTTCATGAAGTGGTCGGATGCAAAGATCGGCGACATGGCGACGAAATGCTCGAGGATAACCAGATGCGGCTCGAATTCGTAGAATTTCATGTCGCGGATGAAGGAGGTGCCGTTGTCCCCGCCATCGACGGTGCCGGTCTGCAGGGCCGTTGGTGTCTCGGACCAGGCCAGAGGAACCGGCTCGGCGCCGAACGCCTCGAAGGTGGCCAGCATGACCTCGTTTTTGGGTACCCGGATCTTCAGCCCCGCCATGTCGGCCATGGTGTTGATCGGGCGTTTGGAATTATAGAAATCGCGGTAAAGCGCCGGGCCCCAGGCCAGGAGATGCACGCTGGTGTCGGCCTGCAGCTTGTCCTTCATGAACTGCCCGACCGGCCCGTCGGTGACCCGGCGCAGGTGATCGCCATCTTGGAAGATGTAAGGCAGCACGGTGACATCCATTAGCGGCCAGTGCGGCGAGATGTTGTTGAGGGTGATCACGAACCCGTCCACGGTGCCAAGCTGCATCGCCTTGAAGGCTTCGTCTTCGCTGGAGATCTGGTTGCAGCAGCGCAGCTTGACCTCGATGCTGCCGCCGGATTGTTCTTCGACATGCTTTTTGAACAGCGAACCGAACCGCCCGTAGATCGAGGCTTCGGGGGCGCCAAAGCCCAGGTTCATGGTCACGTCGGCGGCCTTGGCCGGCAGCCCGCCAAGACCGATCACGCCGGCCAGCAGCGCGGTGGCGGACAGTTTCATAATGTGTCGTCTGATCATTTTGGTCCTCCCAGTTGCGGCGCAGGCCCGGTTTACGGGGCCGCGCCTTTTTGCCGGCCGCTTTGGCAACCTGCAGCGCCGGACACGATCCGCTAGACCGTCCAGGAGCGGGTTTCGCACCCGGATCCAGCGTTCGCTTACAGGCTACTCAACATGCTAACCCCAGCAAACATTGTTTTCGGGGGGTGAAAAGTACATTAAATGCAGTTAATGCGGTGCGAGACACAGGCGGTCGAAACGGCCCTCGCGCGCCAAGGCCAGCCCGATGGAGACCGCGGCACGAACGATCGGGGACTGGTCAAGCCGGGTTACATAGGCCGCACCGTACATTGGCGAGTCGATGTCTCCGGCAAGCGGAACGGCAGTATAGCCGGTGCCATGATCGCGGTCGGCCGGCCCGCAGATGTTTAGAAGTGCATATCCGAACTGGGCTGCAACTAGGCCGCGGAGTACTGCGCCGGACTTGGTGGAATGGGCAATTTTCATCTTTGCCCCCTGAGCCGAAAACAAAGCGTCGAAATAGTTCCGCGTGCCCGGTAGATCGAGCATGATGAACGGGTAATCCGACAGATCGCTCAGGCTGATGGCAGGCTTGCCGCACAACGGCCAAGTGTCCGGGATCAGTGCAAAGGGGCGGGCTGCGAAAAACGGTGCGAAAAGGTGGTCGGGGTGAGTTTCCAGCAGGTAGGTCAGAGCCAGATCGACGGCTCCGTCGCGCAGAGCCGTGCTGATCGCTGCCATGTCGCCTTCGATGATCTCCATGCGGATGTCTGGATACTGAACCGATATCTGCTTGAGCAGTTCCGGCAGCACATAGGGTGCCGTGGGTTCGAAACAGGCCAGCCGCAGCGTGCCGCGCGGATTGCCGGTCATCGACAGAAGGTCGGATTCGAAGATCCGCGCCTGACTCAGGAATTCAGCCACGCGCTCGCCGACCTGCGTGCCGATCCGGGTCGGGATAATCCCCTTGGCAGGAATCCGGCGGAACAGTTCGGCCCCGATCATGTCTTCAAGCTGGTCGATGGCGGCCGTAACCGAGGACTGCGAGATATTCAGCTCCTGCGCCGCCTTTGCGATCGATCCGGACCGCAGCGCGGCCTCGAGATAGCGCAGCTGCTTGAGGGTGAAATTCATGCTTGCAACATTTTTCCGGGCTTCTCGGTCCAGTAAATCCATTTTTCCAAATAATGCAATCGCGCTATTGATACTGGCAAAAGGGAGGCTTCGCATGTCCGGCATTACTGTATTCCAGGCCAAGAAGATCGTGACGATGGATCCGAACCTGCCCGAGGCCACCCATGTCGCGGTACGGGGCGGGCGCATTCTTGCGGTGGGCGGTGCCGGTTGCGCAGACCAGTGGGGCGCCTGCACGCGGGATGACCGGCTGGCCGGCGGGGTGCTGATGCCCGGTTTCGTGGAAGGCCATGCGCATCTGATCGAAGGTGGCATCTGGGACTACGCCTATGCGGGCTATTTCGAGCGGACAGACCCCAACGGCCGTGTCTGGCCGGCGTCGAAATCGCTTGGAGACCTGATAGCCACGCTGTCGCAGCGCAATTCCGAATTGCCCGATGGTGCCCCGCTTGTGGCCTGGGGGTTTGACCCGATTTACCTGAACGAGGAACGCCTGGGCCGCGCCCATCTCGACCAGGTCAGCAGCACGCGTCCGATCGCGGTTCTGTTTTCCAACATGCACCTGATGTGCGTGAATTCCGCGGCGTTGGAGCTTGCCGGTTTCGATCAGGACACGCAGGCCGAGGGAGTCGTCAAGGACGGCCAGGGCGCCCCGACAGGCGAGTTGCAGGAAATGGCGGCGATGTTCCCGGTCATGCGCCGCCTGAAGATCGATTTCCGTGCGCTTAGCCAGAGGGAAAGCGCGATCCGCGCCTATGGCGCTGCGGCGCGGCGGGCTGGCGTGACCACGGTGACGGATCTTTACGCCCAGATCGAGGGCAGCGACCTGGAGACTCTGGTGCGGGTCACCTCTGATCCGGATTATCCCGTGCGGCTGGTGCCTGCGCTCGGCGTTGCGGGCGGGCAGGCCGAGGATGCTGCCGGGCTGGTCCGCCAGCTGGCTGAAAGCTCCACCGAAAAACTGAGGCTGGGCGCGGTGAAACTGATGACCGATGGCTCGATCCAGGGCTGGACGGCGCGGGTGAACTGGCCCGGCTATGTCGGCGGGCAGCCGAATGGGATCTGGAACACAGCGCCTGATCAAATCCGCACCCTGTGCGATGTGATGCATCGCGAGCGCATCCAGATGCATATTCACGTGAATGGCGATGAAGCTGCGGATGTGGCCATCGATGCAATCGAATCCGCGATGGCCCGGCATGGCTGGGCCGGACATGGCCATGTTCTTCAGCATGGGCAGATGATGACGCCCGCGCATTTCCGGCGCTGCGCCCGGCTGGGAATTTCGGTCAATCTGTTTGCCAACCACCTGTGGTATTTCGGCGATCAGCACGCGGCGCTGACAATTGGCGAAGATCGTGCGCGGCGTATGAACGCGGCCCGCTCGGCGCTGGATGCCGGGCTGTGCCTGGGCATCCATTCCGACGCGCCGATCACGCCGCTGGCGCCGCTGTTCACAGCCTGGTGCGCGGTCAACCGGGTCACGGCATCAGGTCGGATACTGGGTGCCAGCCAACGTATCACCGTGGCCGAGGCGATGCGGGCAATCACCTTGGGCGCGGCGGAAACCCTGAAGCTCGACGCCGAGATCGGCTCCATTGAGACGGGCAAACGGGCGGATTTTGTTCTGCTGGACGCCGACCCGTTCGAAGTCGGTGCGGAGCACCTCAGGGATATTGCTGTCAAGGCCACGGTTCTTGGCGGCAGAGTGCATCTGGGATGACGCTTCCGCCGCTCCCGGTCACGGTGGTCTCCGGATATCTGGGGGCCGGCAAGACAACCCTGATCAATCGGATTCTGGCCGAGGATCACGGGTTGTCGCTGATGGTGATGGTCAACGATTTCGGCGCCGTCAATATCGACGCTGCGCTGATCCGGAACGCTAGCGGCGGCACTATCGAGCTCACCAATGGCTGCGTGTGCTGCACGATGGGCGCCGATCTATTCATGGCGCTGGCCGATGCGCTGGACCGGCGACCACGTCCCGATCACCTGTTGATCGAGGCCAGCGGCATCGCCGATCCGGCCCGGATTGCCAATGCGGCCCTAGCCGAACCTGAGCTGGACTATGCGGGCATCGTCACGGTGGTCGATTCCCGCATGTTCGCCGGTCTGGCCGGTGATCCGATGATTGGAGCCCAGTACCGGCAGCAGATCAAAAGCGGCGATCTGATCATCCTGCGCACGGATGAAGCGGAGGACGAAGGCACTGCCATTGCGCAGATCAGCCGGCTGACCCGGGGGAGAATTTTGGCCGGCCAGCTGCCGGGAGTTTTGGCTCCGGCCGTGCTGCAGCACGCCAGCGCCGGTTTGCAGCTGGCCGCTGCCGGCCGCCACCCGGATTATGTGCGCTGGGACACCAGCGCCGGGGGGCACGCCAACCGCCAGTCTCTGGAAGCCGCGCTCAGTTCAAGGCCGGCCGGCATTCTGCGAATGAAGGGGATCGTGCGGACGGCGGATGGCCTGTCGTGGGAGGTGCAGACGGTTGGGCCGCGGACCGTCCTTCGCCCCGCTCCGGTGGACATGGCGACACATATCGTCGCAATTGGATTGCAGCGCGACTTTGACACCGCGGCGGTTGCCAAGTGGTGGTCAGAGGGGCTGTCAGAAAATACACAACTTGAGAACGGCACCGTGGGCACCTAGGCTCCAAGCGGGTATGGCATAGGCCAAGCGCCGACAGTAGTCATTGATGGCACGGTTTGCGTGCGCTGCACGCATGGCCATGCTTTCGGCCGCCTCCTGACGGGTCAGATTGCCTCCAACTCGAAATCCATCCTGGCGAGTTTTGAAAACGGGAGCCGGGTGGAGGAGGTTCCTTTGACGGAGCTGGAAATGATCGAGGTCGTCGCACTGTAAACGCTCCAGTATGCCTTTCAAGGAAGCGGGCCGCCTGTATGTTTGCCGGGCGGACTGACCGGGCGCGAAGGGCGTTGCAGATCCAAGTATTGAACAACGCGCTGTCCGGAGGGCGGCGCGTTTTCAGTTGAGGAATGTGGTCCGGGACCAGACTGTCAGGACCGGTGGGGCAATCAGTTTTGACCATTCTTCGCTTCTGCCGGATGCGGAGCCAGCGGCAGTCAGGGGGGGGCCTGTCGGTGCAACAGGCTGCTTTGCGGGATGTGGTCCCGGACCACATTTGCGGATCCCGCCGGGTTTCGGGGAACCGTAACTTAGCCAATGCCCCGGCTGAGTTTTCAGAATGCCTGGTCTTGCCAGATCATTGGAGGTGGTGCCGTCGCGACGCACGCCCGGCGCCAAGTGCGTGGTCCGGAACCACATTTCCTCCGGGAATGCGGCCGGGGGATGAACCCCTGTTAGAAGCACCTCACCGCCCTCAGGGCGGTGAGATCCAGCCTGTCCCGGAACCGAGGGTGCCGCGCAAAGTGTGGTCCGGGACCACAAATCCGCTTTCCTATAGCGCTAATGCAGGATAGTCGTATTGCCAGCAAATACATTACCATAGATAGAAATGCCGACACAAAAGAAAGCCGCGATGGCCTATTTGCCCCCAGACCGCCATGCCCAGCTTGCAGCCGTTGCAGAGGCCAAGGGGCAAACAGTTTCGGCCTTTCTGGGTCAGCTCATCGATATCGTTCTGGGAGAAGAGGAGGGCCCGGCAGGGCCTCCACAGCCGTCCTCGCGGTCCCGCCGCGAGGGCAAGGTCACCGTCCGCCTGGCCTCTGATGCCCGTGAAGCGCTGTCCGAGGAAGCAGTGCGGGCCGGGGTGACACCGTCTACCTTGGCGGCCAATCTGCTGACCGCGCGGTTTCGCGCAGCCCCTCAGCCGACGGCGCGCGACCGCCGCCGTTTCATGTCAGGTCTGCGGCAGATACATGGCCTGGCCACAAACGTGAACCAGATCGCCTATGCGATGAATCGCGGGGTCTTCACCGGGGACAGCTACGCCCCGGCCCGGAAGGAAGTGGTGCAACTGCGCGGAGAGGTGGCGGAGCTGCGGCAGCAAGTGCGTGACTTCGCCAGGGGCCGGCTTGCGTTTCAGCTTGGCCTCGAGGAAGAGGAGCTGGCGGATTGAGCGACTTCAAGGACACCTACGGGTTTCAGGATTGCTGGCCGCCCCGGAAGGGCCGCTTGGTGCGGAATGCGGCTTCCGGTTTTTTACTTGCAGAGACTGAAAAGCGCAGCAGCCCTCAGCAGTCCAAGGCGAGCGTGAAAGCAAACCGGGCGACGTTACCTGCCCGTGGCGGGCAGACGATTTCTGCAGCTGACAAGGCGCGCCTGGCGCGGGTGGTCAAAGGCACACCGGAGGTCATGGTGAAGGTGACCAAGCCAGCCAAAACCGACAAGCACGGGAACCCGATCAAGGTCACGCGGGGAACCGAGGCGAGGCGTGTTGCGGAGCACATCAATTACATCAGCCGGAACGGAAAGCTCGAATTGGAGACGGCCGATGTCGGGGTGCTGAAAGGCAAGCAGGCCACTTCAGAGCTATACCGGGACTGGATCGAGAAGCATGATGATGCGCGGGCCGCAGGCATGGCGTCGGACCGCACAAGGATCACCACCAGCATTCTTTTTTCAATGCCGGGCAATACAAATGCCACCGGTGTGAACGATGCGGTGCGGGCGCTGGCGGAACAGGAGTTCGGCGGCCGCCACGACTACGCCATGGCGCTCCATACGGACACCCCGCATCCGCATGTGCACCTGACGGTGCGTACGGTTGGGCATGATGGCGTGAAACTCAACTTGCGGAAAGCTGATTTGCAGCATCTGCGCGATACCTTTGCGGAGAAACTGCGCCAGCGCGGCATCGAGGCGGAATCCACCCCGCGGCATGCCCGCGGCAAGACTCGTCGGGGCGAAAGCACACCGGTCTACAAGATCCGCCAGCGCGGCGGGAAGCCCTTTATCGATGCGAAAAAGCGCAATGAGGTGCGCCGGGATCTGGAGCGCAACAACGGTGTGCTTCCAACCCATGCCTGGGACGCGGCAATTGCTGATCGCCGCAACAGGGTCATGCGGACCTATACGGGAGCCGCCCGGATACTGGCGCAATCCGATGATCCCGCGGACCGGGTCCTGGCACAGGAGACCGGGCGATTTACTGCCCGGCTGACGAAGGTCGTCACTCAGCGGACGGAGATCGCCAGAACACTGGAAGTGCCGCAAACGCATGGCCGCATTGTCGGTACAACCGATAACCGTGATGCGGACCAATCCACGGAGCCAGGGCGCGGATATCCAGGCCGCTCGCGGCCGGGCAGGGGGCGTGAACGGTAACGCCCCGCAGGAAAGAGGTTGAAGATGTATGCACGGGCTAGTTCAGGCCAGTCACTCTAATGAAAACTGCTTGCAGCCGCTGTGATGACTAAGGACAGCCAGTCCCGACGATGGCAGCTGTCAGACCTTTTCAAATCTAACACCATGAACTTCATGGTAACCGCCCGATTTGAACCGCCTGCTCGTGTGTGCCGGAGATTGCTAAGAGACGTCCATAAAGACGTCTTTAATGACGTCTCCTACAGGGAGGGAGGCAGCTGTGCGGGGCGAAATTCTTGGCTTGGAGCGTCGGCGCCGCTGGAGTGACGACGAGAAGTTGGCGATTGTGCTTTCGGTCGGGGAGAACGGCGCGACCGTGTCGCAGGTCGCACAGCGCCACGAGATCAGGCGGCAGCAGATCTAT
>NZ_WLCM01000061.1 GCF_013317235.1 Leisingera sp. ANG59 | reverse complement strand
GTCACCGCCAAACCTAGTAAAATCCAACAAAACCTCTCTTAAACGATGCAACAAAAAACCTGCCGCGGGATGGAGCAGCCAGGTAGCTCGTCAGGCTCATAACCTGAAGGTCGCAGGTTCAAATCCTGCTCCCGCAACCAACACAATTTCCTCAGATATATCAAAGGCTTCGGGCAAACCGTCCGGAGCCTTCTTCGTGTCCGGGCCTTCCGCAGCCGCTGCAAGACGCAGCAGCCCGGCCAGATCCCCTTCAAGGGTCAGATCCAGGCCAGTGCCCTCCGCCGCAGGCGTCAGCACGATCCGCTCCACCAAAGCGCGCAGCGCTTCCTTGGCCTCTTCCATGCCCTCGGCCGTGCCAAGGCTCCTGATCAGCCGCGACACCCGCTCCCGGTAGGGCGGGTCCAGCAGGCTGCTGGCCGCAGGAAGCTTGTAGAGGCGAAGGCCGAAAACAAGCTGACGAGGAGGGGATCGAAGGGGGTATCCCCCTCGCGAACGGAAAGTTGCAAAACCGGGGTCCAGCNGTGCCCTCCGCCGCAGGCGTCAGCACGATCCGCTCCACCAAAGCGCGCAGCGCTTCCTTGGCCTCTTCCATGCCCTCGGCCGTGCCAAGGCTCCTGATCAGCCGCGACACCCGCTCCCGGTAGGGCGGGTCCAGCAGGCTGCTGGCCGCAGGAAGCTTGTAGAGGCGAAGGCCGAAAACAAGCTGACGAGGAGGGGATCGAAGGGGGTATCCCCCTCGCGAACGGAAAGTTGCAAAACCGGGGTCCAGCCCGGGATTGCAACTTGCCTAGTGAGTACAAGCCGCACAAAACCAAACAAGTCTCTCGGGATTTTCGTCGTCTTCGCAGACACTCGGATCAGTCAAGCAGATCTGAGGTTGCAGATGCCTTTGGAGGGCCGTGGATCAGTTCGGCCAGTTGATCGATTTCCGCCTGACGGCGCGGCGGGATGCCAAGGCAGCAAGGGCATTTCTGCGCCAAGCGCGAGACACCGTTCGGTGTTATCAGCCGCTTACAATCGTCACCGACAAGGCGCACAGCTATGCAAAGGTGATCGGCGAGATTAACGGTCGACTTGGGCCTGATAATGCTATCCGCCACGTTGACCGCAAGTATTTGAACAACCGGATCGAGAGAGATCATGCCGCACTGAAGCAGAGATTGCGTCCCATGCGCGGGTTCCAGACGCTTGCCGCAGCCAAGGCCGCGCTCGCTGGCATCGGAACTTCCGCACCATTTGAAACGGCCGATTCGAGAATTGTGAAAGCGGGGTGACCAACGAGATCGCCTTCATCGACACACTGTTCCAAGAGGCTGCGTGATGGGGGAGCAAAGCCGACGACAAACACGGCTCTCTGCCATTAATGCATCGGACCCGTCTCCACCCCTCGGGGTTTTGCCTTCCTGACCGGATCACATCGACCAGACAGCTTGGCATCCCCGCGCCGGTGCTGCCTTGGCCACGGCAGTGGCCAAGGAGATTGGAGCTGTACCCGCCAACGCTCCTATTGGAACATTCGCCCTTCCGCAGCGTATTCGCGCAGGATTGCGGGGGGCTGGAAGCGCGGGCCGTACTTCCCGGCCAGTTCCTCACAGCGCGCGATGAACCGATCCAGGCCATAGGTGTTCACATACTGGATATATCCCCCGGTGTGGACCGGCGCTCCGATACCCATGATCGACCCGATATTGCCATCGGCGGCGCTGCGCAGAACGCCCTCCTCGAGACACCGCAGGCTTTCCAAAACCGGGCGGAACAGGATGCGGTCCTGAATGTCCCGGTCCGAAATATCGGTATCATCCTTACGCCACTTGGACAGGCCGGACCAGATCGCCTTGCCGCCGTCTGCGTAGTCGTAGAACCCCTTGCCGGTCGCGCGGCCATGGCGGTCGTGATTGTCCAGCATGTCCGCCAGCATCGCCCGCGCCTCGGGGTTTTGTTCCTCGGCGGGGTCCAGCAGGCCCATTTCGATCTGCGTGCGATAGATATCCGTCACCAGCTTGATCTGAACTTCGTCCAGCAGCGACAACATCCCCGTGGGCATTCCGATCAGTCTGGACAGGTTGTCCACCCGCAGAGGATCATGCCCCTCGGCGACCAGTTGCACACCTTCGATGATCTTCGTGCCGATCGTGCGCGAGGTGAAGAAACCCGTCTTGTCCCCGACAATGATCGGCGTCTTGCGGATTTGCTGGGCAAAGTCGAACGCCCGCGCCAGCGTCTCGTCCGAGGTTTCCTCGCCCGCGATGATCTCCAGCAGCGGCATCTTGTCGACTGGCGAGAAGAAGTGCAGGCCGACAAAGTTCTTCGGGTTCTGCGCTTTAGACCCCAGCCGCGTGATCGGCAGGGTCGAGGTGTTCGAGCCCCAGACCCCGTTCCCGGCCAGATACTCTTCGGTCTCGGCGATCACCTTGTCCTTGACTTCGATCTTTTCAAAGACCGCTTCGATGATCATGTCGCAGCCGCGCAAGTCTTCCATATCGGCGCTGGCCTTGATCCGGCCCAGAACCTCGGCGGCTTTCGCCTCGTCCATGCGGCCCCGCTGGACACGTTTTGCCAGCAGTTTCTCGGTATAGGCTTTGCCGCGATCAGCAGCCTCTTGCGTCATATCCTTCAACACGACCTCGATGCCGGCCATGGCCGAGGAATAGGCGATCCCCTGTCCCATCATGCCTGCACCCAGAATGCCCAGCTTGCCCACCTTGCTGCGCGGGATGTCCTTGGGTCGGCTGGCGCCGCCATTGACCTGATTGAGACCAAAGAAGAAGGTCGAGATCATGTTCTTCGCTTCGGGCGACACAAGCAGCGCGCAGAACTGGCGGGTTTCATAGCGCAGCGCCGTGTCGAAATCCAGCTTGCCGGCTTCGACCATGACGTCCAGAATCCTGGCCGGCGCAGGCAGCAGGCCGCGCGTTTTCTGGAACAGCATCGCCGAAGCGCCCGCAATCTTGGGGGCCAATCTGGGCGAGTTCGACCCGCCACCGGGAATGCGATAGCCCTTGGTGTCCCAGAGCTGCCTTGCCGCCGTCTCGTCGCCCTGAACGGAGAGGATCCATTCGCGGGCGCGGGTCAGCAGGGCGTCAGCCTCGACAACTTCCTGCACCAGCCCCGCCTTCAGGGCTGCGGCAGGGGCCAGTTGCTTGCCTTCCAGCAGGAATGGGATCGCAGCTTCCAGTCCCAGCAGCCAGGTCAGGCGCACAACGCCGCCGCCACCGGGCAACAGGCCCAGCGTGACCTCGGGCAGGCCGATCTTGGATTTCGGGTTGTCCGCGGCGATCCGGTAGTTAGAGGCGAGGCACAGCTCATAACCGCCGCCCAAAGCCGCGCCGTTGATCGCGGCGACCACCGGAACCGGCAGCTGTTCCAGACGGCGCATATCGGCCTTGATGCCCTCGACCTCGTCAAACACGTCCTGCAGCTGATCCTGCTCGATCGCCACCAGCCGCTTGAGGTCACCCCCGGCAAAGAACGTTTCTTTGCCCGAGGTCAGAATGACGCCTTTCAGCCCCGCTTCGGCCTCAAGCTTGTTCACCATGCCGGCATAGAGCGGCCCGAACTCTTTGCTCATCGAGTTCACGGGACCGTCCATATTCATGGTCACGGTCACGATGCCGTCTGCGTCTTTTTCGTATGTAAATTCGCCCATGTGACTATTCCTTCTCAAACGCGCTCGATAAGCGTGGAAATTCCCATGCCGCCAGCGACGCACAGCGACACCATTGCCCGTTTGGCATCCCGCCGCTCAAGCTCGTCCAGCACGGTGGAAACCAGCATGCCGCCGGTTGCGCCCAACGGGTGGCCCAACGCGATCGCGCCGCCGTTGACGTTGGTGATCTCGTGGTCGATGCCCAGATCCTTCATGTAGCGCAGGGCGACCGAGGCGAAGGCTTCGTTGATCTCCCAGATGTCGATGTCCTTGACGGACAGCCCCGCCTTTTCCAGGCACTTGTGCGCCGCCGGTCCCGGACCGGCCAGCATGATGACCGGGTCGGTGGCAATGACGGTTGAGGCGACGATCCGCCCGCGCGGCTCCATCCCCAGATCCTTGCCTGCCTGTTCCGAGCCGATCATGACCGCCGATGCCCCATCAACGATCCCCGAGCTGTTGCCGGGCGTGTGGACATGATTGATGGCCTGCACTTCGGGGTATTTCGCCAGCGCCATGTCGTCAAAACCAAAGCCGCCCATCTGCGCGAACGAGGCCTTCAGCGACCCCAGCTTCTGCATATCGGTGCCGGGTTTGATGAAATCGTCACGCTGCTGAATGACCAGACCGGACTCATCCCGGACCGGCACGACCGAGCGGTCGAACCAGCCATTGTCCCGCGCATGCGCCGCACGGCGCTGGCTTTCCACGGCAAAGGCGTCGACATCTTCGCGGCTGTATCCGTCGATCGTGGCGATCAGATCAGCGCCGATCCCCTGCGGGGCGGACTTGTTCTCGATGACGAATTCCGGGTCAAAGAGCATTGGGCCGCCGGAGGATCCGAGCGGCACGCGGCTCATCGATTCCAGACCGCCCGCAACGACCAGGTCCTGCTGGCCCGAGCCGACCTTGGCGGCGGCGATGTTCACCGCCTCAAGCCCGGATCCGCAAAACCGGTCAAGCTGCACACCGGGCACGGCCTCGTCCCATCCGGCGGACATCACAGCGGCCTTGGCGATGCACGAGCCCTGATCCATCAAGGGGGCGACGCATCCCAGGATGACGTCCTCGACCTTCGCGGTGTCGAGGTCATGGCGTTCCTGCAAAGCCTCCAACAGCCCTGCGGCCAATCGGACCGGTTTGACTTCGTTCAGAGTGCCGCCCGCTTTGCCTTTGGACCTAGGCGTTCTCACTGCGTCATAAATAAATGCCTGGGACATAAGAGTACCTCTTTCTGTCGGAATGGTTGTTTTGGCGATCAGAGCTTGCGCGAGATCAGTTCTTTCATGATCTCGTTGGCGCCACCGTAGATGCGATGCGCCCGAATGTCGGCGAAGGCGCGAGTGATCGGGTATTCCTGCATGTAGCCATAGCCGCCATGCATTTGCAGCGCTGTGTCCGCCACTTCAAACGCCATTTCACTGCACCAGAGTTTGGCGCCGGCGGCGTCTTCGGCCCGCAGTTTGTCGAGGGCAAGATTGGTCATGCATTGGTCAACCATGGCCTGTCCCGCTGAGATTTTGACCTTCATGTCAGCGAGCTTGAACCGCACATCCTGAAACTCGGCCAAGGGGCGGCCAAAGGCCTGGCGCTCTTTGGTGTAGCTAAGTGCTTGTTCGTAACAGAACTTGGCACCTGCTACTGCCCCGATGGCGATCATGAGCCGTTCCCAGGCAAGTTCACCAAACAGCATCATCAACCCGCCACCAACGGCCTTTTCTCCGCCAAGGACGTTTGATATGGGAACGCGTACGCCTGAGAAGTTCAGGATACAGGTGTCCTGAGCTTTTTGGCCCAGTTTCTTCAGCGGTTTTTCCTTGGTGAACCCGTCGCGGCCGGCTTCGACAAGCACCAGTGACAGTTTCGGTTCGCCACCCACGGCCGGATCAACAACCTGTGCGGCGACGATAACAAGATCGGCCATGAAACCGTTGGTGATGAAGATCTTCTCACCATCCAGAACCAGTTCGTCACCATCCGCCACGGCCCGTGTCTTGATGCCCTGCAGGTCAGACCCCGTACCCGGTTCAGTCATAGCGATGGCGCCGATGACCTCGCCCGTGGCCATTTTCGGCAACCAGGTTTGCTTTTGCTCCGGGGTGCCGTAATTCCGGATGTAAGGGGCGACAATGTCGGAATGCAGCGCGAAACCGGGGCCGCTCGCGTTGGCGCCGTAGAGTTCTTCGAGGATGATGAGGCTGAACCGGCGGTCCACGCCTGCGCCACCATATTCCTCGGGGATGGTTGGGCATAGGAAACCCTGTTCGCCAGCCTTCCGCCAGGCATCCCGGCTGATGTGCTGGTCAGTCTCCCATGCCGCGTGATGGGGACTGATCTCGGTTTCGACGAACTTGCGAAACGCTTCGCGGAACATGTCGTGCTCCGGTTCAAAGAGGGTGCGGTGCAACATTGGAGTCCTCCAGTCCATTTGGCTGAAAGAGAAACATCGGGCGCACCCTTACTCAAATCGAAATGAATACGTTAATATCTAAAAAATGAATATCTCAGAAGAAGTCTTCAGGCTTCAGCATCAGGCGGGAACTTCCGAACTGCGGCAAGACAGGCGCGAACGGCCCGGCTTGGCAGCCAGCGCGACAGATGCGCAACGCCCATGTTCAGTTGAGGGAAGACATCCAGATCAAGCAGCGCAAAGTTCTTCTGGAAACTGCGCGTACTGCCATAGGTGCTGCTGACAATGCCAATCAGGTCGGATTCAGCGACGGCCGTTTGGGTCACGACAAAGTTTTCGATGATGTGCAGCCCACGACGTGGATCGACGTCGCCCTGCAACAGAAACTCGGCGAAGCGCTGCGCATAACCGACATGATAATCAGGCGAGACCACTCGGTATCGTCCAATCAGTTCCAGCGAAATCTGTGGTTCTGACAGAATGGGATGCCCTCTGCGGCAAAAGAGCCGGGGATGGAATGTGCCTAGCTCTTCGACGGAAAAGTCTGGCTCTCGCGCCAAGTCTTCTGTTGGAGCAAACAGCAGATCAAGGTCTCCGCGCTTCAGCATCCGGACCCCACGCTCAACCGGCAGGCCCACCATGTTCAGGCAAATATCCGGGCTGGTTTTCAACAAATGAGCAATGGCGCGGTTAAACAGACCTTCCTGCGAGGCCGGAGAAATGCCAACCCGCAGAACCTGGTCGATCTGTTCCTTCTGGGATCGGGTATCCTCAACCAGCATGTCGAAATCAGCGACGATCCTTTCGGCTCGATTCAAAAACTCCCGTCCTTCAGGCGTTGCTGACACCCCGCGGGCGGTGCGATGAAAGATTGCCAGACCAAGGTCCTGTTCCACGTCGGCAACGGCCTTGGTGAGCGTCGACTGGCTGACATTCAGAACCTTTGATGCGGCAGAGAGCGATCCCGCCCTGTCTATGGCAACGATCTGCCGGAGCTTGGTCGATGTGAACATGGTATTCCTGAATTAGATATTGTCACTGTAAAATAGATTGGATTTGCAGTCAGGTCTATGGCTCCCTTCCGTTCGCAGGCGCCCTTGCAATTTGCCGGGTTTGGAACGGAGGACATGATGCAAGAGAAACCGCTAAGTGGCATTCGCATTTTGGAGTTTGCTGGCATTGGGCCAGGGCCGTTCTGCGGCATGCTTTTATCCGACCTGGGGGCGGACGTGGTGCGGATCGACCGTCCCGGCGTGACCCCTCAAGGCGTTGGGCCGGTCACGGGGCGTGGCCGCCGCTCGGTGGCGCTGGACCTGAAAAGTGCCGACGGAGTGACGAAGGCGCTCGATCTGATTGCAGCCGCTGACGCCTTGTTCGAAGGGTTTCGCCCCGGCGTGATGGAACGCATGGGCCTTGGCCCGGACGTGGCGTTGGCGCGCAACCCGGCGCTGGTATACGGGCGCATGACGGGCTGGGGACAAGAGGGCCCCCTATCGCAGGCTGCCGGGCACGACCTGAACTACATCGCGATTTCCGGCGCGTTGGGGGCGATGGGGCGGCCGGCGGTTCCACCTTCGCCTCCGCTGAATCTTGTGGGGGACTATGGCGGTGGTGCGATGTTCCTTGCAATGGGAATGCTTGCCGGAATACTGCGCGCTAAAACGACAGGTGAGGGGCAGGTGATCGACGCTGCGATGAGCGATGGCAGCGCACTGTTGATGGCCATGTTCCATGATCTCAAGGGTATGGGGCTTTGGCAGGATCAGCGCGGATCCAACTTTCTCGACGGCGCCGCGCCTTTCTATGACACCTATGAATGTGCGGACGGAAAATACATCAGCATCGGGTCAATCGAACCACAGTTTTTCGCAGTTCTAATGGAGAAAACCGGCCTGTCCGATGATCCCGTTTTTGCCACGCAGATGAACCCGGCCAGGTGGCCGGACATGAAAGATAAGTTGGCACGCGTGATCAAGGGCAAGTCGCGTGACGAGTGGTGCGAAATCATGGAGGGCACTGACGTGTGTTTCGCGCCGGTTCTGTCGCTGGGTGAGGCTCCTTCGCATCCTCACAATATCGCGCGCGAAACCTTCGTAGAGTTTGACGGGCGGCAGCATCCGGCACCGGCACCCAGATTCCGCAATGTACCGAACCGCCCGGATCGGCCTGCACCCAAGCCGGGAGAACATACTGAAGAGGTCCTCAGCGAATGGATTTCGCCGGCCTGACACCCGCTTGTTGCGCGGAACCCAGAAACAAACACGTGGGGAGGACGTGATATGACTGCTACAGACCTGGAATGCCCGATCGATTTGTTGGAACACTGGGCGCGAACACGCCCTCAGAGTGTTTATCTGCGGCAGCCGGAACACGGAAAAATTCGCGAAATGACCTGGGCAACGGTCTGGGATCAGACACGTCGCATGGCTAGCGCTCTGCTCTCGATGGGGCTGGAAGGCGGTGACCGGGTCGCCATCATCGCCAAGAACAGTGCTGAATGGTTCATTGCAGATTTTGCGATCCAGGCCGCCGGGCTGGTGTCGGCGCCGGTTTATCCGACGGCATCGCCGGAAACGATCCAGTATATCCTGGAACACAGTGAATCCAAGGTGGCTTTCATCGGCAAGCTGGATGACATGACTCTGGTCAAGTCAGGATTGCCCGAGGATATCACCACAATTGCAATGCCCTATCCAACCTTGCATTGCGATCACCGGTGGCAGGATCTGATCGAGACCCATGATCCGCTGCAGCCCGTTGCGAGAGCTGCATTGGATGATCTTTTGACCATTGTCTATACGTCGGGATCCACCGGTAAGCCCAAGGGCGTTGAACTGACCTGCCGAAACATGGCCTATGGCGGCAAGGTGCCGATGGAGAAATTGGAACTGCGACCCGAGGATCGCCTGATTTCGTATCTGCCACTGGCGCATGCGTTCGAGCGCGGCGTGATTGAACATGGCAGCTTGTACCATGGAGCTTCGGTTTCGTTTGTGGACTCCCTCGATACCTTCGCCGATGATCTGCGAAATGCCGCACCAACGATTTTCCAGTCCGTCCCCCGTCTTTGGATGAAGTTTCACTCGGGTGTTTTGGGCAAAATGCCCCAACGCAAACTCGATCTCCTGCTGCGCCTTCCCGTTTTGGGCAATGTCGTCCGTAAGAAAATTAAGACCCAGCTTGGCCTGCAGAACGCCCGCATATGCATCTCCGGCTCGGCTCCGATTTCACCGGCCATCCTGCATTGGTTTGAAAAGCTGGGGATCAACATCAGCGAAGGGTGGGGCATGACTGAAACCGGTGGAGCCTCGACCGTCAACTACCCATATCGCGCCGACAAGGTGGGCACGATTGGCGACCCAATGCCCGGAACAGAAATCAAGATTTCGGCCGAGGGCGAGATCCTAATTCGCGGCGACGGTGTGTTTTCCTGCTATCACAAGGAACCTGAAAAAACTGAAGAGGTATTGTCGAACGGATGGCTGCACACGGGTGACAAGGGCGAAATCGACAGTGACGGATACGTACGGATCACCGGGCGCGTGAAAGACGTCTTCAAGACAGCCAAAGGGAAATACGTTGCACCCGTGCCAATTGAAAGCCTGTTGTTCGAGGACCAGCATGTAGAGCAGGTCTGCGTGGTCGGCAGCGGCTTACCTCAGCCCGTTGCCATAACTGTCCTGTCACATGAAACCACTGATGCAGTCTCGGAGCATGAAATTCGGCAATCGTTGAGCCAATCTCTGGACAGGGTCAATGCTCAGCTTGAGAGGCACGAGCAATTGGGACGGATCATCGTCGTGCCAGATGCATGGACCGTGGAAAACGAGCTCTTGACGCCGACGATGAAGATCAAGCGCGAATTGATTGAGGAAAAGTATGAAAGTGTCGTGGCTATGCCAGCAGACAGCGAGGTTGTTTTGCTGTGAATGAAAACTGGCCCCTTCAATGACCTGCTGACACTCGACCGGGACAACGCGGATGGCGCTGATCACGCCGACCACCCCGCGCCGCACGAACGTTTGCCGCTCATTTGCTGAAGCCGCTCTGTGCGTAGTTTCTTGCGCAACCATCAGGTTACCAAAAGTATACTGGTTGAACTTCGTACCATGTATTCGCAGGTACGCGACTAATGCAGGAAACGCCGAGCGACACCATATGATCCCGCACGAAATCATGAGCCGAAGCTTTATATACAGTGATCATAAGCCCTGTCTCTTCGACATGCGGCCAGGGGCGCTGCGACCTACTGCTGCAGAATGTTCAATCGGGTTGGGTGAAAATCATCGTTATGAGTCACGTATCGACGGTCTGCCCTATCCTTGGGTTCGGGATGGCCGAGAGCCGTTTGACGATCAACTTTCCTGAAATGAGTTCAGAGCTGAAATAGCGAAGGCGAAGCAATGGCAGGTACGTCAACTAAGAAATTCACTTTCCTTATCGGCGTGTTGGCGATCGCCGGTCTCGGGGTGTGGTTCGCCACGCGCCCCGATCCGATCATTCTTCAGGGAGAGGTGTCCGCCGATCGCTACGATGTCTCTGCGCGGGTTTCCGGCCGCGTCGTGGAATTGGGTGCAGATGTCGGCGACACCGTCGAGAAGGGCGATTTGCTGGTGATGCTGGAATCTCCCGAACTCCAGGCGTCACTGCAGACTCGCAAGGCAACCGTCGAAGTTGCCAGGGCCGACTATGAGCGCATCATCACCGTGCGCGATGAGGAAGTGGCCGCGCGGCAGGCGGAGCTTGAAGCCGCCGAGGCCGAACTGGGACTGAGAGAGCACGAACTGGGACGCTTGCAGAGGCTGCGCGAATCCCCTGCCTTCTCCCAAGCTCAGCTGGATGTTGCAGTGCGCAATCGCGACTCCGCCCTGAAGCGGCGGGACGTTGCGCAAGCGACGCTGCAGCTGACGAAAGAAGGGGCGAGCGAGGCGGATCGGCAACTGGCCCGGGCGAGGGTCGAAGAGGCCGAGGCGGCCCTGCAGTCCGTGCAAGCGCAGATCAGCGAGCTTTCGGTCAAGGCACCCGTCGGCGGCCTCGTGACAACGCGCGTCGCCGAGATCGGCGAGAACTTCAGTCCGGGCGCCCCCCTGATCTCTCTCGTCGATATGAATGATCTGTGGTTCACGTTCAATGTGCGCGAAGACTTTCTCGAAGGCATCGAGATCGGCGACGTCCGCACGGTGCGGGTGCCAGCCCTGGCCGACAGGGAGGTCGAGGCGCGCGTTACCTTGATGAACGTGCTGGGGCAGTTCGCGGCGTGGCGCGCCACGCGTGCGACGGGCGATTTCGACCTGCGCACATTTGAAATTCGCGGCAAGCCCGTCGAGCCGGTGGAAGGGTTGCGGCCCGGGATGAGCGCGGTCGTGAACGTCCCGGTGACGGAACGCTAAGGCCGATGAGGAGGAAAACCGTCCGACTCGGATTCTGGCTCGTCTTCAGGCGCGAAGTCCGGTGGCTCATCCGCCGTCCGTTTCTGGTCCTGCTCGCAAGCATCATCCCGATTGCGATGTTCTTGATCCTGGTGAGCGTCTATGCGCGCGGCATCGCGACGGAACTTCCCATCGCCGTGCTCGATCAGGATGACAGCCCCGGCTCTCGCCAGATTGTGCGTCTCGTCGATGCCGCGCCGGACATCCGGATCAAGACGAAAGTCGTCGATCTGGAGGAAGCGAAACGCGGGATACTTTCCGGCAGCTACCAGGGACTGCTTTTGGTTCCGGAAAACTTCACGCGCGATGCCATGGCTGGCCGCCGGCCCGAGATCACGTTTTTCTACAACACGCAGATGATGGTTGCCGGCAACCTCTCGGCGCGCGGCGTGTCGTCGGCCCTGCCTTCGATCGCGGCGCAGGTTCAGGCGGCGGCGCGCATGGCACGCGGCATGGCCGCAGATCAGGCGGCGATTGCCGTCCGGCCGGTCGCGATGGACGCCCATGGCCTGTTCAATCCCACACTCGATTACAGCCACTTCCTGCTCGCCGCACTTGTGGTCGCGGTTTTGCAACTGACGACGTCGCTCGCGACCTGCTACAGCGTTGCGCTGGACGTCGAAACGCCTCACAGCCTGAGAATTTTGCGCCGTCTGGGCGGCGGCATCGTGCCGGCCGTCCTGGGCAAGCTCTTGCCGCTGACGATCGTCGCATGCCTGGTTCACGCCGTGTGCGACATTATCATGTTCGGGTATTTCGGGCTGCCCCTCGACGGCTCGGGCTGGCTCCTGGCTCTGTCGGCGCTGGTCTTTCTTCTTTCCTGTCAAATCCTGGGAGCGCTTGCCGCGCTTTTTATCGGGTCGCCACCGCCGGCGCTGTCAGTCCTGGCACTGACTGTCTCTCCCTCGTTCGGCTATCTCGGGGTCTCGTTCCCGCGCGAAGCGATGAACGCCTTCTCGATCTGGTGGGGCAACATCTTTCCGGCGACTCCTTACGTTTCATTGCGGATCGACCAGACTGTGAGAGGGGCGCCAGTGGACGTGTCGCTTGCGATCCTGCATCACCAGTTTGTCTATCTCGCGGTCGCAGTGTCTTTCCTCCTTTTCATCCTCGTCCGGATCAGACGGAAAGCGGCCACTGCGGGCACGCAACCGCCGGGTCAAGCAGCGGCGCCGGAGGTGTAGCCCATGACAACCTTTCTTTCTGTCGTGCGTGGCGAACTGGATAACCTCGTCAGCAACGGCCGCATCTTCGCAATCTTCTTCATCGCAATTGCAATTCTCGGGCTTTATTATCCGCAACCCTACAGTTCCGAGGTCCTGCGAGAAGTCGCGGTCGCGGTGGTGGACCGGGACGACACGACCTCCTCGCGGCAGCTCACCCGCGACGTGGATGTGTCGCAGAACGCCCGTGTCGTCATGAAGCTGCCCGATGTGGCCTCGGCCGAGCGCGCCGTCTTCGAGCGCAGGATCTCGGGCTATCTTTTCATTCCGCAGCATTTCGAACGCGAGCTGTTGAGCGGACGGCAGGCGGCGGTCGCTTTTTACGGAGACGCCAGCTATTTCCTCATCTTCTCCAAGCTGCGATCGGCCATCGGCACCGCCATTCAACGGCTCGGGACGAACGTGGTGATCGGACGGCTTGCCGCCGACGGGATGAACCCGGAGGAGGCGCTCGCTGTGGCTTCACCAATGCGCATCAACATGATCCCGCTGTTCAACCCCGAGGGCGGCTATGCCAGCTATGTGGTTCCGGCCGTCTTTCTGTTGATCGTTCAGCAGCTGCTTCTGATGGGGGTCGGCCTGCTGAACACCCTGCCTTCAGAAGCCCCAAGGGTCAGTGCCCCGCCGATAGTGGCCACCATCGGCAAGTTAATCTCCTACATGATCCCCGGCGTGTTCCTATACCTCGTGGCCACGATCATCATCCCCTACGTCTATAACATTCCGCGCATCGGCGATGTCTGGTCGAGCCTCGCGATCGCGATCCCGTTCAGCCTAGCCGCGTCGGCGCTTGGCCTGTTCCTTGCAGCGCTTCTGCGGGATGCCTTGATCGTCCAGCTTGTTTGCAGTCTGCTCGGATTGCCGCTGTTTTTCATGGCCGGCATCGCGTGGCCGAGCGAGGCGATGCCCGAGCTCTTGCAGTGGGTGGCTCGCCTCGTCCCGTCAACCTCCGGCATCGACGCCGCCGTGCGCGTCAACCAGATGGGCGCGGACCTGTCGGATGTCACCGGGCAATTTCGGGTTCTTTGGGTCTTGGCACTGATCTACGCGCTGCTGGCGTACCTCGCGATGCGGCTGACTGATGCGCAGGCGGAGTTTCGGTCGTGACCCTCGATAGCGAGCGGCCGCGGGAGCCGTATGGTCAGCAGGGCCATGCAATCCGTCCCCTACGCCATTTGAAGATGCCCAAATGCGAAATAAGGGACCGCAAGATATGATACTACGGCTTTCCAAATCCTTCCTGGTCATGGCCATCGCTTTCTTCGCATCGCTCGTCGTGTTCGGGAATGTCACCGACTACGGCTCGAATTTCGCATTCGTGCAGCACGTGTTTTCGATGGACACGATTTTCCCGGAGGCCAGTATCAAGTATCGGGCAATAGAATCTCCCTGGATGCACCACGCCGGCTATCTGTTCATTATCCTTCTCGAGGCTTTGACGGCGCTTCTCTGCTGGATCGGCGGCTTCAAACTTCTGACGAACAGAAGCGCGCCAGCGGTCGAATTCAATAAGAGCAAGGCGGTGGCGATTGCTGGACTGACGTTGGGGTTTCTCACATGGCAAGTGGGCTTCATGTCGATGGGCGGCGAGTGGTTCGGTATGTGGATGTCTGAGACTTGGAATGGAGTACCAAGTGCCTTCCGGATTTTCATGACGATGTTGGGGGTTCTTATTTACCTCGTTCTTCCCGAGACGGATCTGGACTGAAACCAGTGAACCGACGACCCTGTCGATCTTGCGCGAAAACGAGCTCACGTGTTCCAAGGGCGGGCGAGTCATTGCCTGTCCACCTGGCGTTGATGGTCGGTGCTGGCAAGCCATCACAGCTGCGCGCTTGGGCCAAGAGGCTGCAAGATCGGAAGGGCTTCAAGAAAGCCGCAGTGGCGGCATCCCGAAAGCTCGCTGTCGTCATGATGTGCATCTGGCGCGACCAGACAGTCTTTGAACCGGGAAAGGAACTTATCACCTGACAACCAACTGAGATCCCGCCCACAAGAGACAGGGCGGGTTCAGCGTCCTTCGGGACGGCGGCGGATCAAGCCAGTCAAAAGCGGCTGAAGGAGCGTGACGCTCACTTCGCGAATGACATTCTGGCTGGTCAGCTCCCGGACGCCATCAGGAAGCGGAAACACCGACTTCGTAGAGAACCAGGACCCCGAACGGCAATAGAACCCGCACTTGACGATCCCGCAAACAGAGAGCTGGTTTTGTTTCGTCAGTTTCCATGATCGTCACGACAGGTTCGCGTTGTAGGTGAATGATGGGTTCGGTTCATGAGATTCCAGATAGGCACTCAGATCCGTGCGTGGGAACACAACGAAATTTTACAAGAACACATAGAGTAACATGCCGCCCGTCATGCCCATGATCGCATATTCGAGGCTTGGCAGCAGCGTACTGGCTGCTGCGATGCCAAACTCGAGGATCGTAACCAGGTCGCTGAGACCTTGCAGCCAGATCATGTGTCGGCTGTTTCGCATTTGCCAAATTGCTCGGCGACATAATCGACCCATGCGCGAACGCAGGGATTATGTCTGTTTTCTTTGGCGTAGACGGCGAAGATACCGGTTTCAAAGGCCGTGGACGTGACTTCGTAATTCGGCAGGATCTTCACCAGATCGCCGTTGTCGATATGGTCCTGAATGGCCCAGGCGGGTTGGATGATGATTCCGGCTCCGTCAATCGCAGCGGCTGTAATGAGATCGGCGTTGTTGGTGGTCAACCTTCCCTGCCGCGTCGGAACGCGATGCGTTTGCCCATCTTTCATCAGTTTCCACGAATAGTTTGCCGTGGAATAGGAGAATGTCAGGATGGTCTGGCCGTCCAGATCTTCATGGGTTTCGATATCTGGATGGGCCCGCAGATAGGCGGGTGCAGCGGCAAGAACGAACGCCTGCTCGCCAAGCTTCTTTGCAATCAGCGCAGAGTCGGCAAGCCGCCCGATCCGGATCGCTACGTCAAATCCAGCGTCCGCCAGATTGATGATCCTGTCATCACTCACAATGTCGATGCGGACATCCGGGTAGAGCTCCAGGAACCCACTGAGGACCGGCGCAATATACAGCCTGGCATAGCGCCAGGGGACAGAGACGCGCAGCTGGCCCGCAACACGGCCGTCTTCGCCGTGGATGTCCCGCTTGAGGGTTTCAAACCCGTCCAGAATTTCCTGGACCCGTTCGTAGGCACGCACACCCGCTGGTGACAGCCGGACTGACCGCGTGGTGCGCACAAACAGCTTCACGCCAAGTTGTTCTTCCAAGCCTGCAATCTGCCGTGTGACGGAGGAGTTGGCCATATTCAATTCTCGGCCTGCAGCCGCAAAACTCTCGTGGTCTGCGACCTTGGTGAAAATCTTCAGGCTTTGTGCAAGGTCAGGCATGTGGCGTTCCAGGGCGTGGCGTCTAGCGGATCACCTTAATCAGTTATTGCGGAAATAGGAATGATGAATTCCGGTTCGGTCTGTTTTTCGAAACAGTGGCAAACCTTAAGTTCGCCGCAACGACGACAAACACAAGCGCGATGGAAAGGACAGTTCAATGCAAACCACGCAGACAGAGATCGCGACGGCGACGGTGAATTACCTTCCTGCTGACACGGACCAACCTCGGATTTTCATTGATCCTGACGGTGAAATCGGTCGCCGCATCGATCCGGTTCGTGAACAAACGCTCGTGACGCTTCATGACGTGCGGGAAGGTGAGTCCCCGAAATTTTTAAGCCATGGGTTAGAGTTCATCACGATGCCGAGCAAGGTGTCTGAGTTCGACAAAGATCAATCCTTCCGCGCGGTGTACGACCCGGAGATCGACGCGCTCATCAAGAAGGTGGGCGGCGCGCAGGAAGTGGTCATCTTTGATCACACTGTACGGGTGGATGACGAAAATGTCCGCCGTCCGGCGCGGCACGTTCACGGCGACTATTCCGCAACGTCAGGCCCGGTTCGCCTGCGCGAATTGCTCGGCGATGAGACCGCCGCTGAATGGGAGAAAGGGCACTACGGCATCATCAATGTATGGCGTCCGATCAGCCACCCGGTGCAGACGGCTCCGCTTGCTTTTGCAGATCCGACTACCGTTCAGGAAGGCGACTGGACAGATATCGACATCATCTACCCTGACAGGCGCGGTCAAATCACCGGCCTGAAGCGGAATGACAAACATCGTTGGATCTATATGTCCGAGATGACCCCTGAAGAAGCGGTGGTGTTCACCACGTTCGACAGCGCGGGAACCCCGGCCATTGGACACTCTGCCGTCGATCTCACGGTACTGCCGGAGAACGCAAAACCAAGACAAAGCATCGAAACCCGCGCGTTGGTTCGGTTCAACTGAACCGCGCTCCCCTGAAAGGACAAACCCGTGTCTGACAATCTGTATGTTGTAAACCGCGAGTCCGGCTTTGGGCCGGAAGCTCTCCCGATCTGGACCGACAAGGCCGGAACGATCAATCCCTTTGAGCAGCGCGATACCAGCGATGTGACCAGGGTGGATTTGCCCGAAGTGCCTGGTGCGTTTCAACTGTTGAATGTGCTCTCGGATCAAGAGGCCGACAATTTCGTGGCACTGGCAGAGCAGCTTGGGTTCCACCAGGACTCTCCTGTTTCGCTTCCGCATGAAGTACGGCACAACCAGAATGTGAATTGGGTGGTCAGCGAGAACATCGACAGCGTCTTGTGGGAACGCTCCAAGCATCTGGTTCCCGAGGTCGTGAACGGCCAAACCGCGACAGGTATCAATGCCCGTTTCCGGTTCTATCGCTATGACGAGGGCGATTACTTCAAGCCGCACTCTGATGGGGCATGGCCGGGCAGTCGTGTCATCGACGGCAAACTCGTCGATAACGCCTATCCGGGTCAGCTGAGCCAGTACACCTACCTCATCTTTCTCAATGATGGATACGAGGGCGGTCGCACGCAATTCATGGTCAGCAAATCCAATCCGTCCGAGCCAGCCAAGCGGTCCGACGACGTAAATCTTGTTGAGGTGCGAACCCCCAAAGGCGCGGTGCTGTGTTTCCCGCACGGGTATCACCCACTGCATTGCCTGCATTCGAGCGAGCAAATCACCTCGGGTGAAAAATACATCATTCGGTCTGACATCCTCTTCGGGTGAACCAGACCAAACCCTGGCCAGCCTGCATCTACTGCGGGCTGGCTCATGGAACAGAAAGCAAGACAATGACTTTGAAATCCTATGATCCCAGCAATGGTGACCTGGTAGGCGAAGTGTCCACGACCGCTGCTCAGGATATCCCTGAAATTGTTCAGGCAGCACATGCTGCCCAGAGAGACTGGGCTGCACGCCCGGTGACAGATCGTGTGGCGCTGCTGAACAAAGCCTATCAGGCACTGGCGGGCAAAATTGACGCCATGGCGCAGCTGCTTAGCCGCGAAATGGGTAAGGACATTCGCCGGTCCACTGGCGAGGTGCAGGGCGTGGCTTTGGGGGCGCCCCATGTCACGTCAGAGGTTGCTGAGGCAATCCAGCCAAAGCGGGCTGGCGGACAAATTGTCGAATACGTACCGCTCGGTGTTACAGCAGTGATTTCCCCGTGGAACTATCCGCTGGCCATGGCTGTCAATGAGCGTTCAAAACTGACCCGGTTTCAGCGTTTGAATTTGACCCACCCCTTGTGGCGCAAAGGCCCCAGGCGGGCCGCCCTCCTATAGCGAGTCCGTCTGGGGCCTTTGCTTGCGCGACGTTTATGTTTTTCTGCGTCGCTTGCTCTGTGCGAACCGGTATGACGTGTTGCCTGTCTCGATGATTGCGCAGTGATGAGTTACGCGATCCAGAAGCGCGGTTGTCATCTTGGCGTCACCGAA
>NZ_WLCM01000060.1 GCF_013317235.1 Leisingera sp. ANG59 | reverse complement strand
GCGCTGGCGATGGAATACACCGTGCTGCAGAACGCAGTGCTGGGGGCGCTGGGGGGGCGGGGCCGGCCGTTCCATTTCTTCCGCAACGTGATGAAGGATCCCGAGCTGCTGGAGCAGGCGCGCGACGCGCTGGAGCGGGTGGGGCTGACCGACGATGCAAACCGCCGCACCGCCGACCTGTCGCACGGCCAGCGCCGCCAGCTGGAGGTGGCGGTGGCGCTGACCTTGAAACCGAGGCTGTTCCTGATGGATGAGCCGATGGCCGGCCTGGGTGCTGCCGGGTCCAAGGCGCTGACCGGCTTCCTGGATGGCTTGCGGCAGGAGGCGCCGATCCTCTTGGTGGAACATGACATGGACGCGGTCTTTGCCCTGGCCGACCGGATCAGCGTGCTGGTCTACGGCCAGATCATCGCCACCGGCACCGCGGACGACATCCGCGCCAACGCAGAGGTGCGCCGCGCCTATCTGGGAGAGGAGGACGCCGCATGAGCCTGCTGACTTTACAAGGCGTCGAGGCCTCATACGGCCCGGCGCAGGCCTTGTTCGGGGTCGATCTGGAGATCGGCGAGGGCGAGGTGGTGGCGCTGATAGGCCGCAACGGCATGGGCAAATCCACCACCATCAAGACGATCTGCGGGATGCTGGCGGCCTCCAAGGGGGAGTTGCGGTTCGACGGCCACGACCTGCGCCAACTGCCGTCGCACAAGATCGCGCGGCTGGGGGTCGGTCTGGTGCCCGAGGGGCGGCGCTGCTTTGCGCCGCTGACGGTGGAGGAAAACCTGATCGCCGCGGCCCGCCCCGGCCCCTGGGACATGGCCAAGGTGGCAGAACTGTTCCCCCGGCTGGAAGAGCGCCGGACGCAGGCCGCCGGGTCGCTGTCGGGTGGCGAGCAGCAGATGCTGACCATCGGGCGCGCGCTGATGACCAACCCGCGGCTCTTGATCCTGGACGAGGCGACCGAGGGGCTGGCGCCGGTGGTGCGGCAGGAAATCTGGGCCGCCATCGCCCGGCTGAAACGCGAGGCGGGGCTGTCGATTCTGGTGGTGGACAAATCACTGAAGGAGCTCTCGGCCGTGGCAGACAGAGCGGTGATCCTCAACAAGGGTAACAACGCTTGGGAAGGCCGGATAACCGAGTTGCCTGCGGACGTCGCGGACCGGTTTCTCGGGGTCTAGCAATCGGCCTGTAATGAGACTTATGTTAATTTAGTGGGTCGAAGCACGTTTCTTGCCGGCAGGCTGAAGGCTAACTCCAGCCTGCCATTTCGGTCTTATGCGCTCAGCCGGTGCGGGTTTGCCGCAAAGTCAGGATCTGCACCTTCCCCACCCAAATCAAAGCGGCCGACGATGTCAGTCAGGCTTTGCGATTCATGCTGCAGCAGCTGGCTGGCGGCGGCGGCTTCTTCGGACATGGCGGCGTTCTGCTGGGTCATGTTGTCCAGCTGATGCATGGCGCCGTCGATCTTTTCCAGCCCGCGCGATTGCGCCCGGACACCGTCGGCGATCTCGGTCACAAGCCCGGACACTGCCGAGACCTGTTCGATAATCCGGGTCAGCGCATCACCGGCGCGGCCCACCATGGCAACACCATTGGCGACATGCTCCTCGCTCGCGGAGGTCAGACCCTTGATCTGCCCGGCCGCATTGGAGGCGCGCTGCGCCAGTGCGCGCACCTCAGAGGCAACCACGGCAAAGCCTGCCCCGGCGGGGCCCGCGCGGGCGGCTTCGACGCCTGCGTTCAGCGCCAGGAGGTTGGTCTGGAAGGCGATGTCGTCGATCATGTTGATGATCTTGGAGATCTCTGCGGAGGCCTCCTGGATCTGATCCATCGCCGCCACCGCTGATGTCACCACATCGGTGCTTTGTTCTGCCTCGCTGCGGGCGCCGCGCATGGTGTCGTCCATGCGGCCCGCGCGCTCTGCCGTGTCGCGGATGCCGCCGGTCAGTTCCCGGATCGCGCCTGCGGTTTCTTCCAGTGTTGCGGCCTGGCTTTCGGTGCGGTGCGCCATCTCGGTTGCTGCGCCGCGCTGCTCCTCGGAGAAGCGGCCGACGTTTCCGGCAGCGCCGACGACCTCTGCCATTGAGCCGCGCAGCCGTTCGAGGCTGCGGTTGAAGTTTTCGCGCAGGGTTTCGTAATGACCGTCAAATGGCGCCCGGATGTCGCAGGCCAGGTTGCCCCGCTGCAGCTCCGAAAGCGCGGCGCTCATGCTTTCCACCACGGCTGCGGTATGGCGGGCGGCTTCCACCTCGCGGGCGGCGGCTTCATCTGCGTCCTTCAGCTTGCCGCGGAAAGTGTCGAGGCTGCGCGCCAGATCGCCAAGCTCATCACCGCGCGCAAGGCCCTGGATTTCAGAATTGTAATCGGCGTCGGCCAGCGCATTGGTGGCTTCGCGCAGGGCGTGGATTGGACGGGTGACGCTGCGCGCCGCCAGCCAGGAGACGCCGATCGCCGCCAGAAGCGCCGCGCCGATCATGCCGGCGGCGATCAGGCGGATGCGCTCGACCACCGCAAAGGCGGTGTTTTCATCGGTTTCCAGCACCAGAGACCAGTCGAAACCGGGCAGGTCCAGCGGCATCACCTGGGCAATGGCGTGTTCCCCCAGCGACGAGGGCACGCCTTCGAACTGGCTTGCCTCGCGTGACTTTGCGGCCTGGATCTGCGGCGTTGCTGGCAACCGCTGCAGCACCGGGAACAGGCCTGCCACCGAGGACGGGCTTCGGGCCACGCCGTCGCTGCTGACCACGTAAATATTCTGGTGGGTGCCGCCTGAGAGGTTGCTGGTCAGGGCCTTGACGATGCCATCGGTGCCCAGCTGGATAGCGATCACCCCGGCGATCTTGCCGTTCTTGGCGAACACCGGCGCGGCCATGAACGCTGCGGCATCCGGGCTGTGGCTGTAGGTTGCGAAATCCGCCACTGCTACCGTGCCTGCCTCAGCCTCAAGCGCTGCCTGGAACACCTGCGACAGGCCGCTGTCCGGCGACTCCTGGACACCGGTCATGAAATCGCCCTGCTTTTTCACCGAATAAACCACCTGCCCGGCGGAGCTGATCAGATAGAGATCCTGATAGCCGTTGAGGCGCAGGCTTTGCAGGAAGGTGGGGTGATAGGTGACATGCGACTGATTGTAATAGGAGCCGTCGCCCGCATCCGTCAGCTCCTCCCGCTGGTCCGCGGTGTTGGGGTTTCCGGCGGCGTATGTCTGCTTGAGATAAGCAATGGGGTCGTCTTCCTCGACCATGCCGATAACCCGCTCAAAGTTGCTGATCGCCCGGAATACCGCGGGCTGGCCTGCCAGGCTCGATACATCGGAGCGCGCCGCTTTGATCAGGAACCCCAGCGCCTGGGCGCCGGATTTGGCTTCGATCTTCTGGGCAGCAAAAGCATTTTCGCGGATGCTGCGCTCTGCCATGGAATAGACCAGCACTGACACGGTGACGAGGAACACACCTGTCAGGGCCACCATGATCAGCGGCAGTTTCAGCTTCAGAGGCAGTTTTGTCAGTCGGGGCATTGGCCAGGGTCTCCTGCAGTCTGCGGCGCCCGGAGGCACCGGGGCCTTGAGGAGTCATAAACCGGAAAGTCCTGATAAAACGTGTACCGCAAGAGAGCCGCAAATGAAGTTTTCCGGAATCTTTGCGGAATTGATGCCGCAAATTCGAATTTTACGCCACTTCGGCGGGCGAGCTATCTTAGGTCCATATTTTTAGGATCGGAGCGGTCGCTGTTGCTGGAATTCTTCTGTCAGGATGGCGCAAAATGTCAGACCGGGACATGGTCACATTTCATAGTTGAACATTCGCAAGCTGTCTCTCAGCGCGGCTTCCGGCCAGACCTGCGGCAGGTTTTCAAGTTGTCATTCCAGCCAAACCGGCCCAAAAATCAGCCATGGACAACAAAGACCACGAAATTCTGCGGCTGATCCAGGCGAATGCGCAGCTGACTGCCGAAGCAATCAGCCAGGAGGTCGGCCTTTCAGCGCCCGCGGTGCAGAAGCGGCTGAAGAAACTGCGCGATACCGGGGTGATTGAAAGGGAAATCGCAATCCTGTCGCCAGCCAAGATGGGCCGCGAAATGACAGTGATTGTTCAGGTGGTTCTGGAGCGCGAAAGCCGGATGCACCTGGATGCTTTCAAACGCAAGATGCGCAAGGCGCCGCAGGTGCAGCAATGCTATTACACCACCGGCGAAGCGGATTTCATCCTGATGGTCATTGTCAAGGACATCAAGGAATACGAGGCCTTCACCCAGGAGTATTTCTTTGATGAATCCAATGTCAGCCGGTTCACTTCGTCGGTGGTGATGGACCGGGTCAAGGTTTCGCTCGACATTATCTGAACAGGCTGCGGCGGGGCGTGCCGACTGCCGTCTACCGCGCAGAATGCGCTGTGTTCAATTGGTCGAGAAACAATCTGGTGATGCGGTTCATTGCCGGACGCTTGCGGGTGACGGCGGCAAACTGGCTCCGGTAGAAGATTTGTTCCGGCAGAACTTTCCGCATCATCCCGTCGCGGACAAATTTGTCGGCCAGGTGGTCGGGCAGAAACCCTAGATAGCTGCCGGACATGACGAGTATGGCCAGCGCCTGTTCGTTCTGCACCTTGGCAGCGCGGCGGAAACCCAGTGTCTGGCCGACATGCAGGTTAGGGGAGTTCACCCGGATGCCGGCGTAGTTGGCCGCGCGCACATCCTCCATGCGGAGGCTGGAGTGGTCGCAGTCCATGAAGGGATGCCCCTTGCCGCAATAAAGAAACATATCCTCGCCATAAAGGGAGGCGTAGTTCAGACTCGGCGAAGGCCGGTGGAGTGCCAGGATCCCAACATCGAATTTACCGCCGATCACGTTGGTTTCGATGACGTTGGGCGGTTCTAGCGACAGGTCGATCTCGACCGCTGGGGCGGCCTTGTTGAAGGCCCGGATGGCGCCGGCGACATGGGCCTCGGGGTTTGAGGCGCATTGATCGAACAAGGCTATGCGCAGAGTGCCGGCAAGCTGCTGCTTGATTTCATTCACTTCAGCCCGGAAGTCTGAAACGGAGAGCAGCAAGCCTTCCGCCGACTTCAGCACCTTGCTGCCGTCATCGGTCAGCGAAAACCCTGCCGGGCCGCGATGGCATAACTTCAGGTCCAGCCGCAGTTCAAGGTCGGCAAGATATTTCGATATGGTGGATTTGCCGATGTTCAGCTCGGTTTCCGCTGCCGCCAAGCCGCCGCTTTCGGCCACGGCCTTGAACACCCGCAGCAATTTCAGGTCAGCATCGGCGACATGTTTGAGGTTGGACTTCCGGGCCATCAAATGGTTCGACATATGTGAAACTTTGCGTTCAAAAGTTTACATTCAAGAAACCAGAAACGCAATGTAGCTTCCGGCAGACCAAGGCTGGAACCGGCTGGCAGATGCGCTGTGGAGGGCGCGCCGCCCCGGACCTTGGGACCCAGAATGACAATACGGGAGGAAGTTATGTCATTTCTCAAGAAGGTCTGCACCCTGACAGCAGCCGTTTCCGCCGCTGCGCTGCTGACCACCGGCGCTGTTTCGGCCAAGAACTTCAAGATCGCTGTGGGCGACGGCGCAGGCAGCTCGCAGGAAGGTACCGGCAAGTTCTTCATCGAGGCGCTGGAAGAAAAATCCGGCGGCAAACACACCGGCACCATGTTCCTGAACGGCCAGCTGGGGTCGGAACAGGACACCGTGAACGAGGCGGCAATCGGCACCCTGGATATGTCGCTGCTGGCGATCAACAACGTCACGCCGTTCTCGCCGACCGTCGGCGTGTTCACCCTGCCTTATGTGATCCTGTCGCTGGAAGATGCAGAAAAGCTGACCCAGGGCCCGATCGGCCAGGAGCTGACCGAAAACACCATCCGGGACGCCGGCGTGCGTATCCTGGCCTGGACCTACACCGGCTTCCGCCGCCTGACCAATTCCAAGAAGCCGGTCACCACCGTGGCTGATCTGCAGGATCTGGTCATCCGCGTGCCCAAGAACGAGATCATGATCGAGACCTACAAGTCCTGGGGCATCAACCCGACCCCGATGGCCTGGTCCGAGACCTTTACCGGCCTGCAGACCAAGGTGGTTGACGGCCAGGACAATCCCTACACCACCATCAACTCGATGAAATTCTACGAGGTGCAGGAATATGTGACCAACCTGCGCTACATCTTTTCGATCGAACCGCTGATCGTCTCCGAGGCTGTGTTCCAGGACCTGTCCGAAGAAGACCAGCAGATCCTGATCGAGGCAGGCAAGGAAGCCACCCTGAAATCGGCCCAGTTCCTGCGCGACATCGAAGCCCAGATCAAGGATGAACTGGTCGCCAAAGGCATGCAGATCGATGATCCGGCAAACGATGAAGCCGAATTCATCCAGCTGGCGACCGAAGCGGTCTGGCCGCAGTTTTACGACTCCATCGGCGGCGTCGAAAAGCTGAACTCCGTGCTGACCACCATCGGCCGTGACCCGGTCCAGTAAGCCTCTGGCAAACCCATAAAAACAACGAAGCAGCGCTACGGCGCTGCTTCGCACAGGGGAGGAGTGCATCATGTTCTGGAAATTCCTGGAAAATATAGAAAGCTATATCTGCCGCCTATTGCTGTCCGGCTTTGTCATTCTGCTGTTTGTGCAGATTGTCTCGCGCGAGGTTTTCGGCCATTCATTCTCTTGGATCGAAGAACTGTCGGTCTACATGTTCGTCTGGTTTGTCTACTTTGGCGCCTCTTATGCCGCCCTGAAGGGCGCGCATAACCGGGTCACCTTCCAGTTCAAGTTTCTGCCTGCGGGCTGGATCAAGTATATTGAGGCCTTTGCCGACCTCTTCTGGCTGTTCTTCAACTGCTATTTTCTGTGGCTGGCCACTGATTTCGTCTTCAACAAGATGAACAAGTTCTGGAAGTCGCAGACCTTGGGCATCGAAATGAAGTACATCTACATGGTTCTGCCCATCGCCTTTGCCCTGATGACGATCCGCATTCTGCAGGTGAATTACCGCAAGCTGATCCGCGGCGAAGATATCCACGATCCCGACCAGATCGACCTTGACGAAATCAAGGCTGCGGCTGGCGCGGACAACCGCACATAACCGGGAGGGACAGGACAATGGAAACCGAAATCGTCACGATCCTGTTTGGATCCTTTCTGCTGCTGCTGCTTCTGGGGGCGCCGATCACCGTCGCGCTGGGGGTGTCGTCGCTGCTGTCATTCCTCTATCTGGACGAAAACCCGATCAAATTCGTGCAGATCGCCTTTACCTCTGTCGGCTCCTTCCCGCTGATGGCGCTGCCAGCATTCATTCTTGCCGGGGCGCTGATGGAGGCCGCCGGGATCTCAAAACGGCTGATCAACGTGGCCGAAAGCCTGGCCGGTCCGTTCACTGGCGGCATTTCCGCCGCCACCGTGATGGCCTGCCTGTTCTTTGGCGCGATCTCCGGTTCCGGCCCCGCCACCACGGCGGCCGTCGGGATGCTGATGATCCCGGCCATGATCAACCGCGGCTATGAGAAAGGCTATGCCTCAGCCGTCACGGCGTCCTCCGGCGGTCTTGGCATCATCATTCCACCGTCGATTCCGATGGTGATCTTTGGCATTGCCGCGCTTGGCATGGCGCCGCCGCCGGAAGCGGTGGAGAAATACGGGACCTTTCAGTCGGTCTCGATTTCCAAGCTGTTCATTGCAGGCTTTGTGCCGGCCTTCCTGATCGCGACAAGCCTTTTGATCCTGAACTTCTTCATGTCAAAGAAGCGCGGCTACAAAGGATCTGCTGACGGCTGGTCGATCCGCAATGTCGGCTGTGAGATGTACCGCGGATTCTGGTCGCTGATGGCGCCGCTGGTGATCCTGGGCGGCATCTACACCGGCTTTTTCACCCCGACCGAGGCGGCCATTGTGGCAATCTTTTATACCCTTGTGATCGGTGTGTTCATCTACCGCGAGCTGACCTGGACGTCGCTGTTCCAGTCGCTTGAGGCAACCACCTGGCTGACGGGCCGCGTGCTGCTGATCCTGTTCACGGCAACCGTATTCGGCCGCCTGCTGGTGGAAAACCAGATCCCGGCGATGATCGCCGACAGCATGCTTAGTTTTACCCAGAACCTCTATGTGATCTGGGCGCTGATCATCTTCTTCCTGCTGTTCGTCGGCATGTTCATGGAGACCCTGGCAACCATCCTGATCCTGGTTCCTGTAATGCTGCCGGTCGCCTATTCGGTAGGCATCGATCCGATCCATTTCGGCGTGGTGATGGTCTGTACCCTGGGCATCGGCTTCCAGACGCCGCCATTGGGGGAAAACCTGTTCATCGCCTCGGGCATCTCGAATATCTCGATCGAAACGATCTCGCTGCGGGCCTTGCCCTTTGCGGCGGTGAACACGATTGCGATTTTCATCATCGCCTTCTTCCCGGAAATCTCGCTGTGGCTGCCGCGGCTGTTCGGCTACTGATCTGAAAGGAGACCGGCATGAAACCGATGATCACAAACATTCTGTTTGCCACCGACTTGTCGCATAACTCCACCCTGGCGCTGCGCCATGCGGCCAGTCTGGCCCATGCGACAGGAGCGGAAATCCACGTGCTGCATGTGAATGAGCCGATTTCAGAGGATGCACGCATCACGTTTGAGATGTTCGTGCTGAACGATGAAACCCGCAAGTCGGCGGCCAAGCGGCGTCATGAGATGGTCAAGCAGATGCTGGCCGAGCGGCAGGCGCGGTTCTGGGCGTCTTTTGAAGGCGACGAGGCCAGGATCCGCGATCAGGTCACCTCGGTTGAGGTAACCGACGGCCACCCGGCAGAGGTGATCTTGCGCCGCTCGGTGGAATTGGGCTGCGACCTGATCGTGCTGGGCGCCCATGACCACGGGTTTTCCCACACTTTTCTGGGCACTGTGGCCAAACGTGTCCTGCGCCGTTCGCAGATCCCGACGCTGGTGGTGCCCTATCAGAACGGCGAGGATGAGGACTGATCCTCCCGCAGGCGGCTACCCCTCGCCGCCTGCGCAGACCATCCTTGCAGCAGGTGTCAGCCTTTTGCAGGGATGGCTCTGACGTCCGGGTGCAGGTTTGTGTACGGGAACGCACCCAGATCACAGGGAAACACGCCGGGGGCCGCCACCGGATACACTGCGCTGGCAACCGGTTCGAAGTCGGCGCGGAAGTGAGCAGTGCTTTTTACGCAGATTGTGCGGAAGGCTGCCGGGTCCAGCCCGATATGGGTGAAATGCGCCAGGTCCAGGCATTGGTTGCGGATGCTGGTAACAACCAGGGTGATGTCTGCCTTCGCCCCCTTCAAGCGCAGCGCCGCAGTCAGGCCGAGCGTGGCGACGCCGCCGCCATACATCTCGCCTGAATAGCGGCAGGTGCCATCGCCAAGTGCCAGGACCTGAAATTCTGCCTCAAACGGTTTGTCGCCCGCCGCGCCTGAGCGTCCGCCGAGCGCTGTCCGGAAGACACCCCCCTGCCCCGCCTCATGCGCCGCAGCGGCTGCCAGGGGGTCATGGACCAGCCCCATCAGAACGCCCTGCGCGCCTGCCTGTGCCAGTGCCGCCAGCAACCCGGTGGTGTCAGAGGTGCCGCCTGCACCCGGATTGTCCTGCACATCCGCCAGTACAACCGGTTTGCCTGCGCGCGGCTGGCAGGCAATCTCTGCCGCTTGCTGCGGCGTCAGCATCGGGTGGCTGAAGCGCGGCTCCAGCCTGGTGAACAGCCCGGTGATATGGTCCGCCGCCTGTGCGGCTGCGGCGGCAGTCCGGGCATAGGCGACGCAGGAGGGCCTTGTGTCCGGGAAATCCGCTGCAGTGAAACCAAGCGCGATGTCTGCCAGCACGCCCGCCTGCTCCAGCGGCGGCAGCGCGGCATAAAGCTCCCGCGCAGGCGTGGCGGTGGTGTATTGCGCATGCAGCGGGATCAGGCAGTTCATCTGCCGGAATGCCTTGTGCAGCCTGTCGCCTGCCAGAAGGTGCTGCAGCACCGGCACGCAGCGGGCGCCGGTTTCCGCCATGTCGAGATGCGGATAGGTACGGTAGATCGCGATGTAATCGGCGAGTTCCACCGACACCGCTGAAATATTGGCGTGCAGGTCGAGGCTGGCCACGACGGGCAAGTCCGGCCCGGCCCAGGCGCGCACCCGCTGCAGGAGCTCCCCTTCGCCGTCGGGGTGGCTTTCGCTCACCATCGCGCCGTGCAGTTCTAGGAATATCCCGTCCAGGGGACCCGCGGCGCGCAGGCCTTGCAGAATCCTGGTGCAGACGGTTTCGAAGGCCTCGTCAGTGACCTGCGCTGACGGTTCCGCCGCGCACCACAGGATGGGGACGAGGTCCATCCCGGCCCTCGCTGCGGCCTCGGCAAAGCCTGCGATGGGCAGGTTCATGCCGCGGGTTTCGCGGATCACTTGCTCACCTTGCAGCATGGCGGGCCAGGAATCTGCCATCTCGAATTCTGCCAACCCGGCCTTGGTGGTGCCGAAGCAATTGGTTTCATGCTGAAAGCCTGCAATGGCAATCCGCGGTTTGGCCTGCATTGTCACTGCTCCTGCACCCAAACGGTCTGCCCGCGGCGGATGGTGCGGGTGACTGTGGTGGTCTCGATCTGGTCCGGGTCGTCCAGCGGATTGCGGTTCAGAACCGCGAAATCCGCCAGCTTGCCCGGTTCGATGGAGCCGCGGGTGTCCTCTTGGAAGACCTGCCAGGCGGCGTCGATCGTCTGGGCGCGCAGGGCAGACAAAGCGCTGATCCGCTGCGCCTCACCCAGCCGACGGCCGCTGGCGGTCAGCCGGTTCACGGCGCAATGGGCCAGGTGGATGGGCCGTGTCGGCGTCACGGAGGCGTCGTTGTGGATGGTGTAACGGACGCCGAACCGCTCGGCGGAGGCGCAGGGGGAAATCCGTTCTGCGCGCTCCGGCCCCAGGAAAGTGTCATAGTGGCGGTCGCCCCAGAAATGCACATGCGCCGGGAAGAAGCTGACGGTCATGCCAAGCTTTGCCATCTGCTGCAATTGGTCGTCGCGCAAGGCTTGCCCGTGGATGATGGTGTGGCGGTGATCTTCGCGCGGGKTGGCCTCCAGCGCCGCCGCCACAGCGTCGATGAACATCTGCGCGCCTGCGTCGCCGTTGCAGTGGCAGTGGATCTGGAAACCCAGATCATGCAGTTTCTTCACTTCGCGGCGGTGCTCGGCGGCATCCGCGTAAGACATCCCGCAGGGGTGGGCCGGGTCCACAGGTTTGTGGTAAGGCGCGCTGAGCAATGCGGTCTGCAGCTGGAACGCCCCATCGGTGAACAGCTTGCGAGGGCCAAGGGTAAAGTGTGGGTTGCCGGGCCAGGCCAGCGCATCTGGGCCGCTGCTCAGCTCTGGCTCCAGCTCTCCTATGGGAAGCAGCATCAGGTCATAGCCCGGGTCCTGATCGGCGGGCAGCGAGGCGAAATGCCCAAGCATCTCCCGCGTGGCCCAGGCGTTCTGGGCGTAGGTGACGCCATGCGCAAGGTACTCGTCGCGGCAGCTGTTGAACCCGGCCCAAAACCGTTCGCGGTCGATCAGGAAATCGGTATCTCCCATCTCGCCCATTGCTGACAGGCCCTCTATCAGCCCTGTCAGCGCTCCGGTCTCCGGGTCGCGGCCGAAGCGGCCGCCAAGGGGATCGGGGGTGTCGCGGTTCACGCCGTGGCGTTCCAGTGCTAGTGAGTTTGCCGCGCCGTTGTGGCCGGAGGCGTGGATCACCCAGATGGGATGTTCGGTTGAGACACTGTCCAGCTCGGCGCGGGTCGGCATCCGGCCCTCGGCAATGGCGGTATTGTCGAACAGCACCCCCATCACCCATTCCCCCGCAGGGGTTTCCGCTGCCTTGGCCCGCAGCCGGTTTAGGGCGGTGGGAATATCCGGGCAATCGCCGCTGGGGGCAGAAGCCAGGTTCACACGAAACAATCGGATGAACCCCGGGTCGGGGAAATGCCCATGCGGGTCGATGAAGGCGGGGGTCAGGGTTTGGCCCTGCAAGTCCACCTCAACAGTGCCCGCAGGCATCTGCGCGCGCAGGTCCGTCTCAGGGCCAACAGCGCGGATGGTCTCGCCTTCGGTCAGCACCGCCTGGGCGCAGGAATTGGCCGCGTCCATCGTCAGGACAACGCCGTTGAAATACAATGTGCTGGTCATGGTCTTTCGGATGTTGAGGGGTTTCGGGCAGAGGGCCGTCAGCTCAAGGGCGCCAGGCAGCGCAACCCGTGGCCGTTTGCGACCTCCCATTGCGGGGTTTGTGTGCAGATCTCCTGCGCAAAGGGGCAGCGTTCGCGGAACTCGCAGCCCTTGGGGCGGCGCAGCAGGCTGGGCGGTTCGCCCTTCAGGGCGATGCGTTCCAGCCGGGCGTCGGGATCGGGTTCCGGGTTCGCCGACAACAGGCAGCGGGTATAGGGGTGGCGCGGGTTCTTGAAGATTGCCTCAGTGGTGCCTTCTTCGACCAGGCGGCCAAGGTACATAATGCCCATCCGGTCGGCCACATGGCGCACGACGTTGAGGTTGTGGGTGATGATCACCATCGCCAGCCCCAGCCGTTCGCGCAGGTCGTTCATCAGGTTCAGAAGCTCCCCCTGCACCGACACGTCCAGCCCCGCGGTGGGCTCATCCGCCAGGATCAGCTTGGGCTCCAGCGCCAGCGCGCGGGCGACGCCGACCCGCCGCGCCTGGCCGCCGGACAGCTGATAGGGATAGCGGTCGGCGAAATGCGCAGGCAGGTTCACCATCTCCAGAAGGCGTTTGGCCTCGGCATCCAGATCGCGGTCCTTCATGCCCTGGATGCGGTAGGGTTCGGTGATCAGGCTGCGGATCGTGAGCCGCGGCGACAGCGAGCCGACCGGGTCCTGGAACATCATCGCGATGTCCTTGCGCAGGGGACGCAGCTCGCGTTCCGAGGCGCCGCGGATTTCCCGGCCCTCGAATGTGACAGAGCCTTCCTGCGCCGGAGCCAGCCCGGCAATCGCGCGGATTACTGTCGTTTTGCCGGAGCCGCTCTCGCCCACCAGCGCATAGGTCTCGCCTGGCTCCACGGTAAAGCTGACACCGGCCAGCACGTTGACCGGGCCATAGCTGGTCTTGAGGTCTTTCACATTCAGCAGACTCATTCTGCGGCCTCCTTGTGGTTCAGCCAGCAGGCGGCGTGGTGGCCGTCTTTCAGCTGTATTAGCGGCGGCACATGCGACGCGCAGCGCGGCATTGCCTGGTCGCAGCGGTCGCGGAAGATGCAGCCGCCGGGCAGGTTGGCGAGATCCGGCACCTCGCCCGGGATGGTGGGCAGGACACGGGCGCGCTCCTTGATGTGGCCCGGGTCGCAGTCGATCAGGCGGCGGGTGTAGGGGTGCTTGGGATCGTGGAAAATCTCGCGCACGTCGCCGCTTTCAACCACGGCGCCGGCATACATCACCACCACCCGGTCGCAGAGCTCTGCAATCACACCCAGATGATGCGAGATGAACAGGATGGCGCAGTTGAATTCCTGCTGCAGCTCCTGCAGGCGCTCGATGATCTGCACTTCCAGCGTGGCATCCAGCGCCGTGGTCGGCTCATCCGCGATCAGCAGGTCAGGTTCGGACATCAGTGCCATGGCGATGGCGATCCGCTGGCGCATGCCGCCGGAGAACTCATGCGGGAACTGCGCCAGCCGCGCTTCCGGATCGGGGATGCCGACAGCGCCCAGCATCTTGGCCGCCCTCGCCCGCTTCTCAGCCTTGGAGGCCTTGGAGCGGTGCTGGATATCGACCATCTGCTGACCGATCGACAGCACCGGGTTGTGGGTCTGCATCGGGTCCTGGAACACGATGGAGATATCGGCGCCGCGCAAGTTCCGCATCTGGCGTTCCGGCAGCTGCAGCAGATCCTGGCCCTTGAACCGCACCTCTCCCTGACGGAACCGGGTGTTGGGCGCGGTCAGCCGCAGGATCGAGGAGATCAGGGTGGACTTGCCGCAGCCTGATTCCCCGACGATTCCGACAATCTCGCCCTTGCGCACATCAAAGGAGATATCGCGCAAGGCCTTCAGGTCGCCGCGGGCGGTCTCATAATCGACGCTGAGGCGGTCGATTTCCAGAAGCGTATCGGTCATCGCTGTTTCCTCAGTTTCGGGTCAACCACGTCGCGCAGGGACTCGCCCAGGAAGGTGAAGCCCAGCGTTGCCAGGATGATCGGCAGCCCGCCGCCCACCACCAGCCAGGGGGTCTGGCGGATCAGGGAATAGCCGTCCTTCAGCAGCGCACCCCAGCTGGGTGTTGGCGGTTTCACCCCTAGGCCGAGGAAGGACAACCCGGCCTCCAGCGCGATCACGGTGGGGATGTCCATCGCTGCCAGAACTGCCAGCACGCCGACGATATTGGGCAGCATGTGCACACCCAGAATGCGGGTCATGCTGGCGCCCATGGACCGTTCGGCCAGGATGAACTCGGAATTGCGCAAGGTCAGCGTCTGGGTCCGCGCCACCCGGCCATAGGTCGGGATCGAGGTCGCCATGACCACAAACACCACGGTCTGGAGGCTTGGCCCCACCAGCGCCACCACGGCCAGGGCAAACATCACAGTCGGGAAAGAGCGGATGGTGTCGAAGAACAGCATCAGAAGGTTGTCGAGCCATTTCGGCCCGTAACCGGCGATCATGCCCAGCGTCAGGCCAATGGCCATGGCGCCGAAGACAGCCGGCAGGGCAACCTGCAGCGCCACCTGGCCGCCCGCAATCACGCGGGAAAACGTATCGCGGCCTAACTGGTCGGTGCCCAGAAGATGGGTCCATGACGGTCCCTGCAGGCGGTCTTTGATGTTCATGCCAACCGGATCGAAGGGCACGATCCAATAGGCGAAGATGGCGCAGAACACGATGGTGCCGACGATGATCAGACCCATCAGCCCCAGCGGGTCGCGGGCGACGCCGGTGACGATCTGGCCCAGTTCGGTACGGGATTTAGCCATATCTCACGCCCTCCTTATTTCGCCGTGCGGGCGCGGGGATCGAGCCAGGCGTTGATCAGGTCGGCCAGCGCGGTGGAGACCACAAACAGGCCGGTGGAGATCAGCACCGATCCCATCACGATCGGGTAGTTGCGGGTGGTGATGCTGTCGATCACCAGTTTGCCGAGGCCGGGGCGGGCAAAGACGATCTCGGCAAAGACGGCAGAGGACAGCAGGAATCCCATGCCGACGCCAATCACCGTGACCACCGGCAGAATGGCGATGCGCAGCGCATAGACCATCACCACCCGGCGTTCATGAATGCCAAAGGCGCGGGCGGTGCGGATGTGGCTCTCGCCCATCACTTCCAGCATCGAGGCGCGCACCAGCCGGGCGATATAGCCGACCCAGCTGAGGCCGATGGCAAAGGCGGGCAGCACCAGGTGGTCGAGACGGCCCCAGAAGCCCTCGCCTGCGCCGATGGCCGGGAACCACTGCAGGTTCACAGCAAAGATCAGCAAGGACAGCAGCGCAACAACAAAGGCGGGGGCAGCAACGAAGCTCACGGAAATGGCTGCGGTAATCCTGTCGATCAGCGTATTGGGGTGTGCGGCTGCGTAGGCGCCAAGAGCGATGCCCAGCGTGGCAGACCAGGCGATTGAGCCCAAGATCAGCCACAGTGTGTGCGGCAGCTGTTCAAAGACGATTGCCGTCACCGAGCGGCCCGAGAACACGTCGATCCCCAGATCGCCCTGCATCAGGTTACCGTAGAAGATCAGCAGCTGTTTCCAGATAGGCTGGTCCAGCGCCAGTTCCGCCGTCAGCCGCGCCTGCAGCTCTGGCGTGGCGCGCGGGCCCAGCATGATCTGGACCGGATCGCCAGGCACGGCGCGGATCATCAGGAACATGACAGTGACCGCCACGATCAGGATCAGCAGTGCCAGCCCGAACCGCCGGGTTGCATAAAGTAACATGGCCGCATGGCTCCCTTGTCTTCGCTGTGCGGATGAAAACGGCACGGCTGCGCCGCATATTGCAGCCGTGCCAGGTCAGGCCCGGGGGGAGGACCGGGCCTGCGGGGACTGTCAGGCCTTGCCGAAGTAGCGCAGCAGCGCCAGCCCATCAGGCCGCAGCGCTGGCACCACGCCTGCCGAGTGAATCACCGGCGTCGCCTCATGAGTCAGGAAGCGGTAGGCGCCGCTTTCCTCCATCAGATCCTGTGCCCGCCGGTACATCTCGTCCCGTTTCGCCTGGTCGGTCAGCTGCGAGGCCTCGGCATGGATCTTGTCGAACTCGTCGTTGCTGAATTGCTCCCAGTTCCAGTGGCCGACCTGTTCGGTGGTGAACCAGGAGGTCGCGTAGTACGGGTCCGGGGTCATTGAGTAGCGGTTCAGCACCAGCTGCAGGTCCTCGTTGTCGGCGCTGGCCCAGAAGGCCCCGGATTCCAGCACATTGACCTCGACCGTGATGCCAATCTGCGCCAGTGTCGCCTGGATCACCTGGGCGGCGGTGGTGAAGGTGGTCTTGTTCAGCGTGTCGAGCTTGAGCGTCACGTTGGTCTCGCCGGATTCCGCCAGCAGTTCCGCGGCCTTGGCAAAATCGGCCTGCGGCGGCACCAGGGATTGCGGACGGTGACCCGCCAGGCCCGGCGCGATGATGCCGGTCGAGGGCTCCACGGCACCGAAGTAGGCGGCTTCCAGCACCGACGGCACGTCGATTGCGTGCTGGATCGCCTGCCGCAGTTTCGGGTTCTGCAGCTTGGGGTGATCCAAGTTCATGCCCAGCCAGGTGTAGTAGAGCGATGGGTATTCCAGCAGCGTGCCGCCGTTCGGCACCCCGTCCCGGTAGCGCGCGACCGAGCCCAGCGAAACGCGGGTGAAATCCAGCTCACCGGCCTCGAAGGCGATTTCGGCTGTGTTTTCATCGTCGATCGGCAGGATTTCGATGGTGCCCCAGGCAGGGGCTTCGCCCTTCCAGTCCGGGTTGCGCCTCAAGACGGTCTTTTCCTTCGGCGACCAGCTGTCGCGCAGATAGGGGCCGGATTCCGCCAGCGGATCGGTGGTTGCCTTGCCGCCTGCGGCCTCCCAGGCCTTTTTCGACACGATGTTACCGGTGATATAGGGCAGCGCGATCGACCACAGAGGTGCGAACGGCTCGTTCAGCACGATGGTGCCTTCCCGTTCGCCCGTCACCTCCACATGGCTCAGCGGGCCCATGTCGGGCTTGTTGGGGCTGTCGGTGGCCTCATCCACGATCCGCTCAAAGCTGAATTTCACGTCTTCGGCGGTCATCGCGCCAAAGCCGTTGGTGAACCCGATGTCGTCGCGCAGCGCGAATTTGATGTGGGTCTCGTCGCCCTGTTCGATCATCGCGGCGGCGTCCATCTGCCAGTCCCATTCGCGGCCCGGCTTGTACTGGATCAGCTTGTTGTAGATCGAGGCATGGATTTCCTCGTCGATCACGCCTTTGGAAAACGCCGGGTCGATGCTTTGCATGTCACCGTAGGAGCGCACCCGCAGGGTGCTGCCCTCTGCCGCCATAGCACGGCCGCCCAGGCCCATGGGCAGCGCCGCCGCCGCCCCTAGCGCCGTGGCGCCCTTCAGAAATCCGCGGCGTCCCAGCGCCGTCTTGGTCCATTCGATCTTCATGATGTCCTCCCTTGGATCAGATCCGCTCCGCCTGTGCTCCTCCGGTCTGCCTGCGCTTGGCGGCGCTGACTTGTCAGGTCATTCGGCAGGTTCCGGGTTCCCCAGACCCAGGCGGCTTGGGAACAGAAAACGCCTGTTTCGCGGATCACGGAATTGTGCAAACATGCGCAAACCGACGCGGTATGCATCATCCTAGCGTCAGTTAGCGAAAGGAAATCAGCCATGCCGGAAAATTTTTCTGAAAACTTGCGGTCGCTGTGCGCCGAACATGGCAGCATTGCGCAGATCTGTCGTGAGGTTGGAATCAACCGCCAGCAGTTCAACCGCTACCTCAACGGCACCAGCCTGCCCGCAGCCCACAACCTGCGACGGATTGCGCGCTATTTCGATATTCCGGAGGCGCGGTTGTTTGCCCCTCAGGCCGAGTTCGAAGCCCAGCTCAGCGATGCCGCCCGTACCACGCCGCCGGGTCCAAGCGACAGTTTCCTGGAGCCGTTCCGCGGCCAGCAGCGCAATCTGAAGCGCTACTTGGGCTTTTACCACGCCTATTTCCGGACGCCTTCCTGGGGTGAAGGGATCTTTTGCTCCCTGACCCGTTTTTTTGAAAGAGACGGGTTCATCCTTTCGCGCAACCTGGAAATCGCCCATGATCCGGAGCAGAGCATACGGCAAATCTCGCGGTACGAAGGCATGGTGACCCAGCGCGGCAACCGGCTGTTCATCACCGAGCATGAGCGCGCGCATGAGGGCAGCGTGGCGCAGACTATCCTGTTTTCCGCCCACCGGCAGCAACTGAAATACCTGCGCGGCATGACAATGGGATTGGCCTGGCGTCCCTTTCCACGCCCCTATGCGGCGCGGGCGATCTGGAAGCGTCTGGATGAGCGGGTTTCAGCACGCGAGGCGATTGCCGCCTGCGGGGTTTATCCGGTGCGCAGCACGCGGATAGACCCGACAGTGCGGAATTACCTGGAAGCCTCTGCAGTTGAGGATTTTCCTGATATGCCCGGCAGCGTTCTTCTCTAGGGTCCTGACCTCAGGCTGCGAGCGGGCGGTCAGCTGCTGGTTTTCTGAAGCGTGTCCTCGTCCTCGCCTTCKGGCATRTCTTCWATGAGCCTTGTYTCMARCAGCTGTCCGYTGCGGTAGAGCACSGGRKWGGCGACGGCGGCGATGTGGCTGTTGAACTCGCGCAGGGCGCGCAGCGTTTCCAGGTGGATGTCGGAGGTGTCAAAGCTCTCCCGCGCGCCGTCCTGCAGCCGCTTCAGGTGGCGCTTGCGGCTGTCGTGCTCCATCCGCTTCAGCTCGGTCTTCTCCAGGCTCAAGAGCCGCGCGCTCTCCAGGTCGTCGGAGATCAGCACGTTGGAGGCCAGCTGCATATTGGCCAGGATCGCCTCATGCATGCGGGT
>NZ_WLCM01000006.1 GCF_013317235.1 Leisingera sp. ANG59 | reverse complement strand
GGTAGCGTCCCAACCCGTGGTGTAGGAGGCCGCGCGCGAAGCCATTGGCTTAGCGCAGCGCGCGGCCGGGCTGGCGGCCACCGCGCATCTTCGTAGTCTGAGGTTGTTGAAGCCGATGACAACGAAGGAGAGCACGATGACCGAGACCATGATCGACCTTCCGGGGGTGATCGCCAAGAGTGATGACGCGGATTTCTTGCGTGAGCTGATCCAGGACGCCGCACAGCGGCTGATGGACATCGAAGTATCTGCGCTTTGCGGAGCCGGGCATGGCGAGCGGACACCAGAGCGTGAGAACCAGCGTAACGGCTACCGATCGCGGCAGTGGGATACGCGCGCGGGCACGATCGGGCTGAACATCCCCAAGCTGCGCAAGGGCAGCTACTTCCCGGCGTTTCTGGAGCCACGCCGGACGGCCGAGAAGGCGCTGATGGCGGTGATCCAGGAAGCTTACATTCAAGGAGTCTCCACGCGCGCCGTCGACGACCTGGTGCGCGCCATGGGTCTGGCCGGCACGTCGAAGAGCCAAGTGTCGCGGCTCTGCGGGGAGATCGACGAGCGCGTGCAGGCGTTCCTGAACCGGCCGCTGGAGGGCGATTGGCCCTTCCTCTGGCTCGACGCCACCTACGTGAAGCTGCGCGAGGGCGGGCGGATCGTGTCCATGGCGGTGATAGTGGCCGTGGCGGTCAACACCGACGGGCGGCGCGAGATCCTCGGGATCACCGTCATGCCTTCCGAGGCCGAGGCGTTCTGGGCCGACTTTTTGCGTTCGCTCACCCGACGAGGCCTGCGCGGAGTTCAACTTGTGATCAGCGACGCCCACGAGGGCCTGAAGGCCGCTGCCCGCAAGGTTCTGGGAGCTGGATGGCAGCGCTGTCGCGTGCATTTCCAGCGCAACCTTTTGGCCCGGGTGAACAAGACCAACAAGCCGGTGGTCAGCGCCGTGGTGAAGACCGTCTTCGCAGAGAAGGACCGCGATCAGGCCCATGCCCGCTGGCGGGAGGTCGCCGACAGCCTGCGTGACCGGTTCAGGGATGTCGCCGAGCTCATGGACGAGGCAGAGCACGACGTTCTCGCCTACATGGCCTACGACGAGAGCCTGCGCTCGAAGTTGCACAGCACGAACCCTTTGGAGCGCGTCAACAAGGAGATCAAACGGCGCACCAACGTCGTCGGGATCTTCCCGAACCGCGCGGCTGTCGTCCGGCTCGTCGGCGCCCTCATGCTGGAACAAAATGATGAGTGGACCGTCTCGCGCCGCTACATGCCGGTGGAAAAGCTGACTGACGTGTGCAACGATCCCGATACGGCGAAGATGGTCGCCGCCCAGTGAACGAGCAACACCAGCCATGAAGAAGCAGGTGGACGCCAGTTCCTACACCATCTCCCGGGGCACTACCNCAAACGGCGCACCAACGTCGTCGGGATCTTCCCGAACCGCGCGGCTGTCGTCCGGCTCGTCGGCGCCCTCATGCTGGAACAAAATGATGAGTGGACCGTCTCGCGCCGCTACATGCCGGTGGAAAAGCTGACTGACGTGTGCAACGATCCCGATACGGCGAAGATGGTCGCCGCCCAGTGAACGAGCAACACCAGCCATGAAGAAGCAGGTGGACGCCAGTTCCTACACCATCTCCCGGGGCACTACCCGCACCATCGGCTGGGTAAGGAAGGATTTGCCATCCTTGTCGGACAGCCTTGCCAGCATCTCCAGCGGGGTTTCCGCGCCGCCATAGCGGGACTTGCGGCCGCCCCCTGCGGCCTCGCCCGGATCTGGCGCCTCGAACGCCGCCTGTGCCTCGCAAAAACCGCCCTCCAGCCGGGCGCGGGCGCGGTTCTCCTGGTCGGCGATGATCCGGTTCAGCGCCGCGCGCCCGGCCGCAGTGATCGAATATCGGCTGATCCGCCCCTTGCGCGAGCAGGCAATCCAGCCGGTAAGCGCCAGCGCCCCCGCCAGGGGCCGCGACACCGCTACCTTCTGGCAGTCGGCTTCGTGGCCTTCGCGCACCACCACGGCCATTTCCATGCCCTCGGCAGCGGCCAGAACCGCACCGCCCCGGCTGAGCAGGGTCAGCACGCTGGCTGCCTCCCGCTCGAATCCCGTCCTCAGGCTGCGGTTTGCGGCGGAGGGCTTTTCCTCCTGCCGGGGTTTCGCCGGGGCGGATTTATAGCGCCCGGCCAAATAGGTCAGCACCTCGTCTATCAGCGGGTCGTCCCGCAGGACCTCCACCCGCCGGACCTGCCGCAGAATGGTCGAGGGATGGCAGCCCGCCTTGCGGGCCAGCTGGCGGATCGGGCGGCCTGCCTCGGTGTGCTGAAGGTAGCGGCATGTTTCCAGCGGCACCCAGCCCGGAAAGGGTGCCCGTGTCATGTTTTGCATTCTTAACCCCCGGTTTTAAGCCAGGCTGCCGGGGCAGCCGCACTCAAAGGTGCCTGCGGCATGTCCCATTTCGCCCGGCCGAATCTGGACAAAAGCGCGGATCGAGCACCATTGTTTCCAGAAAAAGCATAATCATCACAAAACGGACCGTTCGCCGGTTTCCCCCTTTCCGCAACACCACCCTGGGTTGTGTTATAGCAGGGCCAGATCAGAGATAGGAAAGGAGACGATCATGCAGGATGTTTTCAGCCGCGTTTCGTTGCTCCGGCGCCCGAGGATCCTGGCGCGGGCGGCCCGGCTTGGCGCCCGGAACTATTGCCGCAAACGCGACCTGCGGCGGATTCTGGGCTATGGCGGCATACCGCGGCCTGCGGCAGCGGTGATGCGGCTCTTGGAGATGGAAGAGGGCCTGAATGCGTCACGCCAGGCCGGCGAAGCAGGATATTCGATGATCCGCCATGTGGATGTTCTGATCGCGCTGGCCAGTGAGGCGGCGTATCTGCGCACGCGCTGCAACGCAAAAACGGCGGTCCCGCGGGACCGCCGTTTTGCCGCGGCAGAGGGTGCGGCCCCCTGCCCCTGATTTTCGCCCTTGGCCTTACATGAAGGCGTCGGGCATGGAGGCTTTCTTCTCGGCCACGTATTCGTCCAGCGCCATTTTGACCGACGGATCCAGCGCCGGCTGCTCGTAGGTGGCCAGCAGTTTCTCAACCCGGCTTTCTGCCAGCGCGTAGGTGTCGCGGGCGCCTTCTTCTTCCCACTGTTCGAACGGTTTGTAGTCGAGCAGGTCGGATTTCCAGAAGGCCGATTTGAAGTTGGCCTGGGTGTGGCCGCAGCCGAGGTAGTGGCCGCCGGGGCCGACTTCGCGGATGGCATCCATCGCCTGGCCGTTCTCGTCCACGGCGATGCCCTTGGCAAGGCCGTGCAGTGCACCCAGCTGGTCGGCGTCCATCACGAACTTCTCGAAGTCGGCAACCAGGCCGCCCTCGAGCCAGCCGCAGGAGTGCAGCATGAAGTTCACGCCGGACATCAGGCCCATGTTGAGCGAGTTGGCGGTTTCATAGGCGGCCTGCGCATCCGGCAGCTTGGAGCCGCAGAAGGAACCGGCCGAGCGGAACGGAACGCCCAGGCGGCGGGCCAGCTGGCCTGCGCCGTAGGTGACCAGCGACGCTTCGGGGGTGCCGAAGGTTGGCGCGCCGGAGTTCATGTCGATCGAGGACACGAAGGCGCCGAAGATCGCGGGCGCGCCGGGGCGGCACAGCTGGTTGTAGGCGATACCGGCCAGAACCTCTGCCAGCACCTGCGTGAGGGTGCCTGCCACCGACACCGGCGCCATGGCGCCGCCGACGATGAACGGCGAGATGATGCAGGCCTGGTTGTTCTGAGCATAGACTTCCAGCGAGCCCATCATCACGTCGTCGAAGGTCATCGGCGAGTTGATGTTGGTGAGCGAGGTCATCACGGTGTTGTTCTGCACGAACTCCTTGCCGAACAGGATGCCGCACATGTCGACTGAGTCCTGGGCGCGGCTGGGTTCGGTGACGGAGCCCATGAACGGCTTGTCGCTGAGGGTCATATGCGCCATCAGCATGTCGAGGTGGCGCTTGTTCACCGGGATGTCGGTGGGTTCGCAGACGGTGCCGCCGGAGTGGTGCAGCCACTTGGACATATAGGCCAGTTTCACGAACTTGTTGAAGTCGTCCATGGTCGCATAGCGGCGGCCGCCGCTGCGGGTGCGCACGAAGGGCGGGCCGTAGACCGGTGCCAGAACCAGGTTGCGGCCGCCGATGACCACCGATTTCGCGGGGTTGCGGGCATGCTGGGTGAACTCGGCCGGTGCGGTTTCGCACAGCTTGCGGGCCAGGCCGCGGGGGATGCGCACGCGCTCGCCCTGGACGTCGGCACCGGCATCGCGCCAGCGCTGCAGCGCTGCCGGGTTGTCAACGAAATTGACGCCGACCTCTTCCAGGATCGTGTCCGCGTTGTACTCGATGATCTCCAGCGCTTCCTCGTTCAGGATCTCGAAGTTCGGAATGTTGCGCTCGATGTACTTGGCGGTCTCGATCTTGACGCTGGTGCGCTCGGCGCGGCGGGCGGCGCCGCCGCCGGAACCGCGGGCACGACGGCGCGGGGCTGCTTCTGTCATGGTTTATCCTCACCACAGGCATTTCATTGCGAAGGGTATTATAGCCAGTGCGCGCGCCGCCGCCGCAGGATTGCGGCCATTCAAGTTGAAAAGCGACATTGCCGGAGCATTTTCCACCGCGCCGGTGGACTTCGGCATACCTTCCGCGGGCCGGACGCCGGTCAGCCGTTAAATAGAGCACGTGTTCCTGCAGGGCGGCCAAACCCCCTTGCGGAAACCGCGTTCCTGCCCTATGGCGCGTGCATGACAGAGACATCCCATGACCGCCTTCTCATCATCGACTTTGGCAGCCAGGTCACGCAGCTGATTGCGCGCCGCCTGCGCGAGCTGAACGTCTATTGCGAAATCCACCCCTATCAGAATGTCACCATGGACTTTGTGCGCGAGCTGGCGCCCAAGGCGGTGATCTTCTCGGGCGGGCCTGACAGCGTGACCCGCGAGGGCAGCCCGCGGGCGCCGCAGGAGATTTTCGACTATGGCGTGCCGATCCTGGGCATCTGCTATGGCCAGCAGGTGATGATGCACCAGCTCGGCGGCAAGGTGGAAAGCGGCCACGGCACCGCCGAATTCGGCCGCGCCTTTGTGACCCCGACCGTTGACCGGCTGGAGCTGCTGGACGGCTGGTTTGCAAACGACGCCGACCGTGAGCAGGTCTGGATGTCGCATGGCGACCACGTTAGCAAGATCGCCCCGGGGTTCGAGGTCTACGGCACCTCCCCCAACGCGCCTTTTGCCATCACCGCCGATGTGTCGCGCAATTTCTATGCAGTTCAGTTCCACCCGGAGGTGCACCACACCCCGAACGGCGCCAAGCTCTATGAGAACTTCGTGCGTCTGGCCGGCTTCAGCGGCGACTGGACCATGGGCGCCTACCGCGAGCAGATGATCGAGAAGATCCGCGAGCAGGTCGGCGACAAGAAGGTGATTTGCGGCCTGTCCGGCGGTGTTGACTCCTCGGTTGCGGCGATCCTGATCCACGAGGCGATCGGCGACCAGCTGACCTGTGTGTTCGTGGACCACGGCCTGCTGCGCAAGAACGAGGCGGAAGAAGTCGTTTCGATGTTCCGCGACAATTACAACATCCAGCTGATCCACGCGGATGAAAGCGATCTGTTCCTGGGCGAGCTGGACGGGCAAAGCGACCCGGAAACCAAGCGCAAGATCATCGGCAAGCTGTTCATCGACGTGTTCCAGAAACACGCCGACACCATCGACGGCGCCGAATTCCTGGCGCAAGGCACCCTGTACCCGGATGTGATTGAATCGGTCTCCTTCTCGGGCGGGCCTTCGGTCACCATCAAGTCGCACCACAACGTCGGCGGACTGCCGGAGAAGATGGGCCTCAAGCTGGTCGAGCCGCTGCGCGAGCTGTTCAAGGACGAAGTCCGCGCCCTCGGCCGCGAGCTGGGCCTGCCGCAGAGCTTCATCGGCCGCCATCCCTTCCCCGGGCCGGGTCTGGCGATCCGCTGCCCCGGCGAGATCACCCGCGAGAAGCTGGAGATCCTGCGCGAGGCGGATGCGATCTACATCGACCAGATCCGCAAGCACGGTCTGTATGACGAGATCTGGCAGGCCTTCGTGGCGATTCTGCCGGTCCGCACCGTCGGCGTGATGGGCGACGGCCGCACTTATGACTACGCCTGTGCCCTGCGCGCGGTGACCTCTGTCGATGGCATGACCGCGGATTACTACCCCTTCAGCCACGAGTTCCTGGGCGAGACCGCCACAAGGATCATCAACGAGGTGAAGGGCATCAACCGCTGCACCTACGACATCACCTCGAAGCCTCCGGGCACCATCGAGTGGGAATGATCTGATTTCACAGAGCCCCGGCCAGTTTGGCCGGGGTTTTTCTTTTCGGCAGCGGATTAACCTCTCTGACAGGTGTCTTTGGAATATTGCCCAAAACACTTCAGGTCAGGAGAATCCCATGATCATTTGCCACCCGCTGAAACTCATCTTTATCAAGACCAAGAAGGTTGGTGGCACGTCGTTTGAAATTGCCTTGTCCAGCTTTTGCGACGGCACAAGCATCATCACTCCGATCTCTCCCGATGACGAAAAAAACCGTGCAGAATTGGGCTATCCTGGTGCGCAGAACCATCAGCGCCAGGTCTGGCCGGACGGCTCCGAAACAAGTGCCGGTTTCTACAACCACATCCCCGCCGCAGAGGCCCGGAAACTGATCCCGCAGGATATCTGGGACAGCTATACGAAGGTCACAATCTGGCGCGATCCCTTTGACGCCATAATCTCCCGCTATTACTGGGAAAAAGCTGATGCCGCCGGGATTCCCTTCGGACAGTTCGTGCAACGATTCCCCGGCATGCTGACTGAAAACACCCGGATTGCACCACTGGAGGGCCCCTCTGCCCCGGATGTTTTCCTGCGTTACGAACACCTGGAAGAAGATGTCGCCGCACTGGGCATCGACGGGCTGTGGGAGCGGTTTTCCAGCCTGAGGGCCAAAGGGGCGTTCCGCCCGAAATCCGGCACGGATCCCGCCACGCTCTTTGCACGGCATCCTGACGCCGCAGACATTGTGGCAAAGAAATGCGCCGCTGAGATCCGCAAGTTCGGCTATACGCGCCCGGGCGCTCCAGCGGCGGCTGCCGCCATACCGGAAAAACCCCGTACAAGCGACTTTATCTTCGCCCTGTCAGCCGGGCGTACCGGCACCGCCTGGCTGGCGCAGCTCCTGAAGGACAACCTGGAAATCAACTCTGTGCACGAGCCCATGGCGGTCGAGGATTTTGGTTCAGCAATGCCCGAAATCGGCCACATGCGCACATTCAACACCCGCGGTATGACGCCGAAGTTGCGGGACTTCTGGAACAGGAAACTGGACTCTCTGGAGGCCCCTTATGGTGAGTCCAATCACGCCTTGGGCAAATGCGGGCTGATCGAGGCACTGGCGGACAGCAGCATCTGCGACCGGACCACCGTGATCATCCTCCGCCGTGATCTGGCCAAGCAATGCGCAAGCTACGCGGGGCGCGGTGATTTCACCAATTTGACAGTAGTTTGGCAGTGGTACCTCGACGTGAGCTACGGCAACGTCATCGTCAATCCTGCTAACTTCCTGAAACTGGGCCAGATCGGCTGGGCGATCTGGTACGCGCTGGAGATGGAGGCACGCTATGCCTATTACCTGCTGAGGTACGGCCAAAAGATAAACTTTGTCACTGCCCGCCTTGAGGAGGCGACAACACCGAACGGCGCCGCCAAGCTGCTGGCGGACCTGGGGCATAGCGGCCCAGTGGTGCTGCCGGAGAAGAAGAATGCGACCAGCAACCCGGCTGATGCGGCCGGGGAACTGACGGCCGAGATCAGAACGCTGCTGAACCGGCTGAACTTCGACCCGGTGGCAGCGGCAGCCACCTACATCAAGTCTGGGCGCACGCTGGATGCGCAGGCAATGGGCCGCGCTGCGGCCTGAGACTTGCGGGCGGCCCGCCTTTTGACCGCCCCGCCGCGTTCTGCTTGACCCCGATGGGAAAATCCGCCTCTTCTCTCACCAGAAGAGCGGGGGGCAGGCATGACACAGGGCGAGACACGCGCGGGACTGGCAGCGCTGTGGATGGTTGGGGCCATTGTCTCCTTCTCCGCAATGGCGATTGCCGGGCGCGAGGCCGGGCTGACGCTGGATACCTTCGAGATCATGGCCTACCGCAGCCTGGTGGGGGTGGTGATCGTGGTTGCCATCCTGACCGCCGCGGGCCGCTGGCATCAGGTCCGGCGGCAGCGGCTGGGGGTGCATCTGCTGCGCAATACCTTCCACTTCACCGGGCAAAACCTGTGGTTCCTGGCAGTGACGCTGATTCCGCTTGCCCAGGTCTTCGCGCTGGAGTTCACCTCGCCCTTGTGGGTGATCATCCTGTCGCCGCTGCTTCTGGGCGAGGCGCTGACCCGGCGACGGATGCTGGCGGCTGCACTTGGCTTCAGCGGCATTCTGATCGTGGCGCGGCCCAGCCCGGACACGCTGAATATTGGCCTGGCCGCGGCGGCCAGCTGCGCCATTTTCTTTGCACTCACCGCGATTCTGACCAAACGGCTGACCCGGTATGAACACACCGCGTCGATCCTGTTCTGGCTGACGTCCATGCAGCTGGCGATGGGGCTGCTGGCGGCGGGATGGGACGGCGACATGGCGCTGCCGGATGCAACCACCCTGCCCTGGCTGGTGCTGATCGGCATTGCCGGGCTGACTGCGCATTTCTGCCTGACCACCGCCCTGTCGCTGGCGCCCGCCAGCGTGGTGGTGCCGGTGGATTTCGCCCGCCTGCCCGCCATCGCCATCCTGGGCATGGTGATCTATGGTGAGGCGCTGGATGCCTGGGTGTTGGGCGGAGCCGCTATCATTTGCTTTGCGAATTACCTCAACATAGTTGCAAGACAGCCCCACAGAACCCCTCAGAGCTGACTGAAACCGCCTAGTTGCCGCGCGGTTAATGTTGATTTGCTGAAATCCGCCCGATTACGTTCGCGTAAAGCGGCTCACCACGGCCGCAAATGAGGGAGGAACAATGAAACGCTATCTTGCAACTACGGCGGCTTTTGCGCTGGTATCCGGCTCTGCCATGGCAAGCGGTCTGGACCGCACCGGCCAGCCGATCGGGATCATCTTCGAAGAAGGCAACTATGCCGAGTTCTCGTTCGCCACAACCTCGGTAGACCTGTCGGGCAATGACCGCACGTCCCTGAACCCCTTAGGCTCTGCCACCGGCGATGTCGGTGAGCGTTTCAACATGTTCGGCGCCGGCTACAAGCGCGACATCAACGAACAGCTGTCGTTCGCCCTGATCTTCGATCAGCCCTGGGGGGTGGATGTGAATTATCCGACCACCGGCTCCCTGCTGCTTGGCGGCACAACCGCACAGGCGGATTCGAACGCGATCACTGCCCTGCTGCGCTACAAGTTCAATGAGCGCTTCAGTGTTCACGGCGGCCTGCGCTACCAGGAAATTGACGGTGAGATCAATCTTGCCGGCGGCGCATACACTGCAGCCATTCCCGGCGGCACCTACAATGTTAAAGTCGCCAAGGATGGCGCATTCGGCTGGGTGGCCGGTGTCGCCTATGAGATCCCCGACATCGCATTGCGCGTGGCACTGACCTACAGCTCTGAGATCGAGCATGATTTCGACCTGACGGAAACCTTTGCCGGCTTCCCGGCGGCGAACGGCACGTCTTCGACCAAGACCAAAACGCCGCAGTCCGTGAACCTGGACTTCCAAACCGGCATCGCGCAGGACACGCTGCTGTTCGGCGGCATCCGCTGGGCAGAGCACAGCGTGACCAATCTGGTTCCCGGGATCTTTGGCCGCGACCTGATCGACCTGGACGACTCGGTGACCTACACGCTGGGTGTCGGCCGCGCCTTCAACGAGAAATGGTCCGGTTCGGTGGCGCTGATCTATTCGGATTCGGACGGCGACAACCTGGTCTCGCCGCTGGCGCCGACCCACGGCTATGAGGCAATCCGCGTCGGCGTGCAGTACAAGCAGGACAACATGACCGTCTCTGCCGGTGTCCGTTACACCCAGCTGGGCGATGCGGTGGCCTCCCCTGGCGGCAACCCGGTCACAAACTTTCAGGACAACGACGCGGTCAGCTTCGGCCTGAAGGTCGGCTTCCACTTCTGATCCAGGCGCCAGCCGGACAGATTGCCCCGCCCCTTTCCGGGCGGGGTTTTCTTTTGCCGCAAGAAACGGGTCGCTCGACGCCCGCCCGCGCGCTACTTGGCGGGCATGAGCCCGCAGAAATCCATATCCCCCCGCGCCTGGGCCGAGCTGATCCTGCTCGGCGTGATCTGGGGCGGATCGTTCCTGTCGATCCGCATCGCCCTGGATGAAATCCCGGTTGTCACCCTGGTGCTGCACCGCTGCGGCTGGGCGGCGCTGTTCCTGTGGGCCGTTGTGCTGCTGATGCGGCTGCCGGTGCCCAAGGAGCCGCGGGTCTGGGGCGCCTTTCTGGTGATGGGGCTTTTGAACAACGTGATTCCCTTCGGGCTGATGGCCTGGGGGCAGCTGCATATCGAAACCGGGCTGACCTCGATCCTGAATGCGGCGACGGCGATTTTCGGGGTGATCGTGGCGGCCCTGGTGTTCGCTGACGAGCGGCTGACGGCGCGCAAGGCGCTGGGAGTGGGGTTTGGTTTCCTGGGCGTGGCGACGGCCATCGGGCTGGAGCAATTTGCCAATTTCGACATCCGCAGCACCGCGCAGCTGGCGGTTCTGGCGGGCACGGTTTCCTATGCCTTTGCCAGCGCCTGGGCGCGGCTGAAACTGTCCGGCCTGGCGCCGCAGGTGGCGGCGGCGGGGATGCTGAGCGGCTCCACCCTGTGCCTGGTGCCGGCCGCGCTGCTGATTGACGGCGCGCCTGCGCTGGCGCTGGAGACTGGCACCTGGATCTCCATCGCCTATTTCTCGCTGATTGCCACGGCCGGGGCCTATCTGCTGTATTACCGGGTGCTGGGGCTGGCGGGCAGCGGCAATCTGATGCTGGTCACGCTGATCATCCCGCCGGTCGCCATCGTGCTGGGCGCATGGGTGCTGGGCGAAGCGCTGAAGCCGCAGGCCTATGCAGGCTTTGCCCTGCTGGCGGCTGGGCTGGCGGTCCTGAACGGCAAGCCCAGCTTGCGGCGCAAGCGCGCACGGAATTGACCCAGCCCGCGCAGACGATTAGCAAGGCCTGAAACCTTCAGGGACTTGGAACTTCCATGCTTTACTCTTCCGCACAGGACTGGCGCGACGCCCCCAGCAAACGGGTGCTGTTCTTTGGCATGTCCGGGCTTGGCAAAACCTATGTCAGCAACGTCCTGCGCGGGGCCGGCAGCTGGTTCCACTATTCCATCGATTACCGCATCGGCACCCGCTACATGGGCGAATACATCGCCGACAATGCCAAGGCCGAGGCGATGAAAGTGCCGTTCCTGCGCGAGCTGCTGCTGACGGATTCGATCTTCATCGGCTCCAACATCACGTTTGAGAATCTGCGCCCGGTCTCTGCCTATCTGGGCAAGCCCGGCGATACCGCCAAGGGCGGGCTGCCGATTACCGAATACAAGCGGCGGCAGGAGCAGTTCCGGGTTGCCGAGATCCGCGCGCTGCTGGACACCGAGTATTTCGCGGACCGGGCGCAGCAGCTCTATGGCTACCCGAATTTCATCTGCGACACCGGCGGGTCGATCTGTGAATGGGTTGAGGCCAACGACCCGAACGACCAGCTCCTGTCGGAGCTCAGCAAGCACACGCTGATGGTCTGGATCAAGGGCAGCGAGGCGCACACCGCAGAGCTGGTGCGCCGCTTTGACCGGGCGCCCAAGCCGATGTCCTACCAGCCGGAGTTCCTGAACCGGGTCTGGCAAGAGTATCTTGACAAAAACGGGGTATCCGAAGCGGATGTTGACCCCGATGCCTTTATCCGCTGGACCTATGCCCAGGCGCTGGCGCACCGCCAGCCGCGCTATCAGGCGATGGCGGACAACTGGGGCGTGACCGTAACCGCCGACCAGATTTCGGCCGTCAAGGATGAGGCCGGTTTCGTGGATTTGATCACCTCGGCCCTTGAGGCCCGCGGCTAACCGGCTTATCTGACAACCTCCGCTATATCGCACAACTTTCCGCAAATCAGGATACTGACATGCCCATCAAGATCCCCGCAGACCTGCCCGCCTATGACGTTCTGACGAACGAAGGCGTGATGGTCATGTCGCCGGATCAGGCGGCGCGTCAGGACATCCGGGCCTTGCGCATCGGGCTGCTCAATCTAATGCCCAAGAAGATCCAGACCGAAAACCAGTTTGCCCGGCTGATCGGGGCGACGCCGTTGCAGATTGAGCTGAGCCTGATCCGGATGACCGAGCATCAGACCAAGAACACCGCGGCTGAGCACATGGAGGAGTTCTACCACTCCTTCCAGGAAGTGAAGCACGAGAAGTTCGACGGGCTGATCATCACCGGCGCGCCGATCGAGCACCTGGAGTTTCCGGAAGTCACCTATTGGGACGAAATGCAGGAGGTCTTCGAGTGGACCCAGACCAACGTGCATTCGACCTTTGGCGTCTGCTGGGGCGGCATGGCGATGATCAACCATTTCCATGGCGTGAAGAAGCACATGCTGGACCACAAGGCGTTCGGCTGCTTCCGGCATCAGAACCTGGAGCCGGCCTCGCCGTACCTGCGCGGGTTCTCGGATGATTTCGTGATTCCGGTCAGCCGCTGGACCGAGATGAAGCAGGCGGAGGTCGACGCTGCCGAAGGATTGAAGACGCTGCTGGGCAGCGACGAGGTCGGCCCCTGCCTGATCGAAGACAAGGCGCACCGGGCGCTCTATATCTTCAATCACTTCGAATACGACAGCGATACGCTGAAGCAGGAATACGACCGCGACGTGGCAAACGGCACCCCGATCAACGTGCCGGGCAACTACTATCCGGACAACGATCCCAGCCGCCAGCCGCAGAACCGCTGGCGCAGCCACGCGCATCTTCTGTACGGCAACTGGATCAATGAGATCTATCAGACGACACCATATGACCTGGATGAGATCGGCCGCTAGAATGCTGGTCTGGGCGGGCCTTGCAGCCGCGGCAGGGGCTGCCCTCACCCTCTGGCAAGCGGGCCGGCGCGAGGCCGCGGCTGAGGCCCGCCATCCGCCGCAGGGGCAGGTTCTGGTGGTGGGGGCCCACCGCGTGCATGTGGTGGAGATGGGCCGGCCCAAGGGCAGCGCCCCGGATCTGGTGCTGCTCCACGGCTCCAGCGGCAATTCGCGCGACATGACTTTCCGCCTGGCGCCAGCGCTGGCGGAGGAGTTCCGCATCCTGATCTTCGACCGCCCGGGACTGGGCTATTCCAGCCCGCTGAACGGCAGCGGCGCCACCATCCGCCAGCAGGCAGACCTGCTGCGCCAGGCCGCGGCGCAGATGGGGGCGGAAAAACCAGTGGTACTGGGGCAAAGCTACGGCGGCGCGGTGGCACTGGCCTGGGCGGTGGATCATCCCGGAAGCGTCTCGGCCCTGGTCTCGGTATCCGGGGTGGCCTACCCTTGGACCACGCCGCTGGATCCGCTCTACCGTGTGACCTCCTCGCGCTTTGGCAGCATGGTGGCGGTGCCCCTACTAGCAGCTTATGTGCCTGATTTCGTGGTCAGCCGCTCCTTGCAGGAGATCTTCGCGCCGCAGGCGGTGCCCGAGGGGTACGAAGAGCACTTCGGCACCGGCCTGTCGTTGCGGCGCGGCTCCCTGCGGGCCAATGCCCGGCAGCGGGCGAACCTGCTGGAGGAAGTGACCGAGCTTTCCCGGCACTATGGCGGCATCACGGTGCCGCTGGAGGTGATCCACGGCAGCGCCGACGATCTTGTCAGCCCCGTGCTGCATGCCGAGGGGCTGGCGCAGACTGTGGACAGCGCAAAGCTGACCCTGCTGGAGGGGATCGGGCATATGCCGCAACATGTGGCCACGGAAGATGTCGCCGATGTCGTCCGCCGGGCAGCGGGCCGCGCAAATTTGCGTTAAAGCGATTCACATTCCATACTTCCTTCCCATATAAGGGGTTGAGGACAGGAGGGTTTTACATGCAGCTGCCATTTGATGGCGCGATCAGCGCATATTTCGAAAGCGGCGCTCCGAAGGACATCCGGACGGCCATTGAGAAGGCCGGCAAGGATGGCATCCTGAACCCCTCCTATCCGCATGCCGAGCGGATAAGCCGCAAAGAGTATGAGAAAGAGATCAAGGCGCTGCAGATCGAACTGGTCAAGCTGCAGGCCTGGGTCAAGGCAACGGGGCAGCGGATCGCCATAGTCTTCGAAGGCCGAGATGCAGCCGGCAAGGGCGGCACTATCAAGCGGTTCCGCGAGAACCTGAACCCGCGCGGCGCCCGGGTGGTTGCGCTGCCAAAACCCACCGAGGCCGAGCAGAGCCAATGGTATTTCCAGCGCTACATCGAACACCTGCCCGCGGGCGGGGAAATCGTTTTCTTTGACCGCAGCTGGTACAACCGCGGGGTGGTCGAAAAGGTGTTCGGCTTTTGCACCGACGCGCAGCGCGAGCGGTTCTTTCACCAGGTCAGCGGCTTTGAACGGGCCCTGGTGGACGACGGCATCAGATTGTTCAAGCTGTGGCTGAATGTCGGCCGGGCAGAGCAGTTGCGCCGCTTCATGGCGCGGGAATCCGACCCGCTGAAGCACTGGAAGCTGAGCCCGATTGATGTTCAGGGCCTGGCGAAATGGCACGAGTACACCGCGGCGATTTCCGAAACTTTCGAACGCAGTCACAGCGAAGACGCCCCCTGGACCGTGGTGCGCTCCGATGACAAGAGGCGCGCGCGGCTGCAGTCGATACGTTCGGTGCTGATGAACATTGATTACGCCGAGAAAGATGCGATGGCAGTCGGCAGGACCGACGGTTCAATTTGCGGAGGCCCGGATATCTGGGATGCCTAAACGCGGTTATCATCACGGCAATTTGCGCCAGGCGCTGGTCGAAGCCGCTCTGCAGCTGATCGAGGCCAAGGGGCCGACCGGATTCACCCTGTCGGAAGCGGCGAAGCAGGCAGGTGTCACCCCGGCGGCGGTCTACCGCCATTTCGAAGGCCGCGAGGACCTGATCGCGGAAGCTTCCCGCCAGGGCTATGTGATGTTTGCCGATCTGATGCAGCATGCCTATGACAAGTATCAGCCCTCGGCGCTGGCCGCTTTTGAGGCCACGGGGCGGGCCTATCTGGCCTTTGCCCGCAAGCACCCTGGCCATTACATCGCCATGTTCGAAAGCGGCATTTCGGTGAACCGCACGCCCGAACTGTCAGATGCTGCCGCCCGGGCGCGCGCCATTCTGGAACGCGCGGCGGCAGACCTCAGCCAGCATATCCCGGCAGAGAAACGCCCGCCCGCCTCGATGTTCTCGGCGCATGTGCTGGCGATGAGCCACGGGGTGGTGGAGCTGTATGCACGCAATTCCCCCGGTGCGGCCTCGCCGTTCCCGCCGGAGGATCTGCTGGAAAGCGGGATCGGGATTTATCTGCGCGGTTTGGGGCTGATTGAACCGGACAGCTAGCGGGCTGACACCTAAAAGCGGCTGCTCGGCTGCGGTGCGCTCAACTCATCGCCGACATTGACCAGATGCACCTCACCGATGCCCTTGATGTCCTCCGGGCCGATGTCGGTGACATGGAATTCCTCTGACAAGGCATCCTTCATTTCCTCTGGCGCGACAATTTTCATCGGGTTGGCAAAGACCTGCAAGCGGGAGGCGAGATTCACCGCCGGTCCGAAGACGTCATAGACGTACTTCTGGATACCAACCACAGACCCGACGGCAGAGCCGGTTCCAAGGCCGATCCGCGCCTCCCATTTGTGCTGGTGGCTCTGGTTGCGCCGGTCCAGATAGCGCAGGAATCGGGTGGCGCAATGGGCCACCGCAGTGGCGTGATCCGGCGCCGGTTCCGGCATCCCCGATACAGCGAGATAGGCGTCGCCAATGGTCTTGATCCGCTCGCAGCCGTATTGCTCAACGATGCGGTCGAAGGCGGTGAAGATGTCGTTCAATTCGCCCAGAGTGACGGTCGGGTCGGTGCGGGAGGCGAAGTCGGTGAAGTTCACGAAATCCAGCATCACCACCGACACCTTGGGGTAGAGCTGCGGGGTGACCACGCCGAAAGTCTTGAACTCCTCGTAAACGGAGCGCGGCATCAGGTTGAGCAGCAGGCGCTCCACCCGCTCCTTCTCACGCTCCAGCTCGCGGGTGTTGCGCTCCACCATGGTGGAGTAGCTGTCGATCATGCTCTCCAGTTCGCGGATACGGGTGATGTTCTGGCATTCCACCACCAGCAGCGCCTCATTCCGGTGGCTGGCCTGGGAGATGTTGATGGCAAAGACCAAAGTGCGGCGTTTGCGCTTGATCTTCAGCTCCGCGGAATAGCGCAATCCGTCATCGCAAAGTGCGTTCAGGTCCTCCAGGCTGAGCCCGTCCATGGCGTCGGTCAGCGATGCGCTTTCGCCCGGTGTCCCGAACCACTCCGCAAATGGCTGATTATGAAAGACAAACCCCAGGTCAGAGGCGCGCACCACAGCCACTCCGACGCCAATGGCACGCAACAGCTGCTCATTGATTGCGGCGATGCTCATGCCGCTTCCCGGGTGACGATGATATTGCGTTTGCTTTCAATGGCGTGAAGGGTGGTGCGGATGTCCGGCTCTGACAGACCATGCCGTGCCAGCGCTTCTTTCAGTAGCGCGCCCATTTCGTCGAAATCTTCATGGGTTATGCCCAAGGCCTTGTGCACCGCTTCCAGACGCTCGTCGCTGAAGGAGGCCGGGCCGCCCAGGAGCGAGGAAATGAACTTGGTCTGGTGGTCAATGAGCCGCGCCATGTCCACATCGGCGAAGTAATCGCCGATCTGATCAGAATCCAGTGCCAACTCGTAGAAGGTCATCACAACCCGGCTGATGGCACTGAACCCGCCGTATTTCTCGTAGATCGTTTGCGGCATGGCAGCTGTCCCCCAACAGGAAGCGGTCTGCCCATGTTACGCCAATTTTGTAAAAAAGTTAACGCCCGGGGGCCGCCCGGCCGGAAATCAGCCGGTATAACGGTGGAGCTTCATGGCCCTCCGCGGTCAGGCCGCGCTTTCATCAGAGAAGGTCACCAGATCGCTGACAATGCATTGCAAACCCTCGATCAGGTCCAGCGTGGGCTGTGCGGACAGCAGCGGTGCCATTTCCTGGATCAGCGGAAGCGGCAGATCCCACCAGCGCAGCGCCTGCAGATTTTTGCAAACCGCGTCGTCAAAGCGCTTGCGCACAAGCTGCGCCGGGTTGCCGGCCCAGACCTCATATGCCCCCACATCGCCGGTCACGGTGGCATTGGGGCTGATGACGGCGCCGTCGCCGATTGTCACCCCGCCAAGCAGGGTTGCGTTGGCACCGATCCAGACATCGTTGCCGATCACCACATCCCGTCCGCACTGCTGCGGCGCATGTGTTTCAGCACCGCCCAGATGCTCCGTAAAGACTTCGCCAAAGGGGAAGGCCGTGATCCGGTCCAGCGTCGGGGACTGATCCAGCATCACCCGCACGCCCCGGCTGATTGAGCAGAAGGAGCCAATCGCCACATTTGCACCGCCGCCCTGCCCCTCAATCTCCATGTCTTCATAGCCATGGGTAAACCGGCCGATGTCCAGCTTGCCGTTGCCGATCGGGGCAGTCTTGAAGAGTTCCGGTGATGCCATTGTTTTTCCTGCCTTCCGTTGCCCATTCCAGAAATTCGGGGCCAGCCTAGAAAAACTTTCTAAAAGAAGCCTGAAAGATTTCCCGAAAGCCGCGAAGGCAAAAACAGAAAGGGCCCGCCAGAGGCGAGCCCTTCCAAAACCATATGGTCCCAGCTTAACGCTTGGAGAACTGGAACGAACGGCGGGCTTTGGCCTTGCCGTATTTCTTACGTTCCACAACGCGGCTGTCGCGGGTCAGGAAGCCGGCCGCTTTCAGCGCGCCGCGCAGCGACGGATCGTACAGCTGCAGAGCTTTGGAGATGCCGTGCTTGACCGCACCGGCCTGACCGGACAGGCCGCCGCCCTTGACGGTGGCGTAGACGTCGAACTGGTCTTCAACGCCGGCAACCGTGAACGGCTGGCGCAGGATCATCTGCAGCACCGGACGGGCGAAGTACTTGTTGATTTCCTTGCCGTTCACTTCGACCTTGCCGGAGCCCGGCTTGATCCAGACGCGGGCAACAGCGTCCTTACGCTTGCCGGTGGCATAGGAGCGGCCCAGTTCGTCACGAACCGGCTCACGCGCGATGGTTTCTTCAGCCACTGCTTCCGCACCGGTTGCAGCTGCGAGCTCTTCAAGAGTGTTGATCTGATCAGCCATCGGTATCAGCTCCGGGTGTTTTTCTTGTTCATGGATTTGACGTCCAGAACTTCAGGTGCCTGGGCTTCATGCGGGTGCTCGGCACCGGCATAGATACGCAGGTTGGTCATCTGCTGGCGCGACAGGCGGTTGCCCGGCAGCATGCGCTTGACAGCCTGGAACACGACGCGCTCCGGATGTGCACCTTCCAGGATTTCCTGCTTGGTGCGCGACTTGATGCCGCCCGGGTGGCCGGTGTGCCAGTAGAAGTGCTCGTCGCGCTTCTTGCCGGTCATCTGCACCTTGTCGGCGTTGATGATGATGACGTTGTCGCCCATGTCCATATGCGGAGTGAAGGACGCTTTGTGCTTGCCACGCAGGCGCATGGCAACGATCGAGGCAAGACGGCCCAGAACAACGCCCTCGGCGTCGATCAGGATCCACTTCTTCTCGATATCTGCCGGAGTAGCAGAGAAGGTTTTCATGGCAGGTCAATCCTGTTTGTCGTGAAGGCAGAATCCCATAGGTCTTCGGCCTGAATTCGATGGTCGGGGTTTACGGGCTTCCCAAACCCCAGTCAACACCAGCAAACAAGAATAAACCAATATAAATCAATAAGTTAAAAAATAGGTATAGTAATACCCCACAAAATCACACGCTGATCTGCTCCGGCGGGTTGTCCAGCAGGGCGCGCAGGCGCAGCATAGCCTCCTCAAACTGTTTCAGCGGCACATGCGCGTTGATGGCAATGCGCACCGCATGGGGTGCGCGACCGTCGCGCAGAGCGAACTCATCTGCCGAGCGGATCTGCACCCCGTTGGCCTCCGCCGCGCGGGTAAAGGCGGCGGCGCGCCAGCCGGACGGCAGTTTCAGCCATAGGAACGGCACCTCAGGGTTCCAGGTCAGGTCGAAGCCGCCAAGCGCATTGACCGCCACCCGCACGTAGCGGGCCATTTCGTTGTGCACCGCCTTCACCAGACCCGGCAGGCGCGGATCGGTCAGCAGGATCCGCACCAGTTCCGCCAGCGGCTGCGCCAGACCGAAATAGCCGTATTCCGCCACCCGCCGCAGGTCTGCCGCCCGCCCCTCCGGAGCAAGGGCAAAACCGACGCGCAGGGCCGGCGTCAGGATCTTGGAGATCGAGGAGACATGCCAGGCCAGCTCCGGCGCCAGAGAACGGTAGCTGGGGGCGCGTGACTCGCCGAGGCGGTAGCAGTCGTCCTCGACAATCTGCACCCCGTGGCGGCGGGCGATGCGGACAATCTCCTTGCGCCGTTCCAGCGGGGTGAACAGCCCGGTGGGATTATGGACCTCCGGACTGGTGCAGATGACAGAGGCGCCGGACTTGCGGATTGCCAGCTCCATCGCATCCGGGCGGAGGCCGTGTTCATCCATGGCGACCTCAACCACCTGCGCCCTGAGCAGCTCCGCCGCGCGGCGGAAGCCGGCATAGGTCAGGTCCTCCACCATGATCACCGGCTGCTGGCCTTGCAGGATGGCCTGGAGAACCACCATGATTCCATTCTGACCGCCATGGGTCAGGACCACGTCCCGTTCGCTGACCGGGCCAACCGGCGCCTTGGCAATCCAATCCGCAGCGGCCTGGCGTACCGGCTTATATGCATCACGGGTCGGGTAGTTCAGGAAATTCCGCGCCTGACCCTCGGCTACCTTGTGCAGCGCCTCGCGCACCGCAGCCACCTGCCCCATGTCGGCAATCCGCGGGCTGAACAGGCTGACATGGCCGGGATCGCGCGCCTCCAGCAGATGCAGTTCCCGCGACCATACGTCATCGGGCACCGGCTTCTTCTTTTCGGCTACGAAAGTGCCGCGCCCGACTTCAGCCTCCAGCACGCCCTCATCGGTCAGAATGCTGTAAGCGCGGGCGACAGTGCCGGGTGTGATGCTCAACTGATACGCGAGATCACGCACCGGCGGCAGCTTTGTACCAATTTTCAAGCTACCCAATTCAACAGCAGATCGGATTGTATCTGCGACCTTTTTGTACTTGGGACCTTTTGTCTCACCCAGGGCTTGCGGCCAAATTGTACCCATTACAATCCATCCTTGGACAATGTTGCACCCCCTTTGTATCAAAACATCACGACAAATCAACAGGATTGTATCAACACAATACGAAGGAAGCCTCCCATGGCACAGCATACGCAAATGGCACAATCGCACATGTCCTACCTGAACAGCCGCCCGGCCTTGCCGGTGCTGGCGCAGTGGGCCGTTTCCTTTGCCGTGCTGGTGACCAAGTGGAGCCTGCGCCATCGCACCCGAACCCATTTGAAACACCTGAGCGAGACGCAGCTGAAGGACATCGGGCTGAGCCGAGAGGACGCCCATTATGAAGCCACTCTTCCGTTCTGGCGCCCGTGATCCCCTGGGCAAAGGAACAACCTGACGGCCGGGGCATGCCCCGGCCTTTTTTGTTTCGCCGCCGCCTGCAGGATCTGAAGCCGCGCAACCGCGGTGCTGGAAATCCGCTCTTGGCCCGCGCCCTGCTTCTTGCTAGGCGCAGCGGGACGAAACCTGATTTGGCAGATTTGATGCAGCGCGACCCCATTCTTGTTGTTGACCGCGAGACCGGTGAGACCTTTGAAGAGGCGGTGCTGGGCGAGAAATGGATCCGCTGGGCCTATCAGAACGCCAGCGCGCGGCCCATCGAGAAGCTGCTGTTCCACTCCTCCCTGATCAGCCGCCTGATGGGCGCCTGGTTCGACTCGCGGTTTTCCCGGGGCAAGATCCGCGCAGTGATCGACGAGCTTTCGATCGACATGGATGAGGCCACCGCGCCTGCCGAAAGCTACGGCTGTTTCAACGACTTCTTCGTGCGCCACCTGAAACCGGAGGCTCGCCCCTTCAGCGCGGCCCCGAAAGACATTGTATCGCCCGCCGATGGCCGGGTTCTGGTGTTCCCGGAACTGGCGGAGGACGTGTTTGTGCCGGTCAAGGGCTATCCGATGTCGGTCCGCACCATGCTGCCCGGCATTGCCGAGCGGTTCATCGGCGGCGCGCTGGCGATCGTGCGGCTGTGCCCGGCGGACTACCACCGCTACCACTTCCCTGCCGCGGGCCGCATCACCGCAGCACAGGACATTCCCGGCGCGCTGCATTCGGTCAACCCGATAGCGCTTGGCGCGGGGCCGGATGTGTTCGGCGAGAACAAGCGGACCTGGACCCTGATCGAAACCGAGAACCTGGGCAGCTACTGCTTCGTCGAGGTCGGCGCCTTCGGGGTCGGCTCTATCATCAATACCCGCACCTCGGGCGCGGTGCAGAAGATGGACGAAAAGGGCTACTTCAAGTTCGGCGGCTCCACCGTGGTAGTGGTGTTCGAGCCGGGCAAGGTGCGGTTCGCCGATGATCTGGCGGCAAACAGCGCCAAGGGCCGCGAAACACTGGTCAAGGTCGGCCAGCCTTTCGCCACTGCGCTTTAACGCTTGGGCGGGATCGAATAGGTCATCGAGGCGCGGGCCACCGGCTCTGCCATGCCTTCGGAATAGATCAGCACATCCGCCACCGCCAGAACCCGGCCCAGCTTCAGCAGCCGCGCCTCGCCGATCAGGTCTGCCCCAGCCGCAGGCTTGCGCATGAAATCGAGCGAGCAGTTTGTGGTCACGGCCAGCGCCTCCTGCCCCAGATGCGCCAGTATCAGCGCGTAGACCGCGCAATCGGCCAGCGCGAACATTGACGGGCCGGACACCGTGCCGCCGGGGCGCAGGTGCCGCTCCGCCGTCAACAGCCGCATCCTGAGATGGTTTTCCTCCATCGCGTCGATGGCAAAGTCATCCCGCACCTGCGGAAAAATCTCATGCAGGTACTCCGTCAGACCTGCGACATCAAATGCCAGCGCCATGCTTTCCCTTTCCGTTTGCCCCGCCTAGAGTTGCCCCCGGATTTGCACGGAGGGCAAGATGGCAATTCTGGAACGTCACGACACGGGCGCAATTGCCCGGCTCACCATGAACACGCCGGAAAAGCTGAACGCGCTGTCGGACGAGATGCTGGCAGCACTTCAGGAGCAGATCGATGCCTTGCGCGAGGACAGCCGCATCAAGGCAGTGATTCTGTCCGGCACCGGCAAAGGATTCTGCGCCGGCCATGACATCAAGCAGATGACCGCGGGCCGCGCGTCAGAGGACGGCGGCAAGGCGTATTTCCAGGACCTGTTTGCACGCTGCACTAGCGTGATGACGGGGCTGCAGTCCCTGCCGCAGCCAGTGATCGCCCAGGTCCACGGCATAGCCACCGCGGCGGGCTGCCAGCTGGTTGCCTCCTGCGATCTGGCGGTGGCGGCTGAAGGCACCAGATTCGGTGTCAACGGCGTCAACATCGGCCTGTTCTGCTCCACCCCGATGGTGGCCCTGTCGCGCAATTTCCCGCGCAAGCAGGCGTTTGAGCTGCTGACCACCGGCGAATTCATCGACGCTGCCCGCGCCGTCGAACTGGGCCTGGCCAACCGCGCTGTGCCGCTGGAGGAGCTGGAGACGGAAACCACCAGGCTGGCCGAAACCATTGCCGCCAAGCTCAGCGCGGCGGTGAAGATTGGCAAGCAGGCGTTTTACGAGCAGCTGCAAATGCCGCTGGACCAGGCCTATGCCTATACCAGCGGGGTGATCGTCGAGAACCTGATGTACCGCGACACCATCGAAGGCATGGCCGCATTTATCGAGAAACGCCCGCCCGACTGGCAGGAGTGAAATTTTCCGAAAATTTACGGAAAGCTTTAGTCTTTGTTTACCATTGGGAACGTAATGTTTCCGTAATAGGCCAAATGACCGCCTTTCAATTCGGGCGGAAAGATGGCAAAGATTGGGCACGGCCGCTGAGCAATCACCGGCCCGCACAATTTGGGCTGCTGCTGCGGAAGGGTCCCTCCAACCGGTTCTCTCACCCCGGTGATCCATACCCGCAGCGGCGGCCCCAAATTTCCCCAACCGGCACAGACAGACCGCACCAGGCCATCCGCCTGCGCAACACCCAAGCCTGTTGCACGCGCCCGCCCCCTGCCCTATGTGGCGGGCATGACAGATCATTCGGCACAAACACTGCATATCGTGGGCGGCGGCATGGCCGGCTCGGAAGCGGCCTGGCAGGCGGCAAACATGGGCGTTCAGGTGGTGATCCACGAGATGCGCCCCAAGGTGGAAACCTTTGCCCACCAGACCGGCAACCTGGGCGAGATGGTGTGTTCGAACTCCTTCCGCTCGGATGATGACGAGCAGAACGCCGTGGGCCTGCTGCACTGGGAAATGCGCGCCGCAAACGGTTTGATCATGACCACTGCGGATGAACACCGCCTGCCCGCCGGCGGCGCCCTGGCCGTGGACCGCGAACCCTTTGCCGAAACGGTGACCGCCAAGCTGAAGGCGCACCCGAATGTCTCGGTGTCTTATGAAGAAATCACCGAACTGCCCGCGGACGGCCACTGGATCTTTGCCACCGGCCCGCTGACCTCGCCTGAGCTGGGCAAGGCGATCCAGGCGGAAACCGGCGCCGAGGCGCTGGCCTTCTTTGATGCCATCGCGCCGATTGTCTACGCCGAGTCGATCGACATGTCGCAGGCCTGGATGCAGTCGCGCTATGACAAGGGCGAAACAGAGGAGGAGCGCACCGCCTACCTCAACTGTCCGATGGACAAGGACCAGTACGAGGCCTTCATCGACGCACTGCTGGCCGCCGACAAGACCGAGTTCCACGAGGGCGAAACCGCTGGTTATTTCGACGGCTGCCTGCCGATCGAGGTGATGGCCGAACGCGGCCGCGAAACCCTGCGCCACGGGCCGATGAAGCCGGTAGGGCTGACCAACCCGCACCAGCCGGAGGTCAAAGCCCATGCGGTGGTGCAGCTGCGCCGCGATAACGCGCTGGGGACGCTGTTCAACATCGTCGGTTTCCAGACCAAGATGAAATACGGCGCCCAGACGGAAGTCTTCAAGATGATCCCCGGGCTGGAGAACGCCAGCTTTGCCCGGCTCGGCGGCATCCACCGCAACACCTTCATCAACTCGCCTACCCTGCTGGATGCGCAGATGCGGTTGAAGTCGAAACCCAACATCCGCTTTGCCGGCCAGATCACCGGGGTTGAGGGCTATGTGGAAAGCGCCGCAATGGGCCTGCTGGCGGGCCGCCTGGCCGCGGTGGAGATCCTGGGACGGGATTTGCCGGAAGTGCCGCAGGACAGCGCCATGGGCGCGCTGATCCACCACATCACCGGCGGCGCCGAGGCCAAGACGTTCCAGCCGATGAACGTGAATTTCGGGCTGTTCCGCCCGGTGGACGGCCTCAAGGGCGGCCGCCGCGGCCGCAAGGACCGCTACAAGGCCTACACCGACCGCGCCAAACAGGTCTGGCAGGAGTGGCTTGGCAACTTTTCCTAGACGGAGTACGGCCATAGCGCCTAAGCTTATGGCATGAGCGAAAAGTTTCTGGACAAGTCCTACGACCTTGAAACACCGGAAGCGACCCTGGAGCACTACAACCAATGGGCCGCTTCCTACGACGCCGAGATTGCCGAAAACGGTTACGCGACACCGGGGCGGATTGCCCGGGCTTTGGCAAAATACCAAAAGGACATGACCGAGCCTGTGCTGGATTTCGGCTGCGGAACAGGTTTGGCCGGGCTGGCGCTGCGGCTGCAGGGTTTCGTAACCGTGGACGGCATGGAGCCGTCGGAGGAAATGCTTGCCCAGGCCCGCAACAAGGACGCCTACCGCACGCTGACCCGGATCGATCCCGCGGAGAAACAGCCGATCCCGCGCGGGGCCTACCGCCTGATCACAGGCTGCGGTGTTCTGGGCACAGGCGCAGCGCCGCCCGCGGTATTCGACACGATCATGCATGCCCTGCCGCGCGGCGGATTGTTCACCTTTTCCTATAATGATCACGCGCTGGCAGACCGTGCCTATACCGGCAAGCTCAATGAATGGCTGGACTGTTCGGCCGCCCGGCTGCTATTCCGGGAGCACGGGGATCACCTCCCCGGCATCAACCTGAAGTCCACTGTTTACGTAATTGAGAAAGCGTGACATTCACCACACGTTTCGCACCGTCGCCAACCGGCCCGCTGCACTTGGGGCACGCCTATTCGGCCATGCTGGCCCATGACATGGCTATGGCGGAAGGCGGCACCTTCCTGCTGCGCATCGAAGACATCGACCAGTCCCGCGCACGCACCGGGTGGGAAATGCAGATCTATGAGGATTTGCAATGGCTCGGCCTCAGCTGGCCCAAACCGGTGATGCGCCAGTCTGACCGGCTGCCCCGCTACCGGGCAGCGCTGGACCAGCTGACCGCCATGGGTCTCACCTACCCCTGCCGCTGCAACCGTGCAGATATCGAGGCTGCTGCCGGCGCCCCTCAGGAAGGCGTTCCGCAATTCGGCCCTGACGGGCGCATCTATCCCGGCACTTGCCGCAGCCGCTTGCCATCCGAGGCCACGGGCCAGGACGTGATCCGGCTGAACATGGAGAAAGCCGTCCGCGCCGCGGATCTGCGCAGTTTCACGGAGACGGGAGCGGATTTTCAGGGCACGCATGCCCTGGACACAGATGCGCTGGTCTCAAGTGTTGGCGATATCATCCTGGTGCGCCGCAACATGGGCAGCTCCTACCACCTTTCAGTTGTGGTGGACGATGCGGACCAGGGCATCACCCACGCCGTGCGCGGTGCGGACCTGTTCGACGCGACCCAGATCCACGTCCTGCTGCAAAGCCTGCTGGACCTGCCCACACCCATCTACCACCACCACCATCTGATCCGCGACGAGAACGGCAAGCGCCTCGCCAAACGCGATGACGCCAGCGCCATCGCGAAATACCGCGCCGAGGGGGCCACCCCGCAGGACATTCGTGAAATGGTGCGCCTGCCGTTTCTTTCCGGCTAAGAAAAACACTTACGCCCAACGCACGCCCCGTTTCCAAAGGTGCCGGTCACTCCATCGGCTTCATCAGTTCTACTTCTTCCCCCTCCCGCACAGCGGTATAGAAACAAGTCCGACGGTTCGTGTGGCAAGCCGCCCCGGTCTGGCGCACCAGGGCCAGCAGGCAGTCACGGTCGCAGTCAATGCGCAGATCGACCAGTTCCTGTACATGGCCGGAAGTCTCGCCCTTGATCCAGAACGACTGCCGCGAGCGCGACCAGTAGGTGACCCGGCCGGTCTCCAGCGTGCGCGCCACCGCATCGGCATTCATCCAGGCCATCATCAAAACCTCACCGGAGGCTTCGTCCTGCGCGATGCAGGGGATCAGCCCGGCGTCATTATAGGTCAGGCTAGCGGGATCAAAGGACATGGGTAAAAACCTTTTGCATCTGCTGTTCGGCTCCCTATGTATGGGGAACCTGCAAAATGGGAAAGACCGGGAAAGCGATGTCTGGCGATAGTGATCTGATCAAGCTGTATTCCTCGCGCATTCTGGCGCTGGCAGCCGACATTCCGCACCTGGACCGGCTGCAGGCGCCGGACGCCACGGTGAAGAAACGCTCACCCCTGTGCGGTTCTGCCGTGACCGTCGACATCAAGGTTGAGAACGGCCGGATCACGGACTTCGGCCAGGATGTGAAGGCCTGCGCACTGGGTCAGGCCTCTGCTGCTGTGACCGGTGCCAATGTGATCGGCTGTTCGCTGGACGAAGTTGAAGCCGCCCGCGATCAACTGAAGGCCATGCTGACCCAGGACGGCCCAGTGCCGGATGCGCCGTTTGACGAGCTGGAAGTGCTGCAGCCGGCAAAGGAATTCAAGAACCGCCATGCCTCGATCATGCTGGCACTGGAGGCGACGCTGGAGGCCATGCAGACCGCCGCCAAGGAGCAGTGCGCCTAAGAGGCCCGCTCGTATTACCGCTGCACAATTTGCAATGCGCGCCGCTCCGATTCTAGGCGGAAGCTTTCGCCTATCTTCCTAAGACGTGAAAAAACCGCCGCACATCCGGGCAGATGGCGGCGGCAGTGATGCTCTGCGGTGCGGGACCCGGGCAGGCCAGGCAGGATCTTGAGGCAATTCAGCCGGAGATCGGGCCAGAGGGGATCGGAACAGGCGGATGATCCCCGGAAACAGTCCGGGACAGGAAAGGGCCGGCCCGGCACAGCAGAGGCATTCAGGAAAACGGTACAGGCGTCAGAACAGCCCCGGCAGGTGCAGCGCCGCCACCAGCATCACCATCAGCGAGGCCGCGCCGATGGCGTCCTGCAGCAGGGTTGAATGGGCGTTTTGAATGGTGGTCTTAATCTGTGCAATCATGGCTCGGGCCTCCTCCAGTCTGTGTCGCTGCTCTCTGGCAACCTTGTTGCCTCTTTGTTCTCATTTATAGGAGTGCCTGTAAAGAACTTTTTAAGAACATTTGCGAACACAGGAGAACACCCAAGCGGAACACCCGCCAAGTGGCAGCTTAACCCACTGAAATCAAACGGATCGCCTGATCCTGTTTCATCAGCCACAGGAGAACGCGCGCCGCCTTGCCGCGGTCGCCTTCCAGCTTCGGATCAGCAGCCAGCAGCGCCCGCGCATCGCTTTGCGCCACCGCCATCAGCCCGGCCTGGCGCTCCAGGTCGGCAATCCGGAATCGCGGCAGGCCGGATTGCGCGGTGCCGATCATATCGCCCGCGCCGCGCATCTGCAGGTCGGTCTCCGAGATCCGGAACCCGTCCTCTGTCTCCCGCAGCACCTCCAGCCTTTTGCGGCCGCCTTCGGTCAGCGGCGGCTGGTACATCAAGAGGCAGGTCGAATCGGCACTGCCGCGCCCCACCCGTCCGCGCAGCTGATGCAGCTGCGCCAGGCCGAAGATTTCCGCCCGTTCGATCACCATGATCGAGGCATTGGGCACGTTCACCCCGACCTCGATCACCGTGGTGGCGACCAAGACCTTGGTTTCCCCTGCCACAAATGCAGCCATCGCTGCATCCTTTTCCGCGGGCGGCATCTGGCCGTGCACCAGACCGACTGTGCCTTCGCCCAGCACTGCGCGCAGATGCTTGAAGCGCTCCTCCGCCGCGGTCAGATCGCTCAGCTCGGACTCATCCACCAGCGGGCAAACCCAATAGCACTGCCGCCCCTCAGCTATCGCTTTGCGCAGGTGGTCGACCACCTCCTGCATCCGTTCGGTGCTGACGACCGCGGTCCTGACCGGTTTGCGCCCAGGCGGTTTCTCATCCAGCACCGAGACATCCATGTCGCCGTATTGCGCCAGCGCCAGAGACCGCGGGATCGGTGTCGCAGTCATCACCAGCACATCCGCGCCCTTGCCCTTTTCCGCCAGCTCCATCCGCTGGCGCACCCCGAACCGGTGTTGTTCATCAACAATGGCAAGGCGCAGGTCGCGGAACGCCACATCCTGCTGGAACACTGCGTGGGTACCGACCAGGATTTGGATATCGCCGCGCTGCAGCGCCGCCAGCTTGGCCTTGCGTTCAGCGCCCTTGTCGCGGCCTGTCAGGATCTCGATCACCACCCCGGCATCTTCGGCAAGCGGCGCCAGGCCTTCCATATGCTGCTGCGCCAGAATGCCGGTCGGGGCCATCATCACCCCCTGCCCGCCAGCTTCAACAGCCACCAGCAAGGCCATGAAAGCAACCAGCGTTTTCCCGGCGCCGACATCACCCTGCAAGAGCCGGTTCATGCGCTTGGCCGAGGCCATGTCGGCCGAGATCTCCTCGATGGCCCGCGCCTGGGCGTTGGTGGGCTTGTAGGGCAGCGCCTTGAGAACCCGCGACTGGAGACGGCCCGTCGCATGGCTTTCGATCCCGCGGGCCTTGCGTTCCCTTAGCCGCGCCAGCGCCAGGGTCAGCTGATGCGAAAACAGCTCGTCATAGGCCAGCCGCGCCCGGGCGGGAGACAGCGGGCTCAGGTCATCCAGGCATTGCGGCGCATGGGCGGACTGCAATGCTTCGTGCCAGGCAGGCCAGTTTTCCTTCAGCATCTGCGCCGGGTCGATCCACTCTGCCAATTCCGGCATCCGCGACAGCGCGCTTTGCGCCGCCTTGTACATCGTCTTCTGCGTGACCCCGTGGGTCAGGCTGTAGACCGGCTCATACTCCGGGATCTCATGCGCCTCTTCCACCGGCAGCATGTGATCGGGATGCACCATCTGCGCCAGTCCGTCAAACAGCTCCAGCTTGCCCGAGACCACCCGGCGTGACCCCTCGGGCAGCTGCGCCTCCAGATAGCGGCTGCGACCGTGGAAGAAGACCAGCTGAAATTCGGTCTCCGCATCCTCCAAGTGAATGCGGTAGGCGCCGCCGCGGTTGCGCGCCGGGCGGTGGCGGCCAATGGTCACCTCCACGGTCACAGTGGCGGGCAGCTCCACCCCGCGGATGGTATTGCGCCGCCGCCGGTCCACCACAGAATAAGGCAGCGAAAACAGCAGGTCGCGCGGTGTTTCTATATCGATCTGGCTGAGGTTCTGCGCGGTCTTGGGGCCGACACCCTGAAGGGTCTCAGCGCCGGCGAACAGCGGAAACAGGATCTCAGGACGCCCGCTCATGCCTCTGCGGTAAGCTCCAGCCAGCCGTCTTCGTCCAAAATCCGGATGCCCAGCTCTGCAGCCTTTTTTGCCTTGGAGCCTGCACCTGGCCCCGCCACCAGAATGTCGGTTTTCTTGGAAACCGAACCGGAGACCTTGGCCCCCAGAGCCTCCGCCCGCGCCTTGGCTTCGGCCCGGGTCATCTTCTCCAGCGAGCCAGTGAAGACCACAGTCTTGCCGGCCACCGGGCTGTCGGCGGCGGGGGCATCGGGTGGCACAATGGTCAGCTTGGCAACCAACCGGTCAAACGCCGCGCGCTCCTCCGGGTTGGCAAATGCATCGGACAAAGAAAGGCCCAGGACCGCACCGATGCCATCCACACCGATGAGATCTGACCAAGCGGCAGAAGCTTCCACCGGGACATCGCAAGCCGCCACGGCTGCCGCTCGGGTTTCGGAAATCTTCGCGCGCCGGCCCTCGTCAGCTGCCGCTTGGCGCTCCGCCTCCTCGGCTTCATCCGCAGCCCGGTGCGCTAAGGCGGCCGGGCGGGCTGCGTCGATCGCATCCGCCATCGCCTGCCAGTCCCGGTAGTGCAGTGCCAGATCGCGGCCCGCTACCTCGCCCGCGTGGCGGATACCCAGGGCAAAAATCAGCTTGGCCAGAGGGATGGTGCGCTTTTCCTCGATCGCTGCAAACAGGTTCTCCGCAGACTTTTCGCCCCAGCCTTCCCGGTTCTTCAGCTGCTGAAGGCCGGAGCCGTAATTCGCTTGCAGATCAAAGATATCCGCAGGCTCCTTGATCCATCCATCGCCGTGGAACTGCTCCACCTGCTTGGCCCCCAGCCCCTCGATGTCAAAGGCCGCGCGGGAAACGAAATGCTTCAGCTTCTCCACCGCTTGGGCCGGGCAGATTATGCCGCCAGAGCAGCGGCGCACGGCATCGCCTTCCTCCCGCTCCGCCGGGCTGCCGCATTCCGGGCAGATGTGCGGGAACTGATACGGCTCTGCCTCTTCCGGGCGCTTGGACAGGTCCACATCAGCCACCTTGGGGATCACATCGCCCGCGCGGTAGATCTGCACCCAATCACCGATGCGGATATCCTTGCCGCCGCGGATTTCCTCACCTTTGGAATCGCGGCCCTGGATGTAGTCCTCATTGTGCAGAGTCGCATTCGACACGACCACCCCGCCAACAGTCACCGGGGTAAGCCGCGCCACCGGGCTGAGCGCGCCGGTGCGGCCGACCTGGATGTCGATCGCCTCCAGACGGGTCCAGGCGAGCTCGGCCGGGAACTTATGCGCAATTGCCCAGCGAGGAGTCGTAGAACGGAAGCCCAGCCGCGCCTGCAGCGCCAGATCATTAACCTTGTAGACCACACCGTCGATGTCGTAGCCCAGCATCGCGCGCTGCGCCTCGATGCTGCGGTAGTGCGCGATCATTTCTTCAGTCGAGGCACACAGCCGGGTCAACGGGTTGGTCTGGAAACCCAAGGAACTCAGTCGGGCAATTGCGTCCATCTGTGTCTCAGCCAGCGGTGCGCTCAGCTCCCCCCAGCTGTAAGCAAAGAAGCGCAGCGGGCGGGCACGTGTAATTTCCGCATCCAGCTGCCGCAAAGAACCCGCGGCCGCATTGCGGGGGTTGGCAAAGGTCTTGCCGCCGCGTTCCTCGTGCCGGGCATTCAGCGCCTCGAAATCCGCATGGCTCATGTAGACTTCACCGCGCACCTCCAGAACCTCCGGCGCGCCTTCCAGTTGCTGCGGGATGTCGGCGATGGTGCGGGCGTTGGCGGTCACGTTTTCCCCGACGCTGCCATCGCCGCGCGTCGCCGCCTGAATCAATGTGCCGTTTTCATAGCGCAGGGACAGCGACAGCCCGTCGATCTTGGGTTCCGCGGTCAAGCACAGCGCCTCCGTTGGACCAAGCCCCAGGTATTTGCGGATGCTGCGGTCGAAATCCGCAACGTCTTCATCCTCGAACGCATTGCCCAGCGAGAGCATCCGCATGGAATGGGTGATTTTGCCAAAACCGGTGGCCGCAGGCGCGCCGACTGTGTCCAGCTGTCTGGCGGCTTTGGCCAGGTCAGGAAAGGCGTCCGCAAGAGCCCGGTACCGGCGCTTCAGAGAATCATATTCTGCGTCGCTGATTTCCGGCGAATCTTCCTGATGATAGGCCAGATCGGCCGCTCGCAGCTGTTCTTCCAGCTTCAGAAACTCCGCCTTTGCGTCCTCTGCCGTCAGGCTGGCCACGTCTTTTTCTGTCATCCCTGCCTCGCGCGGTCCCTCTTCGTTCTTCCCTCCGGTGATAAGGTGCCGCGCGCGCGGCGTCCAGCGCATCTGTCTGCCGCGCGCAGCTGAGCCTCAAAAGAAAAGACCCGCCAAACGGCAGGCCCTTGCAACCGGCGGCGCATGTTCATGCGCCGCCCGGGTGTTCATCCTTTCAAGCGCCGACAGCCAACCGCTGGCCGCCTGACAGATGATCCTCCTGCGGGTCGCGCAGCACATAGCCGCGGCCCCAGACGGTTTCGATATAGTTCTCGCCGTCGGTCGCGTTGCTGAGTTTCTTGCGCAACTTACAGATGAAAACGTCGATGATCTTCAGTTCCGGCTCATCCATGCCGCCATAGAGATGGTTCAGGAACATCTCCTTGGTCAGCGTGGTGCCCTTGCGAAGGGACAGCAGCTCCAGCATCTGGTACTCCTTGCCTGTCAGATGCACCGCCTTGCCGCCGGCCTCCACCGTCTTGGCGTCCAGGTTGACCGCAATCTTGCCGGTCTTGATGATCGACTGCGAGTGCCCCTTGGAGCGGCGGATGATCGCATGGATCCGCGCAACCAGTTCCTCGCGGTGGAAAGGCTTGGTCAGATAGTCGTCCGCACCAAAGCCGAACCCCTTGATCTTGTTGTCGGTATCGTCGGCACCGGACAGGATCAGAATGGGGGTTTCAATGCGGGACATGCGCAGCTGGCGCAGCACCTCATGGCCGTTCATGTCCGGCAGACCCAGATCCAGCAGGATCAGGTCATAGTCGTAAAGTTTGGCCAGATCGATCCCTTCTTCCCCCAGATCCGTTGTATAAACGTTCAGGTTGGCATGGGTCAGCATCAGCTCGATGCTTTTCGCCGTGGTCGGATCATCCTCAACCAGCAGAATGCGCATATTATTTTCTCCGCCTGTACACTGTTTCCCTCAGGTCTCGTTAACCTTGGTGGAAAAAAGTTAATGCCTCGTTACCATGATGGTTAATTTGCATTTTCAACTCAAGGGCGGCCTGCTCTATTTTGCGTCCTTATCACGAAATTTCTTGAGCCGTGTGGTTTTCAGGGCCTCTTCGCCGTGGTCGGCCACCGCCGCGACCCAGCTGCGGAACTCCTCCTCGCTGAGGCCATAGCGGCGCATCGCCTCCTTCTGCGGCAGCAGCCCGTAGAGCACGCCGCGCACCACAGCCGCCTTGCGCGAAGCAACCCAGCGCTTGGTGGTTTCCGGCGGCAAATCCGCCCGCGTCATGATGGTCCCGTCCGGCAGGGTGACTGCCCGCGGTCCGTCGACTTTCTTCAAAAACATTTTTCTTCCCTCTGAAGATCTTGTTCGTTGGGTCTGGCAACAGGATTTACGAACAGGCTTAACACCGCATGAACCACGCCCCTTGAGAGTTCTTAGGATTTTCATATATTCTGCGGCGCCTGCCCCCTTGCCTTTAGGAGCTGCCCCATGGCGCTGGACCAAGATCTGGAACTGAACTCGCTCGGCTTTGCCAAACCGCCCTCGGAGACCCGGGTGGTTGTGGCCATGTCCGGTGGCGTCGACAGCTCTGTTGTTGCTGCATATTTGGCCGATCAGGGCTATGACGTGGTCGGCGTCACGCTGCAGCTTTACGATCACGGCGCGGCGCTAGCCAAAAAAGGCGCCTGCTGTGCGGGTATCGATATCCACGATGCGCGCCGCGTCGCGGAGGAGCGCGGCTTTCCGCATTACGTGCTGGATTATGAGAACATTTTTAAGGATGCGGTGATTGACGAGTTCGCCGAAAGCTACCTGGCAGGCGCAACACCAGTGCCCTGCATCCGGTGCAACGAGCGGGTGAAGTTCAAGGATCTCTTGGAAACCGCCAAGGACCTGGAGGCCGACTGCATGGCGACCGGCCACTACATCCAGCGCAAGATGGGCGAGCACGGGCCGGAACTGCACTCCGCCGAGGACGCCAACCGCGATCAGAGCTATTTCCTGTTCTCCACCACGCCGGAGCAGCTCGATTACCTGCGATTCCCGCTGGGCCACTTGCCCTCCAAGGACGCCACCCGCGAGATGGCAGCGCAATACGGCCTAGCGGTGGCAGACAAGCCCGACAGCCAGGACATCTGCTTTGTGCCGGACGGCAACTATGCCAGCGTGATCGAAAAACTGCGCCCCGGCGCCGCCGAGCCGGGCGAGATCGTGCATGCCGATGGCCGGGTTCTGGGCAGCCACGAGGGCGTCATCCATTACACCATCGGCCAGCGCCGCGGCCTTGGCATCGGCGGCCTGTCCGAGCCGCTTTATGTGGTAAAACTGGACGTGGACAAGAAACAGGTTGTCGTCGGCCCCAAGGAGCTGCTGGCCACCCGCACCATTCCGGTGCGCGAGATTAACTGGCTGGGAGATGAGCCATTTACCAGCCAGAAAGAATGGCATCTGAAGGTCAAGGTCCGCTCCACCCGTCCGCCGCGCGAGGCGATCATCCGGCCGCTGACGGACACCACCGCCGAGGTGGAATTGCTGACGCCGGAGGAAGGCGTCTCTCCCGGCCAGGCCTGCGTTTTCTATGCCAGCGAAGGCAGCCGCATCTTTGGCGGCGGCTGGATCTGGCGCGGCTACTGATCCTCCGCTCCTTGAAACAGCGGGGCTGCAGCACCGATGGCCGGCGCGCAGCTGTTTGCGCCGCTCTTACTGGAGGTCGGTGCCGCTGTTCACCAGCACGTAGATCCCAGCCGCAATCATCACGAAGGGGCCGATCCGCTCGAGCCGGGCGCTCCATATACCCGCTGGTCCCGCGGCTTCTGCGGCCTTGACGGCCAAGGCGGCGAGGCCAGCCACCGCCGCTGCCGCTCCGCCTAGCGCCCACAGCCGGTAGCCCGTCTGGCTGTCTGCCAGCAGCGGAGCCATAACGGCAAAACTGTCAAAGGACAGAGCCAGGAACAAAGCCGCAAGGCCCAGCACACCGGCATTCGATGACATCCTCGGATTGGCATTGCCCGGCTTTCTCACCAGCATCCGCACGGCACCGCGCAGGCCAAGCGCCAACGGCACAACCCCAAGATAGCCTGACATGCCGCCAGGCATTGCCTGGTCCGCCCCAAGCGCCGCGGCCATGGCAGCACCAAGCATGATGAACTGCGACAGCAAATAGCCTGCAACCGCCCGGCCTTTTCCGGCCGTCAGGAGGAGGGCCAGCAGGATCGCGAAATTGTCGAGGCTGGTGGCAATCTGAGCCGCGCCGGCGGAAACTGCAAAAGCCAGTTCGTCGAGGAGCATCTATTTCAGCCTGCCCAGGACCGCACGGGCGGCCCTAAGTCCGGGCGCTTCGCCACCCTGACCCAGGCGCTGCATGGTCAGTTCCATTGCCTCGAGCTGAGCACTTGGATTCGCAGCCAGCGCCTCCAGGCGGGCGGCAATTTTTTCCGGCGTGCAGTCCGGCCCCAGGCACTCCGGCACCACGCGGGTTTCACTAACCAGATTGACCAGCGTCACCGTGTCGATCAGCGCCATGCGCTTCATGATCTGCCAGGTGAGCCACTGGAATTTGTAGGCAATCACCATCGGCGTGCGAGCTGCGGCCAGTTCCAAAGACACGGTTCCAGAGGCGGCCAGCGCCAGGCTGGCGGAGGCAAAGGCTGCGCGTTTGAAGGCTTTGGCACGGTCTGGCGTGTAACGGTTCGGATCTACCATGACGGTGTCTTTCGGCCAATCCTGCAGCGCCTCTTGCACCAAACCAGCGACGGGCGCGGCGGCGGGAACCGCAATCCGGTAGTCCGGATGCCGCGCACTGAACCGCACCAGCGCTTTGCCGAATTCCGGCGCCAGACGCGACACTTCAGACCGGCGCGATCCGGGCAACGCCAGCACAAATGGCGCGGCGCCCAGGCCGAATTCAACGCGGAAGGCTTCGATCTCCGCTTCCGTCGCCTGCGGCTCCGCCACCACCGGGTGGCCGACGAAGTCGCAGTCCATACCTGCGGCCTCCATATAGGGCGGCTCAAACGGCAGCAGCGCCAGAACGTGGTCGATGACCTCCGCCATCTTGCCCGCCCGTTTGGGCCGCCAGGCCCAGACTGAGGGCGCCACATAATGCACAGTGCGGATGTTGCAGCGTTCCTTGACCAGCCGCGCTACGCGAAGGGAGAAATCCGGGCTGTCGATGGTGATCAAAACATCCGGCTTAGTCTCAAGGACGGCCTCTGCCGTTTCCCGGATCCGGCGCTTCAGATGCCGGTACTTGGGCAGTACCTCGGTCAATCCCATCACCGACAGTTCATCCATCGGAAAGCGCGAGACCAGCCCCTGCTCTGCCATCAGCGCGCCGCCGATACCGTCAAAGCTGACGCCAGGAGCCCGTTGCTTAAGCCCTGCCATCAGCGCCCCGCCCAGCCGGTCGCCCGAAGGCTCCCCCGCCAGGATGAACACCCGCAGGCTCATGCCGCGCGCAGCCAGAGGAACAGGCCGAGCCGGTCGCAGGCCGCAATCACCGCGTCCTGATCCAGAACGATGACGCCGCCCGCCTCCAGCACGATGCCGGAGAGGCCAGCCTGTGCTGCGGCTTCAACCGTTTCCACGCCAATAGCGGGAAGATCGGCCCGGCGGTCCTGCCCGGGTTTCGGAGCCTTGAACAGGAGGCCGCCATGCCCGTCCGGGCGCTGCTGCAGAGCATTCAGCATCCAGTCGGTGCCAAACAGGTTCTCGACCGCAATCGCCTGCTGCTTGCGCACGGCACAGGACTGGCCGATGTCAGCCTCAGACATTGCAGCAACGATCTCCGCGCCGCGCTCTGCGTCAGCCTTGTCCAGCTCTCCAGGCTGCACCTTGGTTGGCACCCCGGCGGCCATCAGCAGATCCGGGGCTACCTCATGTGCAGCACGCACAGCAAAGCCTGCCTGTTCGAAGATCCCGATAATCGCGCGCAAGGCGCCATCGTCACCGGCCGCCAGCGCCGCTTGCAGGACTGGAACCAGAGGCATCGTGGCTGCATCAATAGCCGAGGGATCAATATGCGGACGGCGCACGGCGCCGGCGAGGCAGATTTCAGTGACCTCTGCCGCCTTCAGTCGCTCCAGAAAACTGCCAAGCTGTTCAAAGCGGAAGGTGATCTCGGGATCGACCATATCCGGCTCCGCCCCTGCCATTGCGCAAATCAGCGGGCGGCCCGGCGCATGCGCGGCCACCTCAGCCGGCAGCATGCCGGTGCCTGCAATCACAGCCAGCATCGCTTCAGCCTCCCGGCGTCAGGAAAGAGCGGTCGCTTTCGCCGGTGATAAAGGCGACAATTTCCTGCACGTATTGGCTCTCGGTCTCATCACCCAGCCGTTTGGCGCGCTCCTGGAAGGTGCCTTCGCCCTGGGCCAGCATCTGGAACGCCGCCCGCAGAGCGGTGATGTCGCTGCGGGCGACGCCGCGGCGCTTGAGGCCCACCAGGTTCAAGCCATCCAGTTCGCCGCGCTGCGCCTGCACCAGACCGTAAGGAATAACGTCGTTGGTCACCATGGTGACCGCGCCGATGATGGCGCCCTTGCCGATCCGCACCCACTGGTGAATGCCCGAAAGCCCACCGATGATCACGTCGTCCTCCAGCACGCAGTGCCCAGCCACCGCGGCCGAGTTCACCACGATCACCCGGTCGCCGATCTGGGCGTCATGGGCAATGTGGCAGCCCGCCATGAAGAGGCCGTCATCGCCAATTTTGGTCACGCCGCCGCCGCCCTCGGTGCCGGCATTCACCGTCACATGCTCGCGGATGCGGTTTCGCTTGCCGATCACGGTCTTGCACTTTTCGCCTTTGAACTTCAGGTCCTGCGGGATCTCGCCGAGAACGGCAAACGGGAAGACCACTGTCTCGTCACCGATTTCGGTATCGCCGGTGACAACAACATGGGACTTCAGAACAACCCGGTCCCCAAGAACAGTCTCAGGGCCAACCACGCAGAAAGGACCGATTTCGCAGTCTTTCCCTAGCTTGGCACCCTCTTCAATCACGGCACTGGGGTGGATCTTGCTCATCTCAGCTTCCCTCGGCCTGACGGTCGACCATTGCGGTGAACTCAGCCTCTGCAGCGACTTCGCCCTCGACCGTTGCCCGGCCCAGGAACTTGAAGATTTTGCCGCCCGGCTTACCGCGGAGCGTCTCTACATGCATCTCCAGCACGTCGCCCGGCACCACCTTGCGGCGGAATTTGCACTTGTCGATGTTCATGAAGTAGATCAGCAGGTCGGTATCGACCATATCCATGCCGACACCCAGCATGACACCCGCGGTCTGCGCCATCGCCTCGACGATGGTGACGCCCGGCATGATCGGCGTGCCGGGGAAATGTCCCTGGAAATGCGGCTCGTTCATAGTGACATTCTTGATGCCGCGCGCCGATTTATAGCTGTCGATGTCGACCACCTTGTCCACCAGCAGGAACGGATAGCGATGCGGCAGGATCCGCTGGATCAGTTGAATGTCAGCGCTTTGCAGCTCGGTGGTCATGCTTGGTTTCCAATCTACGTCAAGAATACTGCGCTGTCCCTACCAAGCGGACAGCCTTTGGGCAAGTTCGCGCGCTCAGCGCTCACCATCCTCGTCTGTGGTGCCATCCCCCAGGACCGCGTCAATCCGGGCGATTGCCAGGGACGTTATGTCGGCCGCATCAGCGCTCAGAAACACCGAAGAATGATCGAGGATCGCCCCTGCCCCGGCCTCTTGCATAATCTGCTGCAGCACCGGCAGCGAGGCCTTGATAAACTCCCGCCGGGCCTCTTCCCCCATCTGAGAGATTTCACGCAGTTTCTGGTCCTGGCGGCGGCGGGTTTCCTGCACTTTCTCGTCAAACGCGTCAGCCAGGGCGCGGAAGGCGTCCGGCTCCATCCCGCTGCGCCGTTCGGTCAGTTCCAGTTCCTCGCTGCGCAGTTCCGCTTCGATACGCCGGTTCTCTGCGGTCAGCACCGCACCTTCAGCCTCGATCTCGCGCTCCACCCGCTTGCCAAAGGCGCTTTCAGAGAACAGGCGGTCCGGCTGGATCGTGAGGATGCCGCTTTGCGGCAGCCCCAGCTGGAACTCAGCTCCTCCGTTCGCATTGGCTTCCTGGGCGTGGCCGAATGGCGCCGAAAACCAGCTCAGCGCCAAGGCAAGGCCAAATGCTGCCCAGTTTCCGGGCGCAAACCGCGGCACCAGATCAGAACCTCGCCTGCAAGGTCAGGTCAAAGGTCTGTTCCTCGTCAAAGTCCTCTTTCTGAAGTGCCTTGGAGAAATTGAACCGCAGCGGGCCGAAGCCAGTGGTCCAAAGCAGAGAGACGCCAACCACATGGCGGAAGGACCTGTTGCGGCCAACAATCGTCGCGCCGGCGGTGTCAGCATCCTGGAGCCCCCAAAGGCCGCCAACATCGTAGAACAAGCCGCCGCGCATGCCCAGTTCTTCAGGCAGGCCAAGCGGGAACTCCGCATCGAAACGCGCGACAGCATAGTAGTTGCCGCCAAGGAAGTCGTTGTAATTGCCACCGCTTGGGTTGCCAGGGCTTTGGTCCCGCGGACCAATGCCCCCGGGTTCAAAGCCGCGCATGACAGAAGGCGTCAGAACGAAACGGTCGATCGAGCGGCTGCTGCCGTTGCCCTCCCACTGAAAAGCTCCGGCCTCAAGGGTCGCGCGGATCGTCACTTCCTCGTTGAAGATCTGCTTTTGGGCAACCAGCTTGGTTGTTGCCTTGATGTATTCGGAATCACCGCCGATGCCGGCATAGTCCGCACCGATTTCCACCAGGAATCCCGCAGTCGGGTCGAGCCCGGTCAAACGGCTGTCGTACCGGTAGGTAAAACCGATTGCACTGGCATTGCGTTCGCCTTGTGCGATCTCGTTCCGCACCACCGGACCTGGCAAGTTCCGGTTGGTGTCGTCGTCATCGAACAGCATCTCGTCCGCATCCCAGGTGTAGCGGACCTGCAGGGAAGTATCCTCACCGGTATCAAACGTCAGAGCCGGACGGAAGAAAACCCGCTTGGTTTTATACTCAGAGAAGCTGGAGTCCGTTTCATTCAAACCCAGATCCAAGTCGAAACGCAGTTTCCGGCCCAGCAAATAAGGCTCGGTGAAACCCAGAACGTAGGAATCGGATTCGGTTGCGGTTGCGATGTTGAAAGACAACCGCTGCCCGCGGCCCAGGAAGTTGTTTTCCGTCAGACCGATGCTGAGGCCGAAACCGTCGGTGACCGAGTATGCACCGCCCAGGTTCAGCGAGCCGGTTGGCTGCTCTTCAACGTCCACATCAACGATCACCTGATCCGCAGAGCTGCCCTCACGGGTTTCGACGTCCGCGTTTGCAAAAAAGCCCAGAGCACGGATCCGCTCCGCACTGTTGCGGATTGAGCGCGGATTGAAGGGGTCGCCTTCGACAGAGGCAAACTGCTGGCGGACAACCCGGTCCAGCGTTGTGGTGTTACCTTCGATGTCGATCCGTTCGACAAAGACGCGCGGGCCGCGCGTCAGCACGAATTCGATATCCAGGGTCAGGTCACGGTCGTTGCGGATGACCCGCGGTTCGACACGCAGGAAGTCGATCTCATTGCGGACTGCCAGACCTTCCATCCGGTCGATTGCGTTTTCAACCAGTGTCGGCGTGTAGGTGACACCCGGCTTTATCTTCAGCGTCGACGCGAACTCGTCCGCATCCGCCTCAGCCATTTCACTGGTCACAGTGATGTTGCCGAATTTGAACTGCTGCCCCTCTGTCACATCGACAACCAGAAACACAGCGTCGCGTTCCTCGGTCACTTCGGCATTGGTGCTGTTGACCCGGAAGTCAACGTACCCGCGCGACAGGTAGAAATCCCGCAGCACCTGCTTGTCGAACTCCAGCCGGTCCTCGATCAGCGTGTCCGAGCGGATGAACCCGCGCAGCAGGCCGGCCTGCTTGGTTTCCAGAACCCGGCGCAGGCGGCGGTCGGAATAGACACGGTTGCCAGTGAAGGAGACGCGCTCCACTTCGATGGTATCGCCTTCGGAGATCTCGAAGACCAGGTCAACACGGTTGTTGCTGCGGCGGATGATCCGCGGGGTCACGCGTGAGGCCAGGCGCCCCTGCACACTGTAGGCTTCGGCGATAGCCGCAGCGTCCCGCTCTGCCTGGCTGGGGTTGAATACCCGCCGCGGTGCGGATTCGATCATCTGGGTGAGCGCGTCGTCCTTAAGGCGCTTGTTGCCCTCGAAACTGATCTGATTGATGGTCGGGAATTCAGTGACCTTGATCACCAGCGTGCTGCCGCGCGGCACGATTTCCACTGTTTCAAATACGCCACTGTCAAGAATGCGCTGGTAGGCATCGTTCAGCTCGCCCGCGCTGACTGTCTGACCGCGCTCAATGCCGGTATAAGCCACAACCGTGGACGTTTGAATGCGCTGGTTGCCTTCGACCTGCACCGAATTGAAACGGTAGCTTTGCGCCTCGGCCGGAAGCGGTGCCAGCGCGTAACCCAGCGCAACCGCCAGAGAAATAGCAGAAACTTTCCGGTACAAGATATTGACGCCCGACTTGCGCTCGCCACAGGACTTGCCTGCGTTTTTCCCCCAAACCATTTTTCAGAACCCGATTATTATAGCAGCTTTGCGACGTGCGTACCGGGTTTGAAAGCGCTTGTCAAAACCAACTAGGGCGCTTCATGGGGGCAAGGCGCGCAGCGGGCTGCCGCGCCGGTTGCGGGAATCACAAAGAGGCCAGCCAGGCGCCTGCGGCAAGCGCACCAAAGATCGCGAAACCGGTCAGAGCCCGGTCCCAATTCAGCCGGACCAGAAGGCCAAGGCCGTGATATGATTGCGAGAGTACGTGCATCACTATCCCCAGTTCTTCACCCTACCGCCGGCAAGCAGCAGAAGGTTCTGCCAGCGGGTTGAAGAAAAGTTAATGCGGGAATGTGGCAGCACTTGGGCGGCACTGTGGCCGCCCTTGGCCGGGGTCTTCACATCGGCGCCCGTTCAGCAGAACAGGTCGTTACCCAGAGCAAACAGCATTAGCGACAAAACAACCGCAATGCCAAAGGTCATCAGAACCCTCACCGCCCGGTCGCTGGGCGGACGGCCGGCCACGGCCTCATAAGCGTAGAACATCAGATGCCCGCCATCCAGTGCAGGCACAGGGAACAGGTTCAGCAGCCCGACAGCCGTCGACAGCACCGCGATAAAGCGGATAAAGCTTTCGGCCCCCTGGCTGGCCATCGCGCCGGAGGTTTCGGCGATGCCGATCGGCCCGGACAGGTTACAGGTGCTGATCGCGCCGGTGATCATGTGTTTCAGGCCTGACAGTGAGGTCTCGACCACAGCCCAGACCTGATAAGTGCCCGCCGCCAGGGCTTCGCCGAAGCCCGCGGATTCGGTTGCGGGGGAAAACGCCAGACCGCCGACAATGCCGATCCGCCAGCGGGTGGCAAAACCGCCATCCGGCTGCGGTTCATCCGTGCGCCGCGGTGCCAGCGCCATCTCGACAGTTTCGCCGCCGCGCCACACATCCAGCACCAGCACTCTGCCATCCGCCGCCTCGACCAGTTCCTTCAACTGGCCGAAGGACACCAAGGGTGCGCCATCGACCGAGACGATCACATCGCCAGGCTGCAGACCCGCATCAGCGGCAGCACTGCGCGGCACCACGCCCCGCACGAATGGCGGATACAGGTACGGCCCGCTGACCGTCAGCTCCTCGCCATTCCGGCGCACGGTATACTCCAGAGACTGCTTTTGCGGCAGTGCCTCCCGGAACGCGTCCCAGGCGTCAGAATCCAGGTAGTCGGGAACTGCCAGACCTCCCGCTGCAATCAGCTCATCGCCCTGCTGCAGCCCGTATTCAGCTCCGGGCAGCTTCTCAAGAGAGCCAATCGTCAAGGGATCCCGCATGGTTCCCTGCGAGAAGGCAATTGCCGTGAAAATCAGCGCGGACATCACGAAGTTGAACACCGGGCCTGCCGCAACTGTTGCCCCCCGCGCCCACAGCGGCGCCCCATGCATTGTACGACGCAATGCCGCCGGGTCAGCCGCAGCCGCCTCCATCGCCTGCGCATCCTTGCCCGAGGCCGCATCGGCATCGCCGAGGAACTTCACAAAGCCGCCGAACGGCAGCGCAGCCACCTGCCAGCGGGTGCCGTGCCTGTCCACCCGGCTCCACAGCACAGGGCCGAACCCCAGCGAAAACACCTCTGCATGGATGCCCGACCAGCGGCCGACGATGTAGTGGCCGTATTCGTGTACCGCCACGATCACCGACAAGGCGATGACAAAGCTGGCGATAGTATACAGAAAACCGCCAAACTGCGGGACAAAAGAAAGTACGTCCAAAGATCTACCCTATGCGTTCTTCGGCGGCACGCGCCGCCTGTTTCCTGGCGACATGGTCAACCCGGGTCACGTTATCAAGTGTCATTGCGGCATCTATGAGGCCGCCCTCGGTCTCAATCCGTTCCAGCACCGCAGCCGTCACCGCTGCCATATCAGTGAAACGGATGCGCCCGGCAATGAATTCATCCAATGCCCGCTCCTTGGCTGCGTTGAAGGCCGCGCCCATGAGGCCGCCCCGCTCCATCACCTCATAAGCCTGCCGCAACGCCGGATAGCGCGCCGGATCGGGTACGCGGAAATTCAGCTGGCCGATGCGGGCAAGGTCCAGCCGTTCAACCGGCAGATCCTGGCGGGCCGGCCAGTGCAAGGCATAGCCGATGGCGTGGCGCATGTCGGCAGCGCCCAAATGCGCCATCAGCGCACCGTCGTTGAAGCCGACCAGCGCATGGACCAGGGATTCGGGATGCACCAGCACTTCGATCTGATCGGGCCGGACACCAAAGTATTCCCGGGTTTCAATGATTTCCAGCGCCTTGTTGAACATCGACGCGCTGTCGATGGTGATCCGCTGCCCCATGTTCCAATTGGGATGTGAAGACGCTTGCGCCAGGCTAGCCTTGGGCAGATCCTCCAGCGGCCAGTCGCGGAAGGCGCCGCCAGACGCGGTGATGACGATCCTCTCCACCGCTTCGATATCCTCGCCCACCAGGCCCTGAAACACCGCCGAATGCTCACTGTCCACCGGCAGCAGCCGGGCGCCGTGCTTTTCTGCGGTTTCCAGCAGCAGCTTTCCCGCGCAGACGAGCGATTCCTTGTTGGCAAGGGCCAGCGTGGAGCCGTGTTTCAGCGCCTCCAGCCCCGGTGCCAGCCCTGCAGCCCCCACAATCGCGGACATGACCCAATCCGCAGGCCGCGCAGCCGCCTCAACTAGCGCTGCTTCCCCTGCTGCCGCTTCCACGCCGGTACCCGCCAGCGCGGCCCGCAAGTCTGGCAGCCTATCGTCGAATGCTGTCACAGCCACATCTGCGTGCAAGGCAACGGCGTCTTCCGCCAGCCGCGCGATATTGGCACCGCCGGTCAGAGCCACGACATCATAGGCCTCGGGCGCGCGGCGGATCAGGTCGATTGTGTTCTGGCCAATCGACCCGGTGGCGCCGAAGATCGAGATTTTCCGCATGGTCTTTCCTGACTGGTTATCCCCAGAAGGCTGCCACGGCCAGGAACATGGCCGCTGCGCCCAGCATACCGTCAAAGCGGTCAAACAGCCCGCCGTGGCCTGGAATCAGCGCGCTGGAGTCCTTGACGCCCATCTTCCGCTTCAGGGCGCTCTCTGCCACGTCGCCGGCCTGGCTCGCCATCGACAGCAGAAGCGACAGGGCAACGATGCCAAAGCCCTGCCCCATTTGCGCTGCAAAGATTGCCCCGACGATAGCAGCCGCAATCCAGCCCGAGGCGGTGCCGCTCCAGGTTTTCTTCGGGCTGACACGGGGCCAGAACTTTGGCCCGCCAAGGGCCTTGCCCGCAAAATACCCGGCCACATCCGTGGCCACGACGATGCAGATCAGCCACAGCATCCAGGCTATGCCCATCTGACCGCGCAGCCAGATGAAGCCAAAACCCGCCAGCAGCACCCACAGGGCGAAACCGGTGAAGTACTGCCGCCGTTCGCGGATCTGGCTAAACCCGGCTGCCACCGGCGCCGCCAGGACCGGCAGCACCCACAGGGCGGGCAAAAGCGACGCCAGCAGCACCGCGGCAGCTGAAATGGCGCCCAGCTGCAGGGCCGTGCCTCTGCGCGCAGGCATCAGCATCCGCACAAGCTCCCACACCATGCCGCCGCAGCACAGCGCGATCATCGCGTTGAAGATCAGCCCGCCGGCCCAAACAGCAAAACCACCAGCCGCGATCATTACGGCAGCGGACAAGGCACGCGGCAAAAGGTCCGCCCAGCGATCCTTGGCGCAGCTCATGTCTTCACTGCCCCGAATCGGCGGTCACGGTGGCCAAAACTGCGGCACAGCCGCTCCATTTCCTCAGCGGTGAAATCTGGCCACAGCGTGTCGATGAATTCATACTCCGCATAGGCAGACTGCCACAAAAGGAAGTTCGAGATCCGCGCCTCGCCGCTGGTGCGGATCACCAGATCCGGGTCCGGCAGCACATGGGTATCCAGATATCGCGGCAGGGTTTCCTCATCGACATCATCGGGGTTCAGGCGGCCCTCGGCGACATCGCGCGCCAGCCGTTTGGTGGCGCGGGCCACCTCGTCGCGGCCGCCATAGTTCAGCGCGATGGTCAGCTGGGTGCCGCTGTTGCCCTCGGTCTTGCGCTCCAGCTTGTCCATGAGGCCGGTCAGTTTGGCATCAAGCCGCACCCGGTCGCCAATGAACCGAACCCGCACATTTTTTTCCGCCAAGGCATTCATTTCCTTGGAGATATAGCGGCGGAACAGGCTCATCAGACCGGCCACCTCAGTCTGGGTGCGTTTCCAGTTTTCGGTCGAGAAGGCGAAGATGGTCAGGTATTCCACACCCAGACCCGGGCAGCACTCGACAACTTCACGGACCCGGCGCGCGCCCGCATGGTGGCCGAACAGCCGCGGCCGCCCGCGGGCCTGCGCCCAGCGGCCGTTGCCATCCATGATAATGGCCACATGGCGCGGGCCTGTGCGGGCCGCCGGAGCGTCACCGGCAGCGCGCACTTGCGGGTTTGCGTCTCCTGGCATTACAGCCCGTCAGACCTGCATGATCTCGGCTTGCTTGGTCTCAAGCGCCTCGTCCACATGCTTGATCATGGCGTCGGTCAGGTCCTGAACCTCGGCTTCCCAGAACTTCTGGTCGTCTTCCGACATGCCGTCGGCCTTGGCCTTCTTGATCTGGTCCATGCCGTCGCGGCGCACGTTGCGGATCGATACCCGGGCGTGCTCGGCGTACTGGCCAGCAACCTTGCCCAGCTCGCGGCGGCGTTCCTCGTTCAGCTCCGGGATCGGCAGCATGATGATGGTGCCGTTAAGCTGCGGATTGATGCCCAGGCCGGATTCGCGGATCGCCTTCTCCACCTTACCCACCAGGCCCTTGTCCCAGACGTTGATGGTAACCATGCGCGGCTCCGGCACGTTCACGGTGCCGACCTGGTTGATCGGCGTCATCGAGCCATAGGCATCCACCATCACCGGCTCCAGCATCGAGGCCGAGGCCCGGCCGGTGCGCAGCGAGGCGAATTCGGTGCGCAGGTTGGCCATAGCGCCTTCCATGCGGCGTTTCAGATCGTCGGTATCCAGTTCAAAATCATCAGACATGCTGCTCTCTCCCCTTATCTGAGGCGGTCTTCCATTGGCTCATAAGCCATTGGAAGGCTGATGTATAGCGATCAAGCGGAGGATTCGCCGCCGCCGGTGCTGCAAGATTTAGCCTGCCCGCGGTGGAATTCACTGTTTTGATCCCGCCGCCTTGGCTCAGGCTTTGGCCTGACAAGCAAAACCGCCGGCGTTCAGAACGCCAGCGGTTTCACAAGGGCCGTTGTTTAACAAGGGCCGTTTTAAGAATCTCAGCCCTGCACCTTGGTATAGGTTCCCTCACCCGACAGGATGCCGCGGAAGCCGCCCGGTTCATCCAGCGGGAAGACGATCAGCGGCAGGTTGTTGTCGCGCGCCAGGGCGATGGCAGAGGCGTCCATGACTTTCAGGCGCTTGGCAAAGACGTCGTCATAGCTGATCTCGTCATAGCGGACCGCATCGGCGTGTTCCTTGGGGTCTTTGTCATAGATGCCGTCCACCCCGTTCTTACCCATGAAGATCGCCTCGCAGGCCATCTCGTTGGCGCGCAGTGTCGCAGCAGTGTCGGTGGTGAAATAGGGGTTGCCTGTGCCGGCCGCAAAGATGCAGACCCGTTTCTTCTCCAGGTGGCGCACGGCGCGGCGGCGGATGTAGGGTTCGGCGACTTCATCCATGCGGATCGCCGAGATCACCCGGGTGAACACCCCCAGTCCTTCCAGTGCCGACTGCATTGCCAGCGCGTTCATCACCGTGGCCAGCATCCCCATGTAGTCTGCCGTGGTGCGCTCCATCCCCTGGGCTGAACCGGACAGGCCGCGGAAAATGTTACCGCCGCCGATCACCATACAGATTTCCACCCCCATATCGTGCACGGTCTTTACCTCGCGGGCGATGCGCTGCACGGTCGGCGGATGCAGGCCGAACCCCTGGTCGCCCATCAGTGCCTCGCCCGAAATTTTTAGCATGACGCGTTTATAGGCGGCGGCCGGATCCAGTTCCGGCTTTTCGTGCGGTTGAGGCATGTTGCGCTCCAGAAGATGTGAGGGTTAATTTGCGCGGCAAAATGAAGTAAATCGCTGCCGGTTTCAATCCGCGCAGCGCAGTTTCCGCGCATATTTGCGGATCATGACCAAAAGACGGACCGCGCCCCGATGAACCTGCCCGACATCGACCCCGGCAAGCCTGTGCTGATTGCAGGCCCCACCGCCTCTGGCAAGTCTGCGCTGGCGCTGGACATTGCTGCCCGTCAGGGCGGCATCATAGTCAATGCCGACGCCAGCCAGGTCTACGGCTGCTGGCGGGTAATCACCGCCCGCCCTTCGGCAGAAGAAGAGGCCCAGGCATCGCACGCGCTTTATGGCCATGTGGCCTATGACGCGGAATACTCCGCCGGCCATTGGCTGCGTGAAGTGCTGCCAATGCTGCGCAGGCCGGACCGGCTGATCATCGTCGGCGGCACCGGTCTCTACTTCACGGCTCTTACAGAAGGCATGGCCGAGATTCCCGCCACCCCGCCCGCGGTGCGGGCCGAAGCCGACAACCTGCCGCTGGAGGCGCTGCGGGCAGCGCTGGATCCAGAAACCGCCAGCCGCATCGACCTGAAGAACCGCGCCCGGGTGCAGCGCGCCTGGGAAGTGCTGAAGGCCACCGGGCGCCCCTTGGCCCGCTGGCAGGACGACACCCCTGCACCGGCACTGCCGCTGAAGAACTGCACGGCAATGGTCCTGAACTCCGACAAGCGATGGCTTGAAGCCCGCATCCGCAAACGGTTCGGAATGATGCTGGAACAGGGCGCCATGGCAGAGATCGAAGCCATGCGCAGCCGCTATGACCCTGCCCTGCCCTCCTGCAAGGCCATCGGCGTGCCTGAATTGATGGGCTATGCTGATGGACGCCTGACGCTGGAGGAAGCCGAGGAGCGCGCAGCCATTGCCACCCGGCAGTTTGCCAAACGCCAGCGCAGCTGGTTCCGCGCACGGATGAAGACCTGGCACCAGATAACATTGGGCTAAAACTCTGGGGCCTGAGCGGTTGGCGCGGGCTCCAGTTTCGTCAATTTTTCCGCATTTTCCATGCCGGCAAGCGGAAACTTGCCAGAATCAGCAATCCATGAGCTGTTTCAGCCACCGCCACCAGATCCTCTGCCAAAATTTGCTCATGCCATTCGATTCAGATTTCCCGAGAGAGTTTCACGCTGCACCGCTGGTGCGGCTGGCTCCGGACGGCGGCTGGCAGACCCGTCTTGCACACAGCCGCTGCGACCACTTGCTGATCTGGATCTCCCGCGGCCAGGGGCGTCTTTTCCTGAACGGCGAACAGCGCGGCTTTGGGCTGCATAGCGTCATCTTTATTCCTGCAGGCACTCTGTGGTCCGCGGATTTTGGCCGCCAGTGCCTGGGCCAGGTTCTGATGATGTCAGGCCCCCTGCTGCCGCCCTTCCCCGAAGAGCCGGTTCACAAGAGGTTCGCCAGCCTGCAGGAACAGACAAGCCTGGCCGGCCACTTCGAGGCCATTAGCCGCGAACAGGCCGCACGCGAGCCGCATTGGAACCGCGCCGTGCAGGCCCGGTGCGAGCTGGCCGCCGTTGCCCTTCAGCGCCAGCCGGGGGCAGCGGGCAAGCAGACCGCAGCACAGCGCCTTTGCAGGGCCTATTGCCAGCGCATTGCCGGCCCTCAGGCCGGGCAATTCAGCATGGCTGAACACGCCACGGCCCTGAATGTGACCCCGACGCATCTGACCCGGGTCTGCAAGGCCGCGGCCGGCAAGACCGCAGCCACCCTGCTGACAGAGCGCCAGCTGCATGCCGCGCGCACCCTGCTGATCTCTTCCGAACTGCCCATTCGCGACATCGCCGCCCGGCTGGGTTTCGGCAGTGCCGCCTATTTCACCCGCTTCATCACGCAGCACACCGGTGAGTCCCCCAGCGGTTTGCGCGTTTCCGCACGCCGGAAACCGCAATAGCCTGATCCGCCAGCAGTTTCCCGAACCCCGGCTGTCCCGCGAGAGGATTGCGTTTTCGGCTGCCGCCATTACTGGGCAGTTTTGAACAGTATGCGGCGGCATGCAGCGCCCAATCTGAAAAACGGCGACCTAAATGTCGTATTTTTACACGGAAACGACGAAACTGTGCATTGACGAAACGTCCTATCTCTGCCCGAATGAAGGCATGGGGAAACATTAATCCAAAACCTGAACCAAAATCGCCTGGCGCGCCGCCGGGCCAATATCCGTTTCGCACAAGAAAAACCGAACGGTATGACAGGGAGACCTAAATGACCAAAGACACCATCAACGGAGCCCCGATCCATTGGGCCGCGAAGATGCACGCCAAAGAAGTGCTGGACGGCAAGCTGGACCGCCGGGAATTCCTGACCCGCGCCACCTCGCTGGGCGTCACCGCCGCTGCGGCCTATGGCATGATCGGCCTGGCTGCCCCTGTGAAAGCCGCAGAAGAGAAGCAGCAAGGCGGCACACTGCGCGTGCAGACCGAAGTCCGCCCGCTGAAGGACCCGCGCACCTTTGACTGGTCGCAGATGGCCAACAAGACCCGCGGCACCATCGAATACCTGGTGGAATACAACAACGATGGCTCCTTCACCGGCATGCTGCTGGAAAGCTGGGAGATCAATGAGGACGCAACCGTCTACACCCTGAACGTCCGCAAGGGAGTTAAGTGGAACAACGGCGACGACTTCACCGCCGAAGATGTTGCCCGCAACATCGCAGGCTGGTGCGACAAGGGCCTGGAAGGCAACTCCATGGCCGGCCGTTTCGCAACCTTGATCGACAGCGAAACCGGCCAGGCGATCGAAGGCGGCATCGAGGTGGTTGACAGCCACACCGTCAAGCTGAACCTGCCGGCCTCGGACATTTCGCTGATCGCAGGCATGGCCGACTATCCGGCGGCAATCGTGCACTCGTCCTTCCAGACCAACGACTTCACACAAAACGTCGGCACCGGCCCGTTCCTGCTGACCGAACTTGAAGTCGGTGTCCGTGCAGTTCTGCAGCGCAACGACGACCACACCTGGTGGGGCGAGGCGATCTATGGCAAGCCTGCGCTTGACACCATAGAATACATTGATTTCGGCACCGACCCGTCCTCCTGGCTGGCGGCTCTGGAGTCGGACGAAGTCGACATGCTCTATGAATCGGTTGGTGAATTCATCGACGTTATGGACGGCCTCGGCTACAAGAAGTCCGAAGTTGTGACCATGTCTTCGATCGTGATCCGCACCAACCAGCTGGCGGAAATCGACGGCAAGAAGGTCTACGCCGACAAGCGTGTCCGCAAAGCGATCCAGATGGCCGTCGACAACTCGGTCTGCCTGGAACTGGGCTACGGCGGCCGCGGCGAGCCTGCGGAAAACCACCATGTCGGCCCGATCCACCCGGAATATGCCGAACTGCCGCCGCAGAAGGTCGACCCCGAAGGGGCCCGCGCGCTGATGGAAGAAGCCGGCATGATGGATTTCGAGCATGAAATCCTGTCGATCGACGACGACTGGCGCCGGAACACCACCGATGCGGTGGCAGCGCAGCTGCGCGACGCGGGCTTCAAGGTGAAGCGGACCGTTCTTCCCGGCTCGACCTTCTGGAACGACTGGGCCAAGTACCCGTTCTCCTCGACCAACTGGAACCACCGCCCGCTGGGCGTGCAGATCTGGGCGCTGGCCTACAAATCGGGCGAAGCCTGGAATGAATTCGGCTGGGAAAACCCGGAGTTCGACGCCCTGCTGGCAGAAGCCCTGTCCATTGCTGACGCTGACAAGCGCCGCGAAATCTCTGCCAAGGGCCAGGCTCTGATCCAGGAAGAGGGCGTGACCATCCAGCCCTACTGGCGCTCGCTCTACCGCCACATGCGCGAAGGTGTTGTTGGTGCCGACATGCACATCTCCTTCGAGCATCACCACTACAAGTGGGGCTGGGCAGCCTAAGCCCAACCGGCTCCTGACTCTTGCACCGCCCCTGCTCCGGGGCGGTGCTTTCCAGCTCAAAAGATAAGAGACCCGCCCGCGAGCCGGGTCCGATCCGCCAGACTGACAGGGGACCCAAATGGGACTTTTCATTCTCCGCCGTTCGGGCGTGATGCTGCTGACGGCCCTGTGCCTGACGTTCATCGTGTTCTTCCTGACGAACCTCTACCCCAACCTCGAAAAACTCGCCAAAACCCAGGGTAACTTCCGCATGTCGGATGAAGCCGTGGCCAGCTGGCTGGACGCCAATGGATACGGCGGATCCATGGTTTCGAAATACGGGCAATGGCTTGGCGTTCTGCCGGGCTGGACCCGGGAGACCGAAAAAGGGTTCACCGGCCGCTGCATGACTGGCGCCGTGAGCGCCGAGGAAGCTAACGAAGCCCCGACCTTCTGCGGCATTCTGCAAGGCGACTGGGGGTATTCTACCCGGTTCAAGGATGAAGTCTCCACAATCATTGCGGAACGCCTGGGCAATACCGGACGGCTGATGTTCTGGGTGCTGGTGCTGATGGTGCCCTCGGCGCTGCTCATCGGCGTCTTGGCGGGGATGCGCGAGGGATCAGTCACTGACCGCAGCCTGTCGACCGCCTCAATCCTGACAACGGCAACGCCCGAATATGTCTCCGGCGTGATTTTCATCGCCGTCTTCACCTCCTCCACCGTCGGCCTAAAATGGTTCAAGGGCACCGCCACCTCGGCGATGGACAACCCGACCTTCGAGAACTTCTTCCTGCCGGTGCTGACCATCGCGCTTTACGGCATGGGCTATATTGCCCGGATGACCCGCGCTTCGATGACCGAGGTGATGACTGCGCAATACATCCGCACCGCCCGCCTCAAGGGCGTGAGCTTCCACAATATCGTTCTGAAGCACGCGCTGCGGAACGCGCTGATCGCCCCCTTCACCGTCATCATGCTGCAGTTCCCCTGGCTGCTGAATGGCGTGGTGATCGTCGAGACCCTGTTCAACTACAAGGGCTTTGGCTGGATCCTGGTGGAAGCCGCGGGCAACAACGACATCGAACTGCTGCTGGCCGTTTCCGTGGTCTCAGTCTTCGTGGTGCTGATCACCCAGCTGATCTCCGACATCGGCTATGTGTATCTGAACCCGCGTATCCGGATCTCTTAAGGAAGGCAGCAGAGCATGGAACCTCTTAGCACATTCGAAATTGCGGGGCGTATCATCTACCAGCTGTCCCCGGTCTGGTTTTCGCTGGTAATCCTCTACGCCGCCTCCATCGGCTTCAAACGGCGCCTTGGCCTTTATGGCAAGCTGTTTGACAGCCCCATCGGCATGATCGGCTTTGGCCTGGTGATGTTCTGGGTGTTCACCGGCATCTACGGCGCCATGGACATGATCATCACCCATGACCCGCTGGTGCAGGTCTCGGGCATGAAGAACAAGGTCCCCGGCACGCCGATGAACGGCGCCACCGAAGCGGATTACCCCTATTACCTGCTGGGCGGCGACAACCTGGCGCGCGACGTGTTCAGCCGCCTGGTTAAAGGCGCCTGGGAAGTCATCAAGATCGCCCCGATGGCAGCTGTCTTTGCCTTCATGGTGGGGATCACCCTGGGCCTGCCCGCGGGCTACTACGGCGGCCGCCTTGACACCACCCTGTCCTTCGCTGCCAACCTGATCCTGGCCTTCCCGGTGATCCTGCTGTTCTACCTTCTGGTCACGCCCGAGATCGTAGCTACCGGTGTTCCGAATTACATGGCGATCGTTCTGTTCATCTTCCCGATCATCTTTGTCGGGGTGCTGCTGAACTCGCGCTATTACACCCGGCCCAAGGTGCGCAATCTGGTGCTGCCGTTGGTTCTGGGAATCATCATCTGGTTCTACCTGCAGCTGGTCTCCAACGGCGGTTACCTGATCAACACCCCGGCCTATTCGATCCCGGGCCTGCCCCGCGTGATGGATATGTTCGACATCCCCGGCGGTATCCTGGTGGTGTTCGTCTCGGTGGTCTTCGTCAACTCGCCCACGGTGTTCCGCATCGTGCGCGGCCTGACGCTGGACATCAAAACCCGCGACTATGTGGCTGCGGCCCAGACCCGCGGCGAGGGCCCCTGGTACATCATGCTGTGGGAAATCCTGCCGAACGCCCGCGGGCCGCTGATCGTCGATTTCTGCCTGCGCATCGGCTACACCACTATCCTGCTCGGGACCCTGGGTTTCTTCGGCCTCGGCCTGCCGCCGGAAAGCCCGGACTGGGGTTCGACCATCAATGACGGTCGCAAGCTGTTGTCGATCTACCTGCACCCGGCGCTGCCGCCTGCCTTTGCGCTGCTGACGCTGGTTCTGGGTCTGAACCTGCTGGCCGACGGCCTGCGCGAAGAAAGCCTGAAGGATTGATCCGGCTGGGGGACCGGCCCGCCCGGTCCCCTGGTAAATTGGAGCCAGATGAAGGGGAGCCCTTCCCCTCCCGCTCCAACAGGGAGAGAAAAATATGAACAAACTGGCAGACTACGACGGCCCGATCCTTGAGATTAACAAGCTGTCGATCTCCTTTTTCACACGCCTGCGGGAAATCCCCGCGGTTATGGATTTTTCGGTCACCGTGCAGCCCGGTGAAGCGGTGGGCCTGGTCGGTGAATCCGGCTGCGGAAAATCCACCGTGGCGCTTGGCGTCATGCAGGACCTTGGCAAGAACGGCCGTGTCGTCGGCGGCACCATCAAGTTCAAGGGCCGCGACCTTGCGGAAATGAGCAAGGAAGAACTGCGCGACATCCGCGGCAACGAGATCGCAATGATCTATCAGGAGCCGATGGCCTCGCTAAACCCGGCGATGAAGATCGGCAAGCAGCTGATGGAAGTGCCGATGATCCACGAGGGCGTCAGCGAAAAGGAAGCCTACCAGCGTGCGCTGGAAGTGGTGACTGACGTGCGCCTGCCCGACCCGGAGCGGATGCTGAACTCCTTCCCGCATCAGCTGTCGGGCGGCCAGCAGCAGCGCATCGTGATTGCGATGGCGCTGATGTCGAAACCCTCACTGCTGATCCTCGATGAACCCACCACCGCGCTTGACGTGACCGTTGAGGCCGCGGTGGTCGAGCTGGTCAAGGATCTGGGCAAGAAATACGGCACCTCGATGCTGTTCATCTCGCACAACCTTGGCCTAGTGCTGGAAACCTGCGACCGCCTCTGCGTGATGTATTCGGGCGAGGCGGTGGAGCGCGGTTCGATTCACGACGTCTTTGACGAAATGCAGCACCCTTATACCCAGGCGCTGTTCCGCTCGATCCCGCTGCCGGGCGCTGACAAGAACAGCCGCCCGCTGGTGGCGATCCCGGGCAATTTCCCCCTGCCGCACGAACGCCCGCCCGGCTGCAACTTCGGCCCGCGCTGCGACTATTTCGAGGAGGGCCGCTGCGATCAGGACATGGTCATCCCGATGTCGCCTGTGCATGGCGATGACCGGCACGAAACGCGTTGCCTGAAGTTCCAGGAAATAGACTGGAATGCGCCAATCTCGGTAGGCGAGCAAAAGGAAAAGACCGCCCCGGGCAAGGTCATCCTGAAAATGGACAACCTCAAGAAATACTATGAAGTGGCTGCCAACGCCCTGTTCGGCGGTGGCGACACCAAGGTTGTGAAAGCCAACGAGACGCTGAGTTTCGAGGCCCGCGAGTCCGAAACCCTCGCCATCGTCGGCGAATCCGGCTGCGGCAAATCCACTTTCGCCAAGGTGCTGATGGGCCTGGAAACCGCCACCGAGGGTCAGATCCTGCTCGACAACCGAAACATCGAGCAGATTCCGATCGAGGAGCGCGACACCAAGACCGTTTCAGACGTGCAAATGGTGTTCCAGAACCCCTTCGACACCCTGAACCCGTCGATGACCGTCGGCCGACAAATCATGCGGGCGCTGGAAATCTTTGGCATCGGCAACTCCGAGGCCGAGCGCCGCAATCGGATGCTGGAACTGCTGGACCTGGTGAAGCTGCCCCGCGCCTTTGCCGACCGGATGCCGCGGCAACTGTCGGGCGGCCAGAAGCAGCGTGTGGGCATCGCCCGCGCCTTTGCCGGCGGCGCCCGCATCGTTGTGGCGGACGAGCCCGTCTCAGCGCTGGACGTGTCGGTGCAGGCCGCGGTCACCGACCTACTGATGGAGATCCAGCGCAACGAGAAGACGACACTGCTGTTCATCTCCCATGACCTCTCGATCGTGCGCTATCTCAGCGACCGGGTTATGGTGATGTACCTCGGCCATGTGGTGGAACTAGGTGACACCGACCAGGTGTTTGCACCGCCCTACCACCCCTATACCGAAGCGCTGCTGAGCGCGGTGCCGATTGCCGACACCTCGGTTGAAAAAGAGCACATCGTTCTGGAAGGCGACATCCCTTCGGCGATGAACCCGCCGCCAGGCTGCCCGTTCCAGACCCGCTGCCGCTGGAAGTCGGAAGTGCCGGGCGGATTGTGCGAGAAGGAAGTGCCGCCGGTGCGCACTCTGGACCGTGGCCACCAGATCAAGTGCCACCTCAGCGACGAGGTGCTGGAGCGCATGAAGCCAGTTATCAAAGTCGCGGCCGAGTAACGCGCCAGAACAACGTACCACAGAAAAGCCGGGGTTCAGCACCCCGGCTTTTTCATGCATCCGGCTTCGCCCCAAAGCATAACCCCATGCGCAGCCAGCTGGCGGCGCATGGGGTTCCACGTCACTCCCCCACTCCCACGGGGGAAATCCGTTTCAGCTCAACAGCAGGACCGAAATCATCAGAAGATTGATCGAGGCGAATTGCATCAGCCGCGGCGCTTTGCTGCCCTTGGCTGCCGCCATCAAGGCCGCAGCAACTGAAACCGCAAGACCGGCCAGGGCCAGGCTGCTGCCAGCCAGTCCTGCCAAGCCGGCATCTGGTCCCCACGGTGAGTCCGCTACTGTCATGCCCTTGAGCCCGACGCCGATCAGGATACCCGTTACCGCACCAGCCAGGCTGAGCATCGCACTGCGCGGCTGCACCGGCAGACGGCCGGCCAGAACGCTGTCGATCATATGCCGGGTCGGCATTGCGCTTGGCTGCCAGTCGATGCGTTCAAGACGTTCGTCAAAGCTGTTGATGTACAAGGCATTCCCTCCAGAACCTGCGCACAGATTCACGAAAAATTAAGGCAAATGCTTGACACTCCAGCGGAGTTAACGCGGCATTAAGGAAAGTTATCCACAGGTTAACAGTTGCGCCGCCTCAGCTGCCCCAGATCTTCCGGACGTAGTTCTGGGTTTCCTTGTAGGGCGGCACGCCACCGTATTTCTGAACCGCTTCCGGCCCTGCGTTATAGGCCGCCAGTGCCAGCCGCCAAGAGCCGAACTTGCGGAACTGGCGCGCCAGGTAGCGGGCGCCGCCCTCCAGGTTCTGCTTCGGAACCGCCGGGTTCACACCCAGCGCCCGCGCTGTGGCCGGCATCAGCTGGGCAAGCCCCAGGGCGCCCTTATGCGATTTGGCATTGGGGTTCCAGTTGCTCTCCTGCTGCACCAGACGCAGGAACAGTTCCTCCGGCACCCCGTGCTGGCGCGCCGCACTCCGTGCCATCTCCAGATACTGGCCGCGGTACTTGCCGCGGTAGGGCAGCGTGCCGCCAGAGGAGGGGATACTGAAGGTCTTGGGCTGAAGCCGGACAGAGTTTTTGTACTGGGTCGCGGCGCGGCCATCCAGCACCCTTGTATGGGCGGCAAACAGGTCCCGCCGGTTCTTTGTACTGAACATATCAGCAGCCGCAGGCTGCCCTGCCCCAACCATGGCAATTACCAAACCCGCAACGGTCTTGCGCATTTCCGCTGTCCCGACACTGTCCCACTTCGCGCAAATATAACTAATGCGGAGCAAATTTAAAGCAACACAGGCGTAAGAACCCGCCTTTGGCCTTCAAGCTAGCGCAAAACCATCCCCAGAGAGCTGCTTTCCTCACCCTGCCGGGGTCTATAGTGTGCTGGCAAAACAGCCCGGACGGATTCGCACCGGTCCGGTCAATGACAGGATATTCAGGAAATAAAGGACGGAACCCTATGGCCGGCTCACTCAACAAAGTCATGCTCATCGGCAACCTGGGCCGCGACCCCGAGGTGCGCAGCTTCCAGAACGGCGGCAAGGTCTGCAACCTGCGTATTGCCACTTCGGAAACCTGGAAGGACCGCAACACCGGCGAGCGCAAGGAGCGCACCGAGTGGCACTCGGTCGCGATCTTCAACGAGGGCCTGGTGCGGGTTGCCGAGCAATACCTGCGCAAGGGCTCCAAGGTGTATATCGAAGGCCAGCTGCAAACCCGCAAATGGCAGGACCAGAGCGGCCAGGACCGCTACTCGACAGAAATCGTGCTGCAAGGCTTCGGCTCCACCCTGACCATGCTCGACGGCCGTGGCGAAGGCGGCGGCGGTGGCGGCTACGGTGGTGGCCAAGGCGGCGGCAGCTATGGCGGCGGCAATCAGGGCGGCGGCTATGGCGGCGGTTACGACAGCGGCTCCCAGGGCGGGGGCGGCAACTTTGGCGGCGGCGCCTCCCACAACATCGACGACGACGAAATCCCGTTCTGAGGATGCCTGTCCGGCACCCCAAAACCGGACACACTCTGAACTGAACTTCTTCAGGAAAGCCCCCAAGGCACCGCGCCTGCTGGGGGCTTTCTATGAAACGGAACGGCAGAAGCCGAAACCTTGCCTGCACAAACTGCCGACGCATCCCCGCTGTCAGGCAAACCGCCGCGCGAACAGGGGTCCTGCTGCAAAAAGGGGCAGTCTCAAGTACTGCCCCTTTTTCTTCAGCCAGCCTTGAGCTGTCCTTGCAGCCTGCGCCTCAAGCGCCTGCGCTTCGCAGAACCTCCAGCACCGCGCCCGGCTGCACGTCACCGGTGACGAAAGCATCGCCAATGCCGCGTGCCAGAATGAACCGCAACTGGCCGGCCACCACCTTCTTGTCCTGGCCCATCAGGTCCAGCAGCGCCTCTGCCCCGGGCAGTTCGCCCGGAATATCGGCCAGATCGGTCTTCATCCCCATCGCCTTCAGATGAGCGCGCACCCGGCTGGGATCTTCCTGCGAGCACAGGCCCAGCTTGGACGACAGCTCAAACGCTAGCGCGCAGCCGATCGCCACTCCCTCGCCATGCAGCAGCCGGTCGGAATACCCGGTCGCCGCCTCCAGCGCATGGCAGAAGGTATGACCCAGATTGAGCAGTGCCCGGTCGCCCTGCTCGGTCTCGTCGCGCACCACGATATCGGCTTTCATCTGCACTGAACGAGCCACCGCCTCGACCCGCGCCGCCACGTCGCCTTCGGCCAGCGCGGGGCCGTTCTCTTCGAGCCAGGCAAAGAATGCCGCATCGCCCAGCAGGCCGTATTTCACCACTTCGCCGTAACCGGACAGGAAATCGCGCGAGGTCAGGGTTTCCAGCACCGAGGTGTCGGCCAGCACCAACGAGGGCTGATGGAAAGCGCCGATCAGGTTCTTTCCCTGCGGCGCATTGATGCCGGTCTTGCCGCCCACGGAACTGTCGACCTGCGCCAGCAGAGAGGTCGGGATCTGCACAAATCGCACGCCGCGGCGCAGCACCGCTGCCGCAAAGCCCGCCAGGTCGCCGATCACCCCGCCGCCGAAGGCGATAACGACATCGCCCCGCTCCACCTTCTGCGCCAGCAGCCATTCCACCGAGCGGGTGAACTGCGGCCAGCCCTTGGTCGCCTCGCCCGGCGGCAGCGCCAGCGCGGTCATCTCCACCCCGGCAGCAGCCAGCCCGGCACGCAGGCTTTCCAGGTGCTTTTCCGCCACGGTCTCATCCGTCAGCACCGCCACCTGCGGCCGTTTCAGCAACGGCTTGATCCGCTCCCCCGCCTGCGCCAGCAGGCCTGGGCCGATCACAACATCATAGGCGCGTTCGCCCAGGGGCACATGAACCGTGCGCTCCATCAATTCCACTCCAATACATCGGGGCGTGCCTTCAAGGCTTCCAGCACGCGGTCCACCATGGTTTCGATCGAGGCCTGCCCGTCAGAGACCACCGACACATCGGCCTTGGCATAAAGCGGCACCCGCTCGTGATACAGGTTGCTGAGTGTCGCACGCGGGTCGGCAGTGCGCAGCAGCGGCCTTGTGTCCCGGTGGCGCACCCGATTCCACAGCACCTCCAGGTCGGCATTCAGCCAAACCGAGACACCCTTGGCGGTGATCACCTGCCGGTTTTCCTCTGCAAGAAAGGCACCGCCGCCGGTCGACAGCACGCCGCGCTCCTCCTCCAGCAGCCGCGCGATCACCTGGCGTTCCTTCTGGCGGAAGAACGGTTCACCGTCGCGGGCGAAAATTTCCGGAATTGTCATATTGGCGGCGGCTTCGATCTCGTGATCGCTGTCCAGGAACGGCGCGTTCAACCGGGCCGCCAGCGCCCGGCCCACGGCGGTCTTGCCCGCCCCCATCATGCCCACCATCACGATGGTCTTTTTCAGTTTCCCCGGCACCGGCGCTGCTGCCTTCTGGCCGCTGATTTGCTCTTTTTCGCTCATTCTTCAGTGAATGACGTGATCTTGCCGAAAAGGGAATATATAACTTGGGCAAAAGAGCAGGAAACAGGCATTGGATGCACTATGGGGCGATTGATTAAGTATTTGGTCTACTTGCTGGTTCTGGCTGCAATCGGGCTGGTGGGATATGCCTATGTCGGCCCTTGGTTCGGCGCCGATTTCAGCGCGCCCAGCACCGAGGTGCGCAAGCCGGTGGTGCTGAATGCGGATTAAGGCGGCTGCCGCCGGGGTGATGCTGGCGGGCAGCGCGCTTGCCAATGAACCGCTGGCGGCAATTGACTGGCTGAACCAGCCGGCGCCCCGGGACGAGCTGCCCGGCACTGTGCTGCTGGAGCCCCCGGTCGCAGGCACTGCCGCATTGCCGCAGGTTTCGGTCACGCCGCTGGAGGCGCTGCTGCCGCCGATCGGCCTGGTGCCGGCCGCAGCGACCGGCCTGCCCGCCGACCTTTGGCGCGGCAGCTCAGCCGATGACATTACCCATCTGATCGAAACCGTACCGGTGCGCGGCAGCCCGGCGATGCAGGCGCTTCTGTTTACGTTGCTGTTGTCGGAAACCCGTCCGCCCGCCGCCACCGGCGACCGCATCCTGCTGGCCCGCCTCGACCGCCTGCTGGCGCTGGGAGCTACAGACCCCTCGCAAGCGCTGGTGGAGCACGCCGGGCCGACGAACAGCAAAGAGCGTTTTGCACGCTGGTTCGACGCTACCCTGCTCACCGGCAGCGAGGATGCCTCCTGCGCGGCGCTTACCGCCTCGCCGCATCTGTCAGACAGCTATGCTGCGCGGATCTTCTGCGCGGCCCGGCGCGGCGACTGGCCAACCGCAGCGCTGATGCTGGAAACCGCCCACGCGCTGGAACTGCTGCCGAAGGACCAGATGGACCTGCTGGACAGGTACCTGAACCCGGATCTGTTCGAACTGGCCCCGCCGCTGCACCGTCCCGAGCATCCTGATCCGCTGACTTTCCGGCTGTTTGAGACCATTGGCGAGAACATGCCAACCGCGCCGCTGCCGCCCGCATTTGCCGCAGCCGACCTGCGCGACATTGCCGGCTGGAAGGCGCAGCTGGAAGCAGCCGAAAGGCTGGCCCGCGCCGGTGCGATCAACCCGAACCAGTACCTTGGCCTGTTCAGCGCCCGTAAACCCGCCGCGTCCGGCGGCATCTGGGACCGGGTTTCCGCGATCCAGAAACTGGAAAGCGACTTAAACTCCGGCAGCGCCGCGGCCATTGCCAAATCACTGTCCCGCGCCTGGGACGCGATGCAGGAAGCCGGTACCGAGACCGTCTTTGCAGATATCTTTGCCGAACAGCTGGCACGCGCAGAACTGACAGGTCCATCTGCGCAGCTTGCCTGGCGCATCCGCCTGCTGTCGCCCGCTTACGAAACCGCTGCCCATGACGTACAGGCCTCAGGTGCGGCGGATCACTTCTTGGCTGCACTCGCTCAGGGCCGCCCCGGCGACGCCGCTGCGCCCTCGCCGCTGGCTGAAGCCATCGCGCTGGGGTTTGCAGCGGATACCGAGGTGCCGCCTGCCATCCGCCAGTTGCTGGACAATGGCCAACTCGGCGAGGCAATCCTGCGCAGCATGGTGCTGTTTACCCATGGTGCCGACGGCAATCTCGGCGACCTGACCGCCGCCTTGGCCGCGTTCCGGGCCGTCGGGCTGGAGGACACCGCCCGCCGCGCCGCCCTGCAGCTGATGCTGCTGGAGCGCGGCTGACATGACCGCGCCGCGCGACAACTTCCAGTGGATCTCCACCTTCCTCGACGCCCAGGCAGCTGAGACCGGTGCCTCGCAGAACACTCTGCTGGCCTATGGCCGCGACCTCAAGGACCTGACCGCCTGGCTGGAGCACCGCAAGCTTAGCTTCCTGACCGCCAGCCAGGGCGATATCGAGGCCTATCTGATCAATTGCGACGCCCAGGGGTTGGCCCGCGCCACCCGCGCCCGGCGGTTGTCGGCGGTAAAGCAGATCTACCGTTTCGCGTTTGAGGAAGGCTGGCGTGAGGACAATCCCGCAATCCAGATACGCGGCCCCGGACGGGAAAAACGGCTGCCTAAGACACTGGAGGTGATCGAGGTCGACCGCCTGCTGGAGGCCGCCCGCCAGACCGGCCGCAGCGAGGCCGACCGGCTGCGCAATACCTGCCTGATGGAGCTGCTCTATGCCACCGGCATGCGGGTCACCGAACTGGTCTCGCTGCCGGTGTCCGCTGCCCGCGGCGATCCGCGGATGCTGCTGATCCTGGGCAAGGGCGGCAAGGAACGCATGGTGCCGCTGTCGCCGCCCGCCCGCGAGGCGCTGGCGCAATGGCTGCTGGTGCGCGACAGCGCCGAAGCGGAACGCGAAACCAAAGGCCACCCGCCCTCGCGTTTCCTGTTCCCCTCCCGAGGCAAGTCCGGCCACCTTACCCGGCACCGGTTCTATCTGCTGATCAAGGAACTGGCCGTGACCGGCGGCATCGCCCCAGACAAGGTGACGCCGCACACCCTGCGACACGCCTTTGCCACCCATCTCTTGGCCAACGGCGCCGATCTGCGCGCGATCCAGGCACTGCTCGGCCACGCCGATATCGCCACGACAGAGATTTACACCCATGTTCTGGACGCGCGGCTGCAGGATCTGGTGCTGGAACACCACCCGCTCGCCAAACGCGGCTGACTACAGCGCTTGAAGCGGCGGGGCTAAGGCCCCATAAATACTGCGAACAATCAACAAACCGGACATCTGCCATCTCATGGACACCGCCACCTCTGTACTCGACAGCGCCTTCTGGACCACTGCCGGGGCCATTGTGCTGCTTCTTGTGCTTTCGGCCTTCTTTTCAGGCTCGGAAACGGCGCTGACCGCCGCGTCACGCGGCAAGCTGCGCGCCCAGGCCGACAAGGGCTCCCGCGGTGCCGAACGCGCGCTGATCATTACCGAAGACAACGAGCGCCTGATCGGATCGGTCCTGCTAGGTAACAACGTCGTCAACATCCTCGCAGCCTCGCTCGCCACCGCGCTCTTTACCCGTCTCTTCGGAGAAGGCGGCGTCGCGATGGCAACGCTGGTTATGACCTTGCTGGTGCTGGTCTTTGCCGAAGTTCTGCCCAAGACCTATGCCATTTCCAATGCCGAGAAGGCCGCCTCGGCCGTGTCGGCGCCGATCAGTATCCTCGTCATGCTGCTGTCACCAATCGTAGGTGCGGTGCGGCTGTTCGTGCGCGGCGTGCTGCGTGTCTTCGGCGTCCAGATCGACCCGGACAGTCACATCATGGCGGTGCGCGAGGAAATCGCAGGCGCCCTGCAGCTGGGCCACTCAGAGGGCGTGGTGGAAAAGGAGGACCGCGACCGCATCCTCGGCGCGCTCGACCTTTCCGACCGCTTTGTCGAGGAGATCATGCTGCACCGCTCCAACATCGAGATGATCGACGCGGACGCGGAGCCGGAAACCATCCTGGAGCAGTGCCTCCAAAGCCAGCACACCCGCCTGCCGGTGTTCCGCGGCGAACAGGAGAACATCATCGGCGTGGTCCACGCCAAGGACCTGTTCCGGACGATGTACACCGAGGCCGGCGGCGCCGAAGGCGATAGCGAACGGCTCAAATCCATTGACATCACCAAGGTGGCCAAGGCCCCCTATTTCGTGCCCGAAACCACCACCCTGGACGAGCAGATGCGCCAGTTCCTGCGGATGCGCTCGCATTTCGCGCTGGTGGTGGACGAATACGGCGCCCTGCAGGGGCTGATCACGCTGGAGGACATCCTGGAAGAGATCGTCGGCGAGATCACCGATGAATTCGACCCGCACGAGGAAAGCATCGTCAAGAAAGCCTCTGACGGCTCCTATCTGGTCGAAGGCGCGGCCACCATCCGCGACGTGAATCGGGCCACCGAATGGAACCTGCCGGACGACGAGGCCAACACCATCGCCGGCCTGGTCATTCACGAGGCGCAGATGATCCCCACCAAGGGCCAGGTGTTCTCCTTCCACGGTTTCCGCTTCGAGGTGACCGAACGGGAAGGCAACCGGGTCACCGGGCTCAAGATCCGGCCCCTGTCGTGAGTCCTGCTATGCGGCTTGCAGTGAGACAGGTGCAGTTATGACGCGCGCGGCGGTGCTGGCCTGGAATGGTTTCGACCGGATCGTGCTGGAACTGTTCCGGCAGCTCCGCTGGTCCTTCCTGCCGCCGCTCCTGATCTATTTTGCCTACGGCGCGCAGGGCATCACCACCGTCGCCGCCTCGTTTTTTGTCAAGGAATACCTGGACTTGTCGGCCGCCTTTCTGGCCGGGCTAGCGTTCTGGGTCGGCCTGCCATGGGCGCTGAAGATGCCGCTGGGGCATTTGGTCGACCTGATCTGGCGCTGGAAATACCTGCTGATCCTTGCCGGCGCCGGGCTGATGGCCGGCAGCTATGGCATCCTGGCCGCCATCGTGCTGGAACCGGATATGATGGGCGCGGTGATGCCGCTCAATGCGTGGTACGTCACCGCCGCGCTGCTGGCGCCTTGCGGGTTTGTGCTGCAGGACGTTGTGGCGGACGCCATGTCGGTGGAGGCGGTGCCCCACGCCGACGGGCAGGGCAATCCGCTGCCAGAGGCCGAAACCAAATCCCTGCACACCACCATGCAGACCTTCGGGCGGATCGCGCTGATCGGCGGCTCCAGCGCCGCCGCGGCCCTGAACGTCGCCCTGTTCGATGGTGCCGACGCCTTGCCGCAGCCTGAAAAGGGCGCGCTCTACGGCTTTGTCTTCACCCTCGCCCTGCTAATCCCGGTGATCTCGCTCTCTGGCGTCGCGCTGGCGATCTGGCAGAAATGGTGCAAGGCTGCCCAGCTTCGCCGGGCTGGTGTCGCGGAGAACGAGATCCGCAGCCGCATCGACCTGCCGCGCGACCCGGTCGCGCCCAACTATTGGTATTTCATCGGCGGCGGCGCCTTTGTGGCGCTCTCCCTAGCCGTGGGTCTAGGCGATGTGCCCTACTCGCAGGAAATCGTCTTTGCCGGTTCCATGGCCATCGTGCTTTTGCTGATGCGCCAGCTGGTAGCGGTTCTGCCGGCGGACCAGGCCCGTGCCCTGATCGGCACCGCCATCATCATCTTCGTTTACCGCGCCACCCCATTACGCGGCCCTGGTGCCACCTGGTTCGAGATCGACGTCTTGGGGTTTGACCAGCAGTTCCTGTCGGTCCTGTCCCTCATCACCTCACTGCTGACGCTGGCGGGCATGCTGATCTTCCGCCCGATGATGGCCAGCCGCCCGATCGCCTGGATCGTCGCCTTCCTTGCCATCACCGAAGCCGTCCTCAGCCTGCCCAACATCGCGCTCTACTACGGCGCGCACCACTGGACCTCCGCCATGACCGGCGGCGTGGTCGACGCCCGCTTCATCGCCATTGTCGACACTGCGGTTGAATCGCCGCTGGGCCAGGTCGCGATGATCCCGATGCTTGCCTGGATCGCCCGCAACGCGCCCTCGGGGCTCAAGGCCACCTTCTTTGCGGTCATGGCCTCCTTCACCAATCTGGCCCTCTCGGCCTCCAGCCTCGGCACCAAATACCTGAACAAAATCTTCGTGGTCACGCGTGAGGTCACAGATTCGGCAGGCAATATTACCACTCCCGCCGACTACTCCCAGCTCGGTATGCTTCTGATCACCGTCGGCGTGATCCTTCTGGCAGCCCCGCTCACTGCGATATTCATCATTCAAAACAGCCGCTTCCGCACATCTGAGTAACGGCCTCCTTCCCTGGCGCCACAAATGCGGCATGGCGTGCCGTTTTTCTTCTGGACTACTGTTCACTTCTGTACAGAATGCAGGAAACACCTATTCAGGGAGGCCCACATGAAAACCACCACCCGCGTGGCAGTGATCGGCGGCGGCGTCGTCGGCTGCTCTGTCCTCTACCACCTGACCAAGCTCGGCTGGTCCGACGTCATGCTGATCGAACGCTCGGAGCTGACCAGCGGCTCCACCTGGCACGCGGCGGGCGGTTTCCATACGCTGAACGGCGACACCAACATGGCGGCGCTGCAGGGCTACACCATCAAGCTGTATAAAGAGCTGGAAGCGATCACCGGCATGTCCTGCGGCCTCCACCACGTCGGCGGCGTCACCCTGGCCGAGACTCAGGAGCGTTTTGACATGCTGAAGGCCGAACGCGCCAAGCACCGCTTCATGGGCCTGGAGACAGAAATCGTCTCCCCCGAAGAGATCAAGAAGATCGCCCCCGTCACCAACGTCGATGGCATCATCGGCGGGTTGTACGACCCGCTCGACGGCCACCTCGACCCCTCCGGCACCACCCACGCCTACGCCAAGGCCGCGCGCATGGGCGGCGCCACCATTGAGACCCACTGCAAGGTGATCGAGACCAACCAGCGCCCCGACGGCACCTGGGACGTGGTGACCAACAAGGGCACCATCCACGCCGAACACGTGGTCAACGCAGGCGGCCTCTGGGCGCGCGAGGTCGGCGCCATGGCCGGTGTCTACTTCCCGCTGCACCCGATGGAGCACCAGTACATCGTCACCGACGAGGTGCCGATGATCGCCGAGATCATCGACGGCGGCGGCGAGCATCCGCATGTGATGGACCCGGCTGGCGAAAGCTACCTGCGGCAAGAGGGCCGCGGCCTCTGCATCGGCTTCTACGAACAGCCCTGCAAACCCTGGGCAGTAGACGGCACGCCGTGGGACTTCGGCCACGAGCTGCTGCCCGATGACTTTGACAAAATCGAGGATTCCATCGCCTTTGCCTACAAGCGCTTCCCCGCGCTGGAGGCCGCTGGCGTCAAATCGGTGATCCACGGCCCCTTCACCTTTGCCCCCGACGGCAACCCGCTGGTCGGCCCGGTGCCGGGCATGCGCAACTACTGGTCCGCCTGTGCTGTCATGGCCGGCTTCTCCCAGGGCGGCGGTGTCGGCCTGATGCTGGCCCAGTGGATGGTCGAGGGCGAATGCGAGCGCGACACCTTCGCGATGGACTGCGCCCGCTTCGGCGACTGGATCACCCCGGGCTACACACGGCCCAAAGTTATTGAAAACTATCAGAAACGCTTCTCCATCTCCTACCCGAACGAGGAGCTTCCCGCCGCCCGCCCGTTCCGTACCACCCCGATGTATGACATCTTCGACGGCATGGGCGCGGTCTGGGGCGCGCAATACGGCATGGAGGTCCCGAACTACTTCGCCGAAGGGGACGAGCCGCGCTACGAGACGCCCTCCTTCCGCCGCTCCAACGCTTTCGAGGCCACCGCACGCGAGGTCAAGGCAGTGCGTGAAAACGTCGGCATCAACGAGGTCCACAACTTCGGCAAGTATCTGGTCAAGGGCGCCGGTGCCCGCGCCTGGCTGGACCGCATCATGGCCGGCCGGGTGCCGCAGCCGGGCCGCCTGTCGCTGACCCCGATGCTGTCGCCCAAGGGCCGTCTGATCGGCGATTTCACCATCTCCTGCCTGTCGGAAGAGGAATTCCAGCTCACTGCTTCCTACGGTTCGCAGGCCTACCACATGCGCTGGTTCCTGCAGAACCTCGACGAAGGCGTCAGCCTCGAAAACATCTCCGACACCCGCAACGGCTTCCAGATAGCAGGCCCCAAAGCGCGCGAGGTGCTGCAGGCCTGCACCCGAAGCGACATCTCGGATATGCGCTTCATGGATGTGCGCCGCCTGACCGTGGGCATGGCCGACTGCATCGTCCAGCGCGTCAGCTACACCGGCGATCTGGGGTATGAGATCTACTGCGACCTGCCCTCGCAACGCGCCCTCTGGGACGCGCTGTGGACCGCTGGCCAGGCACACGGCATGAAACCCTTCGGCATGCGGGCCATGATGTCGCTGCGCCTGGACAAATTCTTCGGCTCCTGGCTGCGGGAATTCTCGCCCGATTACACCGCCGCGGAAACCGGGCTGGACCGCTTCATCTCCTTCAAGAAAAACGCGGATTTCATCGGCCGCGCGGCCTCTGAGACCGAACGCGATGCGGGCCCCGCCCGCCAGCTCTGCGCCTTTGAGGTGGCGGCAGACGACGCCGATGTAGTGGCCTATGAACCGATCTGGCTCGACGGCGCGGTTGTCGGCTTCTGCACCTCCGGCGGCTATTCGCACCATGCGCAGAAATCCATTGCGCTGGGGTTTGTCCCCACGGAGAAAGCCAAGGAAGGGCTGGAAGTGGAGATCGAAATCCTCGGCAAAATGTACAAAGCCCGGCTCATCACTGAGCCGCTGTTTGACGCCGACGGTGCTCGTATGCGCGGCTGAGTTTGAAAAACACCGGATTCAGGTCAGCCCGACTGACCTGAATCCGCCCTGTTGCCTAGGCAGCGCACGCTGACGCTGCGAAACTTGCGCAACACATACGTCAGTGCCCGCACCCGAATGTTTCGCGCGCGAAACATTCGGTCAATTCTGCTGACCTATGCCGCTTTCACTGGAACCGCTTCTTCATCTGGCTAAAAATATCCCCGCCGGAGGCATCCATCACCCCGGCACAGCGCCGAGGTTCGAACAGTCATGACCGCCATCGCCATCCTCCTGCTCGCCGCCGGCGCGTCGTCCCGGATGCAGGGCCGTGACAAGCTGATGGAGGAGGTGGACGGCCAGCCCCTGCTCACCCTGATGTGCCGCCGCGCCTCGCTGACCGGGTTACCGGTTTTCGTCACCCTGCCCGGCCCGGCTCATCCGCGGGCAGCCGCAACAGGCGATGCAATCCAGGTTCCGGTGCCGGACGCGGCTGAGGGCATGGCCGCCTCGATCCGCCGCGGAACCGCCGCGCTGCCGACAGGAACAGAGGCAGTGATGATCCTGCCCGCCGATATGCCGGAAGTGATGGCCCAGGACATGCTGCACCTTGCTGCGCATTTCAGCGGACAAGGCAGCCCCATCCTGCGTGCAACGGCGGAGGACGGCACGCCGGGCCATCCGGTGCTGTTTCCGCAACGCTGTTTCAAAGCCCTGAAGACCTTGAGCGGAGATCAAGGCGCCCGCAGCGTCCTGAAGGCCGAAGCGGTGCAGCCCGTCTCCCTGCCCGGCCGTCACGCGGTGATCGATCTGGACACGCCCGAAGACTGGGACGCCTGGCGCCGGAACCGCTGACACCCCTGCAAATGCAGAGAAGGCAGGGCACTAGACCCTGCCTTCCTGCGCTACGCTCTTATTCACCGCCTCCCCCAAGACGGCAGCTGCACCTTTCAGTGCACAAGCAGATGCGCCTCGTGTTTCCGCAAAGAGCGGCGCGCGGCGGTGTAACCCTCGCGGCCTTTTTGCGACTTCAGTTCCGGGAACAGTTCGAACAGTTCATTGCGCTGTGCGTTGTCCAGCCCGCGCAGGGACTGGTCCCCAGGCTGGAAGCTTTCGGTCCAGGCGCCGTCGGACAGCACAACCTCATGCTGGTCGAACATGAAGTGGATATAGGTCACACTGGCGACCTCAACCGGATCCACACCTGTCAGGCCGGTCAGATGCTTGGCTGCAACCAGCACTTCGCGGTCCTCGAAGTAAAGCGCGGTCTTGTCGTTGGCGACCAGCACCCGGTGGTTCGGGCTGACCATCATGTCGCGCTCAGGCAGGCCGTTGCCCAGGGCGCCCTGGCGGATCAGCACCGGCTGAAGATGCGCGGCCCCTTTCAGGTCGCCGCCCTGCAGCTTGCGGGTGCCGACCCAGCGGATTTCCTGAATGCCGTTGTCGCGGGTAATCACCCGGTCGCCGACCTGCAGGTCTTCAACCTTGCGCTCCCCCAGCGGGGTGGCGATCCGCGTGCCCGGCGTGAAGCAAGGAATGATCTGCTCAACCTCGCCAAAGGTCATCGAGCCGGTCACGTCCCCGTCCTCATCGAGGAAGTTGACAGTGCCCGACAGGCTGTTGCCATCCGGATCAACCGTGACGCCAGTCAGCTCGAACGGGCCGCTGCCCGTCAGGTCCAGGGTGTCAAAGTCATCACCGCCGGAGCCTCCGTCCACGACATCACCGGCATTGCCGCCGATGAACGTATCGCGGTCGGCGCCGCCCAGCAGCGTATCCGCCCCATGGCCGCCGGTGATCACGTCATTGCCGTCACCGCCCTCGACATAGTCATCGTCGATTCCAGCATCGATGGTATCATTGCCGGTACCGCCATAGATCTCGTCATCGTCATCCTGGCCATAGATCACGTCGTTGCCGTCACCGCCGTAGATCGTGTCCATCCCGTTGGTGGGATCGGGGTCTGCCGGACGCCCGTCACCACCGTCATCGGTGATGTTCAGCCCGTCCGGAAACACCGGATCAAGGCCGCCGTAGATGGTGTCGTTGCCGCTGCCGCCTTCGATGAGGTCGGACCCCTCGCCGCCGGTGATCAGGTCGGCATTCGCGCCGCCATCGATGGTGTCGTCGTCGATACCACCATCAATCACATCCATGCCGGTGCCGCCGTCGATCAGGTCGGCATCATCCCCTGTGGAGATGGTGTCGTTGCCAGCACCGCCCAGAACCGTGTCACGGTCGTCGTAAGGGTCGGCATCGGCCGGGATGAACGGAATATCCGGGTCGGTGCCGGTGTAGCCCGGGAAGCCGCGGTCGGGCAACGGGTAGCTGGTGTCGCTGGAGGTGTCGATCACATCGTCGCCATCGCCGCCGTCCACCGAGTCCGATCCGTCGCCGCCGTCGATGGTGTCGTCACCGCCGCCGCCGAGAATGGTGTCGTCGCCCTCGCCGCCGGTCAGGCTGTCGTCGCCCGGCACAACCGGGTCCTGCGGTTCGGAGGAGTAATCATAGTGCGCATTGTCGAGCGTTGTCCCGGAAGTGCCAAGATCAATGATCAGCTTGACGTCGTTGAAGTCCCTGTCGCCGAGATTGCGCAAATCCTCGAAACCCAGCTGCACCGAGCCATCGGGGAACTCATGGATGCCCTTGGTGTGGTCCAGCCCGTCCGGGTTCAGATCCGCATTGTCGCCGTAACCCGAGGAATAGAAGGTTCCTTGCGGGCTGATGATGCCAACGCCGATCACCGCACCTTCGGGCGCATCATAGGTGTAGGTCTCGCCCACATCCGCATTGGCGTTCTCTGACAGCACGACAATATTGCTGATCTCACCGGTTTCCGGGTCGATCGTGTAAGCAAAGACCTGGTTCTGAAAAGCCGCGCTGGTCGAGGAAATGGTGATCTTTACAGGTTCATAGACACCTGAGACCCCATCGCCGTGGATCAGGTCGTTGCCGCTTCCGCCGTCCACAGTGTCGCTGCCCGAACCGGCGTAAACAGTATCATCGCCGCCGCCAGCGGTGATGACATCATCATCAGGCCCCGCGGCCGGGTCAATAGCGTCTGCATTATCGACCATGTCCCCTTCCGGATCGCCGGTATAGGCGCCGTCAATCAGGTCATTGCCTGCGGTACCCTCTACGATTCCGTCCAGCGCCGGTTTCTGCCCATCACAACCTTTTTTCATTACCTTCTCCTCGCCGGATTGGCCCCAAGCCCCATCGTTCGGGCCAGCCGGGCAGCCGCACAGTCATGCGGAATGCCGCAGTCAAAAACACCTGCCCATGCAGCGAGAGGGCCAGTCCGCTCAAGCGTTCTGGTTTGCGTGCTCAAGCAGCACGCAGCCGGATTGCAGTCGCTTTTCGGATCAGTGGAGTGCGCTTATCGCGGCACGAAGACTTAAATTAAAACTTTATCAGTCAACCACAGTCCAGCAGCTTGCAGAACATGCCCCCCAATGGGCTGACTCATGCATACTTTAGGCGCGGCGGCCGACAAAGCCAAAAAATTGCCTAAAATTCCCCCCATTTCGCCGTCCGGCTCTAAAACTGCGGTCCGCATCGGATCCCAATGCCGCTGACTGTTTCCAGTTTCCAGTCAAAGCCGTGTCCCGAAGAGGAGGAAACATGCCATTTTCACCATATAGGGGCTGTTTCAGCACCGGATCGGTTTCCATTTCCGAAACATGGAAATTTCCGGGTGCGCTCAGTGCCGTTCGCCCCATTCTGCCAGCGCGCGCCTGAGATTAGTACCCTCAAGGCAACCAATTACGTGCCTTTGCAGGGTTTTGTTTCCCGGATCGGCCAAAGATTACACAGAAAGACACGAATCAAGGCAGCAAAAAGGCAGCGAGCCGCGGATCGGTTAACAAGCAAATAGCCGAAAGGAATTTAGTCAAACCTGAGGCAACCAGCCGGTCTGCAACACGCTACTGCGCCGCACAGGGCCGCACCATCAGCACCATCAGCACCAATGTCAGGGTTATGGCGGAGAGACAGGGATTCGAACCCTGGAGACGGTTTCCCGCCTACACACTTTCCAGGCGTGCGCCTTCGACCACTCGGCCACCTCTCCGTTGAGGGGGCTTTTGAAGGATCAGCCGGGGAAATGCAAGGGCTGAAACTGCAAAAACTTCACTTACCCCCAAAAGTTTTTCAGGCCTCCAGATGCAGGTAGACGCGGCGGTTCTGTTTGCCCTTTTTCTCAACCTTTCCAAGGCGGATGCGGCCGATTTCACCGGTGCGCTTCACATGGGTGCCGCCGCAGGGCTGCAGGTCTACCTGCTCGTCTTCAGTGCCGATCCGCACCAGCCGCACCTGCCCTGCCCCGCGCGGCGGCGACACCGACATGGTCTTGACCAGTTGCGGGTTGGCGTCCAGTTCGGCGTCGGTGATCCAATCCTCCGTCACCTGCAGATCACGGTCGATCAGCGCCTGAAGCTGGTCCTGCAGCGCCTGCTTGTCCTTCGGCGCCTCTGGCATGTTGAAATCCAGCCGCCCCTTCTCAGCACTAATGGACCCGCCTGTGACCTCCAAAGGAATCACCACCGAGAGAAGGTGGAGCGCAGTGTGGACGCGCATGTGGCCATAGCGGCGATCCCAGTCGAGCACCTGGGTCACGGTGGCGCCTTCCGGCGGCAGGTCAGAACCCTCCGCCGGGATCATCAAAATGGCACCCTCCTCACCTTTCACCGTTGTCGTAATCTCGCACTGCCCCTCGGCCCACAACAGCTTGCCGCTGTCGCCGGGCTGGCCGCCGCCAGTTGCATAAAACAGGGTGCGGTCCAATATGATGCCGCCCTGCTCCGTATGTGTCAGCACCTGTGCCTCAGTCATCCGGGCATAAGTGTCCTTGCGGAACAGCAGCTCACTTGTCAGCATCTGACTCTCCATCAGCATCCTCGTTTGGATCTTGCTGCAAATCGTCCAGGTCCGGCTTGGACGGAGTCGCCGCGGGGGCGGAGGCCAGGGAGATCGCGGGCTCCCCTGCGGCAGGGGCTGCCTTGGTCTGGGCCAGCGCCTCCGGATTGCGGATCCAGATGTCGCGCTGCATGAAGGGGATCTCGATCCCTTCCTCCTGGAACCGCTTGGCGATTTCGTAGTTCATGTCGGATTTCACCGACAGCACCCAGTTCACGTCGCGCAGGATCGCGCGGATCTCGAAATCGAGGGAGTCGGCACCGAAGCCCTGGAACACCACCGAGGGCGCGGGGTTCAGCAGCACCATCGGATGCCCCTTGGCTATCTCGGCCAGGATGGCCTCGACCTTGCGCGGGTCGGTACCATAGGCGACGCCCACCGGCACGATCACCCGGCCGACGGTGTTGCCGCGGGTGTAGTTGGTGACGGTTCCGCTGATCAGGTCCGAGTTCGGCACGATCACATCGGTACGGTCAAAGGTTTCGATCCGGGTGGAGCGCACCGAAATGTCGCGCACGTAGCCCATCAGCCCGCCGACCTCGATCCAGTCTCCCTTGGAGACCGGGCGTTCGATCAAGAGTATGATGCCGGAGACGAAGTTCGACACGATGTTTTGCAGGCCAAAGCCAATACCAACCGACAGCGCACCGGCAACGATGGCGAGCGACGACAGGTCGAGCCCCGCCATGGAAATGGCGATCAACGCCGACAGGAAGATGCCTACGTAACCGAGGCCCGAGGTGATGGCATTCTGCCCGCCCGGATCGATCTTGGTCTTGGGCAGCAGCGAGTTGCGCAAAGAGCCTTGGATCAGCCGGGTCAGTGCGTAACCGGCGGCAAAGACCACCGCGAAGGTCAGGAAGGCGGTTGGCGAAATGCGGGTGCCGCCGATCTGGAACCCCTCAAGGAAGCGCGACCAGAGTTCAGTCATGTCTGCCACCCGCGCGCCCCAGATCAGCGCCAGCAGCGGCAGCGCCAGGGCGGCCAGCAGGAAGCCGATCAAGACCGCAAACAGCGACTCCTGCGCTGCAGAGCCCTTGCCGGACAGCCAGCCGTAGACGTCGCCCAGGAACCTCTGGAATACCAGCAGCGCTGCCAGCAGCGCCAGTGTGGACACCGCCGGGTAGATCAGCGCCTCGGCCGCGTTGACATATCCGAACGCAGCCAGCAGCGGAGAAACAAATCCCAACAAGTAGCTGGCGCGCCGCGCAAAGGCCAGGATGCGGTTGGCCCCGGCAGCAATGGCGCCGTCTTCTGCGGTGTCTGCCGTCTGCTTCTGGCGGCGTTTGGCGCCGATCCGGTGCAGCCGCAGCAGCACAAGTGCCGCCGCAGTGATCAGCGGGAAGCTGGCAACCGCATGGACGGAGGACGGGATGGTTTCGATGTTTTCCAGCTTCACCAGCGCGTCCTGCATCACCAGGATCACCGCCAGGATATCGACCATCAGCCGGGTTTCATTCAGGCGCCCCTCCTGCACCGGCACCAGATCGTTGTCGAGCCGGTTGGAGAACAGCTGGTTGCCAAGCCAGTGGAACGACAGGATCACCAGCGCCCATCCCGGCACATAGTCCAGCAAGAGCGAGCCGCGGCTGCCCAGTATGCCCGACAGCTCCACCGCGGCGGCCAGGCAGATGATGCCGATAAAAGGGAGGATGACTTCGAGCAAGGACACGACAAAGCCCCAGACACCGCGGCCGCTGCTGCCGAACTGGCGCAGATAGTCGCCGGCTGCATGGGCCCAGGGACGCCCCCTCAGCAGCAGAAACGCGGCAATGGCCAGGAGCAACAGCAGGGCTGGCAGGCTGTTTTGTATCCGTTCGGCAGTGGTTGCGCTGCCGATCCTTGAAGCAGTCTCGTTCCAGATGGAGCTAGCCGACCGGCTGAGAGTGCGCAAGGCGCCCGGCCAGTGTTCCGGATTCAGCGGCGACGGGCCGCGTTCCAGGAGCTTGCGGGTGCGGCGCTCACGGATGATCTTGTCAATCTCGGAAATCAGGCCGTTGGCGCGGCTGTAAGCCTCTTCGGAAACGATGCGCGGCACCTTCAGATCCCGGAGCTGCTCTTCCAGCGAAGCACGCAGCCGGGCGATGTCCTCGGGTTCGCTCTCCCCCTCCTCCGGCGCCTTGCCGAGAGCGCTGATCTGGCCTTCCAGTGTTTTGATACGGTCGCCGTTTTCCGTCCGCGCTTCCAGGAACCGCTGGCGGTAGCTGGTCAGCTCTTTGCGCAGGGCTTCCAGGGCGGCACTGGAGGCGCGGCTGGCGTCGATCACTTCCTCTGCGCGGTTCGCGGTCTTGAGCCAGTTCTGGTAGTAGGCGCGGGACTCAGCGGTCAGCTGTGCCAGCGCAGGCACTGCGAGGCCGGTCACAAGGACCAGCCCCAGCAGCAGGTTCCGCAAAGCGGTTATAATAGGTGTCATACGTCCTCAAAAACACCGGGGATCGACGCGGGCGTGTGGGTCATCCACTCCGGCACCGGCAGGTTCTTTTCACGAAGGAAATCCGGGTTGAACAACTTGGACTGGTAACGGGTGCCGTAATCGCACAGCACCGTCACGATTGTCTTGCCAGAGCCCATCTCCTTGGCCATCCGCACGGCACCGGCGATATTGATCGCGGTGGAACCGCCCAGCACCAGGCCCTCGTCGTGCAACAGGTCAAATACGTAAGGCACCGCTTCAGCATCAGAAATCTGATAGCTGTAATCCGGGGTGAAGCCTTCGAGATTTTTGGTGATGCGGCCCTGGCCGATACCCTCGGTGATCGAGCTGCCCTCGGAGGCCAACTCACCCTTGGTGTAATAGGAATAAAGGGCCGCGCCCATCGGGTCGGCCAGCGCGATCTTCACGCCCTTGGGCTGCAGCGCCTCGGCGACGCCTGCAATCGTGCCGCCGGAGCCGACGGCGCTGACGAAACCATCCACCTTGCCGCCGGTCTGTTCCCAGATTTCCGGGCCGGTGGTTTCCAGATGAGCCTGGCGATTGGCGACGTTGTCGAACTGGTTGGCCCAGATGGCGCCGTTGGGTTCGGTTTTGGCCAGCTTCTCCGCCAGACGCTGGGAATAGCGCACGTAGTTGTTGGGGTTCTTGTAGGGCGCTGCGGGCACCTGAACCAGCTGCGCGCCCGCCAGGCGGAGCATGTCCTTCTTTTCCTCGGACTGGGTTTCCGGGATTACGATGACCGTCTTGAAGCCCATCGAAGCCCCAACCAGCGCCAGGCCGATGCCGGTGTTGCCTGCGGTGCCCTCAACGATGGTGCCGCCTGGCTTCAGCTCTCCGCGGGCGATAGCATCGCGGATGATGTAAAGCGCCGCGCGGTCCTTGACCGACTGGCCCGGATTCATGAATTCCGCCTTGCCCAGGATCTCGCAGCCGGTCTCTTCGCTGACGCGGTTCAGGCGGATAAGAGGTGTGTGGCCGACGGCATCAGCCAGATCGCGTGCAATGCGCATGGTATCCCTTTCGATCGTTCCCCCAACGTGTATCCAAGGCACCCGGCGACCACAAGCCGGGAAGCGGCTCAGGAATACTGTGCGCGCAGCCCTTCACGGTGCCGTGACAGCCACAGCGCCGCAGTCACCAGCGGCATGTCCTGATAAGTCTGCGCGTCAATCCCGGCCATAAGTTCCTCATAACTGAGGATCTGGCTGCGGATGTCTTCACCCTCGCCAGCAACGCCACCGCCGCCCGAGACATCAGCAAGATCCGCTATTCCAATGAAAATATGAATATATTCCGCCAGCGCTCCGCTGGAGGGATAGCCCCGTGCCACGGCTTCCAGATGCTGGACGGTAACGCCCGCCTCCTCCACCGCTTCCCGCCGCGCGGTATCCTCGGCGGTTTCGCCCGGGTCGATCACACCGGCGACCGGCTCCCACATCCAAGGGCGGGCGTCCCCCATCATGAAGGGTGGTGCGCGGAATTGTTCCACCAGCAGCACCTGGTCGCGCACCGGATCGTAGGGCAGCACCACTGCCGCATGGCCCGCCATCGATGCAGACCGGTTCATTACCGGGCTCATACTGCCGTCAAACCGGCGGAACTGCAGGTCCATCTCCTCCATAGCAAAGAAGTTGAGATAGGCACGGTTATGGTTGTGAACGATCACGTCACGGCTGAGGTCATGCACACCGTCGCCAGGCCGGGCCTGCCCGGCCAGCCACGCGGCAGCGCGGCGGCGGACAGCCGGAAAGCAGCGAGCGACTTCCTCCGCGCTCAACCGGCCATAATAGGCCATCACTTCTTCTGCCGCGCGCAAAGACAGCCCCCCCCATTCAGCCACCCAGGCCGCCAGATCCCAGGGCTCCGCCGTCTGCCAAAGCCCCGGCTCCGGGAAGTAGACCTCAGCCGCGGCCGTGCTTCCATCCGGCAGATGCACAGCAACAGGCTTGAGCGCGTAACCGAAGCCTCCTTCGTAGTAATTCAGGGCATCCAGGTCGGCTGGCGACAGATCCCGTACCAGCACACCATCCGCCGTAGCGCCCTGACGTTCCTCGATTGCCGGAAAAGGCTGGCCAACCACCTGATAGACACCGTGACCGGGCAGTTTGGCAGGCTGTGCCCTGAGCGCGTCACCGCAGCGGCCCAGAACCAGTTCAAGCAATGGCAAATGGCGCAGCGAGCCAAAGAAGAAGAGATCAGCCACGGGAGACAACCTGTTTTTATTGCAAGGTATTTCAGCGCCAGCGATGCGAGGCGTTTTCGGTTACAAGACCAGCCAGCGCCCCGCCAACCACCAAGGGTATCACCACCGACGGCACGGCGATAAGAAAGAAGTATTCCATGCCAATGACAAAGATCTGCGACAGCGCCTCGAACGGGCCGCCGTAGCGGTGCCGCATGGCAAGGCGGAACATTTCCCATGCGCCCTGAACAAACAGCGCCCACAGCACCAGGACAGCCATGCCAGTCAGGCCATTGTTGATCGCAGGGACAACCCCGCGGCCGGCGCGTTTGCCCATGAAGATCCAGCCGCAAAGCAGCCCCAGCACCACGTTTATATGCACAAAATATCCGAAGTTGGTGCCCTCGGGCAGCTGCGGCATGACCAGAAAGGATACAATGAACGCCAGAGTAGCCAGGGATATTGCGGCGGCAAGTCGAGCTCCGGTGGGCATATCAGGTCAATTCCGTGGCGCGGTTCAGTTAGCGATGCGCAACTGTAATCTGCGTCACGTCGCAATTTCCAGTCTTAAAGGCAGCGGCGCAGGAAGTGAGGTAAAAGTTCCACATCTTATGGAAGCGCTCATCAAAGCCAAGGGCTGCGATCCGGTCCCACCGGGTGTTGAATGTCTCATGCCAGCGCCGGAGCGTCTGGTCGTAACTGCTGCCGAATTCGATGGACCGGACCACGCCAAGACCCGCCTTTTCCACCTGGGCGCGCAGCACCGCCGGTGACGGCAGCATGCCGCCGGGAAAGATATGTTTCTGGATGAAGTCGACACCTTTGCGGTAGACCTCCCAGCGCCGGTCAGCCACGGTGATGATCTGAAGTGTCGCCTTGCCGCCGGGCTTCAGACGGTCGCGGACCGCACCGAAATACGCGGGCCAGTATTTCTCGCCAACCGCCTCGAACATCTCGATCGACGCAATTCCGTCGAACTGTCCGCGGCAATCGCGATAGTCCTGCAAACGCAGTTCAACTTTACTTGAAAGCCCCACCTTATCAAGCCGTTGCCGGGCAAACCTTAACTGCTCCTTACTGATTGTCAGTCCGGTGACCCGTAAACCGCGATGGCTTGCAGCATATTCGGCAAAGCCGCCCCAGCCGCAGCCGATCTCCAGCACATGATCGCCGGGCTTGACCCCCATCTGATCCACCAAAGAGGCATATTTGGCAGTCTGCGCTTTTTCAAGGCTGTCCTGACCGCTGCGGAACAGGGCGCTGGAATAGGTCATCGTGTCATCCAACCACAGCCTGTAGAAGTCATTTCCCAAGTCATAGTGATGGGCGATGTTCTTTTTGGCCTGGCGGCGGTGGTTGCGATGGAGCCAGAAACGGAAGCGTTCATAGGCGCGCGCCAGTCCCTGGCCCGGAAAGCCGTCATAAACGGTTTCCGCCCCCATATGCACAAGATCCATAAAGGCTTGCAGGTCGGAGGTGCTCCACCAGCCTTCCAAATAGGCGTCTGAAAAGCCCAGGTCGCCCTCCCGGATCAGGCGGGAAAAGCAATCGGGATGGTGGATGATCAGGTCGGCCGCAGGTCCCGGGTTCCTGCCCTTGGCTGTGAAAATGCGCCCGTCCGGAAGCTGGATATCCAGCTGGCCGACCTCCATGGCCTTCACCTTTGCAAACACTGCCGGAAAATAGCGCGGCAGGTTTTTCTGGCCCTTAACGGACTTGAACTTCATTCGCTTCCCCCTATGCAGGATGCAGGCGTGCTATGGGAAAAAGCTAGGCCGCGAAGGGCTTTAAGGCAAGAAAACTGTGCGTTAGCGGTTTTCACGGCTGTCGTGATACGCCGTGAGCGCGCGGTCCCGGCCTGCCTGCAAACTGATGATGGGCTCTACCCGCGGCCTGTCCGGAGCGAGGTTCCACGACCGCGGGGCCGCATCGAAAAAGTCCAGTGCGGTTTGCGGCGGGCTATCCTTCTCTTCGGCAATCCAGCGGCCTGTGTAGTCACCCGAGGGATCGAATTTGTCCAGCTGGCCCGAGGGGTTGAATACCCGGAAGAACGGCGACGCATCGGGGCCGGATCCCGCCACCCACTGCCAGCCCATGGCGTTGGAGGCCGGATCCCAGTCCACCAGCGTGTCCGCGAACCAGTTCATTCCAATTTTCCAGTGCGCCATCAGATGCTTGGTCAGGAAGCTTGCCACGATCATCCGAGCCCGGTTGTGCATCTTGCCGGTCGCATAAAGCTCCCGCATCGCGGCATCGACAAAGCCGTAACCGGTCTGGCCGCGCTGCCAGGCCTGCACCTGCGGCGTAACCTCCTGCGACCAGGGGAAATCCTGCCATTCCTCGCGCCAGCTTTCGGTCAGGATATGGGGGGAATAGTACATCAGGTGATAGGCAAACTCGCGCCAGACCACCTCCTTCAGGAAGGTCTCGGCACCCTGGCTGGTCTGTTCCATTGCTGCGCGGCCCTGGTGCCACAGGCGGTGCGGGCTGATTTCGCCCCAGGCGAGGTTTTCCGAGAGGCCGGAGGTTGCGTCCTCGCCCGGAAAGTCGCGGCATTCCTTGTAGGCGGACACCTTGTCTTCCAGAAACTCATCCAGCCGGTCCTGCGCCGCCGCCTCGCCCACACGGCAATAGCGAGCCACAACATCCGCGCCCCGGCGCATTGCAGCGCCCATCTTCCAATCACTTATTTTCTCGCTTGCAGGCCATGTGTCCGGCGCAGGAATTTCCGAGGGGGCGGGCCGCAGGCTGTCCACATCGCGTACCCGCACGGATTTCCAGAACGGCGTGAATACCTTGTACATGCCGCCGGTCTTGGTTTCGACCGTCCAGGGTTCGAACAGCAGCCGCCCGCCGTGGGATTTGGCAGAGACACCCTGCTCCTTGAGCTGCGTCTTGACGTCCGTATCACGGGCAATCGCCTGCTGGTCGTAGAGGTGGGACCAATGCACGGCCCCTGCCCCCGTTTCCCCGATAAGCTCCCCCAGTACCTCCAGAGACTTGCCGCGGCGCAGGATCAGGCGGGAGCCCGCCTTGGCCAGTTGCTGGCCGAAATGCTCCAGCCCTAGGCCGAGGCGGAATTTGGGTGCGGCGCCCAGCGCCTCGTCCTGATCGTCCAGGATGTAAACAGGCAGGACCGGAGCGCCGCTACTGACGGCAGCCGTCAGGGCCGGGTTGTCACACAGGCGGAGATCCCGCCTGATCCACCAGATCACCGGGGGACGGCTGTTCATGTCGTGCTCCTTGTCCTGTTCGCGTTACAGCACCCTGTCCAGCGCCTCGATCAGCTTCGCGACCTCGTCTTCGGACGTGTAGTGGGTGAAGCTGATACGCAGCACGCCTTCGGCTGGATCAATGCCCATCGCCTCCAGTGCGCGCACGGCATAGAAATCGCCGCCGCCTGCCATGATGCCATGTTCTGCCAGCTGCGCCGCAACCGGCTCAGCCGTGCGGCTGAGGGCCAGGGCCACGGTGGGCGCACGGTTTTCGGCGGTGGACGGACCCAGCAGGCGCACATCGTTGCGGTCCTTCACTGCGTCCAGCAGCGGCTGCAGCAGCTTGATCTCATGCGCGCGCATCAGGTCGTGGACAAAGGCGCCGGTTTCAGAGGCGCTGCCGCTGTGGCCGTGATGAGTCGCCAGCGCTTCGAAATAATCCGCCATGCCAGCGGAGGCGGCCACCTGGGCGTGGTCGGGGCCGGCCGGAGTAAAGCGTTTGTAGAGGTCGCCTGCGTTGAAGTAGTGCGCCTGATTCGGCAGCAGTCCGCCCAGCGCCCGGCGGATCACCATGACGCCCTGATGCGGCCCGTAGGTCTTGTAGGAGGAGAAAAGGTAGATGTCGGCGCCCAGTTCATCCACATTCGGCAGGCCGTGCGGCACGTAGGAGACGCCGTCGACGCAGACAAAGGCACCCTCGGCATGAGCCAGCGCGGTGATCTCGGCCACCGGGTTGATTTCCCCCACCACGTTGGAGCAATGCGGGAAGCAGACCAGGCGGACGTTTCCATCCAGCAGGTTCTCCAGCTGAGCCGTATCCAGATGGCCGGTCTGCGGGTCCAGCTGCCATTCGCGGATCTCGATCCCTTCTTCTGCCAGCCGACGCCAAGGGCCGGTATTGGCCTCGTGGTCCTGGTTGGTGACGATGACCGCCTCCCCCGGCTTCATAATTTTGCGGAACGCCTGCGCCAGAACATAGGTGTTTTGGGTGGTCGAGGGGCCAAAGCTCAGCTCTTCCGTGGCGACGCCCATCAGCGCGGCCAGGCGTGTGCGGGCCTCGTCCATTTCCTCTCCGCCCAGACGGGAGGCCTCGTATGGCGCATAGGGCTGCACCTTGCGCTGGATGTAAAACCGGGTCAGCCGGTCTATTACATGACGGCAGGTGTAGGACCCGCCCGCGTTTTCAAAGAACGCCTGCCCCTTCAGGCTGGGTTCTGCAAAGGCAGGGAACTGTGCCCGGACGAAATCAATATCCAAAACGCTCATCGCGTGTCTCCTCAATCGCTGCGGTTCAGGGGGCGACCGGCACATGCCAGGGGTCACCCCGAACATGGCAGGTCTTCCAGCCGAGCCGCGCTCCCGCACAAGGATTGAGGGATCGCAGGCAGCCCTGCAAGGCGGAACAGGCCAAGCAGGACGCCAAGGTGGTATCGTACCAGAGGCGGTGCGGTCAAGCGGCACAGCTGATGCCGGAAACTGTCAGGAGCGCATGGCAGTCTGCCCCCATCACATCAAGGAGAACAAGACATGGCTTTCACACCAAAGGATTTCCTGGTCTGGGGCGAGCTTCCTGTAAGCGACCTGGACGCGGCAGTCACCTTTTACAGCAAGGTAACCGGTGCCGATCTGAGCATCGACGACAGCGGCCCGAACGCTATTGCGATGTTCAAGCCCGCCAATGAGACGACTGGTATTGCCCTGCATCTCTATCCCGGCAAGCCCGCTGGCGACGGCCGCGGCCCGACCCTGCATCTGACCGCCGAGGGTGAGTTGGAGGACGTGATGGAGCGCGTAACCGATGCTGGCGGCAAGGTAGTCTCAGAGACCATCGCGGTCCCGCCTGGACGGTTCTTCTATGCCACCGATCCGGATGGCAACTCGCTTGGTTTCTTCAAATACAACAGCTGACAAAGCAAAACGCCCCGGTTGCACAGCCGGGGTGTTTCTCCGTTTGCGGAATTTTCCTCAGCGCGCCTCTGTCCGCAGGCCGCGGAAGATGGCCCAGCACATCAGGCGCAGCTGCCATGCGCGGCGAGGTTCCTGTCCCAATGGCCGCGATTTAAAAGGAAAACGCGCGGACACCGCCGCGCGCTCCCGCAAATTATTTCTATTTCAATGGCTTACGAATTGACATCCACTACCACCCGGCCCTTAACCTGGCCCTTGAGGATATCCGCGCCGAGCTGCGGCAAATCACTGAGGGCGGCAGGCTGGATCATCGCTTCCAGCTTGTCCATCGGCAGGTCACTGGCGACCCGCTGCCAGGCCCGGACGCGGTTTTCATAGGGCTGCATGACCGAGTCGATTCCCAAAAGGTTTACGCCGCGCAGCAGAAAGGGAACCACGGTGGCTGGCAGCGCCGCGCCGCCAGCCAGCCCGACTGCTGCAACCGAGGCGCCGTATTTCATCTGCCCCAGTACCCGGGCCAGCATGGCACCACCGACAGCATCTACGCAGCCCGCCCAGGTTTCGCTTTCCAGCGGGCGCTTGGTGGTCTCGTTGATCTCCTCACGGGCGACGATCTGGGTCGCACCCAGAGAATTCAGGTAGTCCGCGGTTTCGGGGCGGCCGGTCACACCTGCGACTTCATATCCCAGGTTTGCCAGAATCGCGGTGGCAACAGAACCGACACCGCCGGCTGCCCCGGTAACCAGGACCGGACCATGGCCGGGTTCCAGCCCATGATCCTCCAGCGCCATGACAGCCAGCATAGCGGTGAAGCCTGCTGTGCCCACGGCCATCGCCTGACGGCTGTCCAGCCCCTGAGGCAATGGCACCAGCCAATCGGCGCGCACGTTGGCCTTCTGGCTGTAGCCGCCCCAGTGGGCCTCGCCCACGCGCCAGCCGGTCAGCACCACCCTGTCGCCACGCTTGTAGCGGTCATCAGATGACGCCTCGACGGTGCCGGCAAAGTCGATCCCCGGCACGTGCGGGTATTTCCGCACCAATCCGCCACCCGGGCCTATGCACAGCCCATCCTTGTAATTCACGGTGGAGTACTCCACCGCCACGGTCACCTCGCCCGCTGGCAACTGATCCAGGCTGATCTGCTCCACCGCGGCAGAGGTCTTGCCGCTGTCTTCGTCCTTGTTCACCACCAGTGCATTGAACATCTTGCCATCCTTTCCTGTACCGCAAACCAGATCCCTTGTTCATCTGGCCGCCAATATCCCGAGGAAGCCGCAGCGGGGCAGCCCCCCTCGGGTGTTTCACATCAGCGCCAGAATTTATCCTGAACTGTAGCAGGCCGCATCCCTGCCGGGGTCTCGACTTCCAGCGCGGTGCCCGGTGCCCAATGAGACCGGCCGACCATACCGATCGCCGCGTTCACTCCGAATTCAGGCGAAAAGATTGCCGACCCAATCGCCCCGACCCGTCGGCCATCGGCATACAGCGGCCAGGCGTCCAGGCAGGGCGGGATCTCTCCACCGATCAGCAGCGGGCGGATCTGTCGGGCGGGGCCGTTTGCGGCCTGCTCTGCTAGGGCTGCCTTGCCGATGTAGTCCTCGGGTGAATTGCAGAATTTGCCAAGACCGCATTCATAGGGCGTGTTTTCGCGGGTCATGTCATTGCCGTAGCTCAAGAGCCCGCTTTCGATCCGCTCGATCGCGTTCGGGCAGCCTGCTCGCACATTCAGGTCTGCGCCGGCCGCAAACAGCGCGTCCCACAGCGGCATCCCCAGTTCGCCGCCTTCGACATAGACCTCGAAGCCGCCCTGTTTGGACCACCCGGAGCGCGCCACCACCAGTTCCACTCCCCGGAAGGCCAGACGCTTGTAGCGGAAGAAGCGGATATCGCGCACCGCGTCGCCAAAGACTCGGGCCATCAGATCGTCCGCCTTGGGACCTTGCACTGCCAGCGGCGACACGTCGGGCTCCACTATCTCCACGTCGAACCCTTTGGCGATGGCAATGCCCAACGCGAACTGCAGCAGGTCGCCGTCGGCAAGCGACAGCCAGTAGTGGTCCGCTGCCAGTTTCACGGCCACAGGGTCGTTCAGCATCCCCCCGTTCTGATCTACAGTCGGCACGTAGTAGCACTGGTCATCCGCCATCTTGTCCATGTCGCGCGGGCTGATCAGTTTCATCAGCCGCAGCGCGTCCGGCCCCTTGATACTCACTTGGCGCTCGCAGGCCACATCCCAGACCTGCACGTGCTCTTTCAGGTGGGCGCAATCGTACTCCAGGCTGTCGAACACCGTGGCCAGCAGCATGTGGTTATAAACCGTGTAACCCCTTACGCCCGCGGCCTCTACGCCGGGGGAAAAGGGGGTGCGCCGGATGCGGCGGGAAGGAAATATGCTTGCCATGCTCAAGTCTCCGTTTGAGCGTTTCCGAAAAGTGGCTGCACGCGGCAAAACTGATGCCGCAAAAGCCCGCGTACAGAGGTTCCAAGCATTGCCCTCCCCCGACTCAAGCCTTAGGCTCTAAATGTCAGACTTTTAAATGTCAGACAAATGATTTCTTGCCGCCACCGCCCCGGCGCAGCACATTATCAGGACCAAAGGCATGAAAATTGACCCCAAAAGCTCCGCCGATTTGTCGGTTCAGATAGCCCAGGCCATTAAAGATGCCATCATCTCGGGCGAATTGATCGTGGATGAGCGGCTGCCGTCGGAGGCGGAGTTGTCGGACCATTTCCAGGTGTCCCGCCCGACGGTTCGCGAGGCACTGAAGCGGCTGGCGGCGCAATCGCTGATCCGCACCCAGCGCGGCGCCTCCGGCGGGGCCTTTGTGAACCGCTTGAGCTTTGAGGATGCCTATGCGCAGCAGGTCACCACCTCGACCCTGCTGCTGAGCATGAATGAAGTGAGCTTTGATACCGCCTGCGAAGCGCGTTATGCACTGGAGCGCGCCTGCGCGCCGCTGTCGGCAGAGCGCCGCAGCGCTGACCACCTTGCCACCATGCGGGCGGAGATTTTCCGCCAAGGCCAGCCAGGGCTGACGGACGTGGCCTTCTGCGCCTCGGATGTGGCTTTTCACCGGGCGCTAGTGGACGGGGCCCGCAATCCGGTGCTGTCCTACCAGTTGGCAGGCGCAGTGGAGGCGATGCAGCCGTTGATGAATATGGTCACATTTACGGCACGGGACCGCGCCGTGATTACTGGGCTGCACAGCCGTATCGCCGATGCCATCGAGACTGGCGACGGCAATGCAGCCGCTGCAGGGCTGAAGGATCTGGAGAACGAGACCCGCAAGCTGGCGGCCGATGTCTTTGCTGCCCGGGCGGCAAAGTAGGAACTGCTAATCCATGAACCGGGTGTCCCCAAGCATGGTCAATTCCGGCTCCGCCCTCTCCCCCGATAATTGGCTGCGCGATATCTTTGCCTGCAAGGCGGTGCGGAACGGCCAAGATTCCTGTGAGGAGTTTCGGGCCGCAGCGGGTCCCGCAATAGCCGGTTTGCCGCGCCGGAAAACTGGCCGGAATCTTCGCAGGATTCCGGTTCCCCCTTTGCAACCGCCCATAAGCCGACTATATGACTTCTGTTCCCATGAGGAACTATGGACATAAACGCGCTCGTAATAAGCGGATCGGACCCGGGGGCGGTACCCGGCGGCTCCACCAACATCCTTCGTTTGGGGATCATGGGGCCGAAACAGGATCGACGGACGTCTAAAGGGGTTTGCTTTGTCTCGGCGGGGTGCCACCGTACCGGCCCAAACAGTACAATTGCAAACGACAATCGTGCTCCGGTTGCTCTGGCTGCGTAAGCAGTTCGAGGAATCGAAATCTAAGCCCTTGCGCCTAGCCGCGTAAGGCGGGGTTCGCAGGTACCTGGCAACAGAAACCTGCACTTTACCTTTCCCCGGATATTATGATTGTTTGACGCAACCGGATGCAGCCGCGATTTTGGCCAGACACCGGCTCCCTGAGGGTGAACAAGACCAAAACCGCCAGCACACTCCACGTTTCGCCGCGCCGGGCATCCCCGGCGGACAGCCCGGCTCAGCCTTCTGCAGAGGGATACCCGAACATGTCGGCACCGTTCGACCCGGATGGCCGCACAGACCTGCCGCTGACAAGTCTTCTGCATTTCTGGTTTCAGGAGGTCTGGTGCAATGGCAACCTTGATGCCGTCGACGAGGTGATGACTGCAAAAACAGTGATCTCGGGCGCGGTCTCAGCCCTCGCCGAGCCGGAATGCGACTACAGCGAGGTGGTCGCCGCCCTGCGTAACCTATTGGGCCCCATTTATGTGACTTTCAGCCATGCGATGGAAACCCGTGACTGGGTGTCGGTCCGGCTGCAGGTTGATACCAGCGATCCCAAAGACGGACACAGCTTTCAGATTACCGGGCAAGTGATGGCACGCGTGGAGGACGGCAAGATCGCCGAGCTGCATTCCAACATGGATTATTTCAAGATGTTCGAGCAGCTTGGCCAGCTCCCGCCTGAGGCAATGGCCATATGCATGACCGGGGAACGGCTGCGGTAGCCTCCGCCTGCACATACTTGACAATAAGGGGGCAAACGCGCTTGTAAAGGCTTATGGGGAGAGACGCGAACGCCCCGTGAGGCGACAGCCCAAGGTTCGCATGTTAACCTTGCTCGCGAGGAGACATGCTCATGGCTGCCCCGAATGAAATCACCCCCGCCCAGCTGCTGCGCCTGATTGGCACACCGAACGCGCCGGTTCTTGTGGACCTCTGCACCGATGAAGACTTTGCCGCGGATCCCTATTTGATCCCCGGCTCCTACCGGCACCCGCATACCGCAATCGAAACCCTCAAGGCGCGCCTCGGCGGGCGGCGCTGCGTTGTGATCTGCCAGAAGGGCCTGAAGCTGTCGCAAGGCGCAGCTGCCTGGCTGCGCAGTGACGGGATCGAAGCGGAGTATCTGCAAGGCGGCATGTACGGCTGGCGCGATCTGCAAGGCGCGCCGCGGATCCCGGCCGGCGCTCTGCCTGCGCCTGTTGACGGCAGCACCCTGTGGGTGACCCGCCACCGCCCCAAAATCGATCGTATTGCCTGCCCCTGGCTGATCCGCCGCTTCGTTGACGCCCAGGCGCGTTTCCTGTTCGTGTCGCCATCCGAAGTTGCTGGGGTTGCAGAGCGTTTCGGCGCCACTCCCTTTGATGTCGAGGGGATGTTCTGGTCGCACCGCGGAGCGTTTTGCACCTTTGATACAATGCTGGATGAGTTCGGCCTCAGAACCCCGGCGCTTGACATCCTGGCCCGGGTTGTGAGAGGCGCCGACACCAACCGGCATGATCTGGCCCCCGAGGCAGCAGGGCTATTGGCCCTCTCGGTTGGTCTATCGCGCCAGTACAAGGACGACCATCAGCAGCTTGAGGCGGGCATGACACTATATGATGCGCTTTACCGCTGGGCCCGCGACGGGCGAGGCGAAGGCCACGACTGGCCCGCGGACCGCAAAGCATGATCCAGCCTTCCTGGACGGAGATGTTCCGTGTCTTCGGGCGCATCGGCGTGCTGAGCTTCGGCGGCCCTGCGGCGCAGATCGCAGTGATGCACAAGGAACTGGTGGAAGACCGTCCCTGGCTGAGCGAGGAGAGCTTTCTTCGCGGGCTCAGTTTCTGCATGCTGCTGCCGGGACCTGAGGCGATGCAGCTGGCGACCTATACAGGCTGGCGGATGCGGGGCACCGCAGGCGGGTTGCTGGCGGGCCTCTTGTTTGTGCTGCCGGGGGCGGCAGTGATTGCAGCGCTGGTCTGGCTCTATGCGCAATTCGGCACCCTGCCCGCGGTCCAGTCTGCCTTCCTTGGGGTGAAGGCAGCGGTGGTTGTCATCATCGTTCAGGCGTTGCGCCGGCTTTCCGGCAAAGCGCTGAAACATCCGCTGGACTGGGGGCTGGCGGGGTTTGGCTTTGCCGCCCTGTTCCTGCTCAACCTGCCATTCCCGCTTGTGGTGCTGGCCGCCGCCTGCATCGGACTGGTGCGCAAGGACGGGAGCATGACTGCAGCGGTCCACACCCCGCCTGCCCGAAATGGTAGCACGCTGCAATCCATCCTTGTCTGGGGCGCCTTGTGGCTGATGCCGCTGATCGCTCTGTCTCTGGCGGGGGCGGCGTTCCTGGCCGATATCGGCTGGTTCTTCTCAAAACTGGCGGTGGTGACTTTTGGCGGCGCCTATGCGGTGCTCGCCTACATCAGCCAGACCGTGGTCACCCAATTCGGCTGGATCAGCGCGGGCCAGATGATCGACGCGCTGGGACTGGCGGAAACCACCCCCGGCCCGCTGATCCTGGTCACCCAGTTTGTTGCCATGCTGTCCGGCCTGCAGGAGGGCGGTTTCGGGTTGTTTTTGGCGGCCGGGGCTGTGGCGCTTTGGGCCACCTTCATGCCCTGCTTCCTTTGGATTTTTGCCGCGGCGCCTTACGTGGAGCGCATCGCCGCGCACCCTCGCCTGGGGATGGCGCTGAAGGCGGTAACTGCCACGGTTGCCGGTGTCATTCTGAACCTGTCGGTGTGGTTCCTGATGCATGTGGCCTTTGCCGGAACCCGGATCATTGAGACCGGTATCCTGCACATTCCCGCACCCGTCTGGAGCAGCATGAACACCCCGGCAGTGCTGCTGGTTCTGCTTGCCCCGCTAGCGGCCTTAGCAGTGCGCGGCAATATGCTGCTTTTGCTGGCGGCGATGGCAGCAGCAGGTCTGGCCGTTGCAGAATTCCCGTTTGCAATCAGCTGACTGCGGCCTGTCGCCGGCCTTCCCCTGCGGCAAAAATAATTGAGCAGCCCACAAGGCTGCTCTTTTGTTTCCGGCAGAATCTCCTATGCTTAACTACAAATGAACAAAGGGTGACTGCATGTCCCGTGAAATCGACTATGGCAACCTGATGCACTCCGCCATGCGCGGCCTGATCCGGACCGTGCTGCAGGACGTCTCTGAAAACGGATTGCCCGGCAACCATCACTTTTTCATCACCTTCGATACCGCCCATCCGGACGTCGAACTGGCGGACTGGCTGTCCGACCGCTACCCCGGCGAAATGACCGTGGTCATGCAGCATTGGTTCGACAATCTGACCGTCGACGAAGATGGTTTTGCGGTTACGCTGAATTTCGGCGACTCGCCTGAGCCGCTCTACATCCCCTACGATGCAATCCGCACTTTTGTGGATCCGTCGGTGGAGTTCGGGCTGCGGTTCGAAAGCGCTGATGAAGACGCAGACGGCTATTCCGCGGAACCGGACGCTGAAGACGAACCGGTCAGCACCGAAGCGCAGCCGGAACCCAAGAAAAAGGATGCGGATGTGGTTTCGCTCGACAGTTTCCGCAAATAGGGTCCCCTTCCGGCAGCCAGATTAGGCAGCCCGCGGGCTGCCTTTTTGTTTTGCGGACAAATGAAGGCCCCTAGTGCCGGGCAAGGAAGGTCTGCAGCTGCCGCTGCGGCTCTCCGTTCAAACGGGCAGTATAGACCAGATCGAGCCCGCCCTCGGCGAGGGTCCGGTCGTATTGCTGCATCTCATAGTCACCGTTCGGATGTATGAACAGAGAGAAAACAGTCAGCGTGCCGCCAGTGATACGCCCCCAGACAAAGGGCTCGCCTTCCATTGGATCCAGCGGCACTGAATGGCCAAAGACATTTCGCGTCATGGCAGCGGAGTAGACACCATTGCGCCCAGTCTTTTGGAACTCGATCTCGTAAGTTTTGGACTTCCTGCGGCCGTCGTCCTTTTCCGTGGTCGAAGTCCATTTGATGGTAAACCCTTTTTTCATCTCACGGATCACCACGCTCATGTCGCGCGGATCGGTGTCACCGTCGGCCTTGACGATTTCGACACTGCCGGAATACTCGCCAACAAACTGGGAAATTCCAGCGGCAAGCCCCTGCCCGGCTGCAAGCAAAAGAATACCGCAGGCGGCAATCAGCCCGGCAAATGCTTTCAGTGACAGTTCAGGACACAAGCGGATCAGCACATTCATTTCCTTTCCGGATACAGCATATCCTGTTCCCCGCAGCTAAAGAATAGCATGATAGCACGCATTGACACATGCGGGGTTGCGCCAATTCACCACTATACCTTGCGGCCCTTTTGGCTATGCTGCGCGCAACTGGCCAATTGCGCCACAGTCCGGCACAGGCTAGACGGCATACAATCGCATACTCAACGGAGAGACAGACGGATGTCCGCAACCCGCACCGAAACCGACAGCTTTGGCCCGCTTGAAGTCCCGGCAGAGAAGTACTGGGGCGCGCAGACACAGCGCTCGATCATGAATTTCCCGATCGGCTGGGAAAAGCAGCCTGTGGCCATCGTGCGCGCGCTTGGCGTGATCAAGAAAGCCTGCGCCATGGCCAACAAGGCCTCCGGCAAAATGGACGCGAAAATCGCCGATGCGGTGATCCAAGCAGCCGGTGAAGTGATCGAGGGCAAGTTCGATGACAACTTCCCGCTCGTCGTGTGGCAGACCGGTTCCGGCACTCAGTCCAACATGAACTCCAATGAGGTGATCGCCAACCGCGCAATTGAAATCCTGGGCGGTGTGATCGGCTCCAAGGATCCTGTCCATCCGAACGATCACTGCAACATGGGTCAGTCCTCCAACGACACCTTCCCCACAGCAATGCATATCGCCACCGCAATGTCCGTGCGCGACGTGCTGGTGCCGGGTCTGACCAAGCTGGCGGAAGGGCTGGAAGCCAAGGCGGAAGAGTTCAAGGACATCATCAAGATCGGCCGCACCCACACCCAGGACGCGACCCCGCTGACCCTGGGCCAGGAATTCGGCGGCTACGCGCATCAGATCCGCCAGGGTCTGGCCCGGGTCGAGGCGGCAATGCCCGGCATTTATGAACTGGCCCAGGGCGGCACCGCGGTGGGCACCGGGCTCAACACCCAGAAGGGCTGGGGCGAGACCGTAGCCGCCAATATGGCCGAAATCACCGGCCTGCCCTTTGTATCCGCCCCGAATAAGTTCGAGGCGCTGGCAGCGCATGACGCCATGGTGTTCCTGTCCGGCGCGCTCGCGACCATCGCGGGCAGCTGCTACAAAATCGCCAACGACATCCGCTTCCTCGGCTCCGGCCCGCGCTCCGGCCTGGGCGAGCTGATCCTGCCGGAAAACGAGCCCGGCTCCTCGATCATGCCGGGCAAGGTGAACCCGACCCAGGCAGAGGCGCTGACCCAGGTGGCAGCACATGTGATGGGCAATGATGCAGCGATCAAGTTTGCAGGCTCGCAGGGCCATTTCGAACTGAACGTCTACAACCCGATGATGTCTTACAACCTGCTGCAGTCGATCCAGCTCTTGGGCGACGCCGCGGGCAGCTTTACCGAGCGGATGCTGAACGGCATCAAGGCCAACGAGCCGCGCATTGACAAGCTGATGAAGGAGTCGCTGATGCTGGTCACCGCACTGGCACCGACCATCGGCTATGACAACGCAACCAAAGTTGCCAAGACCGCACACAAGAACGGCACCACGCTGAAAGAAGAGGCGATTGCGCTGGGTTTTGTGGACGAGGCGACCTTTGACGCCGTGGTCCGCCCGGAGCAGATGATCGGACCCAAGGACTGATGGGCAAGCCGGTCAATCTGAACCGGTACAGGAAGGAAAAGGCGCGGGCCGAGAAGAAGGCCCGCGCAGACCAGAACGCCGTGACCTTTGGGCGGACCAAGGCAGAAAAGGACCTGGACAAGGCGCGCAACGCACAAGAGGTCAAACGCCTGGACGACCACAAGCGCGACGAATGAATTCCCGCCCCAAGAAGCATTCCCTGACCTTGCGCGGGCACCGGACTTCGGTGTCTCTGGAGGACGACTTCTGGGACGCATTCCGCGAGATCGCAGCCCGGGAAGGCAGGGCAATCAATGACTTGGCGGCAGAAATTGACGAGACCCGCGGCGAGGACTGCGGCCTGGCGTCCGCCATCCGGCTGTTTGTGCTGCGGCGGTTAAGGACACGTTAACCACAATCCCGCACAGTTCCTGCATGTCACAATTGTTTCGCACAGTTTCCCCTGAATTGTGGATGCAGCAGATCTTTGATGTGAAATCCGCCCGCCAAGGCGGTGTGGTCCGGCGCAAACTGCGGGATGTCGAACGCAACGTTGGCCTGGCAAAGCTGCAAAACGAAGTACAGCGCCGTGGTTATCATGCGGTATTGAACGGTAAACAGGTTGTCATCTTCTGCAACAACGAGCCCGTCCGCTTTCTGTGCTGACGCCAAAGTTTTCTGAAAACTTTGGCCAAAACTTTTCAGAAAAGTTTTGGCTAACGCTTCGACAATTTCAGCCAGATGCCATTTTTCGACCGCACCGTCAGATGCGCCACGGGCACCGGCGCCTTGCCAGCCACCGGTTCTATGCGGAACCGGCGCAGGATCATCGACAGGATCAGCGGCCCCTCCACCATGGCAAAGCCTGCGCCTGTGCAGACCCGGGCGCCTGCCGAAAACGGGATATAGGCCTCCCGCTGGCATTGCTTGCCGTTCTCCGTCTCCCAGCGCGCAGGGTCGAACCCGTCCGGGTTCTCCCACAGCCGCTCGTGCCGGTGCAGGTGCCAGGGGCTGAGGACCATCTGCGCGCCCTTCGGCACTGTGCGGTTGCGAAAGTGCTCGGGACAGGTGGCCTCGCGCACCATCATCGGCACCGGCGGGTAGAGCCGCAGGGTTTCGCGGAACACATCGCGGCTTATCTTCAGCTTCGACACCGCAGTAAAACTTTCATCTTCCAGAACCGAGGCTTCTGCCGCCACCTTCTCTTGCCACTCGGGGTAGAGCGCCATCAGGTAGAGCGCCCAGGCCAAAGCGGAGGCGCTGGTTTCATGCCCGGCGAGGAAGAAAATCGCCACCTGATCAACCATTTCAGCGGTGTCAAAGGTGCTGCCGGTTTCCGGGTCCTGGGTTGTCATGATCTTGGTTGCCAGGTCATCCGGCTCCCTGCCCGCCTCGATCGCTGCCATCCGCTCGGCCGTCAGCTGCGCGATCAGTGCCCGGATCGTCTCTGCGTTCCGGCGGGTGCCGCGGCGGAAGAACCGCGGCATCCAGCGCGGCAGCGGCACAAACGCGGCCAGGTTCAGCAACGGCTGGCTGCGCTGATAGTCGCGGAAGCGGGTAAAGACCTGTCCCGCCACCTCATGTTCGATCGGGATTGAAAATAGCGTCCGGAAAATCACATCTGCTGCTGCATGCGAGGTTTCCTCCTCGATCTCAACCGGCCCCTGCCGTCCTTCCAATCGGGATACAGCAGCCTCTGCCGCCGCACGCATTGCTGGAAAGGTGTCCTTCAGCCTGCCGCCTTCAAAGGCCGGGTCAATGATCCGCCGCTGCCGCTTCCAGGCCTCGCCATTGGTCAGGAACACCGAATTGCCAAGCAAGGGCTTCAACCCCTCGGCGATGCGGTCCGACTTTGGAAAATCATCCGGACGCTCCTTCAGCAGAAGCTTCACAAGATCCGGCTGGTTTACAAGAAAAGAGCGAAAGAACGGCGTTCGGAACTCCGCCATCCAGGCGCGGTAGAGCTTGGCGGGCTGCGCCGAGAGGATGTCCTGGCGGAACAATTTCACATAGCGCCATAGCGACACCCGGTCAGGCCGCGCGGATGGTTTCGGAGGCTTCACTTGGGTCATTCAGCGGCAACCGACGTGAACTTGGAAACCGGAAAGTCTATGCGCGACCGCGAAGGCTTGCGGTTCCCGTAGCGGTCTGCCAGCGTCAGCGGCCCGGCAGTGATACGGAAATAGTCATAGTCGCCGGGCTGGTCAAAGGCGCAGAGATACTGGAAATGCAGGCGGAAGAAGCGCCAGCGCAGCTGTTTCCAGCGTTCCGGGCTAAGGGTTTGGGTGAAGGCTGCGGAAAACACCAGCGGCCAGCGCTTACCATCAGGCGCCACGCCACTGACGGCCACCGGGTCACAGAGGGCAAAGGCGCAGCCATCGCCCGGTGCCGTGACATCCACCCAAGCAAGTTCCTTGCGCTGGCACAGGTACTTCAGATCGGCCCGCAGCCGCCGCGCCCGCGGCAGGAATGAGACCATCGGTACAACCTGTCCCAATGTCAGAAAGCCCAAGGCTGGCCGTTCCGGCGGCAACCCTTCCCGAATTAGATCAGCGAGCACCGACACCCCCAGATGCGCGCCCGAGGAATGGCCAACAATCAGCACCTCCTCCAGGCCCTCATCCTGCAAAGCTTCTGCAATTAGGGCTCGGAACTGGCCCATCCGGGCTTCCATCTCCGGCGCGATTGCACCACGGGTGGCAGCAGTATGCGCGTAGTCATGCATCAGGTAATAGGCAAAGAACTTGCCATCGCGCTTCCTGAACCAGCTAAGCAGCGCATAGCCCGCGCCTAGGCCCAAGGCCCAGCCGGGCAGCCAGGCAAAAGTGCCGTTCATCCCCACAGCGCCGGCAGCGAGACCATAGGCATGGGCCACACCCAAGGCCAGCAGCAGAGCCAGCAGCGCCTGCAAGAGCAGCATTCCCACCGGGTAGAGCGCCGCAATCACCGGCCCCTTGCGCAGCCTCATCAGCCGCCTGAGCGCACCGGTGGAGATGTAGATCCAGGCGGTGCTCAAGAGCTGCCAATAGGTGCCGGGGATGGTCGCCTCCATGCTGCCGCGCACGATGTCGGACCAGACCAGAACTTCGATATCCGCCCCGGTCCGCTGCCCGTCCATCTCCGCTTCAACATGCCAGCCATAGGGACCTTTGGTCCGTTTCGGGGATAGCGTCAGGCTGTAGCCAGAAATCTGCGCCTGCGCGGCGCCTTCCTTGCGGTAAAGCTCCCGGTAGCGGCGCGGGTGAATCGGGTCATAGCCGGGGATGTAGAACACCCGGCGTTTGCGCACCTGCTGGGGGTTGGAACCGATGTGAGCCACGCTGTCCTGCTTTGACGTTTCAAGGGCAGATTAGCAGCGCAATCCGGCAAGAGTAAGGCCGGGAGGGGCAAAGAAAAAGGGGCCCGAAGGCCCCTTGGAAATCCCGGGCTCAACCCAGTGCTGCCAGCGCCGGGAAGGTCTCCAGCAGCCACCAGGAGAAGGTGGTGAACAGGCCGGTGACCAGCATGATGCCGACGAACAGCAACAGGCCGCCCATCGCCTTTTCGATCAGCCCCATGTGGCGCTTCATCTTGTTCATCAGCGTCATCGAGCGGTTGAGGAACATTGCTGCCAGCATGAACGGCACGCCCAGGCCCGCGGCATAAACACCCAGCAGAATGGTGCCGCGGCTGACCGAAGCCTCTGACGCCGCCAGCGACAGGATCGCGCCCAGCTGCGGGCCGATGCAGGGTGTCCAGCCGAAGGCAAAGGCCAGCCCCAGAACATAGGCGCCCAGGGCGGAGCCGCCGGATTCGCCGGCCTCCATCCGTGCCTCACGGTCAAGCAGCGGAATGCGGAAGACCGACAGGAAGTGCAGCCCGAAAATGATCACCACGACTCCTGATACTTGCGCGAAAAGCTCTTGATTCTGCAGCACAAACGCGCCGAAAGCGGACGCCGTGAAGCCCAGCAGCAGGAACACCGTGGACAGCCCCAGCACAAAGAAGAGTGCGGCAATGACAGCCTTGCGCCGGGCGGCAACCGTGCCCTGCATCTCGCCGATGGTAACGCCGCTCATATAGGCCAGATAGGGCGGCACGATCGGCAGCACGCAAGGTGACAGGAAACTGATCACGCCGCCCAGCAGCGCCACCAGCATGGCAGGGAGCAGCCCTGCGTCGATGATCTCGATTCCAAACATGTCACAACACTTATGTCAGCAGGCGGCCAACGTCACGGGGACGGCTGGTCACATCCTTGTGGACAGCATGAAACATCCCCCTTATCTGAACACCATGAGCGAGATCAAAGAGACCCTTGATGCAATCGGGCTGCTGTGCCCCCTGCCCGTCCTGAAGGCGCGCAAGCGGCTGAAATCGCTGCAGCCCGGCCATGTGCTGCAGCTGCTGGCGGACGACCCGGCGGCGGTGATCGACGTGCCGCATTTCTGCAATGAGGCAGGGCATGAGTTCCTGGGCCACAGCGAAGGCGCAGGCCATCAGATCTACCTGATCCGAAAAGGCCGCTAGGCCGCGAATCTCTCCAGCGCCCGCAATTGGCGGCGCCGGAATTCTGCGAGAATTCCGGCTCGGAAAGCACGTGTTTTCCGGGCCGTTTCCCGCGCCGGGAAACGGTGTCCCGCACGCTGCCGGCAATTGCCGGATCGGTGGCAGTCTTGAATGAAAAAGGCAGGCCTGGTGGCCTGCCTTTTCCCTGGATCATGTGCCGGGCTCAACCGCCCATCGACCACCAACCGCGGCGTTTCGGCTTGGGCGGGGCTGCGGGTTCCGCCTCAGCCGCGGCGCCAGCCATGGCAGGCTCCGGCTGCTTTTCCTCTTCCGCAGCGACGGGTTCCGGCTGGGCTTCTTCAGCAGCGGCAGGCTGATCCTCTGCTGCTTCCGCAGCGGGTTCTTCAGCAGGCTGCTCTTCAGCCGTTTCAGCTGCTTCCGCAGGCTCCTCAGACGGTGCGGCATCTTCCGCAGCGGCCGCTTCTTCTGCCGGAGCGGTCTGTTCAGCTTCCGCAACGGGTTCTGCGTCCTGGGCGGCGGGTTCCTCCGCACTGTCTGCAGCCGCATCAGCCGCCTGTTCTGCCGTCTCCTCAGCCGGAGCCTCCGCAGCAGCCTCTGCCACAGGCGCTTCGGCAGCTTCAGCCTCGGCCGGCGCTTCCTCGGCGGCGGCTTCGGAGCCTTCAGCAGCAGCCGCGGCCTCTTCGCTGGTTTCCTCGGCTTCCGCCTCAACCTGCTTGGCCTTCGGCTTGCGCGAACGGGACCGGGTGCGGCTGCGCGAAGGTTTCTTCTCCTTCACCTCTTCCGCGGCAGGCTCTTCCGCGTCAGCGGCAGCTTCCTGCGCCTCGGCAGCCTCTTCCTTGGGCTGGTCCTGGTCTTCGGAGGTCTCTTCGCCGTTTTCGCCAGCCTGGGCCTGATCGCCCGCGCCGGACTTGCGGCGGCGGCGGCGGCGGCGCTTGCGCTTGGGCTTGTCGTCCTGCTGCGCAGCCTCTTCGGCGGCCTCTGCGGCAACAGCGTCCTCTTCCTCGTCCTGCTGCGCCTCGTCAGCGTCCACCTGATCCATGATCGAGGTGTCAACCGACACCACCGGAGCAGTGGCCGCAGGCACGGTGCGCGACGCGGTCTTGAACTTCTCCAGCACGAAGTCCGGGCTGACCAGATGCGGATCGCCTTCGATACGCACGGACAGGCCGTAGCGCGCCTCGATCTGGGCGATGTGCTCGCGCTTCTGGTTCATCAGGAAGTTGGCGATGGAGACCGGGCAGCGCACCAGCACTTCGCGCGAGCGGCGGCGGGTGCCCTCTTCCTCGATCTGGCGCAGGATCGACAGCGCCATCGAGTCATCGGAGCGGATCAGGCCGGTGCCGTGGCAGTGCGGGCACGGCGCGGTGGTCGCCTCTATCATGCCGGGGCGAAGGCGCTGGCGCGACATTTCCATCAGGCCGAAACCGGAGATCCGGCCCACCTGGATGCGGGCGCGGTCGGTCTTCAGCTTGTCCTTCATGCGCTTTTCGACGGCGGCGTTGTTCTTGCGCTCGTCCATGTCGATGAAGTCGATGACGATCAGGCCGGCAAGGTCGCGCAGGCGCAGCTGGCGCGCCACCTCTTCGGCGGCCTCCAGGTTGGTCTTGAGCGCGGTTTCCTCGATCGAGCCTTCCTTGGTGGCGCGGCCGGAGTTCACGTCGATCGCCACCAGCGCCTCAGTGACGCCGATCACGATGTAACCGCCGGATTTCAGCTGCACCGTCGGGTTGAACATGCCTGCCAGATAGCTTTCCACCTGAAAGCGCGCAAACAGCGGCAGCCCGTCCTGGTAGTGTTTCACGTTCTTGGCATGGGACGGCATGATCATTTTCATGAAGTCCTTGGCGATGCGGTAGCCGCGGTCGCCTTCTACCAGAACCTCGTCGATCTCACGGCTGTAGAGGTCGCGGATCGAGCGTTTGATCAGGTCGCCCTCTTCATAGATCTTGGCCGGCGCGATGGATTTCAGCGTCAGTTCGCGGATCTGCTCCCACAGGCGCTGCAGGTATTCATAGTCGCGTTTGATCTCGGACTTGGTGCGCTTGGCACCGGCGGTGCGCACGATCAGGCCCGCGCCGGTCGGCACGTCCAGCTCGGTTGCGATGTCTTTAAGTTTCTTGCGGTCGGCAGCGTTGGTGATCTTGCGGGAGATGCCGCCACCGCGGGCGGTGTTGGGCATCAACACGCAGTAGCGCCCGGCCAGCGACAGGTAGGTGGTCAGCGCTGCGCCCTTGTTGCCGCGCTCTTCCTTGACGACCTGCACCAGCAGCACTTGGCGCACCTTGATCACTTCCTGAATCTTGTAGCGGCGCGGACGCGGCTTGCGCGGCGGACGGATGTCCTCGCTGTCGTCCTCGTCGGCAACCGACTCGATGCTCTCATCCTTGGTCGCGGCATCAGCGCGGCCCGGCTTGCCTTCGTCGTCGCTGTCTTCAGCGTCATCTTCGGCTTTTGTTTCTTCAGCGGCAATCTCGGCATCCGCCGAAGCGGTTTCCGCCTCTGCCTCCGCTTCGCCTTCGCCGGTTGTTTCCGCCACGGCTTCCTCAGCCGGAGCCTCTTCAGCCTCCGGGACCTCTGCAGCGGCAGTCGTCTCTTCCGTCTCCGGTGCGGCTTCCGAAGCGTTGCCCTCTTCCGGCTCTTCCACCGGGGTCTCGGCGACACGTTCCATCGGCGAGGAGCCTTCCGGCACCTCGGCCAGCTCAGCCGGAACATCTGCAGCTTCAGAGCTGTCGGTCAGGTCGATCGTTTCCATACCGGCGATTTCGCCGGTGGCCGCGTCAGAGGCTTCGACCTCCTTGGTTTCCACGGCATCCTTGGACGATGCCTTGGCCGCCTTGGCAGAGGACTTGGAGCGGCGCGAGCGCTTGGGCTTGGCCGGTTTCTCTTCCTCGTCCTCATCGCGGGCGCGCATTGCCTCGGCATAGGCGCGCTCTTCCTCCATCAGGGCCTCACGGTCCGCAACGGGGATCTGGTAGTAATCCGGGTGGATTTCCGAAAACGCCAGAAAACCATGGCGGTTTCCGCCATAGTCCACAAAGGCCGCCTGCAGAGACGGTTCGACGCGTGTTACTTTTGCGAGGTAGATGTTGCCAGCGAGCTGGCGTTTGTTTTCGGATTCAAAGTCGAACTCCTCAACCTTGTTTCCATCGACCACCACAACGCGGGTCTCTTCCGCGTGGGTGGCGTCAATAAGCATCTTCTTTGCCATGGGTCCTTGGTGCACCTGCCCTGTGCGCCCGCAAGCCTTCTGCTTCCAGGCGGCCGCGCGCGTTTCGGGTGGTGTCTTGTCAGGGCGATCTTGGACGGCGCGGTGCAGCAGGTGGTCCCGGGTTCGATGCCCGGCCTTCCTGCCTCAGTGCTCTTCGCTCTCGCGCGCGTCATCGCGGTTCTTCTCCGGCAGACGGGGTCTGCCCGTGCCTGCCTTGTTATCCCTGCACCGGTGATAATTCCGGCTTGGGCGCTAAACTGCCCCCTTAGTTCAAGAGGGCCAATCGGTCAGGCTGCAGCTTTCTCGGATCGTGCCGGACAAAAGCCGAAGCCAGCGAAACTCATCAGAACGGGCGGAACCATTTGCTGAACTTCAGCCCGTTGCGCCAGCATAAGGCCTGTGGATAGGTAATGACAATGGACATTCGTCACCACCGGGCCTGAAAATGCAAACGGCCTGCCCTTATCAGGCAAGCCGTTATTTTCAGGTTAGTTTTCCAATCCACTCCGGCTCCAGACGCGAACTACGCCGCAGAAAACCCTGTTTCTCGGGCGGCTTCCCGCCAAGGGGAAGGGCTTGGGCCAGACGTCAGGCCAGGTAGTCGGACCGTTGCAGGCCGTATTTCGCCATTTTCTCGTTCAACGTCCGGCGCGGCAGGCACAACTCGTCCATCACACTGGCGATCGAGCCCTTGTGGCGGCGCATTGTGTTGTCGATCAGCATCCGCTCAAATGCTTCCACGTACTCCTTCAGCGGCTTGCCTTCCGTTGTCATCACCGGCTGCATCTCCTCGTGATCGGACATCAGAAGCGATGCGATGGTGCCGGAACCGCGGCGTGACTGCAGCACCGCGCGTTCGGCAATGTTGATCAGCTGGCGCACGTTGCCCGGCCAGGGCGCCTGCAGCAGCTGTGCGGCCTCCTGGGCACTCACCTGCGGCGCGTCACAGCCGTATTCCTCGGAGAACTGCTCAGAAAGACGGGTGAACAAGGTCAGGATGTCCTCGCCGCGCTGGCGCAGAGGCGGAACAGTGATGCGCAGCGCCGCCAGACGGTAGAACAGGTCCGGGCGCAGCGCGTCCTCGCAGGTCTTGCCTGCCTCCTGCAGGTTAGAAATGGCGATGATCCGGGTTTCAGCCGGGGTGCCCTGCTCGTTGATCACGCTCAGCAGCTTCGCCTGCAGGGTCTCAGACAGTGCGTCGATGTCTTCCAGCACCAGGGTGCCGCCGCGGGCTTCCTCAATCGCAGGCAGCATGCTGTCCTCCGGCAGCATCGGCCCGAACAAGCGCTTGGCCAGCGCTTCCTCTTCCAGAGCAGCGCAGGAAATCAGCACGAACTTTTTGCCTGCCCGGCTGCCGACCGCGTGCAGCGCGTGCGCGACCAGCGTCTTGCCGGTGCCGGTTTCGCCGTCAATCAGCACATGACCGTCGGCCTGGCCAAGATCCAGGATGTCCTCGCGCAGGCGCTCCATAACCGGACTTTGGCCGATCAGCTTTTTCATGATCTGGCCGCCGTCCGACAGTTCGCGCCTCAGCACCCTGTTGTCGAGCGTCAGGCGGCGTGCTCCGGTGGCGCGCTTGGCAAGCTCTGACATGCGGTCCGGATTAAAGGGCTTTTCCAGGAAATCGAAGGCACCAACGCGCATCGCCTCCACCGCCATCGGCACGTCGCCGTGGCCGGTGATCATGATTACCGGCAGCGCGCTATCGCTGCCCATCAGCTTCTTCAAAAACTGCATGCCGTCCATGCCCGGCATCTTGATGTCTGAGATCACGATGCCCGGGTAATCGGGGCCGAGCACCTTCAGGGCCTCTTCAGCGCTGGAGAAGGTTTCCGTGTCATAGCCGGACAGCGCCAGCCACTGGCTGATCGACTGCCGCATATCCTGTTCGTCGTCCACGATCGCGATTTTCATAGCCTGGGCCATGCGCGTTCACTCCTAATTACTCCGTGCTGCCTATTCGGCAGCTTCTATACCGTCCACCAGGACCGGCAATTGCATTTCAAAGACCGCACCGCCGTTCTGTCCGTTGCGTGCGGTCAGCCGCCCCCCAAGGTCGTTGACGATCCCCGAAGAGATAGCAAGCCCCAATCCAACCCCGTCGCCGGGCTGCTTGGTGGTGTAAAAAGGCTCAAACAGGTTGTCGAAGTCCTTGATACCCATCCCATTGTCGCGCACCGAGAGGGTCGCGGTCTCGCCCGCCGCCAGCAGGATTTCCACCTCCGGGTCCTCCACGGATTTGGTGGCGTCCAGCGCGTTGCGCAAGAGGTTGACCATCACCTGCTCCAGCCGCATCCGGTCGCCCATCACCATAACAGGTTCTTCCGGCAGGATACGGGTAATTTTCACGTGCCGCTGGCGCAGCTGCGGCTCCATCATCGACAGGCTGGAGGCCAGCGCATCACCCAAGTTTACAGGGCTGAAAGCATCGCCGCCCTTGCGGGCATAGGATTTCAGCTGGCGGGTAATCGCGCCCATCCGCTCAATCAGGTCATCAATGCGCCCAAAGGAGGCCAGCGCCTCATCCGGACGGTTGCGGTTGAGCAGCAGCCGGGCACCAGCCAGGTAAGTTTTCATCGCAGCCAGGGGCTGGTTCAGCTCATGGCTCACAGCCGCCGACATTTCGCCGAGAGCTGCCAGCTTCGAGCTTTGCGCAAGGCTCTGTTCAGCCACAGCGAGGGTCTTTTGCATACGCTCACGCTCGGCGATTTCCCGCTGAAGGCGAGCATTCAATACGCGAAGCTCTGCCGACTCGCGCTGGAACAGCGCCATGCGCAACGCGGTCTTGCGGCTGAGCGCATAGAAGGCCAGTGCCAGAAGGATGGCGAATCCCATGATTTCCAGCGCCAGTACCGCATTTACCCGTTCGCGGACGGATGAATAGGTGGTGAAGGTGGCCATGCGCCATCCCTGGAACGGGACGCGGGTTTCCAGCCGCATCACGGCTTCGCCCTGCAGGTAGGCATCCGGCGGCAGCGCCGTCCAGTCGGTGGTGGCGCGGATCGCCCGCTGGATGGCCCCTTCGGGTGTTTGCAGGGTCAGGGCGTCGGCCTCCTGCAACCCGCGCCACCGCGCCTCTGTTGCCAGGATGATATTGCCGGTGCTGTCGGTGACCAGAACCGCATCCGAGATCCCGGCCCAGGCGCGTTCGAACTTCTGCAGGTCGACCTCAACAACAATCGCCCCCAGCACCCCCGTCGCGTCGATCACACGGCGGGAATAGGTGAACCGGTACCCGCCCACTTCCCTTGGGATGACGGAAAACACTGTCGACTTTGCCCGCACCGCATCGACGAAATAAGCGGCGTTGCGGTGGCTCTCCCCCAGCCGGTTGCGGTCAGTTGCCGCCACCGTGCGGCCATCCTGCGCCAGCAGCATGATTGATGCGGCACCGATTTCATCAACAAAGGAAATCAGCCGCTGGGTGGACAAGGAGAAGTCGCTGGACTGAAGGGCTGAGATCAGCGTCTGGTCGCGGGCCAGCAGCTGCGGCACGATGGCGTGCTGGCGCAGCTCGCTCAGCAGGTTGCCGGAGTACAGCGCCAGCCGCAATTCCGCGCGGTTACGGGTGCTTTCGGTGAATCTGTGAGTCAGCGCCCGGTTGGTGGTCCAGACCGTGACCGCAGCCACAGCCATGAACAAAACAAGAGCCAGCCGCGCCCGCCACGAAATCGTGCGGGATCCTGACTTGGACTTGCCCTGGGTCATAGTAGAGCGCGGAGCGGTCATAAAGACACCCTATGACCGCCGCCGCATATCCTCAAGTCACGCAGCGGTGACCATCCCCGCCAATGCGCGGAAGACTGCCGCACCGTCGGTGCCGCCATGGCCCTCGTCCGCAGCCCGCTCCGGATGCGGCATCATACCGAGAACACGGCGGTTTTCCGACAGGATGCCGGCAATATCCGCTACCGACCCATTCGGATTTTCTTCGTATGTAAAGGCCACGCGATCCTGGTCCTGCAGCGCCTTCACGGTCTCTGCATCGGCAAAGTAATTGCCGTCGTGGTGGGCAATCGGCACGCCGATCACATCACCTGCATTATAGCCTTGGGTAAAGACGCTCTCGGAGGTCGCTACCTTCAGGTTCACGGTGCGGCAGATATACTTCAGACCTGCATTGCGCAGCAATGCGCCCGGCAGCACGCCGGTTTCGGTCAGGATCTGGAAGCCGTTGCAGACGCCAATCGCATAACCGCCGCGGTCCGCATGCTCGATCACTGCCTTGCAGATCGGGGACTGGGCCGCGATTGCGCCGCAGCGCAGGTAATCGCCATAGGAGAACCCGCCCGGCACGCCGACGATGTCCACACCCTCGGGCAGCGTGCTGTCCTTGTGCCAGACCATCGACACGTCGAAACCGGCCTGCTCAAACGCCACCGCCAGATCGCGGTCGCAGTTCGAGCCCGGGAAAACAACAACCGCCGCCTTCATCAGGCCATCTCGATGCTGTAGGATTCGATCACGGTGTTGGCCAGCAGCTTCTCGCACATCGCGGTCACGTCTGCCTCGGTGGCGCCCTCTGCCAGATCCAGGTCAATCACCTTGCCCTGGCGCACGCCTTCGACCTTGTCAAAGCCCAGAGCGCCAAGCGCGTGGCGCACAGCCTCGCCCTGCGGATCCAGAACCCCGTTCTTCAGCATCACATGCACCCGTGCCTTCATCGCATTATCCCTCAGGTTTTCGATGGCGAAGCCCTGCCGGGCTTCATTTTTCCAAAAATGCTCAAAGACCCGCGGCGCGGCAGGCGCTGCGGGTCCCTATCTCAGTTCACCAGCGTCGGCTTGCCCGGAGCAGGCGGATTGTTCGGCATTACACCCAGGCGGCGCGCGACCTCAGAATAAGCATCCGTCAGGCTGCCCAGGTCGCGGCGGAACACGTCCTTGTCCAGCTTCTGCCCGGTCTTGATGTCCCACAGGCGGCAGCTGTCGGGGCTGATCTCATCCGCGATCACCAGGCGCTGGAAGTCGCCCTCGTAAATCCGGCCGATCTCGATCTTGAAGTCGACCAGGCGGATGCCGACGGCCAGGAACACGCCGGACAGGAAATCATTCACACGCAGCGCCAGGCTCAGTATGTCGTCCATGTCCTGCTGGCTGGCCCAGCCAAAGGCGGCGATATGCTCCTCGGTGACCAGCGGGTCGCCCAGGGCGTCGTCCTTGTAGCAGTATTCCACCACCGGGCGCGGCAGCTGGGTGCCTTCGTCGATGCCCAGGCGCTTGGAGATCGAGCCGGCCGCATAATTGCGCACGATCACTTCCAGCGGAATGATCTCGCAGCTGCGCACCAGCTGTTCGCGCATGTTGAGGCGCTTCAGGAAATGGGTCGGCACGCCGATTTGCGCCAGCCCCAGCATGAAGAACTCGCTCAGGATGTTGTTCAGGACACCCTTGCCCTCGATCACGTCGTGTTTTTCGGCGTTGAAGGCGGTGGCATCATCCTTGAAGTACTGCACGATGGTGCCGGGCTCGGGGCCCTCATACAAAGTCTTGGCCTTGCCTTCGTAAATCTTCTTGCGACGCGCCATTGGGAACCTTTCGGGTCAATGCCGGGAATCCGGCCCTGCGATGTGCCGCTCTCATAGTGCAAGGGGGCCTCAGCCGCAAGCGTGCTGCAGTGCCAGGGTGAACGCCACCCCAGCTAGGAGCCGCAACGTCTGGTGCCCGGAGGATGGACCACMCCCCGCCACTCCGCTTGCACTGCTGTACAAGGGTCTAACCGAACACAATTTTTTCTTGCCCTAAGCTGCTATCATGCTCCTATCTTATATAGGGGTGCAACAGGTTTAATGAGGACGCGATATGACGACATTTGACGAGCGCGAGCAGGCCTTTGAAGCGAAGTTCGCGCATGATGAGGAGATGCAGTTCAACGCGCAGGCCCGCTGCAACAAGCTGCTGGGTCTGTGGGCTGCTGGCCTCCTGGGGCTCGGCAGCAAGGACGCCGAAGCCTTTGCAGGTAAAATTGTAGCGGCGGATCTGGAAGAAGCTGGCCACGAGGATGTTGTTCGCAAACTGGAAGGCGAGCTGCAGGGAAAAGCTTCTGCCGATGAGATCCGGGCGAAACGCGCGGAGCTGCTGCCGGAAGCCAAGGACCAGATACTGAGCGAAGCCGGCTGAGACTCTTTAGCCGTCTTCCACAAACCGCATTAGCTTTTTGTTTGCCGGCATTGCCGGAAACTCCGCCGGTCGCGGCGGCAACCGCACGGTATCATGACGCAATCTGCCGCATACCGCCATCTTTGCGGCAGCCGCGCAGCGCTCTCATAATGAAGATGAAGAAAATGAAATTGCCCTTGCCAGCGTAGCGTGAGACAGGGGAAGCAGACGAATTTGCCGCCCGGCGCGCCGGGGCGGCCTGCTGACACGGAATCCAACTGATGACAAACACCTTCAAACAGCTGCTGGACACCAACGACGTGCTGCTGGCGGATGGTGCGACCGGCACCAACCTGTTCGCCATGGGCCTGCAGTCCGGCGACGCCCCGGAGCTGTGGAACGTCGATGAGCCCAAGAAAATCCTGGCGCTGTACCAGGGGTCGGTCGATGCCGGCAGCGACCTGTTCCTGACCAATAGCTTTGGCGGCACCGCCGCGCGCCTGAAATTGCATGACGCGCAGGGCCGCGTGCGCGAGCTGAACCGCATCGCCGCCGAACTTGGCCGCGAGGTTGCTGACAAGGCAGAGCGCAAGATCGCCGTCGCCGGCTCCGTCGGACCGACCGGTGAAATCTTCGAGCCGGTCGGCGAAATGTCCCATTCCCTGGCAGTTGAGATGTTCCACGAGCAGGCCGACGCCCTGAAGGAAGGCGGCGCCGACGTGCTGTGGCTGGAAACCATTTCAGCGCCGGAGGAATTCCGCGCCGCCGCCGAGGCCTTCAAGCTGGCAGACATGCCCTGGTGCGGCACTATGAGCTTTGACACCGCAGGCCGGACCATGATGGGCGTGACCTCCTCGGACCTGGCCCAGTTGGTGGAAGAGTTTGAAAACACGCCGCTGGCCTTTGGCGCCAACTGCGGCACAGGCGCCTCCGACATTCTGCGCACCGTGCTCGGATTTGCGGCCCAAGGCACTGAGCGCCCGATTATCTCCAAGGGCAATGCCGGCATCCCGAAATATGTCGACGGCCACATCCACTACGATGGCACCCCGGAACTGATGGGCGAATATGCGGTGTTGGCCCGTGATGCAGGCGCCAAGATCATCGGCGGCTGCTGCGGCACTATGCCCGATCACCTGCGCTCCATGCGCGATGCCTTGGACAGCCGCCCGCGCGGCGAGACGCCGGCGCTGGAAAAAATCGTCGAGGTGCTGGGCCCCTTCACTTCTGAAAGCGATGGCACTGGCAAGGATGCTGCGGCCGACGGAGAGCGCCGCGGCCGCCGTGGCCGCCGCCGCGCCTGACCGTTGCAATGCGCGATTAAATGAAAGGCAACGCATTTTTCAATGCGGTGCCATGTTTGTTTGCCGGCTGAACTCCACAGTAACGGCTTACAGCTTGCCTAACCTGTGATGCTGAATCCGGTCACCGTAGGATCGGGATCGGTTCTTTCGGTCAGCACATCCTTGACTGAAGCAGCACCGGGGCCGCGGCCCATTCTGCGCACCATATCCGCGACGCTGGCTGCAGGCCCGATCAGCAAGGCCCGAACAGAGCCGTCCGGTTCATTACGGACCCAGCCCGACAGCCCGTGGCGCAACGCCTCCGCCCGCGCCCAGGTGCGGAAAGCCACGCCCTGCACGCGCCCCGTGACACGCGCCTTCACAGCTACAGAAGCCATGGGACACCTTCCTTTCCGTCATGAAGAGCTTCAGCATAACACATTCAGCCGCACTTTCTGATCAAGAAAGGGTCAATACAGGGCCAGCTGATTGCCCGCCTGCGGAGGGCAGGCAAACAAGTCGCAGCGCAGCGCCTCTGTCCGCTCCTGCAGCCCCAGCCGCTTGCAACCCGCCCTGAACCGCTGCGCGATCAGTTCGGCATACTGCCCTTCGCCCCGCATCCGATGGCCCCAGCGCGGATCATAGTCGCGCCCGCCGTGCATCTCCCGCAGCCGCGCCATCACTTTGGTGGCGCGGCCCGGTTCGTGCTCGGCCAGCCAATCCTGCCAGAGCTCCGACACCTCCCTCGGCAACCGCAGCATGATCCAGCTGGCCGCATCAGCCCCCGCCTCTGCTCCGGCGGCCAACAGCGCCTCCAGCTCATGATCTGTCAGCCCCGGCACCACCGGAGAAGTCATGACCCGAACCGTCACCCCTGTAACCGCAGGCGCTACGCTGCCGCAAGGCCGGTTGGATCGAGCAGCAACGTTTACTGAAGGATTCTTTGGGAAAAAACGCCGGAACAGGCTGCCTAATCAATAGCCAAAGCAGTCCGGTATTCTTCCGAGGTGATCCAGCTGCCGAGCCGGTCGAGAATTCCGTCAAGCGTTGCAAGCTCCTGTTCCGACAGAGGTTCAGTCAGAATTACCTCAAGACGGTCAGATAACTGGCGGGCGATGCGACGGATATTTTGCCCTTTGGGCGTTGTAGTCAGCAGAAACACCCGGGCGTCTTCGAGAGAGTTCTCCCTCACAATCAGGCCGTTGCCCAACAGGGTTTGAATGATCCTCGACGTAAGGCTGCGCTCCAATCCCGTCGCCTTGGCTATCTCCGCAAATGTGGTGCCAGGTGTGTCGTCAATTAGCCTTAAAACCCGCAGTTCCCGGATCCGGAAGCCCGTTTCGCGCAAGAATATCTCGTCATTGGCGCTGATCGCTTCCTGCGCCACGAGCTCGAGCCGGTAAGTCAATCTTTCGTTCCTGAAGGCTTTGTTCATCTTCATTTAGATCCGTATCTACTGAGCCGCAGTGCAGGAAAAGTATCAAGCGACACCCTGATTTCATCAAGCAATATTCTTAAACTCCAGCTAGTTTGCAAATTTAATCTCACGGCGCAACCATCTTGCCGTGAGATATAATGGAGACCCGTCGCATGTTTGCAGAGTGGTATAGCATCCAGAAGCCCATTTCTGAGAGCTGGCTCCACGATCTTCACAGCCATCCCGAAACTGGCTTCGAAGAAACCAAGACCGCTGCCTTCGTAGCCAGCCGTCTAACGGAATTCGGCTATGAAGTTGCCACTGGCCTCGGCGGCACTGGTGTCGTCGGAACCTTGCACGGTGCAGGCGCCAGTGATGCTGCACCGGGCCGCCGCATCGGCTTTCGCGCTGAACTGGATGCACTGCCGATGGCAGAAGAGGCCGACGTGCCCTACCGTTCAAAGGTGGAAGGGAGGTTTCATGGCTGCGGCCATGACGGCCACACCGTCACCGCGCTCACTGCAGCCGCCTATCTGGCGCACAGCCCAGATTTCGAAGGCACCGTACATTTCATCTTCCAGCCTGCCGAGGAATTGCTGACCGGTGCCCGCGCAATGCTGGCCGACGGCCTGTTCGAGCGTTTTCCCTGCGACGAGATCTACGCCCTGCACAACCTGCCCGGCCTGCCGGCGGGCAAAGTCGGCATACCATCAGCTGCAGCAATGGCCTCAGCTGACAACATCGACGTCACCATTCGCGCCAATGGTGCCCACGGTTCGATGCCGCATACTGGCGAGGACGCCATTGCTGCGGCCTCGGCCTTCATCGGTTTGGTACAGCAAACGTCGACCCGGATCATTGATGCGCGGGAAGCCGGTGTGATCTCCTTTGGCGTTCTCACGGGTGGCACGGCTCGCAATGTGTTGCCTGCTGAGGTCTCCATCGAAGGCACAATGCGCACCAACGCGCCCGACGTACGCGACAGGCTGGCCACCCTGCTTCAGGAAGCCGCCACTGCGGCCGAGCACCTCTACGGCGTCGCCGTAGAGCTTCAGGTCACCAAAGTTGCTCCTGTGACTTTCAACAATAGTGACGCCGTCGCCGCAGCGACGGCCTCGGCCAGGCGGGTCGCCGGAGCAGACAAAGTTATTGCGGATGCCCGAAATCTGATGGCCTCCAAGGATTTCTCGGAATTTCTGAACCGGGTGCCGGGCAGCTACTTCTTCATCGGCCAGGACGGCCGTGCACCGCACCACCCCGAATTCGCCTTCGACCCGGCGGTCATTCCGCTGGGCGCTGCAATTTTTGCAGACCTAGCCAAATGCCGGACCCGCAAGCCTGAATAACCACGATCATTCATCCAAGGGAGGAAACAGATGATCAACCTTGCCATCAAACTACTCAAGGGCGCGGCGGCTGCTGCCGCAATCCTGACCGCCACGGTTCAAGCCGCCAGCGCGGAAAACCTGACGATGTCATCCTGGGTGCCGCCGACCCATTTCGTGCATACCGACTTTCTCGTACCCTTTACCGAAAAGGTAGCTGAGGTCACAGAAGGCCGTGTCACCGTGACCATCCTGCCCGCGCCGCTGGCCAGCCCGCCGCAGCACTGGGAGCTGGCCCGCAATGGCGTCGCGGACATCACTTGGGGCAATTTCACTTACGAGCCGGAGCGTTTCGTACCGTTGTGGTTCGCAGAATTTCCCAACGCCGGCACCAACGCTGCGGCACAAAGCCGAGCGCTTTGGCAAACCTACGAGAAGTTTCTGGCCGGCAATCCTGCTTTTGATGGAGTCAAGATGCTGGCCGTAGGCATGTTTGGAGGCGGCCAGTTGCACCACGGTAGCGCCGCTGTGACCACACCCGAGGATGTGAGCGGTCAGAAGTTCCGCATGGGTGGCCCGATCCAGGAGCAGCTGCTGACCAAACTGGGTGCGGTTCCGGTCGCGGCGCCCGCCACCAAAGCCTACGAAATGCTGGAAAGCGGAGTCATCGATGGCTCGCTGCACACCATGGAATCTGTGGTCAACTTCAGGCTCGAGGACAGCCTCAAGCATCACACAATTTTCCCCAACGGTTTTTATGACGCGACCTTCTTCGTGGTTATGAACGGCGCCAAATGGGACCGGCTCAGCGATGCCGACAAAGCGGCGATCGAAGCCGTCACCGGTGAGGCCCTGTCGGCGGCATGGGGAAAGAACTTCGATCACCAAAATCCAGCTGCATCGGAGAAGCTGGCTGCTGAAGGTCACGAAATTGCCGAAGCCGCACCCGAGCTGATTACCGCGGTGAACAATATCTACGACGAGATGGTGTCGGAGTGGACCGAGAAGGCAAAGGCTGCCGGCGTGGAAGACCCGGCTGCGATGCTTGGCTTCTACAGAGAGACCTACACCGAATTGGCTGCGGAATAACCCTCTCCGGGCAAACCACTCGGGGACGGTGCGGCCGTCCCCCTTTCTGCAATAGGAGGCCGCAGGATGCGCTCTTTGGCTTTGAAAATCCGCCGGACAGTAGAAACGGCAATGGCACTGTTTCTGCTGGCCATGGTGGCTCTCACCTTCACCGATGTGATCGGACGCCGCCTGTTCGGCGAACCGGTTTACGGCGCAAATGACATTACCGAACACCTGATGGCGCTGACAGTCTTTGCCGGCTTGCCTTTGGTGACCGCCGCGGGGGCGCACCTGACAATCGATCTTCTCGACAAACTGCTGGACCGCCCCGGGTTGGCATGGTGGCGCGTGCTGACCGGGCTTCTGGTGGCAGCTGTGCTCGGCATGATGGCCTGGTTGTTCGTCAAGCACGGCCTCAATGCCTCGAGCATTTCTGAGGTCAGTCAAGCGCTTCGCGTGCCGCGCGCACCGCTCTATTTCTTCATGGCACTGAGCTGCGCGCTGTCTGCACTGGCTGCTTTTGCCGTGGTCCTCGGCAGCCCACTTGCCGACGCCGCAACTGCGCATAAGGAGGAAGTGTTGTGATTGCCGGTTCTCTGTCCATGGCTGCGGCCATCCTGCTTGCCTTTCTCAGGATCCCGCTGGCCTTTTCGCTGCTCGCTGTTTCGGTCATAGGCATCGGGCTGGCGATCAACTGGCACATTGCTCTGAAGCTGGTGCCGCTGACGATCTCGGACGCGGTGCTGTCCTATGACCTTGCCGTGGTGCCCATGTTCATCCTGATGGGCAACGTCATCTCCAAGACCGGCATCGCCCACGATCTGTTCCGCGCCGCCTATGCCTTTGTGGGCAACGTGCGCGGCGGGCTGGCGCTGTCCGCCATGGCCGCCTGCTCCGGCTTCTCCGCGGTCTGCGGCTCCAGCTACGCCACCGCCGCCACCATGGCCAAGGTGTCCTATCCCAGCATGAAAAAATACGGCTACTCCGACGAGCTGGCGGCCGGCACCATTGCCGCCGGCGGCACACTCGGCATCCTGATCCCGCCCTCGATCATCATGGTGGTCTACGGAATTCTGACCCAGACCAACATCGGCGACTTGTTTATTGCCGGAGTGGTGCCGGGGCTGATCGGTCTGGCCGCCTACATGGTGGCAATCCGCATCATTGCGGCCCTTGACCCAAGCCATGCCCCGCGCGGGGAAAGCACCCCCTGGCCGGAAAAGCTCCTGGCGCTGTCCGGCGTCTGGCCTTTCCTGCTGTTGTTCGGGCTGATCATCGGCGGGCTTTATGCCAAGCTGTTCACCCCCACTGAGGCCGCTGGCATGGGAGCTGGTCTTGCCATCCTGATCGCGGCCTTTCACGGGCGGCTCGGCTGGAGCGTGCTGCGCACCATCATCATCGATACCGCCTATACCTCGGTATCGCTTTACACTGTGCTTTTCGGCGCACTGATGCTGTCCAAGCTGCTCACTCTGTCCGGGCTTGCCGCGGGTGTTTTGGGGCTGGTCGAGTCGACCGGGCTCGAAGGCCTCGCGCTGATCTTCGTTATCATGGCGGTGTTCCTTGTTCTGGGCTGCGTGATGGATTCTATGGCCATCATTCTGATCTTCGTTCCACTGTTCGCACCGGTGGTGGTTTCCCAAGGCTTTGACCTGGTCTGGTTCGGCATCATTGTGATCGTGGTGACCGAAATCGCCCTTGTCACGCCGCCCGTCGGTATGAACGTCTTTGTACTCAAGGCCGTCCTGCCGGAAGTCCCGGTGGTCAAGATCTTCAGGGGGCTGGTGCCGTTCATCATCGCCGATGTAGCCAGGCTGGCGCTGCTGATCGCCTTCCCTGCCCTGACCCTGTGGCTGGGAAGCACGGTGGGATAAACTCCGAGACCCGTTCAGGCTCACATTGCCTGAACGGGACTTTCCCTATGGAAACTGCGCAGGGAGGCCACTAGCTTTGCAGCAATGTCAGCCCGTGGCACCAGGCTCTCTGCACAGGGCAAACAGTCCCGCACGCGAATTGATTCCCAGCTTGGCATAGGCGCGTTTGCGGTAGGTGATCACGGTATTGGGCGCGACCTCGAGAGCCGCTGCGATCACCTCCGCCTTCTGCCCCGCCAGAATACCCAGGCAGACCGCCCGCTCCCGCTCACTCAACGCGTCCAAAGCCGGCGGTGTGGTGCTGCCGGACGTCCGCTCGAAATGCATAAGCGCCAACCGGCCTGCAATTCGCGCTAAATCCGCGTCGCAGTCCGGCTGTGCCCCGCCCGTCTTGTACAGGCTTACGAAAAGCCTCAGCCGCACTCCGGCGGCCAGCACCGTGGTCTTGGCCCGCAGCCCCGGCGTGTCGAAGAAAATCCGCCGGTAGTCGCTACCCATCGTTTCGGCAATCGTCTCCAGCCGCCTCAGCCGGACTGTGCCTGGCTGCGCCTGCATCAGTTCAGGCAAAAGCGGATCCTGCAGATACCAGCCATCCAGATATTGCGCTGACAGTTCCTCGGCTAGCGCTGCACTTCGGTAATGGCGCGAGAACAGGCAGCGCGCATTCCCTTCAGTGATCGCAAATACCATGACCTGATCGGCCCCCAACGTTTCCATGAACTCTGAAAACGCCGGCGCAAAGCCACCGCTGCCCAGCAGCGCAAGACAAGTATCGATATGCCGGATACAGGATGCCATCGCCACAAGCTATCATGTCCCCCCTCAAGGAGGACAGACAGGACACCTGCCGGGCAACTATGTTTTCCCAATCAAGGAGGAGCTTACCTATGAGACCGGCAGGCCGCGGCGACACCGACTCGCTCTACTTCACGTACCCGCATTTTGATCCGCCGGAATACCGCAGCAATCTATCAGATGATGTTCCGGTCGCAATCGTGGGCGCCGGTCCTGTGGGCATGACAGCAGCACTCGCACTGGCCCGCCACGGCGTGCCATCGATGCTGTTTGACGCTAAGTCCACCTTCAACGACGGAAGCCGCGCCATCTGTGTCGCCCGCCAAAGTTTTCGCATCTTCGATCGCATCGGCGCAGTGGTGCCCTTCCTGGAAAAAGCGCTGCCCTGGACCACAGGGCGCAGTTTCTACCGCGGCCGCCAGATCCTCGAGTTCGCAATGCCGGACAGCCCAGCCGAGAAGTACCGGCCGATGTACAACATCCAGCAGCAGTACATCGAGCAGTATCTTTGGGACGCCATCGCCCGCGAGCCGCTGATCGAAACCCGCTGGCAAAGCCGGATCACCGGGGCCAGTGATACCCGCGATGGCGTCACCCTAACGGTTGAAGACCCGCACGGTATCTATACGCTCAACGCGGCTTGGGTGCTGGCCGCGGACGGCGCCCGCAGTGCCATCCGCAAACTGCGCGGCCTTCGCCTGAAAGGTGAGAACTACGAGGGCCGCTATGTCATCGCCGATGTGCAGATGAAGCACGGTTACCCAACCATCCGCCGGGCACTGTTTGACCCTGACTGCCGCCGCGGCGGTACAATCCTGGTACACAAGCAGCCAGATGATATCTGGCGCATCGACTACCAGCTTCACGATGGCGAGGATGAGAAGAAAGCTATCCGCGAGGAGACTGTGCGCGCCTCGGTCAGCGCAGTGCTGCGGGAGATTGGCCATGACGGCGACTGGGAGCTGGAATGGTGGAGCGTCTATTCCGCCAACACGCTGGCGCTTGATGATTATCGTGACGGACGCGTGTTCTTCGTCGGCGACAGCGCCCATATCGTGCCGATCTTCGGCGTGCGCGGCCTGAACAACGGCTTGGCCGACGCCTATGACATCGCATGGAAACTGGCCTGGGTGCTGCAAGGAAAAGCCGGGACAGCGCTTTTGGACAGCTACACGCCGGAACGCCGCGGCGCGACGCTGGATGTCTTCGCCAATGCATCCAAGTCGGCCCGATTCATGACCCCGCCCAGCCCCGGTTGGCAGTTGATGCGAGACACGGCGCTGAACCTCGCGCTAAGCCATCCGTTCGCAGGCGAGCTGGCCAACCCCAGGCAGATGACTCCCTACAGTTATGCCGCCAGCCCCGCCGTCCAGGCCGACGATACGGGCTTCGAAGATGGCCCGCAGCCTGGCACGGTGTTGCCCGACGCCCGCACCTCAGACGGGTTTCTCTCCGGCATTCTGGGCCCCGGCTTCAGTCTCGTCACCTTCGGGGAGGCGTTGGCCGGGACTGCTGCTGAGCTGGGTCTGACACATATCGTATTGCCACCGGGTTCCGACGCCGCGCGGTTGCTTTCTGCCTCTCCGGACAGCGCCTATCTCATCCGGCCCGACACCCATATTGCCGCCCGCTGGCGCCGGGCCACACCTGGAGCGCTGCGGCAGGCTCTCGCCTGCGCCACAGCAGGAGAAATCAAATGACACCGGAAGACCTCGAATCCGTTTTTGAAACCCTGGCCCGTGCGCTGGACGCCGCAGGAGAAGAACAGCACGCTGCACTGCTGGCGAAACTGGTTCTGCTGTTGTCCCGCGATTTGGATGACCCCGACCTGGTCTGCCGGCGCATCATGGAAGCGGGCAAGAATCTTGCCGCTTAGCGCTGCCACTTTCAGTCCGGTGCGTTGCCCCCGCAGGCTGGCTTCGTCGTGCAGCCGGCGGGCATACTGAAATTTGCTAAATCAACGGGGACTCTGATCTTAACCGCATCACCTCTCGGCCCGGTTTCTACGCTGGGGAAGAGCAACCAGAAATAACAGCATGAATGCGCTGGCCAACCGGAATGGTATGTATACATACCTTACTTGAGGGGGGCGCTGAATAATACAATCAGTAATAACCGTTCAGAAAGCGGTGAAGCGGAGAGTTGGCCATGCAGTACTACGTTGACGGGTTCAAACCTGGTGATCCCGATATCAAACCATCAGCACCAGGCCTTGGTCGTGCCACCTCGAACGCAAACGATATCCCGCAAAAGGTCGATGTACTGATTGCCGGGTGCGGACCCGCAGGGCTGTGCCTCGCGGCACAGCTGGCGGGTTTTCCAGAAATTTCGACTATGATTGTCGAACCAAAACACGGGCCTATGGAAAAAGGGCAAGCCGATGGTATCAGCGTCCGCTCGATGGAAATGTTTCAGGCCTTTGGCTTCGCGGAAAAGGTAAAGCGCGAAGCCTACTGGGTGAACCAGACGGCATTCTGGAAACCGTCCCCCGCCAATCCGAGCCACATCCACCGCGCCGGGATCGCCCAAGACGTAGCCGATGATCAGTCGGAGATGCCGCATACAATCGTGAACCAGGCGAGGATTCATCAGCTATTCCTCGACGTGATGAAAAACGCACCAACACGTTTGGAACCCCATTACGGGCTGCGTCTCAATGACCTGGTGATTGACAGCGGCAGAGACGATCACCCCGTTACTGTTTCCCTGGAGCACGTGACCGAAGATGGCAGTGCTGGTGACACCGTCACGGTGCAAGCAAAATACGTCGTCGGTTGTGACGGTGCGCGCAGCACAGTGCGCAAGTCGATCGGGGGCGAATTGCACGGGGATGCGGCGCATCAGGCCTGGGGCGTGATGGATATTCTGGCGAATTCCGATTTCCCGGATCTGCGCAGGAAATGCCTGATCCAGTCGGCGAAAGAAGGCAATATCCTGATCATCCCGCGCGAAGGCGGCTATCTTTTCCGGATGTATGTCGAACTCGACAAGCTCAATCCGGATGAGCGGGTGTCGAACCGCAACCTGACAGCCGATGATATCATCGCTGCGGCAAACCGGATCATGACCCCCTACCTCATCGACGTCAAAGAAGTGGTCTGGTGGTCAGTCTACGAGATCGGCCACATGCTGACCGACAAGTTCGATGATGTCCCCGCGGACGAAATCGCCCGCCGCACGCCCCGCGTTTTCACTGCGGGGGATGCCTGTCACACCCACAGCCCCAAGGCGGGTCAAGGCATGAATGTGTCCATGGGCGATACCTTCAACCTCGGCTGGAAACTGGCGCATGTTCTGACCGGCCGGTCAGACCCGGGCCTGCTGCATAGTTACTCGGCCGAACGCCAGCTGGAAGCCAAGCGGTTGGTTGAGACTGATCACAAGTGGGCGCGCATCATGAGCGCTCCGCCAGGCGAATCCGAACTCGATGGCAGCGAAATGCCCCGGTTTCAGAAGCAGTTCATCGAAAACCTGGAGTTTACCGGCGGGCTTGCCGTGCACTACGAACCTTCAAGGATTATCGCCGCGTCGGCGCACCAGTCGCTTGCCACGGGCCAAATCGCGGGCAAGCGCTTCCATTCGGCGCCGGTTCTAAGGCTATCCGATGCGAAGCCCATGCAGCTGGGCCATGTTGCCGAGGCGGACGGGCGCTGGCGCATCTACGCCTTTGCAGGACAAGATGACGATGGAACCGAAGGCGGTGCGATTCATAGCCTGTGCGCCGATCTGGAAAATGACCCTTCGTCACCGATCCGGCGGTATACCGGTGCAGCTGAAGATATCGATGCCCTGATCGACCTGCGCGCCATCTTTCAGCAGGATTTCAAGGCGCTGAACTTTGAGGACATGCCGGGCCTGCTTCGGCCTGCAAAGGGCCGCTACGGGCTGCGCGACTTCGAGAAGATTTTCTGCGTCGATCACAAACTTGGCGACGACATCTACGCGATGCGCGGCATTGACCGCACGCATGGATGCATGATCATCGTGCGGCCGGATCAATATGTGGCCCAGATCCTGCCGCTTCGGAGCTTTGGCGAGCTGTCAGCCTTTTTCGAGGGGGTTCTCCAAGCCCAACCAGAGCGCTAACACAGCTCAACCGCTCCATGGAAAAGCGCTCCTTCAACTGGGGCGCACACTCCTCGGCGCCAGTTCAACAAACCTCTCCAGAAACACAGGCAGATCCCATCTTTTACTTTTCCGAGCGGCCGTCTGCACTGCCTAACCTATTGTTGATGCGACCTATAATCATGATAGTTGCAAAAGGCGGCCTTTTTAGCGTCTCGCGACTGACTGCCGAAGGGCGGCTTGCCGGTTCTGACGCAGTAGCCGAGTGAACCCCACCTTTCAGAAGCCCCTTGCCCCTCCCAACTGGCAGTGAACCGGCAGGTGAACCGTTTCAGGACGTGAAACGCGATGCCGGCCATGACACCCCAAAAGCCGCGCCGGTCCCAAACAGCGATACGCCCGAAGCAGCGAAGATGACGGTGATCAGCCCAGCCTGCGCATTTTCAGATGCCCGCATACCGTTGGCTACGGCGGGCGGAAGGGCTCTCACGAGACGCTCGAACAGGCCAGCGATTCTGCAGCACCTGGACAGACCGGCAAGGGACCGGAAGGGGATACAAGGACCGCCAGGAACCGGCCCCGCCAGCGGAGCCGGAAATGTTCCCCGGCCGCAGCCGCCGGTATCCGGCCGCGTCAGACAATAGTCGCAGCTTCGGACTTTTCGGTTTTGCCGCGGGTCATGCCGACTTTGGGTAAGCGCAGCCCGAGAATGCGCCGCGCCTCTTGCCAGGTTGCGACGGGGCGGTTGTTCTTTGCGCAAATTTCCGCGGTCCGGCGCACCAGCGCGGCGTTTGACGGGGCCAGCGTATCCCGGTCGAGGCGGACATTGTCCTCAAGCCCGGTCCGCGCGTGCCCGCCCGCAGATATCGCCCATTCGTTCAGCGTAAGCTGATTGGCCCCGATGCCGGCCGCGCACCACGGCGCATCTTCGCCGAACAGCCGGTGAACGGTGCGGATGTAGTAGTCGAACACATCCCGATCGACCGGCATGGCGTTCTTCACACCCATTACGAATTGGATGTAGGGGGTTCCGGGCAGCAGGCCTTCATCGGCCATCTGCTTGGCCTTCAGGATGTGACTCAGATCGAACGCTTCGATCTCGGGCTTGACGTCGTGGGCTGACATTTCCGAGGCCAGCCAAGCCACCAGATCGGGCGGGTTCTCGTAGACACGGGTTGGGAAATTGTTCGACCCGACCGAAAGCGAGGCCATGTCGGGCCGCAAGGGCAGCATCCCGCCGCGCGTCCTGCCCGCGCCAGACCGCCCGCCGGTCGAGAACTGGATGATCATGCCCGGGCAGTGCTTCTCGATACCTTCCTTCAGAGCCGCGAATTTCTCCGGATCCGACGAGGGCGTCTCATCCTCGTTGCGCACATGGGCATGAACGATGGCGGCGCCAGCTTCAAAGGCTTCCTGGGTCGATTCCACCTGTTCCGATACGCTGATCGGCACAGCCGGGTTGTTGGCTTTGGTCGGCAGGCTGCCGGTGATCGCCACGCAGATGATGCAGGGGGTTGTCATTGATATGTTCCGGTTTTGACGCGTTGCGGCGCGTGCGGCGCGCCTGGTTTGTATCCGCTCAGGAGCGAGCCTCGGCCGGTGCGGAAGCTTTGCCTGCCTGCCGCATACTCTCGACGGCAGCGCGTTCTTCTTCGGTGAAGAACATCCAGGCAGCCTCTGGCTTCTTGTGCTTCTTGCACCCCGGACAGGGATTGTCGGCGTTCTTGCACATGGTTCCTCCTCCCGTGCGATTTCGGGTGTCAGGCCGCCTTGGCGGCCGGTTCCGGCATTTTCCCAAGCGCTTCTACAAAGAAGGGACGGAACCCCTCCGGGTGTTCGCTCATCGGGAAATGCCCCAGCTCATCCATCACGGCCAGCGTTGCGCCGGGGATCGCCCTGGCGGTCCGCTCCGCATCCTCCGGCGTGCAGGTCAGGTCATAAGCGCCGACGATGATGTGAACCGGGGTCTTGCCAGTGTCGATCCTGGCCAGGCGCGGGATGAGGCTGTCGTCCTTGGTGTAAAAGCTCAGATCGCCGCGGAACACGCCAGGGCCGCTCTGCATGAACATCCAAAGCGTGTTCCAGCGTTCGGCATCCGGCGCGAATGGCGAGATATTGGCCGAAACCAGCGCCGCCCCCATTTCGCCGCCATGGGCGTCCGGGCGGTGGAACCAATCGATGTCATACCAGGCGGGCTGGAAATCCGAGGCTTCGATGGCAATGAAGCCGCTGAACTTTTCCGGATGCAGGGCGGCAAGCTGCAGCGCGATGCGCCCGCCCATGGAACAGCCCGCCAGCACCGGGCGGACCAGCCCCAGCCCGTCGATGACCGCCAGAACGGTTTCGATATAGGCTTCGGTGGTCAGCAGGTATTCCTGCGTTTCAAAGCCTTCGGGCGGCAGCGACTTTCCATGCCAGGGCATGTCGAAGGCGATCAGCCGGTTCGAGGCGGTGATCTCTGCGTCGTTCATCAGGTGCCGCCACTGGCGGGTGTCGGCCCCGGCGGTGTGCAGGCAGATGACCGGACGGCCCTGCCCTGCTTCCTCGAAATAGATCCGGCGGGGCGTGCCGCCCACGGTGACCGTGACATAGCGGCCGGTAATCGGTTCGATACTCATGCGGCCAGCTCCTCTTTCGCGCGGGGCAGTGTCAGCACTTCCTTGAAGAAACGCAGGTTCTTGACGAGGCTCAGGATGTCGCCGTCGATCCGGCCGCGGCCTGCCTTCACCAGCCCGAAAATGTCATGGAACCCCGGCTCGGGACGGGCCTGCCAGAACTTTTCCAGTGCTTCGGCATCTGTGCGCAGGGCGAACCGCCAAGGCGTCTTGCGGCTCGGGCCTTCGGTGACGGACACGATGTGCCCCTTGTCGAACGACAGGTAATACTCGCTGCCGCCGATCTCGATCAGCACCGTTTCGGAAAACAGACGGCCAAGGCGCAGCAAGTACGGCGCCGCCTCAAGGCTGGTCTGAATATGCTTGAAAGTTTCGATCACCTGCACCTCCCGCAATCTCCTAAGCTGGGGAAGTGTTGCCACAGCGGGATGCGCTGCGGCCATGCCAGCGCGGGTATCGGGCAATACTCGCGGGCCATGCGCCGGAGGCGCGTCCGGCGATCCGCGGTATCACCTGATACCGCCGCAGGCATTGGGATAACCGGCCGTATTGGCAAAGCTCGGCTGCGAGTGAGGGACGGTGGAGCGTCCTGCAACCGACCCAGCCTGCCAGGAGGAGAAAGAACCCATGGGCATCGTCAACCAAGACAACATTACGGACGTCGTGATCAGCAGCCTTGGCCAGCATGGCACCATCACGGACCGCGAGCGCGAGATCGCGACCGGCATCATCAAGCACATGCATGCCTTCATCAAGGACGTGAAACTGCAGCATCACGAGTTCCTGGCCGCCTGCGATTATCTCGCCCGCGCTGGCAAGCTGTGCGACGACAACCGCCAGGAGTTCATCCTGCTGGCGGACATCCTGGGCATCGAGGTCCTGGTCGACATGATGACCAACCCGGTCGAAGGCAACGAGAGCGAGTCGACCGTTCTTGGCCCGTTTTACCGCGAAAACCCGCCGGTCCTGCCCAAGGGGGCGTCGACCATCCAGAAGCATTTCGACAACGAGGAAACGGCTTATTTCGAGGGTTATATCAAGGACGAAAACGGCAACGGCATCGCCGGTGTGACGATCGACGTCTGGGAAGACGCCCCGAACGGCGTCTATGAAAACCTCGACCCGGACCAGCCCGAATACAACCTGCGCGGCCGCTTCGAGACCGACGAGAACGGCCACTACGCCTTTGTCGCGGTCCGCCCCGTCCCCTACCCGATCCCCGATGATGAAACCGCAGGCGAGCTGCTGCGTTTCATGGGCCACCACCCGAACCGCCCGGGGCACGTGCACTTCATTATTTCCAAGGACGGCTACCGCCCGCTGATCAGCCAGATCTACGACGCCGACAGCAAATGGCTGGAGAACGACAGCGTCTTCGCCGTCAAGGAAAGCCTGATCGGCAAGTTCAAGCCCGCGGCCAAGGAACTGGGCACGGACCTGCACTTCGAGTTCGACTTCGTGCTCAAGGAAGGCGCCGCTGCGCAGTCCGTCGCCGCCGAGTGAAACCCCGATACCTCCCACCAGACTGGCCTCCGATATTCGGGGGCCTTTTTTCACCTGCCAGGATCTCCTAACGTAAAACGTGGGGGAGTACCGGAAAATGAACTTCAAACAGCTGTCCTATTTCATTGCGGTGGCAGAAGAGTTGCATTTCGGACGGGCGGCAGAGCGTCTCGACATGGCGCAGCCGCCGCTCAGCCGCCAGATCAAGCAGCTCGAGGAAGAGCTGGGCGCAGTCCTGTTCAACCGCGGCCGCAGCGCGATCACGATGACCCAGGCAGGGGAGCGGCTGCTCGCACGCGGGAAATCCATCCTGGCTCAGATTGAAGATACTCAACTGGAAGTGCGCCGTTTGGGCCAGGGGGCCGAGGGGCGTCTGCGCATCGGCTTCGTTGGATCTGCAACCTTTGGCATTCTTCCGAACATCATTCGGTCATACCGGGCAAATTACCCGGAAGTGAACCTTAGCCTTATCCCCATGAACAATGCCGATCTGCATAGGGCCTTGGTATCGCGTGAACTCGACGTGGTTTTCGCCCGCCCAACGCTTAAGGATCCAGAGTTCCTCTCGAAACACTTGGTAGAAGAACGGCTAATCCTGGCATTACCCGATATTGTGGACACGGGGACACGCTCAGTCGCAAAGCTTGAGCGCCTGAAGACGCACCATCTGATCCTTTACCCCGAGAAGCCCCGCCCGAGCTATGCGGACATGGTTCTGAAAGCTATCGAAGAAGCCGGTTTCGAAGCGCCGCTACGCATCTGGTGCATGGATCTGCAAACCGCGCTCGGCTTGGTTGCCGTCGGCGAGGGCGTTTGCATCGTGCCGGAGTCAGTTGCAAACGCCCCGCGGAAAGGTATGAAATTCCTCAGGATCGAACCCGAGTTCGCGCGCACCGAACTGTCTGTCAACTACCGGCTGGACGAGCAAGGCCTGCATGTGAAGAACTTCGTCAACATCGCGCAAAAGGTGGCCCGCAAGGTTTTCTAGTCGGACGGCCGGTGTACAAAGCGGCCCAATTACACACCAAGCCAGGTATGCTGCGCGTCCTCGTCTGCCTTGATTTCTTCTGCACTGCCAGTCCAGACGACCTGGCCTTTGCCGACCACCACCACGTCATCGGCAAGCGAGGTTGCAAAACCAAAATTTTGCTCCACGATGATCATCGAAAGCCCGGCTGCCTTCAGGTCCTGGAGCTTGTCGTGGATCAGTTTCACAATGATCGGCGCCAGGCCCTCGGTCGGTTCATCGAGGATCAGGAGGCGGGGATTCATCAGCAAACCGCGTGCAATCGCCAGCATTTGCTGCTCGCCGCCTGACAGTTGGGTGCCGCCGTTGTCCATCCGCTCCCCAAGACGGGGAAAGAGATCCAGAACCCTTTCCATCGTCCATTCGGTCTTGGTTCCGCCAAATCGCTTAGCCGCTATCTCCAGGTTTTCGCGCACTGTCAAAGACGCAAAGATGTCACGCGTTTCAGGAACATAAGCGATACCACTCTTGGCGATGTCGAATGGTTGCCTCGCGATCGGCTTACCCTCGAAGGCGATCGCGCCGGACTTGATCGGAAGGAACCCCATGATGGTTTTCAGCGTTGTGGATTTTCCTGCGCCATTGCGGCCCAGGATGGCCAGCACCCTGCCCTTTTGCGCTTCCAGCGAAAGGCCATAGAGAACTTGCGTTTCGCCATAACCGGATTCGATGGCCCTCAGTTCAAGCATCTTCCCAGCTCCCCAAATAGATTTCCTTTAGCAGGCTTGACCCGCGGGCCTCCTCCGGTAAGCCGTCAAAGACAACTTCGCCGTAGTTGAGAACAGTGATCGTGTCCGCCACGTCGAAGGCGAGGTCCATGTCGTGCTCGATGATGAGCATTGTCAGGTCACGCGGCAGATTGTTCAGCAAGTCGTGAAACCCCTTCGACATCTCTGGCCCGACACCGCTAGTGGGTTCGTCCATCAGCAGTACAAGCGGCCTTGTGGCGAGCGCGACGCCAACTTCGAGCTGGCGGCGCACGCCGTAGCTAATCTCAGATACTTTGGCGTGAATGAACGGCATCAGGTTGACCTGTTCCGCCACCTCCTCGACGATCTCGCGAACGTCGGGCTTTGCCAGGCTGTCCGACCAAAGCTGCGTCGCGTTGCCGGTATGCACGGCAGCGGCAAGCCCAAGATTTTCCTCAACCGTCAGCCCGTCGAACAGCGTATTCTTCTGGTAGCTGCGCGACAGGCCGCGGCGGGCGCGTTTCGCAACCGGCAGGGCGGTCACATCCTCGCCCGCCAGATGAACCGATCCGTTGTCGGGTGTGAGTTCACCCACCAGTTGGTTGAACAGCGTCGTCTTGCCTGCGCCATTGGGCCCCAGGATCACGCGGCGCTCTCCGCGCTCCAGTTTCAGCGAGACGTTGCGGGTGACGTGCACGGCGCCAAAGCTCTTGTCCAGATTGCGTGTCTCAAGCATCGCTCAGCACCTCCTTGGTCTTCTGCTTGCGCGCGGCCTTTACCGCCCGGCGCTCGGCCCGCCCGTCCCAGCGGGCCTCGATCCAGCCGAAGATCCCGTTGGCGCGGCTCATCACCACGGCGATCAGGATAACACCGACGACAAGGTGCCAATGGGGGGTCAGCGCGCTGAGCTCATGCTTCAGCAGCACAAAGGCAGCAGCACCCACCAGCGGGCCAACCAGAGTTCCCAGCCCGCCAAGGATGACAACCACCAGCGCCTCGCCGGACACCGTCCAGCTGAGCAGACCGGGCGAGATATACATGATGTGCTGCGCCGCCAGCGCCCCGGCGAGACCCGCGATCAGGCCCGACAGCCCGAACACATCCGCCTTGACGCGCCAGACCGTCAGGCCAAGCGCCCGCATCCGCTGCTCGTTGTGCATCACGCCGGCCAGCGACCGGCCCAGGCCGGACCGCAGGATCAGCACCGACGCGCCATAGACGGCACCAAGCGTGGCGAGGCAGAACAACGCAAAGCTGCGGCTGTCATTCAGGTCAACGCCGATGAAGCTCAGATCCAGCCGGGAAATACCACCTAGCCCATCGTCTCCGCCGAAGACCGGTGCTTCGAAGACGTAGGAATAGGCCATCTGGCCGAAGGCGAGCGTCGCCATGATGAAATAGATGCCGTGGCTGCGCGAGCAGATTGCGCCGATGATCCAGGCGGCGGAACCGGTCAGCACGATGGCAGCCGCCATGGCCACGGGCGGCGCAAGCCCCGCCTTGGCCGACAGGATGGCGTAGGCATATGCGCCAACGCCCATCAATGCGCCGTGGCACAGCGACACCATCCCGCCAAAGCCCGCAGCTATATCGAGCGCCAGCACAAGAATGGCGAGGATCAGAATTTCGGTCAGGATTTCCAGCCCGAAATACCCGGCGGTCAGGGCCTGGAACAGGGCAGCTGCGGCCAGCAGCACCAGAACCGTGCAGCGAAGCGCGTTGTGACGAAACATCGGCTTATCCTTTCGCGGGAAACAGGCCCACGGGCTTGATCACAAGGACCGCCGCCAGCAGGGCATAGATGAGGACAGAGGCAAGCTGCGGTGCCAGCACCGCACCGAAGGTCTGAACGAAGCCATAGATCAGCGACCCGGCAATCGCGCCTTTGAGCGAGCCGAGGCCGCCGATGACGATCACGATCAGCGTCGGGATCAGGATCTGCAGCCCCATGTCCGGCGTGACGCTGAGAAGCGGCGCTGCGACAACCCCGGCAAGCCCCGCCAGCGCGCAGCCGACACAGAAGACGATGAAGAACAGCCGCTCGACGTTGATCCCGAGACAGGACGCCATGGCATCATTGTCGACCCCGGCCCGGATCATCGCCCCGATCTGGGTGCGGCCCAGCACAAACGCCAGCGCGGCAAAGATCGCCAGCCCGAGAACGATGATGAACAGCCGGTAGGCCGGATACTCGATGCCCAGCAATTCCACACGGCCGGACAGCAGCGCGGGCACGTCGATGGCCAGCGCCAGATCGCTCCAGAAGATCCGTGTCAGATCGAGCAGCACGAAGATCAGCCCGAAGGTCACAAGAACCTGCGCCATCGGACCGGACTTGCGCATCCGCTTGATGAGCCTGGAATAGAGCAGAACGCCCACCCCGGCCACGGCCACGGGCGCCAGAAAGAACCCCATCCAGTAGCCGCCGATGGCAGCCAGCGAGGCGGCAAAGTAGGCGCCCAGCGCGTAGAGCGATCCATGCGCAAGATTGACGAAATGCATCAGCCCGAAGATGACCGTCAAACCAATAGAAAGCAGAAAAAGCAGCATGGACAGTTGCAGCGCATTCAGCGCCTGAAGCGTCCAGAAACCAAGATCATGTGCCATGAGAGGCCCTCCTCGGAGAGTGGGCCCGGCCGCACGGGGACGGCCGGGTTGCAGTGTCAGTTGGAGACGGGGGCCATCTTGCAGCCGTTGGCCGGGTCGGCCTCGGCGGGCAGTTCGGCAAGCACCTTCTGGGTCAGCCCGTTTTCGCCCGCCACGGTCTCGTAGACATAGACCGGCTGGACGATGTTGTTGGTGGCCGGATCGATCGACAGCTTGCCGCGCGGCCCGTCAAAGCTGACCTGGCGCAGGGCCTCGGCCAGCGATGCGCGGTCGCGAGCGCCGGTTTTTGCCGCCTCGACCAAGGCGCGGGCCGCGTCATAGCCATGCACGGCGAATTCCGACGGCAGGCGCCCGGTCCTGGCCTGGAAGTCGGCGACAAAGGCAGCATTGGCCGCATTGTCCAGCGTCGGCACGTAATGCAGCGCGGTGATCACGCCCTCGGCCGCCGGGCCTTCGGCGTTGACATAGAGCGGCGAGGTCAGGAAGCCGGATCCGTAGAGCGGCAGATCCGCCTTCAGCCCGAAACTGTCGTATTGTTTGACGAAGGAAATCGCCTCGCCGCCGGCATAGAACACATAGACCGCATCGGCGCCGCTGGCCTTGGCCTGCGCCAGGTAGGGGCCGAAATCCTGGGTTTTCTGAAACGGCGTGAAATCCTGCCCGGCGATCTCCCCGCCCGCGGCGGTGAAGGTCTCGACAAAGCCCCCGATCATCTGGCGGCCCGCCGCATAGTCCGGCGCCAGCGTATAGACCTTGCGGATGCCCTGATCATGCATCCATTGCCCCATCGGGCGGTTCACCTGACCGTTGGAAAAGGACATCCGGGTGATAAAGGGCGAGCAGCTGGTGCCGGTGGCTTCATCATTGCCCGCATTGGCCACTATCAGCGGCACGCCGGCGCCATGCACCATGTCGCGCACGGCCCCCAGAACACCCGAGCTGACGACGCCCGCCATCACGTCCACCTTGTCCTGCAGGATCAGCTTCTTGGCCTTGCCAAGCGCCACCGGCGGCTTCACTTCGGTGTCCTCGCGGACGATGTCGAAGCCGGTACCGGCTTCGCTGCCGAACTGTTCCAGGGCGACGCTGAACCCCGCCTCGATGTCATTGCCAAGCGCGGCATAGACGCCCGAAAACGGCAGCAGCAGGCCGACCTTGATGTTCTCCTCGGCAGCTGCAGGCACAGCGAGGCTGGTGGCGAGCCCAAGGGCCGCCAGGATTGCGCGTTTCATTGTGAGTTCCTCCTAGTGGTTTTGAGGCCCCTCCTCAGGACCTGCCCGGCTCGGCGCTAGCCGAGATCTCCGCCCCCCACCGGCACCGTGACGCCGGTGATGTAGGATGCGTCCTCCGACGCCAGGAACAGGATCGGGCCGGCCTGTTCATCGAGCGTTCCGTAGCGTTTCATCAGCGACGACTGGATGGTCTGATCGACGATGGTCTTGTACCAGTCCTCGCGCTGTTCTTCCTCGGCATTGGGGTTGCGCGGCACGATGCGCGGCGGCGCCTCGGTGCCGCCGGGGGCGGCGGCGACGACGCGGATGCCGCGCTCGGCCACTTCCCAGGCCAGGCTCGCCGTGATCGCATTCACCCCGCCCTTGGCCGCCGCGTAAGGCACCCGGTTCAGCCCCCGCGTGGCGATGGACGACACGTTGACGATCACGCCCGAGCCCTGCGGCAGCATATGCTCAATCGCGGCGCGGCAGCAGTACAGCGTCGGGAACAGCGACCGGCGCACCTCGGCGTCGATCTGCCCGGGCTCGTAATGCTCAAAGGGCTTGGCCCAGATCGTACCGCCGACATTGTTGACCAGAATGTCGATCCGGCCCCAGAGGTCCACGGCCGCCTGCATCGCCTCCGCGCAGCCCTCCCAGGTTTCCAGGTCAACCGGGATCGCCTGCGCCGCGCCGCCCGCGCTGCGGATCGCCTCCGCCGCCTCATCGCGGGCGGGGGACCGGTCCACGATCAGCACCCGGGCGCCCTCTGCCGCTGCCCGTTCGGCAACCCGGCGGCCGATGCCTTGGGCCGCGCCGGTCACAACCATCACCTTGTCCTCAAACCGGCGGCTCATGCGGCTTCCGCCTCTGCTTCGGTCGGGTTGAACTTCTCAAAGTAGAAATTCGCAGGCTCGACCCCCAGCTTGCCGAAGTGACCCCGCACCGCATCGACCATCGGCGGCGGGCCGCAGAGATACACATCGCAATCGCCGCCGTTCAGATCGCCGGCAGTGAGATGATCGGTGACAAAGCCCTTGCGCTCATGCGCGTCTTCCTCGGCGGCCAGAATGGTAATGACGGTGACATTGCCGATCTTCTCGGCCAGGTCCTGCACGCGGTCCAGCTCCACCAGATCGGCAGCGCGGGTCACCGCGTAGTACAGCACGATGGGATGATCCGTCCCCTGCTCCGCCGCCTGCTCCAGCATCGACAGGAACGGCGCGAGGCCGGTGCCGCCGGCCAGCCACAGCTGCGCGCGCTCGATCGGGCGCAGGTAAAACGCGCCCATCGGCCCGGTCAGCGTGACGCTGTCGCCGGCCTTGGCCCGCTCGCCCAGATAGCTGCTCATCACGCCCCCGGGCAGATTGCGGATCAGGAAGGTGGCCTCCCCGGCACCGGGTGCAGAGGAGAAGGAATAGGAACGGTGCTTGCCGGTGCCCGGAACTGTGACGTTCACGTATTGGCCGGGCAGAAAGCCGACCGGTTTGGCCAGTTTCACTCGCAGCCCGAAGGAGGTCTCCGACAGGGTGTCCACCCCCAGCACCTCGCCCTCGACGGCCTCCGGCGCGGTCTTGCAGGCGGCGGAGGGCACCGGGACGCGCACCACGCAGTCGCTTTCCGGCGTCATCTGGCAGGTCAGCGCGTAGCCCTGTTCCGCCTCCTCGTCGCTCATGGACTCGTCCATGTAGAATTCCAGATCGTACTCGCCCTTCTCAACGAAGCACTTGCAGGTGCCGCAGACGCCGTCGCGGCAATCCATCGGCAGGTTGATCTTCTGGCGGAAGGCCGCGTCGGTCACCTTCTCGTCGTCATCGCACTGGATGACGCGGGTGACGCCATCCTCGAAATTCAGGGCAACGTTGTAGCTCGTCATGGCATGCTCCTCCCTTGGCCGCGCACCCTGCCGTGGATGCGCGGAGGTCTTTGGGCTCCCGGAATGGCCCGGATCAGATGTGGTAGACGTCGATCACGTGGTGGATGTGATCGTTCTTCAGAACCACCTTCTTGTCGGTGATCAGCGGTCTCGCGCCGCTGGCGTCGATCGTGTAGAAGGACGTGCCCCAGTGCTGGTCGGTCTTGCCGTAGCGGAAGCTCAGCGTGTGCCAGTTGAAGCGCAGCTTGATCTGCGTGCCCTCGCGGCTCAGCACCTCGATCCCCGACAGGTAGTGGCAGGTGCGCGGTTCCGGCAGCGAGGTCGCCGACGAGCGGTCGGTCTTGATGCGGAACACGCGGTCCTCGATGCCCTGCTTGTTGGGGTAGTACATCAGCGACATCTCGTTCTGCGGATCTTCCGTCAGCGTGTCGTAGTCATCCCAGGCCGGCATCCAGAACGGGCAGTCTGCGTGATAGAACGTCAGCCAGGTGTCCCAGTCCCGGTCATCCAGCGCACGGGCCTCGGCAAAGAGAAAGGCCTGGATGGTTTCGTAATCCATCGCCGGGCCGGTAGCGGCGGCGGTGGTTCCGGTGGTGCGTTCAAGCGTTTCGGTGGTCATGTCTTCTCCTCCTCACTCGGCCGCAGTGCGGGCCTCAGGCGCCGTGGCGCGTTCCTTGGCGATGGCTTCGCCCATGCGCTCGGACCAGTTGCTGTGCTGGATGACGAAGAGCCCCTCGTCTTCGGTGCGGGCACCCGAGAGAACAGGGTTGATGCCGAGCGCCTTGGCGTCCTCGTCGGGGCCTTCGATCCATTGGGTCGCGCCGCGGGTCAGGTCGTTCCACTGGGCATGGGCCGCCCCGGCATAGCCGCGCTGCGTGGCCCGGAATTCCTCGGTGTCATCCGGCGTTGCCATGCCGGAGGCGTTGAAGAAGTCCTCGTACTGGCGGATGCGCCGGCTGCGGGCCTCCTGGCTCTCGCCCTTGGGGGCGATGCAATAGATCGTCACCTCTGTCTCGTTCACGCTGACCGGACGGAACACGCGGATCTGGCTGCTGAACTGATCCATCAGGAAGACGTTCGGGTACAGGCAGAGGTTGCGCAGAACGCCCACCATCCATTCCGCCTTGGTCTTCCCGTATTTTTCGGTCCATTCCGCCAGCCGCGGATAGTTCGGACGGTTGGTCGGATCGGCCCATTCCGTCCACAGCAGGATGTGGCCGTTGCCGTAGGCGTGGAAGCCGCCGCGCTGCTTGGCCCATTTCGAGGCATCGGTCGCCTTGATCTGGTCCTCCTTGCCATCGTCAGTGCGGTGCGCCGTGGTCGCGACGTAGTTCCAATGGACAGCCGATACGTGGTAGCCATCCGCGCCGTTCTCGGCCTGCAGCTTCCAGTTGCCGTCGTAGGTATAGGTCGAGGAGCCGCGCAGCACCTCCAGCCCTTCGTCAGCCTGATCGACCATGATGTCGATCATCTTCCGCGCCTCGCCGAGATACTGCTCCAGCGGCTGCACATCCGCATTCAGCGAGCCGAACAGGAAACCGCGATAGTTCTCGAAGCGGGCAACCTTGGTCAGATCGTGGCTGCCGTCCTTGTTGAACTGCTCGGGGTAGCCTGCGCCCTTCGGGTCCTTGACCTTCAGAAGTTTGCCGGTGTTCGAGAAGGTCCAGCCGTGGAACGGGCAGGTAAAGGTCTTCTGGTTGCGGCGCTTGAACCGGCACAGCTGCGCGCCGCGGTGCGAACAGGCGTTGACCAGCGCGTGCAGTTCGCCCTCCTTGTCGCGGGTGATGACCACCGGTGTGCGGCCCATCGTCAGGGTGAAATAGTCTCCCGGCTCCGGGATCTGGCTTTCATGCGCCATGTAGATCCAGTTGCCCTCGAAGATATGCTTGATTTCAAGCTCGAACAGCTCTTCGTCGGTGAAGATGTCCCTCCGGCAGCGGAACACGCCGTTTTCGGGATCATCCTGGATCGCCCCGTTGAGACGGGCCTCGAATGCGTCGAGATTGGATTGCGTGAACATCAGTCGTCCTCCTCCTGACAGCCCTGCGCCGGTCAGGCGCCAGGCTGGCTTTGATGTCGTGCCGCGGGCTATTGCCCGGCGGCGGCTCTCATGGTCCGGCCGCCGTCCCGGCGGAAAAATGCGATCTTGTCGGGGTCCAGCGCCACGCCGATGCCAGGGCCGCGCGGGATCTCGACGCAGAAGTCGCGATAGGTGATCGGCTCGGCCAGGATCTCCCCGGTCAGCAGCAGCGGGCCAAAGAACTCGGTGCCCCAATGCAGGGTCTCGACGGTGGAAAACAGCTGCAGCGCCGCAGCGGTCCCCAGCCCGGTTTCCAGCATCGTGCCGCCATAAAGGCCGCGGCCGGCCGCCTCAGCGATGGCAATCACTTCCGAGGCCCGCTTCAGCCCGCCGGACTGCGCCACCTTGACGGCGAAAACATCCGCAGCATGGGCATCGGCAACCGCCAGGGCATCCTCCGGCCCGTTCAGCGCCTCGTCAGCCATTACCGCGATCTCGTAGCCGCGGGTCAGCTCCGCCATGGCGCGGCGACAGCGGGCCGGCACCGGCTGCTCGACCAGCTCGCAGCCCGCCTCCTGCAGCCCCTTCAGCCCCCAGCGCGCATCCTGCAGCGACCATGCGGTGTTCACATCGACGCGGATGCTGGCGGCATCGCCGACGGCTTTCTTGATCCGGGCCACATGGGCCACGTCTTCCCGCACGGTGCGTTTGCCGATCTTCAGCTTGAAGATGTTGTGGCGGCGCGCCTCGATCATCTCCTGGGCTTCCGCGATATCGGTCTCGGAATTGCCGGAAGCCAGGGTCCAGGCAACCGGCAGCTTGGCATGCACGGCCCCGCCGAACAGCTGCGAGACCGGCACGCCAAGGCGCTTGCCAAGCCCGTCCCACAGCGCGATTTCCACGGCCGTCTTGGCGATCCGGTTGCCCTTTACCACCTTGTCGATCCGCTGGATTGCCGCGTTCACGTTGTCCGCGTCACAGCCCAGCAGCGCCGGTGCGATATAGGTGTCGATCGCAGACTGGATGCCCTCAGGGCTTTCAACGCCATAGCTCAGCCCGCCGATGGTGGTGCCCTCGCCAATACCCTCGGAGCCGTCAGAGAACGAGATCCGGACCAGAACAGCCGTTTGCACCCGCATCGTCGCCATGGACAGCACGTGGCCGCGGATCGTGGGGATATCGAGGATCATCGTCTCGATCTGGTCGATCTTTGTCACGGAGGTCACCACATCTGCATGTTTCGTTGAGAAGCAGATTGCCCGCGGCAGCCGGATTCTGTCGATGATGGCGCGGGTCTTGGGTGATACCCTTCGGCATGTGGCTCAATAGAAGGTACAAGCAGCTATCAGTGCTCACTATGGTAACAGCGGAAAAGTGCCTGAGCGGTCTTTTACAAATTGTCGGCCCGGAACCTGGAAGACAGAAGTCAATTTCTGAAGGAGTGTCAGCGCTGCTCCGCTATTAGCACAGCATGCGAATTTTCTGCGGTCACAAGTGGTGACTTATGGGCACCGAGGCCTCGACATTGGCCAGAAGATCATGCAGCTCCGCCCCAATCGCACGCGCGATAACGATCAATTCAACGACATCAATCCTGCGCTGTTCGCTTTCAATCCTCGCAACCATGGATTGCTGGCAATTTAGCTTTTTCGCAAGTTCCACCTGCGACAGGCCAGCCGCCTTTCTGGCATCGACCAAGACTTGGCAGAGAACCTGCTGACCTTTGCTGTGAATCGTGTTGCTCATTGCCGCTTCGCCTTGCTCAGCGGCACAATGATCTATAAATCAGATTATCTAAAATTTAGATATTTTGCAAAACCGGAGCGAACGTGATCGACTACCCCACTGGTTTTGAACCGAAATTCTTGTTGGAATGCGAACTGCATCTCAGCACCGCACGAGAGGAATCGCTTTGGAACGACAGACTCCGGAATTCGATCAACGTTCGCACGCGGCGTTACTTGTCCGATCCGTTCTTACGTCCGATCTGTGAACTGAAGTGCAACGAAGCAACCGATTTCCAATCTGCGCTTTTGCTTAAACAGGTAGGTATGGTTGAAATTGATACCTTTGTCACACGGCAGCTCGAATTTCACAACCAAGTCATGCTGGTAGTACGGCTGACACACAAGGCCCTGTCATACTTGGAGGAGTTCAGCCATCAAAACCACGAAGATGAAAACTCACCTGCGCCCTTTGACGCCTTTGATGCCCTTGTGTCAGGAGTGTGCTCATACCTCTGCATCGACAGAGGCAACGGAATTGTTGTCACTCGCGATTTGGCAGAAGTCGCGTTGGACCTTCATGACGTAGACGTTCTTTCGAGAACGATGAATCTAACATCCTTGAATAGGCAGTTTGATTTTTCTCTTCAGAGATTTGCAACAGAAACAGAACGCTTGGAGGTCGAAGACCATTGGTCCTGTAGCTACAATCTTCACAAGAATGGGGCCGCCGTCGTGGACCTGCAAGAATTTGCCAGCACAAACTCCAAGCCCGGGCGCGTGGACGCAAAAGCTTTTGCCTAGGTAATACAATGTCCAAAATACCCTTTATCGAGGCCCGGTTCTTTAACCCCCATGAAACTCGCCCGGCCCTTGAAAGTCGTCTTACTAAGCACCTAAAAACTTACGAAAAAGGAAACTGCCACCTCCACCTTTTAAGAGCGATGGAGAAGGTATTTCCGCCTTGGAAATAGAGAAGCAGCAGGAGCGGCACTTCAGCGTGCGTCTCAGTGACAAGGACAGAAACCGAGTCAACCGGCGTGTTAAGTGCATCCTCGATGGCCGTAAAGCCGCCTCCGGCCTAAGCCATTTGAAGTACGATGATCTGGAAAAGCTCGAAACCCAACGGGATGGTGTACGCTTGATCGGAATCCCCAACGGTCATCGCGCCGATGAAATTGCCGTTGAGTTGCATCAGGAAATGCCATGGATGGCGCCTGCGACTGAAATTATCTGGCGCGCGATGCGCCGATCTTTGCGGGAAGGGTGGCCTGGCCTGCGGATGCCGCCAATTCTGCTTGACGGCCCACCAGGTATCGGAAAGAGCCACTGGGCAAGACGGCTTGGGCAGATAATTTCCACCCCATCCGCAGTAATCGAAGCGACAGCCGAAAACGCGACCATCAGCGTGGTCGGCAACCAGCGCGGCTGGAACGGATCTTAGCCGCCATAGGTCATCGCAATTGATACGTGATGAAAATGCGCTTGGAGAACCGGCAACATCGTCGGGTCAACCATGTAGGTGAAGTGCGCGAAACTCTTTCGCCACTGTAGGTGATCAGAGTGCGCGCCGTTTCCTGACGCACCTCAGTGGGAATCACCGTCTCCGACACCTCCTGGAACCAGCCGTAGTCCACGGCCTCCCGCAGCATGTCGAACCGGCCTGCCGCATTGCTGAGGCTCGCGCGTGTTTTGCGGCGCATGGTTTGTGGCGTGTTTTCCGGCGGCATGGACGCAAATTAGCCGCCCAAAGAGAACAAATAAAGAACAAATGGGCAATTTCGAAGATTTCCATGTGGAATCTTCATTATTCTTGCGCCGGAATTGTCTCTATACGTCGGTTAGAAACGCGGCAATGTCGCAAATAATGCAGTTCGCAAACTGCATTCTGTCACAAAAGCCTCAGAAATAGGCCAACACCGGGGATTCCCCCGTCAGCAAGGATTAGGCGCATGTCGGACGAAGAAGACATCATCCTCTCGGAACTCGATGACGAGGAACTTGTTCAGCAAATGTTTGACGACCTCTACGATGGTCTCAAAGAGGAAATCGAAGAAGGCGTGAACATCCTTCTGGAGCGCGGCTGGGCTCCCTACGACATCCTGACCAAAGCGCTGGTTGGCGGCATGACTATCGTTGGCGCGGACTTCCGCGATGGCATCCTATTCGTTCCCGAGGTGCTGCTGGCGGCAAACGCGATGAAGGGCGGCATGGCCATCTTGAAGCCGCTGTTGGCCGAAACCGGCGCCCCGCGCGTCGGCTCCATGGTCATCGGCACCGTCAAGGGCGACATCCACGACATCGGCAAAAACCTGGTTTCCATGATGATGGAAGGCGCAGGCTTCGAAGTTTACGACATCGGCATCAACAACCCGGTCGAGAATTACCTGGAGTCGCTGGAAGAGCACAAGCCAGACATCCTCGGCATGTCGGCTCTGCTGACCACCACCATGCCCTACATGAAGGTGGTTATCGACACCATGGTCGAACAGGGCCTGCGCGATGACTACATCGTGCTGGTTGGCGGCGCGCCGTTGAACGAAGAGTTCGGCAAGGCAATCGGCGCCGACGGCTATTGCCGTGACGCAGCCGTGGCCGTGGAAATGGCCAAGGACTTCGTTGCGCGCAAGCACAACTCGATGAGCGCCTGATTTGGCACGCAAAGGACGCGCAGCCCGCTTAACAGAGCGGGCTGCCTTCCGCCCCCCGACAGGGCGGACGCTTGAGGAAAACTCTCTCACCGAACAGGGCCTGGCCGCCCCTGAGAAAAAAACCGGCCGTATCCTGCTGATCGCCTGCGGCGCGCTTGCGCGCGAGATCCTTGCCATCAAGGACGCAAACGGCATGGATCACATCGACCTCACCTGCCTGCCCGCCAAGCTTCACCTCTACCCGGAGCAGATCACCGATGCCGTTGATGGCGCCGTGGCCAAGCATTCAGCGGTCTATGACAAGATCTATGTAGTTTACGCCGACTGCGGCACCGGCGGCGCGCTAGAGCGCAAATGCGCGGAGCTTGGCGTGGAGATGGTTGCGGGCCCGCATTGCTATTCCTTCTTCGAAGGCAATGAGACCTTTGCCCGCCATTCCGAAGAAGGTGAAATTACCGCCTTCTATCTCACGGATTTCCTGGTCAAACAGTTCGACGCCTTTGTCTGGCGCCCCATGGGGCTCGACAAGAACCCAGAGCTGCGGGACATGGTGTTCGGCAATTACACCAAGCTGGTCTACCAATCGCAGGTGAACGACCCCAAGCTGGTCGAAAAGGCGCAGAAATGTGCAGACCGCATGGGGCTGGCATTTGAGCACCGCCACACCGGCTACGGTGATCTGGAAACCACCATTTCGCGTTGGGCCAAATAGGCCCTTCATCGATTCGGAAATACTCCAGGCAGCGCAAGGGGCCGGCCCATCGCCCGCACTCCTCAGGCTTGTGCCATCGCGGTTTCGCGGATGCGCTCGATCATCGCCCTCAGGCCATTGGACCGCTGCGAGGACAGATGCTCATTCAGCTCCAGCCGCCCCAGCTCTGCCTTGGCGTCCACCGACGCCACCTGCTGTAAGGGCAGGCCGTTGTAAAGGCGGCGCAGCACCGCGATCAGCCCGCGCACGATCATCGCGTCGCTGTCACCGTCGAACCGGAACACCCCGCCCTCGACCGTGGCGTGCAGCCAGACCTGGCTGGCGCAGCCGTCGACCTTGGTCGCAGGCACCTTCAGCGCCTCGTCCATCGGCTCCATTGCCTTGCCCAGATCGATCACATGGCGGTAGCGGTCCTCCCAGTCCTCCATGAACTCGAAGTCCTCCACGATCTCTTCAAAGGCGGCTGTGGCCATCGTCCGTCTATCCTCAAAATCCGCATTCCGGGGCTGATCAGCACCTAAGCCCCTGCCCGCCCCTTTTCAACCGCTTTTCAAGCTGCAGCCAATCGGGTAATCCGTTGCAAAGGCATTTTGAATGGGCGGGGACGGATGCAAAAACCATTGGCACTTACATTGGCCTGCGCGCTGGTGCTTTCAGCGTGCGGCTGGCGGGATTCACGGCTGAACCCGAGCAACTGGTTTGGCAGCTCCGAACCGGCAGAGGTTGAGGTGGCCGCGAACGTCAACCCGCTGCTGCCGCAGGAAAGCAATGCGCGCGGCATCTTTGCCAAGAAACCGCCCGAAGACAAAAGCGTCCTGGTCAACCGGATCGACGGCCTGGAAATCGAGCGGACCAGCACGGGAGCCATCATCCACGCAACCGGCATCGCTGCGCGCCAGGGTGCCTTCGACGTTGAGCTGCGCCAGGTCGAGGGCACTGAGGAGGGTGTTCTGACCTATGATTTCCGGATCGTATACCCGGAGGAGCCGACGATCACCGGCAGCGAATTCAGCCGCACTCTGCACGCCGCCCGCACCCTGTCGAACCAAGACCTGCAGGAGGTGCGCCTGGTGCGGGTAAACGGCGAAACCAACGCCAGGGAAAGCCGCCGCCGCTAACCCAATCCTTCTAAAAAAGAAAGCGCCCGCGGATGCGGGCGTTTTTTGTGGTCACACGCTTAGGCAGGGCGATCAGAGTTCGACCACCTTCACCTCCTGGCCTTTGGCAGCCAATCCGATCTTGCCCTCGCACAGCCGCAGCGCATCCGCTCCGAAGACTTCGCGCCGCCAGCCGCTGAGGGCCGGCACATCGCGCAGGCCAGCCGCAATGGCGTCCAGATCGGCGCTCGGTGCGATCAGCTTGGCAGCAACGCCTTCTGATTCCGTCTTGGCCTTCAGCAGCACCCGCAGCAGGTCCGCCAGCGCCGAGTTCACCTGCAGCTTCTCCTTGCTGCGGTCCATCTTGGGATGCTTCTCAGCCGGGCAGGCAACGCCCTTAGCCACGGCTTCCAGAATACCCTCGGCAATCGCTCCCTTGCGCGCCTCGCGCAGCAGCAGGCGGGAGCCGCCCAGATCCCCCGGATTGCGCGGCTTGGTTGAGGCCAGCTCGACCAGCGCATCATCCTTGAAAACCCGGTTGCGCGGCACGTTGTTGGACTGCGCATAGGTCTCCCGGAAGGCGGCCAGTTCGCGCACAACGGCAAGGAACTTGCCAGAGTTGGTGCGGGTTTTCACCCGTTTCCAGGCGTCTTGGGGCTGAATGTCATAGGTCGCAGGGTCGGTCAGCACCTGCAGCTCCTCAGTCACCCAATGGGCGCGGCCGCTTTTGTCCAGTTCCGCAGCAAGGAATTCATAAATCTTGCGCAGGTGGGTCACATCGGCCAGCGCATAGGTCTTCTGCGCTTCGCTCAAGGGGCGGCGCGACCAGTCGGTAAAGCGCGAGGTTTTGTCCAGCCCCTGCTTGACGATCTTGCGCACCAGCGTCTCATAGCCCGCCTGCTCGCCAAAACCGCAGACCATCGCCGCAACCTGGGTGTCGAACAGCGGCTTCGGAAAGACCTGCGCGTCGACCCAGAAGATCTCCAAGTCCTGGCGTGCGGCGTGAAACACCTTGACCACGTTCTCGTTGCGGAACAGGTCATAGAGCGGCTCCAGCGAGATCCCGTCCGCCAGCGGGTCGACCAGAACCGCGTCTTTCTCCCCATCGCCGGAAAAGGCCAGCTGGATCAGGCAGAGCTTTGAATAATAGGTCCGCTCCCGCAGAAACTCGGTATCCACCGTGACATAGGCGTGCTGCGCTGCAGCTTCGCAAAAGGCCTGCAGTTCTTCGGTAGAGTTCAGAGTTTTCATGAATTACGGCTTTTTGTTTATCGGTATGACCGGCCCGTGATACGCGCTTGTTTCAGCCAATGCAAACAGGTGCCAGATCGGGCCGGGCATTCTGACGGCCCTGCTGTGGCTCCCGGCACACGGGCCTCCCATCAGCTCACATTCTGTGATATTCCACGCCGCAAACATTCATTTTAATAATGATCGCCGCACTCGTAGTTTGAGGGCACACTCTTCACAGGAGGAAAGACGATGACCGTTCTTGATCTTTTTCCCGCGAAAACCGGTGGTTTCACCCTGTCCCGCGGGCTGATTCCGCTCCTGGCGGCGGCATTGCTGCTGGCGCTGGTCGGCCTGCCCGCTTTGATGGCACCGGCGCCGCAAGCAGAGCGGCTGGATTGGCGCGGAAACAGCGCGGCCGTGCAGGAAGTCCGTTAAGGCAGCCGCACCGGCGTCTTGTCGCCCGCGGCAAAGCGGCGCAGCACCGCCGGATAGAGCTTGTGCTCCTGCACCAGTACCCGCGCAGCCAGCGCATCCGGTGTGTCATCCGCCAGCACAGGTACCCTCGCCTGGCCCAGGATCGGGCCGTCGTCCAGCAGCGGCGTCACCTCATGAACGGTGCAGCCATGCTCAGCATCACCCGCCTCCAGCGCGCGGGCGTGTGTGTGCAGCCCCTTGTATTTCGGCAGAAGGGAGGGGTGGATGTTCAGCATCCGCCCCTCGAACTGCGAAACGAACCCGGCTGTCAGCACGCGCATGAAACCGGCCAGGCAGACAATATCGGCGCCCGCTTCAAAGATGGGTTTCACCAGCTCAGTCTCAAATGCTTCCCGGTCGCCCTGGAACGGGCGGTGGTCCACCACGGCGGTTGCCACACCAGCCGCAGCAGCCTTGGCCAACCCGCCGGCATCCTCATTATTGGACAGCACAAGGCAGGCGCGTGCCGGGTGATCGCCGGTCATGCTTTCCAGCAGCGACACCATATTGGAGCCGCCGCCGGAAATCAGGATCGCGACCTTCTTGTGGCTCACAGCAGCTTGCCCGAATAGCGCATGCCGGCACCTGCGGTGACGGAGCCCAGACGGGCCACGGTCTCGCCTTCGCCCTCCAGAACCTTCACCAGCTCATCAGCGCGGTCTGCAGAGACGGACAGGATCATGCCGATGCCGCAATTGAAGGTCTTCAGCATCTCCGCCTCGGCAATGCCGCCGGTTTCCGCCATCCATTTGAACACGGGCGGCAGGTCCCAGGCGTTCAGGTCGATATCGGCGCCCAGGTCCTCGGGCAGGACCCGCGGCAGGTTCTCGGTCAGGCCGCCGCCGGTGATATGGGCCAGCGCATGAACGCCCCCTGCCCGCACCGCCGCCAGGCACTGTTTGACGTAAAGGCGGGTCGGGGTCAGCAGCGCCGCACCCAGCGAGCCTTCGCCGAACGGGCAGTCAGCCTCCCAGCCGAGACCGGAGACCTCAACCAGCTTGCGCACCAGCGAGTAGCCGTTGGAGTGCACGCCGTCGGACGCCAGCCCCAGCAGCACGTCGCCTTCCTGAACACCGTCGGGCAGCGCAGTGCCGCGTTCCATCGCCCCCACGGCAAAACCAGCTAGGTCAAAGTCGCCTTCGGGGTACATGCCCGGCATTTCCGCGGTCTCACCGCCGATCAGCGCGCAGCCGGAGCGCACGCAGCCCTCGGCGATGCCTTCGATGATGCGGGCCGCGACGTCGGTTTCCAGCTTGCCGGTGGCAAAATAGTCGAGGAAGAACAGCGGCTCGGCGCCCTGGCAAACCAAGTCGTTCACGCACATGGCCACCAGATCGATGCCGACGCCATCCACCACACCGGTGTCAATGGCGATCCGCAGCTTGGTGCCGACGCCGTCAGTGGCGCCGACCAGGATCGGATCGTTGTAGCCGGCAGCTTTCAGATCGAACAGCGCGCCGAAACCTCCCAGCCCGCTGGCCACGCCGGGGCGGTTGGTGCGCTTGGCGGCCGGCTTGATCCGGTCAACCAGGGCGTTGCCCGCATCAATGTCCACACCTGCATCTGCATAGGTCAGGCCGTTCTTGCCGCTGGTCATCACATGGCTCCTTCCAACACGTTGCGGCAGCCTTTAGCGCAAGGCGGAACGGAAGGAAACAAGCGATTGCACCGCACCCCGATTAAGGGGCGAGGCGCGGGGTTTTACCGGCTCAGAGGCCGAACTGCCAGGGCGCCGGCTGATAGGCAAAGGCCTCCCCCTGCGGCAGCACCCGGCCCAGCGCCGGAAAGTCCAGATGCGCGCCGGTGACCAGCAGATTGTCCGCCGCCGCCCGGTCCAGCGTCCGCCGCCGGGTCTGGGCGGTCAGGCCAGGGTCGGTGTCAAAGGCGATGGTCCAGTCCGGCAGCGCAAGCTGCAAGGCGGCGCTGTGGATCAGGTCGCCCCAGAACAGAAGCCCCTCGCTGCCCGCATCCAGCATAAACCCGGTGTGGCCCGGTGTGTGGCCCGGCAGCTCCAGCGCGGTGAAACCGGGTGCGGCCTCGCCTTCCCCCTGCAGCAGCTGCAGCCGGTCCGAATAGGGCGCGACAGAGCGGCGGGCCATGTCAAAGAAACCACGGCTCCCCTCAGGCACGCCGGCCACTATGGCATCGTCATGCCAGAAGTCCCATTCCCGCTGCGCCACCACCAGCTCTGCATTGGCAAAGGCCGCGGCTCCGTCCGGCGTGATCAGCCCGCCGGAATGGTCCGGGTGGATATGGGTCAAGAGCACAGTATCAATGCTCCCCGGCGCAACCCCGGCCGCCGCCAGCCCGGCGCCCAGCGCTCCCAGGCCCGGCCCCATCAGCTGGGCGGTGCCGGTGTCGATCAGCAGCTTTTTCCCGCCGCGCTCTATCAGGTAGCCATTGACCGGGATCTGCAGCGCATCGTCCTGCATCCGGTGCAAGCCCTGCGCCAGCACGGTTTCCGCCTTGGCAGCGTCATAGGTGTTGAACAGCTGGGTGCCCAGCGGCAGGTGCCCGTCCAGCAGCACCGTGACCCTGGCATCCCCAAGGGTGAAGGAGTGGATGACCGGGGTAGCCGCCGCTGCGCCTTCGGCGGCCCAAGCCCAACTGCTGCCTGCAAACCCGGTGGCCAGCGCCGCCGCCGGGGCCGCTGCCAGCCCGCCCAGAAATGCCCTGCGATTGATTGTCATAAGAAACTCCAATATCTGTTTCAGGAAATACTCCTGTGCAACGGACTTAACCGCGCGTTTCTGCGGCTTGCAGCCCGGCAGCACCGATAACAGTTATTAGCAACCCTTATAGGCTGAACATGGATAAGCTGACGCTGCTGGAGACATTCACCATCGCCCTGGACGAAGGCAGCCTGAACCGCGCCGCCCAGCGCCGCGGCATCACCCAATCTGCGGTCAGCCAGCAGATCAAGCAGCTGGAGGCGCTGATGGGCCAGCAACTGCTGCACCGCACAGCCAAGGGCATCCACGCCACCCGCGCGGGCGATCTGGTCTACAGCCACGCGCAAACGCTGCTGTCCGGATACAACCGCATGACAGCGGAGGTAGACGCGCTGGAAGGCAGTGTCTCCGGCACCTTCCGCATCAGCGTGAACTCCTTTCTGGGGCGCAGCGTGATCGGGCCGATGCTGCTGGACCTGAACCGAGAGCACCCGGATCTGAACATCGTGATGCGGCTGGAGGACCGGCTGGTCGATGTGGTGCGCGAAGGCTACGACCTGGCAATCCGCACCGGGCAACTGGGCGACACCGACGGCTTTGGCCGCAAGATTTCCACCCTGGAAACCGTGCTGTTTGCAACCCCGGACTACCTGGACCGCGAAACCCGGCCGCAAACGCCGGAGGAACTGAAGCGGCTGAAGTTCATCCAGCATCACGAGGACCAGACCCGCGGCTTCTTCCCCCTGCGCCGCGGCGGGCAGGAATATCCGGCGCCGGTGCAGGTGGGTTTCACCGCCGATGACCCCGACCTGATCATGCGCGCCGTCAGCAGCGGCTCCGGCTACACCCGCGCACCCCGCTTCATGGTCGAGGCGCAGCTTGCCAGCGGCGAATACGAACAGGTGCTGCCCGGCTATGAGGCGCCCCTGAAGGACGTGTTTGCCGTCTACCCCTCCCGCCGGACACCGGACCGGCGCCGGGATCTGACCATCCAGCACACGGTGGCCCGTCTGGAAGCCCTGCACCGGACCCCGGCAGCGAAATCGCCCGCCGCTTCTGCAATCACCGCTTGACCTTGCCCGCCCCATTTCCTAACCACAAATCAATGGCGGGCCTGTAGCTCAACGGTTAGAGCAGAGCGCTCATAACGCTTTGGTTGCAGGTTCGAATCCTGCCGGGCCTACCATTTCCGCCGCCCCTATAACAAACGGCATTTTTTTGGTGGCAGCGCCTTGCTCGCCCTAGACGCGCGCCAGTTAAGTCCGCCTTCATATGCAGCCCAGCTTTTGCTTTCATATATTCTGCAACCCGTTAACTTAGCCACGGGCAGCCCCGCTCAATTGTTCCATAGCGATTTTGTTTCCATTTCCAGATCCTGCCCACGCCAGAAAACACATTTAGAGGCACGACATTTATGGCGACCGAAAAACTCACCATCATCAAGGCAGACGTCAAGAATGAGGTCACCAAGAAGGTCAAACCCAAGTTCGTACAGCTCGGCAACATGAACTTCGCCGCCGCCGTGGAAGTTGACAAAAAAGTGGCCACCGAACTCGACACGGACGCCCGCTTTGTTGCCAAGCTCTATGATAATGCCACCAAGGAATACAAAAAACTTCTGAACGAATGCTGCCTGCGGGTCGATGCAGCGAACAATCTTGGGGCTGTGATGCCGCTGAGCGACAAGGAATGCAAAGAGCTGGACGCCGACATCCAGAAAATCTTTGCCAAGTACCAGAAGTCGATCGAACAGGTGACGAACAAGCATTTCGACAAGTGGAAGCAGGCCAACAAGGACCGCAAGAAATACCGCATCAAGGTGGTGGGCGCGATTGTGCTCGGCAGCGCCTGCGCCATCGGCTCCACCGCTTCGCTGGCGGCCGGTGCGGTGACCGGCGGCGCGTCCATTGCTGCCAGCATTTACGGCATCGCGCAAAGCATCGTCTCGGTGGCGCGCGCTGTGCAGAAGGTGACATCCGACATCGTCAAGATCCACGGTGAGCTTGAGAAAGCGCTGAAGCAGCTGGTCTTGGCCTATGAGAAACAGTCCAAGGCCAAGGTGAAAGCGAAGGAGATCGGCAAGGAATTCCTGGCGGACTTTCTGATGATCGAAACCGCCGGCTTCAACCGCGTCGACAAGCATCTGGAGACCTACAAGGCCAAGCTTAAGAACATCGATCTAGAAATCGCTGCCCTCGGCAAGGAACTGAACAAGCTCCTCGACACGCAGAGCAAGCTCGACAAGGAAATCGAGAAGAAACTGGGCAAGATGGCCAAGGACCGGGGCCACAAAAGCAAGAAGCTGGACGGGCTGTTTGCCGCCATGGAGGCCACCCGCAAGGAAACCGCCAAGCTGATCAAGAGCATTGAGGCCTATCACGTCAGCATCAAGCCAGCCGAGAAATTCCGCGACAACTCGCAGAAAGCCGTTGATGCCCTGCGCTACAAGGATCCGGTCTGGGCAAAATGGGTGATCTGGGTCGGCAGCCTGGGTCTCAGCACCACGGTTACCAGTATTGCCTCTGGCGGCGAGAACCTAGTCAAGGCCGCGTCGGCAATCGAAACCGGCTTTAATAGCCTGTCCAAAGAGTTTGCATAACTGTCGGCTGGCCAGCAGGCGCAGATCACTAGAAATTCCAACTGGCAGCCATTTCAGGACTGCCAGTTTTCATTGGCCGGGGCGGTATTAGCGGGCGATGACGATGTCCGCTTTCAGCCCGCCCAGATCGGCGCTTTCGCCCAGCCGCAGGGTGCCGCCATGCGCGCGCGCGGTGTCCGCCACAATGGCCAGCCCTAGCCCGACGCCGGAGCCCCGGTTCTGATTGCGGGCCGGGTCCAGGCGGGTGAAGGGGCGGACCGCGTCGCCGCGCTGCTCTGCAGGGATGCCCGGCCCGTCATCCTCGACTCGGATCCGCATGGACTTATCGGTCACTGCAACCGAAACCCGCGCCCGGGTGCCATAACGCACTGCATTGGAAATCAGATTCGACACCGCCCGCTGCATCGGCTGGCGGCGCAGCATCACCTCCCCCTCGCCGGTCATCTCGCCCATTGTCACCTGCTGCTCCTGGCGCTGCCAGTCGCTGATGATATCCCGGACCAGCTCCTGCGGGTCCACCGGCTCCGGCTCGCTGACCGCCGCGCCGCGGGAGAAATCCAGAAACGCGTCCAGCAGCGCCTGCATCTCGTCAACGTCGCGCAGCATCGCGGCCGCATCCTCCTCGTCCAGCATTGCCAGTTCCAGCTTCATCCGCGTCAGCGGCGTGCGCAGATCGTGGCTCACCCCGGACAGCATCAGCGTGCGCTGCTCGATCTGCCGTTCGATCCGGGCGCGCATGTCCAGAAAAGCGCTGCCCGCGGCCCGCACCTCGGTTGCGCCGGATGGCGAATACGGCACCGCCCGCCCGCGCCCGAACGCCTCTGCCGCGTTGGCCAGCCGCTTTATCGGACGCAGCTGATTGCGCATGTACAGGAAGGAGATCATCATCATGAAAAAGCCGAACAGCAGCATGGTGACAATCAGCTGGTGCGGCGCCGCCGCAGTCAGCCTGCGGCGGTCAAAGCTCAACTCCAACAGCCCGTGCGCGGTGCCGAAATAGATCTGCACCACCCGGTCCGGCAGGAACCGCGCCGCCAGGAAGCCCGGAAAAGTCTTCTCCATTTCCTCCCGCACCACCCGCCCGGAAAACTCGATCAGGCTGAATTCATCCTCGGGCAGCGGTGCACCCGGCGGCAGAAACCGCGCCTGCATTTGCAGCGGCTGCAGCACCGGCGCGATCTGCACCAGTGCTGCATCCTGGTCCGGCGCTGCATCCGCGATCTGGCGCAGCAGTTCCATCTCGCGCTGGATGGTCGCCGTCATCTGCACCGTCACATCCTCCAGGTCGCGCTTGATGAACACAACAGAGATCACGATCTGCAGCGCCACAATCGGCACCACCAGGATCAGGGCCGCCCGGGCATAAAGGCTGCGTGGCATATATCGTTTGAGCCATTGGAAGAACATGGGCTAAGCCTATAGGGCACCGGGGAAAGAAGGAAGATTGCCCGGGCCAGGAAACAGCAATGGGGCAAGACAATGCAGGCACCGGAAGACTTCAACCCGCAACCCGGACTGGCGGAGGTGCTGGAGCCGGGGCTGCGCCGCATCCTGGCGCCGAATCCCTCGCCGATGACCTACCGCGGCACCAATACCTATGTGCTGGGCACCGGCGGGCTGGCGGTGATTGACCCGGGGCCGGATTCGGACACGCATCTGAAGGCAATCCTTGCCGCGGTGCAGCCCGGCCAGCAGATCACCCACATCATCGTCACCCACAGCCATCTGGACCATTCGCCGCTGGCCCGCGGCTTGAGCCAGGCCACCGGCGCACCTGTCTATGCCTTTGGCGGGCCGCAAGCGGGGCGCAGCGAAGTGATGTCCGGCCTCGCCGCTGACGGGCTGGCCGGCGGCGGCGAGGGCATCGACAGAGAGTTCTCTCCCGATGTCACCGTTGCCGACGGCGAGGTCATCAGCGGGAGCGGCTGGGAACTGGAGGTGATCCACACGCCCGGGCACCTGGGCAACCACATTGCATTGGCCTGGAAGGATGCCTGCTTCACCGCCGATCACGTTATGGGCTGGGCCAGCTCGCTGGTATCGCCTCCGGACGGAGACCTGACCGACTTCATGGCCTCATGCCGCCGCCTCCGGCAACGCGATTGGCGGATCTTTCACGCAGGCCACGGCGCGCCCATCTCCGACCCGGCCAGGCGGCTCGACTGGCTGATTGCGCACCGGGAATCGCGCGAGGCCGCGATTCTGGCGGCCTTGGCACAGGCCCCCGCCACCGCCCGCAGCCTTGCGGAGCAGATCTATACCGACACCCCGCCCGCATTGCTGAAAGCCGCGGAACGCAATGTTTTTGCTCATCTCGTGGACCTCACAGGCCGCGGCCGGACAGCACCGCAAAGTCCCCTGTCAGCATCGTCGGTCTTTGCGCTGAGCAGCGGTTGAATTTTTTCAAAAAATTGCCTGCTGCCCACTGGACGCCCAATCCTGGGAACGCTATACGGCACGGACCGTTCCGGCGTAGCTCAGCGGTAGAGCAGTTGACTGTTAATCAATTGGTCGTAGGTTCGATCCCTACCGCCGGAGCCATGATAAGCCCTCAAGCCTCAGCCGCTTGAGGGCTTTTTTGCATTTTCACGCTCCCTGCACCGCAAACCGCAAGGCACGCGGCGACAGGCTTTGCACGGCCGGTTATGTCTATATATATAAGCATTAAGACATTTTATTGGAGGCAGCATGGCCGCACCCCGGGCAAACATGAGCTACCGCGACATCAAGCAGGTGGTGCTGGACCGAATCCACAACAAAATCTGGGCGCCGGACAGCCTGCTGCCCAGTGAAACCGACCTTGCGGAAGAATTTTCCAGCACCCGCACCACCGTCAACCGGGCGCTGCGGGAACTGGCAGAGGAAGGCTATCTGGAGCGGAAGCGCAAGGCCGGCACCAGGGTTCTGAATGCGCCGGTTCGAAAAGCCCAGTTTTCGATTCCGCTGGTCCGCGATGAGATCACGGAAACCGGGTCTGAGTACCGCTATGCACTGGTCGAGCGTGCCGTCATGCCGGCCCCGGCCTGGCTGTCGGCGCGGATGAACATCCCGCAAGGCCGGGACGTTCTGCACTTGCGGTGCATGCATTACGCGGACAATGCGCCTTTTCAGTATGAGGTCCGCTGGATTGTTCCGGACAGCATTCCGGAGGTTCTGACGGCGGATTTTTCCCGCTCCGGCCCTAACGACTGGCTGGTGCAGAAGGTGCCGTTCACCAATCTGGAGCTGAGCTTTCTGGCGACCAAGGCAGACCAGGCCGTGGCCGAATTTCTGGACACCCAGGCGGGCGATCCGATCTTCACCGCCGAACGCATCACATGGCTGCGCGGCCAGCCCGTAACGCTGGCCAAGCTGTTCTTTGCACCTGGTTACAGGATGACAACCCACCTTTGATAAGGTTGCGACGAGGGGTCTCATCGCAACCTCCCGGCCGCCGTCGGCACACCGTCATGCGCATCGAAAAAAATTCGCTTTGCGTGAGAATTTCCTCTGGACGCCGCAGGCCGGAAATCCTATACGACGCCACATGTTCCGGCGTAGCTCAGCGGTAGAGCAGTTGACTGTTAATCAATTGGTCGTAGGTTCGATCCCTACCGCCGGAGCCAAAGAATTCAAGGGCTTAGCGATCTCTCGCTAAGCCCTTTTCTTTTACGTCATTGGCCCGGGAAAGGCGGTTGAGGGCCGGTCTTACAGTTCAGGCCCCCTCCTCAAATGCGCACCGCCAAACAGCCTTGCCCATAGCGGTGCGCCTTCCAGGGTCAGCTGTTGGGACGCACCCGGGCGGCGGTCTTGTTGGCAAAGGCCTCCAGCCGTTCCCGCGCCGCGGGCTGGGTGTTCACCACACCGGCCACAACCGCCTCCGCATAGGCTGCATCCATGCCGGACATGTTGTTCAGATGGCTGATTGCCGAACAGATCGCATAATTGGTCAGCGGCAAGTTTTCAGCAATCTTGTCCGCCAGTTCCAGTGCCTTGTCGAAACTGGAGCCTTCGGTGATGTATTGCGCCAGACCCAGTTCAACCGCCTCCTGTCCCTGATAGACGCGGCCGGTCAGAATCATGTCGATCATCCGGTATTTCCCGATCATATCAGAGACCCGGATGGTGGCGCCGCCGCCAGTGAAGATACCGCGCTGGCCTTCGGGAAGCGCAAAATAGGTGCTCTGGTCGATCACCCGGATATGGGCCGCACTGGCCAGTTCCAGCCCGCCGCCGACAACCGCACCCTGCAGCGCCGCGATGACCGGAACACCGCCGTATTCCATCTTGTTGAAGGCCTCATGCCAGCGCAGGCACACATGCATGAAATCGTCGGGGCTGCGGTCTGCCTTCCAATGCTCGACCAGGTCGAGCCCGGCGCAGAAGTGGTCGCCCTTCCCGGCCAGCACCACCGCCTTCACACCGTTGCGATGGGCGCTGCTGAAAAAGCTGACCAGTTCCTCGATGGTGGCGGTATCCAGCGCGTTGCGCTTGGTCGGCCGGTTCAGCCGGACGATGCTGACGCCGTTGTCCCGCTGTTCGACTTCAAGGTTTTCGTAAGTTTGCGCATTTGCCGCTTGGGTCATGGGTTCAACCCTTTCTTTGTTTTCCAGCACAGAGCCGTGCCACTGTTGTTCAATGTTCAGAGGTTAACCGCGGCATCGCCCAAGCTGGCGCTGCCTTCAGTGATACGCAGGCCTTCGGCGCCGCATTCCACAAGGATGTGCTGGGCGTAGAAGACTGCCGTAGCGATCTTCTGCGTCATGAAGGCCGTGTCTTCGCCCTGCTCCAGCTTGGCGCTGGCCGCCAGTACGGACCGGCCCAACTGCCAAGCCGTAGCGAGGTTGCCGGTCAGCATCAGGAACGGGACACTGCCGCCATAGGCCGCATTCGGGTCCGCCGCTGCATTGTCCAGCAGCCAGGCAAGGCTGGCTTCAAACATCCGGCGCGCCTCGCCCAGGCGTTTTGCCACGGCCTGCGCCTGTTCAGATCCCTGCTGCAGATCCTGTTCGGTCTCCTGCACCAGCCCGGCAAAGCGGCGTGCGGTTGCACCGCCGTCCCGCAGCACCTTGCGGCCCAGCAGGTCGTTTGCCTGGATCGCAGTGGTGCCCTCATAGATCGGCAAAATCCGCGCATCGCGGTAGAACTGGGCGACACCGGTCTCCTCGATGAAGCCCATGCCGCCATGCACCTGCACCCCCAGCGAGGTGACTTCCAGCGACCGCTCGGTGCAGAAAGCCTTGACCAGCGGCACCAGGAATTCGGCCATATCCACTGCGTCAGAGGCGCCCTGCGTCTCAGCCTGCTTAGCCAAATCCAGCCAGCCCGCAGTGGCAATCGCTAGCGCCCGGCCGCCTTCGGTCAGCGCCCGCATCCGCAGCAGCATCCGCTGGACATCCGGGTGCCGGATGATCGGCGCCGCATCTTTGGTGCTGCCATCCACCGGACGGCTTTGCACGCGGTCCTGTGCATACTGCAATGCGTGCTGACAGGCCCGCTCCGACACCGCCACGCCCTGCACGCCAACGGCAAAACGCGCGGCGCGCATCATCACGAACATGTACTCCAGCCCGCGGTTCTCCTCTCCCACCAGGAAACCGGTCGCGCCATCGTATTCCAGCACCGCGGTCGGGCTGGCCCGGACGCCCAGCTTGTGCTCCAGGCTGACACAGGTGACCGCGTTGCGGCGGCCGAGCGTGCCGTCTTCCTCCACCAGGAACTTGGGCACGATGAACAGGCTCAGCCCCTTGGGACCGGCCGGAGCATTTGGGGTGCGGGCCAGCACCAGGTGGATGATGTTCTCCGTCAGCCCGTGCTCGCCGTAGGTGATGAAGATCTTGGTGCCGGAAACCGCATAGGTCCCATCCGCAGCCGGCTCCGCCTTGCAGCGCACCCGTCCCAGGTCGCTGCCGGCCTGCGGCTCTGTCAGGTTCATGGTGCCGGACCACTGGCCGGAAATCATCGGCTCCAGGTACTTCTGTTTCTGGGCATCCGACCCGGTCAGCAGCAGCGCCTCCACCGCGCCGTCGGTCAGCAGCGGGCACAGGCCGAAACTCAGATCAGAGGCATTCAAAATCTCGGTCGCTGCCGCCGCTGCCGCCCGCGGGAGACCCATGCCGCCGAACTCTTCCGGATGCGGCAGACTTTGCCAGCCCATCTCGGCAAACTGCGCATAGGCCTGCGCGTAAGGTTCGGGCAGTACAGCCTCCGCCCCCTCCAGCCGCGCGCCGGCCTCATCCCCCGTCCGGGACAGCGGCGCAATAACGTCCGAGCAGAAGCGCCCCAGCCCTTCCAGCGCTGCCTCGATATCCGACAGCTCAATCCCGCCGCCTGCTGCCGCCGTTTTTTTGGCCGGCAGGTGTTCAATGTTGAACATGATATCGCGAATAGGCGCCTGGTAGGTCATTTCCGTCGCTCCGGATTATTGTTCCTTCATGCCAGATACTCGTTGCAAGGAGGCTGCTCCACGTTCATTACAGACATTATCCTATCCAAAAGTGACAAATCGCCCTGACGCCAATGCAGCTCCTCACACCAGACTCTTCCAGCCTAGCAACGGTTTCGCCGCAGTTGGCCGGGGATTGGATACTGGCGTTGCGGCACTGCTGCACGGATGCCCAGCTGGCGGCCTTTCTGCAGCGGGCGGGATTGCACCTGTCAGAGGGGCAGCTGACCCACCGGGTTACCCTGGATCAGATCGTCCGCCTGTACCAGATAGCCGCCGTCGAGACCCAGGACGAAATGACGGGTCTTTGGAGCCGGCCGGTCAGGCCAAGAGCTCTGCAGCACCTTTTAACCACGGTCCGCGAAGCCGGCACGCTGCCCGCCGCCCTGAACCGGTTCTCCACTTTCTGGAACCTGCTGCTGGACGACTACAGGATCGATCTGACAGAGGACAGCACAAGTACCGGCCTGCAGCTGGTGCCGCAGGGCGGGCAGCCCGTGCAGCGGTTCGGCCACATGCTGATCCTGAAGCTGGCGCATGGGCTGCTCTCGTGGCTGGCAGGCTACGAAGTGCCGGTCCGCGCGGTGCACTTTGCCTTTGAACGGCCCGCGTTTTCGCAGGATTACTCGGTCATTTTCCCAGCCCCGGTGAGTTTCAAGGCGCCCTGTTCGGCAATTGTCTTCGAGACCGGCAAGTTGGGCCTGCCCGGCCACCGCACCAATGCAGAGCTGAACGAGTTCCTGGCCCGCGCCCCCCGCGACTGGATCTTTACCGGGTTCCGCGAGCATACCCAGTCGCTGAAAGTGCGGGAATTCCTGTACCGGTCCAGCTGGGAGAACTGCCATCTGGCGGATGCGGCGCAGGCGTTGAGTGTCACCCCGCGAACGCTGATGCGGCGGCTGGATGCGGAGGACACCTCGTTTCAAGCCATCAAGGACGGGCTGCGCCGTGACCTGGCAATCCGCGACCTGCAATCCGGCCTGAAAAGCATCGAAGAAATATCGCAGGATACCGGGTTTTCTTCCGCGGCGAACTTTCACCGGGCGTTCCGCCGCTGGACCGGCGCACCGCCAAGCGCCTACAGATCACCCGGGGCCTGAACGCGGGCGCCGCGTCACCCCGGTTCCGCAGGCAAGGCCGCATAGCCGCGGAACCTGATCCGCCCGCCAGGCACCCGCCCGGGCAAAATGCGGTAATCCGGGAACCGGCGCAGCAGGCGCTCAATGGCAATCTTCCCCTCCAGCCGTGCCAGCGTCAGGCCTACACAGACATGCGGCCCGCCAGCAAAGGCCAAGTGCCGGTTCGGTGCACGAGTGATGTCAAATTCCCCTGGCTTCTCAAACACGTCCGGATCGCGGTTCGCCGCCCCGATCACCAGATGCAGGTTGGTTCCCGCGGGCACCCGGATGCCGCCAATCTCCGCCTCGGCGGTGGTTTCGCGGTTGCCCAGCTGGTTCGGAGAGCGGAACCGCAGCATCTCCTCCACTGCGGGCTTGATCAGCTCCGGCTCCTCCAGCAGTCTCTGCTTCTGGTCCGGATGATCATTCAACAGCGCCAGCCCGTTGCCGATCAGGTTGGTGGTGGTCTCATGGCCCGCATTCAGGATGAAGATGCAGTTCTGGATCAGCTCGATCTCGCTCAGGGTCCCGTCCGCGCCCTCGCCCCGGATCAGCCGGGTCAGCACGTCAGTCTCGATGTCGCCGGGTTTGGCCCGCCGCCGGGCGATCAGGTCCTGCAGATAGGCCTTGAACTCCTCCACCGCACGGTGTCCGGCCGCCAGTTGCGCCTCGCTCAGCGCTGGTTCCAGCGCCCCCAGGATCGCCAGCGACCAGTCGCGCAAGGGCGCCCGTTCCTCCATCGGCACATCCAGCAGGTTGCCGATGATCTGGATCGGTATGGAGGCGCCAAAATCGCCGATCAGATCCACATTGTCCCGGCCCGTCATGGCGTCCAGCAGATAGTCAACAGTCTCAACCAGGCCCGGTTCCATTTTTGCAATTGCCCGCGGTGTCAGCGCCGACGTCATGATCTTGCGCACACGCGTGTGCAGCGGCGGGTCCGAGAACACCAGCGAGGTGGTGTGATGCTCAAACAGCGGCGACCCCTCGCCGTATTTGGGGGCAAAGGCGCGTTTCTTGTCCGAGGAAAACAACGTGGTGTCACGGTAGATCCAGTCCAGGTCCGCATGGCGGCAGACCAGCAGAGAGCCGTCCGGCTGCGGCAGAAACGGTGCTTCGCACAGAAGGGCATCGTAGTAGGGAAAGGGATCCTCCACAAAGCCCTCAGGAGGATTTGCAAGATCAAATCCCTCAATATTCACAGCCACATGCGCCCCATCACTCATCCGTCGTCCTCCCCTCGGCCCCGGTGTCAGCGTTTCCGGCGCAAATGCGACTGTCAATCACCCAATCTGGTGCGGAACCCAGCGTCAGTGCGCTGGAGCGCGTTTTACGACGATACCGGATTTCCGCGTGACAACGGACCAAGGCAGGGATAGAAACAAACCATGAACACGGCCATTTCCTCCATCCGAAACCTTGGCCCCGCCTATGAGGAAGCCTGCCACCGCGCTGGGATCACCTCAGCTGAGGACTTGCGCGCGATCGGCGCCGATGCGGCCTATGCCAAGCTTCTGCAAACCGGCACCCGGCCGCATTTTATCGGCTATTACGTGCTGGTGATGGCGCTGCAGGGACGGCCCTGGAATGATTGCAAGGGCAAGGAGAAGGAAGAGCTTCGAAAACGCTTTGATGCGATCAAGGCAGAGACCCGCCCGCAGCACAGCTCGAAGCTGCTGGCGGAACTGGACGCCATTGGTGTGCGGGCCACGCCCGCGGATCTGAAAGTCACCTAGGCATCCCGGCGCCGACACTCTCACATGAGAAAGGAAAAGGCCGCCCCTGAACGGGGCGGCCTCAAAACTTTCGGTAAGCCCTGAAGCTTAGCCGACCAGCTCGGTGCCGGAGAAGAAGTAAGCGATTTCCACGGCAGCGGTTTCCGGCGCGTCGGAGCCGTGCACGGAGTTTTCGCCAACCGATTCAGCGAATTCGGCGCGGATGGTGCCGGCGGCTGCGTCTGCCGGGTTGGTGGCGCCCATCACTTCGCGGTTCTTGGCGATGGCGTTCTCGCCTTCCAGAACCTGCACAACCACCGGAGCGGAGGACATGAATTCGCACAGTTCGTCGTAGAACGGGCGCTCGGCGTGCACTTCGTAGAACTTGCCTGCCTGCTCTTTGGTCATGTGGATGCGCTTCTGCGCCACGATGCGCAGACCGGCTTCTTCAAACTTGGCGTTGATCTTGCCGGTCAGGTTGCGGCGGGTTGCATCGGGCTTGATGATCGAGAAAGTGCGTTCCAGTGCCATGGGGCAGACTCCTGTGCTGAAAAGCCGGACGTCATGCCCGGCCCGTTACGAATTGCCGCCCCGATAGCATGGCTCTGTGACAGGATAAAGAGGCGATTGCGCAGCTTTGACGCAGCTGCAGATTCGGGGTTGCAATTACTTGATTATTTCAGTCAGGTACCGCGGCGCGAACAGGATTGAAACTTGAAACAAGGTTGAACAATGAAACCTGCATTTGCTCTGATCGCCTGCCTGGCAGCCGCACCGGCCTTTGCCGCTGAAACTCCCCTGCCGATGACCTATGGATTGTTTGAAACTGCAATAGCCCACACTGACCTGGACAGCTGCCCCGCCCAGCTTGCGAAGGAGGGCACCTTTTGCCGCGCCACCCTGCGCCATGACGAAATCCATGTCTTCGCCTTCAGCCGCGAGGATGGCAACCCGCTGGTCGGCTTTGCGTCCTACTCCTTCGACGAACTCGAACAGCACTTGAACTAACACCTGCACCTAATGGGGCCGCCAGCCGCCGCCAGCGCCCTCCCCCATTGACAAGACCGCAGCACTGCCGCAGTGCTCCGTCCATGTTACGCATTCAGGACATTACCTATTCGGTCGAAGGCCGCCCGCTGATCGAAGGCGCCTCTGCCACCATTCCCACCGGACACAAGGTCGGGCTCGTCGGGCGCAACGGCACCGGCAAGACGACGCTGTTCCGGCTGATCCGCGGTGAGCTGGCGCTGGAGGCCGGCAGTATCTCACTGCCCTCCAAGGCCCGCATCGGCGGTGTCGCCCAGGAGGTGCCATCGTCCAATGTCTCGCTGACCGATACGGTGCTGGCCGCCGACACCGAACGCGCCGCCCTGCTGGCCGAGGCGGACAGCGCCACCGACCCGGCAAGGATTGCCGAAATCCAAACAAGGCTCTCGGACATCGACGCTTGGTCGGCTGAGGCCCGCGCGGCCTCCATCCTCAAGGGACTGGGCTTTGACGACGAGGACCAGAAACGCCCCTGCTCCGATTTCTCCGGCGGCTGGCGGATGCGGGTGGCGCTGGCTGCCGTCCTGTTTGCCCAGCCCGACTTGCTGCTGTTGGACGAACCAACCAACTACCTCGACCTCGAAGGCGCGCTGTGGCTGGAAAGCTACCTGGCCAAATACCCGCACACCGTGGTGATTGTCAGCCACGACCGGGGCCTGCTGAACCGGGCGGTGGGTGCGATCCTACATCTGGAAGACAAGAAGCTCACACTCTACCAAGGCAACTACGACACCTTTGCCGAGACCCGCGCCGCCCGCATTCTGGCGGCCCAGTCCGAAGCCAAGAAGCAGGAGGCCCGCCGCGCCCACCTGCAAAGCTTCGTTGACCGCTTCCGCGCCAAGGCGACCAAGGCGAAACAGGCTCAAGCCCGCCTCAAGATGATCGCCAAGATGAAGCCGATCACCACCCCGCAAGAGGCCGCCCTGCGCGCCTTTACCTTCCCGGAGCCGGAGGAAATGTCGCCGCCAATCATACATGTCGAGGGCGGCATCACCGGCTATGGCGACACCGAAATCCTGAAGCGGCTGAACCTGCGCATCGACCAGGACGACCGCATCGCACTGCTGGGCAAGAACGGTCAGGGCAAGTCGACCCTGTCGAAGCTGCTCGCGGACCGGCTGCCATTGATGGCGGGTAAGATGACCCGGTCCTCCAAGCTGCGCATCGGCTATTTCGCTCAGCATCAGGTGGATGAACTTTACGTCGATGAAACACCACTGGACCACCTGCGCCGCTTGCGCCCGGACGAAGCGCCGGCCAAATGGCGCGCGCGGCTGGCCGGCTTCGGCCTGGGGGCTGCGCAAGCGGAAACCGAAGTGGGACGGCTGTCCGGCGGCCAGAAGGCGCGGCTGTCGCTGCTGATCGCCACCATCGACGCACCGCATATGCTGATCCTTGACGAGCCGACCAACCACCTCGACATCGAAAGCCGCGAGGCGCTGGTCGAGGCGCTCACCGCCTACTCCGGCGCGGTGATCCTTGTCAGCCACGACATGCACCTCCTCAGCCTGGTGGCAGACCGGCTGTGGCTGGTTTCGGACGGCACCGTCAAACCCTATGACGGCGACCTGGAAAGCTACCGCAACTTGCTGCTGGCGCGCGAAAAACCCGCCGCCAAAACCGAGGCGCCGAAACTCGCCAAGCCCAAACGCGCATCCCGCGATGTGCTGATCTCCCTGCGCTCCGAGGTCCGCAAATCCGAGGCGCGGGTGGAGAAGCTCAGCGAAATGCGCGAAAAGCTTGACCAAAAGCTTGCCGACCCTAGCCTGTACGAGCCGGGCAAAGCTGGCGATATCGAGGTCTGGCAGAAGAAACACGCCGAGTGCATCGAGGCGCTGGAACGGGCCGAGGGCCTGTGGATGGAAGCGCTGGAAAAACTGGAGCAGGCAGAGGCATAATGATCGACACCGCATTCCTGATCACCTCCTTTGTGACACTGTTCGTGATCGTCGACCCGATCGGCCTGACGCCGGTTTTCATTGCGCTCACCCAGGGTATGTCCTCCACCCGCCGCCGCTCCATCGCGCTGCGGGCGACGATCACTGCCGCGGTCCTGCTGGCGATCTTCGCCGCCCTGGGCGAAGCGGTGCTGGGCTTCATCGGCATTTCCATGCCCGCTTTCCGGGTGGCCGGCGGCGCGCTGCTGTTCCTGACGGCGCTCGACATGCTGTTCGAACGCCGCAACAAGCGGCGCGAAGACCGCAGCGAGGAAGATGACTTCGACGACCCCTCTGTCTTTCCGCTGGCAATCCCGCTGATGGCAGGCCCCGGCTCCATCGCGACCGTGATCCTGCTGACCGGCCAGCAGCCGGGCTTCGCAGGCTTTGCCATGGTCATGGGCGTGGTTATTGCGGTGCTGGCGATTCTCCTGGTGATGTGCCTGTTTTCCGGTCTGTTCGAGCGGATGCTGGGCAAGACCGGCATCACCGTCGTCACCCGGCTACTGGGCATGCTGCTGGCAGCGCTTTCGGTGCAGTTCGTGCTGGACGGCCTGCGCGACTTCGGTTTCGCAGGCTAGTATAACGCCCCGGCCCGCCTACATCATAATCAGGAGGTGAGCGCATGGGCGAATACGAAATCGGACGGTTTATCTATCTGATCATCCTGCTGGTTGCGGTCGGGTCCTGGGTCTTTGTCCAGAACCGCCAGAGCATCGGCAAAACGCTGCAGATGTTTGCGGTCTGGGGCTTCATCTTCCTGGGCGTCATCGCCTCATACGGGTTGTGGGAAGACATCCGCCAGACTGTCCGCCCGCAGCAAAGCGTCGCCATTGACGCTGGCCGGGTCGAGGTGCCGCGCGCACCGGACGGCCATTATTACCTGACACTGGACGTGAACGGCGCCCCGGTGGAGTTTCTGGTCGATACCGGCGCCAGCCAGGTTGTCCTGAATGAGCGCGACGCCCGAAGCGCGGGCGTCGACACCGGTAGCCTCGCCTATCTCGGCCGCGCCAGCACCGCCAATGGCGAGGTGCGCACCGCATCGGTCTGGGTCGATGAGATTTCGCTTGGCGGCATCACCGACACGGACGTGCGCGTCTGGGTCAATCAAGGGGAACTGGAGCAGTCTCTGCTGGGCATGGGGTATCTGCAGCGCTGGTCCAGCATCGAGATCCGCAACGGTGCGCTGGTGCTGACACGTTAAGGTCACCCCCATTCATCCTGCGCGCCATGAAACCATGGTTTGCAACGTATTGAGGCGGATCAAGGAAAGACACCTGTTTGGCCCCTAGATTGGTCGTGATCAATCCAATCAAACAGGAGGAAAACAAGCCAGTGAACGAAGCAGAACTGAAACAGCTGCAGGACAGCTACAGCAAGCTGAAAGATGCAGCCGACAAGGCGCCTACGTATTTCTATGACGCGCTGTTCCGCCGTGCGCCCGAACTGCGCCAGATGTTCCGGGAAGACCTGGAAGGCCAGGGCATGAAATTCATGACCACGCTTGGCGTCATTCTGGCCAAACTGAATGATGAGAGTGCCGTGAGCACGCAATTTCAGGAGCTCGGCAAGACGCATGCGTCTCTTGGCGTCCTAACCCCTCACTTTGCCCCGATGGAAGAAGCTCTGATCGACACTCTGCGCAATGCCCTCGGTAAGGAGATGACACCTGAACTCGAAGGTCTCTGGCGCGTTGCCTTCAAGGAAATTGCCGGCAAGATGATCCAGCGCGGCAACATTCCAGGCAAATGACCCAAGCCGGGGCAGCGGTTCTATCCGTTGCCAGGCTCTGCTGCAATGAACCCCTTGACGGGATAGACCCGCCCGAACGCGCCCGGATAGCTCTCCAGGCGGACCGCGGACCAGTCGTTCTTTTCAGACACATCAATCACAGCCATGCCCAGCGAGATCTTGTTGCGGTGCCAATTGGCGTGGTTGACCCGGATTCTGCGCGCATCCTCGACCTTGGACACAACAGCAACATGACCCAGCGGGTTGGAGCGGGTGGCGCTGAACGCCATCACGGCGCCGGGCTGCGGCTCCCTGCTGCGGGCAAACTGACCCTTTGCCTGCGACCACCAGGTCTTGGCATTGCCGAAGATCTCGATCCCGCTGGCATTGCGGGCAAAGGGTACGCACCACACGCGGCGACCCTTGGATTGCAGGTACTGAACTTCCTGAACCGCATATTCCAGCCGCGCGGCCTCAGCCTCTGCCCGGCTTACTGGTCCGTTCTGCATGTCGCCGCAATTGGCCAGAAAAAGAAGGCCAGCGCCGGCAATAGAAAGCAGCCGCAGCCGCTTGACCGCACGTCCAAATTCCATCTGTCCCCCCAGTGTCCTGGTTGTTTTTCCGGTGGTCCGGTTATTGTGCTGGCAGGGATAAAGGCCGAGTGACAAAAAATCGAGCATTTGCTGCCCTTGTGAAACAATTCACACAGGCCGTCGGCGATTTTTCGCCAACACCAGACATCGCCACCGGATTTCCGCCTATTTCTCGGCCTTCTTTTCCCAGCGGCCGCTTTCCTCGGACCAGTACTGGGCGGAACAGCCCGCATCAGTCAGGGACTTCCACTGGGTGCGGGCGTGCTGGACGGCCTCGGGATCGGTGCCGTCAAACAGGATGCAGACACGGCTCAGCGCCTGCACTTCCTCTGCGCTGACGGCGGCGCCATCGACCGCCATCACGCATTCAGGATTATTGGCCGCTTCCAGCCCTGCTGTCAGCAGGATGGGCTGCAGCGCGTCATGGGGGCCGCCCGCCAGGCCATGGGCCAGAAAGCTCTCCTCCGCCCCCTGCCACAGGCGGTCATCCAGCCAGGCCATGCGCTCCGGGTCGCGCCCGCGCACCGCAATGCGCCAGCCCGCCCCCCGCGCCTTGTCCAGAAGCACCGGCAGGGTCTCCTCCAGCGGCCTGCGCGTCAGATGATAGAAATAGGCGGCCCCCATTGGTGCTTATTCCGCCTCGAACTTGTCCGAGACCAGCCGGTTCAGCGCCATTACGCCCCAGCCAGTGGCGCCTTTGGGCGCAAAGTCCGTGTCTTTGCTGACCGAAGCTACACCGGCGATATCCAAGTGGATCCACGGCATATCGTCCTTGATGAACCGCTGCAGGAACTGCGCCGCGGTGATCGAACCCGCAGGACGGCCGCCCACGTTCTTCATGTCGGCGATGCGCGATTTCAGCTGCTCGTCATAAGCTTTGCCCAAGGGCATCCGCCAGGCGCCCTCGTCCTCCGCCTTGGCGGCCTTCAGGAAGGCATTGCAGAGATCATCGTCGTTGGAGAACACGCCGGCATTTTCATGCCCGAGCCCGATGATGATCGCGCCGGTCAGGGTTGCCAGGTCAATCACACCCGCGGGCTTGAACCGCTCCTGCGCGTACCAAAGGACGTCGCACAGCACCAAACGGCCCTCGGCATCGGTGTTGATGATCTCGACGGTGTCGCCCTTCATCGATTTCACCACGTCGCCCGGGCGGGTGGCATTGCCCGACGGCATGTTTTCTACGAGACCAACCAGGCCAACCACATTTGCCTTGGCCTTGCGCAGCGCCAGCGCCCGCATGGCACCGGCCACGACGCCTGCGCCGCCCATATCCATGGTCATCTCTTCCATGCCGGCGGCGGGCTTCAGGGAAATGCCGCCAGTGTCGAACACCACGCCCTTGCCGACCAGTGCCAGCGGCGCGGCATCCTTGGCGCCGCCCTTCCATTGCATCACCGCCACTTTGGACGGGCTGTCGGAGCCTTGCCCGACGCTCAGCAGCGTGCGCATGCCCAGTTTTTCAAGGTCTGCCTCCTCCAGGATCTCGACCTCCAGGCCGATCTCTTTCATTTCCTCAATGCGGCGGGCAAATTCCGTGGTGGTCAGGACGTTTGCGGGCTCATTGACCAGATCCCGGGTCATATGCACCCCCTCGGCCACCGCCAGCAGCGGTGCGCAGGCGGCCTCCAGTTCCGCCGGCGACTTGGAAGCAATCACCACTTCGCCCTCCGGCTTGTCGTCCTTCGGCGATTTGTGGTTGTCAAAGGTATAGTCCCGCAAGGCCATTCCCATGGCCAGATCCGCGGCCTTGTTCATGCTGCCGGCCATAACGGTCAGCCGCTTGCCAGCGGCCGCCTTCACCAGCTTGGCGCCCGCCTGGCGCGCTTCCACCGGCGTCAGCTTGCGCGGCAGCACCAGCACGTCCAGTGCCTCCGCCTTCATGCCCGCGGGCCAGTTCAGCGATATCACATCCCCTGCCTTCGCCTTTTTGAACCCGACCGAGTCGATCAGCCTCGCGATCGCGCCTTTGGCCATCCGGTTGGCGCTGCGCGCAGCCTGGTCCAAGCTGCCGTCCGGCGTCACCATGACCGCAACCCGGCCGGTCATCTCTGCCATCGCCTTGGGGTCGTATTCGGCAAAACGGATCGGGGTGAGGCTGGTCATATGCGCGCGCTCCTGCTGAAAATCATTTGGTTCTTGGCACCAGAGGTATCCTGCAGAGCGGCGGTTGGAAAGACCCGGTTGCGCAGGCCGACACCTGCGGTCCGCCGCCGATTGCCGGGCCGGGCGAGAATGCAGTTTTCCCCGCCAGTCAAATCCACTAAGGTCCGCCAAAACAACAATGGCAAGATCTGGGGGGATCGGGTGTCACGCTACGACAGATATGTGCTGTCACAGTATCTGCTCTTCTTCGGCTTCTTTGCCCTGATTCTGGTGGCCGTGTTCTGGGTCAACCGGGCCGTTGTCCTGTTTGACACGCTGATCGGCAACGGGCAGTCCGCGCTGGTATTCCTGGAGTTCACCGCGCTCACCCTGCCTAACCTGATCCGCATGGTGTTGCCAATTGCCGCCTTCGGCGCCGCGGTCTGGGTCACCAACCGGCTGAACAGTGAAAGCGAGCTGACCGTGCTGCGCGCCACCGGGACCAGCCCCTGGCAAATGGCCCGGCCGGCATTTGTATTCGGCCTCATCACCGCGCTGATGATGTCGGCGCTGACGCATTACCTGCTGCCAGCCTCGATCAGCCAGCTGGAACTGCGCGAAAGCGAAATCTCGCGCAACATCACCGCCAAACTGCTGAGCGAAGGCGATTTCCTGCATCCCGCTGATGGTGTCACCTTCTACATCCGGCAGATCGAGCCGGACGGCACCCTGAAAGATGTTTTCCTTTCGGATCGCCGCGACCCGGAAGTGACAGTCACATACACCGGCAACCACGCGTTTCTTGTACGCGACGGCGAAAGCGCGCACATGATCATGGTGGAAGGCATGGCGCAGCGGCTCGACAACAAGTCGCAACGGCTCTCGACCACGTTCTTTTCCGATTTCTCATATGATATCAGCTCCCTGGCCCGCCAAGCTGAGAACCCGCCCCGCAACATTCGCGCCATTCCCAGCCTGGAACTGATGAACAGCACCGCGGCTGTCACCCAAAGCGATGGTTACTCCGCCGGCGCCCAGGCCGAAGAACTGCACCTGCGCTTCGCCCGCGCGCTGGTCTGCATTGCGGTAACGCTGATTGGATTCTCCGCATTAATGCTTGGGACATTCTCGCGTTTTGGCGTCTGGCGGCAGGCGATGCTGGCCTTTGTTATCCTGATCTTTGTTGAAGGCCTGCGCGGAGTGGTTTCCGAACCTGTTCTTCAAAATCCCAACCTTTGGCCGCTGATCTATCTGCCCACCCTGCTAGGCTTGGCGGTGGCGCTGGCCTTTCTGATTCTGTCCGCCCGCCCCAAACGGATCCGGGCAACGGCACCGGAGACCTTGGCATGAAGCTGGATCTCTACTATGCGCGCCGTTTCCTGCAATGGTTTCTGGTGATTGTTGCGGTGCTGATGACACTGGTGGTGCTGATCGACCTGAACGAACAGATCCGCCGGTTCGAGTCTATCGAGCTCAGCCTGGCGCAGCTGGTTGGGCTGACCCTGCTGAACATCCCGGCAGCACTCAGTGAATTTCTGCCGCTGATCATGATCCTGTCGACCATCGTGCTGTTTGTTGGCCTGGCCCGCAGCAGCGAGCTGGTGGTGACCCGTGCCATCGGCCGGTCCGGCATCCGTGCGCTGGCAGCACCAGTGCTGGTGGCGGCAGCCATCGGCGGCCTGGCTGTCACCATGCTGAATCCCATCGCAGCCGCCACCGCCAACCGCTATCAGGATCTGGCAGAGACCTATCACAACGGCGGGCCCTCCGCCTTGTCATTGAGCGGCGAGGGCCTTTGGCTGCGCCAGGGCGGCGCCCGGGGCCAGTCGGTCATCCACGCCAAAGGTTACAGTGGCGACGCTGCTGACATCACCCTGATTGACGTTTCGATCCATGCCTACACCAACGCTGGCGTACCGGTGCGCCGCATAACAGCCGAAACGGCACGGCTGGACGGCAGTCAGTGGGTCCTGACCAACGCCAAGGCCTGGCCGCTGGCCGCCGGCATCAATTCCGAAACCGGCGCTGCCCGGCATAAAGAGCTTCGGCTGCCAACCACGCTGACCACAGACCGCATCCGGGGTACGCTGGGCAGCGCCAGCGGCATTTCGATCTATGACCTGCCTTCCACCATCCGTGAACTGTCAGCCGCCGGTTTTACAACCAAGCGTTATGAAGTCCGGCTGCAGGCGGAACTTGCCCGCCCCCTGTTTCTGATTGCAATGGTGCTGGTCGGCGCATCCTTCACCATGCGGCATGCCCGCTTTGGCGGCACCGGCCTCGCTGTGCTGATGGCAGTGCTGCTGGGTTTCGGGCTTTATTTCATCCGAAATTTCGCGCAAATCCTTGGCGAGAACGGGCAAATCCCGGTGGTGCTGGCCGCCTGGGCGCCGCCCGCTGCCGCGATACTTTTGACTTTGGGACTGCTACTACATGCCGAAGACGGGTAACTTGCGCCGGGCGCTGCTTATTACCGCTGTACTGCCCTGGCTGGCGCTGTCTTCTGCGGCCCCTCAGGCTCAGACTGCGACGCCGCCGGATCCGGCCCAGCCTGCAATGCTTGTCGCCGACCAGGTGTTCATCACCCCGGACCGGACACTTGTGGCAGAAGGCAATGTGGAAGCCTTCCAGGGCAATATCCGACTGCGCGCGCAAAAGATCATCTTTGACCGGACCACCGGCACCCTGCAGATCGAAGGCCCGATCCGCATTGACCAGAACGGCGACTTCACCATTCTGGCCAATGCCGCCGAGCTAGATCAGGATCTGCGCAACGGCCTGCTGACCGGCGCACGCATGGTGTTCCAACAGCAGCTGCAGCTGGCCTCACTGCAGATGACCCGCGTCAGCGGCCGCTACACGCAGCTTTACAAGACCGCCGTCACCTCCTGCGATGTCTGCGATGACGGCCGCCCGCCGCTCTGGCAGATCCGCGCCGAACGGGTGACCCACGACCAGCAGGAACGGCAGCTCTATTTTGAAAGTGCCCAGCTGCGAGTGCTGGACGTGCCGGTTTTCTATTTTCCAGCAATCCGCCTGCCAGACCCCTCTCTGGAACGGGCCAATGGTTTTCTGGTTCCCTCGGTTCGCTCGACTTCGAACCTTGGCACCGGGCTGAAGATCCCCTATTTCTTCACGCTCGGCCCGCACAGGGACCTGACCCTGGCGCCCTATATTTCGTCCAGCACAAAAACCCTGGACCTGCGTTACCGACAGGCCTTCCAACGCGGCCGCATCGAGTTCAACGGTGCCTATACGCGCGACGATCTGTACCCGGATCAGGACCGCGGCTACATCTTCGGAACAGGCCAGTTCGAATTGCCGCGCGACTACCGCCTGACCTTCGACGCAAAGATGGTTTCAGACGATGCCTATCTGGCGGACTACGGCCTGCCTGACCTCGACCGGCTGCGGTCCAGGCTCGAGCTGTCAAGGGTCCGCAGGGACAGCTTGCTCCGCGCATCGCTAACCCACTACAAAACCCTCCGTTCCAGCGAAGACCCCGACGAGATCCCCTCCGGCATTCCCGAAGCGCTTTTTCAGAAACGCTATTTCCCCAGCCTTACGGGTGGAGAAATCCGGCTGACGCTTGAAGGAAACGGGCGTTACAGGCGCTCAACAAACCGGGGCGACGGGCTGAGCGAGGACTCCGCCACCGGCCGGGACGTGGTCCGGCTGACCGCTGACCTGAGCTGGCACCGCACCTGGATACTAGGCTACGGGGTCTTGGCAGAAGCGGAGCTGGGCACCGCGGCAGACGCCTCCAGAGCATATGATGATGCCTACTTCACCGACGAAGTCACCCGCCTGACGCCCCGTGGTGCAATGACCTTCCGCTTGCCCATGACCCGCCGCGAGGTCAATGGTGCCATCCAGTATCTGGAGCCGATCCTGCAGCTGGGCTGGCGCAACGAAGGCAGCGGCGATGTGGTCAGCGAGGAAAGCAGGTTTGTCGAGTTCGACCAGGGCAACCTGTTGTCGCTGTCCCGTTTCCCGGCAACCGATGCCCGCGAGGACGGATTTACTCTGGTCTATGGCGCCAATTGGGCACGCTACTCTCCCCACGGCTGGCAGGCCTACGCAACTATCGGCCAGGTGTTGCGCAGCGAGGGCGACACCCGTTTCACCAAAAGTTCGGGGCTCAGCGGCACTTCGTCAGATCTTCTGCTGGCCGGCCAGATCAAATTCGGCGACGGTCTGGCGATCTCCACCCGCGGTCTGCTGAATGGCTCGCTGAACTTCTCCAAGGCCGAAGTCCGTGGCGAATGGCACTCGGACCGCTCCAGCCTTTCCGGCACCTACCTGTGGCTCGGCACCGACCCGGACGAGGACCGGACAGAGGAAAGCTCGGAAATCTGGGTCGACGGGCGCTACGACATCAATCCCACCTGGTCTGCCAGCGCCCGGCTGCGCTACGACATTTCCGGCGCCCGTGCGACCCGGGCAGGCCTGGGTCTGGCCTACCAGAACGAATGCGTAACGGTCGACCTTTCGGTCAACCGCCGCTATACCTCTACAACAAGTGTTGAGCCAACAACGGATTTCGGCTTTACCATCTCGCTCAGCGGTTTCTCCGTGAAGAGCGGCAACAAACAGTACAGGCGGTCATGCAGCAAGACGTGAATACCCGGTTCCCGGCTCCCTTCCTTTCCCGTGCTCTCAAGTCCGCAGCCGCACTGGCGCTGGCCGCGGGTCTTTCCCTGACCGGCCTGCCGGCCGGGGCACAGAACCTTTTTGCCCCCGCTATCACCGTGAATGACGAGGTCATCACCCGCTACGAGCTGGAACAGCGCGCCCGCTTCCAGTCCGCGCTGCGGGTTCCGGGCGACCCGCTGGAAACCGCCCGCGATGAGCTGATCAACGACCGCCTCAAACTGGAAGTGCTGGAACAGGCGGGGATTGAACTCTCCGACGAGGATGTGACCGCCGGCATGGAAGAACTGGCGGGCCGCGCCAACCTGTCGCTGAACGACTTCCTGACCGCGCTTCAGCAACAGGGCGTCGCCCCGCAGACCGTGCGCGATTTCACTAAGATCGGCCTGGGCTGGCGCGAATACTCCCGCGCCCGCTTCCTGTCCCAGGCCCGCCCCACGCCCGAGGAGATCGACCGCGCGATGGGCAGCGCGGGCACCGGCAGCGTCCAAGTGCTGCTGAGTGAATTCATCGTACCGATCAACGAGCAGAACGCCGCCCAGGTCGAAGAGCTGATCGAGCAGGTTTCGCGGCTCAAGGGCTACGACAGTTTTGCCGCCGCAGCCACTCAGTACTCCGCCGCAGCCAGCCGCAACGAGGGCGGCCGCCTGCCGTGGATGCCGCTGACCAAACTGCCGCCCCAGCTGCAGGAAATCGTACTGGCGCTGAAGCCGGGTGAGATTTCCGAACCGCTGCCGCTGCAGAACGCCGTCGCACTGTTCCAGATGCGCGGCGTGCGTGAGGTCGAGGGCGCCGCTCCGCGCTATACCGCAATCGAATACGCCACCTACTACCTGCCCGGCGGGCGAACACCGGAAAGCCTGGCGGCAGCGCAGCAGGTCGTGAACAGCGTCGACACCTGCGAAGACTTTTACGGCCTGGCGCAGGGCCAGGACCCTTCGGTGCTGGACATCCAAAGCCTGCCCCCCGCGGACATCCCCCGCGACATCGCGCTGGAACTTGCCAAGCTCGACCCCAGCGAAACCTCCACCGCGCTGACCCGCAACAACGGCCAGACGCTGATGGTTCTGATGCTTTGCGGCCGCACCGCCGACCTCGGTGAAGGCGCCAACCGCGAAACCGTGGCCAATGCGCTTACCGGGCAGCGGCTGACTTCGCTGACTGACAGTTTCCTGGAACAGCTGCGCGCAGACGCCCGGATCGACATCAAATGACCTCCTCCGGGCCTATTGCTCTCAGCTGCGGTGAACCCGCAGGCATCGGCCCGGAGATCGCCGTCAAGGCCTGGGAAACCCTGCGCGCCGCCTGCCCGTTCTTCTGGATCGGCGACCCGCGCCACCTGCCCGCCGGCACCCCGGTCAAGGAAATCGCCGCCCCGGCAGAGGCCGCGGCAGCCTGCGCGGACCACTTCCCCGTGATGCCGCTCGCCTTCGGCGGCAGCGCCGCGAAGGGGACTGCTGACCCGGCCAATGCCGCCGGAGTCATCCAATCCATCGAAACCGCCGTGCGGCTGGTCCAGCAAAGTGAAGCCTCTGCCCTTTGCACCGCCCCCATCCACAAGAAAGCGCTGATTGACGGCGCAGGATTTGCTTACCCCGGCCATACCGAGTTCCTCGCGTCTCTTGCGGGCCGGGACCGCGTGGTGATGATGCTGGCCAGCGAGCAGCTGCGGGTGGTGCCTGCCACCATCCACATTGCCCTGTCGGACGTGCCAACGGTGCTGACCCCGGGCCTCCTGCGCGAAACCGTTGAAATTACCGCCGCAGGCCTGCGCGGCCAGTTCGGCATCGCCGCGCCGCGCATCGCGGTTGCGGGCCTCAACCCGCACGCAGGCGAAGGCGGCGCCATGGGCCGCGAAGAACTCGACTGGATCAACGCGCTGGTCGTTGAGATGCAGAATGAAGGGTTGAACATCACCGGTCCGCACCCCGCCGACACCATGTTCCATGCCGCCGCCCGTGCGCGCTACGACGCGGCCGTCTGCATGTACCACGACCAGGCGCTGATCCCGATCAAGACGCTGGACTTCGACCGCAGCGTCAACGTGACCCTGGGGTTGCCCTTCATCCGCACCTCCCCCGATCACGGCACCGCCTTCGACATCGCAGGCACCGGTCAGGCCAACCCCTCCAGCCTGATCGAGGCGCTGAAGCTGGCGCAAGCCATGGCCGCCAGCACTTGATTCTTCTACTGGCGGCAAATATCCCCGCCGGAGGCATGAAAATTCCGGCGCGCCCCCCGCGCCCTGTCCCAAGGTCCAGATGACATGAGCGCCATCGACTCTCTCCCTCCCCTGCGTGAGGTGATCGCCACCCATCAGCTGTCGGCGCGCAAATCGCTGGGCCAGAACTTCCTTCTGGACCTCAACCTCACCGCCAAGATCGCCCGCCAGGCAGGCGACCTCACCGGCTGCGACGTGCTGGAGATCGGCCCCGGCCCCGGCGGCCTGACCCGCGGCCTGCTGGCCGAAGGTGCCCGCCGCGTGCTGGCGGTGGAGAAGGACCAGCGCTGCCTGCCCGCACTGCAAGAGATCGCGGATGCCTATCCGGGCCGCTTCGACGTCATCAACGGCGACGCGCTGGAAATCGACCCGCTGGAGCATCTCACTCCGCCGATCCGCATCGCTGCCAACCTGCCCTACAACGTCGGCACCGAACTTCTGGTGCGCTGGCTGACGCCCAAGGCATGGCCGCCGTTCTGGCAGAGCCTCACCCTGATGTTCCAGCGAGAGGTGGCCGAGCGCATCGTCGCGCAGCCCGGCACCAAGGCCTATGGCCGCCTGGCGATCCTGGCGCAGTGGCGCGCGGATGCAAAGATCGTGCTGTCGCTGCCCCCAGGCGCCTTCACCCCGCCGCCCAAGGTCTCCAGCGCCGTGGTGCATCTGGACGCCCTGCCGGAACCGCGTTTCCCGGCCGACGCCGCGATCCTGTCCCGCGTGGTGGCCGCCGCCTTCAACCAGCGCCGCAAGATGCTGCGTGCCTCGCTCAAGGGCATCTCGCCCGATATCGAGGCGCATCTGACGGCGGCAGGCATCCCTCCGACTGAGCGTGCCGAGCAGGTGAGCCTGGAGGCCTTCTGCGCCCTGGCCCGCGAAGTGGCCAAGGCCTGATCCTCATTCCCCAAAGAACTTGCCGGAGCATGATTTCCCGATGACCCAGCCCGTCGCCCCGCGCCCGACCCTCCTGTCCGTGAACGTCAACGCGGTCGCCTATTTGCGCAACCGTCGCGAGGTGCCCTGGCCCGACCTGATCGACATCTCCCGCGCCATCCTGCAGGCCGGCGCCCACGGCATCACCGTGCATCCGCGCCCGGATGAGCGCCACATCCGCTTTTCCGACCTGCCCGCCCTGGCGCGGCTGATCGCCGAGGAATTCCCGCAGGCCGAGTTCAACATCGAGGGCTACCCGACCCGCCATTTCATCGACCTGGTGCTGGAAAACAAGCCGCATCAGGTGACACTGGTTCCTGACACCCCGGAACAGTCCACCTCCGACCACGGCTGGGACTTTGCCGCCGACGGCGAAATGCTCCTACCCATCGCCGAGGAGTTCAAGGCAGCCGGCATCCGGGTCTCCTACTTCGTGGACGCCAGCCCGGCTGACCCCGCGCTGGCGCGGCAGGCGGGTGCCGACCGGATCGAGTTCTATACCGGCCCCTACGCAGAACAAACCACGTCCGGCGCCGTTGCGCAGGAGCTTGGCAAGATCAAGGACACCGCCGACGCCGCCCGCGCGTTGGCCGCGGACGGCAACGGCGCGCTGATGATGAACGCAGGCCATGACCTGACCGTGGAAAATCTCCCCGGCCTGCGCCAGGCCATCCCCGATCTGGCCGAAGTCTCCATCGGCCATGGCCTGACTGCCGACGCCCTGATGCTGGGCTTCCCCGAAGCCGTCCGCCGCTACTTGCGGGTGCTTGGCCACGAGGCCTGAACGGCGCCACAGCGGACCACCTTCACGAAAAACCCCCGGGGCCAGCGGCTCCGGGGGTTTTGCAAATCTGACTGAAACCGGCTTACTCGGCGGCTTCTGCCGGGCCATCCTCTGCCTTCGGCTTCGGTTTGGCGCGCGGCCGGCTTGGCTTCTTCGGCGCCGGGGCGTCGCCGCCCTCGCCTGCCGCTTCAGGTCCCTCAGCCTTGGCTGCGGGTTTGCGGGCGCGGGGCTTGCGGGCCGGGGCTTTCTTCGGGGCCGCTTCCTCTCCGCCTTCTGCCGGAGCCGCGCTCTGGCTTTCCGGAGTTTCGACGAGGCCGCTGTCCTGGCCGTTGCCGTTGTCGCCGCGCGGATCAATCACCTCCGGCTGGGGCGCGCTGGCCGGGTCGCTGTCTGCCGCGGCAGTGGCTGCCGCCTCGCGCTCCTGACGCTCCAGCCGTTCCGCGCGCTCGCGGTCGCGCTCGGCCTGGCGCTCGCGGTTCTGGCGCTCCTGCTCCTCGCGGCGCGCCTCGATCTCGCGCTGCGCTTCGTTCAGCATCCGCAGGTAATGCTCCGCGTGCTGCTGAAAGTTCTCGGCCGCAACCCGGTCATTGCCCAGCTGCGCATCGCGGGCCAGCTGATTGTATTTGTCGATGATCTGCTGCGGGGTTCCGCGCACCTTGCCTTCGGGACCAGAGCTGTCGAACACCCGGTTGACCACATTGGCGCCGTTCGGGCGATTTCGGTTCGACTTGGAGCGTGAACGTGATTTGGACGATCTCATATGCCTATCATAAGCCTTGAGTTAATGCGCCGTTGACCCTGTGCAGCGCGCCTCAGCGCCGGATCGTTAGCTTTTTGGGCTTGATGCCGTGGGAATGCTTGAAAAGCGTTCACCTCTATACGGCTCATCTTGAGTAACCATGTTCCGAAGCGCCAGACAAGGGGGCCAAAGGAACTTTCTGAGCTTTTTCGGTCGAATCTGCGGTTTACCGCGTCAAAATCCGCGATTTGAGGGGGAATGCGCCCGTACCACCCTGTCACGCCCGTCCAGGTCCGGCAGCACCGCGATACCACTGAAACCTGCTGCCTCCAGCAATGCGCTGACCGCCTGGCCCTGGGACGGGCCGATTTCCAGCAGCACCCGCCCGCCCGGTGCCAGATGCGCGGCTGCCTGTGCGGCAATCTTCCGGTAGGCCCCCAGCCCGTCCCCGCCATCAGTCAGGGCAATGCCCGGCTCATGCCCGCGCACCTCGGCTGACAGCCCCTCCATCTCATCCAATGCGATATAGGGCGGGTTCGACACGATCAGGTCAAACTGCCCCTCAACGTTTTCAAACCAATCCGATTGCTGGATATCGGCGCGCGCCTCCACCCGGTGCAGCACCGCGTTGGCGCTGGCCTGCAGGCAGGCCGCCTCGCTGATGTCGACCCCCAGCGCGGTGGCCTCCTGCCGTTCCGCCAACAGCGTCACCAGAATGCAGCCGGAGCCGACGCCCAGATCCAGCACCCGTGCGTAAGGTTCCGCCAGCGCTGCCTCGATCAGGATCTCGGTCTCAGGACGCGGATCCAGCACATCGCGCGAGACCTTGAAACGGCGGCCGTAGAACTCCCGCTCGCCGATCAGATGCGAAACCGGAACCCGCACGGCACGCAGCGAAATCAGCTGCTCATAGCGTTCCGCCACTTCCGCCGCTAGTTCCTCCGGCGCGATCAGCGTGACCCGGCTGGCCTCAATCCTGGCCGCATGCGCCAGCAGCACCCGAGCATCGCGCGCCGGGTCCGGCACCCCGGCGGCCCGGAGCTTGGCCGTTGCTGCCGCCATTGCCTGTGCCGCGGTCTCAGTCATACCTATTGGCCCATCTCGGCCAGCAGCCGCGCCTGATTGTCCGCAGTCAGCGCGTCGATGAACTCGTCCAGATCACCGCCCATCACCTGATCCAGCTTGTAAAGCGTCATGTTGATGCGGTGATCGGTCATGCGGCCTTGCGGAAAGTTGTAGGTGCGGATGCGCTCGGACCGGTCGCCCGAGCCCACCTGGCTGGCCCGGTCCGCCGAGCGTTCGCTGTCGATCCGCTGGCGTTCCAAGTCATAAAGACGCGTCTTCAGCACCTGCATGGCGATCTCGCGGTTGCGGTGCTGGGACTTTTCCGACGAGGTCACAACCAGCCCGGTCGGCAAGTGGGTGATCCGCACCGCCGAGTCGGTGGTGTTCACATGCTGCCCGCCTGCGCCGGACGCGCGCATGGTGTCGATACGAATGTCGTTGGCGTCGATATGTATATCCACATCCTCCGCCTCCGGCAGCACCGCCACGGTGGCGGCCGATGTATGGATCCGCCCGCCGCTTTCGGTCGCTGGCACCCGCTGCACCCGGTGCACGCCGGATTCGTACTTCAAGCGGGCAAAGACGTTTTCGCCCTTGATATGGGCAACCACTTCCTTGATGCCGCCCAGCTCGGTTGCCTGCTCCTCGATGATGTCGAACTTCCAGCCCTGCCCCTCGGCATAACGCTGGTACATGCGCAGCAGGTCGCCCGCGAACAAAGCCGCCTCATCGCCGCCGGTGCCGGGGCGGATTTCCAGAATCGCCGGGCGGCTGTCCGCCGCGTCCTTGGGCAGCAGTGCCAGCTGCAGTGCGTGCTCAGCTTCAGGAATGGCCGCCTTCAAGGCCGGGATCTCCTCCGCGGCCAAATCCTTCATGTCCGGATCGGCCAGCATCAACTCGGCCTCTTCCAGATCGCCCAGCAGCTTGCGGTAGGCCGTCACCTGCTCCGCCACCGGCCGCAGGTCGGAATATTCCTTGGCCAAAGCAGCAATTTCCCCGCCCCCGGCACCATCCGCCATCGCGGCTTCAAGATACTGAAACCGCTGCAGGATCTGTTCCAGCCGTTCTTCGGGGACCATGGGTGCGCCTATTGCTGTTCATGTTTTGGCCAAGTGGCCCCCATGTGATATGCTAGACCCATGCGACATGCCAGAGCCCTTATTGCCACAATCCTCCTCACCCTGCCCAGCACGGGGCTGGCAGATGTGAAGGGGCCAGGCGGCAAGACCATCGATTGTTACTGCACCGACAAATCCGGCGCCCGGGTGGAACTGGGCGAACTGCGCTGCCTGCAAGTTGACGGCCGCATGTTCATGGCGCAATGTCAGATGTCGCTGAACGTGCCGATGTGGCGCGAGGTGCAAAGCAGCTGCCTATCGGCCTCGCTGGACCCGCTGCCTGGCAATTCAGGCGCCCCCCAGTGCTGCCGCGGCTCTGATTTGCGTCGTCCCAGCTGCATTACGGTTCATACACAGAAAAGCAGGTGTCCCGGAGATACTCCTTATTTTGACTTAACCCATTTTTCCAGCTCGCTATCGTAGCGATAGGTCACCACCACGCCGCCGAGACTGATCGGATAGAAAACGTCGATAGTGGCGTCATCGATTCGGGAATAGTGCTGGGCCCACTTGGATTTTGCCGCGTCAATACCCCTGCAGTGTATCCGCCGGCCGTCGCCAAGATCGAGCACTGCAATATTATCCAACCGGCTTGTCCTCCCTGGCTGGTGCAATCCAACTGGCACCTGAAGCGCTTCTCAACAAACTAAGGCTCTACCGCCGGAGGCGGAAGAGCCCGCGCCGCGCGAGAGCACGGCGCCCGGCCCAACTGTAAGGGGCTTTTTCAAAAGCCCGCGAACAGGCGGGAGCCCCGCATTATTCCCCCGCAGAAACAGCCTGCGCACCCTCTTCCATCTCCGCCAGCCAGCTGTTGATGCGTTCCTTGTTAGCCCCCAGGTCAGAGCGGCCGAATCGCAGCCTCGCGTAGACCTTCAGCAGATCACCGTCCTGCGCCGCGGTGGTGTAGTCGGGAAAGCCCAGCACCTGGGTGCGGGTGATATAGGTCACCATGCCATCGTCCGGGCCGCCCGCCAGCACGCTGGTGCGCGGCGCGTGGCTGGCGATGCGGTGGAACCGTTCCAGCCCTTCCGGCCCGGTTCGGATCACCCGGAAAACGCCGCCGCGGAACTCCTTGTCCTCGCTCAGCTCCGGCTGGGTGTTCCAGTCCAGCGGATCGCTCGGCGCCAGCCGGATGAACCCCAGTCCGGCGACAATCGCGGCCAGCAGCAGCCAGCCCAGCAGCATCAGCCGCCTCAACGCGGTTTCAAGGTCACCCCTTGCCTCCTCCTCACGCGCGGCCCTCCGCCGGCCTTCCGTGTGAGGCCGGACCGCTTATCTCGTTGCCACGCCCGGCAGCACGCACAACAGCTCATAGAGCAGGTTGGCGCCCACAAGGGCGGTGTTGCCCGACGGGTCATAAGGCGGCGACACCTCCACAAGATCGCAGCCCACGATGTTGACCCCCTTCAGGGACCGGATCAGCTCCAGCGCCTGCGGCGTTGTCAGCCCGCCGATTTCCGGCGTGCCGGTGCCCGGCGCATAGGCCGGATCAAGACTATCAATATCATAGGAGACATAGACCGGCCTATTGCCGATATCGCGGCGAATTTCCGCACCCATCTGGTGCAGCGAGCGGTTCCACAGCTCCTGCGCCGGGAAGTGCTGGAACCCCCAGCCCTGCGCCTCGGAAAAATCGGTGGCGGCATAGCCGGTGCCGCGGATGCCGATCTGATAGGTCTTGTCCGGGACGATTAGCCCCTCCTCATAGGCGCGGCGGAACACGGTGCCATGGGTCTCCCGCTCGCCGAACATCTCGTCGTTCACATCGGCATGGGCATCCACATGCACCAGCGCCACGGGGCCGTATTTCTTGGCAATCGCGCGCAGGATAGGCAGCGTGATCGAATGATCGCCGCCCATCGCCACCGGGATCACCCCGCCCGACAGGATCGCGTCATAGCTTTCTTCGATGATCCGGAGCGAATCCGGCAGCGAAAACGTGTTGATCGCCAGATCGCCGATGTCGGCAATGTTCAGGCTGTCAAACGGCGCCGCCCCGGTTGCCATGTTGTAGGGCCGCAGCATCGCGCTCTCGGCGCGGATCTGCTTGGGGCCGAAACGGGTTCCGGACCGCCAGGAGGTTCCGATATCCATCGGAACGCCCAGCACTGCCACATCCAATCCATCCAGCGAGGTCGCCTGCGGCAGCCGCATATAGGTGTTCGGCCCAGAAAACCGCGCCAGGTCGTTTCCGCTGATCGGTTGATTGAAGTCAGTCATTGTCTCTCACGTTTCCGCCAACGCGCCGGATGCATCCCGCCGCTGCATGCTCCGGCATAGCACCTGCGCCACCCGTGTCAAAGGGCGGAGGCGGCCGCCGCGCCAGCGCCCGCGGAACTGGTGCAGACACGCCGCGCCCTATCCGTTCAGCGGCTGCGCGCGCTCCACCAGCCGGGCGAAGAAGGACGCCCCCACCGGCGAGATTGCGTCGTTAAAGTCATACTTCGGGTGATGCAGCCCGGCGCTGTCACCCTGGCCCAGGAACAGGTAGGAACCCGGCCGCGCCTGCAGCATATAGGCAAAGTCCTCCGCCCCCATCTCGCGGCTGCCGTCCGCCTCAACATTGCCCGCGCCGGAGATTTCGCGGGCAACCTCCACCGCAAACCCGGTCTTTTCAGCGTCGTTGTAGGTCGCGGGGTAACCGACCTCGTAGTCCAGTTCCGCCTCGACGCCATAGCTTGCGGCCTGCCCCGCAACGATCTCCTTCATCCGCCGCATCACCATCTTCTGCACCTCCGGGTTGAAGGTGCGCACGGTGCCGTTGATGTAGGCGGTGTCGGGGATCACGTTGTCGACGGTGCCGGTATGGATCTGGGTGACGGAAACCACCAGATCCTCCAGTGTGTGGTGATTGCGGCTGACGATGGTCTGGATCGCCTGCGCAATGCCGCAGGCCGCCATCACCGGATCACGGGTCTCATGCGGCATGGCGCCGTGGCCGCCCTTGCCCTGGATGTGGATATCGAAGGTGTCCACCGCCGCCATCAGGGCGCCCGGCGTGGTCAGGAAATGACCTTCGGGCAGCCCCGGCGCATTGTGCAGCGCATAGACCTCGCCGATATCGAAGCGGTCCATGATGCCTTCCTCAACCATGATGCGGGCACCGCCGATGGCCTCCTCCGCCGGCTGAAAGATCAGCGCAGCCCGGCCCCGGAAGTTGCGGGTTTCCGCCAGGTATTTCGCAGCCCCCAGCAGCATCGCGGTATGGCCGTCGTGGCCGCAGGCATGCATGTTACCCGCATGGCCGGAGGCGTATTCAACCCCGGTTTCCTCCGGGATCGGCAGCGCATCCATGTCGGCCCGCAGGCCAATCGTCGGCCCCTCTCCCTGCCCGTTGATGATCGCCACCATACCGGTCTGCGCGATGCCCTCGTGCAGCTCATCCACCCCGAACTCCCGCAGCCGCTCCGCCACGAAGGCTGCCGTCTTGGGCAGGTCCAGCGCCAGTTCCGGGATCTGGTGCAGATGCCGCCGCCAGGCCTTCATCTCCTCGGCATAATCGGCAATACGGTTCACAACGGGCATTGGGGTGGACTCCTGCTTCAGACTCGGGATGATGCATCTGACACCGGAACAAGAGCAGCCGCAATGCAAGAAACAGACCTGATCCACGACCAGACCGCAGGCATCGAGCGCCTGCTGGAAATCATGGCACGCCTGCGCGACCCCGAAACCGGCTGCCCCTGGGACATCGAACAGGATTTCGCCAGCATCGCGCCTTACACCATTGAAGAGGCTTACGAAGTTGCCGACGCAATCGAACGCGAAGCCTGGGAGGAGCTGAAGGGCGAGCTGGGCGACCTGCTGTTCCAGTCCGTGTTCCACGCCCGGATGGCGCAGGAGGCGGGCCACTTCACCTTCCAGGACGTGGTCAGGACCATGTCGGACAAGATGGTCTCCCGCCACCCGCATGTGTTCGGCGGCGAAAGCCGTGAGAAATCCGCCGAACAGCAGACCCGGGACTGGGAGGCGATCAAGGCCGCCGAGCGCGCCGGCAAGGAGCAGCAGGGCACGCTGGACGGGGTCGCCGTCGGCCTGCCCGCCCTCTTGCGCGCTTACAAGCTGCAGAAACGTGCCGCCCGGGTCGGCTTTGACTGGCCGTCGGCAGACAATGTCATCGCCAAGATCACCGAGGAATGCGCCGAGCTGGTCGAGGCCCGCGACAGCCTCTCCCAGGCGGAAGTCGAGGAAGAATTCGGCGACCTCTTGTTCGTGATGGCCAACCTGGGCCGCCATCTGGGGGTTGAGCCCGAAGCCGCCCTGCGCGCCGCCAACGCCAAATTCACCCGCCGCTTCGAGGGCGTGGAGACCAAGCTCGCCGCCCGCGGCAAACGCCCCGAAGACAGCGACCTGGCGGAAATGGACGCGCTCTGGGACCAGGTGAAAGCTGACGAGCGCGCCTAAGCAAAGCCCTCCTTCATCTTTCCCCAAATACTCAAGCCCCGGTGGCCCTGCCGCCGGGGCCCGCCGGATTCGGGATCAGACCAGGCTCGCCTTTTTCAGCGCCGAGGACATCGCCTTGAAATCCTCGATGATCTTTTCCTTCTTCATCAGCTCTTTCCAAAGCTTCTCGGCAGTCTTCTTGTCATCGACCGCGACGTTGACCATCACGTCTTTCAGCTTCTTCACGTCTGTGATGCCCAGCAGCTTGGCTGCCTTCTTGGGATCGCCCATGCCGTTTTCGGCGACGTATTTCTTATATTCGTCGCTGCCGGTGAACCCCATCACATCCTTGTTCAGCATCTTCACGACCTCATCCTTGCCGGTCGCGATGATCTTCTTCCAGTCGCCGTTCTTGAAGTCGCCCTTGTCGGCCAGCGCCTTGGCCGCCAGATGGGTCTTGGAGGTGATGTTAACCGGCTCCTTGCCCTTCTTCTGGTCCATGTATCGGGTCCAGAGCGATTCCGGATTGCCCTTATTCTGGGTGAACATGAACTCGTTCAGGCAGTAGCGCCGCTTGCAGTAATCCATGTACGCGGCGGTCATCTTCTTGTCTTTCAGGATATCGCCAACAACTTTGGGCTCTTTGGGCATGTTTTGTTTCCCCCATGCAAATCAATGTGTTTCCGGCCAACCAATGCCGTACCAATAAGGCCCTGAATCCGGGCCAAGAAATTACGGCCTGTGCCTGCGGACCATCCCGTCCGTGACGCAGCGTCAGGCAACTATAGAAAGCAAACGCAGGGGCGGCAAAAGTCCGTCGCAGAAAATCTCCGGAAATTTGCAAAGGTTGGCGCCGCACCGGTTCAATCCCGGAACCGCAGCGCGTAGTCTCACAGCTCACGACCAGCGGAGACCGCCATGAGCGCCAGAAAAATCATCATCGACACCGATCCCGGCCAGGACGATGCCGTCGCCATACTGCTGGCGCTGGCCAGCCCGGAAAACCTCGACCTGCTTGGCATCACCTGCGTGGCTGGCAATGTTCCCCTGTCACTGACCGGCAAGAACGCCCGCATCGTCTGCGAAGCGGCAGGCAAGACGGACGTGCCCGTCTACGCGGGCAGCGTAGCGCCGCTTGCCCGCCCGCTGATCACCGCTGAACATGTGCATGGCCAGACCGGGCTCGACGGCCCGGACTTGTGGGAGCCGGCGATGCCTCTGGCCGATGGTCATGGCGTCGATTTCATCATCGAATCCCTGCGCCGCCACGAGCCCGGCACCGTCACCCTCTGCACTCTGGGACCGCTGACCAATGTTGCCGCCGCCTTCAACACCGCGCCCGACATCATCGACCGGGTGCAGGAAATCGTGATGATGGGCGGTGCCTATTTCGAGGTGGGCAACATCACCCCGGCGGCGGAATTCAACATTTACGTCGACCCGGAAGCCGCTGAAATTGTGTTCAGTTCCGGCGCACCGATCACCATGATGCCGCTGGATGTGACGCATAAGGTGCTGGCCACCAAGCCGCGCGTCGAAGCAATCCGCGCCCTCGATACCCAGGTCGGCCGTTTCACCGCGGACATGCTGGATTTTTTCGAACGCTTCGATGTGGAGAAATACGGCTCAGAGGGCGGCCCGCTGCACGACCCCTGCGTCATCGCCTGGCTTCTGCAGCCAGAGCTTTTTTCCGGTCGCCATGTGAACGTCGAAATCGAAACCAAATCGGATCTCACGCTCGGCATGACCGTCGCCGATTGGTGGGGCGTCACGGACCGCAAGCCCAATGCCCTGTTCATCGGCGATGCCGACGCGGATGGCTTCTTCAAACTCCTGACCGAAAGGCTCGCCCGCCTATGAGCGCTGCCCTACACCTGGCCAAACCCGAACACCTGAACACCGTGCTGGCCCTGGTCGCCACCTTCCATACCGAATCCGGACTGGACAGCAGCGACGAGCACCGCCGCGCAGGCATTGAGCCCTTGCTGAACGGCCACCCGTACGGCGCCGTCTACCTGATTGGCCCGACCCGGGCACCGATAGGCTATATCGTCATCACCTTCGGATGGTCGGTGGAATTCGGCGGCATGGACGGGTTCGTTGATGAGCTGTACATCCGCCCCGCCGTGCGCGGCCGCGGCATTGCCACCGAAGTGTTGACCGAACTGCCGAAAACTCTCGCAACGGCGGGCATGCGCGCCCTGCACCTTGAGGTCGACCGCGAGAACGAGACCGCCCAGAGGCTCTACTTGCGCACCCGCTTCCAGCCCCGCAAGAACTACATTCTAATGTCCAAGCAGCTCTGACAGGCCAGCCCCGCAGATCGTTTTCTGTATTGTGTCCGGCTTGGAAACCACTCAGCTTCCGGGCCTGAGATAGAGCCGAGCTCCAGCAAGCACTTAACGGCGGGCTTCCACTCTTCCCCGGCAAAAGCCCGCCGCTGTGCGCACCCCTCCGGCGGAACTGCGCTGCTGCCCTTACTGTGCGCATATATGCGGAACCATCCTGCCGGGGCCGGCGTTATAATGCAGTCTGCGGCCCGCGATAAGGCCGCCTCGGACCTGAAAATGGAGATATCAAATGACTTTCCGCTGGATCCCTGCACTCGCAAGCTCCGCCGTACTGGGCCTGGGCGCCTGCACCAACCTGACCCCCGAACAGCGCACTGTTGCCGGTGTGGCAGGCGGCGCCGCTGCTGGTCTGATCGCCGCTGACGCGCTCAAGGCTGACGACGACTGGCGCCTGATCGCGGCCCTAGGCGGCGCTGCCGCTGGCACCCTGGTTGCGCAAAACAGCCAGTCCAATCAGTGCGCATATTCCCGCGGCGACGGCACCTATTACACCGCCGCCTGCTAAGGCTTATCCGAACTGGCGCCCTCCCCCCGGCCGGGGCGCCAGATCTCCGGCTGCAGCACGCTATCGCACCGCAGCCCTGGTATCAGCGTATTTCCCCGCCAAGGTTCAGCCGCTGGACCGGGTCATCCGGTGACGCGGCCTGACCACTGAACGGGTAAATCCCCGGTCCGCTGCACCCCAAAAGGGTTGAAAGAACTGCACAGATTGCCACTGTGCGCAACATCCGCATCGTCATGGCCTGTTCCCCTTTCCCGCAGCACCTTTGCACCGCGCAGGGACACGCTAACATAACGCCCGCGTGAGCGTCTGTGATCCGGGCCACACATGCCGTTGCCAGCAGGTATGCTGTCAGATAGACCTGTAATCCCGGAAACTTGCCGCCTCGCCCAGCTTCTCGCCGTCCGGCGCCAGCAGCGGCCAGATCAGCGCACCCCGGATCTCGAACCGCCGCCCCGAGGCGCTAATCCTGGCGCCTGCATAATCCTCGATGAAGCCTTTGGCCCGCATCTCGGCAAACATCGCCTCCCGCTGCTCCCGGTGCGCAGGCTCCGCCGTCGGCCGTGACGGCATCGCCGTCAGCTGCTCCCAGCCCAACCCCACAGCGGATGGCCTGTTACCTGATAAAAGGAGCTCAGAAGCAGCTCTATATGGGGGGACTGGTATAGGTTGTCACGAGCGGGTTTGCTCAACGTTATCTCCACTAATTGGGACCCAATCCAAGAACAAAGCGATCAAAGTTCTGCCTCAGCCCTTTGTTTTACTTATCCTAGTCGAATCCACAGTGCCACCCGTTCCGAAACAGTCAACCAGGAGATAACCCGTACCACAAAAAAACAGTTTTTAGTTGCATAAAAAAATAAAAACCGCCAACCTCGCGCTATTCCACCATATCGAGAGACAACCATGAGATTTTTACTTTCAATTGCAGCCGCGCTTGCATTGGCTGGCTGCGATCAACAAGATAAGCTGACAGGAGAACGAGAGCTAGTTCCGCCGAGAGAAGGCATTCACGTCGGCTCTCTTTATTTTGCAAGAGAAAAGCAAACCGACGCGCTCAGCACTCCAGTCAACCTAGAAAGTCTATGTTTTTTTGACCTCGAAGAATCCGGTCTAACTTTGGAACCCAATCGACGCGTGGCCGACATTGATCTTTTGAAGAAAATTGAGGCCAAGGGAAAACTGGATGGCCTTAAAGTAAAATTTGCAGAAGCTGGGCTAAGTGGTAATATTTCCAAGTACTATTCGTATAAGCTGACAAATGCATACCGGTCTTCGATTTCTCTTGTGGACGCAGGAGAACTCTTTGAATCTCAAAGCAACGGCCCGCGTTGCAGAAACTGGAGAAAGAACGTCGATCAATTTGGATGGGCGGCTTATCAGATCAAGTCGGTCACCAGCGGTGATATTGTGTTGGCGCGCAAGACGGGAGGTGCCGCAGGCGCTGAGATTAGCGCCAAACTGGAATTGCTGGAGCCGGAACTGTCCGCGTCACTTAGTAAAGAGACCAGTTCCTCCATCACAGGAAAAAGCCTGGTTGTAAGCTTCTCACCAATTCCCCGCTGAGAAAGTTGGTAATTCTGCCGTTTCTTGAGGCAACCGAATCCGGGTAAGAGCCTAGTTAAATCACCGAAGCAGAGATTGCGATATGGCGGGATTTTYCCGCCATATCCTTGTAGTCAATCAGCGCTTCAGGATCGAACGGCCCGCGTATTCGGCCACTTCGCCCAGCGCTTCTTCGATGCGGATCAGCTGGTTGTACTTGGCAAGCCGGTCAGAGCGCGCCAGCGATCCGGTCTTGATCTGGCCGCAGTTGGTGGCGACGGCGAGGTCCGCAATGGTGGCGTCCTCAGTCTCGCCCGAGCGGTGCGACATCACATTGGTGTAGCGCGCGCGGTGGGCCATATCGACGGCTTTGAGGGTCTCGGTCAGGGAGCCGATCTGGTTCACCTTCACCAGCATCGAGTTCGCCACGCCGCGTTCGATGCCTTCGGCCAGGCGCGCCGGATTGGTCACGAACAAGTCATCGCCCACCAGCTGCACAGAGTTGCCGATCTTGTCGGTCAGCAGCTTCCAGCCATCCCAGTCGTCCTCGGACATGCCGTCTTCGATGGAGATGATCGGGTAGTCATTGACCAGCGCCGCCAGATAGTCGGCATTTTCTTCGCTGGACAGCGACTTGCCCTCGCCGGACAGCACGTATTTGCCGTCCTTGTAATACTCGGTCGCCGCGCAATCGAGCGCCAGGTAGATCTCTTCGCCGGGCTTGTAGCCTGCTTTCTCGATCGACTTCAGGATGAAGTCCAGCGCCTCGCGGGAGGAGCCGATGTTGGGGGCAAAGCCGCCCTCGTCGCCGATCCCGGTGGACAGACCCGCTGCCGACAGCTCTTTCTTCAGAGTGTGAAACACTTCGGAGCCCATGCGCACGGCTTCACGGATGTTCTCCGCGGCCACCGGCATGATCATGAATTCCTGAATGTCGATCGGGTTGTCGGCATGCTCGCCGCCATTGATGATGTTCATCATCGGCACCGGCAAAACCCGGGCCGACGTGCCGCCGATATAGCGGTAGAGCGGCTGGGTGGTGAAATCGGCCGCTGCCTTGGCCACCGCCATCGACACGCCCAGGATTGCGTTGGCACCCAGGCGGCCCTTGTTCTCGGTGCCGTCCAGTTCGATCATTGCCTGATCAACCGCAACCTGCTCAGTCGCGTCAAAGCCCACCAGCTCCTCGGCGATCTCGCCGTTCACCGCGGCGACTGCTTCCAGCACACCCTTGCCCATGTAACGGGACTTGTCGCCGTCGCGCTTCTCCACCGCCTCATAGGCGCCGGTCGAGGCGCCGGAGGGCACGGCTGCGCGGCCCATGGTGCCGTCTTCCAGGATCACGTCGACCTCAACCGTCGGGTTGCCCCGGCTGTCGAGGATCTCACGGGCGTGAATGTCGATAATGGTGCTCATCTGTCCATCCTTGGTTTGGCCTGAAAGCGGCGCGTTTTGCTGCCAGCGTCATACCAGCCGCTGCAGGAAAGTAAACCGGGATCGTTATCGCTAACACGCATAAAAGCGGCAGGTTAGGGCTAACAAGGCGCTGTTTGCGCCAACAAGGCAGAGGAATTATGCCAGCCGGGACGTCAGGCCGCAGCTGCCGCTTCCCTGCGCGCCCGCCGCGCCAGCCTCTGCTCACGCACAAAAGTGTAAAGACCGGATCCGATGATCAGCGCAGCCCCTGTCAACATCAGCGCATCGGGCCGCTCGCCAAAAACCAGCACGCCCGCCAGGATCGAGAACAACAGCCTAGTATAGCGGAACGGCGTCACCGCCGAGGCATCCCCCACCCGCGTTGCGGTGACAATGCCGTAATACCCCAGCACGCCGAACAGCACACCGCCTGCCAGCATCAGGTATTCATTCTGCTCCATCACCTGCGCCTCGCCGGGGGTGAAGGCCAGCAGCAGCAGACCCGCAGGAATGACCGCAAGGAACGCCTGGAAGCTGACAACGGTGGAGGGCACCGCGCTGTCCATCACCCGCGTCATCAGGTCCCGCGCCGCGACGCCGAGCACCGCAATCACCACCAGCAATGCGGCGGGTTCAAAACTGTCTAAACCCGGGCGGATGATCAGCAGAACCCCGGCAAAGCCCACACAGATTGCCAGCCAACGGCGCCAGCCCACGTCCTCGCCCAGAAACAGTGCCGCGCCCATGGTGATCACCAGCGGAGTTGCCTGGAACACGGCGGCCACAACAGAGATATCGACCAGCGCCAGCGCCGAGGCGAACCCCATCGCCGAAACCGCCTCGGTCCCAGCCCGCAGCACCGGCCGCAGCCGCCAGGAGCGCGGCGCAAACAGACGGTGCCCCTGCATCTTCGCCATCACCGCAAAGACCAGCCCGCTCCCGATACCGAGGAAGATCAGGATCTGCCCGACCGGCAAGGTGCCAGACAACTGCTTGATGAACATGTCTTCAAGCGTGAAAAATGCCATCGAGGCAATGACCAGCAGAATGCCGTGCAGGTTGTTCATGAGCGCGCGTCCATCGTTCCGCCCAGCGGGGCTGCCGGGCTTCGGAGGACAAAAGCGGCAAAATACCCCGGCGGCAACTCCGTTTCCGACGCCCTGCAATGACAAGACGTGAGCGCACTCATCAATTTTCGTGATGCGTGGCGCAGTCGCCGCCATCCACGCAACCGGAATTTTGCAAAAATTCCGGCCAGGAAAACGGCTCCACCGCCTCAGTCCTGCTTGCGCGGCACCCCGTAAAGCTCCAGCTTGTGCCCGCGCAGCTCATAGCCCAGCTTGCGGGCGATCCGCTCCTGCAGCTCCTCGATCTCCGGGTCGCAAAACTCGATCACCTCGCCCGAGTTCATGTCGATCAGGTGGTCGTGATGCTCGCGGTCGGCATCCTCATAGCGCGCGCGCCCGTCGCCGAACTCCAGCCGCTCCAGAATGCCCGCTTCCTCGAACAGCTTCACGGTGCGGTAGACGGTGGCAATCGAAATCCCCGCATCCATCGCACTGGCACGAGCATACAGCTCCTCGACGTCAGGATGATCATCGCTGTCCTGCAGCACCTGGGCAATCACCCGGCGCTGGCCGGTCATGCGCAGGCCCTTGCGCTCGCAGCGGGCGATAATCGTCTTTGCCATTTGCGTCCTCGCGGTTTTCTGGGCTTCCTCTTTAGCGGATGCAAAAGCCCGCGAAAACCGGCTTTTCATATGCATCAGCAGTTGACAATCGGCTTATCCACAGCCATTTGGCACCCAGGCATCCCTCCCTGCCGCGTGAGCAGAGACCAATGACCGGACGCGCATGATGCGCATGACCAATGTTCCGGGGTCTAGTGATATGCCGCCATTCCCAAAATCACGCGTGGGGATTGCAGAGGCCAGCGGCCTGGCATCCGGCCAGCGCGCGCCCGAGGTCCCTGCCCCGCATGAAACCGCTGCCCAAGCAGCGGACCCGGCCAGTGCATTTCGCAGGGCCGTGAAAGGACGATACGTGACTGAATTTTCGACTATGGGGCTGCCTGAGAAGCTCCTCGCCCGCCTCAAGGACATGGGTCTCAATGACCCCACCCCGATCCAGGCGCGCGCCATTCCCCATGCCCTCAACGGCAAGGACGTGCTGGGCCTGGCGCAGACCGGCACCGGCAAGACCGCAGCCTTCGGCGTGCCGCTGGTGGCACGGATGCTGGAATACGGCCGCAAGCCCGCGGCGATGACCGTGCGAGGCCTGGTGCTGGCGCCGACCCGCGAGCTCGCCAACCAGATCGCCGACACCCTCAAGGGCCTGACCGAAGGCACCCCGATGAAAGTCGGCCTGGTAGTCGGCGGCGTCTCCATCAACCCGCAGATCGCCCGCATCGCCAAGGGCACCGACATCCTGGTCGCCACTCCGGGCCGCCTGATCGACATCCTCGACCGCGGCGCGCTGGATCTCGGCTCCTGCGACTTCCTGGTGCTCGACGAGGCCGACCAGATGCTGGACCTCGGCTTCATCCACACCCTGCGCAAGATCGCGGCGCTGATCCCGCAGGAACGCCAGACCATGCTGTTCTCGGCCACCATGCCCAAGCAGATGAACGAGATCGCCAACTCCTACCTGCAGAGCCCGGTCCGGATCGAGGTCTCGCCCCCGGGCAAGGCTGCCGACAAGATCACCCAGTCGGTGCACTTCATCGCCAAGGCCGCCAAGCTGGACCTGCTGAAGGAACTGCTGGACCAGCACAAGGACGAGCGCACCCTGGTCTTCGGCCGCACCAAGTGGGGCATGGAAAAGCTGATGAAGACCCTCGAAAAAGCGGGTTTTGCAGCGGCATCCATCCACGGCAACAAGAGCCAGGGCCAGCGAGAGCGCGCTCTGGCGGCCTTCAAGGCAGGCGAAATCAAGGTGCTGGTCGCCACCGATGTGGCGGCCCGCGGCCTCGACATTCCGGACGTGAAATACGTCTACAACTACGAACTGCCGAATGTACCGGATGCTTATGTGCACCGCATCGGCCGCACCGCGCGTGCGGGCAAGGACGGCCAGGCAATTGCGCTGTGCGCCCCGGATGAGATGGAAGAGCTGAAGGCAATCCAGAAGGTGATGAAGATCACCATCCCCACCGCCTCCGGCCGCGCCTGGGAAGCAATGCCCGATCCGGCAGCCCCCGCAGGCAAGCCCGGCGGCCGTCCCAATGGGCGCCGCGGCGGTGGCAAACCCGGCGGCCAGCGCCGCCGTGGCGGCGGCGGCGGCAACAGCCAGGGCAAACCCCAGGGCAGCAAGCCCGGCAACGCCCAGCGCCGCGGCCAGAAACAGCGCGCGCGCTAAGCCTTCCCCGCCAGCGCCGGGTCAAGGGTCCCGCAGGGACCGCGCGGCTTCCCTTGACCCGGTGCTGGCGCAACACACACTTGAAATGGCGCTTCAGGGCAAACCTGCCCTGAAGCGCCTCTCAGCAGAAAATATTCCGCGCTGCGCAGCAGCGCTCGGCCCAAGCCTGACGGCAAGTTGCCCAGGCAATTTTCCTGGAAAGGCGCGGGAGCTCCCTCGCCTCGCTAGACCGCCCGCAAGTCCGCCCAGACCGGCAAATGGTCCGAGGCGATATGCGCCGGCCGCGCGCCATGCACCCCATGCCCAACTGCCTTCAGCCGCTTGCAATGGGCAATCCGGTCCAGCGCCCCCAGCGGCCGCACCGCCGGAAAGCTCGGTTTCGGCGGCAGAAAATTCAACCCGGGGGCAATATGCTCCAGCACCGGGGTGCGCGACCATTCGTTGAAATCCCCCGCCAGCACCACTGCTGCGTCCTCCCGCTTTGCGGCCCGCGCCAGCGCATGCATCTGCTCGCGCCGCGCCCGGCCGGTCAGCCCCAGATGGGCGCCGATCACCCGCACCGGCCCCACCGCCGTCTCCAGCACCACCCAGACCGCGCCGCGCGGCTCCAGCCCCGGCAGCGCGATATGGCCCTTGGCCCGCAGCTGCACCCCGTTGCGGTACAGCACCGCGTTGCCATGCCAGCCCAGCGATCCCGCGCCGCCCAGATCGGCGGCCCGCCAACCGGTCTCCTCGACCAGAAAATGCGGCAGCGCTGCGGGGCGCGGCGGCAGCCGCTTGTCGGCTTCCTGCAGCACGGCCACATCCGCCTTCAGCCCGGCCAGCACCTGCAAAATGCGCTCCGGCCGCCGGCGCAGGTCCAGACCGACGCATTTCTGGATGTTGTAGGTGGCAATCCGCAGCGAGTCCGGTGAGGGTATCTTTGGCATCTGCTTGTCCCGGGTCCTGCCGCAAGTGTGGCCGGATCACGGCCTGAGCACAACCGGCAACACGCCGCAGGCTGCGTATGGGCGGGCCGCCTGCCTCTTCTTAAGCCAGTGGCTCCAGTCACCCTTGAGGATATCCTGGGCCGAATAACCGGATCAGGTGCCGCAGAAGGTCGCCTGCACCACTTCCTCCGGCAGCGGCGGGTGCTGCAGATCGCTGTGCTCCGGCTGGTCCTCGTACGGGGTGGCCAGCACCGCGCTCAGCCGGTGGAACAGCGCATAGTCGCCGGCCACCGCGCCTGCAATCATCTCTTCGATCCGGTGGTTGCGCGGGATGAAGGCGGGGTTGGCTGCACGCATCACCGCCTGCGGATCCGGCTCCTCTTCCAGCCGCGCCTGCCAGCCCTGCTCCCAGCTATCAAAGGCCGCCGGATCGGTGAACTGGTCCCGCGCCGAGCCACCGGCAAGGGCGCGGAAGGTGTTGGTGAAATCGCTTTGGTTCTCCGCCATCCGGCCCAGCAGCGCTGTAATCAGCTCCAGGTCCCCCTCCCGCTCCGAGGTGATCCCCAGCTTGGCCCGGAAGCGCCGCAGCCAGGCCGACTCGGTCAGCGCGGGCATCGCATGCACGATCTCCGTCGCCTGCTCGACCCCGGCCTGCGGGTCGTCCATCTGCTGGATCAGCGCGGTCGCCAGCTGCGCCAGATTCCAGACCGCTATAGTGGGCTGGTTGGCATAGGCATAGCGCCGCCCGCGGTCGATAGAGGAAAACACAGTATGCGGGTGATAAACATCCATGAAGGCGCACGGGCCATAATCGATGGTCTCGCCGGAGATCGAGAAATTATCGGTGTTCATCACCCCGTGGATGAAGCCCACCGCCATCCAGGCGGCAATCAGCTCTGCCTGCGCATCGCGCACCGCGCTGAGCAGCCCAATCGGCCCGTCCGCATCCGGATAATGGCGGGCAATGGCATATTCTGTCAGCCGCTGCAGGCTAACCTTGTCTCCGCGTGCGGCAAACACCTGGAAGGTCCCCACCCGCAGATGGCTCGCCGCCACCCGGGTCAGCACCGCACCGGGCAGGCCGCCCTCGCGCCAGACGGTCTCGCCGGTCTCCACAGCCGCCAGCGCCCGGGTGGTCGGGATGCCTAAGCTGTGCATCGCCTCGCTCACCACATATTCGCGCAGCACCGGTCCCAGCCAGGCCCGCCCATCACCGTTCCGCGAATAGGGCGTACGGCCCGAGCCCTTCAGCTGGATATCCCGGCGCTTGCCGTCCGTGCCCACCGTCTCCCCCAGCAGGATCGCGCGCCCGTCGCCCAGCTGCGGATTATAGGTGCCGAACTGATGTCCGGAGTAAAGCTGCGCCAGCGGATCAGCCCCTACTGGCACCTGATTGCCACCGAACACCTCTGCCATCTCCCCGGCCTCACCGGGCGTGATCCCCATGATCCGCGCCAGGTCCTCGTTGAACGCCGCCAGCCGCGGCGCCTTCACCGCCTGCGGCGGCAGTTTGGAGTAGAACTGCCCCGGCAGGGCGGCATAGGTGTTGTCAAAGGGGATCGTGAGTGTCATGGCCCAAACATATGACTGGGATAGAGATTTACCAGCACCAATAATAGGGAGAGCTGTAATGGACGCAGACCGGATCATTCAACACCTGGGCCTGCAGCAGCACCCGGAGGGCGGCTGGTACAAGGAAACCTGGCGGGCAGAGAATGAAGGCCGCCCTACAGGCACCTGTATTTACTTCCTTTTGAAGGCGGGCGAGGCCAGCCACTGGCACCGGGTGGATGCCGCCGAGATCTGGCTCTACCACGCCGGCGCGCCGCTGGTGCTGTCGATGGCGGCCACCGATGAAGGCCCGGCGCAGGACCATCTGCTGACCCCGGACATGGCCAAGGGCGCCCCGCAACTGATCGTGCCGGAAGGCCACTGGCAGGCCGCCCGCGGCACTGGGGACTACACGCTGGTCAGCTGCACGGTGTCGCCGGGGTTCGAGTTCGAAGGGTTTGAACTGGCTGCCCCTGGTTTCGACATCCCGCGCGGCTGACCCGCCCCCTTGCAGTGAATCGCCAGTCTGGACAAGACTGTCCATATGTCTGCACATATAGATCACACCTCCCTGATCAAGGCGCTTCCGCCGGACACCAAGGCCGCCCTGACCTCGCGTTCCGACGTGGCCGGACTGCGGCATCTGGCGCTGTATCTGACGGCTCTCGGCGTTTGCACGGCAGGCATTGCGTTGCAAGTGCCCCTCTGGCCGCTTCTGATGCTGCCGCAAGGCATTTTGCTAGTGTTCCTGTTCACCCTCAGCCATGAATGCACTCACCAAACACCGTTCCGCAGCAAGCGGCTGAATGAGGCCCTGGGCCATTTCTGCGCCCTCGCCATCGCGCTGCCTTTCACCTGGTTCCGCTATTTCCACCTGGCGCATCACAAATACACCAACGATCCCCAGCGCGACCCGGAACTGGAACACGGAGGCCGGCCGGAGACCTACGCCCAATGGCTGACATACCTCAGCGGCTGGGGCTACTGGCGCGGCATGGCGGTAACCCTCTGGCGCAACGCCTTCGGCACCATCAGCGCACCCTACCTGCCCGAACGCCGCCACGCTGACATGCGGCTGGAGGCGCGCCTGCTGCTGGTGATCTACGCCGCCGCGCTGCTGAGCCTGCTGGTCTCTCCGATGGTGCTGTGGCTGTGGATTGTGCCGCTGCTGATCGGCCAGCCTGCCTTACGCGCCTATCTGCTGGCGGAGCACGGCCTCTGCCCCCCGGTGGCCAACATGCTGGAAAACTCCCGCACCACCTTCACCAACCGGCTGGTGCGCTTTGTTGCCTGGAACATGCCCTATCATGCAGAGCATCATTCCTTCCCGAATGTGCCTTTCCACCAGCTGCCGGCGTTCCACGCGATCACACAAGCGCATCTGAAATCGACGTCGCACGGGTATGGAGAATTCACCACGGACTACGTGAAGCAACTCACCCGCTGACCGCCCCAGCGCCGGCCCAAATTTCTTCTGAAGAAATTTTCCAAGAATTTTAAGAAAATTCCCGCGCCCGGCCGCCTCCGGATCACTGTCCCGGCACGCTGACTACTCCGCCGCCCACGCAGGCCCTGACGCCGGTGGTCCCAGGCGCCGAAGTCGGGAGGCCCCGCGCCACCCGCACCGCCAGATGGGCAAAGGCCTGCGCCTCCAGCATGTCGCCGTCCAGACCAGCATCCTCCACCGGTTTCACCGGGCAGTCCAGCGAAACCCGCAGCATTTCCATCAGCACCGGATTGTGCCGCCCGCCGCCGGTGACCAGCACCACTTCCGGCGGCTCCGGGCAATGCTCCATGCCCTGCGCCACGGCAGCGGCGCACATGGCAATCAGGGTAGCTGCCGCGTCCGCATCATTCAGCTCGTTCACCAGCCCAACCATCTCGGCAAAATCATTCCTGTCCAGAGACTTAGGCGGCATTCTTGCAAAATAGGGCTCGGCCAGGAACAGCTCCAGCGCGCCGGTTTCCACAGTGCCGGAGCGCGCCACTTTGCCATCCGTATCCCAGGGAATGCCCAGCCGCTCCTGCACCAGATCATTGACCGGCGCATTGGCAGGCCCGGTGTCGAACGCCAGAAGCGCCCCCGGCTCCTCCGGCCGCTCAAACCGCGGGTCCACGTAGGTAAGATTGCCGACCCCACCCAGGTTCAGGAAGCACAAGGGCCGTTCGGCGCCGATGTATTTGGCGCAGGCAAAGTGAAAGAACGGTGCCAGCGGCGCGCCCTCGCCGCCCATCGCCACATCGTCAGAGCGGAAATCCCAGACCACCGGCTTGCCCAGGTGTTCGGCCAGCGCCGCGCCGTCGCCCACCTGCAGGGTTCCCTGCAGCCGCGGCGCATGGGCCAAGGTCTGGCCGTGAAAGCCGATGATCTCCACATCCCGGAACTCCGCCAGCGCCGCCGCATGGGCTGCGTCGCAGACCGCTGCCGCGGCATCCACCTCCTGCCCCGTCCATTTGCCCAGGCCCGCTCGCAGCACGCTGCGCTCCTCCGCGGAATACTCGCGGTAACTGCTCTCGCCGAACCCGTGAATGCGCGCGCCGTCGGTCACCACCACAGCCGCATCCACCCCGTCCAGCGAGGTGCCGCTCATCGCGCCCAGCGCCCTGACCGCACCCGTTTTTGCAATGGCCTTGCTCATCGCCCCTGCCCCTTCAACAGAACTGGGCCGTCCCGCCCGTTTGCGCGCCACAATACAGCGCATATTTTGCCGGGAAAACAGGTTCCAACCGGCGCCAATGCGATTTATAGGGCATGGTGCAAAACCATAGACCGAGGCATGCTATGACCTACACACCGAAATCGGATTTCGTCGCAGTCATGATGGAACGCGGGTTCCTCGCGGACTGCACCGATTATCAGGGCCTGGACGAGGCTCTGCTCAGCGGTGTGCGCCCGGCCTATATCGGCTTTGACGCAACAGCCCAGTCGCTGCACGTCGGCTCGCTGATCCAGATCATGATGCTGCGCTGGTTCCAGAAGACCGGCCACCAGCCGATCACCCTGATGGGCGGCGGCACCACCAAGGTGGGCGACCCCTCCTTCCGCGCCGATGAACGCCCGCTGCTGACCGAAGCGCAGATCGACGACAATATCGCCGGCATCAAGAAGGTGTTCTCCGCCTACATCGACTATGAAACCGACGCGCCGAACAAGGCGCTGATGCTGAACAACGCCGAATGGCTGGACGGCTTGAACTACCTGGAATTCCTGCGCGACATCGGCCGACATTTCTCGGTGAACCGGATGCTGTCGTTCGAGAGCGTGAAATCCCGCCTCGACCGCGAGCAGTCGCTCTCCTTCCTCGAATTCAACTACATGATCCTGCAGGCCTATGACTTCATGGAGCTGAACCGCCGCTACGGCTGCATCCTGCAGATGGGCGGCTCGGACCAGTGGGGCAATATCGTCAACGGCATCGACCTCACCCGCCGGGTGATCGACAATGAGGTCTATGGCCTCACCTCGCCGCTGCTGACCACCTCTGATGGCAAGAAAATGGGCAAAACCGCCGAGGGCGCGATCTGGCTCAATGCCGACATGCGCTCCCCGTATGAATTCTGGCAGTTCTGGCGCAACACCACCGATGCGGACGTTGGCCGGTTCCTCAAGCTCTACACCGAACTGCCGGTCGCGGAATGCGAGCGCCTGGGCGCGCTGGCGGGTTCCGAGATCAACGCCGCCAAGGTGATCCTGGCCAATGAGGTCACCACCCTCTGCCACGGCGCCGAAGCCGCGGCGGCGGCGGAAGCGACCGCGCGCGAGGTGTTCGAGAAAGGCGGTGTCGGGGACGACCTGCCCACCCTATCGCTGTCGCCCGCCGACCTGGGCGATGGCATCTCGATCGTGCAGCTGATCGTGAAATCGGGCCTCGCCAAATCCGGCAAGGACGCCAAGCGCCTGATCGCCGAAAATGGCGCCAAGCTGGACGACCAGCCGCTCACGGACGCAGGGCTGATGATCGACGCAGGCGCGCTCTCGTCGCCGATCAAGCTGAGCGCCGGCAAGAAACGCCACGCCCTGGTGCGGCTGGACGGCTGATCCATTTTACATGAACCGGAAAAAGGGAGCCGCTGCGCTCCCTTTTTTGCTGCCCGCATGCGCTCCCGCCCATTCCAGCCCCGTCAAAGACGGGCCCTCACGTTTGGGCCGGGCGCCGCTGCGCGCCGCGCCAGAGGTTTCACACAACTGCTCTTCAGGCCAGCCCCGGGTCAAGTGCCGCAAATGCGACCGTGCGCAGCACGGTTCACCCTTGAGGCAGGGATGGCCTGATCCAGTGTATCCATCTCCAGCGCCGCGCAGCGGCGCCCGGCCCAAGGCCGTCAAGGTTCAATTGGCAAGGCCAATGCACCTGCGGGCGCGGGAGCTTTCCCGCGTGTCAAAACACCACCGCTTCCACCAGCGTCAGCACCAGAAACATCGGCACCGACAGGCCGATGGCAATCAGCAGCGCCGCCGCCTTGGTCATCCGCGGGGCCGCTGCCGCCTGCCCCATGATCCGTTTTGCTTTCCTCATGCTGGAAATTAACCATGATTTAGGTTTCCAGCGCGTTAATGGAGCCATGTTCGACAGCGCCCCTGATCCCGATCTGCCCGCAGCGGCAACCAACCACCCCCAGCC
>NZ_WLCM01000059.1 GCF_013317235.1 Leisingera sp. ANG59 | reverse complement strand
GGAATGAAATGGCGCAGCTGCGCCGTGAGGTGGCGGAACTTCGGCAGCAGGTGCGTGACTTCGCCCGGGGGCGGCTGGTGTTTCAGCTTGGCCTCGAGGAAGAGGAGCTGGCGGATTGAGCGACTTCAAGGACACCTACGGGTTTCAGGACTGCTGTCCCTTTGTCTTGCAACGCGTCTCGGAACCAGTCAGCGTCAGAGCCGCGATCCCCGAGCAGCCATTTGACGTTTGGCAGGCCGCAAAGCAACGCCCGCGCGCCGATGTAGTCGCTCACCTGACCGGCGGTAACGAACAGGTCGAGCGGGCGCCCCTGGCTGTCGCAGATGGCGTGCAGTTTGGTGTTCATACCACCCTTGGTTCGACCGATCAGGCGGCCGCGCCCCCCTTTTTCGCGGCCATGCTGGTCGCTGTGCGGTGGGCTTTGAGATAGGTAGCGTCAATCATCACGGTCTGTTCCTCGCCGTGCCCGGCGGCCAGACCCGCCATCATCCGCGCGAAGATGCCTTTCTCGCTCCAGCGCTTCCAGCGGCTGTAGAGAGTCTTGTGCGGGCGATAGGCTGCAGGGGCATCGCGCCACCTTAACCCATTGCGGTTGATGAAGATAATCCCGCTCAAAACCCGCTTGTCATCGACCCGAGGCTTGCCATGCGACTTCGGAAAGAAGGGTTTAAGACGCGCCATCTGTGCATCGGTCAGCCAGAAAAGATCAGACATTTCACCGCTCCGTTTTCGGAACCGTGAATCACGCGTTGCAGCGGAAATCAATGCATCCTGAGCCTTCTGTATCTCCACTTTGCTATGGTATCCCCGTCAGCGACCTTGGCCGAGGTCGCCGACGGGACGGTGTATGGCGTCTGAGCCTTGTGGCTTGACCACGTTTGCTAGCGAGCCAGCACCGTCTCTCTTCATCATCTCGAACAGTTGCATGTGGCCATCGAGGACCACGGATCAGAAGGAAGAGAACATGAATACAATATGACGGTCGGCAATCATCGGCATAGACGTCAGCCGCGACTGGTTGGACATTCATTGTCTGCCAGACAACCAAAGACGTCGATTGCCCAACACGGATGAAGGTCATGAGCGCTTGAGCGAGATGGCTCTCTCACAAAGTGCCCTGGTGTGTATTGAGGCGACCGGCGGCCAGGAATGGAGACTATGGGCAGCACTGGACGCCGCAGGGATCGCGACGCGGCAATTGCCGCCAGCTCAGATCAAAGCCCAGCCGATATGTTCGCGGTCATGGACGAAGACCTCAAAGGTTTGCTGGACAACCAAATTGCCGGGCTTGAAGCTCAGATTGAGCAAATCATCGTGACAGATGAAAGCTTGGCAAATAGTGCAGACATTTTGCGCTCCGTTCCTGGGATCGGACCTGTTGCAAGCACGATGCTAATCGCCGAGATGCCGGAACTTGGGCAAATCACAGGCGAGCAGGCCGCTGCGCTCACAGGGCTTGCGCCGATTGCAAATGACAGTGGAGCCATGCGCGGCAAGCGTGCCATTGCAGGCGGACGGCGCCTATTGCGGCATGTGATGTTCCAAGCGGCCCTCGTTGCCAGCCATCACAATCCGGTCCTAAAGGTATTCGCTGATCGTCTGCGTGCCGCTGGGAAACCGCATAAGGTCGTCATAACAGCGGTTGCCCGGAAACTCGTCACAATCGCAAACGCCATATGCAAAGCTCGCCAGAAATGGGCTTATCAACCTGCCTGAGAAATACAGTTGCTAACTTGAGGGCGCACTAACACTCAATCTCTCAGAGATGATACTTCCACCGTCACCATTGGCGGGTAGCCGGCATCTGCAAGCAGATTATTGCCGCCTTTCGCCAGAAAGCATTCCGGAATAAAAACAGTCTTTTCGTCAAAAGCGGTGTTGATTTTCAGCGGCGCGGTAAAGCTCGCCCCTTTGCGCGAGATCCGTGCTGACAGCGCACCTGCGGCCTGATCAAGGCCTTCTCCCGGATTCAACTCCACATAAGGCCCCCCGCTAAGCGAGGACAGACACTCCGAACGGGTTGAAAGTTGGCCCGAGTGGAACAGGCCGTCGCCAGTAACAAGATAGCGTTCCTGTCCCAGGCTAACTTCGTCAGCAGGTAAGGGCGGCAAGGCAGGAGCCCGTACCGCCTCCGCAGAAATTTCAGGTGCCCCGTCCGCCGTGAACATCCCAAATCCCGGCACCTCCGCTGCAATCGCGGCCTGAACCGGTTCTACTGCAACCGGTTGCAGATCCTCACCCATGGCTTGGGCAATCTGACTGAACACCTGCCGCGGCACCGGTCCGGCATAGCCAGCGGTCTTGACCGCCTGCACCTGCTGCACCCGCCCTTCGTTGCTGGTGAAGGTACCGTCTTCCTCGCCATATGACGGGGCGGGCAACAGCACGTCCGCCAGTTCCGCCGTGGCGTTCATGTACGGCCCATGCACGACCAGGCAGCCGGCCCGCCGCCCGCCCCTGTCCCTTGGTCCGCCGTCCGGCCAGTTGCGGGCCGGATCCGCGCCCAGGACATACAACAGCCCCGGTGCCTCATCCGTTGGGGCCGCGGCGCCCCCGCCAAGCCGCCAGCCCGGCAGTACACCCGTCAAGCAGCCCATATCCCACAGGCCCAGCTGATTGGGCCGGTCGAACAGGAACTGCAGCTGCACTGCCTTGCCCAGGCCCGCGTAGTGGCGAACCGCATAGGCTATCCACTGAAGGGTTTCGGCAGCTGCGGCGTTGCGCAGGAATTCACAGCCAACCAGCAGGGCAATACTTTCCGCGTCTGCCAAAACCGGTTTTGCGGCGGCCGCAAACCCGGCGAGGGTGGGGTCCTCCATCTCCTGCCCGCCTGCCGTCAGCAGCGCCAGAAGATGCGCCTCCCGGCCCGGCAGCAGACGCAGCTGCGCGGCCGCGATCCCGTCCAGGCCGCAAGGTCTGGAAGATGCCACCAACAGCCGCCTGCGGGCGTCAGCCATTGCGGCGCGGATCAGATAGCCGCTAACCGGATTTTCATCGGTCACATTCGACCCCAGCACGAAAATGCAGTCCGCTTTCAGAAGGCTCTCCAACGGCCTGCGGGCCGCAAGCTCCCCCGAGGTCTGAGCCAGAGCCGCAATTGCCCCTTCAGCTTGCAAACCGCTGAAGCGGCTGCTGGAGCGAATATCCTGGGAGCTGAAGACCTGCCGCACCAGCCGCTGAAACATGAACGCGGTCTCATTGGTCTGCCGCGGAGAAATCTGACCTTGGATGCGGCCGCCCAGCTCCCGGGCTTCGCGGGCCTTTGCGGCGATGAAGCCGATTGCTTCGGCCCAGCTGGCCGGCGCCAGGCTGCCGTTCTTCCTGATCATCGGCTCAAGGATGCGGGTGCCGCCGCCGACGGCGTCAAAACCGAACCGGCCCTTGGCACACAGCAGTTCGCCATTGATCCCGGTGTCAAAGCGGCTTTTCACTCGTTTGAATTCACCGTCGCGTGTCTCCACCGTCATGCTGCAGCCGGTGCCGCACATGCCGCAGATTGTTTCGGTCTGCTGCATGTCCCAGGGGCGCGCCTTGTAGCGGTATGGGATGCTCATCAGCGCGCCCACCGGGCAAACCTCGATGCAGTTGCCGCAATGACTGCAGTCCTTCAGACTGTTGCCGGTGCCGGTGATTTCCGAATCCAGCCCGCGCTCGGCGGTGCCCAAAGCCACGTCGCCGACAATTTCCTCGCACATCCGCACGCAGCGCTGGCACTGGATGCAGCGGTTGGCGTTGAAGACGATCACCTGATTAAGCTCGATGTCCCGCTCGCGGAACACCCGTTTCGGATCGCGCAAGCGCGAGCTGCCGCGGCCGTATTCGAACACCGTATCCTGCAATTCGCATTCGCCGCCCTTGTCGCAGACCGGGCAATCCAGTGGGTGATTTGCGAGCAGGATCTCCAGCATGTCCTCTCGTGTCTCCACAACCCGGTCCGAGTGGCTGTGCACCACCATGCCTTCAGCCACCGCGGTGGCGCAGGAGGGCTCCAGCTTGCCGCGGCCCTCGATCTCAACCAGGCACATCCGGCAGGAGGCGGAGATCGACAGGCGTTCCTGATAGCAGAAGGTGGGTATTTCAATCTCCACTGAGCGAGCGGCTTGCAGGATGGTGGTGCCGGGCTCGACCTGCATTTCCCGCCCGTCCAGTGTGAAGCTCACCATAACCGCATCTCCTGCACCGGCTGTGCCTGCGCCGGGATCAGCGCCTCGAACTCGTGCCGGAAATGCTTGAGCGCCGCTCCCAAGGACCAGGCAGCACCATCGCCAAGCGCGCAAAAGGATTTGCCAAAAATGCTGCCGCAAAGCATTTCAAGCTGCTCCACATCGCCGGGCGAGCCCTCGCCAGCCTCAATCCGGCGCAGTATCTTGGCGGCCCAAGTCAACCCTTCACGGCAGGGGGTGCATTTTCCGCAGCTTTCATGGCTGAAGAACTCTGTAATGCGCCGCGCCACGCGCGGGATTGACGCACTCTCATCCAGGCCGATCACCCCGGCAGACCCCAGCATGCTGCCTGCCTCCGCCAAGGAGCTGAAGTCCATCTTCACATCGAAACCGTTCTCCGGGAACATTGGCGCCGACACGCCGCCCGGGATCGCTGCCTTGAAGCGGCCGCTGAGCGCGCCGCCGCCATATACCTCCAGCATCTCTCCCAGAGGCAACCCCATCGGCGCTTCATAAACGCCGGGTTTCTTCACATGGCCGCTGAAGCAGAACAGCTTGGGCCCCGGCCCGTCTTTAGGCCCCATCGAGGTGAACCACTCCACCCCGCGGCGGAACAGATGCGGCAGGCAGGCCAGCGTTTCCACGTTGTTGACCACCGTCGGGCACTCGTAGAGGCCCGCTACCGCAGGGAACGGTGGCTTCAGCTTCGGCTGACCGCGCTTGCCCTCGATCGATTCCAAGAGCGCGGTTTCCTCACCGCAGATGTAGGCGCCGGCCCCCTTGTGGATGTGAATGTCCAGATCAAAGCCGCTGCCAAGGATATCCTTGCCGAGATAACCCTTGGCATAGGCTTCGGCGATGGCTTGTTCGCATCGCCGGATCGAGAGCCCGTATTCGCCGCGAATGTACAGATAGGCAGTGTTGGCCCCGATGGCATAAGCGGCGATGACCATGCCCTCTATCAGCTGGTGCGGGTCACGTTCCATCAGGATCCGGTCTTTGAAGGTGCCTGGCTCACCCTCGTCCGCGTTGCAGCACAGGTAATGCGGCTTGCCGCTGTCCTTGGGCACAAAGCTCCATTTCAGGCCGGTGGGAAACCCCGCCCCGCCGCGTCCACGCAGGCTGGAGGATTTCACGGCCTCGACCACCTGATCCGGCGTATAGCCGCGCAGCACATTCCGCAGGCCCTCGTAACCGCCAGTGCTTTCATATACGGCCACCTCCGGCGCCTCAGGGTTCTGAATGTTACGAAGAAGGACCAGATCGCTCATGCCGCGCCCTCCTCTGCCGACTGCTCCTGCCATTCCCGTTTGAGGGCCGCCAGCAGGGCCTCCAATTTGGCCGGAGTGATGTCTTCGATGTAGTCCTCGTTGACCATCAGCACCGGCGCCTTGTCACAGGCGCCCAGGCATTCCACGCCGCTCAGGCTGAACAGCCTGTCGGCGGTGGTGCCGCCATCCTGCACCGCCAGATGGCGCTGCAGCTCTAGCAGCATCTCCTCCGCCCCACGCAGCATGCAGGAGATGTTGGTGCAAAGGCGCAGGTGATAGCGCCCTGCCTTCGCCCGGTCGAACAGCGTGTAGAAACTCGCCACTTCAAACACCCAGATTTCCGGGACATCCAGCAGCTCCGCAATGGCCTGATAGGTTGTGCCATCGACGCTCCCGAATTTCGTTTGGGCGAGCTCAAGCGCGGGCATGATCGCGCTGCGGTTTGCGGGATAGCGCGCCGCGGCTTCCTGCACTTGGGCAGCCAGCGCGGTTTTGATCCCGGCAACGGTGCGGTCATCGCTCATTTGTCGACCTCCCCCATCACCGGATCCAGGCTGCCGAGCATGGCAATCACATCAGCCAGGTATTTCACGTTGGTGGTGCGTTCGGTCAGGGCCTGCAGGTTGACGAAGGAAGGCGAGCGCACCTTCAGCCGGAAGGGTTTTTCGCTGCCGTCGGAGATCAGGTAATAACCCAATTCGCCTTTCGGCGCCTCGATCGCGGTGTAGACCTCGCCCTTCGGGACTTTGAAGCCATAGGCGGCCAATTCGAAGTGATGAATATGGGTTTCCATCGAATGGGCCAGCAGATCCTTGTCGACCGGGAAGGCGATTTTCGGATCATCGACCAGGAAATCGCCCTTGGGCATCTGCTCAACGCATTGCCGGATCATCCGCAGGCTTTCGCGCATCTCGTCCAACCGGCATTTCCAGCGGTCGTAACAATCGCCGTCCTTGCGGGTGATCACGTTGAACTCCAGCCGGTCGTAAATTTCATAAGGCGCATCGCGGCGCAGGTCCCAATCCACGCCGGAGGCGCGCAGGTTGGGTCCGGTCAGGCCGAGGGCAATGGCATCCTCGGCGGCGATATTGCCGATGTTCTCCACCCGGGCGAGGAAAATCCGGTTGTTCTTCAGCAGGGTTTCATAATCTAAAATCCGGTCCGCGAAGATGTCGCAGAACTCCAGGATCCGCGCTTCACAGCCTTCCGGCAGGTCCTCACGGACGCCGCCGACGCGGACAAAGGACGTGTGCATCCGCACCCCGCTGATCATCTCCATCAGGTCCAGCACCATTTCCCGGTCGCGCATTGTGTACAGCAGCGAGGTCATCGCGCCGACATCCATCGGCAGCGCGCCGGTGATCAGCAGATGGCCGGAAATGCGCGCGAGTTCAGCCATGATCACCCGGATGTACTGGGCGCGGATGGGCGCCTCGATCCCCAGCAGCGCCTCCACCGCCAGCGCATAGCCAAGATTGTTCGACGGCGGGCAGAGGTAGTCCAGCCGGTCAGTCAGCGGGAATATCTGGGTGTAGGTGAAGCTTTCGAACAGCTTTTCCGTGCCCCGGTGCAAGAGGCCGATATGCGGTTCGATCCGCTCGACAATCTCGCCGTCCATTTGCAGCAGCAGCCGCAGCACGCCGTGGGTGCTGGGGTGCTGCGGGCCAAGGTTCATCAAGACCTCACGGGCATAGCCGCTGCCTGTTTTGGTTTCCTGCAGAGTGGTGACTTCGGTCATGCCCCCCCTCCGCCGTCACGCCGGGTTGCGCCCAGTGGGTTGTAATTGTCCTTGTACCCGCGCAGCGGAAAATCCCGCCGCATCGGGAATCCGTCGAATTCGTCCCACATGTAAAGCCGCCGCAGGTCCGGGTGCCCATCAAAGATGATGCCGTACATGTCGTAGGCTTCCCGCTCATGCCAGTTCGCGGTGGTCCAGACCGGAGTGATGGTCGGAGCTGCTGGCGGGTCGAAAAGGCGGCATTTCAGCCGCAGGCGCCAATGGTTGGGAATGGACACCAGGTGATAGACCAGCATGAAGCGCGGGATCTCGGGGTGGAAATCCACGCCGCAGATGTCGGAGAGAAAATTGAACTGCAGCTCTGCATCATCTCGCAGGAACAGACACAGCTCCACCAGGTCTTCGGGCGGCACTAACAGGCACGGCATGTCGGTGGCGGTTTCATCCAGCTCCACTTTGCCGCCGAACCGCTCCAGCACCTTTGCCAGGGGAACCTCTGAGGCCATCATCACGCCCCTTCCGGAGACGGCAGCGTTTCCGGCTCTTCCGCGCGTAGCACCCGCGTTCCGGTGATCTTGTCCTGCAGCTGCAGGAAGCCGTGCAGCAGCGCCTCCGGGCGCGGCGGGCACCCGGCCACGTGAATGTCCACGGGGATGATGCAGTCGACTCCCTGCACCACCGCATAGGTGTTGTAGACCCCGCCCGAGATGGCGCAGGTGCCCATGGCGATGACATAGCGAGGCTCGGCCATCTGATCGTACAGGCGGCGGACAATCGGCGCCATTTTCCGGGTCACCGTGCCGGCCACGATCATCACGTCGGACTGCCGCGGCGAGGGCCGGAACACCACTCCGAAACGGTCCAGATCATAGCGCGAGCAGCCTGCAGAGATCATTTCGATCGCGCAGCACGCAATGCCAAAGGTCTGGGGCCAGAGCGACGACTTGCGGCTCCAGTTGATGATGTTGTCCGAGGTCGTGAAGAACACGCTGTCTTGGAAACGATTGGTCAGGACACCCATTCCAGAGCTCCTTTTATCCAGGCATAGGCAAAGCCGACCAGCAGCAGCATTATGAACACGAACATCTCGATATAGCCGAACAGCCCGAGGTCGGTGAGAACCACTGCCCAGGGGAACAGGAACATGGTCTCGACGTCGAACACGACAAAGAGAATTGCGATCACGAAATACTGAACTTTGAACAGCCCCCCCGACGCCTCGCCGACATGATCAACGCCGCATTCGTAGGGGCGGTTCTTTTCCGGGTAAGGATTGGCCGGTCGGATCAGCCGCGACAGAGTCAGGATGAAGACCGAAAGTGCGACCACCACGGCAACCATCAGAAACACAGGAAGAAAATCGATAGGCATTGCTGTTTTCCTTGTGGTTTGACCCTGTCCTCTCCTCCTCTGGCCTAGTGAGCGCGCGGCACCCGTTCAGCTGTGCCATTCATGCAACAATAGTACACCAAAGGGCCTTATCAACCAAGGCCAGCCGCCGCGGCTGCCTGCGCCGCGCCCAGGAACCAGGCCGGAAGGACACCGGTCAGAAGGGTGCCGGCAAGGGTTATCAGCAGCACCAGTTGCATCGCCGGGGATATCCGGATTTTCGCCGGTTCCGCAGCCTCCTGCATGTACATGAGCATGATGATGCGCAAGTAGAACCATGCCGCCACTGCGCTGAACAGCACCGCGATCACCGCCAGCGCCGCGTTGCCCGCCTCGATCAGCGCCATCAGCACATAGAATTTGGCGAAAAAGCCACCCGTAGGCGGAATTCCCGCCAGCGAAAACAGAAACACCAGCGCCATCGCCGCCAGCCCGGCATGGCTGCGCGCCAGCCCGGCAAAGGCTGAGATCGGTTCCCCCAGTTCCGCGCCCTTGTTCAGCAGAATGACGACCGCAAACAGGCCCAGCGTCATGAAGGTGTAAATCAGAAGATACAGCATCACGCTGGCCAGGCCGCCGGTGCCGCCGGCAATCAGCCCCAGCATCAGGAACCCCGCGTGCGCAACCGCGGAGTAGGCCAGCATCCGCTTTATGTTGTCCTGCACCAGTGCGGCCAGGCTGCCGGTGGCCATGGTCAGCACCGCAACTACAGCCACGCTGGATCGCCAGATCGGATCGAGCACTACCAGATCCAGCATCAGAATGCGCAGCACCACGGCGAAAGCCGCCGCCTTGCCCACCGCCGCCATGAAACCGGTGATGGGCGACGGCGCGCCTTCGTAGATGTCCGGCACCCACATGTGGAACGGCACAGCGCCGATCTTGAAAAAAAGCCCGATCACCAGGAACAGGGTCGCCAGCACCAGCAGCGGGCTGGACGTTCCTCCGGGCGCAAGCGCCGCCTGCAGGGCCTGCAGCTGAGTGGTACCAGCGAGGCCATAGAACAGCGACAGGCCGAACAGCAAAAGCCCCGAGGAAAAGGCGCCCAGGATGACGTATTTCAGAGCTGCCTCATTGGACCGGCCATGTGTCTTCAGGAACCCCACCAGCACGTAGACAGACAGCGCTTGCAGCTCCAGCCCGACATAGATGATCACCAGGTCGGTGCCCGACACCATGATCATCGCGCCCGCCAGCGCACACAGCAGCAGGGCATAATATTCGCCCTTCACCGCCTTTTCTGTGGCCAGATACCCGCCGGACATCAGAACCGTGAGCGCCGTTCCCAGATAGAGAACCATCTTGAAATACGTGGAGAACCGATCGACCGCAAACATGCCGGAGTAAACGGTCTGAGGCGTGCCGACCAGCCCATAGCTCATGCCTGCCGCCAGGGCGATCATCAGAAGGCTCAGCCCGGCCAGTAGCCTGCGGTTCGGGTGCGGCAGCAGCGACAGCATCAACACGGTGCAAGCCGCCAGAATTATGATGATCTCGGGGCCGGAAGCCAGCACAGAGGCGGTGACCGATGTCATCTCCATGCCGCCCTCCTCATTGCGCCGCCCCTGCTGGCGCAAGCTGGGTCATCAGATGGTCCAATGACGGCTCCAGGATGGTGAGGAAAGGCTTTGGATAAAGGCCGAACCAGAAAACGAACAGCAAGAGCGGCGCCGCGCAGGCCAGCTCGCGGCGGCGAAGGTCCTGCATCACCGATCCTTCCGGCACTTTCACCGGCCCCAGCAGCACCTGCCGGTAGAGGCCGAGGAGGTAGGCTGCGCCGATCAGCGCGCCCAGAACGCCGGCGGTTCCGGCCCAGCCGCTGACCCCGAAAGTGCCTGCCAGCACCAGAATCTCGCCGATGAACCCATTGGTGCCGGGCACCGCCATCGAGGCCAGCAGGAAGGCAGCAAACAGAACCCCGAGCAGCGGCACCGCCTTGATCATGCCGCCATAGGCGGCGATCTCGCGAGAATGGGTCCGCTCGTAGATCAGCCCGACAAACAGGAACAGCGCGCCGGTGGTGATGCCGTGATTGAACATCTGGATCACCGCGCCGGACATACTGTTCACCTCGAAGGTGAACAGCCCGAGCGTGACAAACCCCATATGGCTGACGCTGGAATAAGCGATCAGCTTCTTGATGTCGCTCTGCGCCAGCGCCAGGAGCCCGCCGTAAACAATCGCGGCCGCCGACAGGGTAATCATCAGCGGCGCCAGGTTTTGCGAGGCATCCGGCAGCATCGGCAGCGAGAAGCGCAGGAAGCCGTAGGCGCCCATTTTCAGCAGCACACCGGCCAGGATGATGCTGCCCGCCGTCGGCGCCTGCACATGGGCATCCGGCAGCCAGGTATGCACAGGCACCATCGGGACCTTAACCGCGAAGGCGACCAGGAAGGCCAGGAACACCCAGACCTGCAACCGAAACGGATACTCCGCCGCCATCAGCGCCAGCATGTCAAAGGTCCGCCCGCCGGCAAAATACAGCGCCAGTAGGCCGACCAGGAACAACAGGCTGCCCGCCAGCGTGTAGAGAAAGAACTTGAACGCCGCATAAACCCGGCTGCCGCCGCCCCAGATGCCGATGATCAAATACATCGGCACCAGCATCACTTCCCACAGCACGTAGAACAGCACCAGATCGAGGGCGCAGAAGACGCCGACCATCATCGCCTGAATGGCCAGGAGGCAGGTCATGAATTCCTTCACCCGCTCGGCAATCGCACGCCAGGAGGCCAGCACGCAGATCCAGCCCAGCAGGGTGGTCAGCAGCACGAACCAGACGCTGATGCCGTCGATGCCCAGCCGGTAGCCCATGTTCAGCGCGGGCACCCAGATACGGGTCTCGCGGAACTGCATTGCGGCGGCAGACGGATCAAAGACGGCCAGGATCCAGACCGCCAGCAGGAAATCCGCGAGCAGCACCAGAAGGGTGAACCAGCGCACGGTATCCCTGCTGCGCAGGAACGGCACCGCAACTGCCCCCGCTGCGGGCAGCAGGATCAGGATACTGAGTACAGGCAGGCCGCTCATCGCGCACCTATCCCGGCGATCAGCGGCAGCCCGAGCACCGCAATCAGCCCGGCGATGATCCAGAAGGCGTAGTGCGACACCACGCCGGTCTGCAGCCGGCGCAGCACCAGCCCGCCCTGGCGCGCGGTTTCAGCCACGCCATTGACCAGAGCATCCACCACCCCCAGATCCGCCCGCAGGCTCAGCCACGACAGGCGATGCATCAGCCTCAGCCCGGCGCCGTCGCCTAGGGTGATCAGCACCTGCTCCCAGACCAGAAACGGCCCCTTGGCCAACCGCATGAACAGCGCCGCGCCGCGCCGGTAAACCCAGTCGGTGTCCAGGCTGATGGTGTCCTCCGGATCCAGATGCTTCAGCAGCAGCACAAAGGCCAGGAGGGTGAACATCAGGATGCCCAGGCTCTCAGTCACATGCACGCCGGTGTAGGGCTGGTAGTCCACCGGATAGGGCAGCAAGGCATAAAGCATCTGCGGAAAAACCCCGATGCCAATGCAGAAGGCTGCGGCGATACCCATCGCCAGCAGCATGTTCAGCGGCGGCTCCGGCGGCCGCAGCCCGCTGTCTTTTCCGAAGAACATGTAATAGGGCAGCTTCAGCCCGGTGTGCAGGAAAGTGCCGGAGGAGGCCACGGTCAGCAGCAGCGCCGCGGCGGCGCGGTGATCCCCCGCCGCCGCGGAGACCACCATGGATTTGCTGACAAAGCCGCTGAACAAGGGGAAAGCCGAGATGGCAAAGGCGCCGATCATGTACAGAACGACGGTCAGCGGCATCGTCCGGTACAGCCCGCCCAGCTCGGTCAGCTTGCGCCGCCCGGCCATCATGATCACGGCTCCGGCCCCCATGAACAAAAGCCCCTTGTAAAGAATGTGGGCAAAGGCATGGCTGGCGGCCCCGTTCAGCGCCATCTCGGTGCCGATGCCAACGCCTGCCACCATGTACCCCACCTGGCTGACGATGTGATAGGCCAGCAGCCTGCGGCAATCGTTTTCCAGCACTGCGAACACCACCCCGTAAAGCGCCATGGCAACGCCGAGCCCCACCAGAATCTCAGCCCCCGGGTAGTTGCGGATCAGCACGTAAACGGCGGTTTTGGTGGTGAAGGCGCTGAGGAACACGGCGCCGGTCACGGTGGCTTCGGGGTAGGCATCGGTCAGCCAGGCATTAAGCGGCGGCACGGCCGAATTGATCAGGAAGGAGATCAGGATCAACCAGTAGGCCAAGCCCCCCTGCCCCGCGTCCAAGGGCCCCACCAGCCAGGACCCGGTCTGCAGCCCGTGCAGGACAATGCCGCCGAACAGCAGCACACCGCCCGCCACATGAACCAGCAGATAGCGAAACCCCGCCGCTACCGCCTTGGCATTGCGGGACGCAAAGATCAGATAGGCGGAGGCAAATGCCATCACCTCCCAGCCAATCAGCAGCGTCAGCCAGTCGCCGGCAAAGACCACTCCAAAGGCGCTGCCCGCATAGAGAAAGGCCGCCACTCGCTGGCCGGTGCCCTCGGTATGCCAGGCATAAAGGTTGCCGATCACTGACATGATGGCAAAGACCCAGGCAAAGACCAGCGACAGCCTGTCCGCCTGGAACATCACTAGCTCAACTCCTGCGAAAGCGATTTCGCCGGACGTGCCTGGCACCAACTGTGAGACGCTGTAAAGAACCAGTAGCGGCACGAGCAGCGACAGCAGCTTTTGCCCGGTACCGCGTGTGAGCGGCAGCAGCAGTGCGCCCAGAATCATCAGCAACGCGGGGTGCATCCACTCAGTCATAGTAGTCCTCGTCCCGCATGATGCCGCCTTTGTGGCCGATGAACTTGCTGACGAAAATGATGGCCACGCAACTGGCAAAGCCGAACACCGCGCCCCAGCCGGGGATGGCGTCCCAGAAGTGTCCCGTGTGGTGGCGCGGCACCAGCAGATCGGCGGCCAGGATCAGCGCCAGCGCCGCCATCAGAAGCCGCCAGCGCAGTTTCCGGTAACGCGCCTCGCCAAAGAAATTCACCAGCCGCCCGATCATCACAGCCCCGCCCCGCGTATTACAAGCTGTGCCAGAGCAACAAAAAAGCCCGGGTTCAGACCAAGTGCCAGCGACAGCGCCGCGGTGATCATTAACGGTACCACCACCATCGGACTTTCGCGCACTTCCTGCATTGCCACCAGACCGGGGGCGCCGGGCTTTTCGGGCTCAAAAAACGCGGTGTAGGTGACGGGCAAGAAATAGGCGGCGTTCAACAGCGCACTGAAAAGGAGGACCACCAGGAAAACCACCTCCTGGCCCCCGGCGGATCCCAGAACCAGATACCATTTGCTGACAAACCCGCCGGAGGGCGGAATACCGATCATGCTCAGGGACCCTATGAAAAACGCTGCCATGGTCCAGGGCAGCCGCCGCCCGATACCTGCCAGATCGCTGATCTTGCGCCGGTGCGAGGCGCAGTAGATCGACCCGGCACAGAAGAACAGCGTGATCTTGGAAAACGCATGGGCGGCGATATGGGTGATGCCGCCAATTGCTGCCATCGGCGTCAGCAGAACCGCCCCCAAGATGATATAGGAAAGCTGGCTCACCGTGGAATACGCCAGTCGCGCCTTCAGGTCGTCGCGGGTCAGCGCATAGATGGAGGCCATCACAATGGTGAAGGAGACCAGATAGGCGGTGGCGATGCCCAACCCCAGGTTGCCCATCAGTTCCACACCCATCACGTGGAAGATCACCCGCAGCATGCAGAACACGCCCATCTTCACCACCGCAACCGCGTGCAGCAGGGCACTCACCGGGGTTGGAGCCACCATCGCGGCAGGCAGCCAGGCATGAAACGGCATCACTGCCGCCTTGGCGAAGCCGGCGAGGTAGCACAAATAGACAACGCTCAGCAGCCAGCCTTCCGCCTCAGAAGCGGCCAGCAGCCCTCGCGGCATGAAATCTAGTGATCCGGCCAGTTGATAGGTCAGCGCCAGCGCCGCCAGCAGAAACGACTTCGAGGCGCCGATCAGATACACCACATAGCGGCGACTGCCGGCCCAGCTCTCCTCGTCCTCCTTGTGATAGACCAGCGGGTAAGTGACCAGGCTCAGCACTTCGTAGAAGATGACAAGCGTGAACAGGTTGGCAGCAAAGGCGCCGCCCACTGCCGCTGACAGAGAGACAGCAAAGGCGGCAAAGAACCGGGTCTGCGCTTGCTCGTTCAGGCTGCGCATATAACCGATCGAATAGAGCGCTGCGAAAATCCATAGCAGGCTGGACACGGTGGCGAACACCATCCCCAGTGCGTCCGCTCTGAAGGCAAAATCCACCCCCGGCAGGATTTCAAACAGGCTAAGCTCCAGCGTGCCGCCTGCCAGCACCAGCGGCGCCATCGAAATCACGATCAGGAACTTCAACACTGCCGCGGCCACCGATACAGCATCCCGCAGGTTGGGACGCTGGTGCAGCCACAGGATCAGCGCTGCCGCCGCCAGGCTGACGGCAATGGCCATAACCGGCCGGATGGACAGAAGAAACTCCACCGCGTCACCCCTTCATGACCGTCAGCTCATCCACTTCCAGCGAGTGGTTGTTGCGCAGCAAGGCGACCAGAATGCCAAGCGCGACCGCAACCTCCGCTGCGGTGATCGCAATGATGAAGATGGCGATGATCTGCCCGCGCAGGTCCTGCAACACATGCCCAAAGGCAACCAGGTTGATGGTGACGCTGTTCAGCATGAGCTCCAGCGACATCAGCACAATCAGAACATTGCGGCGCAGCAGAACGCCCGCGGCGCCGATCACAAACAGAACCGCAGCCAGGATCAGATACCACGCCGCCGGGATCATCGGGCCGCCCCACGCGGGGCCTTGCGCTGGGCCGCATTTTTGTCAGCCTCGTCGCTGCGCGCCAGAACCACTGCCCCGATCAGGGCGACCAGCAGGATCACAGACGCCACCTCAAAAGGCAGCAGGTACTCCTGGAACAGCAGCAAGCTGAGTTCCGCTACAGGCGGCTGTTCGGAGACCGGCTGCCCCGGCCCCATGACTGCGTGCAGCCGGGCGCTTTGCAGCAGCAGGAAAATCAGCTCACCGGCCAGGATCACCAGCACGATTAGGCCGGGCAGCGGCGCCTTGGGCAGGAAACGGGCCTGCGCCTCCTTGCGCACGTCCAGCATCATGATGACGAACAGGAACAGCACCATGACAGCACCGACGTAGACGAATATCTGGATCACCGCGAGAAAGGGCGCCCCCAGCAGCACGTACAGCGCCGCAATCTGAACCAGGCAGGCCACCAGCGCCAGCGCACTGTGGATCGGGTCCCGGGCAATGACCACAAGCAGCCCCGCCCCCACCGCAACCGCCGAGAGCAGCAGAAAAAATGCCTGTTCCATCAATGCCCTCCCTGAATACTATCTCCCGTTCTTAACTTACTTCCGGCCCGCCGCCGCTGCTGTCACACGCTGTAGCCGGTGCCGTCGATGTACTTCAGAATCTCCTCTTCCTCGCGCATGATCTCATCCAGGCGGTGCTTCACCACATCACCGATGCTGATGACCCCTTGCAGGCTCTCCTCGTCATAGACCAGCATGTGCCGGTTTCTCTTTTCCGTCATGACAGCCATGAGCCTGATGAGATTGTCGTCCGGCGAGCAGGTGAGGATGTCTGTGGTCATCACATCGCGCACGGCGGATTTCCGGCCCGCCCCCTCCGGGTCAGACAGGGCAATGCAGATATCGCGCTCCGATATCCCGCCAACCACCTTGCCGGCTGCATCCCGGACTACCGCAAATCCAACCTTGTTTGCGTTAAACAATTGCAGAGCCGCCAAAACACTGTCGTCCGGCGCAACTGAATAGGTTTCATATCCCTTCTGCCCCAACACCGCTTTGACATACATTTTTCTTACCCCTCTATCTGTGCCGCCCCTTGCCTTTCTCCCGGGCCGCGCCGCATTCAAATCCGTTTCACTTTCCCTTCCGTATGTGCCGCCACCAGTCGTGGCTTTCAGCACCGGCTGCCGCAGTGGCCACTGACCGCCGCTTACCGCCCGGCTCCAGCCGGGCTGGCCGCACCTGGCCACCGTCCTCAGCCTTGCGCGGCGCAGCCACCAGATCCTCCAGATGCACCACAAGCTTGGGCCGGTGATCGCAGGCGACCTCATATTCTTGACCTAGTTTGATTGCGTCCGCCGGACAGGCATCTTCGCACAGCCCGCAATAGAGGCAGCGCGCCAGGTTGATATCAAACACCTTCGGGCGCCGGTCGCCCTTTTCGTTTTCATAGGGAATGACGGTGATGCAATCGCATGGGCAAATTTGCGAGCAAAGCTCGCAGGCGACACAGTTCACATCGCCTTCGTCATTGGTTTTGATGAAGTGGTGGCCGCGGTGGCGTTCGTAGGGCACCCATTTCTCATGGTCGGGATAGCGGTGCGTCACCGTCTTGGAGAACATGTAGCGCAGTGTCAGCCGCAGCCCGGCCAGCAGGTCGAGGAAGAAGACCCTGCCGATCCAGCCCGCCTTTTTGACTGATGTTCTAGCCATAATGTCTTACCCCCGGATCATAGCATCAGTATCCCGCTGACCAGGATATTGAGCAGGGACAGCGGCAGCAGCACTTTCCAGCCGATTGCCATCAGCTGGTCATAGCGGTAGCGCGGGAAGGTGAAGCGGAACCACATGAACACCCAGACGAAGAATCCGATCTTCAGCAGGAACCAGACGGTGTCCGGCAGGAAGAACGGGCTGCCCTGCCAGCCGCCGAAGAACAGCAGCACGTTCAGCGCCGCAAGCATCACCACCACCAGGTATTCCGCCAGCATGAACAGCGAAAACCGGATGCCGCTGTATTCGGTGTGGTATCCCGCCCCCAGATCGCCTTCGGCCTCGGGCAGGTCAAAGGGAATGCGCTGCGCCTCAGCCAGCCCGGCGATGAAGAACACAAAAAAGCCCACCGGCTGCACAACCACGTTCCATAGGTCCTCCTGCGCCGCAACGATCCGGCTCAGGTTCATCGAATTGGCCAGCATCACCACCCCGATCACCGAGAACCCCATCGGGATTTCGTAAGAGATCATCTGCGCAATTGACCGCAGGCTGCCTAGCACCGCATATTTGCTGTTCGATGCCCAACCCGCCAGGATAGTGCCGAATACGCCGATCCCGGACACCGCCAAGATGAACAGCAGGCCGACGTTCATGTCGGACAGCATCAGCGTGACCTCGGTCCCGAAGACCTGAACCGGCTCCCCGAACGGGATTGCGGTAAATACCAGGAACGGCGGCACCAGCGCCACAACCGGCGCCATCGCAAACAGCCGCCGGTCGGCCTCCGCCGGGATATGGTCTTCTTTGGTCAGCAATTTGAGAGCATCTGCCAGCGGCTGCAGCAGGCCATGCCAGCCCACGCGCATCGGCCCAGGGCGCTGTTGAATATGGGCAGCAATCTTCCGTTCCATCCAGGTCAGCGGCAGCGGAAGCAGCAGCAAAACGCCCACGACGATGGCCATTTTGACAAGCATCGGCAAAAGCGCCAGAACATACTCCATGCTGCCGAACCTCCGATCCCGGCCGCGTCATTTCCGAAAGATTGTTCGCTGTCAGAGAGTTGCGCCAGCCCATCCGTACGGGCCCCGCCGACTAGTGATATTGCCGCAAAGCATTGCGAACAAACTCAATTAATCCGTCCGTATACTATCAGTTCTGCGTAAATTTTGCAAAATGCGCGAATGGGCCGCTATGCGTGCCGGGGCGCATGGGACCACTCAAGTGGGGCTGATTAGGGCGACCGGGACATATGGCGGCAATGCGTATCTGCGATGGCCGGGATGCGGAGCCGTTTGCCCAAGGCGAGCAGGTCGTGAACGAAATCCCTTGCCCAAATTTCATTCAGCCGATGGCCTCCTAGCGCGCCCCCCCGAAGCTTTGCATTTACCCGGTGCTTGGGGCGCTGGTTCCGGAGGTGCAGATTAACTTGTTCCGGAGGTGCAGATTATTCTGAGCCACTTGGGCCTCGAGTAGACGGAAAACTCTGCCATTACCTGCCTGATGACAGAGCTCTTTGAAGGTTCCAAGGCACGAAACCAGTGAGACGAAGAAGCTTAGGGTCTGGACTCATAACCAGTAGATGACAAGAGCGGCGAGAGCTATGGCTGAGAGGAAGACCTTTGGACACCGGTCGTATCGAGTGGCGACACGTCGCCAATCCTTCAGCCTGCCAAACATGATCTCAATGCGGTTTCGGCGTTTGTAGCGCCGCTTGTCATATCGCACGGTTATCTTGCGCTGCTTCCGGCCAGGGATACAGGCGCGTATCCCTTTGTCTTGCAACGCGTCTCGGAACCAGTCAGCGTCAGAGCCGCGATCCCCGAGCAGCCATTTGACGTTTGGCAGGCCGCAAAGCAACGCCCGCGCGCCGATGTAGTCGCTCACCTGACCGGCGGTAACGAACAGGTCGAGCGGGCGCCCCTGGCTGTCGCAGATGGCGTGCAGTTTGGTGTTCATACCACCCTTGGTTCGACCGATCAGGCGGCCGCGCCCCCCTTTTTCGCGGCCATGCTGGTCCCCCCTTTTTCGCGGCCATGCTGGT
>NZ_WLCM01000058.1 GCF_013317235.1 Leisingera sp. ANG59 | reverse complement strand
GCCCCATCAGCCCCAGCATCCGCGCCATCGGCAAGAGAACCACCTGGAACGGGATGAAGCAGCCGAACAGCATCAGCGAGAAGATCAGGTTGGCGCCGCGGAACCGCCATTGCGCGATGACATAGCCATTGGCCGCGCCCAGCATGGTGGAGATCGCCACCGCCGGCACCGCAATCACCACGGAGTTCCAGAAGAACGGGCGCAGGCCCTCGCATTGGATGCCGGTGCAAGCCTCCGACCAGGCGGTGCGCCAGGCGTCAAAGGTGACTTCGCGCGGGAAGGCGATCAGGCTGCCGGTACGGATTTCCTCCAGGCTTTTCAGCGAGGTGGTGATCATCACGAACAGCGGCATCAGGTAGAACAGGGCAAACAGGCCCAACAGGGTGAACAGCGTCCAGCGCAGGGCGAAGTGGCTCCAGTTGCGGCGGCTGGCTGCGGCGGCGGAGGCAAGCGTCACATCAGTCATGTTTGGCCCTCAGCTCAGAGTAGAGATACGGAACGATGATTGCGAAGACCACGCCCATCATCACCATAGCAGAGCTTGCTGCCTGGCCGATGTCGCCGCGGGAAAAGGCCATCGTGTACATATAGGTGGCAGGCAGATCGGTGGCATAGCCGGGGCCGCCGCCGGTAAGCGCAATCACCAGGTCAAAGCTCTTGATCGCCAGATGCGCCAGCACGATGAAGGCAGACAGGAAGATCGGCGCCATCGAGGGGATGATGATCGCGGTATAGATCCGCCACGCCGGGATGCCATCGACCTGCGCGGCCTTGATAATTTCGCCATCCACCCCGCGCAGTCCCGCCAGGAACAGCGCCATCACGAAACCTGACGCCTGCCAGACACCGGCGATGACCACCGCATAGATCGCCTTGTCCGGGTTGATCACCCAGTCGAAGGTGAAGCTTTCAAAGCCCCAGCCGCGCACCATGGCCTCCAGCCCCAAGCCGGGGTTCATGATCCACTTCCAGGCGGTGCCGGTCACGATCAGCGACAGCGCCATCGGGTAGAGGTAGATGGTGCGCAGCACGCCCTCGGTGCGGATCTTCTGGTCCAGCAGGATCGCCAGCATCAGGCCGAGGATCATTGAGATCAGGATGAACAGGGTGCCGAACACGAACAGGTTCGACATTGCGGTGTCCCAGCGCGGCGCGTTGAACAGGCGCTCATACTGGATCAGCCCGTCGATTTCGTATTTCGGCAGCAGGCGGGAGCGGGTCAGCGATACCCAGGCGGTCCAGGCTATGAAGCCGTAGACAAACACCAGCACCGCGGCGAAGGACGGCGCCAGCACCATCTTCGGAATATGACGTTCAAGCCATTCAGTCATGGTAACGGCCCTTGAATAGGTGGCCCCGCATCCCGGAGGACGCGAGGCCCGGGGGAGGATCAGAGCGAGTTGGCGACAGCGTCGGCCAGCATCTGCACGGCCTCGGCCGAGGACATCTCCGAGTTGAAATGCGCGGTCACCACGTCGGTGATGGCACCCGATTGCGCGCCGCGCAGGGCCATGCCGTGGGCATAGCTGGGCAAGAGCGAGCCATTGTCCGCGCTGTCGCCCATGTCCTTGGCCGACAGGTGCGCGCAGGTGTCAAAGGCATCCAGTTTCACGTCCACCCGCGCCGGGATAGACCCCTTGTTGAGGTTGAACACCTTCTGGAACTTCGGCCCAACGATCAGCTTGGCCAAGAGGTCCTGCCCGGCCTGCTTGTCCTCGCCGTCGACCTCGAACATGGCGAAGCTGTCGACATTATAAAGGAAGCCGTCTCCCGGCACCGAGGCGCAGAGGAAGTCCTTGCCCGGCTCCTTGCCCGCGGCCAGGAATTCGCCCTTGGCCCAGTCGCCCATGATCTGAAACGCCGCCTCGCCGTTCATCACCATCGAGGTGGCAAGGTTCCAGTCGCGGCCCGGGAAGTTGGCGTCCACATAGCCGCGCATCTTGCGCATTTGGTCAAACACCGCTGCCATTTCATCGGACTTCAAGGTGTCCATGTCCAGTTCGACAAACGCCTTGTGGAAGCCTTCCGGTCCCAGAATGCCAAGCGCCACGGCCTCAAACACGGTGGCGTCCTGCCAGGCCTGGCCGCCATGTGCCAGCGGGGTGATGCCCGCGGCCAGCAGCTTGTCGGCGGCGGCGTTGAACTCCTCCCAGGTCGTGGGCATCCCGATGCCGTTGGCCTCCAGCAGCGCGGCATTGGCCCAGATCCAGTCGACCCGGTGCACATTTACCGGTGCGGCGCACCACTTGCCTTCGCATTTCATGTGCTCAGCGATAGAGCCGGGCAACACGTCCGCCCAGCCCTCGGCCTCCGCGACGGAGGAGATATCGGCCAGCACGCCTTCCTCGTACCATTCCTGGATGGCGGGTCCTTTCAGCTGCACCGCGGTCGGCGCGTTGCCGGACAGGACGCGGGCGCGCAGTGCGGTCATCGCCGCATCGCCGCCGCCGCCCGCCACCGGCATATCGGTCCAGGTGCCGCCGTTGTCGGCAAATTCCTGTTGCAGCACCGCGGCCGACTTGGCCTCGCCTCCGGATGTCCACCAGTGCAGAACTTCGGCCTCCGGCCCGGCCACAGCCGGTGCCGCACAGGCCAGTGCCACGGCCGATACGGCCGCAAAAGCGGTGTATTTCATCGCTCATTCCTCCCTTATGTGACGGCTGCTCCCCGCAGCCTTCATGCTTTAGCTTGCAAAACAGCAGGGCCGCATTTCAATCGCTCAGCGCAGCCCCGGGCGGGTGCCAAAGCAGTTTTTCTGCCAAGCTGTTACCTGTTGTTACGCAGCAATTGATTTTGTTGCATGATGTTACAAACAAACAGCTGGAACAGCCACATCGGGCGGTTTCCGGGGAGGAGAGCAACAGATGGCGATTCCGCGGCTTCTGGTGGTGGATGACGACGTTGAGACGCGCATGATGCTGACCCAGTACCTGCGCCAGAACGGCTTTATCGCCCTGCCCTGCGGCAGCGAGGCGGAGATCCGCGAGCAGATCGGCGCGGGCCGGATCGACCTGATCCTGCTCGACGTGATGCTGGGGGATGAAAACGGGGTGGAGATCTGCACCCGGCTGCGCAGCGAACAGGATGTGCCGATCATTCTGGTGTCGGCGCTGTCCGCCGATCACCAGCGGATGGCGGGTTATGAATCCGGAGCGGATGACTACATCGCCAAGCCGTTCAACCCCGACCTCTTGCTGGCGCGGGTCCGGGCGGTGCTGCAGCGGGCGCGGCGGTCGTCGTCGCTGATCTACCGGCGCAGCGTGGCCACCTTCCGCTTTGCCGGCTGGACCTATGACGCCAAGCGGGACGAGGTGATCTCGCCCGCGGGCGTGCAGGTGGCGCTGTCGCGGCGCGAAACGGGTCTGCTCAAGGTGTTTCTGGCCAACCCGCATATTCCGCTGACGCGTGAGGAAATCGCCGCCGCACTGGATGTGACCGGCGAGGGCGGCAGCGACGAGGGCTCGGGCCGCGCCATTGACGTGCTGGTCGGGCGGCTGCGCTCCAAGATCGAACAGAGCCCCAAGGCGCCGAAGCTGCTGCGCACCGAGCGCGGCACCGGCTATGTCCTGGCGGTGGATGTCGAGACCGGCGGGGACTGAGGCACATGGCGCTGCGGCTTAGAACCAGGGGGCTGATCCTGCTGCCGCTGGCCTTTGCCGCCGGGCTGGGCGGCGCTTGGGGCTGGTTCCACTCCGGCGCCAGCTGGCAGGCGCATCTGACCCGTGCCGCCATCTCTGGCATCACCCTGGACGGCACTCTGCGCCGCGGCGCACCGCCGCCTGCGGGGGTCGTAGTGACACCGGTGCCATCAGATCAGGCCGCGTTTCTGGCGGCAGGCGATTACCTGCGGCTGGCGGGGATTGCGAAACCCGCCTTCTTCACCAATGTCTCGATCCTGGACAGCGGTGCCGATCCCCTGTCCGGGGAGGTTCTGGCGCTGGTTATCGCCGCCCCTGCCCTGCGCTACCCGTTGGCAGAATTGCCGCCTGCCGGCGGGGCGACCGCGGCGGAAAAACTGGGGGCTGTGACCCGGCTGCTGGCAACCTATTGCAGCGAACCGGTGATATTTGCCCGCGCAGGGTACGGCCCCTGGCAGCGGGTCGACGGTACCGAGGTCTGGGGCTGCTCCGCCGCGCCGCGTGATTACCGCCTGCCCTCGGTGCTGCTGTCGCTGCTGGCCTTGGCGGTGCTGGCGACGCTGGTGATGGACACCTCGGCCCATTTCGACCGTTTCGCCCGCGCTCTGCGGGACCGCCGTCGGCTGGGCGGGCCGGATGCCTATGCGCTGCAAGGGCCGGGCGAGCTGCAGGAGATCGTGACGGCGGTGAACAGCTACCTGGAGACCGAGCGCGAACAACTCGCCAGCCGCGCCGCGGTGCTGTCCGGTGTCAGCCATGACCTCGGCACCCCGGCCACCCGGTTGCGGCTGCGCGCAGCGCTCATTCAGGACGCGGAACTGCGGGGGAAGTTCGAGGCTGACCTGGACGCCATGACCGGCATGATCGAAAGCGTGCTGACGTATACCCGAGCGGAGATGAGCGCCGAAACCCCGCGCCGCCTCTCCCTCAGCTCGCTGGTGGAGGCGCTGGCCGCCGATTACCAGGACACCGGAAAGCCGGTAGAGCTGCTGCCGCCGGAACCGCAGGTGGCGGCGGGCGGGCGGTCTGTCTTTACCTCAGCCCCCGGCCGCAGCGCGATGCCGGAGGGCCAGCCGATGCTGGTGGTGGCGCGGCCGGTGTCGCTGCAGCGGGCGGTCACCAACCTGATCGACAACGCGCTGAAATACGGACGCCGCGCCGCCATCGGCCTCAGTGCCACCGCCGATCACGCCATCATCACAGTGGAGGATGAAGGCTCCGGCATGACGGCAGCGGAGATCACCGAAGTGATTGCGCCGTTCCGGCGCGGCGAAAACACCCGGGCCATCGACGGCTTCGGGCTGGGGCTGACGATTGTCGCCACGGTGGCGGAGCAGCACGGCGGGCGGCTGTATTTCGAGGACGGCAGGCGCGGATTGCGCGCCTGCCTGGAAATCTGCCGCAACTGATCCTAGCCCAGCACCGCCTTGACCGCGCGCAATGTGGCCTCCACCACCTGATCGGCTTCGGCGCGGCTGAGGCAGAACGGCGGCGCAAAGCCCAGGATGTCGCCCTGCGGCATGGCGCGGGCAATCACCTTGTCCTGCTCCAGGAGCTTGGCGGAGATCTGCGGGCCGATCTTGTCAGCGGCGTCAAAGAAGATGCGGCTGTCCTTATCCTGCACGAACTCCACCGCGCAGAGCATCCCCTCGCCGCGCACCTCGCCCACATGGGGATGGGTGGACAGTGCCTCCGCCATGGTGGCGTTCAGATAGGCGCCAACATCGCCCGCGTTCTGCACCAGGTTCAGCTCATCAATCAGCTTGAGATTGGCAACCCCCGCCGCCGCCCCGATGGGATGCGCCGAATAGGTCCAGCCGTGGCCGATCGGGCCGTTTTCATCAGTGCCCTGCTCCAGCACTTTCCAGACCTTGTCCGAGACGATGGAGCCCGACAGCGGCGCATAAGCCGAAGTGAGGCCCTTGGCGATGGTGATGATGTCGGCCTCGATACCGTAGTGATCGGAACCGAACATGGAGCCGAGCCGCCCGAAGCCGGTCACCACCTCATCCGCAACCAGCAGGATGTCGTGTTTCTTCAGCACTGCCTGAATGGCCTGCCAATAGCCCGCGGGCGGCGGCACGATACCGCCGGTGCCCAGCACCGGCTCGCCGATGAAGGCGGCGATCGTGTCCGCCCCCTCGCGCTCGATCAGCGCTTCCAGCTCGGCGGCGCAATGGGCCGCGAACTGCTCCTCGCTCTGGTCCAGATCCTTGCGGCGGTAATAGTACGGTGCCTCGGTGTGGATCACCTGCTCCACCGGCAGATCGAACTTCCTGTGGAACAGCTCCAGCCCGGTCAGCGAGCCGGTGACCAGCCCCGAGCCGTGATAGCCGCGCCAGCGGGAGATGATCTTTTTCTTCTCCGGACGGCCCAGGATGTTGTTGTAGTACCAGATCAGTTTGACGTTGGTCTCATTGGCGTCAGAGCCGCCAAGGCCGAAATAGACCTTGGACATGTTCTTTGGCGCCCGGTCCAGGATCATTTTCGCCAGCGTGATCGAGGCTTCGGTGCCGTGGCCGACGTAGGAATGGTAATAGGCCAGCTCCCGCGCCTGATCAGCGATGGCCTCAGCGATCTCCTGGCGGCCATAGCCCACGTTCACGCAGTAAAGCCCGGCAAAGGCGTCCAGCAGCCGGTTGCCGTCGCGGTCCTCGATAAATACGCCGGAGGCGGTTTTAATGACCCGGTTCGGGCTGTCGCCGCGGGCGTGCTGGGCCAGATGGGTTGAGGGGTGAAAGAAGTTCTCGCGGTCCCACTGGTCGAGCTGGTCGTTCTTCAGCATCTATTTTTCCTTCCGTTTGCGTTCTGCGGCCAAGAGTTTTCGAAAACTCTTGGCAAAAATCTTCGAAGATTCTTGTCCGTCACGCCCAGTCGCGGCAGACGTATTTGACCTCGGTAAACTCCTCCATGCCCAGCCGCGCGCCTTCGCGGCCCAGGCCGGATTGCTTGGTGCCGCCGAATGGGATCGGCGCGCCGGTCACCTTGGTGCGATTGACCGCCACCATGCCGTATTGCAGCGCGCGGCTGAGACGGTAAATGCGGCGCGGGTCCTGGCTGTGGACATAGGCGACCAGCCCGTATTCGCTGTCATTGGCGCGCGCCACCGCTTCCTCCTCGGTGTCGAAGGGGGTGATGGGGGCGACGGGGCCGAATGTTTCCTCCGACATGATGCGCGCATCTGCGGGCACATCTGTCAGCACGGTAGGCTCAAAAAACAGCGGCCCCAGCGGGTGCCGCTTGCCGCCGCAGGCCAATTTGGCACCCTTGGCCAGCGCGTCGGCGATGTGTTCCTCCTGCTTTTGCACGGCCTTTTCATTCATCAGCGGGCCAAGGTCGCAATCCTCCATGCCTTTGCCGATGGTCAGCGCTTGGGTGGCTGCGGTGAAGCGGGCGCAGAATTCTGCATAGATCGGGCGCTCCACATAGATCCGGTTGGCGCCGAGGCAATCCTGGCCGGAGGTGGCGAATTTTGCCTTGATGGTTTCGCTGACGGCCTTGTCCAGATCACAGCCCTTGAAAACGATCACCGGCGCGTGGCCGCCCAGTTCCATCACCAGATGCTTCACCGTGTCCGCCGACTGGCGGTAAAGGAGCTTGCCCACTTCGGTGGAGCCGGTGAAGGACAGCACCCGCACGCGGGTGTCGCGGGTCCAGGGTGCGACGATCGCGGGCGCATTGCCGGTCACCACGTTGAACACGCCGGGCGGAAAGCCTGCGCGCTCCGCCAGCTCTGCCAGCACCAGCGCGCTGAACGGGGTTTCGGCCGAGGGGTGCGCCACCACGGTGCAGCCCGCCGCCAGTGCCGCCGCCGACTTGCGGGTCAGCATGGCAGAGGGAAAATTCCAGGGCGTGATCAGCGCTGCCACCCCCACCGGTTCGCGCCACAGCTCCACCTCGGCATCGGGCAGATGGCTGGTCACGCCTTCGATATTGGGGCGCTTGGCCTCCTCGGCGTAGAACTCGACAAAGGCGGCGCCGTAATCAATCTCACCGCGCGCCTCCGACAGCGGTTTGCCCTGTTCCAGCACCATGATGCGGGCGAGGTCTTCCTTGTGCTCCAGCTGCAGCTCAAACCAGCGGCGCAGGATGGCGGCGCGCTGCTGCGGCAGCATTCCGGCCCAGGCCGGAAACGCCGCCTGCGCCGCATCCACAGCGGCAGCGGATTCTTCTGCTGAAAGGCTGGCCACATGGCCCAGTTCGGCCCCGTCCGCCGGATCGGTGACCGGGAAGGTCTCGCCATTGGCAGCAGCGCACCATTTGCCGTTGATGTAGGAAAAAGACCGTACCAGCGCCTTGTCGGCAATCCCGGTCCGGGCTGAGAGCGCGGTCTCTGTCATGGCTGTTCTCCTCATGTCTTGCAGAGGAATGTGCCTGACACGGGCAGAGGAAGTGACTGAAGTTCAGGTAAGGTGCAGAAGAAACAGCTGCTGCTCAGGCGCTTTGGCGCGGGATCATCCCTGACCCAGCAGAATATCAAAGGGCGGCGCGCCCGCGCCCTTCACCGGCTTGGTCACCACATAGGTGAAATAGCGGGAAAGGCCGATGCGGGCATCCAGCATCTCGTCGATCAGCCGCTGGTAGGCGTCGATGTCGCGGGTGACGATCTGCAACAGGTAGTCGAACCCGCCCCCCAGCGCCCAGCAGGCGGTGACCTCGTCATAGCGCTGCATCGCGGCCTCAAAGGCGCGGAAACTGGCGGCTGTGTGATCGGCGATCTCCGCCGCGACAAAAACCGTTACATGCGGCGCCAGCTTGCGCAGGTTGATGCGGGCGCCGTAGCCCTCGATCAGCCCGGCCTGTTCCAGCTTCTTCAGCCGGTCCCAGCAGGGCGTCGGCGACAGGCCGATCCGGTCAGCCAGCGCGGCCTTGGTGATGCGCCCCTCGGTGGAGAGCACGCGCAGGATGTCGAGATCGCGCTGGTCCAGTTGCATGTCTCCCGCCTATCAGCCGGAGGTGACGCCGACAACCGCAACGCAGTCGCCGGATTTGATCAGCCCGGGGAAATGGCGGCTGATCAGGAGGCCGGCGCGCCGGGCGCGGTATTCCACCGGCGGCTGGCCGGTGCGGTCCAGCGGCCAGACACGCGCCAGCAAGTCGCCCTTGGCCACCAGCTGACCCAGATCGGCCATGATCTCAAACAGCCCGTCACCTTCGCTGAACAGGTAGCAGTCATCGTCCGGCATAGTCAGATTGACGGTGTCATCCAGTTGCATTTCGCCCTTCAGGATGCCCGCATGGATCAGCACATTGCGCAGCCCCTTCTTGGCAATCGCATTGCTGCGCGCGGATGAGGACCCGCCGCCGCCCAGTTCGGTTGTGACCAGAACCTTGCCCATCTCCTCAACCGCGGTGTCGTACATGCCGCCGCTGTCGATCTCCAGCAGTTCCACCGAATAGGGCGCGTTGAACGCCTTAATGGCGGCAAAGCAGGCCTCCTGCGTGGGTTTGTCCTCCAGGATATGGGCGGCGGCAAAGGGCACGAAGTCCAGCGTCTTGCCGCCGGAGTGGAAATCCACCGCCAGATCTGCCATCGGCAAGAGGGTGCGCTGGAAGTAGTCGGCGATCTTCTCTGTCACGGTGCCGTCCGGGCGGCCCGGGAATGACCGGTTCATATTTCCCCTGTCGATGGGAGAGGTACGGGTGCCTGCCCGGAAGGCCGGGTAGTTGAAGGCCGGTACGATGATCAGTCGGCCGGTCACATCTTCTGCCTTGGTGGTCGCAGCCAGCTCATGCAACGCAATCGGGCCTTCGTACTCATCGCCGTGGTTGGCGCCGGTTAGCAGCGCGGTCCGGCCGTCGCCGTTCTTGATCACCGTCAGCGGGATCATCACCGAGCCCCAGGCAGAATCATCGCGGCTGTAGGGCAGCTTCAGATAGCCGTGGTGCACCCCGTCCCGGTCCAGCGGGATGGTGGGGGAAATCGGATTTTGCTTCATGGCTCAGTCCTTCACGAACATCTTGCGCGGCACATCGGACAGGCATTCCGGCCCATCGGAGCCGATGCGGATGCTTTCGGTGATCTCAAAACCCCAGTCTTCCATCCACAGGCCGGTCATGAAGTGGAAGGTCATGTTCTCCTGCAGCACCGTGGTGTCGCCCGGGCGCAGCGACATGGTGCGTTCGCCCCAGTCCGGCGGGTAGGAAACGCCGATCGGATAGCCGGTGCGGTTGTCCTTCTCGATGCCGTAGGTCTTCAGAACCTTGAAAAACGCCTTGGCGATGTCCTCGCAGGTGTTGCCGGCCTTTGCGACTTCCAGTCCAGCCTCCATACCCTCCAGCACGGCCTTTTCGGCGTCCAGGAAAGTCTGCGTCGGCTTGCCCAGGAACACGGTGCGCGACAGCGGGCAGTGGTAGCGGTGCACGACGCCGGCGATTTCGAAGAAAGTGCCCTCGCCGGATTTCATTGGCAGGTCGTCCCAGGTCAGATGCGGCGCGGCGGCGTCAGAGCCGGAGGGCAGCAGCGGCACAATTGCCGGGTAGTCGCCGCCAAAACCCAGCTCCGCGTCATAGCGCAGCCCCGCGTCATAGATCTCGGCCACCAGATCGCATTTGCGCATCCCCGGCTCCACCTTCTCGACAATGCGGCGGTGCATCCGGCCGACGATCCGGGCGGCCTGGCGCATATAGGTGAGCTCGGCCTCCGACTTCACCGCCCGCTGCCAGTTCACCAGCGCGTTGGCATCGGCAAAGCGCGCGTTCGGCAGGTGCTTTTGCAGCGACATGAAGGCGGCAGCGGTGAAGTAATAGTTGTCCATCTCGACGCCAATAACGCCGCCATCCAGCCCGCGGTCTGCCAGCTGCGCCGACAGGTAATCCATCGGATGCCGCTCGGTCGACTGCACATAGTGGTCCGGGTAGCCGATGATATTTGCGGGTTCCATGTAACAGGTGCGCAAGGCGCCGTTGGCATCCTGGCCGCGTCCGTACCACAGCGGCGCGCCGTCCGGCGTCAGCACCACGCATTGATGAACATAGAACGACCAGCCGTCATAGCCGGTCAGCCAGTTCATGTTCGACGGATCGGTGACGATCAGAAGATCAAGCCCGCGGCGGGACATCTCGGCCCGGGTCTTGTCCAGGCGCGCCAGATATTCGGCGCGGGTGAAGTATAGCGTGGGCTCTGCCATTGCGCGGCTCCTGGTTGATCAACGGACGAAGGCGCACTGGGTTCCGCCGCCGCGGCTGGCCGGGGGCGATTCCCCGGCAGCCTGCACCGGACTCACCGGTCCCGGCGCAGGCCCCGGGCCTTTCGGACAGCCTTGGAAGCACTTGTCATGCGAGTCAATTATTTTATTGTCACGTGACAATCAGAAGGCTAGCGCAGCAGCCCCCTCCGGCGGCTGGCGCAGCATTCCGGCCAGCAGCTCCAGCGCCTGCCGGAAGCGGGCCGGATCCTGCACGCTGCCCAGCGAGACCCGCACCGCGTTCTGCGGCGGCACCCGCGGCGCCAGGAACGGGGTGTCCGGCGCCACCGCAACCTGCAGCTGCCGCGCGTAGGCGGCAAAGCCCTCGCCGGTCCAGCCGTTCTGCAGCGGCAGCCACAGGTGCAGCGCTGCCGGGTGGCCCTGCCAGTCCCAGCCCTGCAGCACCTGTGCGGCGATGGCGTGGCGCTCCGCCAGCGCCCGGCGCTGCCAGCGGGCCAGTTCCAGCGCGGTGCCGTCCTGCACCCAGCGGCTGGCCAGCTCCCCCATCAAGGGCGTTGCCATCCAGCTGAATACCACGATCCGCCCGGTGAGGGCCGGCAGCAGATGCTCCGGCGCCGCCAGATAGCCCGCCCGCAGCCCCGGCAGGGTGCATTTGGTGAAGGTGGTCAGATAGACCGTGCGCTCCGGCGCCAGCGCTGCAATCGGCGCCGGGCGGGCCGCGGCCACCGGGCCCATGGCATCGTTCTCGATGATCAGCAGGTCATGCCTGCGGGCCACCTCCACCAGCGCCCGCCGACGCTCTTCCGGCATCATCCCCGCGGTGGCATTGGCCAGTGACGGCAGCAAAAACAGCACCTTGGGGCTGTTCTTGCTGCAGAACTCCTCCAGTGCATCCGGCAGCATGCCGTCGCTGTCCGTCTCCAGCCCGGCAAGAGTCAGGCCAAGGCTGGCACAGGCTGGGATCAGCAGGTGATGGGTGACTGTCTCCGCCACTATGGTGTCGCCAGGACGGGCCAGCGCGGTCAGCGCCGCCGACAGTCCGTGGCTGACCCCGTTGGTCATCAGGATGCGATCCGGCGGCACCTCCAGCCCGCAAATCTTTAGCCAGTCCGCGCCTGCCTCCCGGTGCGCCTGATGGCCCGCGTTCGGGCGGGTGGACAGGTAGCAGGCCGGGTCCAGCCCTTCCGGCAGCTGCCGCAGCGCCTGCTGGAACAGCTCCGCGTGCAGCGGCGCAAATAGCGGTCTTGAGATTGACAGGTCATAGCCGCCGCCGGGCTCCGATTGCAGCCGGTAAGGCGGGCTGCCCGCCGCCTCCGCCCCGGTCACGAAGCTGCCGCGCCCAACCTGGCCGTCAATCAGCCGCTGCCGCCGCAGGCTGTCATAGGCCTTGCTGACCGTATGCACGCTCAGGCCCAGCTCCTGCGCCATCCGGCGGTGGGTCGGCAGCTGCGCGCCCCGGGCCAGGCGGCCGTCGGAGATCGCTTTGGCCAGCGCCTGCGCCAGGCTGGCATGCAGCGGCGGCGTGAGGGTCTCGGGATCGGGATACCAGATTGTCATGCGTCAATTCTAACGGTGGGCGCCGGGAAAGCCCAGCCCTTCCCGGCCTGGCTGTACTGGTCCCGCAAACGGAATAGCGCGCCAGTTTAACTAACTTCAAGGCAACTCGCCGGCCCGCCGTTAACCCAATGTTTGCTGCCCTTTGGCAAGGATTATGGCGGAAATACGGCGGCTTTGCCGCAATTGCCCGAATGGGGCCGTGAACATTCCCCATTCCGCCGGCAGCTTAAAGGTCCGCCCGCGCCCTTCCGGCCCGGGACCAGGCAGCCAGGAGGAACAGACGCCGTGCTGCACGACCCGACTTCCGCCGATCCGGCGCAAACCTGCGAACTGCCCTGCGGCTTCAAGCTGTTGCAAGGCCAGTACCAGATTGAGCGCCCGCTGATCAGCGGCGGCTTCGGCATCACCTATCTGGCGCGCGACAGCCTGGAACGGCGGGTGGTGATCAAGGAATGCTTCCCCGCGGGACTGTGCCGCCGCAACGGCCCGGAGGTGGAGCCGGCGGCGCCGGAACACGCCAAGTCCTGCCGCAACGTGCTGCGCGCCTTCCTGCGCGAGGCGCATCTGCTGGCCCGCGCCGAACATCCGGGGATCGTCGGCGTGCATCAGGTCTTCAAGGAAAACCAGACCGCCTATATCGCGATGGAGTTCATCGATGGTCTTGACCTGCTGACCGTGCGCGAGGAACAGCCCGAGCGGCTGACCGCACCGGTGCTGCGGCAGATCCTGACCCAGGCGCTGGAAGCGCTTGGCTGCGTGCACAAGCTTGGCATCCTGCACCGCGACATTTCGCCCGACAATCTGCTCCTGGGCCAGGACGGCATCCTGACCCTGATCGACTTCGGCGCCGCGGCCGGCAGCACCCCCAAGGACGACACAGCGCTGCCGATGCTGCTGGCGGTCAAGGACGGCTACTCGGCGCATGAGCTGTACAAACCCGACCTGCCGCAGCGCCCGGCCTGTGACATCTACGCGCTTGGTGCCACCTTCTATTACCTGATCACCGGCGCACCGCCTCCGGGCAGTCAGCAGCGGCTGAACTCAGTGATGGCCGGCAACCCGGACCCCTGCCCGCCGCTGCTGGGCGGGCCGTGGGCGGCGGACCCGGCGCTTTTGGCCACTGTCGATCAGGCAATGTCGGTGCCGCCCGCCGAACGGTTCCAGTCGACCTGCGCCTGGGCAGAGATGCTGGCAGAGTATGAGGCCGAAGAGATCGTGCCTGCACCCGGCACCGCCGCGGAGCCCGTTGATGACGGCGCGCTGGATGCGGCCATCGCCGATCTGGTCGCCTCGACCAACTCCAGCCTGACCCCGGGCCAGCCGCGCGTCGCCCGCAAGGAAGCGGCGCCCGCTCCGGCACCGCAGGAACCGCGCCAGATGGTCAACCTGTTCGGCGAGCCGGTCAGCGACCTGGAGGCCTGGCTGGCGGAGGAGGACGCGCGCACGCGGCGCAGCAGGAACGCCCCAGCTGCCGGACAGCCCCCCGCCGCGGCAGGCAGTAGCGCCAGTGCGGACAAGCCAACATTCGCAGGCCGCCTGCGCAAGATTTTCGGGTTCCAGAACGGCACCCCGGCAACCGTTAAGAACTGAAGGAAACCGCAATGAAGTTCATCAAGGATATCATCGGCGAAAAGCGGGAACGGGTGCGGGCAGAAGCTGCCGCAACCCCCGCCGCCGAACCGGTGCAGCCGCCGGCACGGGACCCGTTTGACAGCCTCGCCGCCGCGACTGAAGCAGAGGCCGGTCCCTCCGGCGCGCCCTACAGCCTGGACCGCGGCTTCCAGCTGGACTCGGAGGCCGCTGCAGGCGGCTATATACTGCCGGAGGATTTCTTGGAGGAAGATGAGCCAGAAGCAGAAGGCAGCCCGGAAACCTATCTCGACAGCCTCAGCGGCGCGCCGGAGGAGGACGCGATCGCCGCCTTCTTTGCCCGCGAACAGACGCAGGAGGCCGCCGCGGAGCCAGAGCAAGCAGCGGCAGCCCCGGATTATGCGGAAGCCGAGGACCCCTTTGCGGCAGAGGATGCAGAGCCGGAGGCATTTGCTGCTGAAGACTATGCAGCCGAAGAAGATGAGGATGCGCCGGAAGTGCTGGCGCAAGAGCCTGATTTCGGCCGCCTGCAGCAACCGGAGGCCGCCGCGGATCAACCCGGCAGCTACCGGGTTTTCCACCGCAAGCCTGCCGCCGCAGCACAGATGGAGCCGGAAGTGCAGCCCGAGCCCCAGCCTGAACCGGCCCCGCAGCCGCAAAATAGCATGGTCACCCCGCCGCAGCCACGCGCCCCGCAGGCCCAGGCGCAACCCGCTGCCGCGGCACCCATTGACGTGCCCGCGCCCTCGATCGGCCGCGGTGCCAGCCGCGCAGGCCGGGTAAAGACCCGCCTGCTCGGCTTCAGCCCGGCGCAGGCGCCCGGCAGCGATCCGTTCTCGCGCGGCACGGAAGAGGCCGGGCCCGGCTACACCCAGTTCCCGGTCGGCTGGCTGGCAGTGGTGCAGGGCCCTGGCCGCGGTGCCGCCTTTACCCTGTTCAGTGGTGTGACGGTCATTGGCCGCGGCGAGGATCAGACCGTGCGGCTTGACTTCGGCGACAACAGTATCTCGCGCGACAACCATGCGGCCATCGCCTATGACGCAGAGCAGAAGGCGTTTTACATCGGCCACGGCGGCAAGGCGAACCTAGTGCGCCGCAACGGCCGCCCGGTCCTCAGTACAGAGGAACTGGCGGCGGGTGACGAGATCCGCATCGGCGAGACTACTCTGCGGTTCGTGCCGCTCTGCGGTGCCTCTTTCGGCTGGGACCAGCCGCAGCAGGACGAAAGCGCCCATGCTGCATTCCGCTGAACTTGAGTACGACGCTGCGACGGCCATCAGCCAGGGCCGCCGCGAGCGTCAGGAGGATGCCGTCGCCGCCGATTTCATGGCTGGCGCCGGCACCGGCTTTGCAGTGCTGGCCGACGGCATGGGCGGCCACGCGGCCGGCGATGTGGCGGCCAGGATCGTGGTGACAGAGGTGTTTGCAGAACTGAAGCTGCGCACAGGCGAGCCGGAGCAGCTGGAGCCTGCCATCGGCGAGGTGCTGCACAGCGCAGCCGACTGCGCCAACGCCTGCCTCGGCGAATACGCCAGCCACCAGCCGCAGGTGCAGGCGCAGGGCATGGGCGCGACCCTGCTGGCGCCGGTGCTGTTCCGCGACCGGCTCTACTGGATTTCGGTCGGCGACTCGCCGCTGTACCTGTTCCGCGACGGCGCACTGATCCGCCTCAACGCCGACCATTCGATGGCGGCGGAGCTGGAAAAGCTGGTGGCCCGCGGCCGCATTGACCCGGCCGAGGCCGCCGCCCACCCGGACCGCCACTGCGTCACTTCGGTGCTGACCGGTGCGGAAATCCCGTTGGTCGACTGCCGCAGCGCGCCGGTGCGGCTGCAGCATGGCGATATCGTGCTGGCCGCCAGCGACGGGCTGCTGTTCCTGGCCGAGGAGGAAATCGCCGCGGTTCTGGCAGCCGAATGCAACAGCTCCAGCGCCCGCATCGGTGCGGCGCTGATGCGGCGGCTGGAGGCTCTGGATGCGCCCGAGCAGGACAACGCTGCCTTCTGCGTAATCAAGCCGTTCGACCCGCAAACACCGTACCCTGCCGCGGCAGAAACAGCCGCACCGGAACAGCAGCCACCCGAACCCGCCGCCGCCCGCCAGCGCGCAGGCCGCCGGGTTGTCACCTTCCTGGCCGCATCCTCCTGGCGCGACGCGCCGGATGCGGGCCGCAGCAAGACGGATGCATCCGCGTGAGCCTTCCCCAAAGAGATGTAAGCCCGCTGGCAGGCCAGCTGGAACAGACCCTCACCGCCGGCCGTCTGCCGTCCGAGGTCTCCGGATGGGGCAGCCAGCTCTTGCGGCGCCTGCGCCAGCCGGTGCAGGTGGCGGTTGCAGGTGCTGCCGGCAGCGGCAAATCCGCCCTCATCGACATGCTGCTGGGCCGGGTAGTTATCGGCCGCAACGGCCGCGGCCTGCTGGTTGATGTCTGCCATGGCGCGCAGGAAATGGTTGAGGTTGAAACCGCCGCAGGCGAACGCCTGCAAATCCCAGGCCTGCTGGCGCAGATGGAACTGCCGCAGGACGCCCGCCGGGTGCGCCAGACCCTGCCGGACCCGCGATTGCGCTGGCACAGCTACCGCGAACTGCCGCTATCCGGCCCGCAGGCCGCGCAGCATGAGATGCTGCAGCAGGCCGCCAGCAATGCCGACATCATCCTGTGGTGCAGCCAGGAATTCGCCGCAGATGAACAGTCGCTCTGGGCTACTGTGCCGGACAGCAGCAAGGATCACAGCTTCCTGGTCCTTACCATGGCCGACCGCCAGGTGATGCGCGGCACCCTGCCCGCCCTGATCGAAACGCTGGAACCCATCGCTGCAGAGGAGTTTTTGGGCGTCTATCCGGTTGCCGCGATCCAGGGACTGACCGCCCGCACCGCAGAGGCCCCGCAGGACGGGCTGTGGCGCTCCAGCGGCGGCAAGCAGCTGGCCGGAGACCTGCAGCGCCAGGTCGATCTGGGCCGCGCCTCCGACGTCGATCAGGCCGAGCTGCTGATCCGCCAGTTCGGCGGCTCCTCCCTGGCTGAAACCGCCCCCGCTGTTCCAGCCCCTGCCCCGGCGCCGGCGAATGCCGCCGCCACGAAGGCCGCCAGCCTGGCGGCCGCCCTGGACCAGCTGCAGTCCGGCGCCGAGATGATGCTGGCCGAGGCCGAAGCCGCCGGCGGCCCGCAGGCCGGTCCGGTGCTGGCGCAATGCATGGAGATGATCCGCAACCTGTCGCAATCGCTCGACGCAATGCCCGCAAGCGCGGCGGTGGAAGCCGCCCGCGAGGCCGCGCAGGACGGCGAGGAGATGCTGATGCTGTGCCAGCTGGAACAGGATGAGGACGCGGCGGTCGATGCGGTGACCCTGCTGATCCAGCTGAAAAAGGAACTGATGGAAGAGCCGCCCGGATAGGCGCGCTGCGCCCCGAAGCCCGAAAGTCGGGCAGCAGAACAAGACGCCGAAGCAGAACATCAAACAGGCCCCGCCATGAACATGGAACACCAGATCGAGAGCGCCACCGACATCCGCGCCTCCGCCCGCCCCACCAATCTCAGCGCCGGGCTGGAACCGCTGGCGGACTTCGCCCGCAAGGCGCGGCGGCTCGATGGTGCGCTGGCCGCCCTGCATGGAGTCTCCGGTGAACGGGTGCAGCGTAGCCTCGCCCGCCTGCAGGAGGAGCTGGGCACCTTTGAACCGTCCGTCACTCTGCTGGGGCAGGTGAAATCCGGCAAGACCTCGCTGGTCAATGCGATGGCCGGCTGGGCCGACCTTTTGCCCTCCGACGTGAACCCCTGGACCTCGGTTGTCACGTCGCTGCACCTGGAGCCGGGCGAGACCCGCACCGAGAACAAGGCCTGCTTCCAGTTCATGACCGAAGAGGAATGGGACCGGCTGACCACCAAGGGCGGCCGCATCGGCGAAATGGCGGGCCGCGCCGGCGCCGATAGCGAGCTGCAGAAAATCCGCACCCAGATCGAGGAAATGCGCGACCGCTCCCGCCAACGGCTGGGCCGCAAGTTCGAGTTCTTGATGGGGCAGAAGCACGACTATGGTTATTTCGACAAGAACCTGATCGAACGCTACATCTGCCTCGGCGATGACTTCGACGACGAGGATTTGGGCGCGGTGGACGAACAGGGCCGCTTTGCCGATATCACCCGGGCCGCTGACCTTTACCTCAATTGCCGGTCGGTGCCGCACCGGCTCTGCCTGCGCGACACGCCGGGCGTCAACGACACCTTCATGATGCGCGAGCAGATCACCATCCAAGCGATCCGCGACAGCCGCATCTGCGTGGTGGTGCTGTCGGCGGGCCAGGCGCTGACTTCGGTCGACATGGGGCTGATCCGGATGATCTCCAACCTCAAATCGCGCGAGGTGGTGATTTTCGTCAACCGCATTGACGAGCTGGCCGACCCGGCAAATCAGATCGCCGAGATCGAGGCAAGCATCCGCCAGACCCTGGAGGCCCACCACGGCCCGCAGGAGGCAGAAATCATCTTCGGCAGCGCCTATTGGGCCAACAAGGTGCTGACCGGCGGGATGGAGGATATGGACCCGACCAGCTCCGCCGCGCTGCTCAATTGGGCAGAGGCCTCGGTCAACGCCTCGCATGCCAAGGCCACACCGCAGAACATGGTATGGGAGCTGTCGGGCCTCCCGGCCCTGAACCGCGCCGTGTCCGAACGGATCGCCGCCGACCTTGGCACGCCGCTGTTGCAGCGCATTGCCGCCACCGCCACCACCGCCGCCACCGGCCAGCAGGCCGCCAATGCGGTCATGGTGCAGGGCGAAGGCGGCACCGGCGGCGCCAACATGCACGATGTCCGCACCGCCTTCGAGGATATCTGCCAGACCCATATGGCCGCGCTGGCGGCAGAGGCCGGCGAGGTGCTGGACGCCTTCCGCGACCGCGCCGACCGGGCCCATGCCACCTTCACCGACCGCGCCACCCACGCTCTGATCGACCATCTGGAGAAATGGGGCGAGGACTGCCACTGGGAATACGACCCGGCCGGGCTGCGGATGCTGCTGCGCTCTGCCTACTCGGTGATGACCAGCCGCCTGCAATCCGCCGCGCAAACCCGGTACGAGGCCGCGGTGCAGGATGTGGCAGAGCTGCTTTATGACGGTTTCGGCCCGGCAGTGGAGGGCATCCAGCTGGCGGTGCCCGAGGTCCCCCAGCCCGCCTCGCCCGTCGCGCTGGCGCAGTCCATCGCGCTGGATTTCAACGACAGCTGGTGGGCCTCCTGGTGGCGCCGCACCCGCGGCTACAAGGCTTTTGCCAAACAGTTCCGCAAGCTGATCGCAGGCGAGACAGAGGACTTCATGACCCAGCTCAAGACGGTGCAGACAGCGGACGCCCGCGCCGCCATCCTCGCCCGGCTGCAGGGCTTCTTCGACGATCAGCTTGCGGAACTGTTTGGCAAAAGCCTTGTAGCCGCGGGTGCGGCGCCACCAGGAGGCCCACCAGCTGTCGTTGAAATCCAGCGCGATGGACTGCGCCAGCGCGACGGGCGAGGCGGGCTGGGGGACCTCGGGCACCGCCAGC
>NZ_WLCM01000057.1 GCF_013317235.1 Leisingera sp. ANG59 | reverse complement strand
CTTCGCTGAGATGTTCGTCCAACTCGGTGCTCAGCGCACGTTCCGCAAGCGCCTTGGTCAGTTCGGAAAGAATGCCCTCCTTGCCGAAAAGGTCGCCGGGCGAACGCCCTTCCATCAGCCGGTCCAACAGGTCTTTGTCTATGCTCATACGTGGGTCTCCTCAAAATTGAGCTACCACGCCAGGGCACAAAACTCAGGATAGTCCCGCGCACTGGCGTGTTGCGTGCGCACACAGCATGATTTTGACAGTTCTGCTGTGGGCTCTTCGGTAGCTTTCGCTGCATTTCTGAAGAACGGCTGAAATGGTGGCAGGATGAACCTGCCGCCTTTTTATTGGGCCAGCGGGATTTGGACAAGCCAAACGCTCCTGGCGGTCAGTGTGAGGGCGCCGCCCACCCCCTCGGGCAATCCTATTAGACAGGGCCGTGTCCTCGGCTGCGCCTGCGGGCCGCACCTCCCCTGTCGAATAGCATTGCCTCGCCCCCTCCCGCGTTCGCCACGTGGCAGATCAGCAGGAACTGGTGGCTTCGCCGACTGAACCTGCAATTCAGCCCTGATTTTCCGGCAAGGAAGTCAGATCAAACGAAACAGGCCGCGCGAGCCGAAAACGGGAATTGGGTCAGCAATCTGACAGAAAGGTCAATTTTGCTTGGCATTCGACATTTATGTGGGGCGACTCATAGTTTTTCCACCGGTGGAAGCCGATGGGGTGGATGGCTCCTGCACCAACCAGCGTCGCAATGCGCCACAATGCAGTTGTCTATCACCGCGAGGAAAGGAGCCACCCAATGCAGGTTACAACAGTCGGCATCGATCTGGCCAAGAACGAGAGCCTATGTATTCTGGCGCGTGCTTCATTCACTCAGTTTACTTTCATCAAGGCAGGCGTTCTGCAGATCTTGAGCAAACAGGTCCACGGCGTGCCTGAGAACATGAACCCGGCGGGTTGCGAGATAGAAGGCCGAGTTCCATCGCATTTGGCTGTTCCTGATTTCCCGGAACTTGCCTTCTGCGACCCGCTTGAGGGCGAAATGTGTTGGCAATGGTCCCAGAAAATGACCTGTTTCGATGAGCATCGCCATGGCCTCCATGTTGGCCACGACCGCCGTCGGTTCCGGCGATCCGAGTTCTGGCGATACCAGCATGTCATATGAACGCTGGCAGAGCTGATACCGGCCGATGGTTTCAAGACTGATTTCACTGTCCGGTTCGGAGAACAAAGGATGTCCCCGCGCGCAGTAGAGTCTGTGCTCTTCACTGCATAGTTCTGAATACTCCAGCTCTGGCACCTGGTTTCGGAATGGCGCCACGGCAAGATTCAATTCTCCGCTGATCAGCTGTTGTGTCAGATCCGCGGGGGAAGCCACAACAATTTCGATCCTGACTTCATTCGGGCGCGCGAGGAACCGCTGCAGAGCATTCACGAGTTTCAGGCTGGGAAGGCTGTCGATCGCATCCACGATGCCGATCCTCAGATCTCCGGCGATGGTATTCCTCAGCTCCAGCAACTCGGCGTCGAAGTCGCGCGCACTGCGCAGAATGTCGCGGGCTTTCTGATAGGCGATCTCTCCGCGTTCCGTCAGGCGGAAACCGCCGCGGCCGCGTTCGCAAATCCGGTAGCCCAGCGAGGTTTCCAGGTCGCGGATACGGATGCTGATAGCGGATTGGGTGACGCCAAGGGCGTATTGCGCATCAGAAAAGCCGCCGCACTCAACGACGGTGACAAAGGTCTCCAGCAGTGTGTTGCGCAACAGTTTCATGGCACGGCTCTTTTGTGGCTGACGCTGGCTTACATGAAAATTTCTTATGCGAATATAATCAATGTAATATTTTTCAAACATTCGGCTCATGCTGAGGTGTCCTCCATTCCCGTCAACCATGCCAACTGGGAGGAGACCTGCATGGCCCTTAGCTTGAAACACCTGAAAACCGCCGCCGCCGCGCTGCTGAGCCTGGCGCCCGTCGCCGTCTTTGCCGAGGACTGGAAATTCGCGATCGAGGAGATTCCGGGCTCGATCATGGACGCCTATGCGCAGGAGTTCAAAAAGCGCATCGAGGCGGCGACCGATGGCGATGTGACCGTGACCGTCTATCCGATGGGCACGCTGGGCACCCCGACCGAGACGGTGGAGCAGGCCGCCGATGGCGTCATCCAGCTGACCAACGTGTCGATCGGCAACCTCGGCACCATCGTGCCGGAAAGCCAGGTGTTCCTGCTGCCCTATCTGCTGCCCTCCGATCCGGCGGCGGTCTCGGACATTCTGAGCGGTTCGGAGACCATCTACGGGCCGCTGAACGAGGACTTCCAGAAGCGCGGCCTGGAGATCATGACCATGTATTCCGAAGGCCCGCAGGTCTGGACCACCAACCGCAAGATCCGCACGCCGGAGGACTTCGAGAACTTCAAGATGCGGGTGATGGTGTCGCCGATCCTGCTGGAGACCTACAAGAACATGGGCGCCAGCCCGACCCCGCTGCCGTTCGGCGAGGTGTTCGGCGCGCTGCAGCTGGGTGCGGTGGACGGCCAGGTGAACCCGATCCCGACCATCGAGGAGATGAAGTTCTATGAGGTCACCAGCCATCTGATCTGGGCCGGCGAGCAGGAACTGGTGACCACCGTGGTCGCAGGCTCCGACTGGTTTGCCACCCTGAGCCCAGACCGGCAGCAGCTGGTGCGCGACACCATGGCGGGCATGACCGGCTACATCGACGGTGTGGTCACCGACTTCAACCAGCAGCGCCTGGACGTGATCAAGGACGCCAAGCCGGACATCGGCCTGGTGGTGCTGACCGAGGAAGAGCGTGACGCCTTCCGCGCCCGCTCGGGCGATACCGCGGCGGCCTATGTCGAGACCGCAGGCGCCCGCGGCCAGGAGCTGCTGGACGCGCTGCAGGCGGAGTTGGCGGGCAGCTGAGCCCGCTTTTAGGCCCTGCGCGCCTCGCGCGGGGCCACACCAAGGGAGGATATCATGCAAGACAGCAAATCCGCTCCCTTCGGCTTTCTGGGAAAGATCGACGGCGCCATCGGGCGTGCCGAAGTCTGGATCCTGGGCTGGGGGATCATCCTGATGGCCGGCAACACCATCGCCAATGTCTTTGGCCGCTATGTGTTCAACCAGTCGATCTATTTCTCCGAGGAGCTGAACGAGTTCTTGATTGTCATCGTCACCTTCATGGGGCTGGGTTATGCCACCCGCAAGGGCATCCATATCCGCATGTCGGCGGTCTATGACGCGCTGCCGGTGAAGATGCGCAAGGGGCTGATGGTGGTGATCGCTGCCACCACCGCGGTGATGATGGGACTGCTGGCCTGGTACGCGCTGGAATATGTGCAGAAGGTCGCCAGCCGCGGCCGCATCACCCCGGCGCTGCAGCTGCCCCTGTACCTCACCTACGTCTGGGTGGTGGTCGGGCTGGCGCTGACCGCGCTGCAGTACCTGCTGACCGCGCTGCGCAACCTGAACTTTGCCGAAGCGGAAATCTATGTCTCCTACCTGGAGGTGGACAGCTACGAAGACCCGGAAACCGCCGCCGCGATCCAGCGCTATGAAGAGGCTGGCGCCGCAGACACCGGGAACGGGGAAAAATCATGACCGAACTGATGCTTGCCGTGATGATCCTGCTGCTGCTGTCAGGGTTCCCGATGAAGATGCCGCTGATCTCGGCTGCGGTGCTGGGCTTCCTCGTCTACTTCCCGGACATGAGCCTGCAGATCCTGATCCAGCAGATGATCGGCGGGGTGAAGCCCGCGGCGCTGATTGCGGTGCCGATGTTCATCCTGGCCGCCGATATCATCACCCGCGGCCATTCCGCCAACCGGCTGATCGACGTCGTCATGAGCTTCATGGGCCATATCAAGGGCGGCCTTGCGATTTCCGTTACCTCGGCCTGTGCGCTGTTCGGCGCGGTCTGCGGCTCGACCCAGGCGACCGTGGTGGCAATCGGGGGCGCGATGCGGCCCCGGATGCTGAAATCCGGCTACAAGGACAGCTTTGCCATCGGCCTGATCGTCAATGCCGCGGACTTGGCCTATCTGATCCCGCCCTCCATCGGCATGATCATCTATGGCGTGGTTTCTGGCACCTCGATCTCGCAGCTGTTCATCGCGGGCATCGTGCCAGGGCTGCTGATCGTGGTGCTGTTCTCGGCCTATTGCATGGTCTACGCCTACCGCCACGACATCCCGGTGCTGCCGCGCGAGGGCTGGGGGCAGCGCTTCACCGCCATGCGCCGGGCGCTGTGGCCGATGGGGTTCCCGGCCATCATTGTAGGCGGCATCTATGGCGGGGTGTTCTCGCCGACCGAGGCGGCAGCGATCTGCGTGCTTTATGCGGCGGTGCTGGAGGTGCTGATCTTCCGTTCCGTAAAACTGCGCGACCTTTGGGACATTGCGCTGTCGACCGGCGCGATCACCTCGGTGGTGTTCATCCTGATCGCGGCGGGCGCGGCCTTCAGCTGGACGCTGAGCTTTGCCCAGGTGCCGCAGCAGATCATCGCCTCGCTGGGGCTGAATGAGGCCGGGCCGCTGATGGTGCTGGTGGCGGTGAACCTCGCCTTCTTCCTCGGCTGCATGTTTGTCGACTCGATCGTGGTGATCCTGATCCTGGTGCCGATCTTTGCGCCGATGATCAAAGCCGCCGGCCTCGATCCGGTGCTGGTCGGTGTGCTGATCACCCTGCAGGTCGCCATCGGTGCCGCAACCCCGCCGTTTGGCTGCAACCTGTTCACCGCCATCGCGGTGTTCCGCCGCCCCTTTGTCGAGGTGGTGCGGGGCGTGCCGCCCTTCCTCGTCATCCTCTTGCTCGTGACCGGCCTGCTGGTCGCCTTCCCGCAAATCGCCCTGTTCCTGCCGGAACTGGCCTATCGTTAAGAAAAACGGAGAATCAACATGTCTGCACACGGTTACGAATCCGGCCGCCTGAACCTGCCCTTTGTCGGCATCGCCACCTTCGGCAAGAAGCCCTATGTTGAGGATTGGGACAACATCGACGCCGACGTTGCGATCCTTGGCGCCCCGTTCGACTTCGGCTGCCAGTTCCGCTCCGGCGCGCGGTTCGGCCCGCGGGCGGTGCGCGAGGCTTCGACGCTGTTCAGCTTCGGCCATGCCGGCGCCTATGATCACGAGGATGACGCTACCTACCTGGGCGCGGACGTGCGGATCGTCGATCTGGGCGATGCCGACATCATCCACACCAAGACTGAGGAAAGCCACGCCAATATCGAGTACGGCGTGAAGAAGATCCTGGATGCGGGCGCATTGCCCGTCACCATCGGCGGCGACCATTCGATCAACATCCCCTGCATCAACGCCTATGCCGAGGACTGCGAAAAGAACGGCCCGATCCATGTGATCCAGATAGACGCGCATCTCGACTTCGTCGACGAGCGCAAGGGCGTCACCGACGGCCACGGCAACCCGATGCGCCGCGCGATCGAGAAGGATTACGTCAGCGGCATGACCCAGCTGGGCATCCGCAACGTGTCCTCGACCGCCAAGGAAGGCTATATCGATGCCCGCGAACGCGGCTCTGACATCCTGTCGGTGCGGCAGGTGCGCAAGCTGGGGGCGGACGCCGTGCTGGACCGCATCCCCGAAGGCGCGCGTTACTACGTGACCATCGACATCGACGCGTTTTGCCCCTCGATCGCGCCCGGCACCGGCACCCCCAGCCACGGCGGCTTCCAGTACTACGATGTGCTGGAAATTCTGCAGGGGCTCAGCAAACGCGGCGATGTTGTGGGGATCGACCTGGTGGAGGTCGCCCCGGCCTATGACCCCTCAGAAAGCACCCAGATCCTGGCTGCGCAGCTGTTGCTGAACTTCATCGGCTTCATCTTCCACAACAGGAAGTAAGTCTCCTCCCGCCGATATTCGTCCATGCGAATGGAGCGGAGATCTGGCGCGCAAGCTCTAAAAGACGCTTGCGCGCCAGGTCGTATTTGCTCCTCGCCGCCCACCAATGCTGTAGTATTCTAACCTTGCGTGTTAGCTGATCCCATAGTGTACGGCGGCTTGGGCCTCCTAGTCTGTTCACAGCTCGCCGGGAGCAAACCTTCGTTTGCAGAGCCGGAGCGATGGCATTGCCTGCGCGACTAGGGCATTGCTCATCGAAACCTAGCTGCAGCTTGCTTGAACGTCCGCATTGCCTTCTGCCATGCGGCGGGTAGTTTTTGGCGGCGCAGCGGATCGGCACGCTGCGTGCGCGCGGCAATGCTTCACCACTTCCGGCATGGGGCTCTGACCGAGCGTTTGCCAACCCAGGTGCGAGCGGCGGCTTTGAGAAAGCCCACCCATTCACCACAGCGCCAACAAATACACGCATTGCGGGCCAAAGCTACCTTTCGCTGCACATACTCCAATGACTGTTCCTGTTGTGAGGTCAGCCATCCTTCTTCCGCAGCCATGCTGCCCAAACGGCAAACGCCAATGACAATCCCGATGCAGCGAGCATCAAGATAAGCAACATTTGCGCTTTATTAATCTCTGATGCAAGGTTGCCCGTCTCCGCGGTTAAGACGGCACCACCTGCAACGATGAGAGCACCGTTCAGTCCGGCGGCGCTTCCAGCGAGTTCAGGCCGACCCGACATGGCTTCGGCATTGTTTCGGGGCAGGGAAACACTGGAAGCATGGCAGGATGACTACAACACTTACACCCTATTCGGCGCTTGGAAACCTGACGCCCAAGGAATTTGCTGAGAAAGTGATGATGGAAAAACTGGCGACGTAGCGCCATCAAATCAGGCCTAAGGCCTCTCCCCGAGGTGGAGGAAACTTGGGGCTCAGGTCAGGAATTCTGCATGGTTCCGCTGCGCCAGGCCAAGCTTGGCGCAGCGGAAAATGCTTCAGGTGCTGCTTTCCGATAGGTCAGCCTGGGCCGCACGCGACGCGCGGATGCTGTCGCGCAGGATCGCCTTGACTAGGGCAATGCACATCAGCGCCATCACCAGCGAGAACGGCAGAGCGCCGATCACCATGGCGGTCTGGATCGCCTTCAGGCCGCCGACCAGCAACAGCGCCGCGACCACCAGTCCTAGGGCCACGCCCCAGAAGACGATATGCGGACGCGCTTTTGGGCCTTCGTCGCCGGCCGCGTTGATGGTGTTCACGATCAGCACGGCCGAGTCCGCTGAAGTGACCAGATAGGTCATCAGCAGAACCACGATCACCACTGCCATCATCCACCCCAGCACATCGCCGAGCATGAAGTTGGTCATGGCGAAAATCTTGTCGCCATCCGATGCGCCGAAGATCACGCCATCGGCGCCGCCGGTCATTTCCAGGTCAATGGCCGTGCCGCCGGCAAAGGCAAACCAGACGAAGCACATGATGGCGGGTACGATTACCGCGCCCAGGACAAACTCGCGGATAGTGCGCCCGCGCGAGATCCGGGCCAGGAACAGGCCGACAAAGGGGGCGAAGGCCACCCACCAGGCCCAGTAGAACACCGACCAGCCGCCCTGCCAGCCTTCCAGCTTGTCTGCGGCGCCGCCGCTGCCGTCGCCGCGGTAGACGGTAAACAGCATCTCCGGCAGGGCCATGACGTATTCCCACAGCCCGACAAACAGGGCCCGGATGCCAAAGCCGGTGGCCCCGAACAGCAGGAAGAAGGCCAGCAGGAAGATCGACAGCCCCATGTTGAGGTTCGACAGCCATTTGATCCCTTTACCGACCCCGGAGAGTGCTGACAGGGTGGAGGCGCCCATGATGATCAGCAGCGCAACGATAATGCCGGTCACCGAAGCGGTGCCCTCATCGTTCAGCAGCCAGCCGCCGATGCCGATCCGCGCCATGCCGGCCACGAATTGCTCGACCCCGAAGCCGAGCGTCTGGGCAACGCCGAGGATGGTGGCAATCACCGCAACAATGTCGATCAGATGCCCGGTCCAGCCTGACAGGCGGCTGCCGAACAGCGGCGTCAGCGAAGATCGGATGGTCAGCGGCAGCCCGCGGCGGTAGGCAAAGAATCCCAGCGCCAGCCCGGCAATCGCATAAGAGGCCCAGGCCGAGAAACCCCAGTGGAGATAGGACCATTTATAGGCGTTGAGCACATTGTCGGCGCCTGCCGCGGTGGCCAGCCCCTGGATCACGTCCGGATTGTTCTGAAAGTGATAAACCGGCTCAGCCACCGCCCAGGTCAGCATGCCGACCCCGATACCGGCGCCGAACATCATCGAGAACCAGGAGAAATTCGAAAACTCAGGTACGTCGCCGTCCTGCCCGATCTTCAACCGGCCGGCAGCGGGCCACAGCGCCAGGCCGATGCAGACCAGCACAAAAGCGGCCATCACATAGATGTACCAGGAGGCAAAGTGGGACAGGATGAAGCTGTTGAACCCGGCCAGCACCGATCCGGCGTTCTCCGGAAAGGCCACGGCCCAGAGCACCAGCCCGCCAACCGCAAGTTTGCCGGTGACAGTTACGTCGACGCTGAACCCTGAATAGAAGCCCTTGTCAGCGGTCTTGATCGGGAGATCCCGTAACGGTTCTCCCAGCCCTCTGTTTCCATTGGACATATTTGTTCCTCCCTAGTTATCAGGTGCGTGGTTTGGTGAACTTCGTGCCCTTTGGGGGATACTGCGCTGCGCAGGGGCAGGGCGACCCTGCTCAGGCGTCGAGCGCCACGGCGCCCTTGGGCCAGCTGCAGCAGGCCAGCACATAGCCGGCCTCCGCCTCGCCCGGCTGCAGCCCGCCCATGTCCTGCATCTCGACCTGGCCCTGGGTCAGAACCACCTTGCAGTTGCCGCAGACGCCCTGCTGGCAGGCCGAGTCGATCCAGACGCCGGCGTTCAACGCTGCCTCCAGCAGCGTTTCGCCCTCGGCGCAGTGGCCGTTCTTGCCGCTCAGGGAAAAGAACACCTCGCCGCCGGTGCCGGTGGTTTCCTCGATGGTGATCTTCTCGCCGAAGCTTTCCTCGTGGACCGCGGCAAACGGGATTTCGCCGGCGACCTCACGGGCCGCTTTCATGAACCCCTCCGGGCCGCACATGAAGATGCTGCGCTCGGCGTGGTCCGGCACCAGCCGCTGCATCAGCTCTGCCGATATCTGCCCGGTTTCGCCGTTAAAGGCGGGGCCGTCCGCTGTATCCACCACCAGATGCACGGTCACGTTGCGGAACCGCTTGCCCAGGAACTCCAGCTGGTCGCGGAAAATGATGTCCTTCGGGGAGCGGGCGAAATGCACAAAGACCACATCCTTGGGCAGGGTCACATCGGTGATGTACTGCAGCATCGACATCACCGGGGTGACACCGGAGCCGCCCGACAGCAGCAGCGGCTTTTCGCAGGGGATATCGATCCAGTTGAAGCTGCCGGAAATGTCGGCAATTTCGATTTCCGCGCCGGGCCGGACCTCATCGTTCAGGTAGTTCGACACCAGCCCGCCCGGCACCCGTTTGACGGTGACCTGTATATTGTGCGGCCGGGTCGGGGTGGAGGAGATCGAATAGGCGCGTACATGGGTCTTGCCATCAATCCGGAAGCTGAAGGTTACATACTGCCCCGGCTTGAAATCAAAGCTGCGGCTCTGGGTGTCCTCAAAGACAAAGGTCTTGCTGTCGTGCGTTTCGTCGATCACTGCCTTGCAGATCAGCGTTGCAGGTCCGCCTGTATAGCAGGGCTGAGAGTTTGCCGAACTCAGGGAAAACGGGCTTTCGGTAGCGATGAGCATGGTGCGGGGACCTCCACGATAGAATTCGTGGGAAGATACCCGCCGGCCTCCGCGGAAAAATGCATCAGAAATGTCTCTTCAATCGAAATTCTCGATAGAACGGTCCTGAATCAACCTCTGGAATAGCGAGATGGCCTGCGCGGCAAGCGGGTCATGGCGTTTGCGGCTGTGGACGATGGAATAAAGCGGCTGCGGGATCACCGGCGCGCCATCCACCAGCTGCAGGCCGGGAACGGTCTCCATCAATCCGGGCACTGACAAACTGGGCAAATAGGCGGTGCCGCCATCTGCTTTCAAAAAGTCCACCGCCAGATCATCGCTGCCAACCACCGTCTGGACATGCACAAGGTTCGGAAACAGCTCATCATGCTGCCGGTCGAAATATGAGGTGTAGGCCACCTTGATATAGCGGGTCCAATCCACCTCAAGAAACCGGCTGCAATCGGTGGACAGCATCACGTAGTTTTCGGAGCCGAATTCGGTCACATGCACGTCGGGGTACTGCTGCGGTGCGAAGACAATGCCGATGTCGGTTTCCCCGGTCAGGATATCGCGCTGGATCTGCTGCGAGAAATTCGCCTCAAGGTAAAGGTCCAGCTTTGGCACCTGTGCCCGGATTTGCTTGGCCCAGTCCACCAGAACGGATTGCGCCAGGCTGAACTGGACCGACACCCTGAGCTGCGGCCGGCTCTGCCCGCCCCCGGCCGAGACGTCGCGCTTGGCCAGGCTCCACGCCGCCAGAAGCGACCGGCAATGGGTTTCAAACCGCCGCCCGGCGGCAGTGGGATCCGCGCCGCCGCGGCCGCGTTCGAACAGCCGCGTGCCCAGTTCGTCCTCCAGCTGCCGGATCCGGGCGCTGACGGTGGACTGGGTGACATTCAGCCTTTCGGCGGTGCGGTTGAAGTTCCGGGTTTCCAGAACATCCATGTAGGTGAGCAGCAGCTGACGGTTCATTCAATCAGTATTTCCGATTAAAAGAGGTATATCAATTGCATTTATTCGACTCTTCCCGGGTCTTATCAGTCCTCCGCAGACAGTGCCCACAGCCCGTCCGGCTTGGACAAGCGAGAGGAGAAACGCATGTTTATTGTCGATTGCGACTGCCACAACTACTGGTGCAGCGCCACGGTCCTGGAACCGTATATGGAAGGCCTTTTCAAGGACATGTTCGTGCGCGGCGAGCGCACCGGCCCGCGCGGCGCCTTCCCGCACGGCCACCGCCCCTGGTTCCACCCCGAAGGGTTCGCCCGTCATGACGTCAACCCGGTCGAGGAAGACGACAACTACCTGATCATGAAGGAAAAGCACCTCGATAAATACAATATCGACGTGGCGATCCTGACCGGCGACGAGCCGATCGAAGCCTCTACCCTGGCCAACCCCTATTACGCCAACGCGCTGTGCAAGGCCTACAACGACTACATGATCGACTACTGGCTGCCCAAGGACGACCGGTTCTGGGGATCGATCGTGGTGGCACCCCAGGACCCGCATCTGGCCGCTGCCGAAATCCGCCGCGTGGGCAGCCATCCGCGCATTGTGCAGGTGCTGGTCAGCCACGGCGCCGCGCGCCCCTACGGCGATCCGTTCTACCACCCGATCTACGAGGCCTGTGCCGAGATGGGGCTGCCGTTTGCCATGCACCTGGGCGGCCAGGGCGGCATCAACGCCAACCCGATCGGCGCCGGCCCCTCGACATTCTTCTGGGAAACCCACGCCATCCTGCCGCAGACCGCAATGACCCATATGGCGAGCCTGATCGCCAATGGTGTGTTCGAGAAATGGCCGTCCCTGAAAGTGGTTGTGATCGAATGCGGCGTTGCCTGGGTGCCGTCGGTGCTGTGGCGGCTGGATGCAAACTACAAGGCGTTGCGCAAGGAAACCCCGTGGCTGAAGCGCCTTCCGTCGGAATACTTCAAGGACCACTTCCGCTTCTCGACCCAGCCGCTGGAACAGCCAGAAAACATCCAGCACTTGTGGGCGACGCTGGAAGCGATGGACGGCGAGAACACCCTGATGTTCGCCTCGGACTACCCGCATTGGGACTATGACGACGTGAACAAGCTGCATGTGCCGCCGGCATGGCGTGAGAAGATCTTCGGCCTCAACGCGCTTGACGTCTACACCCGCCTGCCGCGCCCGGCAGCGCAGGCCGCTGAATAAGGAGACCCTGACATGACCACCAAGCATTTTGCCTGCAAGGCAGACGAGGTTCCGCAAGACGCGGCCAAGATCGTCACCGTCTCCAACATGCCGATCGGCGTGTTCCGGCTGGAGGACGGCTTCCATGCGCTGCTGAACATCTGCCCGCACAAGGGTGCGGCGCTGTGCGAAGGGCCGGTCTGCGGCACCACCAAGGAAACCGATTCAACCGAGTTCGTTTATGACCGCGCGGGCGAGATCGTCCGCTGCGCCTGGCACGGCTGGGAGTTCGACATCCGCTCGGGCGAGTTCCTGGTGGATCCCTCGGTGAAGACCCGCCGTTTCGACGTCTCCGTCGAAGGCAGCGACCTCTACGTCCACATCTGACAATCAGGAGCGCCAGCATGATGCAATTTCCGTGCCAGCCCGAAGCCTCCCACTATATCGGCGGGGGCTACCTGGAAGACGCCGCTGGCGCTCCGTTCGACTGCATTAACCCGGCAACGGGTGAAGTGATCGCCCGTTTGAATGGCGCCTCCCCGTCCATTATCGAACGGGCTGTGGCCTGCGCACGCGATGCGCAGGCCATTTGGGCCGCGACGCCGCCCGCCGAACGCGGCCGCGTGCTGCGCCGGGCGGCGGATATCATCCGGGCCCGGAACGAAGAACTGTCGGTTCTGGAAACCCTGAATACCGGCAAGCCGATTTCCGAGACCCGGGTGGCTGATGCCGCCAGCGGCGCCGATTGCCTGGAGTATTTCGGCTGCCAGGCCGCAACGCTTACTGCCGACCACATCCCGCTTGGCGGCGACTGGGCCTATACGCTGCGCGAACCGCTGGGTGTCTGCCTCGGCATCGGCGCCTGGAACTATCCGATCCAGATTGCCTGCTGGAAGGCCGCCCCGGCGCTGGCCTGCGGCAACGCGATGATCTTCAAGCCCTCCGAACTCACGCCGCTGACCGCGCTTAAACTGGCGGAAATTCTGACTGAGGCCGGCGCCCCGCCTGGCCTGTTCAATGTGGTGCAAGGGCTGCGCGACACTGGCGCCGCGCTGACCACCCACCCCGGTATTGACAAGGTGTCGCTCACCGGCTCGGTGGCCGCGGCCGCCGCAGGTCAGATGAAGCACATCACCATGGAGCTTGGCGGTAAGTCCCCGCTGCTGGTCTTTGATGACGCCGATATCGACAGCGCTGTGTCGGGCGCCATTCTCGGCAATTTCTACTCCACCGGCCAGATCTGCTCCAACGCCACCCGCGTGTTCGTGCAGAAGGGGATTAAGGAGGCTTTCCTGGCCCGTCTGGCAGAACGCACAGCCAGGATCAGAATCGGCGACCCGATGGACCCGGAAATCCAGGTCGGCCCGCTGGTGAGCGCCGGTCAAGCCGAAAGGGTGAAAGGGTATATCTCCGCTGCGGAACAGGAAGGCGCCACTCGCGTGACGCCGCCGCTGCCGCTGCCTGAAGGCCCGGCCTGGGTCAGTCCGGTTGTCTTTGCCGACGTGATCGACGGCATGGCCATTGCCCGCGAAGAAATTTTCGGCCCGGTGATGTCGGTGCTGGACTTCGACAGTGAAGACGAGGCTGTGTCCCGCGCCAACAGCACCGAGTTCGGCCTTGCCGCCGGGGTCTTCACCCGTGATCTCGCCCGCGGCCACCGTGTTGCTTCGCGCCTCAAGGCGGGCACCTGCTGGATCAATGCCTATAACCTGACCCCAGTCGAGATGCCCTTCGGAGGTGTCGGCCAATCCGGCATCGGGCGGGAGAACGCGCGTGCGGCGATCGAGCACTTCAGCCAGCTGAAGTCCGTTTATGTTGCCATGTCCCCCTTGGAAAACGATTACTGAGCAGAGACTGCAATGCTGGCACAGCTGAACCGCGCCGCCTTCGGGTGGCCCTCTCCCTTATTTTCGAATACCCGCTGCCTTTATCCCGGCGTCGCACTGGCGGTGGTGATCGGGCTGGCGGCGCTGTTCCTGTCGGAGCATTACGGCGCGCCGGTCATGCTGCTGGCGCTGCTGATCGGTATGGTGTTCAATCCGCTGGCCGAAGAGGCGGCTGTGGCACCGGGCATCACCTTTTCTTCCAAGGCGCTGCTGCGCGCCGGGGTGGCCCTGCTTGGAGTGCGGGTCAGTGTGAGCGACATCGCCTCTATCGGCTTGGCTGGCTTTGGCACGATTGCCGGGCTTCTGGGGGGCACCATCCTGCTGGGCCTCCTGCTGTCGCGACGGGATTGGCAATCCGGCGTGCTGACCGGCGGCGCGGTGGCAATCTGCGGCGCATCGGCGGCGCTGGCGATTTCGGCCTGCCTCCCCAAGAGCAAGGCATTGGAGCAGGAGACGCTGTTCACGGTGGTCGCGGTCACCGCGCTGTCGACGCTGGCAATGATCGTTTATCCGATTGCGCTTGTGCAAGTTGGATTCAGTAAGGCGCAAACAGCCTTTGTTCTCGGGGCCTCAATTCACGACGTCGCACAGGTCGTCGGAGCTGGGCTTACAATTTCGGAAAAGACTGCGGAGCTGGCCGCATTGGTAAAAATGGTCCGGGTGAGCCTGCTGCCGCTGGTACTGTGCGTTTTAATCTTAGTCGTCTCTGCCTCGGGAAAACAGGACAGGGCCCGCAAGATCCCGGTGCCCGGGTTTCTGATTGTCTTCTTCGCCCTTGCGCTTCTGGCAAACACCGGGTGGCTGACTGAAAGAATGGCAGATTTTGCCGCGTACACCTCAAAGTGGCTGATGATCATTGCGATTTCGGCTCTCGGCGCCAAAACCGCGCTGCGCAGCCTTGCCAGCGTCGGCAGCGCAAAGCTGGCCCGGATCGGCGGGCTGACGCTAGTGCTTCTGATAGCTTCTGCATTGTCCGCGTGTTTTCTCCCCGGTCTTTCCTGAACTTTCCGCGGAGGGCAATGGAGCCCCGAAGGAGAGACGGCCGTGTGCTCTGCGAGGTCGCATTTGCCCAGGAATGTTTCGGAGGGCAGCGCCACAATTTTGGCTGTGACCCGGACCAAAGTTCCTAGCAGGCCGCTACCGAAAGCTGCTTTACTTCTAGAAAGTGGTTTGGACGTCCCAGTGGGCCGACCTTTCGCGAGCAACTTCGTAGCGTCCGCGAAATGCTGCAACAGCTCACTCGGTAAAGCGGGACCGATACGAACCACTGCTGCGGCGCGAATGTAGGTCCGGTCCGGGTTGGCGAACGATACGTGCCATCCGCCAGCGTGATTCAAATGTCGAATTGTTCGGTGATGCTCAGCGCATTTTCAAATTCGACGCAAAGGTATCTGACAGTGCTGTCAACCTTTGTGTGGCCGAGCAGTAGTTGGACCGCTATGAGATTTCCGGTTTTTCGGTAAATCTCCGCTGCTTTGGTTCGGCGCAGCGAATGGGTGCCGTATCCACTGAATTCCAGCCTGATCGCGGCCACCCTTTCGCGAACGCGATCATTCCTCGCCACCGTGCTCACGCCTCTCCGCTAATGCAGTATGTCAGTAGCAGCTCAAGCCGGACCAAGTGCTTAGGCCTGCATTAGAAAGGCTGACCTTCTTTGAAACGTCTTTTGCCTCAACAAAGTCGCGGGTCACTTCAGTTGCAGAGCGTCAGCCGTCCTGAACAATTCCTGCTCTAGGATGGCTTGGCAGCCCGATTTTGTTCCAAAGCTCGTCGGCAACAACGCCTATTGCCTGGTCCCTGCGCCTCATCTTGAAAATCATGGTCCGGCGCAACGGGAACCCTTCCAGGTTCAGGGAAAGCAAAGCCCCTGTCCGCCGCTCCTCCTCCGTCATATGATCGGGCAAGCCGCCCCAGCCAAGACCGGCAAGGACCACTTTCTTCTTGGCTGCGAGGTCTGAAACCGTCCATTTCAGCCCGCCCGGCAGCAGGTCCCGGCTCTGTTCATGCGCAGCGCCGCCTGTGCCGGCAGCGACCACCTGCACATGGCTTTGCATTTCGGATGCGGACAATGCGCGGGAACCGGCGGGCAGGCCCAAGCCGGGGCTGGCCACCGGCCGGATCGTGACCTCAGCAACCGGCTCTGCCTCAACTTCGTCCAGTGGCACACCATCAAGGGACGCGAGCGCGATATCCGCCTTGCCCTCCATCAGCCGGGCAATCGGGCCGCCCATCATTTCCATCCGCAGCCGAAGGTGAGTGGCAGGGTGGCACCGCCCCGTATCCGCAAGCGCTGGCAGCAAGGGGTCCAGATCCATTGTTGCGCTGACGGCAATTGTCAGTTCCGGTTCTTCGCGGGCGCGCAGCCGGGACGCAGTGGTGCGCAGCCCTTGCATCTGCCGCAGCACCCGGCACGCTTCGCGGTAGAAAATTTCACCTGCCGCGGTGAGCGAGGGGCGGTAGGCTTCGCGGCTGAGCAGCTCCAGTTCCAGCTCCTCTTCCAGCTGGCGGATTGTGTGGCTGATGGCGGACTGCGATTTGTGCAGCCGTTCCGCCGCGCCGCGGAATGTGCCGGTTGCGACAATGGCATCCAGGGCAATGAGCTGGTCGTGTTTCATGGGCTTCCAACATGATTGAGTTATCAGATCATAATGATGAAAACACGATATTATCAATCAATCATATCAGGAGGTAGTCAGAGGACATCACCAACCAAAGGAGACTGTCATGAAACTCTATTACAAACCCGGTGCCTGCCCGCTGGCCAGCCATATCGCTCTGCATGAAACCGGCCACCCATTTGAAATCGAAGCCGTCGATACCGCGGCAGGCCGGACCGAAAGCGGTGCGGACTACCGCGCGATCAATCCCAAGGGTTATGTTCCGGCCCTGGGTCTGAACGACGGCAGCGTTCTGACTGAGGGGGCAGCTGTTTTGCAGTATATAGCAGACAGCAGCCCTGAAGCAGGTCTGGCGCCGGCGGCAGGCACTCTGTCGCGCGCGCGGATGCAGGAACAGCTCAACTGGATCGGGACCGAGCTGCACAAGGCCTTTGGCCCGCTGTTCCGCGATGGCACGTCCGAGGCCGGCAAAGACGCGGCGCGCACCGCTGTTGCGGGCAAGTTCGATTTCATTGAAACCCAGCTGGCGGATGGCCGCGAGTGGCTGGTTGCAAACCAGTTCTCGGTGGCGGACGCCTATCTGTTCGTGGTCTCGAACTGGGCCAATTTTACCGGTATCGACCTGGCTCGCTGGCCCAATCTGGCCGCTTTTGTGAGCCGCAGTGCTGCCCGTCCGTCGGCACAAGCAGCGATGCGTGCCGAGGGGCTGATCCAATGACGCCCGCCGCCCACAAACAGGTCGGCGAACTGATGGAGGCCTATTTCGAAGGTCTCCACCAGGCCGACAGCACCATGCTGCGCGAGGTGTTCCATCCGCAGCTGGCCTATGTCTGCGCCACGGAAGGCGATGAGCTTTACTTGGGTCTTGAGACCTACATGGCCCGCGTCGACGGGCGCGAGCCGCCAGCCAAACGCGGTGACCCGCGGGAGGAGGAAATCCTGGAGATTGCCTTTGTCGGCCCCAGGCTGGCCCGCGTCAGCGCCCGGATGACCATGATGGGCCGCGACTTCCATGACCTCCTGACCTTGGTCCGCCGCGGCGCCGAATGGCGCATCGTTGCGAAGGTGTTTTCCTATGTTCCGCGAAAGGACTGACTGATGCCCTATGTGAATATCAAAGTAACCCGCGAAGGCGGCCCGGACGGCACCGGCCCAAGCGCTGACCAAAAGGCGCAGCTGATTACCGGGGTCACCGGTCTTCTGCAGGACATTCTGGGAAAGAACCCGGCGACGACCTTTGTGGTGATCGACGAGGTTGCGCTGGAGGACTGGGGTGTCGGCGGCCTGCCGGTGCAGGAAAACCGGAAGCAGGCGCAATGAAGACGCGGCTGACAGAGGCGCTTGGGATCACTTTTCCGGTGATCCAGGCGCCGATGGCCTTTGCTGCGGGCAGCGCGCTGGCCAGCGCTGTTTCCGGCGCCGGAGGGCTGGATATGATCGGAGGTGCTTACGGAGATGCCGGGTGGATCGAACGGCAGTTCGGCGCCGCCGCGGGCGCCCGCGTTGGCTGCGGGCTGATTACCTGGAAGCTGGCGGAACAGCCGCATCTTCTCGACCGGGTGCTGACGCATGATCCGGCGGCGGTGCTCCTGGCCTCCGGCAACCCGAAGCCGTTTGCGTCTGCGATCCGGGATGCGGGGGTGCCGCTGATCTGCCAGGTACAGACCCTGCGGGATGCCCGGCAGGCGCTGGACTGCGGCGCGGAGATCATTGTTGCGCAAGGAGCGGATGCCGGCGGCCATGGCGAGGCGCGCGGCACCTTTGCGCTGATTCCTGAGATCGCGGACGAGATCGCGCGCCAGGACAGCAAGGCGCTGCTCTGTGCCGCCGGAGGCATTGCGGACGGGCGCGGTCTGGCAGCGGCCCTGATGCTGGGGGCGGACGGGGCGGTGATCGGCACCCGGTTCTGGGCCTCCCGCGAAGCGCTGGTGCATCCGCGCATTCTGGATCGTGCACTGGAAGCAACGGGCGAAGAAACGATCCGCACCCGGGTGGCGGACGTGGTCCGCGGTTTTGATTGGCCTGGCCGCTACAACGGCCGTGTTCTGCGCAACCCGTTCATTCAGAAATGGCACGGCTCCGAGGATGCCTTGAAGCTGGAAGCCGGTGCTGAAGCGGCAAAATGGGCAGCAGCCCAGGAGGCCGGGGATCCTTATTTTGCAACCGCCTTTGCAGGCGAGGGCATCGGTCTGATCAGTTCTGCGGCCCCTGCCGGCGATATTCTCGCGAACCTAATGTTGGACGCTCAGAGGTGTCTGGCTGAGGCGGATTAATAGCACGCGGTATAGCGCGCGGCGAACCGGAAAGCGCTAGAAACACTTGGGCAGGAGTCTGCGGCGGCATGGTTGGCACCTCCTCTCCAGTTCGGGCCGGAAATGGGCAACCTTGGTTCGGTTTGTCCAAGTGGCCGTAGAATTCCGCGGTCGGCGTACACGCGCAGCAACAAAAATGAGAACTGGGAACGGCATGCAAACTTGACAAGTCCAATACGGCCGGTGTCCAAGGGGCTTCTTCTCGGCCACCGCTTTCGCGGCTCTTGTCATCCACTGGTTATGAGCCCTGACCCCAGCGCGTCAATCAGCGGGCCGTTGACGCTGCACGAGGGTTTAACCAAGCCCTTTTGCGACCCTAGGTGCAGCTACCGCGGCTGCAAGCGGCGCAGGGTCTTTTTCACTTCCCGTTCTGCCAGTCTCATGATGTGTTCCCCAATCCTGACCGCGGGTTGTGCTGGGCTGTCCGGCGCCATTGCTGTGCGAGCTCTTCCATAATGCTGGTGATCTGGTGCGGCAGAACAATCCGCAGCCGCACATACTGGTCGCCAGGCGGGGCTTTAGCGGGGGCGATGCCCTTGCCCTTGAGGCGCAGGCGTTGTCCGGACGAGGAGCCTTTGGGCACCGCCACCGTCACGGGGCCGGACACGGTCGGGACCTCGAGCCGTGCGCCCAGAACCGCCTCGTCGAAGGTGACCGGAAGCTCAATTTCGATATCGTTTCCGATCCGGGTGAACAGCGGGTGCGGGCGCACGCCGATTTCCACATAGGCATCGCCGGCCAGGCCGTTGCCGCCTCCGGGCTGGCCCTTGCCACGCAAACGCAGGGTCTGGCCGTCCCGTACCCCCGGCGGGATCGTCAGCTCGATCGCCTTGCCATCCGGCAGCGGCACCGTGCGTTTGGCGCCGCGCGCGGCATCCAGAAAATCGACCTCGAGGTGGTAACGCAGGTCCGCTCCGCGGGGGGCAAAGCCGCGGGTGCCGCCGCTGGTGTGCCTGCGCCCAAAGATGCCTCCGAAAAGTTCTGAGATATCTTCGAAGTTGCCAAAGCCGCCTGCCGGGCGGCCGCGGTCTTCGCGGTCTGTCTCATTGTAGCTGCGGTAGTACTGCTGTTGCGGCCGTTCCTGGCCGCTGGCATCGATTTCGCCGGCATCGAACCGGCGCCTGTGAACTCACGCTGAAGCGCAACTTCTGATATGTCGTTTTATTCCAAACGGTTCTGGATTTCCATCAGCTTGCTTTCGAAGACTTCTGCTGGTGTCTTGTAGCCGAGGCACTTGCGCGGGGTGGAATTGAGGCGGTGGCAAACCGACCTTAAATATCGGTTTGTCAGCACCGTCGGCTCGGTCGAGCGAGGCAGGTATTTTCTCAGCCTGTTGTTGGTGTTCTCGACAGCGAGGCAGGTATTTTCTCAGCCTGTTGTTGGTGTTCTCGACGGTGCCTTTCTGCCACGGA
>NZ_WLCM01000056.1 GCF_013317235.1 Leisingera sp. ANG59 | reverse complement strand
CCCTTCATCAGTCAGCACGACAGATTTGGCCCGGTTAACCGGGTCATGGATCAAACCCTTCCGATGCAATCGATCCAGTGCCGACCAGTCCATTCCCTTCCAGGCGCGACGCTCATCATGCAGCGTCAACCAGAGCAGTCCCAGAACCGCGTCGTCGATCTTGTCCTCGTCGATCTCCATGAACAACGGGTATCACATCACAGCGCCAATGGGACCGCGGTCTTCGCCGGAGCCTTACGCTATGCCAGTTCCTCGACCCTGACACTGCATTACCGCGAGTTCTTTAGGGTCACACCAGTTCAGGACCGCGAAAGGACTTTTCTTCCGGACGCCGGAATCCCGGTCCGAAACCGCCCGGCGGCAATACAGAGCCCGGCACAGGTTGCCACGCTTACATCTGGGTGAATGCATTTAACCCAGCCTGCCCCCGCGAGAGCTAGCCTTCCCGCCTGGTTGAGAACGCGCCTGGCGTTACACCACTGGCTGCGTGCGATGGTCAGGGTAGACAATTCCCAATTGGCCGGGTTCAAACAGATCCAGTTTTTTACGCCAGGTCCGTCCAAGCCAGAGCAATTCCACGGACAAATCAACTGGATGATAGGCTGCAGTATACAGCGTGCCAAATCCCTTGTCGAAGGCAAGGGAATACAGTGGCGGCTTGAGGAACGTTCCGACAAACTTTTCCTTGGTTTCCGGATGCAGCGTCAGCCGGTGCAGCAAAAACCGCTCCCTTTCAACGGAGGCCGTTAGACGCGCATGGCTTCTCCATTCAACGCGTTCCTGATGATTGGTTGCAACCGCCGCATGGGTGATGAGGGTGGGACGGTCTGGTGCAAGGTAGGCGGTGAAGTAATTCCGGTCACGGTCCAGCACCGTAACATTATAGCTCATGTGGCAGGGCACGCGCCGCAGCGCGTCCTTTGCCTCATTGATGGTTGAACAGGTCTGCAAAAGATACCTGAGGATGAGCGGCACGCCGAAGCCGTCGCCCACAGCCCTGCGCCCGCCGAACGTAAGCGAGACACTGAGCCCGGCATCGTTCACTCCGTCCAGCAAGCCGAACAGGCCGTCCGAGGTGCCCATCACCTGCCGCCCGTTCCATCCGGTCTTCAGGTACACCGCGTCAAAGGCCGAAGGGTTGTAATCATAGTTGCGCACCAGGAGGGGTTCCTTACCAGGCCAGATTGCCTGGCTGCACCCGGCCAGATAGCGCGGCGGGCAATAGAAACTGAGGAACCGGGATTCTAGATCGCCGCCGCCAACTGATGCGCACAGCTGATCATAGAGCCCCACCATCTCAGGCATATGCGTTTGCAATGCACGGCGGCATTCAGCATAGGTCGGGCGGCCGGAAAGGCCTTCGCTTGCCCACCAATTCAGATAAGCAGTGCGGTATTCGGCAAAGAGCCCGGACAGCACCTGCCCCGGCTCCGTTTCCTGCATGGCGCGGAATGTCAGTCTCATTCAGCCTACATAATCTTGAACGCCGGGTCCTCAAAGACCTGTGCTGACGGCAACGGCCGCGCCGAATATGCGTTCTTGATGCCGTCGATCCAGCGTTTCGATTTCTCTGTCAGCTGGAAGCCCTTGGTCATCGAACGGCCGCGGGTGACAAGAATGCCCAGATCAGCGCCTTCGTAACGATAATCGCCCGCATTCGAAATGCGCAGGAAGAAGGCCTCATCCTCGCTTTCCACCGCGCGGCGGTGGTAGTCGAAGCGGTCAAATACAACCTGGCCGTCCGGCAGCATCTTGTAGATGCCGGACTCCGGGGCCTTGGTCACGATGTCCACGGTGTCTTCGGTGTGCTTGATCACCATCTGCGACCAGGAGTCGATCATGTCCGGGTCCGCCCAGCGCGCGTTCAGCTCCTCCACATCCAGCTTGAACGGCTTTTTCGAGAATTCTAGCAGGTGGAACAGGAACAGCGGCGCATCAGCGTGGGCGAAGGCTGCGTGGTTGGTCATCGAGGATGCCCCGGTGATCCGCGGATTCAGTTCACCCAGCCAGATGTCGCCGGTCTTCTTGTCGATCAGGAAATCCAGCTCGAAATAGCCGCGGTAGCCTTCCTTGCGCAGCTGCTCGCCGAACTTAAAGGTCAGTTCGCGCGCCTTCTCACGTGTTTTCGGCGGGAAGGCCGTCGAGAAGATTTCGTTGCCGCACCAGCCGCCGCGGTAGGGCGTCAGTTCCTTAAAGCCGACAAGCTCGGTCATCAGCGGGCCAACAATAGTGCCTTCGGAGGTGCAGCAGGCCTCGATCGCGGAGCCGCGGCAATCGATCCGCTTCATGATCTTGATTTCGCCCTGGCCGACGATCTCATGCTCGTGCTTGCGGAAGTCGGCCTCGGTCTTGATGAAAAACGTGGTGTGGCCTGAATCGCCGAAGGCGCTCTGCAGCACCAGGTCATCACCCAGATCCGCCTTTTTGCAGATCTTCTTCAGGTGATCATAACTGTCGACCTTGGACAGCGTATTCGGCACAGAGGGAACACCGGCCTTGTTGCCGACGCGCACGGTTTCGATCTTGTTGTCCATCTTGGTCCGAAGCTTCGCCTTGGGGAACCAGACCTCGCCGCCCAGTTCCTTGGCCAGTTTCTCGGTCTTTTCATCGAACATGAGAAACACGAACTTGGGCTTGCCGCCGCGTGCCTTGACATAGTCAACGACTTCCTTGTGCTGCAGCAAGTAGTTGTTGATGTCCTCGATAGACTGGAATTCGTCATGCGGCAGTTCAGACGGAACCAGCACGTTGGGGTGGCGGCCGTCGAAACAGTCCATGTAACAGATGTACTTGAAATTCTTTACCCACTCGTCGAGCCCAAGAAGATTGAAATTGGTCGCTGAGACAAAATAGACCGGGTCCGTATTGGTATGGAAATAGCGGCGGATCTCCGAAATGTTGTTCAGAACTTTCTTCGGCATGTATCGTCTCCCAGTGAATTCAATTTATCGTTGGATTTCTGTTTCTTGACGGCGTCTATTTCTTGGCGGACTTCAAGGCCTCCTTGGTGAATACACGCAGCCCCAGATCGGCACGGAAACCGTGGATTTCACTCACATCCAGCGCCCGCATGAACGACAGGATTTCCGGACTGATAACCTGGCCGGGCACCAGGATCGGAAAACCGGGCGGATAGGGAATTATGAAACTTGAGGAGACCAGTTCCTCACCCGCCTCCAGCCTTTGCATCAGGCTGTCATCTGTCGGGATGTAATCGCAGTTATCCTCATTGTAGGCGAGGAAGAAGGCAGTTCGGATATCCCCCTCCGGCGTGTCCTTGCCCGCCCGGAACGCATCGTGGAACCGGCTGAAATCCGGAAGCGGCGGCACGTGCTCCACCAGCGCCGCCACCCGGTTGTCAAAAGACCGGCGCTCCATCTTGGACGCATCGTCCAGAAGCTCGTCCAGATCGTTGGCAATCTCAACCAGCACCTCGATCAGATAAGCAACCGAAGACCGGGTGGTGCCGATGTTGGTCATGAACAGCACGGTGTTGCGCGAGGTCTTGTTGATCTGGATCCCGTACTTGTCCATCAGGATCTTCGTCTTGAAGGTGTCGCCGTCCCAGCCGGTGCCGCCCACCGCCAGAGTTACCCGGGTCGGATCCAGTACAAACTCGTCCTGGCTCCACATCGACCATTTATCGATCCAGCCATGGTCCGGGTCGTAATAGGCCTCCACCCCGCTTTCGCGGAACTGTTCGGGGATCATGTCCCCGGCGGTCAGCACCTTGAAATACTTGTTCAGCAGCGGGTGTTCGGTGATCGCCCGGCGGATCGACATCGCGCTTTCGATCTGCTTCTGGACGAACTCAAAACCCTCCAGTTCCACTTGCCGGCGGCCGACATCCAATGAAGCGATGATCTGATAATTTGGCGAAGTCGAGGTATGGGTCATATAGGCTTCGTGGAAGGCTTGCTCCACCTCGCCCTTAAAGTCCTGGTCGTTCACATGGATCATCGACCCCTGCCGCAGCGATGTCAGCGTCTTGTGGGTGGACTGAGTGGCGTAGGCCCGCACCCGCGCATCCGGAGGTGGCACCAGCCGGGTGTTCAGCCAGGTCTCTTCGTCCGCATCCTTCAGCATCTCCTGCTGCGCCTCCCAGGCCTTCACCGTCTCCGGGCTGCGCAGCGTTTCCCGCAGTGTGTTGGCCACCCCCATCGCAGTGCGCTGGCGGTAGGTCGGGTCGAAGCGGGCAAATGCAAACCAGGCCTCATCCCACAAGAAAATCAGATCCTTCTTGATGGCCAGGCATTCCTCCATAACCCGCCGCACATTGTAGACAATGCCGTCAAAGGTGCAGTTGGTGAGCAGGACCATCCGCACCCGGTCAAGCTTGCCTGCCGCCTTGAGCCGCAGGAGCGTGTGCTTGATTTCCCTGAGCGGCACTGCCCCGTACATCGAATGCTCATGCAGCGGGTAGCTGTCCATGTAGGCCACACTGGCCCCCGCCAGCACCATTCCGTAATGGTGCGATTTGTGGCAGTCCCGGTCCACCAGCACGATGTCCCCAGGGCGGACCACCGACTGCACAACGATCTTGTTGCAGGTGGAGGTACCATTTGTCGCAAAGAACGTGTGCTTGGCGCCAAAGGCGCGCGCCGCCATGTCCTGGGCTTCCTTGATCGGGCCGCGCGGCTCCAGCAGGCTGTCGAGCCCGCCGGATGTGGCGGATGTCTCAGCCAGGAAAATGTTGGAGCCATAGAACGCCCCCATGTCCTGGATCCAATGCGAGCGGCTGATCGACTTGCCGCGGCTGATCGGCATGGCGTGGAACACACCGGTGGGCTGTTTCGAATACTCCTTGAGGGCGGTGAAGAACAGTGACTTGTAGCGCCGGTCCACCCCCCGCAAGATGTTCAGGTGCAGCTCCTGGAAGTCCTCCTGATTGTAAAACACCCGGCGGCAGCGGCCCAGATCCAGTCCGGCGATATCCTCGGCTGAACGGTCGGTGACCAGATAGGCATCCAGCTCGGGCCGGATTTTCTCGATCAACCGGCAGGCCTCGGGGCCGTATTCGTGCGGGTCGATAGAATCGACCGCCTCCTCCTCGCTGACGCGTGTCAGATACTGGTTCAGGATCGGCAGTTCGATCTTGGACTTCAGCGACAGCCCCGGACGTACCACCACCGCCTGCACATTGTGATTGAATAGGATGCCAATCAGTGCATCCTCCAGCGAAGGCACGATCACAGGCTCATAAATGAAGGGATCTTCGATCCGCCGCATCCGCAACAGGTTCTGCCGCAGGAAGCGCTCCTGCGATTCTGAAACGTCATCAACAATCAGCACCTCGAAGTAAGGCCTTCCCAGCGCCCGCGCCTCAGGTGCGAGCGACGCTTCGTCCTCGTAGTCTTCGTTATCGATCTCATCTGAAGAAAGCGGGATAGACCGGCGCCGGTAGGCCCCAGAGGTCAGAGCCCGCGCGATACGCCGCACCGACACCGCCAGATCTTCCGCGTTGCCGTGCTGAAGCAGTCTGCGCAAATGCTCAAAAGCATGAATGCCCGGAAACGCCCAATAGCGTTCAATCGGAGCCAGCACTTCGAACAGATGCTCTGCCGTGGCAGTCAGCTTGTCGCTCTGACGCCCTTCTTGACGCCGCCGGGCCAGCCCCTCGGCAGTTTCCCGCAGCGAGCTCCATCTGTCCGCCCGCAGCTGGGTTGCACTATAATAATCCCGGATCGACGGCAAAGCCTTCCTTTGCGGCTGCAAGTTCAAAACCTGCCTCCTTTCTGTCGCGTCAGGACCTGCGCCGCCTTCCAGTCCGGTTAATCAGAGCCCGTTTTTCCAGGAAAAACAGAAAATTGATGCGGCGAATGTAACGTCTGCTCAAAATGCTCTATCGAGCTGCGCGGGTCAGAGGCTTGCAGCCCGCGCTGCGATCCCTGCCCGGGTGTCTCCAGCGGCCCCAGCGTTTTCAGGTAGGCATCGGCCCCGCTGGTGCGGTCGTAAACAGAGAACTCCGCTTCTCGATCCCGGAAGCTCTTCAGCACTTGGCCCAGCCCCTTGAGCCCGGTCTCGCGCTGGCGGCGGACCTGATCCAGATCGATCTCGATCGGGAACATATCCTCCTGCCCCGCCGACTGATGCAGCACGGTGGCCGAAGGGTCCACCACCAACGAACGCCCGACACCACCGGCGCTCAGCCCGTTGACATCAAAAACATAGCACTGAAACTGTGCCGCGGTGGCCCGGGCGATGGCGATCTCTGCCTCGCGGTCTGTTGTGCCTGTCAGCACCGGATGCAGCAGCACCTCCACACCCTGGCTGGTCAACTGGCGTGTCGTTTCCGGGAACCAGATGTCATAGCAAATCGACAGGCCGAACCGGCCCACCCCGGGCACGTCGAACACGCAGAACTCAGTGCCCGCGGAAATTCCGGCCTCGTAGGGGCGGAACGGAAACATCTTGGAATATTTGGCGACAATCTCACCTTCCGGGTTGATCACGACAGACGTGTTCAGAATCCGACCGTCTTCGGTTTTTTCGAACATGGAGCCCGGGATCAGCCAGATGCCAAAGCGCCGCGCATCCTCCTGAAACTGCTGCAATGCATCGTTGGGGAAGGGTTGCGCAAACTGATCCAGCGGCCCGTAGGGAGCAAGTTCGGAAAACAGCACCATCTGCGTCCAGGGAAACCGCGCCATCAAGATTTCAATTCTATGACGCATGGCTTCGACATTCGAGTGAAGCGCAGAGACATGCATCTGAACACCAGCAATAGCGAAAGGTGTCATATTGGGCGGTTCTCCAACTGTCTTTGTTGCAGTCAGTCTATTTATGGTCCGCGTTCTTGGCTAGAGCGTATGCTTCATTTCCAGGCCTGCGGTCAGGCAGGCGAAGAGCCTCGCGTCAAGAGCCAGCAGGTGTCAAGGCAGTTCATCTCATTAGTTCAATCGGGGAGGCTCACGTTCACCCGGAGCGAGGCTTAATCATACTTCCAGCCCACTTTCCCGAGCGTGCAATGGCAGCAGTTGGCAACCGCGGCGAAATCGCGCGAGTAAGGTTGGGCCTTGGCTGCCACTCATTCCTCACCATCGCTTACTGCTCCGCCCTTCGCCATTTCCCTCGTTCCGCAACACTGACAAAACACCAAAAAACGTTATGATGGCATCAGGAGCAGCTACCACTTCACTCCTCGCAGATCACCAATGCAGTGTACTCCATTGGCTTGTGTGCTGCTCCCCAGGTCAGGTCGCGAATTCCCTTGCCTGCTCGCGCAGGGCAAATTTCTGGATCTTGCCGGTCGAGGTTCTGGGAATATCCATGAACACGAACCTGCCCGGAACCTTGTAGGGCGCCAGCCGCTCTCGGCACCAGCTGCGCAGGACCTCCGCGTCGGCCTCCTGGCCCTGAGCCAGTTCGACAAAGGCGCAGGGGGCTTCGCCCCATTTTTCATTCGACATTGCCACAACGGCAGCAACCGCAACCGCCGGGTGGCGGTAAAGCGCCTCTTCGACCTCGATCGAGGAGATATTCTCGCCGCCCGAGATGATGATGTCCTTGGACCGGTCCTTGAGCTGGATATAGCCATCGGGATGCATGACGCCCAGGTCGCCGGAGTGGAACCAGCCGCCGGCAAAGGCTTCCTCGGTGGCCTTGGGACTGCGGAAGTAGCCTTTCATCACGACGTTGCCGCGGAACATCACCTCGCCCATGGTCTGGCCGTCGCGCGGCACAGGCTGCATGGTTTCCGGGTCCAGCACATCGAGTTGCTCCAGCGGCAGGTAGCGCACGCCCTGGCGCGCCTTCAGCGCAGCCTGTTCGGCGGTCGGCAGATCCGACCAGTCGCTGTGCCAGTCATTGACCACCGCCGGACCATAGGTTTCCGTCAGCCCGTACAGATGGGTCACGTCGAACCCGGCGGCCTTCATCTCCGCCAGCAGACTTTCGGGCGGCGGCGCGGCGGCGGTGAAGAACTGCACGGATTGGCCAAGATCGCGTTTGGCCTCTTCCGGTGCCGAGATCAGCAGCGACATCACGATGGGGGCGCCGCACAGGTGGGTCACCCCCTCGTCCGCGAGAGCATTCCAGATCGGTTCCGCCCGCAACTGCCGCAGGCACACATGGGTGCCGGCGATAGCGGACAGTGTCCAGAGGAAGCACCAGCCGTTGCAGTGGAACATCGGCAGAGTCCAGAGATAGACCGCGTGTTTCTGCATCGAGGTGGTCAGCGCGTTGCCCTGCGCCAGCAGATAGGCGCCGCGGTGGTGCGAGACCACGCCCTTGGGGTCGCCGGTGGTGCCGGAGGTGTAGTTGATCGAGATTGCATCCCATTCGTCTTCCGGCATCCGCCAGGCAAAGTCCGGGTTGCCGCGGGTCAGGAACACCTCGTAGTCGGCAGCCTCCGCGTCGGAGCGCGGGCCGTCGTACTCCGGGTCGTCGTACTGGATCAGGACCGGCGACACCGTGGCAAGCGCCAGTGCTTCCTGCATCAGCGGCATGAACTCGCTGTCGGCGATCACCAGTTTCGACATTGCGTGGTCAAGCTGAAACGCGATCACCGCCGCATCGAGCCTCGTGTTGATCGAATGCAGCACCGCGCCGCACATCGGCACTCCGTAATGGCATTCCAGCATCGCCGGTGTATTGGGCAGCAGCACCGACACGGTGTCGCCGCGGCCAATGCCGTTCTTGGCCAGGGCCGAGGCAAGCCGCCGCGAACGCGCGTAAAACTCCGCATAGCTGCGCCGCAAGGCGCCGTGCACGATCGCCGTGCGGCCGGGAAAGACGGTGGCGGCTCGTTCCAGGAAGGTCAGCGGCGTCAGCGGCTGATAGTTCGCGGGGGTGCGGTCCAGACCGGTGTTGTACGGGTTTTCCGTCATGGTCCTATTGATCCTGCCATTGGGGGCTGCGTTTTTCGAGGAAGGCGCCGATGCCCTCTTCGGCATCGCGGGCGAGCATGTTGTCGACCATCACGCCGGAGGCATAATTATAGGCGTCGGCCAGCGGCATTTCCCGCTGCGCATAGAAAGCGCGTTTGCCGGTGGCCAGGGTCATCACCGACTTGGAGGCGATCTTGCGGGCCATTTCCATCGTGGCTTCCCGCAACTCCGCAGGCGGGACGGCGCGGTTGATCAGGCCGATCTCTTCTGCCCGCCGGGCCGGGGTCATGTCGCCGGTCAGCAGCATTTCCATGGCGTGCTTGCTGGGCACATTGCGTGACAGGGCCACCATCGGCGTCGAGCAGAACAACCCGATATGAACCCCCGGCGTGCTGAACCGCGCGGTGTCCGCAGCAACGGCCAGGTCACAGCTGGCCACCAGCTGGCAGCCCGCTGCGGTGGCGATCCCGGTGACCTCGGCGATCACCGGCTTGGGGCAGTTGACGATGGCCTGCATGGTAGCAGAGCACATCGCCATCACCTTGGCAAAATAGGCCCGCCCGCCATCCGCAGCCGCGCGCCCGGCGGTCATCTCCTTCAGGTCATGCCCGGCGCAATAGGCCGGGCCGTTTGCCGCCAGGACGACAACACGCACCTTCGGGTTTTCCCCCGCTTCGGCAAAGGCTTCGGCCAGCGCCGCCAGCATTGCCTCGGACAGCGCATTGCGCCGCCCGGCATCGTTCAGGGTCAGGCGCAGGATGCCATCGTCATCCAGGTCGCGCAGCAGGATTTCGGTGTCTTGCACGGGGCTCTCTCCTGTTTTGAGGGTCAGTGAATGCTGATCTCGACGAAGTCAGCCAGCGTATTGGCAATGAAACAGTAGCGGTGCGCCCGGTCCTGCATCTGTGCCAGTTCGGCATCATTGACCTGAAAGCCGGTGTCGAACCGCACCAGCGGGTGCATTTCCAGTCGGGTCACCGACATTTTGCCCTTCGGGTTCTTGCCCAGATGCGCCACCACGTGATCATGGTAGCTGGCTACCGGCCAGCCCGCCTTGGCGGCCAGAGCAAGAAAGGTCAGCATGTGGCAGCTCGACAGCGCCGACGCCAGCGCCTGTTCGGGGTTGGTGCAGCTTGGATCGCCGCCATAGTCGGGGGCGGCGTCCACTTGCACGTCGTAGCCGTTGTTGAGCTGAACGGTATGCTCGGCCGTGTAGGCGCCGGGCTTGAGCTCGGGCTCAATACGCTGCCAGTGCAGATCGATCGAAATATCCGACATTTCCGTAAGTCCTCGTTCCGGCGTTTAGCTTGCAGCGAGCGATTTCTTGGGGTCGTAGAAGGGGATCTCGACGATCGTGGCCCGTGCCGGGCCGCTGGCAGTCATCACGTCGACTTCGGTGCCCAGTTCGGAACTCCCGGCCGAGACCATCGCCAGCGCGATGTTCTTCTCCAGGCGCGGCGAGTAGACCGCCGAAGTCACTTTGCCGATGGTGCCGCCATCTTTGGTGATCTCCCAGAAAGTGGTGTTGGGGCCTTTGAGGGGGGCGCAATCGATGACCAGGCCGACCTGTTTGCGGCTGACGCCTTCTTCCTTGATCCGACGCAGAGCCGCCTTGCCGATGAAGTCCGCTTCCATGTCCAGGCCGATCAGGCGGCCGAGACCCACCTCAAACGGGTTGGTGTGGATGTCGGCATCGGCGTGATAGGACAGCATGCCGCCTTCGATGCGCCGGATCGAGGAGGTGTGACCGGGCTGCAGGCCGAAGGGTTTGCCCGCCGCCATGATTTTTTCCCACAGCTCGTCGCCGCGCGACCCGTCCTGCAGATACAGCTCATAGCCCAGCTCGCTGGACCAGCCGGTGCGCGACACGATCAGCGGAATGCCGTCCAGCTCGACTTCGCGCAACCAGTAGTATTTCAGGTCCAGGATGCTGTCGCCGAACAGCTCCTGCATGATCAGGCCGGACTTCGGGCCTTGCAGCTGCAGCGGCGAAACATCGGGTTCGCAGATGCTGACATCCATGCCGGAATGCACCGCCACGCCCTGCGCCCACAGCAGGATGTCGCTGTCGGCCAGCGAAATCCAGAAGTGGTTTTCCGCCAGCCGCAGCAGGATCGGGTCGTTCAGGATGCCGCCGTCGGCATTGGTGATCAGCACGTATTTGCACTGGCCCACAGCCATTTTCGACAGGTCGCGCGGGGTCAGCATCTGCACGAATTTCGCCGCATCCGGGCCGGTGATCTCCACCTGGCGCTCGACCGCCACGTCACACAGGATCGCGTCGTTCACCAGGTTCCAGAAGTTCTGCTCCGGATCGCCGAAGTCACGCGGAATGTACATGTGGTTGTACACCGAGAACCCCTTGGCGCCCCAGCGGACGGTGGCGTCGAAATAGGGGGATTTGCGGATCTGTGTGCCGAATCCGAAACCGTCTGATTGCATCATGTCTTTCACCCTTTGCACCGGCGGCCCGATCAGCCGCGGACTGTTTGAACTGGGTGAAGGATTACCCGCACAGGCAGGCCGGGTGCGGACTGAAAACAAGCCGCGGACAGACCGAACGGACTGATGTCAGGCAGGCGGGCAGGCCGTTCAGGCGGGGTCCCTCATTTACCCGGCCTGGCCGCCAGCCCGGAGAGATTCGGCTGGGCGGATTTGACCTGGCGCGTCACGATGTAGGTCATGTAGCGGTCAATCCCCAGTTCTGCGGCCAGCAAGCTTTCCATCACCTCCTGAAAGGCTGCCAGGTTTGGAGCAAAGACCTTCAGGACGTAGTCCATGCCGCCGCCCGTGGCGATGCACTCGGTGACCTCGTCCAGCTTCCTGATATGCGCCTCGAAACGGTCGAAGTCGGCCTTGCGGTGGTGCGTGAGAGAGACGGTCACGACCACCTGGGTGAAATCACAGACCCGGTCGAGTGCGATGTCGGCGTGGTAGCCACGGATGAACCCCGCTGCCTTTAGTTTCGTAAGGCGGGCCCAGCACGGGGTTGGCGACAAGTTGACAATTTCCGCCAGCTTGGTTTTGCTCAGCTGGCCGTGTTTCTGGACTGCGCTGAGGATGCGGATATCGGTCGCATCGAGGCTAAACTTGTCCATGCATCAAAGCCTTTCAAAGCAGGGTTCGGCTTTCCAATACAATCACCAACGAAAACCCGGAAGCAACATCTTGCTCCAGTAAGACTGGTTGGGGCACAGGCCACCTGATGTGATCACCGGAAACGTCCCCGATTTTGATTGGAGTCTTGCGCAGAGAACCCTTGGCTGGAAGAGGAGCGGAACCACATGAAGGCATCAAAGTTCACGGACGCGCAGAAGGCGTTAATCAGCAAGCAGGTGGAGGAAGGCACCTTGGTGGTCGATATCTGCCGCGAGGCCGGGATCAAAACGGCGATATTCTTCAACTGGAGGAGAAAATACGCTGGCCTGATGCCACCCGGGATGAAACGGCTCAGGGAGCTCGAGCAATCGCAATGGCTTGCACTGGCGTGATGCGCCCAAAGAATACAGCCCGCACAAGATCTTGTACAACCGTTCGAGGCCGTGGAGCGACAAGGGCATCTTTGCCCGCATACCGCCCCGCCTTCAACGACGCTGCAGCGGGCGCCTACCATGACCGGCAGAAGGCCGAACGATCCCTCAAGGAGGATGAAAGCCGGATCGCAAACATTCTGACAGCTATCGAGGGCGGCAGGTACACCGTTTCAATGAAGAACAAGCTGCCTGAGCTGGAGGGCGAGACGGCCCGCCTAGAGGCGGTCATCGCGGACTACCCGGAACCCCCTGTCCTGCGGCTGCATCCGAGCCTGCCGGCCCGGTAGCAGGAGTTGATCACCGATCATTCCGGGTCCCAGAACGCGCCGGCGGTGCGGTAGGAGGCGGCGGCGTCACTGCAGGCGCTGATGTTTTTTGGGCAGCCGGAACCGACAAAGCCCCCGCGGGTGGCGAGGGGTTGGCCGGAAACGCTGGTTCCGTAAGCAGGATTTGGGCACTATTTCACCCGAGCCGGATTATTTGCATGCACTATCGCAATTTCGCGATAGATCGTTGCCGTCGACTTCCGTAGCGCAAAAACGCCAAAACAACCTTTGTGCCTCCTGCCTCAATAGCATTATGGAAAACCGGCGTAAGAGGCGTAAGAGGCGTCCATTATTCACCCGATAATCCCGCAATCGTAGTTCGAAATAGATATTTAATGTCGGAAGGCGTTTCTGCAATAAGCTCCGCCCCGGCCTCAGCCAGCACCCTTGCGGGCTGCCACCCCCAGGATACACCGACTGCCGGAACTCCTGCTTGTTTCGCGGCTAGGATATCGCTCACCCCATCACCAATCATGCATATAGGCGGCTGCGTTTTTTTTAGCCTCATCAGCTTTGCTGCTTTACTTCCCGGAATGTCCCTGGAGATTATTTTGCATACATAGCCGCTGCAGCCGTGAAACCGGAGGAATGGTTCTATGGTGCTGCGGGGCGACGCCGACAGAATGCAGAGCGGGCCGTTCGACGCCACTTGACGCAAAGTTTCAGCCATGCCCGGAATCAGCGGTGCAATCTCCCGGCAGTGTTCAAGATAACCGCAGGCATCCGCTGCAAAGGCCCGGGTATTGAGGCCCAGCTTCGCGGCCAGCCCTTCAAAACTGACCTGCTCCAGGTCAGCAAACGGGTTTTCCGCCAGCGGGCGGGTACAGCCCTGCCGCCTGGCTGCGTGGATGCAGGCCCTTGCGCAAATTTCAAGCGAGTCTGCGATCACACCGTCGAAGTCAAAAACGACCAAGATATTCCCCAGGCTGGGCTGCGTGCTGTGCGGCATGCAGGCTGCAAGTTAGAGACGGAACTGCTGGCTATTCAGCAGCAACGGCGGCCAGATGGTCCGCAAAGGAGGGCGCGAGCATAAGGGTTTTGCAGCGCGCAAAACGGTTGGTGGCATAGGCCCAGAAATCCTCCGCCGGGTTGCCGTCCGCGTGCTGGATCAGCCCCCAGAGCGTCCAGAGCAGATCGCACATCGCTTTGTAGATCACCATCCGCCCGTATTGCGCAGCACCCGGCGGGGCGCCGAGATAGGCCGTCAGCATTTCCCGTTCCTGGGTCTCGGTCATGCCTGCCTCAACTGACAGATCGCCCAGATCCCACAGCGCATCATTCATGCCCGAGTATTCGAAATCGACAATCCACATCCGGTCGCCGTTATCCAGGAAGTTCTCGCAAAGCGGATCGCAGTGGCTGGGCACCAGTTTGCCGGGCCGTGCCTTCAGCAGTTCCCTGATCGGAGCCGCTTCGGCGACCACCTCGGCATAGCCTTCGGGAAGGCTGGCGTTTTTGGCGGCCAGCACCTCCATATAGCCGCTGATCATCGAAAACAGCTCGAACCGGAACTTGAAGGGGGCCGGCGCATCATGCAATCGACGCAGAGCCTTTCCTGCCCGGACCGCCGACCCCGGGCGTCCGGCAAATAGTTCCGGGGTCATGGTGGCAATATCCGGAATGCACTGGCTGATCATCACGCCGGTTGCAGGATCCGCCCACAGGACCGCTGGCCCGACCCCGGCGTCTGCTGCAACCTGCGCGTTATTGATTTCCACAGAGCGGTCGATATATTCTTCAGTGCCTTCTCCGGGAATACGCACGATCACTGCCTGCGGCCCGCCTTCCACGCGGTAGACCAGATTGGTCAAACCTCCCAGGCGCTGCACCTCCAGCGCCTGTGCATCAAGGCCTGCAAACCCCTTAAGATTTTGCAACGCTTCGGTAATCCGGGTGACTTGTTCCATATTCATTGCGGCCTCCCTCAGGCTTTCAGGCGGTGATTGGCGGGGTCATAAAGCGGCCCGTCCACCCTGCGCAGCGCGCGGCGCTCTCCGAACAGTTCCAGCTCAAAACCCCTTTCCCCGGCCAGTTCCGCCGGAAGGTAGCCGTAGACGATCGTCTTGCCGGCCGTGGGACCATAGCCGCCGCTGCAGGCCAGAGACACCGCAGCCCCCTGATGCAGGATGGTTTCGCCGCCTGTCATCGGCAGCCGCTCCTCCGCGGCAAAGGTGCAAAGACGCTGGCCGATCCCCTGCCCTTTCTGCCGTTCCAGAACCGTGCGGCCCAGGAAATCCCCTTTGGACTTCAAATGCACACGGGCGCCCAGACCGGCCTCGACAGGGGAAAAATCCGGAGTGATATCGGCGCTCCAGTAGACATAGCCTTTTTCAAGCCGCAGCGACTCGATGGCCCGGTAACCGATATCGCGGATGCCGTGTTCCTGCCCGGCCTGCCACAGCAGGTCATAGACATGCAGGGCGAATTCCGCCGGGACATGAAGCTCCCATCCCAGCTCGCCGGTATAGCCGATCCTGGCTGCGCGCACCTTGGCGGCGCCCAGCGTGATCTCCCGCACGGTTGCAAACGGAAAGGCCCCGTTGGACACATCTTCCTCCGCAACCGCCTGCAGCACCTCTCGCGACTTGGGGCCGCAGATATTGATCACCGCTCGGGCCGAGGTCATTTCAATCAGCTGCGCCGATCCATCCTCGGGCAGGTGGCGGCGGATCCAGTCCGCATCATGCACGCCGAACCCGGCGCCCGTCACGATGTAGAAATGATCGCGCCGCAGCCGGGTGACGGTGACGTCCGCCTCGGTGCCGCCTTTCTCGTTGCAAAGCTGCGTGTAAATCACCGCGCCGTCCGGCGTGTCCATGTTGGATACTGCGAGGTTCTGAATGGCAGCCAATGCCCCCTGGCCGATCAGCTCGAATTTGGAGAAGCTGGACTGGTCGATCAGCACAACGCCTTCCCGCGCGGCCTTGTGCTCCTGTTCGGCAAAGGCCTTCCAGCCCGGGTTCAGGAAATCCAGCTGATCCACCGGCTCGACGCCCTCGGGGGCAAACCACAGCGGGCGCTCCCAGCCGTTCTTCGACCCGAACACCGCGCCATGCTGCTTCAGCCGGTCATGCAGCGGCGACAGGCGCAGATTCCTGGCGGTTTCCGCCTCCTGGCCCGGATAGCGCATCTTGTAATGATGCGCGTAATGCTCCACCGCCCGGGGATACATGAAAGCGCGGGTGGCGTGGTGCGGGCTGAAGCGGCGCACATCCAGCGGCCACAGATCCAGGCTCGGCCGGCCCTCCAATATCCATTCCGCAATGATTTCCCCGGCGCCGCCGCCAGCGGCAATGCCGTAAAGGAAGCCGGTCGACAGCATCAGGTTCTTCAGTTCGGGCGCCCAGCCCATGACGAAATCGCCATCTGCGGAATAGGGGATCGGGCCATTGATGACCTGGCGGATTCCGACCTCGTTGACGACCGGCGTGACCTGGCCTGCCAGCTCCGCCAGCGGGGCAAACCTGTCCAGATTGTCCGGCAGCAGCTGGCGCACGAACTCACCCGGGATGCCGTTGTCGCCAAAGGGCAGCGTCCCCTCTTCATAACCGCCGATCACCAGCCGCCCGCCGGCGTCCGGCTTGTAATAGACCAGCCGCTCCGGGTCGCGCAGCGTCGGCAGCCCTTTGACCAGCTCCGGCCGGGGCAGCGGTTCGGTCACGATGTACTGGTGCTCGACCGCGCAGGCCGGAACCACGACCCCGAGTTTTGCGGCCAGTTCCCGGCTCCACATTCCCGTGGCCAGGATAACGGTTTCGGCGTCGTAGTCTCCCTCGGACGTCATCACCCTGGAAATGCGGCCGTCCTTCAGCTCGAAATCCTCGACCTTGACGCCCTGGCGGATTTGCGCACCGTGCATGCGGGCCCCGGCCGCAATCGCCTGGCAGAGGCTGGCGGGATCCACATGGCCATCCGAAGGAACGAACGCGGCTCCTTCCAGGCCTTCCGCATCGATATAGGGGAACAGCTCCTTGGCTTCGGCTGCTGTGATGATCTCCATTTCCAGATCGAAACTGCGCGCCATCGTCGCCAGCCGCTTGGCTTCCAGCAGCCGCTCCTTGGTAGCAGCCAGGCGCAGGCTGCCCACTTTCTTCCAGTCGAACACCATGCCGGTCTCGCTGGCCAGCCGGTCATAGAGCGCCACCGAACGTTTCAGCATCCGGGTGGTATTGCGCGAGGAACGCAACTGCCCGACCAGGCCGGCCGCATGCCAGGTGGCGCCTTCCGTCAGCGACGCCTTTTCCAGCAGAACCACGTCTTTCTCGCCTGCCCGGGCCAGATGATAGGCGATGGAACATCCGATGATGCCGCCGCCAATGATGAGATGCTTGGCTGAGTGAGTGGTCATGACGTTTCCCCGTTGCAAGATCGTTGGCGAAATCAAATCTCTCATTTCAACATAAATCAACATTTGTCATGCTTAATCGTTGAAATTTGTCGGTTGATTGCAGGAAAAACTGGCCCTAAGCTCCAACAGGCAACATAAAAGCGTCAAAAAATGTCGAAATACGAGCAAGACATTCTCAACACCGTGAACCTGCACGGGCGGGTTTCGGTCATGGATCTGGCCCGGATCCTGCAGGTTTCGGATCAGACCGTCCGGCGAATCGTGAAGCCCATGGTCGAAGACGGGCGCCTCTCCAAGGTGCATGGCGCGCTGGTCAGCACCCAGAATGTTCTGGACCCGCCGTTCATGGCCCGCATGACCCAAAACCGGGTGGCGAAGGTAGCGATAGCCAATGCCGTTGCCGCCCGGATTCCCGATGGTTCAGCAGTCGCTATTGATACGGGCTCCACGTCCGGCTTTGTTGCGCAAGCGCTGCGCGCGCGAAGGGACCTCACGGTGGTGACGAATTCGGCGTATATCGCCGCCACACTTGCAATGGAGGAAGGCAACCGGGTGTTCATGGCGGGTACGCAGCTGCGCAACCACGATGGCGCGGCTTTCGACCGGGCTGCATACGATGTGATCGCCAATGTCTCGGTGGAAACTGCCGTGCTCTCTGCCTCTCTGGTCCACCCAAGCCACGGATTTATGGTGTTTGACCAGTGCGAGGTGGATATGGCCGCAGCCATGAAAGAGGCCGCTGAGCAAACTATCATGGCGGTCGGTTCCACAAAGTTCAGCGATCCCGGCGCCAATCCGGCGCTGCGCCTGCCAGAGCTTGCGGCAAATGACTTGATCATTACGGACCGGACACCGCCGCCGGCCTTTCAGGACTTTCCCAGCCAAGCAAAGCTTTTGATCGCGGAATTTTCGCAACAACAGAACTCGGGCTGAAACGATTGAAACTGAAATGCTGGCAGTGCAACGGCACCCAGCACATCAGCGCTCATCACAGTGCGCCCTTCATCCCCGGTCACTCTGCGAACAATCCATTATCCGCCCAACCATTGCGAATGCCGCGCCTACCCCGGCCGCCTTCGGTTTCGCGTGCGCACTGACCAACAAGAGGGGCAGATTTTGCACCCGCCCCCCTTGTTGACTGCACCCTTATTCCCAACCAGCAACGCTGGCACTCAAGTTCTCCGGTGCTTCATCCCTGCGGAAGCCGCTGAGTGTCATTGCTATTGTGAAACCCGCCGCTCCGCCGGCAAGTTTACCCAACAGCAGCGGCATGATGAGTGTCGGCTGGAAGTTGGCAGAAAACGCCAGATGGTCACCGAACATGAAGGCGCCGCATACAGCGAAGGAAATGACCAGCACCTTGTCGCGCGGCGGCATATCCTTGACCAGGCGGAACATGGCCAGCACATTTGCCGCTGCGGCCAGGAGGCCTGCAGTACCCTCGGAAGACAGGCCGAGCCGGCCGCCCAACCACATCATGGGGCGCTGCAAGAAGCGGTTCATCAGATAGACCATCGGAAATGCACCGCACAGCATGATTCCGATGTACCCGGCAATCTCCAGCGCGCGGAACTGGTCTTCGGCATCCGCGATGATCGGCGCGAAGCCCCAATGCCCGAAATTCGTGCTGAAGGCGCCGGTGAAGTATTCGACGATAGAGAACGCAAGGACAATCGTGATTGCCGCATACATCACCCGCCCGAAGCCTAGAAACAGACGGATCATCGTCTCTGGAAACAGCTTCAGGCATGCCGCCAGCACTAGGCAGAAAACAATCAGCGGCAAGATGTTGTACATGACCTGCAGCGAATTCATCGCAAGACGGTAGGTTGCATCTCCAGTTGCAGCGATATCAGGGCGGACGCTGATCTCCATTACTGACAGCGCAAGGCAGGAGACGAGCACGCCAACCGGAATTGACAAAACACCGCACATTGTCCCCACAGCCATATACTGATGATCATCCTTGTCCAGCATGGCGAGACCAACGGGAATGGTGAAGATGATCGTTGCGCCAGCCATGAACCCGGTGAGGGAAGCCATGATCCACCCTTCCTGCGACTGCGCAAGGTCCTTCGCCAGCTGGTACCCCCCCATATCCACCGCAATAATTGAGCTTGCTGCCATAGCAGGATCGGCATTCAGCGCTTGAAACAGCGGGCCGATCACCGTGGTGGTAAACGCTGAGATATAGGGGATCGAGGCCATGATCCCGGCAACGGGAATAAAGATGTGGCCAATGGAATGGAGCCCTGCCGTGAACTCCTTTCCAAGGTCGCTCTCGCTGTCGACAATCGACGCGACCGCGCCGATCAGAGCGCAGATCATGATTACGTAGATTACATAAGTGCCGATTTCGGCCATTTCGGGTCTCCCTGTTGAGGGCTGCAACCGGACGCGCTCACCCGGTTACAGCGATAATGCTCATTGCAACTACGGCACCGCCTTTTCTGACTTCATGCCTTTCAGGACTGCTGTTCCGGCTAAGGATCCTGAACAAGCAGGCCACGATCGCATCCTGTTCCGCCAGAATGTTCCTATGGGTTTGGATCTCTGCAACTGAGTTCAAATCGAGGGCCGAAGACCTATTTCACCTGCTCTCCTCTAGCGGTATTCGGCTCCCAACCAATGTGCCAGACAAGCGTGCTACAGCCTGATACCTTGTCCGCGACGCCGCTGAACACCTATGCAAAGGACTGCAAATGACTTGCATTCAGCATGCGCACCGCAGACCGGGCGGACGACCTCTCTGCCATATGAGGATGCCAGAAAATGCCATAGCCGCGCAGCAATCAGGGTTACGGACTTGGCCGGCTCAGGCATCCAAAATGAAAAGCCTCCAGCGGGCGAACCCGCCGGAGCAGTTGGGGACAGTGACTTACAGTGCAGCCTTGAACAGCTGGGCGAGGTTCTCCTCGGTCAGCTCAATGGGGTTGCCGCCGCAGGAGGGGTCAATGATGGCGCCCTTGACCAGCTCTGGGATCGCTTCGGCGGTGACACCGAGTTCGCCCAGCCTGCGCGGGATGCCCAAGGAGTCGTTCAGCTCCTGCACGAAGGCCCGGAACCCGTCGAAACCGCCTTCGATGCCCAGATAGGCCGCCGCCATGTTGAACCGGTCGGCAATCACGCAATCAC
>NZ_WLCM01000055.1 GCF_013317235.1 Leisingera sp. ANG59 | reverse complement strand
CTTGCGGTCACAGCCAACTTTCCGCGCGATCGCGGAAATGCTGAGACCCTGTTTCTTCAGATCATGGATCAAAACGATCTCCCTCAGTCCCTTCACCTGCCTGCCCCTGTCACTCTTTGTTTGGAGCATCAGGCCTGTGTCCCGCGGCAGCGCCAATTCCGAATATTTGAGGTTCGGAATTGACCCTGCCGCTCACGGCTGGGGAATTTTCAAACGGCGGTTTTGGGGAGATTACGTCCGGCGGTTACAGGTGTCAGTGTGCCATTTGAAATGGTTCAAGCGTCAATAATGGCTCCCTTGGCTGCCAGCTACGCGGACGTCCAGTACAGCTCAGACTGCATGCTCAATTTGCAGTGCTGACGCCTGCAACCTGTTCTCGACATAGAAAGCCGAAGGTCCGTCAGAATAGAACTGAAGTTTTTCAGAAGAATAGCCGCATCATCCTCAATTTTTTGCCGAGGATGATGCTCCTATGCCGAAATTATCCTTCGACGGAAAGCCATTCAGGTTTCTCGGTCTTCTGGGTGACCTCGACAGCAACGGGAACCGTGCAGGCTGGTGATCAGCACGCAGCGGTGCCGCGAAGCCGCTCAGGACCCGTTCCAACCCATGCTGCAACTGGACTGAACGGCAACTTTTTTCGGCGTTGATGAGCTCACATTCCGCCTCTAAGGTCGCCTAACAGTCTGCTGAAGAAGTCGGAGCTCGACGCGGTCTGAGGAACATGATTCGTCCTCAGCACAACTTCGGCGGGGGTGATGATGCGCGGGACGGACGAGGCGAGCGGATCGCTTTTCAGCTATGTCGATCTGAAAGAGCGCACCCCGCGCAGCACCCGCTCCGCAAGATCAGGCAGGTGGTCAACGACGCGCTGGCCAGCCTGAATGTCGACTTTGAGGCGCTCTACACCGATTTCGGCCGCCCCTCGATCCCGCTGGAACGGCTGATCCGGGCCAGCCAGCTGCAAATCCAGTTTTCGGTCCGCTCCGAGCGGCAGCTGATGGAACAGATGCAGTATAATCTGCTGTTCCGGTGGTTTGTGGGCCTCGGGGTCGACGATCCGGTGTGGTTGCCAACGGTGTTCACTAAGAACCACGACCGGCTGCTGACCTCCGATATGTCGCGCAAGGTGATGGCGGCAATTCTGGCGCATCGCGAGGTCGCGCCGCTCCTGTCGGACGAACATTTCTCGGTCGATGGCACGTTGGTCAAGGCCAGTGCGTCGATGAAGAGTTTCCAGCCGAAGGCGGCGGGCGCGCCGCCCGGCAATGATGGGTCGGATGACCCGCCTTCGACATGCATTACTCCTACCATACAGCCCATGCTTCGGTCAGTGACCCAGACCCACGGCTCTACAAGAAATCTCCCGGCACGGGGCAATGATGTGCTTCAAGGGGCATGCGCTGATGGAAAACCGGCACGGACTGGTTGTTCAAGGCAACCTGACCCGCGCTGACGGCCGCTCCGAACGCAGGGCCGCGCTGGACATGCTGCACCGCCACTCCCCCGGATCGATCCGGCTGCTGACCTTGGGTTCCGACAAGGAATACGATGCGGCCGAATTCGTCGCGGATCTCCGCCAGGCCTGCGTCACCCCGCACGTCGCCAGGAAGGCGCGGCATTCAGCAATCGACGGGCGTACAACCCGGCACAAAGGCTATGCCCTGCCCCGGAAGTATCGCGGCCTGCCTCCTTCACCAAAGCAGAGCACCGTATGCTCAAACTCGCGACCCCGGAAAAGAATGCGGCAGGGACTGCGCAGTCTTGATTTTTTAGGTCAGGGCGGTCGCGCGACTCGGAGGTTTTCTCGACCGCCGGGAACGACCATCATACGGCGAGGCTTCTCCCGCCCCACCGACCTCGACAAAGGAGCCCGTATCGCAACGCCGCCAGACACTTATGGGGATCTGAGCGCCCAATCGCGCGGTTACGGTCTTGCCGCGCCAACGCATGATCGAACGGCTGCCGTGGATCAGCAGACGTGCTCGACCGCATCGACGCTCACAAGATCAATCGGATCGACGAACTGCTTCCGTGAAATTGCGCGCCACAGGAATAACCCGCGGTATAAACCGGTCGGTGTCAAATAATCAGCTAGAAATAGCCTAGGATGGATTTCGTTTCGAGATATTCCAACATACCCTCAAGCCCGTATTCGCGGCCATTTCCGGATTGCTTGAAGCCGCCGAATGGCGCGTGCGGGTCCCATGCCGGGTAGTTCAGATGCACCTGCCCTGAGCGAATTTGCGCGGCAACGTCTCGGGCGGCCTCCATGTTGCTACCCTGCACATGCGCGCCAAGGCCATAGACGGTATCGTTGGCAATGGAGACCGCCTCATCGACCGTGTCGTATGGGATAATGCAGAGAACCGGGCCGAAGATTTCCTCCTGGGCGATGCGCATGTCGGTGCGCACGTCGGAGAAGATCGTCGGGTTGACGAAGAGCCCCGTCTCAAGCCCTTCCGGCCGCCCTGGCCCGCCGGTGACGAGCTTTGCGCCTTCGGCCACGCCCGCCTCGATCATCGTCTGCACCCGATCGAACTGCGCCCGGTTGGCGATGGCGCCATGTGTGCTGGCCTCGGACAGCGGATCGCCAACGACGATCTCCTCGGTGGCCTGTTTTGCCAGCGCTTCGACTTCGGACAGGCGCGCGCGGGGCACGATCATACGTGTCGGGGCGCTGCAGGACTGGCCGAGGTTGCGGAAGGCGGCGGCGACGCCCGGTGCTATGGCAGAGGAGAGGTCGGCATCAGGCAGGATCACATTGGGCGACTTGCCACCAAGCTCCTGTGCAACGCGCTTGACCGTGGGCGCTGCGGCCTGCGCCACCGCCACGCCCGCACGGGTCGAGCCGGTGATCGAGATCATGTCCACATCCGGATGCGCGGCGAGCGCCGCGCCGACTCCGGCGCCGTCGCCCTGCACGAGATTGAACACCCCTGCGGGAAAGCCGGCCTCCTCAATCACCTCGGCGAAGAGCAGCGCATTAAGGGGAGACAGCTCGCTCGGCTTCAGCACAACCGTGCAGCCCGCCGCCAGCGCCGGGGCCACCTTGGCGGTGATCTGGTAAAGCGGCCAGTTCCAGGGCGTGATCAGCGCGCAGACACCGATCGCCTCATGGGCGATGGCGGTATGGCCGCGCGGTTTGACGAAGGCGAAATCCGACAAGACCTCGATTGCGGTCTTCACATGGGCGATGGCCAGCGGCACTTGCGTCGCACGGGCATAACCGAGGGCCGCGCCCATCTCCAGGGTCAGGCATTGGGCGAATAGCTCGTAGCGGGTCTCGAGCAGACCCGCAAGACGGCTCAGCAGTTCCGCGCGATGTTCCGGCGCCCTCCGGCTCCATCCGGGGAACGCCTTGCGCGCGGCTGCCACCGCCGCGTCCACATCCGCGTCAGTGCCGAGGGGGAAGCGGCAGACCACTTTCTCCGTCGCCGGGTTGGTCACTCCGGCGCTGGCAGTGCCGCGGGGCGTGACCCAAGCACCGCCGATGAAGAAGCGTTCCAGATGGCCGTTCGCAGTCAGATGGTCGAGGGGGGCAGTCATGTCAAAAGGTCCTTCATCCGGTAGTAGGCCCCCAGGATTGGCAGGAACCAGGGGCGGCCGAAGTAGCCCGGGATTGCGGGCCAGTCGAAATCCTTCCAGGGGTTCAGCTCCGGGTGGCCGTCCATGACATCGGCCATAACATGGCCCATCAACGTCGCCATATGGGTGCCGTGGCCGCTATAGCCCATGGAATAGAAGATGCCGTCGCGCTCTCCGGCACGAGGGAGACGGTCGCGGGTCATGTCCACCAGCCCGCCCCAGCAGTAATCCACCCGCGTGTTTGCAAGTTCCGGATAGACATCGGCCATCGTCGACTTAAGGATCCGGCCGCTTTTCTCGTCGGATTGCGGGTTGGAGCCGGCGAACCGCGCCCGTCCACCGAACAGCATCCGGTTGTCCGGCGTCAACCGCCAGTAGACGACGAGGTTACGGGTATCAACGACATTGCGCCCCGTAGGCATCAGCCGGGCTATCTGTTCGGGCGACAGCGGTTCGGTCACGATCAGGAAAGCGCCCACCGGCACGATGCGGCGGCGGATCCAGCCCAGCGGGCCGACCTGCGAGATGCCACTGGCGAGCAGCACTTGCCGCGCGGTAATCCGGCCCTTGGGCGTTTCCACCGCATGGCCGCCATCAAGTTTGCGCAGCCCCGTGACCGGGGCCTGTTCATGGATCTCCGCCCCATGCCGCGCCGCCGCCCGCGCAAGGCCGCGCACATAACGGCCCACATGCATCTGGGCACTTTTGGGATAGAGCAGCCCACCGTGATATCGCTCCGTTCCGACCTCGGCTTGCAGGTCGGATTTCGGGATCATCCTGGTGTCAGGATCGGCGACCTCGGAGAGGAGCGCCTGACTGCGGGCGAGCTTATCGTAATGCTCGGGCTTGGCCGCCAGCTTCAGCTTGCCGACACGCGCGAAATTGCAGTCAATATCCTCCTCGCGCACCAGGCGCTCGACCAGATCGACGCCGGAATCAAACGCCTTGTAAAGCGCGTTTGCCCTGTCCTTGCCGAACTTTCCGACCATGGAGCCATAATCCTGGGCAAAGCCGTTATTGCACATACCGCCATTGCGGCCCGAGGCGGCATTGCCGATGGTCGTAGCTTCCAGAACAGCGACGCGCGCGCCCTTCTTGGCCAAAGCTAGCGCGGCAGAGGATCCGGTTATCCCGCCGCCCACCACGGCGACGTCGTAGTGACCTTCGAGGGGCGCGGTCCGGCCTTGGTAAAACGGCTCGGATGTATCAAGCCAATAGGGGGTCAGTTTCATGTCTTGCACCGCCAAAACTTAAATTTAGTATGCGCCGGGATGCCCCCGGGGCTACCAGCCGCGAATGCGCGGCCAATGGGCGAGGATTTCAGACCCCGCGCCATCGACCACACGATAGCTTTCATGCTGGGCCGCCATCGCGCAGGCATGGTTGGGCAGTATCCTGACCTTTGTGCCGACCGACAGATTCGGCATGGTCGTGTCTGAGCCGCTACGGATCTTGAGGATGCCGTGCTCCTGGCTGGCATCGGCCACGATCACGTCTTCCAGCACGCGCCCGCTTTCGTCACAGACCATACCATATCCCTGATCGACCCGCTGGTTCGCGGTCCCGCGGTCGCGCGACAGCGCCATCCAGCCCGCATCGACCAGCACCCAGCCCTTCTCCGGCTTGGTGCCGATCACCGTGGCCAGCACGGAAATCGCGAGATCGTCTACCGCGCAGACGCCGACCCCATGTTGGACGAGGTCGAAGAACATATAAACACCGGCGCGCAGCTCGGTGATGCCGTCAAGGTTCTCGGCAAAATGCGCGGTCGGGGTCGAGCCGAGGCTGACGATGGGGCAGGCATGGCCACGCGCGCGCAGGATCTCGGCAGCAAGCACTGTGGCCTGGCGCTCGTTCTCGGCGGCCTTCACCAGCGCCTCGGGCGTGTTCAGCCCGTAGGATTCGCCGGCATGGGCAAGCACACCGGCCAGGGTGGCCCCGGCGGCGACAACCCGGTCGGCCACCTGCGGAAGCAGCGGATCATCCGGGTTCAATCCGCCGCGATGGCCGTCGCAATCCACTTCGATCAGGACCGAGGGCACCACCCCTGTGGTGATGCGCACCTCTGCCAGCGCGTCGGCCTGTTCGACACTGTCGAGCAGCAGCTTCACCTCGGCGCCGGTGCGGCGGCAAAGCTCCATCGCGCGCAGGGCGGCGGCGGGCGACAGGCCCACCGCATAGGTGATGTCGCGGTAGCCCTGCTCCGCGAAATACTCCGCCTCGGCCAGGGTTGAAACGGTGATCGGACCCGGCTCGCCGGGGAAAGCGATCCGGGCGACGTCGATGCTTTTCGCTGTCTTCATGTGCGGACGCAGGACCACCCCAAGCGCCTTAGCGCGATCGGCAAGGCGCTGAATATTGCGCGCCAGCTTTGTGCGATCCAGCAGCAGCGCCGGAGTAACGAGGTCCTCGATGGTTGCCGCCGGACCGGATATTTTTTCGTTTACCGTCATCTTCCCATATTCCTTGTTGCTAACCGAGTGACTGGCTTGCCAGCGCATAGATGCGCGCCGCCCCCTCCGGGACCGGCTGCTGCCCCTTGACCATGGCGGTCACCCGGTCGGTGCAGGGCAGGCCCAGGCTCTCCAGCCAGTCGCTCAGCCCGTGTTGCCCGTGGACGTCGATCCGCACGAATTGCCCGTGCAATTGCGCAAACTGTTCCAGGATCAGGCGTTTGGCATCATCAATGCTTTCGGCGACAACCGGGCCAACGACGTAGCCGCGTCCGAAACGGCGCGCCACCGAATAGCCCGCAACGCGCCCCCCGTGTTCGAGGATCGCGACACGGCCAACCCCGGCCAATGCAGCCACCAACGACGCCCGGTCCAGGCCGGTGGCCTGCCGGTCGAATTCCTGGATTGTAGGGATGTCGCAGGCCGCCGCCAGCCGGATCCCCTCATCGCCTTCCACTGCCAGTTCAAGCGGGGCCTGGTGCTGAACGACGGTCCCCGTCTCGACGAAACCGCGCCGCTTGTAGAGCGCCAGCCCCTCCTTGGTGGAACAGAGCATCACATCGCGCCCCTGTGTCGCCTCAAGCAGTTTGTCGAACAAACGCGCGCCATGGCCACGACCCTGTTCGGCGCCGGTAACGATAATCATCCCGGCGCTGGCATGGCGCGTACCAAAGGGCCACCACAGGGCGGTGCCGATCAACTGGCCATCCCGCTCCAGCGCCAAACCGTGGCCCGCCGCCGCGGCCAGGGCCCAATCGTCCAGCCGATAGGGCCAGTTCATCTCTTGCGAAAGCTTCAGCGCACCGGGCAGGTGCCGTGCTTCGAGATTCGTCAGCTCGGCTTCAGAGCCACTTGCCTTTTGTTCCGCCTCAATCGCCATTGCTGAAGTGCCTTTCGATGATCCGGGATTGCATTTTCGATGACAACAGCTTGGCGTCCGGCGAGCCGATTTCACTGCTGTTTTTCCCGGCCAACTCGGCAGGATCATTCGTTCTGCCGCGCCTCTCAGCATAAATGACGGCGCAAATCGGGGGACAAAAGAGCACTCCCCAGCCGACGCCAAGGCGCGGCGGGTAATGGATTGCAAAACACCGAGCTCAGGAGGATACGACCATGATCTATATCAGCGAAGAGGAATCAGCCGGCCTCGTCACTCATGACCTTGCCTACGCGGCGGCCCGCGAGGCGCTGGCGGCAGCGTCCTCGACGCAAAGCGGGGTGTTTCCTGCGGTTCTGGGGCGGTCCTGCGATCCAGGCAATACGTTTTCGGTCAAATCCGGCTGGTCGCAAGCCCTGACCGGAGTGAAAGTTGGCTCCTTTTGGTCCGGAAATCCGGCCCGCGGCCTGCCCCGGCACAATTCCACAATCCTGCTTCTCGATCAGGAATCCGGCCGGTTACGCGCCGTAATCGAGGCCGGAGAAGTCAATGCATATCGGACCGCCGCATCCGATGCGGTCGCCGCCGACCTGCTTGCCCGCAAGGAGGCGCGGGTGCTTGCCGTGTTCGGCGCGGGCAATCAGGCGCTGTACGAGGTGGCCGCATTGGCCCGCATCCGTCCCATCGACACGGTGCTGGTGGTCGCCAATCCCTCGCCGCGCCGCAACACTTTCGTCGCGACGCTGGCCGAGCGCGGCCTGCCCGCGCGGACGGTGTCGGCCGAGGAAGCTGTACAGGCCGCCGATATCGTGGTGACCGCGACACCTTCACGCGCGCCGCTCTTCCAAGCCGAATGGGTCGGGCCGGGCACGCATGTGGTCAGCATGGGCTCCGACGCGCCGGGCAAGCAGGAATTGCCGGCGGAACTGTTGCAAAGGTCGCGTCTGTTCTGCGATCTGCCATCGCAATCGGTTCAGATCGGCGATTTCCAGCACGCGCGCGCCGCCATTGAAGCGGGCGAACTTGAGGTGACGCAGATCGGCGATGTCATCGAGGGGCGCGCGCCGGGCCGCCTGTCGGAGGAAGAGATCACTGTCTATGACAGTTCCGGCATCTCGCTGCAGGATCTCTATATTGCCGAGGCGCTGATCCGATCGAAAGCAAAACAGACTACGCGGGGCTAAACAGACCCCGCGCCGCGTTGCGGGGCAAGCGATGGTTCACCCCGCGCGTGTCGCTATGCGACGGCCACCTTGGCCAGCGCCCGTTCCAGCGCGGCGAGGAACAGCTCCACATGATCGGCCTCGCAAATCAGCGGCGGGCGAACTTTAAGCGTATCTTCATTGGCCCCGGTGGTGCTGATGAGCACACCATCGTCGCGCATCGCATTGACCACATCGAGCGCCAGCTTGCGCCGATCCGTCGGTGAAGCGTCCCCGGTGCCCATATCGACACCGAGGAAGAGTCCGGCATTGCGGATGGCGCGAATGCCGCTCTGTCGGCTGGCAATCTGCTCCAGCCCGTCGCGCAGAAACTGGCCCATGGCAAGCACGTTTTCCGGGATCCGGTCGCGTTGCAGGATTGTCAGCACGGCATCCGCCGTGGCAATGCCGACCGTGTTGCCTGCGAAGGTGTTGGAATAGCGGGCGATGGCACCAAACCGCTCCATTGGGCCTTTACGGCCAACCACGGCACCAATTGGGAATCCGTTGCCCATCGGCTTGCCCAACGTGGCGAGGTCGGGCACGATCCCGTGCCGCTCGAAGCCCCACATATGGGAACCGGTGCGCCCGAAACCCGGCTGCACCTCGTCGGCGATCACGAGACCCCCGGCCTCGCGCACCGCCTGTACCCCGCCGGCGATGAAGCCGGGCGGGTCGATCCAGACACCATCGCTGGAAAAGATGCTGTCGAACAGCAGCGCCGCCACGCCGATGCCGCGGCGGTTCAGGTCGTCAATGGCCGCGCGCACCTGCGACTCGAAGAAATCCGCTGCCTGGGAATCCGGCACCCCTGCCGGACCGGGCAGCGCAACAATCCGCGCATTGGGGCTGAACTTGACGGCGTCGCCCAGATTAGGCGAGACCGCCGCCACCGCGGCGCTGGTGCCGTGATAGGCATAGGAGGAAACGATCACGCCTTCGTTTCCGCTTGTGTAGCGGGCGATCCGCAAAGCCAGATCGTTGGATTCACTGCCCGTACAGGTGAACACCACGCGGTCAATTTCTGTCGGAAAGGTCTCGACCAGCCGTTCGGCATAATCAACAAGGTGCGGTTCGAGATAACGCGTGTTGGCACTGATCCGCCCCGCCTGCTCCGCCATGGCGGCGTTCACTTCCGGGTGGCAGTGACCCAGCGAGGGCACGTTGTTGTAGAAATCGAGATAGGCCCGCCCGTCCGGATCGTAGAGCCACATGCCTTCGCCCCGGACGAAATGCACCGGCCGCCGGTATTGCAGCCGGTAGGAAGCGCCGAGAACACTGTCGCGGCGGGCAATCAGCTCGGCCTCCCGGCTGGGCAGCTCGGTTTCGCCCGGTCTGTAGCGGTTGGGCATGAGATCTGTAGTCATCTTCTGCTCCCTTTTTGAAGGAATTGGCTGTCCGGCGGTGGCAGGGCACATGCCGCCCGAATTGCCGCTTCGCCCGATGGAGCATCGAGCGGCGCCAGGATCGAGAGGCCCCGTTCGGCCCGCGCGACGTTTTTCTTGATGTACTCGGCCTCGGCGGGAAAGAGCTCTGCGCGCCAGTAATTGACCAGGATCAGCGCGCTCTGCCGGGCCTTCATCAGTCCGGCGAGCAACCGTATCTCCAGTTCCGAGAGCGGCAGGACCGAGGCATATCCCGCGATCAGATATTCGGCCCCGCCCAAGGGGCGACGCGGATCGGTGACGACATGGCTCGCGGCGATGGCCAGGTCCTGAATGCGGGGGCTCCAGCCGCCATCGCCAAAGTCGATGAAACCCAGCCCCCGGTCGGTCACGATCATGTTGTGCGGGCTGGGGTCGTTGTGGGTGACCTGCCAGGCCAGATCGGCGATCTTCGGCTCGATCGCCCGCACATACTCCATCATCGCAGTGCACACGTTGTCGGCAACGGTGCCGGGTGGCAGGTATTGATCCAAGTCCAGGAGCCTCGGCCAGCAGCCGATATTCCAGAGAACCGGACGATCAGCCGCAGGCAATTCGGGTTGGGCAAGCGCCAAATCCAGCCGGGCGAGCGCCGTGCCGGTTCGGTAGAGCAGTCCCGGCGCGGGCGTCGCTTGATACAGCGGGACACCTTCAATCCGGGTCTGCAAGTAGCCGCAGACCCCATCCGCCTCAAACATCAGGGCACCGCCAAGCGTGGGGAGGACCTGAGGCGCCACCACATCCGCCGTGGCGTGCAGGCCCGCCATGGCGGCGCTTTGAAACCGGAAGCTGTCAACAGCTTCCGGTCTGGTCGAGGTCTTCAGGATCAGTCGGCGGGCGTCAGGCAGGGTGACGTCCACCGTGCGTTCCACCTCGGAGGACAGGGTCTTGGACGCCCCTGTCAACCCGTAATGACGCTTCAGCACCTCCGCCGAGATGTCGGGCTCCGGCTCACAGGGCCGCACCGAGAGGTTTGAGGCGGCAGCGTCAAAATAGGCGTCGGTCGAGGCGATCGCCCCGAGCCGACGATTGCCCGCTTCGGCCACAGGTCTATCGTGCTGACCTGCCGCAGCGCGGAGCGGAGTGTCACGACCTGTGGCCATCCGGAATGCCCCTGCCCTCAAATGCCGAAGACGCCGGGCAGTCCCGAGATGTCCTTAATCTCGGTGTATTCATAGAAAGGGTTGGCCGGCTCGTGGCCGCGATTGACCCAGACCTTGCTCTTGATCCCCAGATCGTAGGCCGACATCAGGTCGTGGCGGAAGGACGAGGACACATGGGTAATGTCTTCCGGCCCGCAACCCAGCATGTCGAACATATACTCGAACGCCTGGAAATGCGGCTTGTAGGCGCCGGCATCCTCGGCGGTATAAACCGCATGGAAGGGCGCGCCGAGTTTCGCGATATTCGAATGAATTTGCGCATTCATCGAGTTGGTAATGGTCACCAGCGGGATTTCCTTGGCCAGCTTGGCCAGACCGGCGGGCACGTCGGCATGCGGCCCCCAGGAGGGAATGCGGTTATAGACCATTTCCGCGTCTTCCGCCTTGAAGGCCACATTGTTGCGGCGGCAGGCGCGTTCCAACGCGTTATGCACAACATCGGCATAGGGTTTCCAGGCCTGCATCACCTCGTCAAAGCGATAGCCCTGGAAGTTCTTGATGAACTCCTGCATCTGCGGCTCGTCCAGCAGGTGGCCATAAAGGTCGCGCGCGGCCCCGGCCATCTCGAAGTTGATCAGCGTGCCGTGGGTGTCGAAGGTCACGTATTTCGGGCGGAAACGATCCATGGTTGAAGCTCCTGCTAATCTGGTGTCCCGACTGAGCATAGCCGCGCGAGTCTGGCAGAATGTGCTGCAATGCGTGACCGTCCAGCAGAAGCCACTCCAGACTGAAGGAAACGCAGCACGACCTTCCAAACGCCTGTTCCAGCCGTCACGCCCTGGCCCAAGGGAGGACTCGGCCGAGGGGACTTTCATCGGCGCAGGCGATGTCTGGACGTGCTTTTTCCGCTGGTTTCAGTCGTGAAACCAGCGGAAAACAAGGCTATGCGACGTGGATTCGGTGCCTTCGGGCTTCAGCGGCGCGCACGCCACCAGGCAATCCGGTCCTGCAGGGCATAGCCCTTGAGGAAGGCCGGAAGAAACCAGGGATTGCCGCGATAGAACGGAACCGCTGCCGGCGGGCGGAAGTCGAAGGCGGTGCGCGCCTGCTCTCCTTGATCCAATAGCCTGTGGGCCGCGCGCGTGCCGACCCAGGGAGCCCAGACAACGCCCGAGCCGCAGAAACCCGAGGCATAAACGACCCCTGCCCGTTCGAAGATTCGGGGGATCATGTCGCGGTTCATCGCCACATTGCCAAACCAGCTATGCGACAGGCGAACCCCTTCTAGTTCCGGAAAGATCTGGATCAGACCTTCGCGCAGGCGGATCGTCGGCGCCACCGGATCGCCCACGCGCGAATTGTCGCGCCCGCCGAAGAGGATGCGTTTGCCATCCGGCGACGGACGGTAATAGTACCCAAGCTGGCGGTTCTCACCCATCATCATTAGCTTCGGCATCAGCCACGCCATTAGTGCGGGGGCAATTTCTTCGGTGGCGATGATCCTGCTGCGGACGGGCACCAGGCGCCGGCGAAGGAAAGGAACGGCGTCGTCGGTATAGCCGTTGGTGCAGACCAGTACCTGCCGCGTCTGCACCGTGCCGGCCGCTGTCGTGACGCGGAATCCCCGCCCTTCGCTCTGGATCGCGGTGACCGGTGTATGCGAAAGAACTTTAAGCCCAGCAGCAAGCGCCACGCGCAGAAGCTCGGCATGGAACTTCGCCGGATGCAAACCGCCGATATCCATCCGCACCGTGCCGCCTCGGTAGAAATCGCTGCCAACATAGGCGCGTTGCTCATCATGGGGTACGGCGTAGGATTCGATCCCCAACTTCTTCGCCAGCGACTCGGCATTGCGGGCCATCCGGTCGTATTGATCGTAACCAAGCGCTCCCTTGAACGCGCCGGTCAGCCGGAAGTCGCAGTCAAGCCCCTCCGTCTCGATGAAATCGTACAGGAATTCGCGTGCACGCTTACCCTCTGTCTCGATGGCCATCGCCGTCCCTTCACCGAAGCGCTTGGTGATTGACGCATGGTCCGGTCGTATCGTGCCGCTGGTGATTCCGCCATTGCGCGTCGAAGCCCCCTCACCGGGGTTCATCGCATCGAATGCGGCGACCGAACGCCCCGCCCGCGCCAGTGTTAAACCGGCTGCCAGACCGGCGTAACCCGCACCGACAATCGCCACGTCCAGAATCTTGGCCAAGGGTTGCTTCGGCAGCGGACCGACAGGGGCAGCTTCCCACCAATAGGGCGTTTTCTTGTCAGCGACGTTCGGTTCATGCACGTGAAAATCTTTCGGTTGCGTTTGGAACCTTCCCAGGTATTTTCGTGCTTCCATCCGTTCCAACTGTTCCAGTTCCAAAAAATTATAGAGGAACTCACGTTCGTGCAGCAGTAACTTTTGAACAAAATCCGCGACTAGGCAATTCACCCTGAACACAGGGACCGAGACACATGCTAACGGCGACCGCAATCGTCACCCGCTCTTCCACGATGTCAAACCGCGACCCCATAGGCCATCAGCTCAAAACCGCAAGCACGGCGCCTGTGATGGCTTCAGTCCGGTCCTGGCCCGGATTCGTGCCTATTCCTCGCGTGGTTACAGCCTCGATTGCCGACATCACTTCAGCCGCAGCGCTCCGCTCGCCCAAATGTTCGAGCATCATGGCTCCGGACCAGATCGCGGCAATAGGGTTAGCGATGCCAAGATTCGCGATATCAGGCGCCGAACCATGGACCGGCTCGAACATGGAAGGTACGCTGCGATCGGGGTTTATGTTGGCTGAAGCGGCATATCCCAGCCCGCCTTGAATCGCCGCTCCGAGATCGGTCAGAATGTCACCGAAGAGGTTCGAGGCGACAACCACATCAAGGCTGTCAGGCTCCATAACCATGCGGGCCGCGATGGCGTCGATATGATACTGCGTCAACTCGACATCGGGATAATCCTTTGCCACCGCACGCGTGATCTCGTCCCAGAAGACCATGGAGTGCTTCTGGGCATTGGACTTAGTGACGGAGGCGAGTTTTTTCCGGCGGGTACGCGCCTGTTCGAAACCATAACGCAGGATCCGCTCTACCCCCACGCGGGTGAAGATCGAAGTTTCCACAGCGACTTCGTTCCCAGTGCCGGAATGCACGCGCCCGCCAGCGCCCGTGTATTCACCCTCGGTGTTTTCGCGGATGCACAGGATGTCGAATCCTTCCGAACGCAGCGGCCCTTGAACCCCCGGCAAGAGCCGGTGCGGGCGGATGTTGGCATATTGCATGAACTGTTTCCGGATCGGCAGCAAGAGCCCGTGCAGCGAAACAGAGTCAGGCACCTCGGCAGGCCATCCGACGGCTCCAAGCAGGATGGCATCGAAGCTTCGAAGTGTCTCGATCCCGTCGGGCGGCATCATCGCTCCCGTCTCACGGTAGTAGGCGCAGGACCAGGGGAAGTTAGTTCCCTCAAGAGCGAAACCGCCCTTCTTTGCCGCCGCCTGTAGCACCTGCCAGGCCGCCTCGGTGACGTTCTTGCCAATTCCATCGCCGGGGATCAGCGCAATCTTGTGGCTCTTCACGGGAACCTCCTTGAGTTCGTCAGGCGCGCGCGGGGCGGGTGGTTCAGTCGTTCACGACAACATAGATCTTGCGCACGGTCTCAATGGTGCGCCAGATGCCCACGAAACCCGGCTTCATGACAAAGCTGTCGCCGGCGCGATAGGTCTTGGTCTCGCCGTCCTTTTCCTCGATCTCGATCACGCCTGACAGGATGTGGCAGAACTCGAAAGTCGTGCCCTTGATAGAATGGGTCACGCCGGGGGTCGCTTCCCAGACGCCGGTCAGAACCTTGTCATCCTTGGATGCGTCCTGGGCCCAGGTCTTGAAGGCCGGATTGCCGGAGATCAGCCGTTCCGGCAGGGGTAGCGCCTCCTTCGGAGCGAAGCTGGGGTTGGTTTCGATGGTTTGCAGAAGGGACATGGTGTTTTCCTGTCAGTAGCCAAGGGTGCGATCGACAAGGCCGATCAGTTCATCTCCGGCGCGGTGACGCCGGATGTTCTCTGCCACTGCTTGCGCCGCCGTGTGCGGCTGGGTGACAGAAGCGATATGCGGGGTGATCATCACCCCGGGATGCGACCAGAGCGGGTGGTCCTGCGGCAGCGGTTCGGGATCGGTGACATCCAGCATCGCGGCAGCCAGATGGCCGCTGTCCAGCGCCTCGATCAACGCGGTTTGGTCGAGCTGCGGCCCGCGTCCGACATGCAAGAGCCGCGCGCCTTCTGGCAACTGGGCAAAGAGATCCTGGTTGAGCATGCCGTGCGTCTGCTCGGTCAGCGGCAACAGGCAGACCAGAACATCGGTTTGCGCCAGGAAGCCCGGCAGTTGATTGGCGCCGTGAAAGCAGGTGACGCCGTCGATCCGCTTTTCGCTGCGGCTCCACCCGGCAAGCGGGAACCCGAACGGTCTAAGCCGCTCTATAGCTGCCTGCGCCAGCATGCCAAGGCCAAGAAAACCGACCCGGCACTCTGCCGCCTGCCGCGCCGGCAGGGCATGCCAATGCTGGCGGCGCTGATGCTCCTGATAGGCGAGGATATCGCGGTGCAGTGCCAGCACTCCGAGCGCGACATATTCCTGCATCATGCAGATGATGCCATCTTCGACCATGCGCACCAGTTTCAAATGGGACGGCACGACCTCGACATTGAATTGATCGACTCCCGCGCCAATGGAAAACAGCACTTCCAGATTGGGGTAGCGGGCAATGTCCTCCGGCACGGTCCAGGTGAGGAGATAGCGGATCTTTTCGGGCGCCACGTCGTCGCCGGACTGAAAGACCTCCAGATCCGGCAAGGCGTCAGCGAAGACCTCGCGAAAGATCGCACCGCGCGCCGCATCGGAATTGAACAGGAATGCCATGGCCCTGCCCCGCCTTCACGCCGCCAGCCGGGCGCCAAGCGCCTCGATCATGCGCTGGCAGGCGGCCAACTCGGCCGTTTCGATGAATTCGTCCGGGCGATGCGCCCGCCCGATCTCGCCCGGGCCGCAGATGATTGCCTCGATCCCTGCCTGCTGGAACAGCCCCGCCTCGGTACCATAGCTGACCGCGTGGAGCGGTTCCTGCCCGGTGAGGTGCGTCAGCAGCCCCGCAAGGTCGCTGTCACGCGCCGTGGCAAGCGCCGGGTACGAACTCAGCTCCTGCCATTCCACCGCGAAACCGCGGTCGCGCAGGGTCAGAAGCCGGGCCTTGACCGGCTCTAGCAGCGCAGTGGGCGAGACCCCCGGCACGGCACGCGCTTCGATGTCGGCAGTGCAGCGATCGGGGATGATGTTGACCGACTGGCCGCCGGTAACGACGCCGACTTGCAAGGAGGAATAGGGCGGGGCGAAGGTCTCGTCGAATGGACCTTGGGTGAGGGACTGGCCATGAGCCACGGCATGGGTAATGACATCAGCCATCGCGTGCACGGCATTCAGCCCCAAATCGGGGCGCGAGGAATGGCCCGAGCGACCGGTCACCTCCATCCGCGCGGCCATCTTTCCCTTGTGCGCCAGCACCGGCTGCATCCCGCTCGGTTCGCCGATAATCGCCCCTAGCGGCGTCTCGCAGAGGTCCGGCAACGCGGCCAGCAGATGCGGCACACCCCGGCATCCGGCCTCCTCATCATAGGAAAAGGCGAGGTGGATGGGCTGCGCCAGCTCCATCGTCGCGAGATTCGGTAGCGCAGCGAGGGCGCAGGCCAGATACCCCTTCATGTCGGTTGTGCCGCGGCCATAGAGCCTGTCGCCTTCGCGGCGCAGAGCGAAGGGATCCGAACTCCATTCCGGTTCGCCCGCTGGTACGACATCCATATGCCCCGAGAGGACATAGCCCCGACGTTCACGCGGTCCGATGGTCGCAATAAGGTTGGACCGGTCGCCTTCGGGCCCGGGGAGGACTGTCACCTCAGCCCCTGCTGTCCGGCAGAATTCGGCGATCCAGTCTACGATCGCACCATTCGGACAGCCTACGACAGAGGGAAATGCGATCAGTTTCCCGAGAAGTTCTTCCACGTTCATTGCGGTCCCTCGGTTTGCGAGATTTTCATGGTAGGATCAGCTTATTCCCCTTAGGGAGAATTCTCTGCTGTATCTAGCTATGCTTTAGCCGAAGATAGCGGAATGCGTGCTCCCAACAGTGAAACCTGCTTTGAAGTGTCAGCGTACGGCCTGCCCGCCGACAAGAAGTGAATGCTTTCCGGCACCGAGCGCGCCTTGAATGCGAACGGCTCACTACACTTGCCCAATCCTAAGAAAATACTTCGCGTGATGACCATGCAAAGTAAATCGCGGCGGATTAAGATGGGGCTCCTGATTAGTCCGACCGGAATGCAGCACCTGACTTCGACATTGTCGGCCGCCCTGGACCTTTCCAAACATCGTCATTTCGATCAACGCAGGAGAAGCGCACTTGCGGACCGTGCGCCGCTGTACGCTCATCTGGTCTAATTGTACCGCAGCTTCCGCCGCCGAAGTCCGCACCGCTAGCCCGGCCGCATTAACCACATCCCCCGTTTCGGTGGCATCCACAGGCGTTGCCATCATGGACGAAGGGGCGACCTCATGAATTCGCTCACCGGATAAATAAAGCGGCTGCCGGACCGCATCTTTCACTATAATCTTGACCACATCCAGTGCGCGCAAACACGCGGAAGCGGCCAGCGGCGTCTCGTCGCCAAAGAGAGATGCCTCATCACCGAAACTTGGCAACAGACATGCCGACCGCAACGCTGCCTCGTCTAGAGCCCCCCGCAGGGTTGTTCACCGGCCATAGATGCGGGCGGATGTTGGCATCGAAGGCGACCGCGGCGCCAAATCCGTATCTGCCCCCAAACCTGAAATCGGCAAGTGAGCTGTATGTGGCCACTTGAAAATTCGGATCCAGGAAGACGCAGTAAAACGAATGAGCGCAACTCAGGTGACCAGCCATCTTGGGCGCAAACAGCGCTACACTTCAACTCCGCCAGGGTGGGATGCTGCTAAAGGAGCCGCATCAAACCGCGACATGTCCAGACTGGCTGCTTAAAGTTGACGATAGGTGCCTGCTCAGGTCGCGGGCCAGCAGCGCGAAGCTGGCCCGCGCAGCGGCTCATTGCGTTATTTTCGCGGTGATCTGGGCGAAAAGTTCCTCGTTTTCCTGATCCCGGCCGACCGGCTCTTCCGTGTAGCTGATCTTGACGATGACGATATTGTTCGCCGGGTCCACCCGGATGAACTGGTGATGCAGGCCGAGGGCCATGTAAACGTCGCTGCCCGCATCGGTCCACCACTGGTACTGATAGCCGATCGGTGCGCCGGGTTCTACTGGTTCGTATCCTTCGTCCGCCACCGTCGCCTCACGCACCCAATCCGCGGGCACCACCTGCTCGCCATTGGCCATGCCGCCCTGTAGGAACATCTGGCCGAACCGCGCGTGGTCGCGGGCTGTGGCGGCAAGGCCAGCGCCAAAGAATTCGCGCCCTACATCCTCGGGCCCGTCCATGATCCAATAGGCATCAGACTCTGCCCCCATCGGCTTCCAGAGCTTCTCTGCCATGTAGTCTGCACCTGTCCGCCCAGTCACCCGTTCGACAATGCAGCCCAGTACACTGGTGTCGAGCGTAGCGTAGTTGAAGCGTTCGTCGGGCCCGGTTTCGCCTGGAACGGACTCCTTCACCGCGTAGTCACACCAGCGGTAACGATAGGCGACGAGTGAATTGTCATGGACCTGGGTCAACTGGGTTTCGCTGCCGAATTCATAGCGCTCTTCCCAGTCCACGCCCGAGCGCATCCGCAATAGGTCTCGCACGGTGGGGCCGTCATAGCCGGAGCCTTCCATCTCGGGCAGGTACTTAGAGACCTTGTCGCCCAGACTGTCGATCAGCCCGTCATGCAGCGCGAAGCCGATCAGGGTCGAGGTATAGGACTTGGCGACCGAAAAGGTCAGGAACCGAGTGTCCGGCCCGCTGCCATTGCGATAAGTCTCATAGGCCACCGCGCCGTCCTTGAGCACGACGAGCGCATTGGTCCGGGTACGCTCCAGCGCGCCTTCGAGATCATAGGTCTCGCCCAGGATCACATAGTCCCCGTCGAGCGACATCGGGTTTTCGAGCAGTTCCCAGGCCGAATCGGCTGCATCCACGGTGCGGGTGGCGAACATCTGATCCATGTACTGGAACGTCAGGTAATTGAGCGTGGGCATGAACATGCTCGCGCGGGCCTCGATCATAGTGGGCATCAGCCAGCGGGACGGGCCGTCCGGCTGGGCGCTGGCCGAGCCGGACAGGCTAGACAGCGTGGCTGTGGCGCCAAGGGCGGCCACGATATGATTGAACTGGAACAAGCGTTTCTCCTCTCGTGTGCTTGAAACTGCTTCGATGGCAGCCTTTTGCACTGGCCCAGATCCTTTCCGCACATTTACCATCGGGCGGCCCGCGGGTGCATTATCGGAGTACCTGCATTGAACGCCCTTCGGGCCTTACCAACGCCCTGGGACAAGCAGGTAGAAGATCATGGAACAGCAGTCTCCCTAAGCTGGTCGATGACAGTAATTGGTATTGACAGAGTGTTTTATAGTCAATAAAAATTTTTATCGAATAAAGAAAGTGGCTAAATGACTAGGTCGGACAGGATCGCTCCGAAGGCGGCGGCACCGCGTGGCGACGGCGAAGCGCAGGCGCCCGAAGGATTGAGATCGCACAAGAAGGCAAAGCGGCGCGGAGCGATTCTTCAGGAGGCGCGTTCACTCTTCGCCGAACAGGGCGTGGACGCGACCACCATGGCCGATATTGCCAAGACTGTCGGGGTCTCGACCCCGACAGTGTTCAACTATTTCGGCAGCAAGGACGGGATCCTGATCGCGCTCATCACCGAGGGAGCGCAGGAAGCGCGGGACAACAGCAAGGTGCTCGCACCGCGGACGGACGACAATTTCACCAGCATCCTGATGACACTGTTCATGGATATTTCGGTGGAGACGCTGGAGATTGCGAGTAAGCGGATTTGGCGCTATGCCGAAGCGGCCTCGATCCGGCACCCGATCACCGAACTGGCACAATCCTTCCAGCAGGTCAATGATGCGCTCCTGGATCTGATTGAGGTCATCGTATCGAGCTACACGCTAACCCTGCACGACCGCACACATGGAGACCCGCGCCAGGTCGCACAAATCTTCTACGATGTCTGGACCTTGACCTTTCAGGACTTGATCCGTTCGCCAGAGATGACAATTGAAACGCATCGAGACCAGTTGAGAGCGCGTTTCGAGCCGCTGTGCCGCATGATCTTCGCACCGGACTTTCTGGCGAAGCCAACGCTGGCATGAGAAATTCGTACCCTCGCAAGAATAGCACAGAAATGCTCAGCGAAGAGGTGAAAGGGTACCGAATAACTAATGCGGTTGGTGGGGTGTCGGGCGACACATAGTTTTGCCACTTGCGACAGAACCTTTCCTTTTTCGTGTCTCCAACATCCCCGCTCGCGCCTCCTGTTCCGCCAGTGGCGAAGCCTTCCCTGATTTTCACTTCGGAAGACCTCGTGTCTTCCGGAGGGCAAAGCAGGGTGGGGCCGCTTTGTTGCCAGCCAGAACCTGCAGTCTGTCCTGCGCTGTCACATCGCGGCATTCGCCGCCATGGGCGGTGCCGTTGAAGAAATCCTCTATGACCGCATGAAAACGGCCGTGATCGGAGAGGATGAAGCCGGGGTTGTCACCTACAACGCAGCTCTGGTGGCACTCCTGAACCATTACGGCACGGTGCCGCGCGCCTGCCAGCCCTACAGGGCCCGCACCAAAGGCAAGGTTGAACGGCCATTCCGCTATATCCGCCAGGACTTCTTCCTGGCCCGCACATTCCGGAACATGGATGATCTCAATGCCCAGTTTGATGCCTGGCGGACCGGGGTGGCCAATCCCCGGGTTCACGCCACAACACGGCAGGTAGTCGACGAGGCCTTTGCCGGAGAGGTTGCGCATTTGAAGCCGCTGCCGGCGGTTCCCTACAGCGCTGTGCTGACTGTGGAACGCCGGGTGTCAATGAGCGTTCAAAACTGACCCGGTTTCAGCGTTTGAATTTGACCCACCCCTTGTGGCGCAAAGGCCCCAGGCGGGCCGCCCTCCTATAGCGAGTCCGTCTGGGGCCTTTGCTTGCGCGACGTTTATGTTTTTCTGCGTCGCTTGCTCTGTGCGAACCGGTATGACGTGTTGCCTGTCTCGATGATTGCGCAGTGATGAGTTACGCGATCCAGAAGCGCGGTTGTCATCTTGGCGTCACCGA
>NZ_WLCM01000054.1 GCF_013317235.1 Leisingera sp. ANG59 | reverse complement strand
GTTGGAGCTTTCCTCGATCTCGGTCATCGCCGAGACCGCGCTCTGCACCACCTCGCCGCTGGTGCGGGCCTCCGCCTTGGCATCCTCCATCGTCGCCTCGACGCTGCGGGCGCCGTCGGCGGCGGATTTGACGCTCGCGGTCAGCTCGTCCAGCGCCGCGGCGGTCTGCTCCAGCGTCGCCGCCTGGCTTTCGGTGCGGTGCGACAGGTCGTCGGAGGCCTGGCTGATCTCGGCGGCACCGTTGCGGATACTGGCGGCGGCGGCGATCACCTGCTCCACGGTGGCGCTGAGGTTCCGCGCGGAGGTGTTGAAGTCGTGGCGCAGCTGCTCGTAATCCTCCGGGAAGGTCTCGGTGATCTGCGCGGTCAGGTCGCCCTGCGACAGGTCCGACAGTTTGGCGCTGAGCGCCGCCACCACCTTGCTGCGTTTCTCGTTCAGCGCATGCTCAGCATCTTCCAGCTCCTGCTGGCGGATCAGCGCCTGGCGGAACACGTCCAGGGTGCGGGCCATGTCGCCGATTTCGCTTTTGTTGGCGGTGGCCGGAATGGCGCTGGCGGTGTCACCGTCCGCCATCGACTGCATGCGCCCGCGCAGGGCGCTGACAGGCCCGGTGACGCTGCGGGTGATCAGGGTCGCGCCCACCATGAGAACCGCAAGCGATACAAGCAGCGCCGTCACAGTCGTGATGATGTTTTGCTGCACCTTGGTTTCGATATCGGACACATAGGCGCCAGTGCCGACGATCCAGCCCCAGGGTTCGTAGACCCGGATGTATCCCATCTTGGCCTCAATCACGCCGGTGCTGGCATTGGCAAAATGGTAGATCAGAGAGCCCTGTCCGTCCGCCTGGGCGATTTTCAGCATCTCCTGATAGATCTTGACGCCGTTTTCATCGGTCAAACCGGGCTGGCGCGTGCCCACCCACTCCGGCAGAAAAGCATTTGCGGTGATCACCAGATCGAAATCAAAGGCGTGAAAGTCGCCCGCAGTGCCGAACCTGAAGGTCTCCAGCACCATGCGCCCCATCTCGCGGGCCTTTGCCTCATCCAGCTGGCCGTCCGCGACCTGTCTCTGCAGCGCATCCAGCTGGCTGAAGGCCATGTCCGTTATCTGATGCAGCTCGCGCTCGCGGCTGGTGTATTCATCGTTATTTGCGCGAACCAGCAGGAACACGGTGAGCAGGGCAAACAGGCAAACCGCCATTGCAGCCAGTGCGTAGATCCGCACCGGCAAACGGTAGAAGAAAGCAGGCATAATGATTTGGGTCCTTTGATTCCGGGCCATCTCCTTCTTCAAATAGGCAGATGGCCCTAACAAAACCCTAGCGCCGCAGCGCTGGCCCGGCGCGCGCCCTCCGCTCAGACGCGAAGTCCAGGCCGCCACGCAAAGCCGCGGCGGCCTGGACTCAGCTTGACCGCTCTGGCGCCACGACGTCAGGTGCTAGGCGGCCGGGCTATAGTAGGGCGAGTTCATTGCCCGGCTGGCAGTCTCGGTGACCGAGGCGTCAAACACCCGCGTATAGAAGGCGCAGCCCAGCTCCGCCGCGGTTTCCGGGAACATGTTCACCGCAAAATCAAGCGCGCGGTCCAGCGTATCGAAGGCGTCGAACCCGCCCAGCGTCCGGGTCTGCAACCCGCTGAGCCAGACCTTGTTCTGCAGCCCCGGCAGCATTTTCAGCGCCTTGTTGCGGGCCTGCCAGGGTGCGTCTTCAAACGGCACCGACAATTGCAGTTCGGTATAGACGAATGCACCGGGCGCGTCTCCCGCGCTGCCGTATTGCACCGCCCCCATGTCGCGGCTGGCCGCTTCGGTCACCTGAGCGTCGAACACCCGCGTGTTATGCGCCACCCCGAAGACCCGAGGCTCCGTCGGAAAATAGCCGGTCACGAATTTGCGCGCGTTTTCAATGCTGTCAAAGCCATAGAAGCCGCCCAGCGAGTTGTTGCCGTGGCCCGAAAGCCAGGTCTTGTTCAGAAACCCGGGCTGCTGCCGGATCGCCTCGTTGATCTCCTGCCAGGGCGCTTGGCCGAACGGCACGGAGATGGCGACTTCGGTGTAGGCAAAGGCTTTGGGGGTCATGGCTGTTTCCTGTGCTTTCGGGAGGGAGGGCAGCAGCAGCGCACCCGCAGAGGCGGCCAGCAGCTGGCGGCGGGACAGCCGCGATCGTTCGCGGAAATCCGCGTTGTTTGGGGTATCAGTCATGGTCACTCCTGATTGCTTGCATTTTGCAAGTGATTCAATGGCTCGCATGGAAACTTGCATTTTGCAAGTGAAAACTTTAGGCAAGGGGCATGACCCAATCGCGCAGCAAATATGACTCCGGCTGTCCCGTCGCCTATGCGCTGGACATTTTCGGCGACCGGTGGAGCCTCCTGGTGATCCGCGACATGGCAGTGAAAGGCGCCCGCACCTATGGCGAGCTGCTGGCAGGATGGGAGGGGATCTCCACCAACATCCTGGCGCAGCGGCTGAAGCAGCTGGAGCAGGCAGGCATCATCACCAAGCAGAAGGACCCCGACAGCGGCCGCAGCTCTGTTTATGAGCTGACGCAGAAGGGCCGCGACCTGGCGCCGGTGCTGATCGAAATCGCGCTGTGGAGCGGCCGGTACAACCCCGACCCGGATGCGATGACGGGCTTCCTTGACAAAATCACGGCTGACCGGGCCGGAACCGAGGCCAGGATCCGCGCAGGCGAGCGCCTCTAAGATCCTGTTTCTCAGCCTTCCTTGACCCGGTTTTCCGGCGCCGGCGGACAATTTCACATACTTGTGGATTTTGTATCCATTATCCTGTATCTGATTCTCCACAACAACAAACCGACAGGAGGATCTCATGTTCAAATCGCTGGCCGCGGCTGCGGCGCTTGCCCTGGTACCGCTGGCACCTGCCCTCGCGGATACGCTGGATGATGTGGTGGACCGCGGCACCCTGCGCTGCGGCGTGGTGCTGGATTTCCCGCCGATCGGCTACCGCGACGCCAGCAACGAGCCTGCGGGCTTTGACGTCGATTACTGCAACGACCTGGCGGCTGCGCTGGAAGTGGACGCCGAGATCCTGCCGGTCACCTGGGCCGAGCGCCTGCCCGCCATCGTGACGGGTCGCGCCGATGTGGTGTTCGGCGCTACCTCCGACAGCCTGGCGCGGGCGCGCACCGTCGGCTTCACCATTCCCTACGCGATCTATTTCGCCCAAGGCGTCGTGAACACCGAAAGCGGTATTGAGAGCTTTGAGGACATCAAGGGCAAGCGGGTGGCGGGCGCCATCGGCACCGTGCCCGAGCAGGAATGGCTGAAAATCGCCGCCGAATGGGGCGAAGAAGGCAACTACCAGGGCTATCAATCCGAGAACGAGGTGTTCCTGGCGGTGGCGCAGGGCAAGGCGGACATCGGCCTGACCACCAACACCGCGGTGCTGCCGGTGACCCAGCAGTATGAGACCCTGGCGGCCGGCCCGCGGATGCCCTGGACCACCGACTATACCTCGGTCGTCGGCAAGCGCGAGGATGTCACCTGGATCAACTTCCTGAACCTGTTTGTGACCCACCAGGTGCGCTCGGGCCGTTATGCGGAACTGTGGGGCAAATACGTCGGCGGCGACGCGCCTGAGCTGCGCATCCCCGGCGTGCTGTACTGATCCAACGGTGAAACCCGCCCCTGCCGGCCGCGCTCTCCCGGCGGTCGGCAGGGGCTAGGGAGCATAACCCCTCATGTTCGACTATAATTTTCACTGGCGGCCGGTGATGAAAAGCCTGCCGGACCTGCTGGAGGCGGCCTCATTGACGCTGCAAGTGGCGGTTTTGGCGATGGTGCTTGGCATCGTGATCGGCCTCTGCCTGGCGCTGGCGCGGCTGCACCTTCGGGGACCGGTCTACTGGTTCGCCACCGCCTGGGTGGAGCTGGCCCGCAACACGCCTGCGCTGTTCCAGCTATTCTTCTTCGGCTTCGGCCTCGGCGCCTTTGGCCTGCATCTGTCGCCCTATCTGATCGTGCTGGCAGGTCTGAGCTTCAACTGCGCAGGCTACCTGGCGGAAAATTTCCGCGGCGGCTTCAAGGCGGTGCCAGAGACCCAGATCCGCGCCTCCCGCAGCCTTGGCATGACGCCCTGGCAAGCCTATTCTCGCGTGGTGATCCCGCAGGTGTTCCGCATCGTTTATCACCCGATTACCAACCAGATGGTCTGGGCGGTTCTGATGTCCTCGCTGGGGATGCTGGTGGGCTTCCGCGAACTGTCGGGCGAAACGCAGTTTTTTGCCTCCCGCACCTTCCGCATCTTTGAATATTTCGCGGTCACGGCGGTGATCTACTACGTGATCGTCAAGGTGATCCTGCTCAGCTCGCGGCTGATGGCCGCCCGGCTGTTCCGGTACTGAGGGGGAGAGCCATGGAACCGACACTAAAGTTTTTCAGCGGTTTTGCCCCCAATGACCTGTGGTTCATGGGTGAGGCCGCGCTGCGAACGCTGTGGATTTCCGTTCTGTCGATCTCGCTTGGCACGGTGCTGGGCACCCTGTTCGGCTGGATGCTGTACGAGGGCCGCCGCGCTGCAGCCCTGACGCTGGCGCCGGTGCTGGACGTGTTCCGCTCGGTGCCGCTGATCATCCAGCTGGTGCTGTTTTACAACTTTGCCCCAATCATGGGGCTGAACCTCGACCCCTTTGCCTCCGGCACCGTGATCCTGACCGTCTATACCGCGGCGCTGGTGGCCAATGTGGCCCGCGGCGGGATTGAGGCGGTGGGCGCCCCGATCCGCCGCGCTGCGCGCAGCCTTGGCATGAGCTACTGGCGGGACCTGCGCCATGTGGTGCTGCCGATCGGCGGGCGGGCGGTGTTCCCGTCCTGGGTCGGCGTTGCCTTGGGGGTGATGAAGGACAGCGCGCTGGTTTCGGTGCTTGGCTATGTCGAGCTGCTGAAAGCCAGCCAGATCCTGATAACCCGCACCCAGGAGCCGTTCCTGATCCTTGCCCTGGCCGGCGCCTTCTATTTCGCGCTGTCCTATCCGGTCTCCCGCTACGCCACACATCTCGAAAACAGGTGGGCCCAATGATTTCCATCCGCGACCTTCACAAGTATTTCGGCGCTCTGCACGTTCTGAAAGGCATCGACCTGGATGTGCAGAAGGGCGAGGTGCTCTCTGTCATCGGCGCCTCCGGCTCCGGCAAATCGACGCTGCTTTACTGCATCAACGGGCTGGAGATGATCCAGGACGGCGCCGTCACCGTCGACGGCACCGACGTGCACGCCAAAGGCACCGACATCAACAAGCTGCGCCAGAAGCTGGGCATGGTGTTCCAGCAGTGGAATTCATTCCCGCATCTGACGGCGCTGGAAAACGTGGCGCTGGCGCCGCGCATCGTCAAATGCAAATCCAAGGCTGAGGCCCGCGAAATTGCCGCGAAACAGCTGCAGCATGTGGGACTGGGCGAAAAGCTGAACGTCTACCCCAGCGCCCTGTCGGGCGGTCAGCAGCAGCGGCTTGCGATTGCCCGCGCCCTGGCGATGGAGCCCGAATACATGCTGTTTGACGAGGCAACCTCCGCGCTCGACCCCGAACTGGTGGGCGAGGTGCTGGATACCATGCGCCTGCTGGCCGACGAGGGCATGACGATGATCTGCGTCACCCATGAGATGGGCTTTGCCCGCGATGTCTCCGACCGGGTGGCCTTCTTCCATCAGGGCGTGATGGAGGAGATCGGCCCGCCCGCCCAGATTTTCGGCGACGCCCGGTCCGAACACACCCGCAAGTTCCTCGCCAACGTGCGCTGACCCCTTCCCCCGCAGGCTGCCGTGCCTCCCAGCGGCAGCCTGCCCCTAACTGGAGAAATTGGATAATGTCTACAAACGTCTTCACCGGCACCATGCCGGCCCTGATGACCCCCTGCAACCCGGACCGCACGCCGAACTTCGACGCGCTGGTCAAAAAGGGCGAGGAGATGATCGCCGCGGGCATGTCGGCGGTGGTCTATTGCGGCTCGATGGGCGACTGGCCGCTGCTGACAGATGAACAGCGGATGGAGGGCGTCGCCCGCCTCGCCGCAGCCGGGCTGCCGGTTGTCGTCGGCACCGGTGCGATCAATACCAAATCCGCCGTCGATCACGCCCGCCACGCGCAGGAGATCGGCGCGGCCGGCCTGATGGTGATCCCGCGCGTCCTGTCCCGCGGCACCTCCGTTGCGGCGCAAAAAAACCACTTCAAGGCGATCCTGGACGCGGCGCCGGACGTGCCGGCAATCATCTACAACAGCCCCTACTACGGCTTTGCCACCCGCGCTGACCTGTTCTTTGCCCTGCGCGCCGAGCACAAGAACCTGATCGGTTTCAAGGAGTTCGGCGGCAAGGACGACCTGCGCTATGCGGCGGAGCATATCACCAGCCAGGACGACCAGGTGACCCTGATGGTCGGCGTCGACACCGAGGTCTACCACGGCTTTGTGAACTGCGGTGCCACCGGCTCGATCACCGGCATCGGCTGCGCCCTTCCGCGGGAGGCGCTGCTGCTGGCGCGCCTGTCAAAACTGGCTGCCGAGGGCAGCGCCGAGGCCCGCGTCCGCGCGCAGGAGCTGACCGACGCCATCCATGTGCTCTCGACCTTCGACGAAGGCCCGGACCTGATCCTCTACTACAAGCACCTCCTGGTGCTGAACGGTGAGGAAGACTACCGCCTGCATTTCAACGAGACAGACGAGCTGTCGGACGCCCAGCGCAACTATTGCGAACAGCAGTACAAGCTGTTCCGCACCTGGTTTGCGGACTGGTCAGCGCAAGGCGGGATCATCGCCGAATGCATGTAGTCGACAGCCACACCGGCGGCGAGCCGACGCGCGTGATCCTGGAGGGCTGTCCCGATCTGGGAACCGGCCCGCTGGCAGAGCGCGCGCGGCGGCTGGCAGAGGAGCACATGGGCTTCTGCCACGCCGTCATGCGCGAGCCGCGCGGCCAGCCCGCCATGGTCGGCGCGCTGCTGGTGCCGCCCACCGATCCCAGCTGCGCCGCCGGCGTCATCTATTTTGACGCCGACGCGGTCCTGGGCATGTGCGGCCATGGCACTATCGGGCTGGCGGTGACACTGGCCCATCTGGGCCTGATCACCCCCGGCAGCCACCGCATCGAGACCCCAGTGGGCGTGGTGACGGTGCTGCTGGAGGACGCCAATACCGTCACCGTCACAAACATCGAAAGCCGCCGCGTCACCGCTGCGGCCAAGGTCACCCTGCCCGACGGCAGCACGGTGGCGGGCGACGTCGCCTACGGTGGCAACTGGTTCTTCATCGTCGAGCCCGCCCCGCTGCCGCTGCGGCCGGAGAACATCCGCGCCCTTACGGATCACGCCATCGCCATCCGCACTGCGGCCAATGGCCAAGGGATTGGCGGCGAAAACGGCGAGCCGATCGACCATGTGATCTTCCAAGGCCCCTCCCCGCGCGCCGGCATCCACAGCCGCAACTTCGTGCTGTGCCCGGACGACACCTATGACCGCTCCCCCTGCGGCACCGGCAGCTCTGCCCGGCTCGCCTGTCTGGCGGCAGCGGGGCGGCTGCAGCCGGGCGAGGAGATCATCCAGGAAAGCATCATCAGCTCCCCCTACCGGCTGTCCTATCAGCCGGGCCCGGGCGGCGGGGTGATCCCCACCCTCAGCGGCCAGGCCTTCGTGATGGGCGAGGGCAAGCTGTTCTTCAGCCCCGATGATCCTTTTCGCGGCGGCATCTCCAGCAGCGGGGAGGCCGCCGCCTGAACCATTTCAACCAAGGTCCGGGACGGAAACCCGGGCCGCATTCCAGCAGAAGAGAGGTCCCTAACATGAAATTCACATCCGCAATCGCCGCCGGCTTCAGCCTGGCCCTTGCTTCCGCAGCCGCGGCGGCAGAGGTCGAATGGAAGATGACCGCCGCCGTCGGCGAAGGCTCCTTCCTCTACCAGAACTTCATGGAGCGTTTTGCCGGCAACGTCGAAACCCTGACCCAGGGCCGGGTGGAGATCCAGCCCTTCGGCGCCGGCGTTCTGGTGCCGGCCTTCAAGGCGCATGAAGCGGTGCAGGAAGGCATCGTCGAGGCCGGCCATTCCACCCCGTCCTATCTGGTGAACCAGGACCCGACCAACGCGATCTTCGCCTCCTTCCCCGGCGGCATGTCGCCCGAGGCCACCCTGCACTGGATCTACGAGGGCGGCGGCGAGAAGATGCTGCAGGACTTCCGCCGCGAGGAGATGGGGCTGCACAGCCTGGTGGTCGGCATCGGCACCTCTGAGGTGATGGCCCATTCCAATGTCGAGATCAAAACCGTCGAGGATCTGAAGGGCGTGAAATACCGCACCTCCGGCGCCTTTGCCGCGGTGATGAAGGACGACTTCGGCGGCGTGCCCACCGTGGTGCCCGGCAACGAAATCTATACCCTGCTGCAGCGCAAGGGCGTTGACGCCATCGAATGGTCCACCCCCGGCGCCAACTTCTCCGAAGGCTTCCACGAGGTTGCGCCCTACATGATCATGCCCGGCGTGCATCAGCCCTCCTTTCTGTGGGAAGTGTTCGTCAAGGCTGAGACCTGGGAGGCGCTGCCCGAAGACCTGCAGGGGCTGATCGAAGCCTCCGCGCGCCTGTCGACCTATGAGGGCTACACCCGCTTTGGCGATGCCGACATCAAGGCGATGGCCGACTACCGCAAGACCAAGGTGCAAATGGTCCAGATGGAGCACGCCGAATCCGAAAAGCTGCGCGAGGCCGGCCGCAACTGGGCGCGCGCCCGTGCTGCGGAACTGTCCGAGGGCGGCAATGCCCGGATGCAGGAGGTTCTGGACAGCTACCTGGCCTACCAGTCCAGCTGGGCCGAGAACTCCGTCTATCTGGTGCGTGACGCTGCTGAATGACCCTTTGCGCGGGCCGGGATCTCCGGCCCGCGCCCTCCCTGCCCCGAGGTTTCCATGCATTTTTTCAGAACCGGCGTTGAAGGGCTGTCAGCCCTCTTGGGCGCGGTTGGCCAGCTGACCATCCTCGCCATGATCGCGGCCATGCTTTACGAGGTCGCCGCCCGCTACGTCTTTGGCGCCCCAACGCTCTGGGCCTTTGACATTTCCTATATGCTGAACGGCTCCATCGTGTTCCTTGGCGCCGCCTATTCGCTGCGCAAAGAGGCGCATGTGCGGATCGACTTCCTGTCGCAGAAATTCCCGCTGCGCGTTCAGCAGCTGCTGAACGCCGCTGTCTATGCGCTGCTGATGGCGCCGATCACCGGCGCGCTGACCTGGGTGGCCGCCTCCAAGGCGCTGAAGGCGTTCCAGACCGGCGAGGTGGAAACCGTCAGCCCCTGGGCGCCGCTGATGTGGCCTTTTTATTCTGTGATTGCGCTCGGCCTCTTTGCCTTCTGCCTGCAGTTCCTGCTGGAGGCGCTCCTTTACTTACGCGGCGAGAAGACACCGGGGCAAACCCCCGATGATCACCGCAGCGCGCCGGAGAGCTGATTTATGATCCCCCTTCTGATGTTTGCGGCGCTTTTCGCGCTGGTCTTTGCCGGCATTCCGGTGGCGTTTTCGATGATGATCGTGGCCGTCGCCTTTGGCTATTCCGTCTTTGGCGACATGCTGTTTTTGCAGCTCTACGGCCCGCTCCTGCACACAGCCTCCAACTTCGTTCTGGCGGCAATCCCGCTGTTCATTTTCATGGGCGCGGTGCTGGAACGCTCCGGCATTGCCAAGCGGCTGTTCTATGCGCTGCAGATCTGGCTCGGCGGTCTGCCCGGCGGGCTGGCGCTGTCGACCATCGCCATGTGCGCGATCTTTGCCGCCGCCTCCGGCGTGGTTGGCGCGGTGGAGATCGTGGTGGGCCTGATGGCCATCCCCGCCATGCGCGCGGCGGGCTACAGGAACGACCTGATTGCCGGCACCATCTGCGCAGGCGGCTCGCTCGGCACCATCATTCCGCCCTCCGTGATCGTGGTGGTCTATGCCTCCATTGCGCAGCTGTCGATCGGCCAGCTGTTTGCCGCCTCCATCCTGCCCGGCGTGCTGATGGTGGTGTTCTTTGTCGGCTACGTGTTGCTGCGCAGCCTGCGCCGCCCTGAGGACGCGCCGGTATTGCCGCCTGAGGGCCGCGCCATGCCGGTGGGGCAGAAGCTGAAAATCACCGTGACCGCGCTGGTGCCGCCCTTGCTGCTGATTGCCATGGTGCTGGGTTCGCTGCTGGCAGGGGCCGCCTCTGCCACAGAAGCCGCCGCTGTGGGGGCTGCCGGCACGCTGGTGCTGACGCTCCTGTTCCGCGAACTCACCTTCACCATGCTACGCGAAGCCTTGGGTGTCACCCTGCGCATCACCGCGATGATCATGCTGATCGTGGCAGGCGGCACCATGTTCACCTCGATCTTCGCCGTCACCGGCGGCGGCGGGCTGGTGCGCGACACGGTGGAGGTGATCGGATACGGCAATGCGGGGCTGATCACCTTCCTGCTGCTGGTGGTGTTCTTTGCAGGCTTCGTCCTGGACTGGGTGTCGATCGTGCTGATCTTCGTGCCGATCTTCGCGCCGCTGGTGCGCAGCGCCGGGATTGATCCGGTGTGGTTTGCGATGCTGGTGCTGGTAGTGATCCAGACCTCCTATCTGACGCCGCCGATGGCACCCTCGATCTTCTACCTGCGCTCCATCGCGCCCAAAGACATGACCTACGGCCACATGTACCGCGGCGTGCTGCCCTTTGTGGCCGCACAAGGCCTGGTGCTGGTGGCGCTCCTGCTGGTGCCGGAACTGGCAACCTGGCTGCCCTCCATCCTGGTCGGCTTGTGAAGGATCTGAGATGACCAAAGAACTGGCACACGGCATCCTCGTCATCGGCGCCGGCATCATCGGCCTCAGCGCCGCGCTGGAGCTGCAGAAACAGGGGCATCAGGTGCGCATCCTCGACCGCAAGGGCGTCGCGGCAGAGGCCTCGGCGGCCAGCGCCGGCGCCTTTGCCTTCACCGACATCGTGCCGCTGGCCACGCCCGGCATCATGCGCAAGGCGCCGGGATGGCTGCTGGACCCGCTGGGCCCGCTGTCGGTGCCGCCCGCCTATGCGCTGCGGATCGCCCCCTGGATGCTGCGATTCTGGCGCGCCAGCTGGCGCAGCCGCTACCAGGCGGCGCTGGCGGCGCAGGTGCAGCTGATGGCGCATTCCCGCGCCGCGCTGGAACGTCAGATTGCTGATGTAGATGGCGAGCCGCTGATGCAGCGCGAGGGGCAGCTGCAGCTTTACGAGGGCGAGACCGCCTTCCGCGCCGCCCTGCCCGACTGGCAGCTGCGGCGCGAGCACAGTATCCGCTTCGACCTGCTGCGCAGTCCGGAGGCGATTGCCGAAGTCCAGCCCGGCCTCGCACCCCGCTTCACCCATGCGGCCTTCACCCCCGACTGGATAAACACGGTGAACCCCAAGACCTGGGCCGAACATCTGGCGCAGGCCTTCGTCACCCGGGGCGGCCGCATAGACACCGCGGAGGTGACCGCCTTGCACAGTGAAGGCGGGGAGACTGTAGCCCAGACCAAGGACGGTCCAGTCCCTGCAGCGCAGATCGTGGTCGCCTGCGGAGCCTGGTCGCACCACCTGGCCCGCACCCTGGGCGAACACCTCCCACTGGAGACCGAGCGCGGCTACAACACCACCCTGCCGCCCGGCGCCTTTGGCCTGAAAACCCATCTGACCTTCCCGGCACATGGCTTTGTCGTCACCAAAATCAGCGGCGGTGTGCGGGTCGGCGGCGCAGTGGAATTGGGCGGGCTGAAACTGCCGCCCAACTACCGCCGTGCCGAGATCCTGCTGCAGAAAGCCAAACGCTTCCTGCCGGAGCTCAACACCGCTGGCGGCCGCCAGTGGATGGGCTTCCGCCCCTCGATGCCCGACAGCCTGCCGGTGATCAGCCGCTCCGCCCGCGCGCCGGGGGTGATCTATGCCTTCGGCCACGGCCATCTGGGCCTGACCCAGGCCGCCGGCACCGCCGAGCTGGTTGCGGCGCTCGCCGCAAACACCGAACCGCCGGTGCCGGCGCCCCCCTATTCCGCCACCCGTTTTTGAACTGCCCCTGAAAGGAGCCGCACCATGAAGATCACCCAGCTCACCGTCTATCAGGTCGACCTGCCGCTGAAGGAAGGCCGCTATAGCTGGTCGAACGGCAATTACGTCGATGTGTTCGACAGCACCGTGCTGGAAATCGCCACCGACGAAGGACTCACGGGCTACGCCGAATGCTGCCCGCTGGGCTCCGCTTACCTGCCCTCCTTCGCCCGCGGCGTGCGCGCCGGGCTGGCCGAACTGGCGCCGCATCTCATTGGCCAGGACCCGTTGAACCTGGGCCAGATCAACCGCACTATGGACGCCGCCTTGCGCGGCCACCCCTATGCCAAGGCGCCGGTTGATATCGCCTGCTGGGATATACTGGGCAAGGCCACCGGCCAGCCGGTCTATACCCTGCTGGGCGGCGCCGCGCAGGAGGATGTGGTGCTCTACCGCGCCATCAGCCAGGAGGACCCGGACACAATGGCCCGCAAGATCGAAGGCTATGCCGCCGAGGGCTACACCAAGTTCCAGCTCAAGGTCGGCGGCGAGGCAAATGACGATATCGACCGCATCCATGCCACCCGCGCGGTGCTGAAGAAATCCGACCTGCTGGTGGCCGATGCCAACACCGGCTGGACCCGGCACGAGGCGGCGCGGGTGGTGGGCGCCATCGCGAGCCTCGACGTCTATGTGGAGCAGCCCTGCCTGACCTATGAGGAAAGCGTTTCGATCCGCCGCCGCACCGCGCTGCCCTTTGTGATGGACGAGGTGATCGACACCCCGAACACGCTGGTGCGCGGCATTGCCCAAGACGCAATGGACGTGATCAACCTCAAGATCTCCAAGGTCGGCGGCCTGAGCCGGGCGCGGCTGATGCGCGATCTCTGCGTGGCGCACGGCATCCCGATGACCATCGAGGACACCTGGGGCGGCGACATCACCACCGCCGCCATCGCCCATCTGGCCCGCTCCACTCCGGCGGAGTTCACTTTCTCCGCTACCGACTTCAACAGCTATGGCACCGTTGACATTGCCTGCGGCGCGCCCAAGCGTGTGAACGGGCGGATGACCGCTTCGGACGCGCCCGGCCTGGGCGTGACCCCGATCTTCGAAGCCCTGGGCGACCCGGTTGCCCGCTATTCCTGAAGGAGAAGCAGATGCGCAGCAGCAAGACAATCCATGTGATCTCTGCCCATGCAGAGGGTGAAGTGGGCGATGTCATCGTAGGCGGCGTGGCACCGCCGCCGGGCGAGACGTTGTGGGACCAGCGCGCCTTTATCGACAAGGACGAGACTCTTCGGAACTACGTCCTGAACGAACCCCGCGGCGGCGTGTTCCGCCATGTGAACTTGCTGGTGCCGCCCAAGCACCCGGAGGCCGACATGGGCTTCATCATCATGGAGCCGGAATACACCCCGCCAATGTCCGGCTCCAATTCAATCTGCGTCTCAACCGTGCTCTTGGACGGGGGCATCCTGCCGATGCAGGAGCCGGAAACCCGTTTGGTGCTTGAGGCCCCCGGCGGGCTGGTGCGGGTGCGCGCCGAATGCCGGAACGGCAAGGCAGAGCGGATCTTCGTGCAGAACGTGCCGAGCTTCGCCGGTGAGATCGGCGCGGCGCTGGAGGTGCCGGGTATCGGCACGCTGACCGTCGACACCGCCTATGGCGGCGACAGTTTCGTGGTTGTGCAGGCCGCCGATCTGGGCGTGGAAATCGCAGAACAGAACGCCAAGCAGATCGCGCAGCTTGGCACCCGCATACTGGAGTCCGCAAACGCGCAGCTGGGCTTTGCCCACCCGGAGAACCCGGACTGGAACCACATCTCCTTCTGTGCCTTCTGCGGCCCGCTGGAGGAGACGGACACCGGCCTCAGCAGCCGCTCTGCCGTCGCCATCCAGCCGGGCAAGGTGGACCGCTCCCCCACCGGCACCGCGGTTTCCGCCCGCATGGCGCTGATGCTGGCCAAGGGGCAGATGACACCGGACCAGACGTTTGAGGCCGTGTCCATCATCGGCTCCCGCTTCACCGGACGGATCGTGGAGCAGACCACCGTGGGCACCCGGGCGGCGATCGTGCCGGAACTCAGCGGGCGCGGCTGGATCACCGGCATCCACCAGCACATGCTGGACCCGGACGACCCCTGGCCCGGCGGCTACCGCCTCAGCGACACCTGGGGCGCGTGATAAGGCCTGGGTTATGGATACAAAAGCCCAGTTGCAAAAGGGGCGGCCCCCGCCGCCCCCCGAAACCGGGCCGGCTGCTTGAACAGACAGGGCAAAACCAATAGCGTATCCAAAATACGAACAACAGATCCCACGAGGCCCCCCATGGCAGGCAAACGCGCCGTTACCCGCAGCTCCCTCCCGGAAGTGATTGCCAACGACCTGCGCGAACGCATCCTCAGCGGTGAGCTGGCAGAGGGCGAAACCATCCGGCAGGAGGCCCTGGCAGAGGAATACGCCGTCTCCCGCATGCCGATCCGCGAGGCGCTGAAACGGCTGGACGCCGAAGGCCTGGTGCAGTTCACCACCAACCGCGGCGCCTCCGTCACCAAGCATTCGCTGCGCGAAATCGCCGAAATCTTCGACCTGCGCATCCTGCTGGAGGTGGACCTGTTCCGCCGCGCGATCCCGGCAATGACGGCCGGGGATTTCACCCGCTGCACCCGGATCCTCGACGACATGGACGCCTCTTACGATGCCAATGACGTGGCCAAATGGGGCGCGCTCAACCACAAATACCACTCGGCGCTTTATGCCGCCGCCGACCGCAAGCTGACCAACGAGGTGCTGCAGGGCATCAGCTTGCATTGCGACCGCTTCATCCGGATGCACCTGAGCGTGATGCAGCAGCGCGAGCCGGCCAAGAAGGAACACCGTGACCTCCTGGACCTAGCCCAGGCCCGCGATGTGGAGGGCGCCTGCGCTGCGCTGACTCTGCACATCTCCCGCACCAAGGAGGCGCTGCTGTCTCTGGTCGCCGAACACCGCGCCGCCACGGACGGCTGAACCGCCGCTTTTCCCGCTCGCCTGACTGCTGACATCCGGATTTTTCCGGCCTGCACCTTGCATGACTCGTATTTTGTATCCATTATCCCGTATCAATATTCACAGCCCCACCAGACAGAGGCCCGCCCATGTTCACACCACACGGAAACCACCTGATCGCAGGCGCCTGGGTGCCCGGCGACACCCGCTTCCCCTCCGCCCCCGCCAGCGGCCCCAGCCACGACTTCTCCGTTGGCCGCGTTAGCGACGTTAACGCAGCGGTAGAAGCGGCAGAGGACGCCTTTGCAAGCTACGGCAGCACCAGCCGGGCGGAGCGCGCCACTTTCCTCCACGCCATCGCCGATGAGATCGAAGCCCGCGCAGAAGGCATCACCGCCATCGGCACCCAGGAAACCGGCCTGCCCGAGGCCCGTCTGCAGGGCGAGCGGGGCCGCACCACGGGCCAGCTGCGCACCTTCGCCGAGCATATCCTGAAAGGTGACTACCTCGACCGCCGCTATGACGCCGCCCTGCCGGACCGTGCGCCCCTGCCCCGGCCCGATATGCGGATGATGCAGCGCCCGCTGGGGCCGGTCGCGGTCTTCGGCGCCTCCAACTTCCCGCTCGCCTTCTCCACCGCCGGCGGCGACACCGCCGCGGCACTTGCAGCCGGCTGCCCGGTGGTGGTCAAGGGCCACAGCGCCCACCCCGGCACCGGCGAGATCGTCGCCGAAGCAATCCTCGCCGCGATCACCAAATGCGGGATCCACCCCGGCGTCTTCAGCCTGATCCAGGGCGGCAACCGCGAGGTCGGCGCGGCGCTGGTGCAGCACCCGCTGATCAAGGCTGTGGGCTTCACCGGCTCCCTTGCCGGCGGCCGCGCCCTCTTTGACCTCTGCGCCGCACGGCCCGAGCCGATCCCCTTCTTCGGTGAGCTGGGGTCCGTGAACCCGATGTTCATCCTCACCGCCGCCCTCGCCAGCCGCGGCGCGGAGATCGCCACCGGCTGGGCCGCCTCGCTGACCATGGGCGCGGGCCAGTTCTGCACCAACCCCGGCATCGCCGTGCTGCGCGCAGGCGCCGACGCGGAGCGTTTCATCGACACCGCCACCGCCGCCCTGTCAGCGGTCGCCCCCCAGACCATGCTGACCGAGGGCATCGCCAGCGCCTACCAGGACGGCCAGCGCCGCGTCGCCGCCACCGCCGGCGTGCGCGAGCTGCTGACCACCAGCTGCAACACCCGCACCGCCGCGCCCTACCTCTATGTGACCGAGGCCCGCACCTGGCTCGATAACGAGATCCTGGCCGAGGAGGTCTTTGGCCCGCTGGGTCTGGTGATCACCGCCGAGAGCGACGCCGAAATGCTGGAGATCGCCCGCGCATTGCAGGGCCAGCTGACCTGCACGCTGCATCTGGATGATGCCGACACCGCCCAGGGCCAGACCCTGCTGCCGGTGCTGGAGCGCAAGGCGGGCCGGGTGCTGGCCAACGGCTTCCCCACCGGGGTTGAGGTCAGCGACACCATGGTCCACGGCGGCCCCTACCCGGCCTCCACCAATTTCGGCGCGACGTCGGTGGGCACATTGTCCATCCGCCGCTTCCTGCGCCCCATCTGCTACCAGAACATCCCCGCCGCCCTGCTGCCGGAAGACCTGCGGGAGGGGTGAGGGCGCGCGCTGAGGCGGAGGCTGTCCTGAGAAATGCACAAGGCCCCGGAGGTGATCCGGGGCCTTCTTTTGACGGACCGAAAGAAACAAAGTAGGGCGAACACTTATTCTCTGGAAGCCCTAGGTTGAGTTAGTTCGTTTTCAAGCCGCTGTGTGCTCGACCTGATTAGCAGTTACTTCCAGAAAAGCCTCCGGGTCGGCGCGCAGCTCAACAAGTCTTCTTGACGCTTCCTGTGCCGAAATTTCTCCCGCTTCGTGAAGCTTACGAATCTTACTCGCCTCTCTCGAAATCAGCATCAGCTTCTGCGATTGCTTCATTCTAGGGCCGCGATACAATAACGATTTCACCATTGTTGGCAGACTCCCGACTAGATCATCTCTTCAATATGGGCTTTCAGCGGCTCCAATAAAGCAGCAAGATCATCTGCTCTATGCCCATGAAACGCGTGAGGAACAGTACAGTCAACGGACATAAAGCCAGCAACGCTTCCCTTTTGCACAGATGTCACAGGGTGCAGGAAGATACTTCGATAGTTCGGCCTCGACTGTGTTGGACTCTTCAACCCATACTTCCCAAACCGTTTCACGTCAGCAACAACTCTCGGAGCAGCTCCACTCTGGCAGGCATGGTGCCCTAGCACTGTTTCCAGATCATTAATTTGCCTCCCGATTGGACGGTCGCTCCCTCTATCTCGGTGGTCAATTTTCATTCTAACGCGTTCATCCCCGTCATAAAGCACCAAGCTTGCAGCGAACTCGCTTTGCTTTATCCCAGTAACTTGCGCCGCCAGACTAGTCGCAAGAGCAAGTGTAAATTCGATGGAAGGATTCTTCTGAGCCGACGGCGTCGCACCAGATTTAACAGTGTTAAGCAAATTTCCAAACCGAACCCAGATTGTCTGGATCGGCTTACTGATACGTCCTGCTCGCCTCTCTGGGGTACCAGAAAGGAAGGCAGCCAAAACCAGTACAACTAGAACACCTAGAAAGATATAAATTGCATGCCACTTTTCAAGCTTGTCCGCTGTATGGTACGCAATTGCAGGCCCCGACGCAGCCAACCCCAGTTGAGCAAGAACATAAGGCAGTTTGTACCAGCTGAACTGAACCCAAGGAAATGCATACCGGTAGAAGCAAAGAGCGTCCCAACACCTATTAATAAAACTAGGTTCCTCAGCCAGCCAGCGGGCTTTCTGTTTTTCGAACCTATCTTTAGCTCCGTTCACCATAAGTATGAGTATTTCCTTCCCAAACGGCGTGTGCTGGACAAGCTGAATTCCCCTATGCTTGTACCTACAGCGCACTGCACAACTTGTACATCCCCTCACAAATGCCCCTGCCCTCAACGGAAGATTGACGCGCCAGCGCCGTCCCGCGGGGTGGCGCTCGCAACGTTGCGTTTGGCAGTTTATCCCGGCCACATCCGTGCAAGCTCACCGACACACAGAACATCAACCAAAGCGCCGCCCCATAGGGGCGGGTCATGCCGGAGGCATGCCTTCGGCATGATGCTGGCGCGGCGGCCTGCGGCCTTGATTCCGCGCCGGGGTCCAGGCTCCGCTGTAGCTCTATAGGGGCGGTTTGCCTGGGCACTCATTCCCTGAACACCCCCGTTGCGCCCCCACCGTACGCCCCGCTTCCCGGATCTTAACCGCGAGCCGCTATACAGGACCGGAGACCTCCAGAAAGGCCCCCGCCATGCCTGCATTCACATCAGCCACCCTCTCCCCCATCAAGGATGGCCGCAACGCAAAAGGCCCCCGCTTGGCAGCGAGGGCCTTCCAATTTGTCAGAGAGGCAAATCTCAGAGTCCGGTGGACACGTCGATGGTGTTGCCTTCTTCCAGGGTCACATAGGCTTTTTTAACGTCTTTACGCTTGCCCAGCTGGCCGCGGAAACGCTTGACCTTACCCTTGGTGACGGTGGTGTTGACCGCTTTCACCTTGACGCCAAAGAGAGCCTCGACGGCTTCTTTGATCATCGGCTTGTTGGAGTCGATTGCCACTTCGAAAACCACTGCGCCGTTTTCGGACGCCATGGTGGATTTCTCGGTGATGATCGGCTTGCGGATCACGTCGTAGTGTTCTGCCTTCACGCTCATTTCAGACGAGCCTCCAGTGCTTCGACACCCGCCTTGGTGATCACCAGGGTGTCACGCTTCAGGATGTCATAGACGTTGGCACCGATGGTCGGCAGGATGTCCAGACCTTCGATGTTGCGCGACGCTTGCAGGAAGCCTTCGTTGACCGCTGCGCCGTCGATGATCAGCGCGCGCTTCCAGCCCAGGTTCTTCACCTGCTTGGCCAGAGCTGCGGTCTTGCCTTCGGAAGCAGCGTCCTCGATGATGACCAGCTCGCCCGCTTTGGCTTTGGCGGACAGCGCATGGCGCAGGCCCAGCTTGCGGAACTTCTTGGTCAGCTCGTGGCCGTGCGAACGCGGGGTCGGACCCTTGTAGATACCACCCTTGCGGAAGATCGGCGCGTTGCGGTCACCGTGGCGTGCGCCGCCTGTGCCCTTCTGGCGGTAGATCTTCTTGGTCGAGTAGGAGGTCTCGGAGCGGGTCTTCACCTTGTGGGTGCCGGCCTGCGCGTTGTTGCGCTGCCAGCGGACCACGCGGTGCAGGATGTCCGCACGCGGCTCCAGGCCGAACAGGTCTTCGGACAGTTCGATGTCGCCCGCTTTGCCGCCGTCCAGTTTGATCACGTCAAGTTTCATGCTTCACCACCTTCCGCGGCAACTTCCGCAGTTTTCAGAGCGGCCGGGAAAGGCAGACCCTCGGGGGCTTTCTTCTTCACGGCGTCCTTGACGGTAACCCAGCCGGATTTCGGGCCCGGAACGGCGCCCTTGATGAAGACCAGGCCGCGCTCGGCGTCGGTTTTCACCACTTCCAGGTTCTGGGTGGTCACGCGGGCTGCGCCCATGTGGCCGGCCATCTTCTTGCCTTTGAAGACCTTGCCCGGGTCCTGACACTGACCGGTCGAACCGTGCGAACGGTGCGAGATCGACACACCGTGCGAGGCGCGCAGGCCGCCGAAGTTGTGCCGCTTCATGGCACCGGCGAAACCTTTACCGATCGAGGTGCCGGTGACGTCCACTTTCTGGCCAGCCAGGAAGTGTTCGGCCGAGATCTCGGCGCCGACTTCGATCAGGCCGTCCGCGGGAACGCGGAATTCGACCAGCTTGCGCTTGGGTTCAACCTTGGCAGCTGCAAACACGCCGCGCATGGCTTGCGAGGTGCGCTTTGCCTTGGCGGAGCCTGCACCCAGCTGAACAGCGGTGTAGCCGTCTTTTTCCTCGGTGCGCTGAGCAACGACCTGCAGGCCGTCCAGGGACAGAACGGTCACAGGAATCTGCTTGCCGTCTTCCATGAACAGGCGGGTCATGCCCACTTTCTTAGCGATAATTCCGGAACGCATAATCTATACCCTCCGAACTTACGACTGCAGCTTGATTTCGACGTCAACGCCGGCAGCCAGGTCGAGCTTCATCAGCGCGTCCACGGTCTGCGGGGTCGGGTCGACGATATCGAGAAGGCGCTTGTGGGTGCGGATCTCGAACTGGTCGCGGGATTTCTTGTCCACGTGGGGGCCACGCAGAACAGTGAATTTCTCGATCTTGTTCGGCATCGGGATCGGGCCGCGCACTTGCGCGCCGGTCCGCTTGGCAGTGTTGACGATCTCTTGCGTGGACGCATCCAGCACGCGATAGTCAAATGCCTTCAGCCGGATACGGATGTTTTGGCTTTGCATCGTACAGCCTTTTATTCAGGCGTTGGGGTTGAGAGGAGGGCCTGCGACCACCGCAACCCCTCATCGAACCCAAAAGGCGGGAATCATCCCGCCCCTATTCGCACGCGGCGAACTCGCGCCCTATACGCCCTATGGCCCCATGAGGCAAGGGGTTTCGCTGCGAAACGGTTGCGTTTGCGGCGCACGGTGCGTTTGGGGTTTGTTAGGGGTATTTAAGGAGAGGTTTCACTGCAAACAACTCCGTACTTAACTCTCGATATCAGCCTACTGTTTGACCTGCACCGACAGAAACCTTTCTGCGGCTGCCAGAGTTCCAACTACACTATTCTGATTTAAAAACATCATGAACTCATCGAATTTATCGGCATAGTCTTCGATACGCTTTCCAAGCAATTCGAAAGTACGCCTGACTACTTCGTTTCTTTCCTCTTCAACGCTCATGACCCCCGTGGGGTCCATGAGAACACTGCTACCAAGCTGAAACACCTCCAATGGAGTAGCATCAACTTTGGCGCACATATCATTTATCAGTTTCTGCACATCACTAGAGGGTTGAAACGCCTGAAAAGATAGGCGATCACGCTCGGTCAACTCTACTATGATAATGGGAAGCTCTCGCACGCTTTGTTTCCGATCGTTTCAGTCTTCTTAAAGGATTGCAATTAAACCATTTTCTGCACCACGATAGCGACCTGAATCCGGGAAGTAAATTGCCACTTGGCGGGACGCAGAAGCTCAAAGAGCAGGCCTAAATTCCTCACTGTCAGTTTTAGTAACCCCCTGCCCGGACGCCCCGCGTTCGGGCCGCGCCCGGCCTGCGCCGAACCGGAGGTTTGCCTTAGGCAAAACGGGCGGGCGCGATTGCATCGCACCCGGAGCTGACGCTCCCTGCGGCCTTAAAAGCTCCACCGGAGCTTTTGCAGGACGGCCTCCGGTCCCAGGCCGGTCCCGGCCCTGTTCGGAGGCTGGCGCATAGAAAAAGGGCCTCCCGAAGGAGGCCCTTTCTAAGATCAGAACCGTGTGGGCTCCCGGCGGTTTTCTAGCGAAAACCGCCTGCCACCCACCGTTTCAAAATCATTATTCAATGATTTTGGAAACGACGCCGGCGCCGACGGTGCGGCCGCCTTCGCGGATGGCGAAGCGCAGGCCGTCTTCCATCGCGATCGGCGCGATCAGCTCAACCGAGAACTTCAGGTTGTCGCCCGGCATCACCATCTCGGTGCCTTCCGGCAGGGTCACGGTGCCGGTCACGTCGGTGGTGCGGAAGTAGAACTGCGGACGGTAGTTCGCGAAGAACGGGGTGTGGCGGCCGCCTTCTTCCTTGGTCAGGATGTAGGCTTCGGCTTCGAACTTGGTGTGCGGGGTCACGGAACCCGGCTTGCACAGCACCTGGCCGCGCTCAACGCCTTCA
>NZ_WLCM01000053.1 GCF_013317235.1 Leisingera sp. ANG59 | reverse complement strand
CTTCAGATACTTCTTGATCGTGTTCCGCGATAATCCCGTCGCCCGCGCAACAGACCGGATGCTGCGTCCCTCAACCAATACCCATCGTCGGATCTTCGACACGCTTTCCATCAGTAACACCTGCTCTTTCCTCCGCACTTTTAGTGCGGATGTTAACGAAAACAGGTGGGTCAATTTTACTCGCTCATAACCCACCAAAGTGGGTCAATTTTGCACGCCGATTCACAATCCGGGGCGGATGATTGCAATCCCGTCGCACATAATCTGATCTCATTCGCAGATAATGTGAGTTTGGCACCCTGGATAGCGTCAAATAATTCGCGCGAGAATCCGGGATGTTTGCAATCCGAGCGCCGGATAAATGCAATTCACTACACCTATACCTTTCAGGCGCAGCATTGAGGTCGGAATAATCACGCCAGAGCGCTGCCCGAGATTGTAAGGAGGATCAATTTGGCCATGCCTTACTGTCACTTTAAGGCTTGCCCCAATCACCTAAAGCGCGCTCGCCCGTCTTCGGATGCCATTGGCAATCGATTCCGACAAAAGTTGAGGAAACCCAGCTGGCAGGTTGTCCACGGTATTTTGCAAGGCCGGCTCAAGCTGCAGAACGATTTCAGACAGAACTTCTTCAGCTAGCGCAAGCCCATACCCCGCCGCCTTGGCAGCCTGCAGGAAGTGCCGCGGCACAACCTCATTGATCCGGTAGTGCCCGTCCACGGCCATGGCGAGGCGCATCCGATTCTGGCGGATCTGTCCATCTTCAACGGCCTTCTGCGCACTCAATACATCATAGAGCGGCGTCATGCGGAAACCGCCAGGGCGCAGCGCGATGCTGAAATTCTTGGCATGCCCGTCCGTCGCCCCTAAGAGCCAAAACAGGACCTGTGCGCGGAAAAATGCGCGCTGATCAGCCTCCGGATCGTCGCTTCCGGTCAGCAGCCCAATCCCCTCCGCGATTCCCGGCCCGCCATCCATTTGATATTTCTGGCTGGGCGGCACGGAGAGCGCCTGGCAGAAGTCTTCCTGCGGGAGGCGGATCAACCGGCCGCCCCTGGTCCAGCGCCTGTCAAAGCGCGTCACCACAAGGCTTCGAACATCCTCGAAGTCCATGATTTCGACCTCAGCCACATCCATGCCCATGGCGTGGCAAAAGCTCATGCAGAAGAATTCGTTCTCGACGCTGTCGGAGAGATCAATGCCTGCTGGGAGCACACCGAGCTGAGTCTTTAGGATATGGGTCGTGGGGGTCATGCCCGAGGGCCGGATCCAATCGCCCTCATGGTGGAGCAGCGCGGTTTTCTCCTGCGCACCGGCTATGGAAATACGAAAGTCATCCTCTTCCTCAAGCCCCAGAGGAGCGCTCGCCAGGTTGCGCAGCATGCCGGCAATTTGCGCTTCCGTGACGGGCTCGCCTTCAAGTGCACCCGTCCCGGAGACCTCGCCCGCGGCGAACTGCAGCGCCCCTACGCAGTCGCGCCCGATCTTCTCCAGCATGTGCCACGCGTCAGTGCCGCCCGCGCGAACCCGCACGGCGACGCGCTCCCGGATTGCCTGATTGTCCGGAAGCAGATTTTCCAGATACGCGATGACGGGCCCGCCTTGGTGCGCCTCCTCGCGCAAAGGCAGGGAAAGCGAGATTGGCATGGCATGTTCCCAGGCCAGCCATTCCGGATCATAGGCAAAACTGATCGCGCCAGAACCCGCGAGACGCAGGGCACCAACCTTCCGCCCGTTCAGAAGCACCTGCATCACGCCGCCGCGCCCGCGTTTCGCCATCAGAAGATATCCTCAATTTCAACCGAGCCGCCACGTTCAACTAACTGGAACTCAAGCCCGAGGGCAGCCATAACGGTCAGCACTGTGGCCAGTTTGGTTCCTGAATCGCCATTCTCGAGCGATGAAATAGTCGCGACACGCAAATTGGTGCGTGCGCTGATATCGCTCTGTGTCCAGCCGCGCGCCTTGCGCGACCTGCGGAGTGCCTCGCCAATTTGTGAGGCTGTTCGTGCTGTGAGATCCATGACGCGGCCCTTTTACGCTGTAGCGTAAATCAAACAAAATTACGCTACAACGTAAAAATATGAAAATTACGCTACAGCGTAATTCCCTAGACGCAGGATCTGTAATTTGCGGAGCTCGGCGGTGTTTCCTTTGAGGGTTTCAAGGATCTGTCCGCACTGATTGCTGTGAGGCGATCCTGCTGTAGCGGGTTTCACAAGGCCGAACGTTGCATTGACTCGAAGCGGGCTCCGACACGAAAGACCGCCAAAACGTTTGCGACAGAGCCCTGAAAACAGCCATCTGCCGTTTCGAAAGCGGGAGAAAACCATGCACATGCAAGGCTTCCGATCTCCCGGCAGCCTGCAGCGCTTCATTACCGTTCACTCCGCCATCCGAAACTATTTCTCCGTTCCTGCCAGCCGCCGCAACGCCCTTGCCATTCGATATCATCGCCTCGACGCTATCGACACCTGAAGCGCCGCTGCGAGCATAGCCTGAAATCCGCAACCCCAGGGGCCATTTCTCAGCAACACCTCTTTAACGTGACATCACCCATTTGCCTTCCGCTTGCGATGTAGGCATGTTCGGTACACGAAGTGATCGGGGAGCCAGCGATGGCAGAGAAGACAAATGCGCTGCAGGACGGCTTCCTGACTGCGCTTGAGTTACAGAAGGTGCCGGCGACGGTTTTCTTGGTCAATGGTGTCAGACTGCAGGGCCATGTGGTGCGCCACGATCGCTATTCTCTCGCCCTGCAGCGGGCGGAACAGACCCAAATTGTTCTCAAATCTTCGATTTCCACGATCATGCCGAACGACGAATTAACTCTCTGAGGGGGCGCCGAGCTGTTTGGGCGTGATTGAGAAGGTCGAGACCTCGGCCTGTCATGCGCTCGTTTCGGCAGCATAGCCGTTCCAGAGACCGAAAGCATCGGCCTTGGCGTGGTGGTACAAAATGGCGGACAGTTGATAGCTGCGAGGACGAAAGCCGCGCCCATCATCGGATTTTCGTGCCCGGACCGTCAGCCCGACGGCGTACGGGCGGGGCCGCCCGCCTGCAGTCTTCTGGCGCAGCGGCCCAAGCAGATGCCCCGAAAGGGGTCCGTTGCAATAACGGTCTGAATGTCCGAGTTACCGGTCAGAAGCTATTGGCTTTTCAGGCCAATAACAGAACTGCGCGAGGCCCTCGGCCTGCCTGCCGTTCACGCACCCGGTGACGAGCGCTTTCAAACTTCAGCAAGGCTACAGTAAGCAGGTTCAGAGCCTTGTCGCGACGATTGTACAGTTCGCGGATGCGGGAGCCAGGGTGTCCGATGCTCCAATAGCTGTGCCGATGAGCCTGCGGAACGAGTTCGGATGCCTTAATAACTGCGGCGCGCCAGTCGGCCTCGGCTTTCTCGAAACGCAGGCTCGCTCTCACAAGAACGGAACGTCGCAACTGAAGGTCGGGGTGCATGTTTGCCTCCTGCAGTCAGAGAGAGCCGAAAGACGGACTCGCTCCTGAAGCGTAGCCAACCTGGCCGGATCCGGTCAACGCCCGCTTCAGGAGTGCTGGGCAGCATGCTGCTCATCGGTGTTTCAGGTCCGTTCGACCCCGGCCGCCTCCATTTCCGCCACGCTAGGGGCGGGTTCGGACATCAGGCCGCGTCGTGGTCCGGTGCCGGGCTTGCATCCACAACTACGATAGTCTCGATCTGACCGCCGTCCCGCAGGAGTGGTACCTTCTGCAGCATTCGCATGCCGACTAGGGTGGCACCGAGCAGAGATGCAATGAGAATCCGTCCCGGGGCAGGCGCCGGGCCCATGGACAGCACACCTGAGCGCGTGCCCTCGCCGCTGATCATGTAGGTGACATGGCATCCGGCCACGACGAGCTCCGGCGGGGCCGGCCACGGAGCGCCGCGAGAGATCCGCAGCTTGTGGCGCAGGAGCCCATTCAGAAGCGGGGGATTGGGCGCATTCTTGGTTCCGCGACGGTGAAGCAGGCGCTCAATGCCGAACCGGTCTTCGACAGTAAGAAAGAAGCCGGTCTCCACAGCGGAGCGCTCGAATAGCGATCGGAAGTCACTGCCCGCAGGCAGATGGGTTATCTTGGCAATGGTCACAATGCTTCTCCCAAGGCAACAAAGCCCGCATTCTCAATTCAAGGATGTGAGAAAGCCCCGGGTGGTCGTTGATGTGAACAAGCATGCAATTTTGGATCTGAAGCAGATTTGGTGCAGCCCAACCAGCTAAGCGCTATATATCGGTAGGTTTTGCAGGAGGTTGCCGATGGCGTCACAGTTTTCACGGCGGGATTTCCTGCCAGCAGGTCTCAAGGCCAACCAGGTTGAGCTTGTTGGAAACACGGTCCGGATCCACTCGCGTTCCGCCAAAGCCACGGCGGCGTGCCCGCGCTGCGGCACGGCTTCACGCCATGTTCACAGCAGGTACCGCCGGCGGCCTGCCGATCTTCCTGCGCATGGCCGGAAGGTGAAACTGGTCCTGCTGGTTCGCCGCTTTCGCTGCCGTGCTCCGCGTTGCCCAGCCAAGATATTTGCGGAGCGATTTCCACCGGACGTGACCCGGCCGCATGCGCGGCGTACCTCCCGTCTGCAAGGACTGGTCCGGCACCTCGGCCTGGCACTCGGCGGGCGTCCGGCACAGGCGCTCGCCGCACGGCTCCTGCTGCCAGTCAGCAAGGATACTTTCCTCCGCAGCATCCGGGACACGGCTGAGGCCTCAAGCAGTGATCTCCGCGTTATAGGCATTGACGATTGGGCTTGGCGGAAGGGGCAGCGATACGGCACTTTGATCTGCGATCTGGAGCGGCGCCGGGTTATTGACCTCCTGCCAGACCGGGAACCGGCCACGGTCGAGGCCTGGCTGCAGGCCCGTCCGGGGATTGAGGTCGTCGCCCGCGACCGCAACGGAGGCTATGGCGGTGCCGTCTCACGGGCCTTGCCAAAAGCGGTTCAGGTTGCCGACCGCTGGCACCTGTTAGAAAACGCGAGCGCGGCTTTCCTGGCCGCCGTACAACGTAACATGCCTGCCATCCGCAAAGCGATCGGAGCAAAGACACTGGATCCAAAGCTGCTGACGGCCGCTGAAAAGCTGCAATACGAAGGCTATCTGCGCCGCCAGCAAACCAACCGGATGGTTCGCCAAATGGCTGATGATGGCGTGCCGATCCGGCGGATCGTTCGCCAGACAGAGCTCAGCCGCCAGCTCGTCCGGCAGATTTTGCGTGGGGAACGCGAGGATGTTTTCCGCATCCGTGAGAGCAGTCTGACCCCTTGGCTGCCGCGACTGGAGCAGGAATGGGCGGGCGGCTGCCGGAACGGCGCCGAACTCTGGCGCCGGCTGCGGGCCGATGGTTTCCAGGGCAGCCTCCGTGTCGTAGGGGAATGAGCCACGCGCCAGCGCCGTGCCGAGCGGGCCGCGCCACCGGGCACAGAAAAATCGCCGCCCGCGCGCAAGATTGCCCGCCTCCTGACCTTGGGCCGGGATCATCTGTGCAAGGCGGATGCCATCCAGGTCGCAAGGATCGAAGCTTCTTTGCCTGCTCTCGCCACAGCCCGAAGGCTGACCGACCGGTTTACGGACATGATACGCAATGCTCGCGAAGACGAGCTGGAAGGATGGCTGAATGAAGCGGAAGACGGGCTGCTCGGTGCCTTTGCCCGCGGGCTGCGGCGCGATCAGGCAGCCGTCGCCGCGGCGCTTCGGGAACCATGGTCGAACGGGCAGACTGAAGGGCAGATTAACCGCCTCAAGACGCTCAAACGCCAGATGTATGGAAGGGCGAACATCGACCTGCTCAAAGCGCGGCTCGTTCAAGCGCTCTGATCTGAGGGAGGCCGAAGTTGCACCAAAACTGAGTCAGAGCCAAAGTTCCATGCCGATTGACAATTTGATCAACTGCTGGGGCGCAGCGGGATGCCACGGGAAGTCTACCAGAGAGAGTGAAACCAGTTGCGTTTCCCAGGCGGGATGTCTCTCTACCTTTCAATCTCCACGATTAGCAGTGCGGCACGGGATCTACTCGGAATAATCGACCTGCAGCTCAATGTCGGTGATGTAATTGGCGCCCATAAAGCGCCTGAAGCGGTCATGAAACCCCCGGGTGTGCGCATGTGCCAGCGCGTCCGCGCGCTCCACGTCGCGTGCTTCTATTGCGTCAATCATCTCATGATGCTCAGAACCGAGAAGCTCGTCTTCAGTGGACTCCTGAATGTAGTCGAAAAGCATGTGGAGAATGCGCCGCCCTTCATCCAAGAGCATCCCGTAGGACCGGGTGAAATACGGGTTGCGGCCGGCTTCGGCGACGGCCATGTGGAAATCCTTATTAGTGGCTGACATTTTCAGATGGCCGCCGTTCTTGCAGGCAACGTCAAAAGCTGCCGCCTTTTTCCGCATCCGTTCAATGTCTGCGGCCTGGCGGTGCTGGGCGGCCAACCGCATGGTGATGCGCTGATTAAGATCCAGGGCCTCAACGTAGCGGGGAAAATCCGCGAGGTTCACCGGTGCCACCAACGTTGACCTGTTCGACAGCATCTCCACCAGCCCGTCTGCCGACAGACGTATCAGAGCCTCGCGGATCGGTGCGCGTGACATCGTAAACCGCTGCGCCAGAGAGGTTTCATCCAGGGGCACACCCGGTTTCAGGTCCAGCGAGAGAATCTCCGTCTTGAGCACATCATAGACATGCTTTCCGCCGCCTCCCTTTGCTGGCTTGGCGGGCTGCTTGGCCTCTGCGGCGGTTTTTGCGCTCATGAATCGGCCTTTCTTCAACAGGTTCCGTGGTCCAGCAGATAGCGGAAATAGTGCCTGAAACAAATCTATTGACTTGTCGCCACAGTGTCGACAACAATCATGTCAACAAAATGTCGACAACGGTGGAGGATAGTATGGCGACGAACATGAAATGGCTTGGAGCAGCGGCTGGCGGTGTGTTGACGCTGGCGGCAACCGGTGCGGCCGCGGAAGGCCGCCTTGGCACAGTCCTGGAGAGGGGATCGCTCTTGTGTTCAGGTCACAACGGGTCGTTCCTTGGCTTTGCGGAAGTGGATGACCAAGGCCAGTGGAAGGGGGTCGATATCGACCTTTGCAAAGCTCTGGCAGCCGGACTCTTTGGCAAGTCCGAAGGCCATTTGGAGATTGTGCCAATCAGCTGGGCGCAGCGCTGGCCTGCGCTTCAGTCAGGCGACATCGATGTGGTGATCAAGGTTTCCGGCTGGACCCAAAGCCGGGATACCGAGCTGAACCTTTCTTATTCCACCCCCTACTTCATCGGCGCGTTTCAAGCGATGGCGAAAGCTGACTTGGGGGCGGAACGGATTGCCGACCTCGACGGCGGTTCGCTTTGCGTGGCCGCCGGCACTTCTACCGAGCGCGCGCTGGCGACCTTCCTTGAGACCAACAATATCGAGGCCGAACTGCTGACCTTCGAAAATGGCGACGAACTCCGGAATTCCTACTACGAAGGCCGTTGCGATGCGATGGTGGAGTGGGCGCCCTCGCTTGCCGCAGGCCGGGTCGACGCACCGGACGGTGCCGACAACCACGTCATCCTGCCTGATGTCATCGCGCTGGAAGCTGAGGGCATAATCGTGCCCGAAGGCGACCCGGACTGGCTGGATGTGCAGAACTGGATGCTGTCCTCTCTGTGGTTCGCTGAGGTGGAGGGCATCACTTCCGAAAATGTGGACGAGTTCAAGGCCAACCCGCCGTCGGAAACAGTGGCCAAGTTCCTTGGCAATACGCCTGGCTATGGTGACCGCCTGGGGCTGTCCAACGACTGGGCCTACAACATGATCAAGGAAGTCGGCAACTTCGCCGAGATTTATGACCGCAACATCGGCGAGGGCTCCCCCTACGGACTGCCGCGCGGCGTGAACTCACTCTACAATGCGGGCGGTGTCTTTTATCCGTTCATCATCGACTGATGATCCCCTGGCCCGGCTCACGGCCGGGCCCCCTCCCTTTAATCCGCCGTGTGGAAGGAGCAGGCTATGGCTGCCATCCTCAAGGACAGGCGCGTACGGGAAACCGTGCTGCAAGGCGCCTTTGTCGGATCCATCATCCTGGTTGTAGTTGTTTTCGCCGTGACCGCTCGAGCCAATCTCGAGGCGCAAGGGCTTACTTCGGGCTTCGGGTTTCTCGAGCGCTCGACCGGCTGGCGGATCAGCTTCTCGTTGATCGAATACTCAACCTCCTCGCCTTACTGGAAAGCAATTCTGGTTGGCATACTGAATTCCTTGTTCCTAGGTGCCATCGCTCTGCCCCTGGCTACGATCCTTGGTGTTACCGTCGGTGTGATGCGCACTTCCGGCAATGGAATGGCAGAACTGGTCGGTGCTACTTTTGTTGAGCTGTTCCGAAATGTGCCGCTGATCCTGCAATTGCTTTTCTGGTATGCGCTTCTTCTGGCGCTGCCCTCGCCACGCGACGCCGAGCCGGTGCTGGGAAGTATCGCCCTGACCGGGCGGGGTATTTATGTTCCGGGCCTCAACGTCGCAGGGGGGGCAGTCTTTGCCGCAGCACTTATTCTGCTCCTGGCGTTCGGTCTTTCGCTTTGGCTCAAAGCGAAGCGCTGGCCCAATCTTCACCTTAAAGACGCTGGGCGCGAACGCGGTGGCCTGTGGGTGCTGGCACTGCTGGCCGTGGTTGCAGCCTTTTGGCTGGGCCGCCTTCCTGAAACCCCTTTCCTCAGCGTTCCAGAACCAAAGGGTCTCAACTATCGCGGCGGCATCCGCATCTCTCCGGAGCTCATGGCCTGTGTCATTGCCATTTCGATCTATGGGGCTGCCTATATAGCCGAGATTGTGCGCGCCGGGTTCAATGCCGTCCCTAAGGGGCAAGGCGAAGCCGGGCACGCCTTAGGCCTGACGAACTGGCAGATCTTCAGCCGCATCCGTCTGCCGCTGGCGATCCGTATCGTCATGCCGACGCTGATCAACCAGTATGTATGGCTGTTCAAGGCCACCACGATTGGCATTGCCATCAGCTTCACTGACTTCTTCATGGTGATTTCGACCGCAATCAACCAGTCGGGCCAGACGCTCGAACTGATCGCCATCCTGATGAGCGGCTTCCTGATCATCAACTACTCCATTGCCTGGGTGCTGAATCGCGTCAACGCAGCGATCAAGCTCCGCGGCACCCAGCTGAGGATCTGAGGCCATGCCGGCACATCATCCTGTCATACCCGCCGAACTGCCGCGCCAGAATGTGCTGACCTGGCTTCGCAGCCGCTACTTCGCAACCCGCCGCGACGCCGCTGTTACAATCGTTTTCGCAGCCTTTGTGGCTTGGATCCTTTGGTCGCTGATCGGATGGGCACTGCTTGATGCAACATTTGCTCCGAATGCGGGCGAAGTCTGCCGTGAAGACCTGCATGGAGGTGCCTGCTGGTCGGTCGTTTCCACGCGCTGGCGCATCGTCCTGTTCGGGCTGTACCCGTTCGAAGAACAATGGCGTTCGGCCATCGCCTGTATCGTCATGGTTATCGTTGCTGTCCTGTCCTGCCTGCCGTGGTTCTGGTCGGCCAAGCGCCTGCCTCTGCTTTGGACTGCCGGCTTCGCCATTTTCTATGTGCTGATGCGCGGCGGCTTCTTCGGCTTGGCCGAGGTGACCGAGCAGAACTGGGGCGGACTGTCGCTGACAATCTTCATCTTTGCCGCCGTCAGTCTGCTGGGCATGCCGCTGGCCATCGTTTTCGCACTCCTGCGCCGTTCCAGCCTGCCCTGGATCGCACGGACCATGGCGCTTGTGATCGACGTGATCCGCTCGCTGCCGCTTTTGTCGATCATGTTTACCTTCGCCATCGTGCTGCCCTTTGTGCTGCCGGAGGGGCTGACGGGCGACAAGCTTTACCGTGTTATCGTCGGCTATGCGCTTTTCTTTGCCTGCTACCAGGCTGAAATCATCCGCGGAGGTATGCAGGCGCTGCCCGCCGGTCAGGAGGAGGCCGCAAAGGCGCTGGGGCTCGGTTACTGGCACCGGATTGGCTATATCATACTGCCGCAGGCCTTCCGCAACGCCTTGCCGCCGACGATCAACCAGTTCGTCATAACCTTCAAGGAAACCTCGTTGGTCACCATCATCGGTTTCTTTGACGTGATGGCCTCCGGCCGCGCCGCGTCCGGCACCGCCGATTGGAACTTCGCCGTGGTCGAGATGTACGTCTTCGTCGGCCTGATCTTCTTCGTCTTCGTCTTTTCCCTGTCGCGCTACGGCGCCTATCTCGAACGCCGCCTTGGCGTCGGCCGCCGGTAAAGGAGGCATCCCATGACCGAACCCGCCATCCGCATCGCCAGCATGCATAAATACTACGGCAGCTTTCACGCCCTCAAGGATATCAACCTGGAGATCGCCAAAGGCGAAAAAGTAGTGATCTGCGGACCGTCAGGCTCCGGCAAATCCACCTTGATCCGCTGTATCAACCGGCTGGAAGAACACCACTCCGGCGTCATCGAGGTGAACGGGACACCGCTGGATGACAATGTCGATAATATCGACGAAATCCGCCGCGAGGCCGGCATGGTGTTCCAGAACTTCAACTTGTTCCCGCACATGACCGTTCTGGAAAACTGCACGCTTGCCCCCGTGCTGGCCCGCAAGATCGATCGCGGCGCGGCCGAGGAAACCGCGATGCGCTATCTCGCGCGGGTCAAGATCCCGGAGCAGGCGCACAAATATCCCGGCGAATTGTCCGGCGGTCAGCAGCAGCGGGTGGCGATCGCCCGGGCGCTGTGCATGGCGCCGGAAATCATGCTCTTTGACGAGCCGACCTCGGCATTGGACCCGGAGATGATTTCCGAAGTGCTCGATGTGATGGTCGGGCTGGCAGAGGAAGGCATGACCATGGTCTGCGTCACCCACGAGATGGGCTTTGCCCGCCAAGTTGCTGACCGGGTGATCTTCATGGCCGAGGGGCGAATCATTGAGCAGGCGCCGCCTGATCAGTTTTTCGACAATCCGCAGAACGAGCGGACCCGCACTTTTCTCAGCCAGATCGTGGGGCACTGAAGCCGTGGACAAGCCGAATATCATCCTCTTCATGGTCGATCAGCTCACGTCTTTTGTGCTGAACGCCTATGGCGGCAGCGTTTGCAAGACGCCCAACATCGACGCGCTGGCCGCCCGCGGCACAGTGTTCGAGCACGCCTATTGTCCCTATCCGCTGTGTGCTCCGTCGCGGTTCGGAATGATGGCAGGGCGTCTGCCTTCGCGCATCGGGGCCTATGACAACGGGGCCGAATTCACCGCCTCCACCCCAACCTTCGCCCATTACCTGCGGGCAAACGGCTATTACACCTGTATCTCCGGCAAGATGCATTTTGTCGGCCCCGACCAGTACCACGGGTTCGAAGAGCGCCTGACAACCGAAATCTACCCGGCCGATATGTCCTGGACGCCGGACGCCGATTTCCGCGACTACAATAAGGACGAGGAGCGTACCTATACCTTTGGCGTTTCCACCATCGACACCGTGCGTGATGCCGGACCCGTCGCCCGGTCGATGCAAATCGACTATGACGAGGACGTCATCCATCATGCCGTGCGCGAGCTCTATACCCGCGCGCGCAGCGACGACACCCGCTCCTTCATGATGACGGTCTCACTGACCCATCCGCATGATCCCTATGTCACCACACAGGAATACTGGGACCGCCACCCTGAGGAAGCCATTGACGCCCCGAAGGTGCCGTACATCCCGGTAGAGGAGCGCGACCCCCACAGCCAGTCGCTATTCTACCACTACGGCCAGGATAGATGCGCTCTGGATGACCAGGACTACAGCAACGCGCGGCGCGGCTACTACGGGATGATTGCTTATGTCGATGACCTGTTCGGCCGCCTGATGCAGGCACTGAAGGATAGCGGTTACGCGGATAACACTGTGGTGCTGTTTGCCTCCGACCACGGCGACATGATCGGCGAGCGCGGTATGTGGTTCAAGAAGACCCTGTTCAACCCTGCTATTCAGGTCCCGCTGATCATCGCTCACCCTGAACACGCCCCGGGGCGGGTGGGCGCACCTGTCTCGCTGCTGGATATCTTCCCGACCCTCCTGGACATCGGTGGCATTACCGGCAGCGCCATCAAGACACCTCTGGACGGCCGCAGCCTGGTGCCCGCCCTGCGCGGAGAAGCCCTAAGCGGCCCGGTCTTCGCCGAACACATCGACGGCGGCACCTCCGCGCCCCGCGTCTGTGTACGTGACGGCGAGAAAAAACTGGTGCTCTCCCGCGCTTACCCGCCGCAGTTTTATGACCTCGCGGCCGATCCCCTGGAGATGGTCAACCTGGCAGGTCAAGGCAGCCAGGATGAGGCCCGCCTGACAGAGCTCGCCGAACAGACCTGGCCGCTCGATACCATGCTGGAAGACGTGATTGCCAGCCAGGTGAAGCGCAAACTGATCGACAGCGCCCTTTCCACCGGCCGCGAAGAAATCTGGGACTTCACACCCCGGCCTCTCACCCAGAACACCAACTATGTGCGCCGCGGCGATGCGTTCCCGGAAGTGGAGCAACGCGGCTATCTCCCCTACAAGAATGGAAGGACCTTCTCATGAGCTACAACGTCAAACTTTCGGGTGTCATGCCGGCCCTCGTTACGCCCTTTGGCGCGGATGGCAAAATCGATTTTACCGCGTTCGAAAAACTGCTGACCCATTTTCGCGAAGCAGGAGTGACCGGATTGGTGCCGAACGGATCGACCGGAGAATACTTCAGCCAGTCCAATAACGAGCGCCGCCAGGTGCTGCAATTCGTCAAGGATTTTTCGAATGACGACGAGATCCTGATTGCAGGCACCAACGCCCCGGCCACCCGCGAAGTGATCGAACAAACCGCCATGGCCAAGGAAATTGGCTATGACAATGTGCTGCTGGCACCACCTTTCTACACCCGCCCGACCCAGGAAGAACTGATCAGGCACTACGAGACAGTTCTGGCAGAGGTCGACGTGAATCTGGTGCTGTACTCCTACCCGGCCAAGGACGGTGCCGACATCAGCTTTGAGCTGATGGATCATTTTGCCGACAATCCGCGGGTTATCGGTATCAAGGAAAGCTCCGGTGTGCTGCAGCGCGCCATCGATATCGCAACGCGGTATGAAGACAAGATCCAGCTTGTGTCCGGCTCCGACGACATCGCGCTCGACTTCATGCTCTGGGGCGCTGACAGCTGGATCTGCGGTCCGTCCAATTTCCTTGCCAAAGCGTGCTGCGATCTGGATCGTGCTTACAAGGCCGGTGAACTGGACCGCGCCAAGGAAATTATGGCCAAGCTGTATCGTGTCATGAATATCCTGGAATCCGGCAAGTTCGTGCAAAAGATCAAATACGGCTGCGAGCTTCAGGGTCTGCCTGTGGGCGAATGCCGTGCGCCGCTTGGCCCGCTCACGGATGAGGAAAAGGCTGCGTTGAAAGAGGCGCTGGAGCCGGTACTGAATCTGTAATCTCTCCCCGACTGGGGGCGGCCCTGAGGCTGCCCCCGCCTCTTTCGGATGCGACACACATGAACAAGACTGTGATCATAGGCGCGGGGATTATCGGGTCCGCGCTGGCATATGAGCTGCAGAAACGCGGACGCCGTGTCACACTCATCGACCCGGAAGAACCCGGGTCGGGGGCATCGTTTGGCAATATGGCCTCGATCGCGGTGAGTGAGTTTATGCCGGTGGCCCGCCCGGCGGTGTGGCGGCAGATGCCGGGCTGGCTGATGGATCCCGAAGGTCCGATCAGAGTACGTCCTGGTTACATGCCGCATCTGATCCCCTGGTTTGCCAGATTTATGACAGCCAGTCTTCCTTCCCGCGTGCGCGCTTTGGAACAAGCCGGGGCGGCATTGTGCCACCAGTCCTTGTCCGACACGGAGGCACTCTTGTCCGAAATCGGGCTGGCGGGTCACATATCAGAAACGGGCTGCCTGACACTTTATGCCGATGAGGCAGAATTCCGGGCAGATGCCGAGCGGATCGCCATGCTCGACCGCCACGGGTTCGGTTACGAAGTTCTGGACAGAAAAGCACTTGAGGCGCTTGAGCCTGCGATTGATGCGAAGATCAGTAAAGCCATCCTTTTACCCGACAACCGCACGGTGCGCGATCCCTTCGCCATCGTCATGCGGTTGATTGAGCGGTTCACAGCGGCAGGCGGGGAGGTTCTGCGCGCCGCTGTAACCGGCTTCGGGCGATCCAGCCGGATCAATTCCGTGCAGCTCGATGACGGCACATCTGTTGCGGCGGATGAGGTGGTGCTTTGCGCAGGCGCTTTCACGGCGCGGCTTTCGAAACTTCTGGATGAGCCGATGCCGCTGGAGACCGAACGGGGCTACCATACCCAAATCATGGAGCCGGGCCTGACGCTCCGGCACTCGGTTATCTGGCCTGCCAAAGCATTTATGGTGAGCCCAACCGCAGGCGGCATCCGCGTCGGCGGAACCGTCGAAATGGCCGGGCTGGATGCGCCGCCCGACTACAGGCGCGCAAAAATCACGGTGAAGCGCGCCAGGGAAGCCTTGCCTGGATTGCAGCTGAAAACCACCAGTGAATGGATGGGGCACCGGCCGGCGTTTCCCGACACCGTGCCCCTGATGTCGGCCTCGGCCAAAACGCCCGGAGTGTTCTATTCCACTGGCCACGGCCATCTTGGCTTGACCTATGCCGCCACCAGCGCGCGGCTGATGACGGATCTGATCACGGGGGCGGCGCCTGCGCTCGACATGTCCCCCTACAGCATCACCCGCTTTTGAGGAGATACCGGAATGAGCGATAGAGTTTGCATGATCGTAGGGGGCGGCCGCGGAATGGGAGCGGCGGCTGCCCGCGAAATGCACGGACGTGGCTACCAGCTGGCTCTGATGTCACCGTCAGACAGCTGTGAGAAACTGGCAGCAGAACTGGATGGTGTCGCGTGCCGGGGTGTCGCCGAGAATGCCTCGGACACCCAGGCATTGTTCGATATGACGATGTCCGCCTATGGCCGCATTGATGCGGTGCTGATCCATGTCGGGGGGCCGCCTAAGGGCGATCTGCTGGAAATTACCGAAGAGGATTGGGACAAGGCTAATGACATGGTGCTGAAGCCTGTCATCCGCATGGCCAAGCTGGTCACTCCGGTCATGGAACGGCAGGGTGGCGGTTCGATCGTCTGCATCACCACCTATTCAGCTTTCGAGCCCAGTCTGATGTTCCCGACATCCAGCGTTTACCGCGTGGGTGTTTCGTCTTTCGCCAAGCTTTATTCAGACCGTTACGGCGTCTCGAACATCCGCATGAACTGCCTGCTGCCCGGCTTTACCGACAGCCTCGACCTTCCGGAGAAGTTCGCCGGGCTGTCCTCTTTGAAACGGCTGGGCCGGGCCGAAGAACAGGGAAAGGCAGCAGCGTTCCTGCTGTCTGACGACAGCAGCTATATCACTGGCCAAAGCCTGCGGGTGGACGGCGGTGTAACGCGCAGCATGTAAGGACAGATCAATGAAGAACCAGCTTTTCATCAATGGTAAATGGACCGCTGCCGCCTCGGGCGAAATGTTCGATGTGGTGGATCCCTCGAACCGCGAGGCATTTCACCAGGTTGCGCGGGGGGCTGCAGCAGACATTGATGCAGCCGTCAAAGCGGCCCGTGCGGCCTTCGACACCGGCCCCTGGCCGCGGATGAGCGGCGCTGAGCGTGCTGCGATCCTGCGCAAGACGGGCGATGAAATCACCCGCCGCACCGATGAACTCGCTCGTCTGGAAGTCCGTGACAACGGCAAGCCCCTGCCGGAGGCGGTCTGGGATATCGAAGACACCGCCGGCTGCTTCCACTTCTACGCGGACCTGGCCGAGCGGCTGGACAACAGCGCCGAACAGGACATCGAACTGCCGATGGTCGAATTCACTGCCAAGGCAGTCAAGGAGCCGGTAGGCGTTGCAGGCGCCATTATTCCCTGGAATTTCCCGATGCTCATGGCTTCGTGGAAGGTAGCCCCGGCGCTGGCTGCAGGCTGTACCATGGTGCTGAAGCCCTCCGAATTGACCCCGCTTACGGCGCTGGAACTGGGCGAAATCGCCACTGCAGCAGGTTTGCCCGCAGGGGTTCTGAATATCGTTACCGGCTTTGGCCCTGAGGCCGGCCAGCCGCTGACCGAACACCCCGGTGTGGACAAGCTGGCGTTTACCGGATCTGTGCCCACGGGTGCCCGCATCATGGCCACGGCCGCCCAAGAGATCAAAACCGTCAGCCTGGAGCTGGGAGGCAAGTCTCCGATGGTGGTCTTCGGTGATGCGGATATCGACGAAGCCGTGGAATGGATCATGTTTGGTATCTTCTGGAACCAGGGCGAGGTGTGCTCTGCCACTTCCCGCGTTTTGATCGAGGAGACCATCTATGAACCGCTGATGGCCCGGCTCAAGGAGGAGGCGCAGAAGATCAAGATCGGCCACGGGCTGGAGGACGGTGTACTGCTGGGGCCGCTTGTCAGCCAGGGCCAGCACGAGAAGGTGCTCGCCGCCATCGAACGCGGCAAGGCTGAGGGCGCCAAGCTGGTTTGCGGCGGCGGCGTGCCAGCGGGGCTGGAGCACGGCTGCTATGTGGAACCCACCGTCTTTGCCGATGTGCCAACGGAGAGCTGGATCTGGAACGAAGAGATCTTCGGTCCAGTCGTTTGCATCCGCCCCTTCACGACCGAGGAGGAAGCAGTCGCTTTGGCAAATGACTCCCGCTTCGGGCTGGGCGCAGCCGTCATGTCCAATGATCTGGAGCGCGCCAACCGCGTGGCCCGCGCCTTTCGCGCGGGGATCGTCTGGGTAAACTGCTCGCAGCCGACATTCACTCAGGCGCCCTGGGGCGGCTACAAACAGTCTGGCATTGGCCGTGAGCTGGGCGAATGGGGGCTGAACAACTATCTCGAAACCAAGCAGATCACCACCTACGACCGCTCAAAGCCTTGGGGCTGGTACATAAAGGACTGACGCCATGCGCTGGACACGCACCCTGCAAACCGTTGACGTTCATTGTGCGGGTGAGATCGGCCGCGTGGTGACCGGAGGCGTCCTGAATATCCCCGGGGCCACCATGGCGGACAAGCTCGACTATCTGAACAAGACGGACGACAGCCTGCGCCGGTTCCTTTGTTCCGAGCCGCGCGGAAACCCGGCGGGCTCTTTCTGCCTGCTGCTGCCCGCCACCACGCCCGAGGCGGATGCGGGGTTCATCGTGCTGCAGCCGGATCAGGCGCATGCAATGTCTGGCTCCAACGCTATGTGTGCGGTGACGGCCATCCTGGAAACCGGCATGAAAGAGATGGCGGAGCCGGAAACTGTGGTGGTGCTCGATACCGCAGCGGGGCTGGTGCGTGCTGTGGCCGCTTGCGATGGCGGCAAGGTCACCAGAGTGGCGCTCGATATGCCGCCCTCCTTCGTCGCCAAGAAGAGCGGGGTGATCGAGACCCCGGAATGGGGGGCGGTTACTTATGACCTCTGTTTTGGCGGCGTCTTTTACGCGCTGGTGGATGTGGAACAAACTGGTCTCACGATCACACCGGAAAACGCCCGTGACCTGGCCGTGAAGGGAGTCGCTCTGCGCAATCGGATTGCAGAGGTGGAAGACCCGGCGCATCCAACTATCCCTGCGCTCAACGGCCTGGCCTATGTCATGTTCCGCTCCATTGATCCCGACGGGGTGATCCGCACTTGCACCACGCTCCGGCCCGGGCGTGCGGACCGCTCGCCCTGCGGGACTGGTTCGAACGCCAACATGGCTGTGCAATATGCGGAGGGCCGCGTGAAACCTGGCGACGTGCTGACCTCCCGCTCGATCATCGGGGGGGAGTTTATCACCGAATTTCTCGGCGAAACCGAGGTTGGGCCCTACGCAGCTACACAAAACCGCGTGTCCGGACAGTGCTGGATTTATGCCATCAGCCAAATCGGCCTGGATCCGACTGACCCTTTCCCTCAAGGCTTTACTCTGTCCGATACCTGGGGCGGTTGAGCTGCCAGTTCGGACAACAGCGGGCAGGGCATAAGCAGAAAGGAGGCCAAACACCATGAAACTCGGCTTCATAGGAACCGGTGTCATAACCGAAGCCATTGTAACCGGCCTTATAGCGGCTGAGTACCCGGCTGCCGGGATCATTGTCTCGGAACGCAGCCGCGAGGTTTCCACCCGCTTGGCTGCGGCATCGGGCCGGGTGCGCGTTACCTCGGACAATCAGGAGATTGCGGACCAAGCCGATGCGGTGTTTCTCGCGGTGCTGCCCCAGGTGGCGGAACAGGTCCTGCGTCCGATACGGTTCCGCAACGGGCAGAAGGTGGTCAGCCTGATTGCAACCTTGACTCATGACCGCCTTTACAGCTGGATCGGTGACGGGGTGGAGATCACCCGTGCCATCCCACTGCCGGCGGTTGCAGAGCGGCGCGGTGTAACAGTGCTCTACCCGGCATCCGGACAGCTCTCCGGTCTGTTTTCCTGCCTGGGAACCGCCATCACGGCTGACAGCATCGCCGAGTTTGATGCCTACGCCGCCGCAAGCGCCCTGATGGGCACCTATTTCGGGGTGCTTGAAACAGCAACAGGCTGGCTCTGCGCGCAGGGCTGCGCCGAACAGGATGCGCAGGCTTATCTCACCGGCGTCTTCCTGGGCCTTGCCCGGCGTGCGGAACAGGACACAAGCAGCAGCTTCAGTGAGTTGCGCGTAGCACACTCCACTCCCGGAGGGCTTAACGAGCAGATGTACGACGAATTTGCCGGTGCAGGCGGCAACAGCGCGCTGACAGCCGCGCTCGACAGCGTCGCCGCGCGGCTGCTGGCGGCAAAACCTCTGTCTCGCCGTGATGAAGAACTCTGAAATGCAAACGCTTTCTGGAAAGACTGTCCTCGTCACTGGCGCCACCGGCACAATCGGTGCGGCAATCGCGAGAGAACTGGCTGCGGAAGGAGCCCGGCTGATCCTGCATTTCGGCCGCAACCGCGCCGCAGCGGAAACTTTGGCGCAAGAGCTGGGCAACGGCGCATTCTGTGCCGAGGGCGATCTCTCCACCAAAGAAGGGCCTGATTTGATGTGGCAAGAAGCCCTCGCCAAGGCCGGTGAAATCAACGCTCTGGTCAACAATGCAGGCATCCTTTCCCACATAAAAATCGCCGACCCGCTGGAAGACTGGCACACGGTCTGGGCGCGGGAGATGCAGGTGAATTTTCATGCCGCTGCGGATCTCTGCCGGGCTGCCATTCTCCACTTCCGCACCATTGGAGGCGGCAGGATCGTCAATATCGCCTCCCGCGCCGGGCAGGGCGGATACCGGGGGGATGCGATGCCCTATGGCGTCTCCAAGGCTGCGCTCATCAATCTGACGCAGTCCATCGCTGGCAGCTTTGGCAGCGAGGGGATCAGCGCCGTTGCCATCGCGCCGGGCTGGGTCCGTACCAGCATGGCCGAGGCCTATATGGCCAAACATGGCGCTGAGGCCGCCTTGGGGGGCATCCCTATCCGCAAAATGGCAGAATCTGCGGAAATCGGCGAACTCGTTTCCTTTGTGCTGCGCGGCTCCCAGCACTCCCTAACCGGCGCCGTCCTCGACGTGAACGGCGCAAGCCAGATGAGGTGATCATGGCAAACCGCTTCGAAAACAAAACTGTCATTGTGACCGGCGGCGCTGGCGGGATCGGCGACGCAATCTGCCGCCGTTTTGCCTCCGAAGGTGCCTTCGTATGGGTTGCCGACAGTAACGCCGCTGCTGCTGAGGCATTGGCTGCGTCGATCCGGGACGCCGGTGGGCAGGCTGATATTGGAGCATTGGATCTGTGCGATGCGAACGCCATCCACGATTTCGTGGCCGAAATCACCAATGCAGGTCAGACCATCGACGTGCTGTGCAATAACGCGGGGATCAACCGGCGCGGCGCCCTGATGGAGCTGACACCACAGGACTGGTCCCTCTCGTTCAAGGTCAATGTCGACGCCATTTTCCATATGTGCCAAGCTGTGGTGCCCCATATGCAGCGGCAGGGCGGCGGCGCCATCGTCAACACCGCCTCGCAATGGGGACTGCATCCCGCACCCGGGCATATCGCCTATAACACCACCAAGGCTGCTGTGGCCGCCTTCACCCAGAACCTTGCTCGCGACTATGCCAAGGACAAGATCCGGGTGAATGCAGTCTGCCCCGGGGAAGTCCGCACGCCAATGCTTGAAAGCAACTTGGCGCGCACTGGCCGGTCTCTGGAGGAGCTCAATGCACTGGTGCCCTACGGGCGTATCGGCGAGCCGGAAGAAGTTGCCGCTCTTGTCGCCTTCCTGGCATCAGACGAAGCCCCCTATCTTTGCGGTTCGCTGATAGAAATCACCGGTTCGCAAGCGGTAGCCTGACGAAAACAGCATTCATCTGATACTGGTTACGGGCAGATTTTTTATCCGGATCAGGCTGAGAAACACCGGAATCAGCCGGATAACAAGTGGAGTCGCGGTCTCAATAAAATGCCTACGGGCATTGGTGGCTGCGCGGCGAACGTGTGTGCGGCCTCGTACAGAAACTATCTCATGCCGGTGGCGCGGTGATTTGAGGGGTGAAACTGCTCTTAACAAAGGATGGCGTTTGCGAAACGTTGCAAGTCCCGCGAATACCAGCATGAGGGAGTGTCCTGAAGTCTGTGTATCTGGCCCGGCCCATGCGGTTTCAAATACTCAAGCGTCGAAGCGCTCGCCGAACATAATGGCGAACTGATTGCGGGCCGCAAACCATTCCCGGACGTTCCGGCCATCCTTCTCAAATTTTCGTATGGCGAGATAGATCAGCTTGGTCGCGGCTTCATCGGTCGGGAAGGAGCCACGCGTCTTGATTGATTTCCGGATCACGCGGTTCAGGCTTTCGATGGCATTTGTAACCGGTTTGAAGATCCCGGTGCCGATGTTCGGCCCCGATCCTTGGATCAGAGTGTATACTGCGAGCATCCGGGACAGAGGCACCGGGAGCACGAAGGTGCGGGCAGGCCGATGCATTCGATGAGCTGCGAGCTCGAGTTAGTAGCTGGCCGCCTCTGCGACTCGCCCGGTTGCGCCGAGAGCGCGAAACCGTAGTTGTCGTGTCGCCCGCCGCTCCCGCTTTTTGTCACTGGCAAGGGAAGCGCGCATGCGACGCGTGATTGGCATCGATATCCACCGCACCTTTGGGGAGGTGGTGATCTGGGAGAATGGCCTGACCCGGCACGAAGGCCGGGTCGAGATGACCCGCACGGCCCTGGAGGGGTTCGGCAGGCAACTCAAGAAGACGGACGAGGTGGTGATCGAGGCGACCAGCAACTGCATGGCGGTGTCCCGGATCCTGTCGCCTTATGTGAAGCGGGTGGTGATTGCCAACCCGCTTCAAGTCAAGGCGATCGCCCATGCCCATGTGAAGACCGACAAGGTCGACGCCGGGACGCTGGCCAGCCTGCATGCGGCCGGCTACCTGCCGGAAATCTGGACCCCGGATGCGGCGACGGAACGGATGCGCAGACTGGTGGAGCGCCGCTATCAGGTTGTCCGGCACCGGACCCGGATCAAGAACGAGGTGCATGCCATCCTGCATGCGCATCTGATCCCGAAATGCCCGCATGCCGATCTCTTCAATAAGCGCGGCCGCGACTGGTTGGCGCGTCAACCGATGCCGGAGGATGAACGGGCCGCGATTGCGCGTTATGTCCGCGAGCTTGACCGGCTCGGAGAAGACCTTGCCCAACTCGACCGCGGCATCGCCCAGGACGCCTTGGAGGACGAAGAGATCCAGCGCCTCCTGACAATCACCGGGGTCAATCTGGCGGTCGCCGCGGGGCTGATGGCGGCGATCTGCAGCATCGAGCGGTTCAAATCGCTGCAGAAACTGGTGAGCGATTTCGGGTTGAACCCGCGTGTGCGCCAGTCCGGTCTGGGGCCTGCCCACCATGGCCGGATCAGCAAGGTCGGCCGCAGCCATGCCCGCGCCATGCTGGTCGAGGCGGCCTGGGCCGCGGCGAAAGCACCGGGTCCGCTGCGGGCATTCTTCATTCGTATCAGGGCGCGGCGCGGACATCTGTCAACGCCGTTTCAATTTTCCCCAAAAGTGCCGAAGTAAAATTCCCCACTTGCTCGGTCCCGGTGATCAGCCGGCGTTAGTGATCAGCGGCTCCATTCCTTGTCTTTGGCGGTCGCCCGCGGCGCTTCGGCGGAGGCGGGGGAGCGATCGGGGCGTTGGCGCGGACATGCTCGGGTATGAGGTCGGCATGGCTGCGCAGGCGGTAGCTGGCACCTTCGATCTGTATGACCACAGCGTGGTGGTATGACCACAGCGTGGTG
>NZ_WLCM01000052.1 GCF_013317235.1 Leisingera sp. ANG59 | reverse complement strand
AGCGCTGTAGCCCTTCATCAGTCAGCACGACAGATTTGGCCCGGTTAACCGGGTCATGGATCAAACCCTTCCGATGCAATCGATCCAGTGCCGACCAGTCCATTCCCTTCCAGGCGCGACGCTCATCATGCAGCGTCAACCAGAGCAGTCCCAGAACCGCGTCGTCGATCTTGTCCTCGTCGATCTCCATGAACAACGGGTATCACATCACAGCGCCAATGGGACCGCGGTCTTCGCCGGAGCCTTACTGTGGAACCAGCTTCTGTGGGGATCAATCTACCTCAGCGCCTGCCTGATCCTGGAGATCGCAGTCTTGGTCTGGTGTGCCTCGGTGCTTAACAGGATGTCTAAAGGATTTTCCAAACCCTACCGGCCCTGGCAATTGGGCCTTATGCTGCTGGTTGCCATTTTTATCATTCTCGGCAGCCATACCGCCCAGGTTTGGATCTGGTCTTCGGCCTTTGTAATGGTCGGCGCGATCGAGGATTGGAATACCTCGGTCTATTTTTCGCTGGTGACCTATACGACGCTTGGCTATGGCGACGTGCTGCTGGGGCCTGCACTGAGGATCTTTGCTGCCTTGGCTGCAGTTACGGGGTTGTTCGGATTTGGGATCAGTACAGCGTTCCTTGTAAGCGCCATGGGGCGGCTGTTTTCCTTTAACGGACAACGCCCTGAAGCGGGCCGCTAAAGCACTGGGGCGAGCAAGCGCGCTGCAGGTGCCAGCAGGCGGATCCGGAGTTTCTGCTGGCTAAGACTTTCGGTCAGTTCGCGCGCACTCAGAAAATCCTCTGCCAGCATCTCTGCAATTTCAGACGCGGGGCGCGGATCAAAAAACAGCGCCATGGTTTCGAAATTCAGCCGGAAGGACCGGTTGTCCAGATTGGCGGTTCCTATGCCTGCGATTTTGTCGTCGGCGACAAAGCACTTCTGGTGCATGAAGCCGCCTTGATAGCGCAGGATGCGGACCCCGGATTCGCGCAGTTCATCAAAAAATGCAAAGCTGGCAAGCCAAGGCAAGTGGTGATCGATGGTTTCCGGCAAAAGCACCCTGACATCAACACCCCGCAAGCCTGCGTGCTTCAAGGCCGCGAAAACATCCTGATCGGGAACGAAATAAGGAGAAGCCAGCCATATCCTGGACTGTGCCGCAGTGATGGCGGAAAAGTAGAGCATGGAGCCATTGCCGGTTGTGTCACCGGGTCCCGTGGAGGCGATCAGCGCCGGCAGGTTCTGCGGTGACAGTTCGGGCTGCCAGTTGAGAAGACCCAGGATAGGTTCCTGGGTGCGCCAGTGCCAATCTTCAGCAAAGGACAGCTGAAGCTGTTGAACAACGGGGCCGGTCAACCGGACATGCGTGTCCCGCCACGGACCGAATTCCGGATCCAGCCCCATGTATTCATCTCCGGCGTTGAGGCCGCCCGTAAAGCCGATGCGGCCGTCGATGATCACGGTTTTCCGGTGATTGCGGAAATTGATCCGCAAACGGTGCCAGGGGCCGCGCTGAACCGCCGGGTCAATCATGTTGACACCGGAAGCCTCCAGCGCATGCTTGTAATCACGGGGAAGCTTGCGGCTGCCAATACTGTCCGTCATGAACCAGACGGTCACACCGCGCTGTGCTGCAGCAATCAGCCGCGCCTGCAATTGCATCCCGAGACCGTCGGCGTGCAGGATATAGTATTGAACCAGAATGTAGTCCTGCGCGTTTTCAATTGCCTCGAAGATGGCGTTGAAGGTTTCGATGCCGTTTATCAGCAACTCCATTCCGTTGCCCCGGCAGACGTTCAGGCCTGAAATCACCTCAAAGGGCGCCGCATTGACGGCCAGGGCAGGAGCGTCCTGTGCCTGGGCACTGGTGAAGTTGCGCTTGGCGATGACGGCCTGCTCTGCAGCCCGGCGGGCCGTCCAGTATCCTTTGAAGCGGTGGTGGCCAAAGATCATATAGGCGGGCAGGGCCAGTACAGGCGCCGACAAAAGGAACACGACCCAGCCGATGGCCCCTTGCGGGGTCCGCGCGGTGCGTGCAGCGCTCAGTGCTGCCACCCCGGCCGCCGTCCAGGTTGCGGCCAGGGCCGCCGAACTTAAAATGATCCAGAACATCGCTGGCTCCAAAATCTGCTCAAGTGTCAAACTAGTACTGATCATGCCGTCCCGCCATGCCCGGGAAGGCGCTGCGCGAGCCGTGCTATGATTTGACGCTGGCATTTGCCCTGCAGTTGTGGGACGTTGACGATATGCCAATCCTTCCGCCATTCCGAATGTGGCCAGCTGCATTATTATCCGCCGCCGGCCGCTTCAACAGAAAAAACGGCTGGGTGATGAGCAGTCATATCGCCATGTCCATGATGCTGGCGCTGTTCCCCTTTGTGCTGTTCACGGTTGCGCTTGCTGGCACTGTTGCAGGCCTTTTATCGCAAGAGGTGGAGGTCGAGGCGATGACTGAACAAGTGTTCAGTGTCTGGCCGGATGCGGTGGCACGGCCGATTCTGGCGGAGCTTAAGGCGGTTCTGCGAACGTCCAATACACAACTGGTGACATTGGGCGGCCTGTTTGCGCTCTATTTTGCGTCAAATGGGGTCGACGCCGTGCGAACAGCAATGGTCCAGGCCTATCACGACACGGATACCCGGCCGTTTTGGCGGTCCCGGGCGCTGTGCATCGCGTTGGTCATCCTTGGCGGTGCGGGAATTTTGGCGGTTACCGTGTTTGAGGTGATCATGCCGCTTTATGTGCGCCACATTACCAAGCTGCTGCCTTTTGCCACTGTGCCGCAAGGCTGGGAACAGGGGCTGAGAGGCCTCCTGGCCCTGGCGCTGCCAACGGGTGCGGTGCTGGCGTTTCATGTTTTGCTTCCCGGGCGGGTGCATCGTTTCCGGCGCATTCTGCCTGGGGCCGTCCTGACACTACTGCTGTGGCTGATCTGCGGCAGCGGCTTTGCGATATATGTCAGCTCTTTTGCTCAGTACTCGGCCACTTACGCAGGCCTGGCGGGCGCGATGGCGGCTATGATCTTTTTGTATCTGAATTCCGCCATTCTGATTCTGGGGGCGGAATTCAACGGTGCCCTTATCGATATGGCGAATAGCATGGGCCGGACATAGCTCCTGCTGCCCTGCTGCAACTGTTTCTATTTATTCGACAATAAGGCAGCGCTGCCACAATTGCGCCCAAATCTCAGCTCAATCGACATTTAGGATTGCAGGAAGACAGTGGATCCAGAAAGGGTCATCGTGACAAACCTGCAAAACAAACTGCGCCGTATGCGGCTGTTTGAACTGGTGCTTCAGTGCGGAATGACCCGCGATGCCGACCGCGATCTGCGGTTGTCCCGGCTGACTGATGAAGAGGGCGAAGAAGCTATTTTGCTGCGCACAATGGCGTCCCGGTCGCTGACTGTTCCGCACAGCCGCCAAGTTTGATCCGGTTCAGCCCCGGAAGCCGGTTGCCACCACGAACTTTTCAGAGCTGTCCGACCGGGAGGAAGGCGGCTTGATGTTCATTACCTTGGTGAACTTCTGCTTCAGCAGTTTTTGCAGTTCACCTTCGGCACCTCCTGCCAGAACCTTGGCAACGAAGGTGCCGCCGTCCTCCAGAACATCGAACGCAAAATAGGCTGCCGTTTCGCACAGCGAGATGATCCGCAAATGGTCAGTCTGTTTGTGGCCGGAACTGGCCGCAGCCATGTCCGACATCACTACATCCGCCTTGCCACTCAGCCATTCCTTGACTTGCTCGTCAGCGCCGTCGTCCATGAAGTCGAGCTGGTGGAATTCGGCCCCCGCCAGCGGTTCGACCTCCTGAAGGTCGACACCAATGATGCGGCCGACGGCCTTGCCCGGCTTCTCGCCCAGGGAATTGATCCGCTTCACTGCAACCTGCGCCCAGCCGCCCGGTGCGCAGCCCAGGTCTACAACCCGGGCGCCGTTCACCAGGAAGCGGAACTTGTCGTCCAGCTCCATGATCTTATAGGCCGCGCGGCCGCGGTAGCCTTCGGCCAGGGCGCGTTTTACATAGGGGTCGTTTAACTGCCGCTGCAGCCAGCGGGTCGAACTGAGCTTGCGCCCGCGCGCCGTTTTCACATTGACCTTCAGATCCCGCTGACCGCGTCCCGAAGTGTTTTTTCCTGTCGGTGTCTTTGCCATGACTGCCACCATTTGCGCCGGGTGCCCGGAACTTTGCCAAAAAAATCCCGCCCGGAAAAAATCCAATTTTCCTGCCCCCTAGTAGGGGCTGTCCTCCAGAACGCCATCCGCGCTCATCTGCGCATAAAGCAGGCCTTCGCGCAGGCCGCGGTCCGCGACCGACAGGCGGTCTGTGGGCCAGCAGCGCAACAGCGCCTGCAGGATTGCGGAGCCGGACATGATCAGGGCTTGCCGGTCCTCGCCGATGCGGGGGTCGCGGCGGCGGCCCTGAGGACCGAGTTCTAGATAACCCCGGATCACTTTGTCAATCTGATCGCTGGTCATCCGCAGGCCGTCTACCTTAGTCCGGTCATAACGCTTGAGGCCCAGATGGGACGCTGCCACGGTGGTGACAGTGCCGGAGGTGCCAACGATCTGGAAGCCCGCGCGTGCCTGTTCGTCCTTGTAGGGCGCGAAATCAGCAAGGTTCTCCTCGAAGAACCAGCTCATCAGGGCAAACCGTGCGGCATCGTCCTCCACATCGTTGAACTGGTCGCGCAATGTGGCGACCCCAAGCGGGACCGAGATCCAGTCGACCACCTTGGCCGCGGGGAATGGGCTTTCAGTCGGGTGAAACCCGTTGTGCAGCCGCATGATGGCCGCTGGGCGGTCGCGCCGCGGTACGGAGGAAACGTCGATCCAGACAAGTTCGGTGGAACCGCCGCCGATATCGACCACCAGCAGTTGCTCAGTTTTAGTGGACACCAGCGGCGCACAGGAGATCACCGCGAGCCGCGCCTCTTCCTCCGGCTGGATGATTTCCAGCGTTAGTCCGGTTTCCCGTTTCACCTGGCGGATGAAGTCACGCGCGTTCTTGGCACGGCGGCAGGCTTCTGTCGCCACCAGCCGCATCCGCTTGACCTTGTTGCGTTTGAGTTTCTGCTGGCAGATCCGAAGCGCCTGAATTGTGCGCGCCATCGAGGACCGCGACAGACGTCCGGTCCGCTCCAGACCGGCGCCGAGCTGCACCGACTTGGAGAAACTATCAACCACATGAATACCGCTGCCCTTGGGCTGGGCAATCAGCATGCGGCAGCTATTTGTACCCAGATCCAGCGCCGCATAAAGCGCATCAGGATCGGGACGGGCCGGTGCAGGGGTCTCAACCGCTTTGGGAAACGCGCCCGCACCTTTCGAGCGCCTGGGCGCCATGATTCACGCCCTCCGATTATCGTGTTAACGACGACAATAGGTGCGCCGATGCACCGGCGCAAGCGCTGTGGAAGCAGAAGTGAAGCAATTTCCGCCGCTTCCCGGAAATCTCATAATCCATATGAATATTTTGGCGGTTTTGCCCTGTGGCATTGGAATGTGCAGAAAGCTAGTGTCACGGCAGTAAAACGTCGCTCAATCCCATCGTGTTGTCGAAAATCGACCAACTTGCGGCGCGCCACCGCACTAGAACGTGGTCTATCCAGGCTAGGAGGAAAGCAAGGCATGCCCGACGTTACGATCGTATACTGGCGCGATATCCCTGCGCAGGTCATCGTTGGCAAAGGCCGCCGCGGCGCCAAGCGTCAGCTCGAAGAGCGGTTCGAGCAGGCAATTGACCGCGCAGCCATGAAGGTGAACGCAAAAGACGCGGATGCCTATCTGGCTGAATGGCGTAAGGCTGCGCCTTTCTCTGCTGAAGGCGAAGCGGCTGAAATTGCCGAAGCCGAAGCGAAACGCTTGGAAACCGAGTATGATCAGGATCGCCTGAAGGCACTGATCGCGAATGACGGATGGGCGTGACCCTTACCACTTTGGGAGGCCGTGATGGCTTTGCTGAATTTTAAAAAACGAGACTCTGGCGCGGCCCAGACCGTCAATCCCCAGGTTGAAGCCTTCCTGCAGGGCTATTCGATCGAAGTCATGCCGCGCACCGCGGAGAAAGTCGCCGACTTCCGCGACCTTCTTCCCGGCGGCACCCGCGTCTACATCGCGCACATCGAAGGCACCCCGATCGAGGACATGGTTGCCACCGCCAAGCGCCTGAACGCCGAAGGCTTCCCGGTGATGCCGCACTTCCCGGCGCGCATCATCAAGGACGAGGCCACCCTGGCAGACTGGATTGCCCGCTACCAGGGTGAGGCTGACGTCAAGCAGGCGCTGATGCTGGCCGGCGGCGTAGCCAAGCCGCACGGCGACTTCCACAGCTCCATGCAGCTGCTGGAAACCGGCCTGTTCGACAAGGCTGGCTTCACCAATCTGCACGTTGCTGGCCATCCGGAAGGCAACAAGGACATCGATCCGGACGGCTCCACCAAGAACGTCTTCGAAGCGCTGCAGTGGAAGCAGAAGTTCTCCGAGCGCACCGATGCCAAGATGGCGCTGGCCACTCAGTTCGCATTTGAGGCCAAGCCGATCATCGAATGGGCAAACGGCCTGAAAGCTGCTGGCGTCGATCTGCCGATCCACATCGGCATCGCCGGCCCGGCCAAGCTGCAGACCCTGATTAAATTCGCCATCGCCTGCGGTGTCGGCCCGTCGCTGAAGGTCCTGCAGAAGCGCGCAATGGATGTGTCCAAGCTGCTGCTGCCCTACGAGCCGACCGATGTCGTAGCCGAGCTGGCCGCCTACAAGGCGGAAAACCCGGATTTCAACATCACCAACGTGCATTTCTTCCCGCTGGGCGGTATCAAGACCAATGCCACGTGGGCCATCAACAACGGCGGCGCTTCGGCAAGGCCGGTTAACTCCTAAGACCCTAAGGATCAAAAATGACCCGTACAGTCGTAGAATCAAAAACAAAAACCGCGGTCCTGGGCTTTGACGAGCCGTTCTGCGTAATCGGCGAGCGTATCAACCCGACCGGCCGCAAGAAGCTGGCTGCCGAACTGGAAGCCGGCGATTTCTCCACCGTTGAAAAAGACGCTGTGGCTCAGGTGCTGGCCGGAGCAACCGTTCTCGATATCAATGCGGGCGTGGTTTACAACTCCAACCCGAACCCGAACGAGACCGAGCCGCCGCTGATGAAGAAGATTGTTGAGCTGGTTCAGGGCCTGGTCGACGTGCCGCTCTGCATTGACTCCTCGGTTCCCGGCGCGCTTGAAGCCGGCCTGGAAATTTGTGAAGGCCGTCCGCTGCTAAACTCGGTCACCGGTGAAGAAGAGCGCCTGGAGCAGATCCTGCCGCTGGTCAAAAAATACAACGTCCCGGTTGTGGCAATCTCCAACGACGACACCGGCATCTCGGAAGACCCGGATGTTCGCTTTGCCGTCGCCAAGAAGATCGTTGAGCGTGCCGCCGATTTCGGCATCCCGGCGCATGACATCGTGGTTGACCCGCTGGTGATGCCGGTTGGCGCAATGGCGACTGCCGGCCTGCAGGTGTTTGCCCTGGTCCGCCGTCTGCGCGAAGAGCTGGGCGTGAACACCACTTGCGGTGCGTCCAACATTTCCTTCGGTCTGCCGAACCGCCACGGCATCAACAACGCCTTCCTGCCGATGGCAATGGGCGCGGGCATGACCTCTGCGATCATGAACCCGGTTGCGCTGCCGGTGACCCAAAAGGCCATTGCCGAGAAGAAGGCCGCGGTTGAAGCCGCTGGCATCATCCTGCCGGAAGGTATGGACGACGAGGCCTTTGTGACCATGTTCGGCCTCGGCTCCACGAAACCGCGCGCTGGTAAGGAAATGGAAGCCATCCGCGCTGCCAACTTCCTGACCAACAACGACCCGCATGGCGGCGAGTGGATCAAGTTCAACAAGCCCCCGGCGGCTGAAGGCGAAGAGGGCCGTGGCCGTGGCGGCCGCGCTGGCGGGCGCCGCCGCCGCGCCTGATCCGCGCATAGTAAATCAATACAAAGGCCGGGCAGCAATGCCTGGCCTTTTTCTTTACCAAATTCGGAAAGTTAGGCGCGTGCTCTAAAGGGGGTCCAAGCCTGCGGTGCATGGCTGGAGACCGGCGTGCCGAACTGGCGGGGTCTTAAGCATTCAGTTACGGAAACGGTCTGTTAGGGAAAGTGGCGGAGAGACAGGGATTCGAACCCTGGGTGGGCTTGCACCCACAACGGTTTTCGAGACCGCCCCGTTCGACCACTCCGGCACCTCTCCGCGGGGGTCTGGTGGGGCAGCGTTTAAGGTTGATTCCGGACCGGCGCAAGGGGCGATTTGCGCCTTTCAGAAAAAAAGCCGGATTTCCGTTGCCAGCCAAAGGTTTTTGCCTAGATTTGCGTTATGCAGATGTTCCATTTTTCGCCCGCATTCCTGACACGCTCCCTTGTCATGCTTTGGCTCGCCTGCTGCGCCGCCGTTCTGCCTGCCGCCGCCGCCGACCGGGCACGGGTCGAGGCGTTTCTGGAAGTCACCGGGTTTGACGTGGCGCTAGACAGCATAGCGCTGTCAGCGTCAACTGCACCGGATATGCTGGGCGTCGACGCTGGTGCCTTTGGAAGCCAATGGACCCAAATGTCCGAAGACGTCTTTGATACCGACAAGATGCGCGGCCTGGCGCTGGACATCCTTGAAAACACCCTTGACGATGCGGCGCTGGACCATGCTGCCGCATTTTATGCCAGTGATCTTGGAAAACGGCTGGTGCGGGCGGAGAATTCGTCTCACTTGATCGAGGATGACGAGGTGAAGCAACTGGCGGGCAACCGCATCATCTCGGATCTGGTGAAGGCCGGCAGCAAGCGGGTGGCGATGTACCAGCGTATGGGGAGCGCCATTGACGCTGCAGGCACTGGCGTGAAGGCACTGCAGCAGATCCAGTTCCGATTCTTGATGGCTGCCGCTGCTGCTGGTGTGATCGACCTGGAACTGGACGCCGACGAGTTGCGGGCGCTTATGAAGGAGCAGGAGGGCGAGTTGCGCCTCAGCCTGCAGGCTTCCAGCCTGGCAGCATCCGCCTATACCTATCAGGAATTTTCCGACGCCGAGGTGGAGGCCTATGTCGAGGCGCTGGAGGAGGAGCCGATGCAGCGGGTCTATGAGTTGCTGAATGCTGTCCAGTATGAGATCACCGCCAACCGGTTCGAGGAACTCGCCCACCGCATGGCGGAGCTGACACCGGGTCAGGACATCTGATTTCCGAAGGGCGCCTGAATAGCCTGTGAAAAACGGTTGACACACCTGCCGATCCGAACCATAAGCCCGCATCCCGGCCCGGAATCCGTGCGCCCGGGGTTTATTTGTCATACGCCCATTCAAGGGCGCGCTGTTCGAGGCGGCATCTGCCGAAACGCCCGCAAGGGGGCCGTAGGACGCGGTTAGAAAAGGAAAGACGCACATGTTTGCGGTCCTCAAGACTGGCGGCAAGCAGTACAAGGTTCAGGCGGGCGACGTGCTCCGCGTTGAGAAACTTGCTGCTGATGCCGGCGACACCATCCAATTCGACGAAGTTCTGATGCTGGGCGGCGACGCTCCGGTTGTCGGTGCTCCGCTGGTTGACGGCGCAGCCGTCAAGGCGGAAGTGATCGAGCAGATCAAAGGCGAGAAGCTGATCCACTTCGTCAAGCGCCGCCGGAAGCACTCCTCCAAGCGCACCAAAGGCCACCGTCAGAAGCTGACCCTGGTCCGGATCACCGAGATCCTGGCTTCGGGCGCAACCAAAGCCGCTCCGAAAGCTGCTGCCAAAGCCAAAGCTGCCCCGGCCGCTGAAGCTGCCGCAGGTTCGGACGACCTGACCGCCCTGACCGGCGTTGGCCCCGCTGCTGCCAAGAAACTGGCAGAAGCAGGCCTGACCACTTTCGCTCAGATCGCAGCCTTGTCCGAAGACGACATTGCTGGTATCGAGGCGATCAAAGTGAAGCCCGAGTGGGTTGAGCAGGCCAAAGAACTGGCTAAAGGCTAAGGAGAGAGAGAATGGCACATAAAAAAGCTGGCGGTTCCTCCCGTAACGGCCGCGACTCCGCAGGTCGCCGCCTTGGCGTGAAACTCTTCGGTGGCCAGGCGGCCATCGCGGGCAACATCATCGTGCGTCAGCGCGGCACCAAGTTCTGGGCCGGCGAAGGCGTGGGTATGGGAAAAGACCACACCCTCTTTGCAACTGCTGACGGTGCTGTGAGCTTCCGCAAAGGCCTGAAAGGCCGCACCTTTGTATCGGTTCTCCCAGTGGCGGAGGCCGCTGAGTAAGCCGACCCGAAGGGTAAAGAAGTCTTTAGGGGATCGGCTGCAAGGCCGGTCCCTTTTTCTGTTTTGAAGCTTGAGCTTGTGATGAGTTTTCCAGTGACCGCAGTAACCAGGTATAGCGCGCTGAAACAGCCAGGTGTTCACACCAAGCAAACGGGAAGTTTTGCCATATTTGAATGCCGTGTACCTTGCCGTGACAGCTCGGCGTGCACATCTGAAATTCATCGCGATAACAACAAAGGCGTTTGCCGCCGCAAGAATTTTGGCCGAGGAGGAGCGTGTCCGTGAATTTGGAACAGATCGTGTGCCAGCGGGTGATTGAAACTGAGCGTTTTGTCCTGCGGCCGCTGCGAAAATCCGACGCCGGCCTGATTGAACATTATGTCAGCGACGAACGCGTTGCCCGCATGACCCGCTCAGTGCCGCATCCGCTGCCGCCCGGCGCAGCTGAAGCGTTTGTGGCACGCGCCATGGCCGAGGAGCGGGATGAGGATGTCTGGGTGATCGACGGAACCATCGAGGGCGACTCCGAGCTGAAAGGCGTGATCGGGCTGAAGCGGATGGACCGCAACCAGTCCGAAGTGTCCTATTGGACCGCGCCGCCGTTCTGGAACACCGGCCTGGCGTCAGCGGCGCTGAAGGCGCTGGTCGATGCGAACCCGCAGAAGAACGACGCGATGTTTGCCTCAGTCTTTCAGGACAACCCCGCTTCTGCCCGGGTTCTGATCCACTGCGGTTTTGATTATTTGGGCGATGCAGAAAGCTATTCGGTGGCGCGCGACGCCTCCGTCCCAACCTGGACTTACAGCCGAAAACTGTGATTGGCGCGGCGCGCGCTTTGCGGTAAGGCAATCGAAACAGTCCCGCCAGTGCCCAGGGTTCTGGCGGGACACTTGTACTGCGCGGGCAGGCACTGGGGCCTGCCGCATTAAGGAGCTGTCATGAAATTCCTCGATCTGGCAAAGGTCTACATCCGCTCGGGCGCCGGCGGGAACGGCTGCGTCAGCTTCCGCCGTGAGAAATACATCGAATACGGCGGCCCGGATGGGGGCGACGGAGGCAGGGGCGGCTCTGTCTGGGCTGAAGTTACTGAAGGTCTGAACACCCTGATCGACTTTCGTTACCAGCAGCACTTTTTTGCCAAGAACGGCCAGTCCGGAATGGGCCGCCAGCGCACCGGCAAGGACGGCGATGATATCGTGCTGCGCGTGCCGGTGGGCACCGAGATTCTGGATGAGGATGAAGAAACCGTCCTGGCGGACCTGACCGAGGTCGGCCAGCGCGTGCTGCTGGCCAAGGGTGGCAATGGCGGTTTCGGCAATTTGCACTTCAAGTCCGCCACCAACCAGGCGCCGCGCCGCGCCAACCCGGGGCAGGAGGGTGTCGAACGCACCATCTGGCTGCGGCTCAAGCTGATTGCCGATGCGGGCCTTCTGGGGCTGCCGAACGCGGGCAAGTCGACCTTCTTGTCTGCCACCTCCAACGCCCGTCCCAAGATCGCGGATTATCCCTTCACCACGCTGCACCCGAACCTGGGTGTGGTTGGTATCGACAATACCGAATTTGTGGTCGCCGACATCCCTGGCCTGATCGAAGGTGCGCATGAGGGCAAGGGGATCGGCGACCGGTTCCTGGGGCATGTGGAGCGGTGTGCGGTGCTACTGCACCTGATCGACGGCACCTCCGACACCGTGGTTGAGGACTACGAGACCATCATCGGTGAACTGGAGGCTTATGGCGGCGTTCTGGCCACCAAGACCCGGATCACCGCGCTGAATAAGGTCGATGCCATCGATCCGGAAGAGCTGGAGGACAAGCGCAAAGCGCTGGAGGTCGCGGTTGGCGGTCCGGTGCATCTGATGTCTGGCGTCAGCCGTCAGGGCGTGAACGAGATCCTGCGTGCCCTGCGCAATGAGATTGACGACGACCGCCTGCGTATGAAACCCGCTGAGGAGGAAGCGCCTTGGCAGCCCTGAACTCGGCAAAACGCGTTGTCGTCAAGATCGGCTCGGCTTTGCTGGTGGACCGGGAGACAGGTGAACTGCGCGCCGGCTGGCTGCATTCGCTGGCCAATGATGTTGCATGGCTGAAATCCCGCGGCACCGATGTAGTGCTGGTCTCCTCCGGCTCCATTGCTTTGGGCCGGCGCGTGCTGGGACTACCGCGCGCCGATCTTCCTTTGGAACAGTCGCAGGCCGCGGCTGCTGTCGGTCAGATCCGGCTGGCCCGTGCCTATGAGGAGGCACTGGCACCGCACCGGATCACCACCGCGCAGGTTCTGGTGACGCTGGAAGACAGCGAAAACCGCCGCCGTTACCTCAATTCCCGCGCAACGCTGGAAACGCTTCTGGGCATGGGGGCCGTTCCCATCGTCAATGAGAATGACACCATCGCCACGGATGAGATCCGCTACGGCGACAACGATCGTCTTGCGGCTCAGGTGGCCGTGACCGTTGGGGCGGACTGCCTGATCCTGCTCTCTGATGTTGACGGCTTCTACAGCGCTAACCCGGCGCTGGACCCGAGCGCCAAACGCTATGACCGGATTGATGAGATCACGCCCGAGATCGAGGCGATGGCTGGAGATGGCGTCTCCGGCTTGTCCAAGGGCGGCATGATCACCAAACTGCTGGCGGGCAAGATGGCGACTGCCGCCGGCTGCACCATGGCGATCACTGAAGGGTCGCCGCTGAACCCGTTGAAAACGCTTGAGGAGGGCGCGACTTGCACGTGGTTCACAGCGCAGGGTGATCCGCAGGCCGCGCGAAAACGCTGGATTGCCGCGATGAAAACCCGCGGCGTTCTGACCATCGACGAAGGCGCCGCCCGCGCGCTGATGTCCGGCAAAAGCCTGCTGCCCGCAGGCGTCCGTCATGTGGAGGGTGACTTTGGCCGCGGCGATCCGCTGGCCATCCTCGGCCCGGACGGGCGTAAACTGGGGCAGGGGCTGTCGCGCTATACCGCCGACGAGGCCCGTGCTATCCAGGGGCGCCAGTCGCAGGAGATCGAGGCGACGCTGGGCTATCCCGGCCGCGCCGCGCTGATCCACCGCGATGATATGGCGCTTTGACCGCATCCTCTGATAGTTTATTCCAGCCGGGACGGCATTTTGTGCCAGACAGGGACCGGCAAGGGCACGAGACATATGAAAGAAAATGAAAATATCCCCGCCGTGATGGCGGAGCTTGGCAAACGTGCAAAGCAAGCGGCGCAAATCTTGGCGACAGCAAGCGCAGAACGCAAACACGCGGCGCTGATCGGCGCAGCCGACGCGGTCTGGAGCCGCCGGGCAGAGATCATTGCAGCCAACGCCAAGGATCTGGAGTTCGGCCGCGGCAAGGGCCTGTCGGACGCGATGATGGACCGGCTGATGCTGGACGAGACGCGCATTCAGGGCATCGTCGACGGTCTGCGCGCTGTGGCAGAGCAGCGCGACCCCGTCGGCGAGGTAATGGAGGAGTGGGAGCAGCCCACCGGCCTGAAAATCCAGCGTGTGCGCACCCCGCTGGGTGTCATCGGCGTAATCTACGAAAGCCGCCCCAACGTGACCGCCGATGCAGGCGCGCTGTGCCTGAAATCGGGCAACGCGGTGATCCTGCGCGGCGGCTCGGAAAGTTTCCATTCGAGCCAGGCCATCCATGCCTGCCTGGCGGAGGGCCTGAAAACTGCGGGCCTGCCGGAAGACGCGGTGCAGCTGGTGCCGACCCGCGACCGCGCCGCGGTGCAGGAATTGCTGACAATGACCGACTATGTCGATGTCATCGTGCCCCGTGGCGGCAAGGGGCTGGTTGGACTCGTCCAGCGCGAGGCGCGGGTACCGGTTTTTGCCCATCTTGAGGGCATCGTGCACATCTATCTCGACAAGGCTGCTGATCCGCAGAAAGCGCTGGATGTGGTGCTGAACGCCAAGACCCGCCGCACCGGCATTTGCGGCGCCGCAGAATGCCTGCTGATCCATCAGGACATTGCACCCGGCTTGGGCAAGATGGTTCTGGAAACCCTTGCCTCTGCCGGCGTTGAAATCCGCGCCGAGGCAGGCCTGCCCGGACCGTATGGCATGACCGCTGCCTCGGCGGAGGACTGGGGCAAGGAATACCTGGATTCAATCATTGCGGCGAAACAGGTCGCGGACGTTGACGAAGCAATCCAGCACATCCGGGCGCACCATTCCCAGCATACCGATTGCATCATTACCGAGGATGAGACGGCTGTTCAGAAGTTCTTCTCAGAGCTCGACAGCGCCATCCTGATGCACAATGCCTCGACCCAGTTCGCCGATGGTGGCGAGTTCGGGATGGGCGCAGAGATTGGTATTGCCACCGGCAAGATGCACGCCCGCGGGCCCGTGGGTGCCACCCAGCTCACCAGCTTTAAATACCTGGTGCGCGGTAACGGCACCATCCGCGCCTGACCCTCAGAGAATGCAAAACGCCGGGCAAATTGCCCGGCGTTTCTTTGTGAGAACTGGCGCAGATCAGAACTGCAGCGTGATGTTTTCCAGGTTCAGCTCCAGCCGCACGGTGCGGCCTGCCTCTTTGGCTGCTTCCGGCAGCAATGCGAACTGCACCAGTGCCGGGGTGATTTCAGCATTTGAATTGCCGCCGCTGACCCGCGCCCACAGCTCATCATCGACGGTGACCTTGCGGCCTTCGCCCATGACCGTCCATTTGCCGTCGGCGCAGAATATCTTGACCGTGCCGCCGTAGGGCAGTGCCGATTCCAGGCACAGCGCGGACAGAAGCGCCAGCCGCGCCTCGCTGCGGGTGCAGCCCTCCAGCGGCGACCACTGGTATTTGATCCGACCACCTTTGCCGACGTCTTCCAGAACAGACACAATCTCGGCCCGCGGCGTCTGCTGGTCTCCGGCGGCGCCAAAGGCGATGCGGAAAAAACGGATGCGGGCATTTGCATTGGCGACGCTGTCAGAGATCAGCTCCAGTTCCGGTCCCGACATGCTGCCGGCCATGGCCAGCAGCTCCAGACCATTGTTGATGGCGCCGACCGGGCTGATCAGATCATGACAGATCCGCGACCCTACCAATGCGGCCAGATTGGCGTTATCTACACCCATAACTATTACTTCCTCCGAACTGGGCCATCCCCCTATGAATGACCTCAACGCTATTTTAGCCCCCGGCATGTTTGTACGGCACCCGGATCACCCTGAATGGGGCGTCGGCCAAGTGCAGTCGAACGCGGGCGGCAAGATCACGGTAAACTTTCCCGACCAGGGCAAGCTTGTGATTGACGGAGCGCGTGTCTCCCTTATTCCCGTCTTTGATCCATAAGGGTTTATGAAGGGTTAACGTAATCCCTCAAATTCTCTCCAATACCTGCGCGCTATTTGCCTTATTGGCGTGAAGCGCTCAAGCCTGAACGACGCCAAGGTGACAGAATGTCAGACCCCGCCCCCGAATTTTCCGTGAAAATCGCTGATACAGACGACGAACTGAGGGCCGCGCAGGCGCTGCGCTATGACGTGTTCGTTCGCGAGTTGCGCGGCGGTGGTGAGATGGTCGACCACGACGCCGGGCTGGAACGGGACCGGTTTGACCCGTTCTTTGACCATATGCTGGTGACAGATGAGGCCACCGGTACGGTGGCTGGGGTTTACCGGCTGCTTCGTGACGATCAGGCGGCACGAGCGGGGCAGTTCTATTCTGAAGATGAATACGACCTGAGCGTGCTGAAGGCGTCGGGCCGCCGGCTTCTGGAACTGGGCCGTTCCTGCCTGCATCCTGATTACCGCGGTGGAATGGCGATGTTCCATCTCTGGTCCGGGCTGGCGGACTACGTCGAGTGGAACGGGATCGAGGTCCTGTTCGGCGTTGCAAGCTTCCACGGCACCGACCCGCAGCAACTGGCCAATCCGCTGGCCATGCTGCATCACAGCCACTTGGCGCCGCCGGAGTTGCGTGTGCGGTCTAAATCCTTTCAGCCCATGGACTTGGTGGACGTAGGTGAACTGGATCGCAAACGTGCCATGGTCGAAACCCCGGCGCTCATCAAAGCGTATTTGCGGCTCGGCGGTTTTGTCGGCGAAGGCGCCTACATCGATCACGCCTTCAACACCACAGACGTTTGCCTGATCCTGGATACTGCGCGGATGAATGAGCGACAGCGCAGGATCTACGCCGGAGGCCGCGCATGAGCATCAGCTGGCACAGTGAATCCCCCCCGGACCCCATCAGGATCGGCTCGGCCGGCTGGCTGATGGTGGTTCTGCGCGGTCTGCCGCTGGCGTTTCTGGTGTTCGGGGGGCTGGCAATACTGCTGTCAGTACGGCTGATCGAACGGCCTTTGTTCGGCGTCCGGCGCCCGTTAACGCCCTTTATCACCCAGTTTGTTTGCCGCAACGCCTTCCGCATTCTCGGGATCGCTTACAGAACCCGAGGCGAATTGATGCGCCAGAACGGAGCGGTGGTCGCTAATCATTCATCCTGGCTGGATATTTTTGCCCTCAATGCCCGCAAACGGATCTATTTCGTCTCCAAGGCGGAGGTTGCCAAATGGCCGGGGATCGGCTGGCTGGCACGGGCGACCGGCACCGTCTTCATCGAACGCAACCCCAAGAAGGCCAGGGAACAGGCGGAGCTGTTTGAGCAGAGATTGCTAGCGGGCCACAAACTGTTGTTTTTCCCGGAGGGCACTTCGACAGACGGACTGCGCGTTTTGCCCTTTAAATCAACGCTGTTTGCAGCCTTCTTCGCAGAAGAACTGCGAGAGTGCCTGCATGTGCAACCGGTTTCGGTGCGCTTCCTGCCGCCAAACGGCCAGCCGGACCGTTTTTACGCCTGGTGGGGCGACATGGATTTTGGGCCCCATCTGCTCAAGATTCTGGCCGCACCACGGCAGGGCGCGGTGGAGCTGATCTATCATCTGCCGCTGGAGGTTTCGGCGGCCCCGGACCGCAAATTCCTGGCCGCAAAGGCAGAGGAAATGGTCCGTTCGGGGCATGAAACCGGACGCCCGGCAGGTATTTGACGGTTTGCTCCGCTTTTCCGCCGCTCAGCCCTTGCCAGCTGGCAATTTCTGATCTATAGGCGCGCCTACGAACCCGCAGGCGGGGTTTGGCCTGATCAGGGGAGACATCCCTGACGGACCCCCGGTTGGAGCAGTCGCTCTGAACCCCCGCCGAGGATAGAAACCGGAAAGGAAAGATTAGCATGGCTCTTCCCGAGTTCACCATGCGTCAGCTGCTGGAAGCTGGCGTTCACTTCGGCCACCAGACTCAGCGCTGGAACCCGCGCATGTCTCCCTTCATCTATGGCGCGCGCAACGGCATCCACATCATGGACCTGACCCAGACCGTTCCGATGCTGGATCAGGCGCTGCAGGTAGTCCGCGACACCGTTGCCAAAGGAGGCCGCATCCTGTTCGTCGGCACCAAGCGCCAGGCCGCTGGCCCGATCGCTGAAGCCGCTGAGAAATCCGCTCAGTACTACATGAACCACCGCTGGCTGGGCGGCACCCTGACCAACTGGAAAACCGTTTCCCAGTCGATCAACCGCCTGAAGGAAATCGACGAGAAGATGTCCTCCGGCGCCGAAGGCCTGACCAAGAAAGAGCGTCTGGGCATGGAACGCGACCAGGAGAAGCTGCAGGCCTCCCTGGGCGGCATCCGCGAAATGGGCGGCGTTCCGGATCTGCTGTTCGTCATTGACGTGAAAAAAGAAGCACTGGCCATCGCCGAAGCCAAGAAACTGGGCATTCCGGTTGTGGCTGTTGTCGACACCAACTGCTCGCCCGATGGCGTGGACTACATCATTCCGGGCAACGACGACGCATCGCGCGCCATCTCGCTGTACTGCGACCTGGTCGCCCGCGCGGCTCTGGACGGCATGTCGGCTCAGCTGGGCGCAGCAGGCGTTGACCTGGGCGCGCTGGAAGAAGCACCGGCAGAAGAAGCCGTGGCAGAAGAAGCCGCCGAAGCCTGATCCGTCCTGTCACGGAACTGACATGCGGGGCAGGGTATCACCTGCCCCAAATCTGTTTTTGAATTGAGGAGAGCCTAAGATGGCAATCACTGCAGCAATGGTGAAAGAACTGCGCGAATCCACCGGCGCAGGCATGATGGACGCGAAAAAAGCACTGGTCGAAAACAACGGCGACATGGAAGCCGCGGTTGACTGGCTGCGCACCAAAGGCCTGGCGAAAGCCGCCAAGAAATCCGGCCGCACCGCCGCAGAAGGCCTGGTGGCCGTTGTCGTCGAAGGCGGCAAGGGCGTTGCTGTTGAGGTGAACTCCGAAACCGACTTCGTTGCCAAGAACGGTGAATTCCAGGAAATGGTCGGCAAAATCGCCACTGCAGCCCTGGGCGCTGACGACATCGAAGCGCTGGCTGCAGCAGATCTAGGCGGTAAATCCGTTGCCGACACCCTGACCGACAAGATCGCCACCATCGGCGAGAACATGTCGCTGCGCCGCATGGAGAAGCTGGAAGGCGAAACCGTCATTTCCTACGTCCACAACGCGGCCACCGCGGGCATGGGCAAGATCGGCGTTCTGGTTGCCATGACCGGTGGCGACGAAGCCGTCGGCAAGCAGGTTGCAATGCACATCGCAGCCGTGAACCCGGCCGCGCTGTCCGAAGCTGACCTGGACGCCTCCATGGTTGAAAAGGAAAAGCAGGTCCAGATGGACATCGCCCGTGAATCCGGCAAGCCGGAGCAGGTGATCGAGAAGATGATCGAAGGCCGCATGAAGAAATTCGTGGCCGAGTCGACCCTGCTGAACCAGCAGTTCGTTGTGAACCCGGACCTGACCGTGGAAGCCGCCGCCAAGGAAGTTGGCGCAACCATCACCGGCTTTGTCCGCGTGGAAGTCGGCGAAGGCATCGAAGTCGAGAAAGAAGACTTCGCAGCTGAGGTGGCCAAGGCTGCTCAGGGCTGATCATCCCTCTAGCCAAAGAGTTGAAACCGGCAGGAATTCCTGCCGGTTTTTTTATGCGCGGAGGCTAGAGACTTATTTCACCGGGGAGCAGAGATCGCCAGCAAACAAACGGTGCGGATAGACGCAATAGTTCAGAAACTGGGTGCGAGGGGCCCCGCTGATGGGGATGGGCAGGACCCCTCAAATATCGGGGCAGGACACGGATCTATACGTGCCTGCCCCCGATCAGGTAGGAGAGCCCTGTAATTGCAGGGGTCAATACCCAAAGTTCCTTGGCCAAAGCCACCACTCACGGAACATGTGGAATTTGCAATGAATTATCCTTTAGCGGTAGTACAGAATACCATACTTTTTGACGCTAATTGGCGTCTTTTGTGGTTTATAGATCGAATGGATCGCAGTTTTTGGTGTAGGCTGAGGTGAAAATAAACGTAATTTCAATGCTGTAGCCAGCGATAGGGTGGCTTAGGAACAGAGATGTCCTGGCCCGTGCCTCAGGCGTCCATAACATACATCTGGTTGTGCAAGGCGGCTTTCAGGACAGCTTGTGCCGTGGTCTCTACCGACAGGGATTCACGTGCCAGGCGAAGATGCTTTTCAATTGTCGCCGGGGTCAGCCCCATCAGCAAGGCAATATCCTGCGTGGTCTTGCCGTCGCCGACCCATTGCAGAACTTCCCGCTGCCGCTTGGTCAGGCTACGGTTCGGGGCCGTATAGGGCAGGGTGAGGATCTTCAAATGCGCGACGTTGTTCATCAGGACGATATCGTCGCCCTCATCCTGCCACAAGGCATCTACCTGATCCTGGGACAGGCCCGGCCGGGCGGCCAGGGAAATCGCCCCCTTGTAGCGCGGGGAAGTGGAATAGAAGCTGACTGTATAGCCTGCTTTCATATCAAGAGCCTGGTTGAATTCATGCACTCTTCGAGCTTCGGGACCCAATGAGCCTTTTGCGGCCATCTCCTGCACGATCCGCCAGCTTCCAGCGCCTTCATTCTCCAGCGCCCATCGAAGCATTGGCGCGTGAAAATAGAGCCCCTTGCGAAGGAAGCCGTCTAAATATTCGTTTTCATGGTTGGACAGGATGACAAAGTCATCCGGGTCCCCCAGAGACGTTTCTGTCTTGTAGCGCGTGTGCCCATAGATCAGCCTGTCGAAACCGTATTCCGACATCTGCTGGACGTGGCCGAGCCATAACTCCTCCAGGCTCTGCGCGCCGCAGACAAAATTCAGGTATTTCCGGACTTTCATGCGGCACCGGCCTCTTTCAAACGCGCAGCCAATGCGTCCAGGGCCAACAAATAGCCCTGTGCTCCAAATCCGCAGATTTGTCCCAGTGCAGCCTTTGAAATGTAGGAGGTATGGCGGAACGCTTCGCGCGCATGGATATTTGAAAGATGAACTTCAACTGCGGGAATTTCCACGGAAATCAGTGCATCCATCAGCGCAACCGAGGTGTGAGTATAGGCGCCGGCATTCAGGATGATCCCCTGGTGGCGCCCCCTGGCATCATGGATGGCGTCAATAAGCACGCCCTCGTGGTTTGATTGCAGGCAGGCAACCTCCAAACCCAGCTTCGCGGCATGGTCCGTACAGCTCTCCTCAACCGATGCTAGAGTGACAGAGCCATAAACATCCGGCTGGCGGGTGCCAAGAAGGTTCAGGTTGGGTCCGTTCAATACCAGAATACTCGCCATAAATATGTCCTTGCCGTCTTTCCCTTTGAACTTCTAAGACAAATTTGTTTCGAAAGCGAACCCACAAACGCATGGGGATGAAAAAATCTTGGAGTAACTTGCTTTGGTTGAAGAAAGAAAAAGGTAGTTGTCCGGGAAGCACGGTTAAGTTGATTTGTTCAACCGGGAATACTCGAAAGCCGCTCGACCTGACCGGCTGGGCGACGCATTATCCTGTAAACGCCCGCATGGGTTTGGCTGGGCTTGGACGGGAGGCATTAATGGACTCTGGGCGGATGGCGCGGATCAGATCCTGGCAGCAACGCTATGTTGACGAACGGAAATACCCCGGTAGCGCCTTGCTGTTACGTCGCGGCGGAGAGGAAATCTACTTTCACGCCGCTGGCCTGCGGAACGTTGGGGAGAACCTGCCATACACCCGCGATACGCTAGTGCGGTTCTACTCGATGTCAAAGCCGGTCACCTCGCTGGCTGTCATGATGCTGCTGGAGCGCGGCGAATTCCATCTGGATGCACCAATCAGCGATTTCCTCCCGGAGTTCAGCGGCATGCGGGCACTGATACCGGCGGCGTCCGAAATCGATCAGACTGAACCATGTCCGGCGCCAACACTGCATCAGCTGCTGACTCATACAAGCGGGCTGAGCTATCCGTTCAATCCGGGCGTTCTGCCTGAGGCGATGGAGAAAGAGGATATCCTGTTCAAGCCGGACCAAGGACCGCTGTCCGCCATGGTGGCGCGATTGGCAGAGCTGCCACTGGCATTCAGGCCAGGTAGCCGATGGGAGTATTCGGTGGCCACGGACGTGCTTGGCCGGGTTGTCGAGATTGTGTCCGGCAAGCCGCTGGGAGACTTCCTGAGCAGCGAAATCTTCGATCCGCTGGGTATGGCGGAGACAGGTTTTCAGGTGCCGGATGGGGCAGGGAACCGCTTGGCCTCTCTCTATACGCCGCTGGCCGGTGACGCTATGGCGCTCAATTCAGCGGACACAGGCAGTGACAGCTTGCGCCTGACCGACTGTTACGGACACTCTCCGTTCGAGCGGGCCAGCATGCATTCCGGCGGTGGCGGCCTGATCGGCACAATTGACGATTATATGAAATTCGCCGAGATGCTCCGTTGCCACGGGCGCTGCGGAAGCAGCTTCATTATCAGCCCCCAAACAGTTGACTTTATGATGCAAAATCACCTTAAAGGTGACATTGCATCAATGGGGCCTAGCAGTTTTGCAGAGCAGCCGATGGAGGGCATGGGCTTTGGGATTGGCGGCGCCGTGGTGCTGAGTCCGGCGCGCGCGCGTTGTCCCGGCTCCATCGGGGATTTCAGTTGGGGCGGTATCGCCTCGACTTTCTTCTGGGTGGACAGGAAACTGGATCTGTCAGTGGTGTTTCTGACGCAGCTGGCGCCCTCCAGCTCATACCCGTCACGTCCGGAGCTCAAAGCGCTGGTTCATGGCGCCATCACAGACTAGAGTCCATCTCCGGCAACTCTGCGATGAATGCAGACAGCTAGTGAACAGAAAGCAATGCCTATGACCGATACCGCCAAAGCCCTGCTTGATCTCCTGGATCTTGAAACCCTGGACACAAATCTTTTCCGCGGGTCCGGTTCTGGTGGTGAAACTCCAATCCGGATCTATGGCGGCCAAGTGATCGCGCAGGCTCTGACCGCGGCTTATGCCACTGTTTCCGGTCGGTTATGCCACTCTCTTCATGCCTATTTCATCCGGCCAGGCGATCCGTCCCGTCCGGTCATCTATGAGGTTGATCCAGCAAGGGACGGTCGCAGCTTCACCACGCGCCGGGTTGTTGCCAGACAAAACGGCAAGCAGATCCTGAATCTGGCCGCGTCTTTTCATGCCAAGGAAGACGGCTGGGATCATCAGCACGCCATGCCGAAGGTTCCGGATCCCGGCAGCCTGGAGCCCCGCCACGAGATACTCAAGCGGAATGCCAGCCGCTTTGCACCGGAAAAACAGGCCGAACTGCTGCGGCCGCGGCCGTTTGAAATTCGGGAGGTGGAGCCGCGCGACCCGATAGCGCCGCAAAAAACCAGTGACGCCAATCAGATGTGGGTCCGAATGGAAGCGGCACGCGGCGCCGGCCCGGAACTGCAACACATTCTGCTGGCCTATGTGTCGGACTTCGGGCTGCTGGGTTCCTCGATGCGTCCGCATGGGCTTACGTTTCACAATCCTGAAGCGATGACGGCCAGTCTGGACCACGCGATGTGGTTCCATGCTCCGGTGCAATTGCAGAACTGGCATCTGTATTCGATGGACGCGCCATTCACCGGCAGCGCCCGTGGCTTCAATCGCGGATCGATCTATACAGAGGACGGGGATTTGGTAGCCAGCGTGGCCCAAGAGGGTTTGCTGAGGCCGCTAAAGCGCTGATCTTGCGCATATTTTGCCACCATAGCCACTCGGATCATTCAGTTATTTACCATAATTCTGATTATAAGAGTTGTGAAGGGTCGAAGGGTGGATTCACATCCGAAGTGCAAATTCTGTATCAAAACAGATGTTTGCATGGAGGCTATTGAATGGGACGCAATTACCCTCACCTGAGTTTGGAAGAACGCCGGAAGATTGCCAAGTGGCGTGAAGCCAAAATGCCGGTGCCTGAGATCGCAGACCGGCTGGGCCGCGCAGCGTCTACGATCTACCGGGAACTCAAGCGTAATTTCTTTGATGACAAGGAACTTCCTGAGCTGAACGGATACCACGC
>NZ_WLCM01000051.1 GCF_013317235.1 Leisingera sp. ANG59 | reverse complement strand
CGTTGACCACGGCAAGACCACTCTGACCGCGGCTATCACCAAATACTTCGGTGACTTCAAAGCCTACGACCAGATCGACGGCGCCCCGGAAGAAAAAGCCCGCGGCATCACCATCTCGACCGCGCACGTGGAATACGAGACCGAGAACCGCCACTATGCGCACGTCGACTGCCCCGGCCACGCCGACTACGTCAAGAACATGATCACCGGTGCGGCCCAGATGGACGGCGCGATCCTGGTTGTGAACGCSGCTGACGGCCCGATGCCGCAGACCCGCGAGCACATCCTGCTGGGCCGCCAGGTTGGCATCCCGAAGATGGTCGTGTTCATGAACAAGGTTGACCAGGTCGACGACGAGGAGCTGCTGGAGCTGGTGGAAATGGAAATCCGCGAGCTGCTGTCCTCCTACGACTACCCGGGCGACGATATCCCGATCGTTGCAGGCTCCGCTCTGGCGGCGATGGAAGGCAACAAGCCGGAAATCGGCGAAGAGAAGATCAAAGAGCTGATGGCGGCTGTCGACGAGTACATCGACACCCCGGCACGTGCGGTYGACCAGCCGTTCCTGATGCCGATCGAAGACGTGTTCTCGATCTCCGGCCGCGGCACCGTTGTGACCGGCCGTGTTGAAGGCGTTGAGCGCGGCCAGGTGCTGTGCAAGCCGGGTTCCGTGACCCCGCACACCAAGTTCGAAGCCGAAGCCTACATCCTGACCAAGGAAGAAGGCGGCCGCCACACCCCGTTCTTCGCGAACTACCGTCCGCAGTTCTACTTCCGCACCACCGACGTGACCGGCACCGTGACCCTGCCGGAAGGCACCGAGATGGTGATGCCGGGCGACAACCTGAAGTTCTCGGTTGAGCTGATCGCGCCGATTGCGATGGAAGACGGCCTGCGCTTCGCCATCCGCGAAGGCGGCCGCACCGTCGGCGCCGGCGTGGTTTCCAAAATCATTGAATAATGATTTTGAAACGGTGGGCGGCAGGCGGTTTTCGCTAGAAAACCGCCGGGAGCCCACACGGTTCTGATCTTAGAGAGGGCCTCCTTCGGGAGGCCCTTTTCTTTTGGGGTGACGCTTGAACAGGGCCGGGACCGGCCTGGGGCCGGAGGCCGTCCTGCAAAAGCTCCAGTGGAGCTTTTGAGGCCCCAGGGAGCGTCAGCTCCGGGTGCGATGCAATTGCGCCCGCCCATACGGGCAGGCCGGGCGCGGCCCGAACGCGGGGCGTCCAGGCGGAATATCGAGTCTGCGCCAGAGAAAAGAGAAAACTGGCCTGCTCAAGCCTCGCTGCGATCTGTCTACACCAGTGCCCGCTTCCGGAAGCCGACGCGGTTAACCGCCATGAAAGTCGATTTTCCTGGCGGTGTTCCTAGCAGAAGAACGCCCGCTCACCCCGCCCGGTTCGCCGGGTCTGCGCTATCGCGCCCGGCCGCCGTATCCGCGGCATCAGTAATGGCATCCAGCGAAGCCTCCAGGCTCAGCCGCAGCGCCTCCACTTGCTCGTCGCTCGGCTTCTTGGGCACTTCGTCCGTCCATTCCCGGCACATCAGCACGCCGCGGGAGAACGGCAGCGGCAGCATCTGCTGGTCCCAGGTCGGCAGCTTCATCACCTTCTTCTCGGCAAAGGCCACGGTGAACACCCGGCAGCCGGTCATCCGGGCCCAGACCACCGGCACGGTGGACGAAACCCGCGCGGGCCCCCGCGGGCCGTCGGCGGCGATGCCGATGGAGCAGCCGTCTTTGGTGCGGCGCAGCACCTCGCGCGACAGGGCGACGTGGCGCTTGTGGCTGGACATCGGGATGGTCTCGAACCCCAGGCGCACCAGGATCTGCCCCGCCAGCCGCCCGGCGCGGGCGGCGGAGGTCAGGGCGCAGATGCGGCCCAGCGAGGTGTCGAACAGATAAGGCGCCATGATCAGCCGCTGGTGCCACAGGACAAAGATCACCGGCTCGCCGCGGCGCACGCAGGCGTCCATCTCCTCGAAACCGGTGCGGCACCAGCGGGAGGTGCGGAAGGCGAATCGCACATAGGCGGCAAACAGCCCCTCCACGGCGCGGTTGACCCTTGGGCTGTCGGCGATTTTCTTTCTCAGGCTCACGGGGCTACGGCTCATTCCTGCAAGGGGCACAGGGCCTTGGCCCCGGTATTTTCCCCGTCATACTGCATGGCTGCGCCGGGGCAAAGCCCGCGGCCCGCAAACCGCGCGGGCGGCGCAAGAAAATCCGCTTTTCCCTCTTGCCTCTGCGGCGCGGCTGCCGTAGGACATGCCGCACCACAGGGGTATAGCTCAGTTGGTAGAGCGACGGTCTCCAAAACCGTAGGTCGCGGGTTCGAACCCTGCTGCCCCTGCCATTTTCCCGCACATCGCCGGTTCAGCGCTGCCCTTTCGGGCAGGCCGTTTGGCGTGTCTGGTTACTCCACCTCCAGATGGGCCGGTGCCAGCCCCTGCTGCTGGCGGCCGCAGGCGGCGTCAAAGGCAGCCTCCACCTGGCGGGCCAGCCGTTCGGGGCTGAACAGCGCCGCCGATTGCTGGTGGTCGCGGAGCTTGCTGCGCAGGCTGGCGGCGGCTGTGCTGTCAGCAGCCAATTCTGCAGCCTTTGCCTCATAGTCCTGCATGCTTTCGGCAACCATCTCCGGTAGTCCTGCGACCTGCAGCAGGCTGGCGGAGGTGCGGGCGGCGGATTGCTGGCCGGGCAGGGTGAGGACCGGCACGCCGGCGGCGAGGGCGTCGCGGGCGGCGGTGCAGGCATTCACGGTGAATGTGTCCAGGGCCAGATCCGCCAGCGGCAGACGGGCCAGGTGGTCTGCGCGGCAGGCAGCCGGGGCAAAGACCAGGCGGTCCGGGTCAACCTCGCGGGCAGCGGCGGCGCGGCGCAGGTTCGACACCGCATGTTCGCCGTTGTCGGCCAGCCACAGCACGCTGTCCGCGGCGCCGTGCAGCAGGCGCATCCAGATATCGAATTCCTGCGGCGTGATATGGCTGCCGCTGGCGAAGCTGCAGAACACGAAGCCTTCTGCGGGAAGGCCGCAGGCGGCGCGCTCCGGGGTGGGGGAGGACACTGCGGGTTCAACGGCCTGATGGCCGCCGCTCAGGCGCAGCAGGTGCTCGTTGTGGTAGCGTTCGCTGCCGGGCGGGCAGGCGGCTGTGTCGCTGATCAGGTAGTCATAGGCGGCAGTGCCCATGGTGCCGGGGTAGCCGGGGAAGGCGATGTGCAGCGGCGCCAGGCGGGCGGCGAACAGCGTCAGCGCACCGCCGCCGGTATAGCCGGAGAGATCCACCACGGCATCAAGCCGGTCTGCCTTCACGGCCTCTGCCATCTGCTCCGCGGCGCTGGCGTCCAGAACCTTGAGCCCGTCAAATTTCTGAGCCGTGCCCGCGGGCAGGCCAGTGCCAACGGCATAGACGCGGATGTCAAAACGGGTCTGGTCGTGGGCGGCAAGCATGCCGCCGTGCTGGTCCAATATTGCTGCGGCGTCACCGGCGGCGAAGAAGTAGCCGATCCGCAGCCGTTGGGGCCGCTGGCCGGCGGGTGGGATGCTGTTCAGCTCCGGGGTGCCGAACAGCTCGCTGGCGTAGGACTGGGCGCGGGCCCGCAGGAGGTCGGGGTTGTCCTCCATCAGCATCAGCGCGCTGGGGTCGCAGCCCGGGCCGCGCAGGCCCAGCTGGCGGCGGTACTCGCCGTATTCCGGCAGCCAGCGCCAGTCGTTGAACTCTGCCAGCATGTGCAGCCGCTGGGTGCGGGCGCGGTCGTCGGAAGGATTCCGTTCCAGCACCTTGTTGAAACAGGGCAGGGCATCGGCAAAGGCTCCCTCAGCCTTCAAGAGCAGGCCCAGCTGGTACTGCGCCTCTGTCAGCGCGGGGTTCAGCCGGACGGCCCGGGTGTAATGCGCCTTGGCCTCAGGTGCGGCGCCTTGCTGATGCAGAAGGCCTGCCAGGGTAAGATGCAGCGCAGCGTCATTCGGCGCCAGCTTCACCGCCTTGCGCAGCATGATGGCCGCCTTTTGGCTGCGGCCCTGCTTGATCAGCACCTCTGCCTTGCCGTGCAGCGCCTGCAGGCAGCCGGCCGTCAGCATCAGCGCCTTGTCGAACAGCGCCATGGCATTCTCCAGCTCGCCGCGGGCGGTCTGCACCCGGCCCATGGCGGCATAGGTGCCGGCGGCGCGGGGATTGATCCCGACCGCCTTGTTCAGGCAGGTGGCGGCATTGTCCAGATGGCCGGCCGCCAGATGGCAGCGGCCCAGGAAATCCCACAGGAAATGCGATTCGCGGAAGGTCTTGAGCAGTGCGCCGCAGCTTTCCGCGGCCTCGAAAGGACGGCCCTCCGCCAGCGCCTCCTCCAGCCCGGCCTGATGCACCGGCGACGGGTCAGTCTGCGAGTCCAGCCGTTTGCGCAGCCCCTCCAGCGCCGATTGGGCGCGCTTGTTGCGGGGATTGCGGGACAGGATGCTGGCATAGGCCATGGCGGCATCTTCAAACTTGGCTTCGCGTTCGAACTGTTCGGCCTCGGACAGGGAATTGGCAGGTGTCATGGCTTCCGATCTCAATAATTCACACAGTCCGGCCCCCGGGCGGCGCGATGAGCCGCAGGGAACCGCTGGAGTCAATTTTGCCAGTAGTGGATTAAAATTGGATTGACCCGGCGTGCGCTGCCTGCGCAACGGCGCGCGAACGGCCTGTCAGGACGGGGCAGGGCTTGAATTCAGGGGCGGCTCCGGTTACATCGCCCTGACTGCTAGCAGAGAGACACCCCCAGTATGGCGACTATCAACCCCGTTCAGTTCATCCAGCAGGTTCGCGCCGAAGTATCCAAGGTCGTCTGGCCGACCCGCCGCGAAGTGCTGCTGACCACGGTCATGGTGTTCATCATGGCAGCGCTGACGGCGCTGTTCTTTGCGCTTGTCGACCTGCTGATCCGCTTTGGCCTGCAAGGGCTTCTGGGGATGTTCGGCTAAGCCCGCAGCGGTATTTAGGCTCCCTATGCGGCTGCTGCGCAGGCCTTGATCTTGGCGGCGATGGGCGGTAGGTGAACCGGAACTATTGAGGCGGGCGTGCAGCGATTCGGTTTGCACGCCGCTTTTTGTTGGAGAGCGCAGCGTTTGGGCTGCAGCGGGATGATCAGGCAGCGGCGCGGCAAAGGCCCGCCCGGCAGAACAAGGACAACGGTTCATGGCGAAACGGTGGTATTCGGTCAGCGTTCTTTCGAACTTCGAAAAGAAAATCGCAGAGCAGATCCGCACCTCGGTCGCAGAACAGGGCCTTGAGGACGAGATCGACGAGGTTCTGGTCCCGACCGAAGAGGTGATCGAGATCCGCCGCGGCAAGAAGGTCTCGACCGAGCGCCGCTTCATGCCCGGCTACGTGCTGGTGCATATGGAAATGTCCGACCGCGGCTATCACCTGATTTCCTCGATCAACCGCGTCACCGGTTTCCTGGGCCCGCAGGGCCGCCCGATGCCGATGCGCGACGCCGAGGTGCAGGGCATCCTGGGCCGCGTCGAGGAGGGCGTCGAGGCGCCGCGCACCCTGATCAACTTCGAGGTGGGCGAGAAGGTGAAAGTGAACGACGGCCCGTTCGAGGATTTCGACGGCATGGTCGAAGAGGTCGACGAGGACAACCAGAAGCTCAAGGTCACCGTGTCGATCTTCGGCCGCGAGACCCCGGTGGAGCTGGACTTCACCCAGGTGACCAAGCAGGGGTGATCGGGCCTCTCAGTGGAATGCAAGACGCCGCGCTGCAACTGCACCGCGGCGTTTTTTATTGTCCGAAAGGCAGTGGTTGCAGCGGCGTCACCATGGGACGGGTTTGCCCGCCCAGTCAAAGAAGCCGCCGCTGTCGGCCGGTGTCAGCCCGTCAAGAACCGAAAGCAGGCTGGCAGCTGCTTCCCCCGGTGCGGATTTGGCGTGCTGCGGGTAGTTCTTGGTGAACGGCGTTTCCACCGTTCCGGGATGCAGTGCCGCAACAATTGCCTGTTTCCGCTTCCTTGCGATTTCAATGGCGGCCGTGTGCACAATCTGGTTGGCCGCGGCTTTTGCCGCGCGGTAGCTGTACCAGCCGCCCAGCCGGTTGTCGCCGATAGAGCCGACACGGGCGGTCAATATGCCTGTTACGGACCGTTCATTGCGCGGCAGCAGCCGGGGCAGATGCCGCAGAACCAAGGCCGGGCCTATGGCGTTCACGGCCAGAACCTGTGCCATGCTGTCAGCATCGATGTCATCGAGCGACTTCTCGGGGCGGCCGCCGTCCGGGACGAGAATGCCGCTGGCGACGATGACGGATTGGAACGGGCCGCGAAGGCGTTCCATGTGAAACCTGACTTTGGCGGGGTCGGTTATGTCGAAGCCGTCAGTACTCCGGGACAGGGTGGTCACGACAGCGCCTCTGGCCGCGAGTGCGGCGGACAAGGCAGCCCCGATCCCGCCTGAGGCGCCCACAACCAGTGCCCGGTGCTCGCCCGCAGCGTTTGACGCTTCAGTGCGGGTTAGGTTCATCACTGCTGCTTGTGCATCGGTCTTCATTTCCGGGCGGTTTGAAACACGATCAGCGTTGTGAAGACTGCGCCGAGTATCAGGATGTGCGCGATCGAGGTGATGCCGAAGGCGAAATAGCTGCCAATTGCGATCGAAAAGACGGCACTCCACATCCAGGCAAGCAGCTGCATGAGCATATGCGCCGTTGAGAGCGGAATATCCTGCAGCGGGTTTTTGCGGTCATCCATCACGCTCGTCCAGGCGGATTTCACATTTTTAACTGGCATCTTCTCCTCCTTTTCCTGTTGGTACGGTGATGTGCAGGAAATGGATCACCCGGCGCAGCCAGGCCCGGGGGCCATGGGCCGCGCCGGGGCGCCGCGCATCCTGACGTTCGAGGCAGGCGGGAAGGTGAAGGTCAACTCTGCGTTTTTGTGTCTGCTCAACAACAAAGAGGTCGTTGCCTTTAGATTGAGCCAGCTCTAACTAGTGGAAAATGTCCGAGCCGAAAACCAGCAGTCAATCAACCGATGAAAAGTTAGATCAGTTCTTGCGTTTTGATGCGCTTAGGTTGAAGCGAAAGTCAAAACAGGCTGTGCTGGAGCTTGTTGGAGCTGTTTCCAGTTTGGAAGCCAAAAAGGTTTGGGCGCGCAAATATTTGAAGCGGTTGCCGCTAAACGGCGCAGGCCGGATACGACACGAGATTTACGAGGTTATTGTTTTTCCAGCCTTGAAAGCCGGATTCGATCAGGGGGACCCCGAAGCCACCTATCTGCTCGGAAAATACATGCAAAACCTCCATGAGAGGCCGACTCTTCTTAATCAGTTGGAGTGGCGTTCGGCGGCAGACTTCTTTCGTCTCGCGTTTCAGGGTGCTCCAAGTTCTGATCGGACCGGCGCGCCCATCTAACCTCATTGATAAGTGGTTTGAGGCAGGATTTTCACGAGTGCCCAACCGGAATTCTGCTGGACCCGGCGAAACCCTGGCGTGTTGCTTTAATGGATCTCAAGGAGGAGCTTTCAGTTGCACACTCTCTCGACAGAGAGGGGCAATTTGTGGCTCTATTGGGCAAGTGGTCGGAAATTGCTGAGCAGTATGAGAAGCGGCTGGCCCGGCGAGAAGATCATCCGTAAGAGGGGGCAAGTGGCTGCATCTGAATTCCTGCCAGCCCACTTGCCAACCCCCGCATTCCCCTGTACACGCCGCCTCTATCGTCTTCGGGCGAGATTCTCTCGTGGGAGATGGACGGGCCGCGGCCCTGACATCGGACCACGCAACACTCTCCGGGCGGAACGCGTTCCGTCCTCGTTGAAAGGAAAACCAAATGGCTAAGAAGCTTGTTGGTTCGATGAAGCTGCAGGTTCCTGCAGGTCAGGCAAACCCCTCTCCGCCCGTCGGCCCGGCCCTGGGTCAGCGCGGCATCAACATCATGGAATTCTGCAAGGCGTTCAACGCCAAGACCGCAGACATGGAGCCCGGCGCGCCGTGCCCGACCGTGATCACCTACTATCAGGACAAGTCCTTCACCATGGACATCAAGACGCCGCCCGCGTCTTACTACCTGAAGAAGGCGGCCAAGGTGAAATCCGGTGCGAACAACCCGTCGCGTGAAACCGTCGGCACCGTGACCGTGGCCCAGGTGAAAGAGATCGCCGAAGCCAAGATGAAAGATCTGAACGCCAACGACATCGACGCGGCAATGCAGATCATCCTGGGCTCCGCCCGCTCCATGGGCATCGAGGTGAAGTAAGATGGCAAAGCTCGGTAAACGCACCCGCGCCGCGCGCGAAGCTTTCGCAGGCAAAGAAAACCTGTCCGTGGAAGAAGCAGTTGCCCTGGTGAAAGCCAACGCAACCTCAAAATTCGACGAGACCGTCGAGATCGCTCTGAACCTGGGCGTTGACACCCGCCACGCGGACCAGATGGTCCGCGGCGTGGTCGGCCTGCCGAACGGCACCGGCAAAGACATGCGCGTAGCCGTATTCGCCCGCGGCCCGAAAGCGGAAGAAGCCACCGCGGCCGGCGCTGACATCGTCGGCGCAGAGGACCTGATGGAAGCGATCCAGGGCGGCAAGATCGACTTTGACCGCTGCATCGCCACCCCGGACATGATGCCGGTCGTCGGACGTCTGGGCAAAATCCTGGGCCCGCGCAACCTGATGCCGAACCCGAAAGTCGGCACCGTGACCATGGACGTGAAAGCGGCCGTGGAAGCAGCCAAGGGCGGCGAAGTCCAGTTCAAAGCGGAAAAAGGCGGCGTTGTGCATGCCGGCGTCGGCAAAGCGTCCTTCGACGAAGCCAAGCTGGTCGAAAACGTCCGTGCCTTCGTGTCGGCCGTGGCCAAAGCCAAGCCGACCGGCGCAAAAGGCGCCTACATGAAAAAGATCAACCTGTCCTCGACCATGGGTCCGGGCATCACGGTTGACGTGGACAACGCTGTTACCGAGTAATCGGGCGCACAGCTGATGCAAGAAGGCCCGGCGGATTAGATCCAGCCGGGCTTTTTTTTAGCGCGGTTGCACGTGGCCAAAGGGCCGCAGGGAAGTTAAATCTTCGTTAAGCCCGTATCTCCTGCCTCAGATTTGCCACAGGGTTAATGGAGATTAGCGCTTGTATTCGAAACATTTCCGAGGGTGGCGCGCCGCGTATGGCACTTCGCAGTTTTTTTGCTCAGGACAGCTCCAGCCTGGTTGTTGCGTCGAGTTCCAACGGCTCGATCATCGGCAAACCGATCATCAACAATTCGGATACGCCGAACGGCACGGTCTTCACTTATTCCGGAGGAACCGGGATCACGGTGACGCTGAATGATACAGGCGGCGGGCAGAACCGGTTCAATGATGACCAGGAAGACGACCATGTCATCACAGACGGCGGCGGCATTGTTGCTGTTGGCACAGAGGTGGAAGCCGAGTCCCATATCAGGGTGCGGCAGCTGGATAGTGGCGGCAATCCGACAGGCCCGGAAGTCATCATCTATGTCTTTTCCCAGAACGGACAGACATCCAACGTCTGGGGGTTTGCAACAAGTGCGCCGCTGGAAAGCGGCCAGTCATATGTGAAAGTTGGGGGCTCCAACACTGGTACCGCTCGCTACAACGACTTCGTCACTTGTTTTGGCGATGGAACTCTGATCGAGACCGCCTGTGGCCCGGTCCCGGTTGAAGAGCTGTCGCTGAGGCAGCTTGTTTGGACGCAGGATGGCGGGTTGCAGCCAATCCGCTGGCTGTCATCTGCCAAAGTCAGAGGTGAGGGCGCCTTTGCGCCGGTGGTGTTTGCGCCGGGCGCGATCGGCAATGGCAGGGAGCTGGTCCTGTCCCAGCAGCACCGGGTGCATATCGCGCTGCCGGTGGCCGAAATGCTGTTCGGCCGGGCGGAGGTTCTGGTTGCGGCCAAGCACCTCTGCGGGCTGCCGGGAGTAGCCATCCGGGAGCAAGAGGCGGTCCGCTATCATCACTTTGTGTTCGACCGCCATCATATCGTTAAATCAAACGGCATCCTGACCGAGAGCTTCTTTCTGTCGGCGGGGTCTGTTGCCGCGCTGGAGAGGGGTCCGCGCAGCGAGCTGGCGGCGCTATTTCCGGATCTGGCAGGCGGGGCTGCCGGGTTTGGCAGAACCGCAGCGATGACGCTGAACGCCAAGGAGGCGCGGGTGGTCCGCAGCTGCTTGAAAGCACAGGGGCTGACGGCTGCGGCCTGAGCCTGCAGTAAGTTGCCGAGCCGGGCGGATTTACCCTTGGAAATCCCGGCAAATGGGACTAACTACGGCCTTGAGATAAAGCGTGCGATTCGTCGTGCGCTTTATTTCATTTCGTCCAAGATGGTGGGTGGCCTTTCGATCGGGCCTTAATTTCCCTCCTGAGACGGGTAAGACCAGGAAGATCGAGGGTTTTCATTCCCTCGGGCGACTTTGGCTCATCCCGTAAAACGGACCTGAACGCCGGGCCATCTGGTTCGGCAAATATGAGCCGGGATGCGCAAGCATCCCTAACTTGGAGAGAACTGTGGATAGAGCCCAGAAAGAGAAAGTGGTCGAGGAACTCGGCCAGATCTTCGAAAGCTCTGGCGTCGTGGTGGTAGCTCACTACGCCGGTCTGACAGTTGCCGAGATGCAGGATCTGCGCGCGCGTGCAAGCGACGCGAACAGCTCCGTGCGTGTTGCCAAGAACAGGCTCGCCAAAATCGCCCTCGAGGGTAAGCCGTGTGCAAGCATGGCCGGCCTGCTGACAGGGATGACCGTTCTGACCTACTCCGAAGATCCCGTGTCCGCCGCCAAGGTGGCCGAGGATTTCGCCAAGGATAACAAAAAGTTTGAGATCCTCGGCGGCGCAATGGGTGAGAACGCTCTGGACCGTGCCGGTGTCGAAGCCGTGTCGAAAATGCCGTCCCGCGACGAGCTTATTGCTCAGATCGCAAGCTGCATTGGCGCACCCGCTTCGAACATCGCCGGCGCGATTGGCGCACCTGCAAGCAACATCGCAAGCATCCTTTCGACCATCGAAGAGAAGGCGGAAGCTGCGTAAGCGGTTGGCACTGAATGGCTGGCGTGGGGCACAAGCCCGCACGTTGGAACACACATACTGTAAACGGAAAGAGCTGATAAAATGGCTGATCTGAAAGCACTCGCAGAAAGCATCGTGGGTCTGACCCTGCTGGAAGCACAAGAACTGAAAACCATCCTGAAAGACGAATACGGCATCGAGCCCGCAGCTGGCGGCGCAGTTGTCATGGCAGCTGGCGGCGACGCCGGCGGTGCAGCTGAAGAAGAAAAGACCGAATTCGACGTCGTTCTGAAGAACGCCGGCGCTTCCAAGATCAACGTGATCAAAGAAGTCCGCGGCATCACCGGCCTGGGCCTGAAAGAAGCCAAAGAGCTGGTCGAAGCTGGCGGCAAAATCAAAGAAGGCGTGTCCAAGGACGAAGCAGAAGACATCAAAGGCAAGCTGGAAGCAGCTGGCGCCGAAGTCGAGCTGGCCTAAGCACTGCCTCTGGTGCATTGCTGATGCATCGGAAGTTTGGCTGGGTCCGGAATTTTCCGGGCCCAGCCGAACCTGTCTTAGAAAGGGCCTCATGAGAGAGGTGTTTTCTCAGGCGGAGTTCAAGGGATCGGGAGGCTGCCTTCGGGACGGTGGCCATGAATTGATCCGAACACGCTGTCTCGTATGGGCAAGGAGCCGGGGCCCGGCGGCTTCCTTGACCGGTGAGAACTCGAAAGGTGACATCTGACATGGCTCAATCGTTCCTTGGCCAGAAACGTCTACGCAAATACTACGGCAAAATCCGCGAAGTGCTGGAGATGCCGAACCTCATCGAGGTGCAGAAATCTTCTTATGACCTTTTCCTGCGCTCCGGCGATGCAGCAGAGCCGCTGGACGGCGAAGGCATCAAAGGTGTGTTCCAGTCGGTTTTCCCGATCAAGGATTTCAACGAAACCTCCGTTCTGGAGTTCGTGAAGTACTCGTTTGAAAAGCCGAAATACGACGTCGAAGAGTGCATGCAGCGCGACATGACCTACAGCGCTCCGCTGAAGGTCACCTTGCGCCTGATCGTGTTCGATGTCGACGAGGACACCGGCGCCAAGTCGGTGAAGGACATCAAGGAGCAGGACGTCTTCATGGGCGACATGCCCCTGATGACCCCGAACGGCACCTTTATCGTGAACGGCACCGAGCGCGTGATCGTGTCCCAGATGCACCGCTCGCCGGGCGTGTTCTTCGACCACGACAAGGGCAAGACCCACTCTTCGGGCAAGCTGCTGTTCGCCTGCCGCATCATCCCGTACCGCGGCTCCTGGCTGGACTTTGAGTTCGACGCCAAGGACATCGTCTTTGCCCGTATCGACCGCCGCCGCAAGCTGCCGGTGACCACCCTGCTGTACGCCCTGGGTCTGGACCAGGAAGGCATCATGGATGCCTATTACAACACCGTTCAGTTCAAGCTTGAAAAGAACCGCGGCTGGGTCACCCCGTTCTTCCCGGAACGCGTGCGCGGCACCCGCCCGACCTATGACCTGGTGGACGCTGCCACCGGCGAGATCATCTGCGAAGCCGGCAAGAAAGTCACCCCGCGCGCCGTCAAGAAGCTGATCGAAGAAGGCACCATCACCGAGCTGCTGGTTCCGTTTGAGCACATCGTCGGCAAATATGTCTCCAAGGACATCATCAACGAAGACAACGGCGCGATCTATGTCGAGGCCGGTGATGAGCTGACCCTGGAATACGACAAGGACGGCGAGCTGATCGGCGGCTCCCTGAAAGAGCTGCTGGACGCGGGCATTACGGACATTCCGGTGCTGGACATCGACAACGTCAACGTCGGCCCCTACATGCGCAACACCATGGCGCAGGACAAGAACCTGGACCGCAACAGCGCGCTGATGGACATCTACCGCGTGATGCGCCCGGGCGAGCCGCCCACCGTCGAGGCAGCCTCCGCGCTGTTCGACACCCTGTTCTTCGATTCCGAGCGTTACGACCTGTCCGCCGTTGGCCGCGTGAAGATGAACATGCGCCTGGCACTGGACGCCGAGGACACCCAGCGCACCCTGCGCAAGGAAGACATCGTTGCCTGCATCAAGGCGCTGGTCGACCTGCGTGACGGCCGCGGCGATGTCGACGACATCGACCACCTGGGCAACCGCCGCGTGCGTTCCGTCGGCGAGCTGATGGAAAACCAGTACCGCGTCGGCCTGCTGCGCATGGAGCGTGCGATCAAGGAACGGATGTCCTCCGTCGAGATCGACACCGTGATGCCGCAGGACCTGATCAACGCGAAACCGGCTGCTGCTGCCGTGCGTGAATTCTTCGGCTCCTCGCAGCTGTCGCAGTTCATGGACCAGACCAACCCGCTGTCGGAAGTCACCCACAAACGCCGCCTCTCGGCGCTTGGCCCGGGTGGCCTGACCCGCGAGCGCGCGGGCTTCGAGGTCCGCGACGTGCACCCGACCCACTATGGCCGGATGTGCCCGATTGAGACCCCGGAAGGCCCGAACATTGGTCTGATCAACTCGCTGGCGACCTTCGCGCGCGTCAACAAATACGGCTTCATTGAAACCCCCTACCGGGTGGTGAACGAAGGCCAGGTGACCGACGAAGTGCACTACATGTCGGCCACCGAGGAAATGCGCCACACCGTGGCGCAGGCGAACGCGACCCTGGACGAGACCGGCAAGTTCATCAACGATCTGGTTTCCACCCGTCAGTCCGGCGACTACACCCTGGCGCCGCGCGAAAGCGTGGACCTGATCGACGTGTCGCCGAAGCAGCTGGTCTCCGTTGCTGCCTCGCTGATCCCGTTCCTGGAAAACGACGACGCCAACCGCGCTCTGATGGGCTCGAACATGCAGCGTCAGGCGGTTCCGCTGCTGCGTGCAGAGGCGCCGCTGGTCGGTACCGGCATCGAGGAGAAGGTTGCGATCGACTCCGGTGCTGCGATCCAGGCGAAACGCGCAGGCATCATCGACCAGGTCGATGCGCAGCGTATCGTGATCCGGGCCACCGAGGACCTGGAACTGGGCGATGCGGGCGTTGACATCTACCGTCTGCGCAAGTTCCAGCGTTCCAACCAGAACACCACCATCAACCAGAAGCCTCTGGTCAAGGTGGGCGATACCGTGTCCAAGGGCGAGGTTATCGCCGATGGCCCGTCGACCGATATGGGCGAACTGGCACTGGGCAAAAACGTGGTCGTCGCGTTCATGCCGTGGAACGGCTACAACTACGAAGACTCCATCCTGATCTCCGAGCGTATCGCGCGTGACGACGTCTTCACCTCGGTTCACATCGAGGAATTCGAAGTCGCCGCCCGTGACACCAAGCTCGGCCCGGAAGAGATCACCCGCGACATCCCCAACGTCGGCGAGGAAGCCCTGCGCAACCTCGACGAGGCGGGCATCGTCTACATCGGTGCCGATGTGGAGCCGGGCGACATTCTGGTCGGCAAGATCACTCCGAAGGGCGAAAGCCCGATGACCCCGGAAGAGAAGCTGCTGCGCGCCATCTTCGGCGAGAAGGCTTCGGACGTGCGCGACACCTCGCTGCGCGTCAAACCGGGCGACTACGGTACTGTGGTCGAGGTGCGCGTCTTCAACCGCCACGGCGTGGAGAAAGACGAGCGTGCGCTGCAGATCGAGCGTGAGGAAGTCGAGCGTCTGGCCCGTGACCGGGACGACGAGCTGGCGATCCTGGACCGCAACATCTATGCCCGCCTGCACAGCATGCTGCTGGGCAAAGTGGCGGTCAAAGGCCCGAAAGGCGTGCGCGCCGGGTCCCCGATCGACCAGGACCTGCTGGACAGCCTCAGCCGCGGCCAGTGGTGGATGCTTGCCCTCGAGGATGAGCAGGACGCCCAGGTCGTCGAGGCCCTGAACGAGCAGTACGAGGCGCAGAAGCGCGCCCTGGACGCCCGTTTCGAGGACAAAGTCGAGAAGGTCCGCCGCGGCGACGACCTGCCGCCGGGTGTGATGAAGATGGTCAAAGTCTTCATTGCGGTGAAGCGCAAGCTGCAGCCGGGCGACAAGATGGCCGGCCGTCACGGCAACAAAGGTGTGATTTCGAAAGTGGTGCCGATGGAGGACATGCCGTTCCTCGCCGACGGCACCCCGGTCGACTTCTGCCTCAACCCGCTGGGGGTGCCGTCGCGCATGAACGTCGGTCAGATCCTGGAGACCCACATGGGCTGGGCCGCACGCGGCCTCGGCATCAAGGTGGACGAAGCGCTGCAGGAATACCGCCGCTCGGGCGACCTGACCCCGGTCCGCGAAGCGATGCACCACGCCTATGGCGACGATGTCTACGACGAAGGCATCGCCAGCATGGACGAGGACACGCTGATCGAAGCCGCAGGCAACGTGACCCGCGGTGTGCCGATTGCGACGCCGGTCTTCGATGGCGCCAAGGAAGATGACGTCAACAACGCCCTGGTGCGTGCGGGCTTTGACCAGTCCGGCCAGTCGATCCTGTTCGACGGCCGCACCGGCGAGCAGTTCGCGCGTCCGGTCACCGTCGGCATCAAGTACCTGCTGAAGCTGCACCACCTGGTGGACGACAAGATCCACGCGCGTTCCACCGGCCCGTACTCGCTGGTCACCCAGCAGCCGCTGGGCGGTAAGGCGCAGTTCGGCGGTCAGCGCTTCGGTGAGATGGAAGTCTGGGCTCTGGAAGCCTACGGCGCCGCCTACACCCTGCAGGAGATGCTCACCGTCAAGTCGGATGACGTCGCCGGCCGGACCAAGGTCTATGAGTCGATCGTCAAAGGCGAGGATAACTTCGAGGCGGGCGTGCCGGAATCGTTCAACGTTCTGGTCAAAGAAGTCCGCGGCCTCGGCCTGAACATGGAACTCCTGGATGCGGAGGTTGAGGAGTAAGGGCCCCGCGCCCTTCTCCCGCTCCCCCCTTCCGCAAGATTTGAGGTATCAAAATGAACCAGGAAATCACCAACAACCCGTTCAACCCGCTGACCCCGCCGAAGGTCTTTGATGAAATCAAAGTCTCGCTGGCCAGCCCGGAACGGATCCTGTCTTGGTCCTACGGCGAAATCAAAAAGCCCGAGACCATCAACTACCGGACCTTCAAGCCGGAGCGCGACGGCCTGTTCTGCGCCCGGATCTTCGGCCCGATCAAAGACTACGAATGCCTGTGCGGCAAATATAAGCGGATGAAATACCGCGGCGTCGTTTGCGAGAAATGCGGCGTCGAGGTCACCCTGCAGAAAGTGCGCCGCGAGCGCATGGGCCACATCGAACTGGCCGCGCCGGTTGCGCACATCTGGTTCCTGAAGTCGCTGCCGAGCCGCATCGGCCTGATGCTGGACATGACCCTGCGCGATCTGGAGCGGGTTCTGTACTTTGAAAACTACGTTGTCATCGAGCCGGGTCTGACCGACCTGCAGTACGGCCAGATGATGACCGAAGAAGAGTACATGGACGCCCAGGACGCCTATGGCATGGACGCCTTCACCGCCAACATCGGCGCTGAAGCGATCCGTGACATGCTGGCCCAGATCGACCTGGAATCGGAAGCCGAGCAGCTGCGCGCCGAACTGGCCGAAGCAACCGGCGAACTGAAGCCCAAGAAGATCATCAAGCGTCTGAAAGTTGTGGAATCCTTCCTCGAGTCGGGCAACCGTCCGGAATGGATGATCATGACCGTGATCCCGGTCATTCCGCCGGAACTGCGTCCGCTGGTTCCGCTGGACGGCGGCCGCTTTGCGACCTCCGACCTGAACGACCTGTACCGCCGCGTGATCAACCGGAACAACCGCCTGAAGCGGCTGATCGAACTGCGCGCGCCGGACATCATCGTCCGCAACGAAAAGCGGATGCTGCAGGAGTCTGTTGACGCGCTGTTCGACAACGGCCGCCGCGGCCGCGTCATCACCGGTGCCAACAAGCGCCCGCTGAAGTCGCTGTCCGACATGCTGAAAGGCAAGCAGGGCCGCTTCCGCCAGAACCTTCTGGGTAAGCGCGTCGACTTCTCTGGCCGTTCGGTGATTGTGACCGGTCCTGAGCTGAAGCTGCACCAGTGCGGCCTGCCCAAGAAGATGGCGCTGGAGCTGTTCAAGCCCTTCATCTACTCGCGTCTGGAGGCCAAGGGCCTGTCCAGCACCGTGAAGCAGGCGAAGAAGCTGGTCGAGAAAGAGCGTCCCGAGGTTTGGGATATCCTGGATGAGGTGATCCGCGAGCACCCGGTGATGCTGAACCGCGCACCGACGCTGCACCGCCTCGGCATCCAGGCGTTCGAACCCACGCTGATCGAAGGCAAGGCGATCCAGTTGCACCCGCTGGTCTGCTCGGCGTTCAACGCGGACTTCGACGGCGACCAGATGGCTGTGCACGTCCCGCTGAGCCTCGAGGCCCAGCTGGAAGCACGCGTCCTGATGATGTCGACCAACAACGTTCTGTCGCCCGCCAACGGCGCGCCGATCATCGTTCCCTCGCAGGATATGATCCTGGGTCTCTACTATGTGACCCTGGAGCGTGAAGGCATGCCCGGCGAAGGCAAGATCTTCGGCACCATCGACGAGGTTCAGCACGCGCTGGACGCCGGCGAAGTGCATCTGCACACCAAGATCACCGCGCGGATCACCCAGATCGACGAGGAAGGCAACGAGGTTCTCAAGCGCTTTGAGACCACCCCGGGCCGTGTCCGTCTGGGCGCGCTGCTGCCGAAAAACGCCAAGGCGCCCTTCGAGCTGGTCAACCGCCTGCTGCGGAAGAAAGAGGTTCAGCAGGTCATCGACACCGTCTACCGCTACTGCGGCCAGAAAGAGTCGGTTATCTTCTGCGACCAGATCATGACCATGGGCTTCCGCGAAGCGTTCAAGGCGGGCATTTCGTTCGGCAAGGACGACATGGTGATCCCGGACACCAAGTGGACCATCGTCGACGACACCCGCGAGCAGGTGAAAGACTTTGAACAGCAGTACATGGACGGCCTGATCACCCAGGGCGAAAAGTACAACAAAGTTGTCGATGCCTGGTCGAAGTGTAACGACAAGGTCACCGAAGCGATGATGGGCACCATCTCCGCTGACAAGCGGGACGAGAACGGCGCAGTGATGGAGCCGAACTCGGTCTACATGATGGCCCACTCCGGTGCGCGTGGCTCGGTTACTCAGATGAAGCAGCTGGGCGGCATGCGCGGCCTGATGGCCAAGCCGAACGGCGACATCATCGAGACCCCGATCATCTCGAACTTTAAAGAAGGCCTGACCGTTCTGGAGTACTTCAACTCCACCCACGGTGCCCGTAAGGGTCTGTCGGATACCGCGCTTAAGACGGCGAACTCGGGTTACCTGACCCGCCGTCTGGTGGACGTGGCGCAGGACTGCATCGTTCGCGAGATCGATTGCGGCACCGAGCGTGCGATCACCGCAGAAGCGGCTGTGAACGATGGTGAGGTCGTGGCGTCGCTGGGCGAGCGCATCCTGGGCCGTGTGGCTGCGGATGACATCAAGAAGCCCGGCACAGAAGAGATCATCGTGGCCGCCGGCCAGCTGATCGACGAGCGCATGGCCGACGCAGTGGAAGAGGCCGGCGTTCAGTCGACCCGCATCCGCTCGCCGCTGACCTGTGAAAGCGAAGAGGGCGTCTGCGCCATGTGCTACGGCCGTGACCTGGCCCGCGGCACCCGCGTGAACACCGGCGAGGCCGTCGGCATCATCGCGGCGCAGTCGATCGGTGAGCCTGGCACCCAGCTGACCATGCGGACCTTCCACATCGGCGGCGTTGCCCAGGGCGGCCAGCAGTCGTTCCTGGAAGCCTCGCAGTCCGGCAAGATCGTCTTCGAGATGCCGCAGACCTTGGAGAACGCCAACGGCGAGACCCTGGTTGTCGGCCGCAACATGAAGCTGATCATCCAGGACGAGCACGGCGAAGAGCGCGCCAGCCACAAGCTGGGCTACGGCTCCAAGCTGTTCGTCAAGGAAGGCCAGATGGTCAACCGCGGCGACAAGCTGTTCGAATGGGACCCCTACACCCTGCCGATCATCGCCGAGAAGCCGGGTACCGCCAAATATGTCGACCTGATCTCGGGCCTGGCGGTCCGCGACGAGACCGACGAAGCCACCGGCATGACCCAGAAGATCGTGATCGACTGGCGTGCGGCGCCCAAGGGTTCCGACCTGAAGCCGGAAATCATCCTGGTGGACAGCAACGGCGAGCCGGTGCGCAACGACGCAGGCAACCCGCTGACCTACCCGATGTCCGTGGATGCCATCCTGTCGGTCGAAGACGGCCAGCAGATCATGGCTGGTGACGTTGTCGCGCGTATCCCGCGTGAAGGCGCCAAGACCAAGGACATCACCGGTGGTCTGCCGCGCGTTGCGGAACTGTTCGAAGCCCGCCGTCCGAAGGATCACGCGATCATCGCCGAAATCGATGGTTACGTGCGCTTCGGCCGCGACTACAAGAACAAGCGCCGCATCGCGATCGAGCCGTCGGACGAGTCGATGGAAGCCGTCGAATACATGGTGCCCAAGGGCAAGCACATTCCGGTCCAGGAAGGTGACTATGTCCAGAAGGGCGACTACATCATGGACGGCAACCCGGCGCCGCATGACATCCTGTCCATCATGGGTGTCGAGGCACTGGCGAACTACATGATCGACGAGGTCCAGGACGTCTACCGCCTGCAGGGTGTGAAGATCAACGACAAGCACATCGAGGTGATCGTCCGCCAGATGCTGCAGAAGTGGGAGATCTCCGACTCCGGCGACACCACGCTGCTGAAAGGCGAACACGTGGACAAGCAGGAGTTCGACGCTGCCAACGAGAAGGCCCTTGCCCGCGGCAAGCGTCCGGCTCAGGGCGAACCGATCCTGCTCGGCATCACCAAGGCGTCGCTGCAGACCCGCTCCTTCATCTCGGCGGCCTCCTTCCAGGAGACCACCCGCGTCCTCACCGAGGCCTCGGTGCAGGGCAAGAAGGACAAGCTGGTCGGCCTCAAGGAGAACGTCATCGTGGGCCGCCTGATCCCGGCCGGCACCGGCGGTGCCACCCAGCGGGTGCGCCAGATCGCCCAGGGCCGCGACAACGTGGTTCTGGAAGCCCGCCGCGAGGAAGCCGAAGCCGCCGCAGCCCTGGCTGCGCCGGTGATGGACGAGGACGCGATGGAAACCGACCTGGACACCCTGGTCGATACCCCGGAGAGCCGCGACTAAGGTCCGCAGCCTGAGCGAGAAACAGAAAAGCCCCCGCATGGAGACATGCGGGGGCTTTTCCGCTCCTGCGTCCGGGGCTATCAGTTGCGGGGCAGCGAGGGTGCAGGGATGGATATGGTCTTGGCAGGGCGGCGATGACCCCGAACCAGACAGGCGCGCTGCTGATGATCGGGGCGATGGCGGCCTATACGTTCAATGACGCGCTGGTCAAGCTGATTGGCAGCGCGCTGCCGCTGCCGCAGATCCTGACCCTCCGCGGCATTGCCGCCAGTTTCCTGATCTACCTGCTGGCCCGCCGCATGGGCGGGCTCTGTTTCCGCCTGCCGCCGCGCGCCTGGGGCATGATCTCGCTGCGCTGCGCAGGCGAGGTTTCGGCCACTTACCTGTTTCTCACCGCGCTGATGCGCATGCCGATCGCCAATGTCACCGCGGTGCTGCAGGTGCTGCCGCTGGCGGTCACGCTGAGCGCGGCGCTGTTCCTGCGCGAGCCGCTGGGCTGGCGGCGGATGGCGGCGATTGCCGCGGGCTTTTGCGGCATGCTCTTGATTGTGCGGCCGGGGCCGGAGGGCTTCAGCGAGGGCGCGCTTTACGCGCTGGCCTCGGTGGCCTGCATCACCGCCCGCGACCTGGTCACCCGGCGGATGCCGCCGGAGGTGCCGTCGATAACCGTGACGCTGGCGTCGTCGCTGTCGGTGCTGGGGTTCGGCATTGCAATGTCGGCCGCGGTGCCATGGCAGCCGGTGACGGGGGAGGACCTGCTGATCCTGGGCGGCGCGGCGCTGTTCATCTTCGGCGGCTACCTGTGCTCTGTGATGACCATGCGGGTGGGGGAGATCGCGGTGATTGCGCCGCTGCGCTACAGCGGCCTCTTGTGGGCTCTGCTCCTCGGCTGGCTGGTGTTCGGCGAGTGGCCGGATCTGCTGACGCTGGCGGGCGCGGCGGTGGTTGCCGGGGCCGGGATTTTCACTTTTTACCGGGAACGGCAGATCAGCCGCAGGAACCGCTCAACTGCGGCGCGAATACCGCGCGCACATGGGCGGCCTTGATCCCGAACATCGTGGCGAACTCCCGCTCCTGTTTCGGCGTCAGCGGCGCAACGTCCTCAGCCCCCGCGTTGCGCTGCCGGGAATCGTTATAGGCGTTGTGGCTGCGCACCCACATCGGCACATCGGTGATCGTGATCGACGGCATGTGGTGGTGGATGCGGTGGTGGCCGAAGTTCATGATTGTCTGGCGCACGCCGCCAGCCGCATACATCCCCAGCGCTGCTGTGAAATAGGACCGCACGGCCGGTTCGGAGGCCGCGATCCCTTCGGGGCCGAATTCGGCGATATAGCCGCGGTTGAAGTCGATGGCCGCGGTGGGTGTCTTTTCCAGCAGCCCGGCGCAGTCCGCCGCAGTCTCCCTCAGCCGCTCGACAAACTCGGCCGCCACCGCATCGTCGTCATCGGCACGGAATTGCAGGCAGGGCTGGTCCGGGTTACGGCGGGCGGTGTTCAGGATCTCCTTCATCACCTCCCGGTGTCGGCGCGGCGGCTCTGCCACGATCCGCACCTGCGGCATGGCTTCGGTCAGGTCGTGCAGGCGGTCGCGGTGATGCCGGGGCAGGCTGTCGCCAATCACAATGACCATGTCGAAATCGGGGTCGGTCTGCGCCTGCAGGGAGGGCAGGGCGACGGTTTCGAACAGCCGGAACCGCTCCTCCATCCGTACCTCGGAGTAGAGATAGGCAATCCGCTCTGCGACAGTTTCATGCTCGACCTGAAACCCGCCGAGCGCCGGGTAGGAAAACCGGCACAGCCCGATGACCTGCATTCTGAAATTCCGTGTATTGCCAATGCCTGCACCGGCAACTATGGCGGGCGGCGCGCGCGCTGGCAACCGCCGTGCAGGCTTTGCCCGGCATTGATCCGGGGCGCAGCGCCCGGCTGCTGTTGACAACCCCCGCGACTCCCCATATACGCGCGCCTATCCGGCACCCGGAGTGTATTCTTCGTCAGCCGAATTCAAAATTGCAGTGGCTCAAGGTCCGGGCACTTTTACCACCCGGATCCTCTGTAAACACACCGCGTCGTCTCACCTCGGAATGGGAGCGATTGCGGTTTTTGCGCTTGTGGACGCACAGGTGCAGCGAAATCACCCGCACGCGCCGGCGTGCATGACAAGTTGCTAAACGGGGAATACCTGAATGCCAACGATCCAGCAGCTGATCCGCAAGCCGCGTCAGCCGAAGCGTAAAGTTTCGAAGTCCCAGCACCTCGAGCAGTGCCCGCAGAAGCGCGGCGTCTGCACCCGCGTGTACACCACCACTCCGAAGAAACCGAACTCCGCTATGCGGAAAGTTGCGAAGGTCCGCCTGACCAACGGTTACGAAGTGATCTCCTACATCCCCGGTGAAAGCCACAACCTTCAGGAACACTCCGTGGTTCTGATCCGCGGCGGCCGGGTGAAAGACCTTCCGGGTGTCCGTTACCACATCCTGCGCGGTGTTCTGGATACCCAGGGCGTCAAAGACCGTAAGCAGCGTCGCTCGAAGTACGGCGCGAAGCGTCCTAAGTAAGAAGGAGAGGCTGATATGTCACGTCGTCACGCCGCTGAAAAACGCGAAGTTCTGCCCGACGCCAAGTTCGGCGACCGCGTTCTGACCAAGTTCATGAACAACCTGATGATCGACGGCAAGAAGTCGGTCGCAGAGCGCATCGTCTACAACGCCTTCGACCGCGTTGAGACCAAGATCAAGCGCGCTCCGGTTGAAGTCTTCCACGAAGCTCTGGACAACATCAAACCGTCCGTCGAAGTCCGCTCCCGCCGTGTTGGCGGCGCGACCTACCAGGTTCCGGTTGAAGTCCGCCCCGAGCGCCGCGAAGCGCTGGCCATCCGCTGGCTGATCGCTGCCGCACGCAACCGCAACGAAAACACCATGGAAGAGCGCCTCGCAGGCGAGCTGCTGGACGCCGTCCAGTCCCGTGGCACCGCGGTCAAGAAGCGCGAAGACACCCACAAGATGGCCGAGGCGAACAAAGCCTTCAGCCACTATCGCTGGTAAGCTAGAGGACATAGACCTATGGCACGCGAATATCCCCTCGACCTGTACCGTAACTTCGGTATCATGGCGCACATCGATGCGGGTAAAACCACCTGCTCCGAGCGCATCCTGTATTACACCGGCAAATCCCACAACATCGGTGAGGTGCACGACGGTGCAGCCACCATGGACTGGATGGAGCAGGAGCAGGAACGCGGCATCACCATCACTTCGGCTGCGACCACCACCTTCTGGGAGCGCACCGAAGACGGCAAGACCGCGGACACCCCGAAGCACCGCCTGAACATCATCGACACCCCCGGCCACGTTGACTTCACCATCGAAGTCGAGCGTTCGCTGGCGGTTCTCGACGGTGCCGTCTGCGTTCTCGACGCAAACGCCGGTGTTGAGCCCCAGACCGAAACCGTGTGGCGTCAGGCTGACCGCTACAAGGTTCCGCGCATGGTGTTCGTCAACAAGATGGACAAGATCGGCGCCGACTTCTTCAACTGCGTCCGCATGATCGAAGACCGCACCGGCGCCCGCGCGGTTCCGGTTGGCATTCCGATCGGCGCAGAGAACGAGCTGGAAGGCCTGATCGACCTGGTCACCATGAAAGAGTGGCTGTGGCAGGGTGAAGACCTGGGCGCCTCCTGGGTCCACGCCGAGATCCGCGACGAGCTCAAGGACATGGCCGAAGAGTGGCGCGGCAAGATGATCGAGGCCGCCGTCGAAGAAGACGACGACGCCATGGAAGCCTACCTGGAAGGCGAAGAGCCCGACGTGCCGACCCTGCGCAAACTGCTGCGCAAGGGCACCCTGGCGCTGCACTTCGTGCCTGTCCTGGGCGGTTCCGCGTTCAAGAACAAAGGTGTGCAGCCGCTGCTCAACGCCGTGATCGACTACCTGCCCAGCCCGCTGGACGTTGTCGACTACATGGGCTTCAAGCCGGGCGACGAGAACGAAGAGCGTAACATCGCCCGCCGCGCGGACGACAACATGGCCTTCGCGGGCCTGGCGTTCAAGATCATGAACGACCCGTTCGTCGGCTCCCTGACCTTCACCCGGATCTACTCTGGCGTGATGAACAAGGGCGACACCCTGCTGAACTCGACCAAGGGCAAGAAAGAGCGCGTTGGCCGGATGATGATGATGCACTCGAACAACCGTGAGGAAATCACGGAAGCGTTCGCAGGCGACATCATCGCGCTGGCAGGCCTGAAGGACACCACCACCGGTGACACCCTCTGCGCCGTCAACGACCCGGTCGTTCTGGAAACCATGACCTTCCCCGATCCGGTGATCGAGATCGCGGTTGAGCCGAAAACCAAGGCCGACCAGGAGAAGATGTCCCAGGGTCTGGCCCGTCTGGCCGCCGAAGACCCGTCCTTCCGCGTCGAGACCGACATCGAGTCCGGTCAGACCATCATGAAGGGCATGGGCGAACTTCACCTGGACATCCTGGTGGACCGCCTCAAGCGCGAGTTCAAGGTTGAGGCGAACATCGGTGCGCCGCAGGTGGCCTACCGCGAGACCATCTCCAAAGAGGTCGAGCACTCCTACACCCACAAGAAACAGTCGGGTGGTTCGGGCCAGTTCGCTGAGGTGAAACTGATCATCTCCCCGACCGAGCCGGGCGAAGGCTACTCCTTCGAATCCCGTATCGTCGGCGGTGCGGTTCCGAAGGAATACATCCCGGGCGTCGAAAAAGGCATCCAGTCGGTCATGGACTCCGGTCCGCTGGCAGGCTTCCCGGTGATCGACTTCAAGGTTGCCCTGATCGACGGTAAGTTCCACGACGTGGACTCCAGCGTTCTGGCCTTTGAAATCGCCGCCCGCATGGGCATGCGTGAAGGCATGCGCAAAGCTGGCGCGAAACTGCTCGAGCCGGTGATGAAGGTCGAGGTTATCACCCCGGAAGAATACACCGGCGGCATCATCGGCGACCTGACCTCCCGCCGCGGCCAGGTGTCCGGCCAGGAGAACCGCGGCAACGCCATCGCCATCGACGCCTTCGTGCCGCTGGCCAACATGTTCGGCTACATCAACACCCTGCGTTCGATGAGCTCGGGCCGCGCCCAGTTCACCATGCAGTTCGATCACTACGATCCGGTGCCGCAGAACATCTCGGAAGAGATCCAGGCGAAATACGCGTAAGCGTCAGCAAATCAGGGGGTCCGCAACCGTTGCGGACCTCCCTCGAAACAAAAGGAGGCCATCATGGCTAAGGAAAAGTTTGAACGCAATAAACCGCACGTCAACATCGGCACCATCGGCCACGTTGACCACGGCAAGACCACTCTGACCGCGGCTATCACCAAATACTTCGGTGACTTCAAAGCCTACGACCAGATCGACGGCGCCCCGGAAGAAAAAGCCCGCGGCATCACCATCTCGACCGCGCACGTGGAATACGAGACCGAGAACCGCCACTATGCGCACGTCGACTGCCCCGGCCACGCCGACTAC
>NZ_WLCM01000050.1 GCF_013317235.1 Leisingera sp. ANG59 | reverse complement strand
ATAGATCTGCTGCCGCCTGATCTCGTGGCGCTGTGCGACCTGCGACACGGTCGCGCCGTTCTCCCCGACCGAAAGCACAATCGCCAACTTCTCGTCGTCACTCCAGCGGCGCCGACGCTCCAAGCCAAGAATTTCGCCCCGCACAGCTGCCTCCCTCCCTGTAGGAGACGTCATTAAAGACGTCTTTATGGACGTCTCTTAGCAATCTCCGGCACACACGAGCAGGCGGTTCAAATCGGGCGGTTACGAAATGAACGGGTCGCTTGGTTTTGCTCTGGATCACGGACACCCTTTCGCGAACGCGATCATCCCTCACCAAGTCTGTGACGGCCAGTTTAACCAAATCGCATCCGCGAAGTTTGCTACCAATCGCCACGTTGAACAGCGCAAGATCGCGCAGGTTTCCCGCCAGTTCGAGGCGCGCGCGGATTGCCCAGACCTGTTTCGGTAGCAGTGGTCGTTTCTGGCCGATGATCCGGCCCTTGTTCAAGGCTCTTCGTTTCGGGGTGACAGCGGGAAGTTGGACTCTCGGCATAGTTTGCCCTCCAATCCTCCCTCCAAGCCCAGGCATCAGCACCGCGCTGACACCTGAATTTTACTGGCGGTTTGAATGGCCGTTGTCCGGTTGCGTGTTCTTTKGGAAAAACCGCGGATGCATTGGGCCGGTCTGAGCCCACTTTACCAGCCAAGCAGATGCAGCATTTTGCCTGCGCCGTAAAAAACGCGCGAGAAGGGACAATCCTATCCGGACACTGGAACCCAGCCGAAAGCACCCGAAGAGCTGCCATTGGGGCGTCGCGATGATCTGGTGCCTCAAATTAATGAATTTGGAACCTACTTGCGAATCTGGAGCTCGAATACCGGAGCAAATGCCGCGGGTGCCAATGACATTTCAAGGATATTGGGGTTTTGAGACTGCTGGTCGAAGATTTGGATCTCTGGACCAAGATGTAGAAACTGCAGCTGCCTTTCGATCGCGCGCACAGCCATTTCTATGGCCAAGCGGCCCTGCAGCACTGGCAGGTCCGTGGGGGTAGCGATGATCCGGTTTCTGAGAACACCGCGATAGACGGCGTGCGTCATATAATCTGAAACGATTTGAACCTGATCCTGCAGGCCACGGGCGCGCAGCACCGACACCGCCGCTTCCGCCGTTGGCGCGGAGCCAACGATGAAGTMGAGATCGGGCACCTCATCCAACGCTTCCTCGACCAGCCGGACTTGAATTTCCCTGCCGGTGTCGCCGTATTTGGTCACCACAACCTCGGCAGCACTGTTAGCCAGGGCTGCACGAAAGCCCTGTTCTACAAACTCCACCCAGCCAGCTTCTGCCGGGCCGGGAAACCAGGCGACCTTTACCGGGGGCGCCCCTTCGGGATGGCGCTCAGCAACTATGCGGGCTGCGACGGCTCCCATTTCCGTCCAAGAGACGCCAACTTTTGCCGTGATCCCCGTGTCGGCAATGTCGTTAACCGCGGCAATGACTGGGATGGAAGCCGAAATACGCTCCACCGTGGTGCTGAGGCCTGCATAAGACACGGTTCCGACCACAAAGGCATCTGCACCTTCGGCAATGCAGCTTTCAGCCTGCTCGATCTGGCGCTTCAAATTCGGATAGCCGCCCGCCTCGACTAGCTTGAAGGACACACCCAGCCGGCGCGCCTCTGTCACCATGCCGTAATTGACGCTCAGCCAATAGGCATCTTTCAGATGCGGATAAGCAACGCAAAGCTGCCAGGGCTGCGCTGCTTTGGCCAGCGGCTGGTAATCAACGGTTTCATACCCGCTGTTATAATCGAACGGTATCCGGGGAACCTGCAGGCGCCAGCTTTCCGCTGCAGCGCCGGAGCAAAAGACCGCCTGAAAAATGAACCAGATGAAGCGCATGCCTGACCTTTCCTGCCGCTGAAGATAACCGTGCGGCGGCAAACAGGAAAATTGAAAATTGCGAAATTCTCTGGTCCGCGCGAAAGTCTAGAAATGTTCAGGAACTTCGGATTAGGCGGAAAACTAAGCCTGGCGTTCATCGTAATCGCCGGTCTGCCCACCTTTGCGGGAGTTTTAGGGGTGATCGAGCTGCGGGTGCTTGCAAGCCGCCAAACCGAAGTCATCAGTCAGACAATCCCTGCCATTGCCGAGGTGCGCGGCATGGCAGAAGAAAGCACCCGCATCATTGCCATCGCACCGGAGCTTGCAGAGGTCGAAACGCAAGCCGAGCGTGAAAACCGCGCCGATTTCCTGCTAGACCAGATCGGCGCCCTGACACGGCGGATTGACACGCTTAACCCCGAAGAAAGTTCGGGCACAGCTCAGTTGCGCGCAACGGTGACAGATGCGGGTAATGCACTGAATGAATTGAACGGGCTGGTTGAAACCCGCATCGCTCTTCATGGCGCATTCAAAGCACTCACCGAGAGAAATCTTGCAGCGGCGAATGATCTTCTGGGTATGGCCGACACGCTGGTTGCAAATGCGGAAATGGGCACGACAGCGGTGATATCGAGTCTTTACAATCCGCCGGAATCCCGCCTGGAAGAAGAGGCGCGCACCGATACGCTGGACAAGCTGATAGAAGTCGATCTGTTCCAACTTGGCCTGATGTTCGAACTGCGCTCGCAGACCGCTGAAATAGGCCTTCTGATCAACCGCATCGATGAAGCGCAGGGCGGAACCGAACTGGATGAAATCGAAACTGTTCTCATCGACCGCCTGTCTATCGTGGCGCGCAGGGTCAAGGCKATCAGGGATCCGGGGCGGCGTCAGCAAGCGGAAGCCTATGTCGCACTGCTCTGGTCGGCTACCGGCGGAGACCCAAGTTTGTTCGCGCTTAGAAACCAAATATTGGCAACCGGGACCCGGATCACCGCACTGAAACAGGAACTTCAGGATACTGCCCTCCGCCTGGGCCGCGAAGCTGCAACCGTAGCCGACCAGGCGCAGGCAAAGGCCCTAAGCTCAGGCAACCAGGCAGTGAAAGAAATGCGCCGGGCGCAACTAAGAAACGGTTTCGCAGCGGCTGCCGGCCTGCTTCTGTCACTCGCCGTCGTTTGGTTCTTTGTGCGCGGGCATGTGACCCGGAGGCTGAACCGGCTTGCCCGCACCATGGCCGCCCTAATGCGCGGCCAACTGGACCGTGAGGTGCGGCCAAAGGGCCGGGACGAAATCGCCCGTATGGAAGAAGCCGTCGAGGTCTTTCGCCAGCAGGCTATCGAGAAAAACGCACTGGAACGGCAGCGGGACCGCAATGAGCGTGAGCTGCGGGAACACCGGAACAACCTGCAGAACATGGTCGAGGAACAGACCGAGCGGCTGCGGCACGAAGTTGAGGCGCACGACCAGGCACGGCAAAAAGCCGAAGCCGCCGACCTCGCAAAATCCGAATTTCTGGCCATGATGAGCCACGAAATCCGCACACCGATGAATGGCGTCCTTGGGATGCTGCGCAGCCTTTCCGACGACGACCTTACCCCCCGGCAGATGGAGCGGCTGCGGGCGGCCCTCGCTTCGGGTCAGAACCTGCTGAAAATTTTGAATGATATCCTGGATTACTCAAAGATCGAAAGCGGCGGACTGACACCTGAAAATGTGACTTTCTCACTTCGCGAACTGGTCAGCGGAATCGTTGTTCTCATGCGCCCCAGTGCTGACGAGAAAGGTATCCACCTGTGGCTGGATGCGCCTGAAAACTTGCCTGACGCGGTGATCGGCGACATCGCGAAGCTGCGCCAGATCCTTTTCAATCTTTTGTCCAATGCGCTGAAGTTCACTGATGAAGGCGAGGTTATCCTGCGGGTGCGTGCAGCTTGTTCAGGTACAGGCCGCCATTCGGTGACATTCGAAGTCAGTGACACCGGAAAAGGCGTGTCAGCTGACGCAATATCCCGGGTTTTCGAGGCATTCGAACAGGAAGACCACGATACGGCGCGCCGGTTCGGCGGCACTGGCTTGGGACTCGCGGTCAGCAAGCGCTTCGCCCAGGCAATCGGTGCGCGGCTGTCGCTGGAAAGCACAAAGAATGTAGGCTCGGTCTTTTCGCTTTCGGTTGAATTGGAAGCCGGGAATCCTGATGATCTGGCACCCAGGGAAAGCGAAACAGCACTTGGCCCGGCCGAGGTCAGCTTGTCCATTTTGGTGGTGGAAGATAATGAAATCAACCAGATGGTCGCTCAAGGGTATCTTGAACGCATGGGGCATAGCTGCGTTTGCGTCTCCGGCGCGGAACAAGCGCTTGAGCTGCTGCCGCAAAGCCAGTTTGATCTTGTTCTGATGGATGTGAACCTGCCAGGGGTTAGCGGCACCGAGGCAACCCGCCGACTGCGCGCGCATTCTGATCCAAGGCTGGCCGAGCTGCCGGTGATCGGCATATCCGCACATGTGCAGGAAGACCAGATCGAATCGCATTTGCAGGCTGGCATGAACGGGTTTGTCGCCAAGCCAGTCTCGCCGGAACGGCTGGCCAAAGCACTGGCGAGCGTAAGTGAAGGGCGCCACGGGGAGGTGTATCTGTCGGCGCGCCAAGCCACAACAGATACTGCGGGGCGTATTGCGGGCCTGCGCCGCCTGTTCCGCGGGAACATTCAGGATCTGGGGGAAGCTCAAGCGTTGGACATCGCCCGGCTGTTTCTGAAGGAGCTGCCGCAGAGCGTTTCCAGGATCGAGGCCGCCTTGGCAGAGCAGGATATGGGCGATATGGCCAAAACGGCACACCGTGCCAAGGGAGCGGCTGGCACGTTTGGCCAGAATGACCTTGCTGAGTTGCTTGCAGAACTGGAGAGCTGCGCCGCCCAGAAGAAACGCAATCGCGCTAAGCAACTGGTCCAGGACCTTATAAGCTTGATGCCGCGTGTTCTGAGCGCGGTATCGGAAGTTTTGCGCGAATTCGAGGGGCTCAGCACAAAGGCGCAGTGAAGACATATCCCTCGCCATGCACCGTCATAATAATACGCGGGTGCGCAGGGTCTTCCTCCAGCTTGCCGCGCAACCGCCGTATCAGAACATCCACGGTCCTTGGGTTCGCGCCGTATTGCCGGTGGGTCACGCGGCCCATCAGCGCGTCGCGAGATGCGACCTCGCCAGCCCGGCTGACCAGCATATCCAACACCTCGAATTCTGCGCGGGTCAGTGGAATGCTGTCGCCCTGCGCTGTTTGCAGATGCCGCGCAGCCACGTCGAACTGGAACTTCCCGAACTTGTAGATCCGGCGGGACAGCCGCCGGATATCCTGTGTCCGCCGCAGCAGATTCTTGAGACGTGCCAGCAGTTCGCGCCGGTTGAAGGGCTTGCAGACATAATCATCCGCGCCAAGCTCCAGCCCGACGATCCGGTCGATCTCATCATCCCGGCCGGTTACCAGAATGATCCCTATCTCGGACTTGGCACGCTGTTCGCGGGTGATCTGCAGCCCGTCCTTGCCAGGCAGGTTGATGTCGACCAGAAGCAGATCAACATCCTGCTCCTCCAGGATTTTCTCAGCTTCTTCCGCAGTCTCGACCTGTGAGACACTATACCCTTGCGCATCCAGGTAACTCGCAAGTGTCGCTCGGGTGACCGGCTCATCCTCGATGATCAGAATATGCGCCATGAATGCGGTACCCCCTAGGTATTTTTCCTATCGGTTAACAAATTTTAACAAAACTGACCAGCTCATTCATCCCGCCGGGCTGACCTGTTCACATCTGCTGCCTAGCTTCCTCTCCCGAAAGCCTGGCTTTCACACCGCGACAAAGGCTCAGGCCATCAGGACCCGGGCTGCGACAACAGGGAGACACACATGAAATACCGGCAATACCTATTGGCCAGCGCAGCGGCCATGACTATGGCGGCCCCGATGGCAATGGCAGAGGACTCCTCGGACCCGATCATAATCCCGGTCCACAACTGGTCCAGCCAGATCGTGATGAGCCACGTTGTCGGCCAGATCTTCGAGTCGATGGGCAACAACGTCGAATATGTATCGACCGACAGCCAGGCGGTTTATGAATCGGTGCGCCTAGGCGATGTGACGCTCGAACTGGAGGTTTGGGAAGGCGCTTTCGGCAAGTCCTTCAAGGAAGCGCTGGCCAAAGGCGGTCTGCATGATGCGGGTGACCACAACGCTGTCACCCGCGAAGACTGGTGGTATCCCGCCTGGACCAAAGAAGCCTGTCCGGGACTGCCGAGCTGGGAAGCCCTGAATGACTGCGCTGCCGCCTTTGCCACACCGGAAACCGGGGACAAGGGGCGTTTCCTTGGCGGTCCCGTGGACTGGCTCAAGCATGACGCCGAGCGTGTCGAAGCACTGGACATGAACTTCACAGTGGTGAATGCGGGCTCCGCATCAGCTCTGTGGGCTGAAGTCGCCGCGGCAGAAAAGACCAAGAAACCGGTGGTGATCTTCAACTGGACTCCGAACTTTGCCGAAGCCGTCTGGCCGGGCGAATTTGTCGAATTTCCTGCCTGGGAGGACGGCTGCGACAAGGACCCGTCTGTCGGCCCCAATCCGGACGCTACCTATGACTGTGGCAACCCGGCAAACGGCTACCTTAAGAAGGCCGCCTGGGATGGCATGAAGGACAAATGGCCCGCGGCATATGAGACGCTGACCGAGATCAGTTTCACCAACCCGCAGATCGCTGAAATGGCCAAGCTGGTCGACATTGACGAGATGGAGCCGGAGGACGCCGCAGCCGAATGGCTGGAAGCAAACGAAGACGTCTGGAAGCCCTGGACCGAATAAGCCCCTCACCTTCCTCCTGTGTGCCGGGGCAGTCCACTGCCCCGGCGCCCATGCAAATGAAAGTAGACCCATGACCGCCGCCACCCCCGTCATTTCCTGCAAGAACGTCTGGAAGCTGTTTGGCGCCAATCCGGAACAGTACCTGAAGTCGCTGACCGGCAACCCGGGTTTTGATGAAATCCGCCAGGCCGGTTACATCGCGGCGGTCCGGGATGTATCGCTGGACATCGCCAAGGGTGAGATGCTGGTGATCATGGGGCTGTCCGGCTCCGGTAAATCGACCTTTGTGCGCTGCCTGTCCCGGCTCATCGACATCACCGGCGGCAAGGTCCGGGTCGAAGGCCAGAATATCGGCGAAATGTCCGAGAAAGAGCTGATCGACTTGCGCCGCAACAAAATGGGCATGGTGTTCCAGAGCTTCGGCCTGCTGCCGCACCGCACGGTTCTGGACAACGTCGCCTTCCCGCTGGAAATGCGCGGCCAGGACCGCCACGAACGCCGCGCCCGCGCGCTGGAAGTGATTGAACTGGTCGGCCTCTCGGGCCGCGAGGACTACTTCCCGCGGGAACTGTCCGGTGGCCAGCAGCAGCGCGTCGGTATCGCCCGTAGCCTGGCGATTGAACCTGACATCTGGTTTCTGGACGAACCTTTTTCTGCACTTGACCCGCTGATCCGCCGCGAGATGCAGGACGAATTCCTGCGCCTGCAGGAAATGCTGGGCAAGACCATCGTCTTCATCACCCACGACTTTGACGAGGCGCTGCGCCTCGCGGACCGCATCGCCATCATGAAGGACGGTGTAGTCGAGCAATGCGATACCCCCGACCAAATCGTGCTGAACCCGGCCACGGAATACGTCGCCAAATTCACCGAGGAAATCGAGAAATCCCGTGTCGTGCATGCCGGGGTTCTGGCGCGCGAGGTGAACGGCCACAGCCTGACAGGCGCACCGGTCGGCGACAAGCAGACGATTTCCGAACTCGCGCGGCTACTGGTCAATGACAGCCGCGACTTCCTTCCCGTGGCCAACAATGCGGGCGCCCTGGTCGGCGCCATGAACCGGCAGAAAGCACTCGACGTGTTGCTAGGAGAAGGATCATGACAGACCAGACGATGATACTCGCGGGCAAGCCCCAGACCTGGACACGGGCGAGGACGGGCTGGATTATCTTCGCGGCCGCCTGCCTGCTGGCACTCGGCAATTCTATTCTGCCCGCAGGGCTGGTGCGTCCGCCGGAGTGGCTGATCCTGCCTTTCGCAGATTGGATAAACGCGATCTTTGTTTTTGTTCGCGATGATCTGGGTCTTCTTTACCTGACCCGCACCTTTGCAGATGGGGTAGAATGGCTGCTCGATGTGACCGCCAACCTGCTTTATGGCAAGAACCGCTGGCCCCGCATCGGCCCTATTCCCTGGACCGCGGTTGCCAGCATCGGCTTTGTCATCGGCTATGCCCTGCAGGGATGGCGGCTGTCGCTGCTGACTGGCGGCACCTTTGTCTGGATCGCCGTTATGGGACAATGGAAGTGGGCGATGGAAACCCTCTCGGTTATCGTCGTCGCAGCCCCCTTCTCGATCCTGTTCGGACTGGTTATGGGCATCCTCGCGTGGCGTTCCAAGACTTTCGAACGGATCCTGAACCCGATCCTCAACATCGCGCAAAGCCTGCCGCATTTCGCCTATATGATCCCGGTCGTAGTCTTCATCGGCGTCGGCCCCAAGGCAGGCGCGATTGTCACCATCATCTTCTCGGTGCCGCCGATGATCCGCATGTCGCTGCTCGGCTTGCGCAAGGTCCCGCACGAGGTGATCGAAAGCGGCCATATGTGCGGCTCCACACGCTGGCAGCTTTTGCGACATGTGCGCATTCCAACAGCGCGGACCGAGATCCTGGTTGGTGTCAACCAGGTCATCATGCAATGCCTCGCCATGGTGGTTCTGGCCAGCTTCATCGGCATGCCGGGCCTTGGCCAAAAACTGCTGCAACTGCTGCAGGCCCTGAAGATCGGCCGCTCCGTCGAGATCGGCATCACCATCGTTCTGCTGGCCGTCATGCTCGACCGCTGCACCAAGGCCTGGGCGACCAAACAGCCCGAGCATTTCGAGAAGGGCACCTCCATTGCCGTCCGCAACAAGTTCCTGCTGATCGGCGCGGGCCTGTCGCTGTCCTGCCTGGTGCTGGCACAATTCATCCCGCTGATGGACCAGATCGGCCGCCGGGATGCCTTCACGATTTCCAAGCCGATTGATGCGGTTGCGGACTGGTTCATCGTGCTGATCGACCCGGTCACCCAATGGCTGCGCTGGTTCCTGATCACCTGGGTGCTGATCCCGATCCGCGATGCCTTTCTATGGATGCCCTATGCCGCCGTGCTGGCGCTGTTGGCGGCGGCCGGCTGGGCTATCGGGGGCGCGCGCTCAGCGCTGGTGTGCCTGGCCTTCTTCGGCCTAATCGCCATCTCCGGGTGGTGGGACCGCGCCATGATCACCGTCTACACCGTGGTCGTCGCCGTCTGTATCGCCGCGGTGATGGGCTTCCCGCTGGGGGTTTGGGGCTCCTTCAACGAGAAGCGCGCAAGCATCGCGCTGCTGATCTGCGATACGCTGCAAACCTTCCCCAGCTTTATCTACCTGATCCCTGTGGTCATGCTGTTCGGCGTGAACGACGTGGCGGTGATCGGCGCCGTGGTCCTCTTCGCCGCCGTGCCCCTGGTGCGCTACACCATCGAAGGGCTGCGGCAGGTGCCGGGAACACTGATCGAAGCTGCCGACATGTCCGGTGCCACCCGGATGCAGACCCTGTGGAAAGTGCGGTTGCCGATGGCGCTGCCGACCATCATGGTCGGGGTCAACCAATCGGTGATGTTCTCGCTGTTCATGGTAATCATCGCCGCCTTCATCGGCACCCAGGATCTGGGCCAGGAAATGCAGCGGGCGCTGTCCTCAACCGATGTGGGCAAAGGCCTGGTGCTGGGGCTGGCCGTCGCCTTTATGGGGCTGATGGTGGACCACCTGGTGACCACATGGGCGCGGTCCAAAAAAGAAGCGCTGGGGCTGGAGTAACGCCATGACCATTTACTCCAGCAACTTCGGCCCCGCCCCGCTCCGCCGCATCGGCTTCCTGTTGTTCCCCGGTTTTCCGATGGCTTGCCTGACCGCAGCCGTGGAGCCCCTTCGGGCTGCCAATGAAATCGCTGGGCACCAGGTGTTCTCCTGGGCCCTGGTGACTGAGACCGGCGCGCAGACTGCGGCTTCCGCAGGCATGCAGTTTGCCGCAGACTCCAGCCTGGCAGACACTGATGGGCTGGACTGCCTGTTTCTGCTGTCCGGCCCGGAAGCGGAATTTGAAGACCCGGTCTTAAGCCCCGGCCGGTTGCGCTACTTGGCCCGCCACGGCGTCACGCTCGGCGGGGTGTCGGGTGGTGTCTTTCCGCTGGCCCGAAGCGGAGTTCTGTCCGGTCGGCGCTGCGCTGTCCACTGGTGCTACCGAACTGCCTTTGAAACTGCCTTTCCGGATTGCACGGCGGAGGACAGGCTGGCCGTGCGCGACGGTGTTGTTCACACGGTTTCCGGAGATTCGGCGATGTTCGACTTCTGCTTGGAACTGATCTGCCAAGCATTGGGCGAGGCGGCAATGAATGAGGTTGCCTGCCTGTTTCAGCACCCCTCCATCCGCAGCGGCAGCTCCCGGCAGAAAGTTCCGGTTCTGCAAACCGGCCGCACCGTCGACCAGATGCCGCCAGCGGTCAAACAGGCGATGTCTATCTTTTCCGGGAACATCGAAACTCCTGTCGGTATACGCGAAGTTGCCCGCATTGTGGGCATCTCTCCACGGCAACTGGAGCGCAGTTTCCGCACCGCTACAGGCCTTAGCCCGGGCGAATACTACCGCCGCCAGCGCCTGAAGGCGGCACGGCAGATGATACGTTATTCATGGGAAAGCATTGCCAGCATTGCCAATGCAGTTGGGTATGCAAGTTCCTCGTCCCTGACGCTGCATTACCGCAAGTTCTATGGCGTCACCCCCGCACAGGAGCGCAAGACCAATTTGATGCACTCAAGCAGCCGGTTCGCAGAGTTCAGGCCATAGAGCTGCCGCTTGTACTTCCCTGCTCTGATCAGCCCCACCTGAGTGGTCCGGTTTGATTGTTGTAGAAATCCGCACTGGAGCTCACCCCATTTTTGGCCCGGGCTTCATGCGACCTTTCGGGTTTCGTTCAGTTGGGCCGCAAACTCGCTCGGCGTCAACTTCCCCAGCGAGGAATGCGGCCTGGCTTCATTGTAATCGGCTCTCCATTCGTTGATCCGCTTTCGGGCGTCGTCCATCGACAGGAACCATGAGGCGTTCAAGCATTCCTGTCTAAGGCGGCTGTTGAACGCTTCGATATATGCGTTATCCGCATCCGCGTCATAGGCAAAGTCGGCCTTCACATACATGCCCTTCTTGCGGTTGCCCGAAGTCTCGGGCCGGGGGAGGGTTGTGGTGATGCCAGCCTCGTGACAGGCCGGAATTTCCCGGCCGCTGAAATAGCCCTTGTCAGCGACCGCGCTCATTTCGTCGCGTCCGAGAGCGGCCTTCGCCGCCTTGGCCATCGGCGACAGCTGTTCACGGTCATGCCCGGCATTGATCACGTCATGCGCGACAATCAGATGGGTCTCGGTATCCACTGCGGATTGGGCGTTGTAGCCCACAAGACCGCTGCCTTTGGCGCTGGCGGCCATGGAGCGGGCATCCGGATCCGTCAGGGAGATCTGCCTGTCCGGGCTCTCCCTGAGCGCCTCGCCCATATCCGCCAGGCGCTCGATCTCCTGCCGGATGCGCTCGCAGCGTTGCGCCAGGTTGGCGATCTTCCCGGCCCGGGCCTCGCCCTCTTCCTGACGGTCGATCCGGACCATTTCTTCAAGGTAGCGCTCGATGCTCGCGACCAGATGGGCGGTGCGGCTGGCGATCTTGCCTTTGGTGAAGTTCTTGTCGCGATTATTCACCGCCTTGAACTTGGAGCCACCGATGGCAACACAATCCCCCTTCAGCACCCCGATCCGGCGACAGAGTTCGACGAACTCTGCACAGGTCCGCCGGATCGCAGGGCCGTTCTCAGGGAAATTGATCCCCCGGATCAATTCCTGATCCTTCGAACTCGCGCCGAAAGCCGGCGATCGTCTTGTGGTCCGGGACAAGCCGACCCGTCAGCCACATCACCTCGACATTGCGCCCAGCCTCCCGCTCCAGGGCACGGCTCGAAGGGACGCGGTTCAGATAGCCATAGATGAACAGCTTCAGCAGGACCGAAGGGTGATAGCCGGGCCGTCCTGTCTGCGCCGGCGCCGTCCGCAGGAAACCGATCTCCCCAAGAGCAATCTCGTCCACGTAGAGGTCAATCACGCGGACCGGATTATCCTCGTCTATCCAGTCTTCCAGCCGGGCCGGGAAAAGTGTCACCTGGCTGCGGTCAGTACCCTCGATATATCCCGACGTGCCTGCCTCCGGTCGTTGCCGAAAAGCATACAGCATCCGGAGTTTTCACACAGCCTCAGCCCGAAGCAGTCATTCGTCGAGCTAGCGGCGAACAGCCAGTTTGAGCCCAAATTACCGAGCAGGCAGTTGCAGCATTTCGCGGCTGCAGCAAAAGCGCGCGAGAAAGGTCTGCCCATTGCGGACGTTCACCGCCGAGTCAGGCGCGGCAATGCTAATTCTCCGAACCGGCAGTTCGCTGCAGGTGCGAAGCCAAAGGCATGGTGAAGGTCGGATCAGCCGGACAAAGCACCCGCTTCAACTACTCAGGGCAATGACGGCAATAAACCCAATGCAACTTAGCTCCTGAGTTGTGCGGACGAGTAGCTAATGCCTTCTGCAATAGCCCTATTTCTGTCCAGAGAATCGGCGAGCGGCAATTCGGAGATAGCTACGCGCTGCAGTTCGTAACGGATACCGCTTTGTGGATAGCCAGGCGCAGGTTTGGTGCCCGCGCAATGTTTGCTGAGTTTCCGGGTGCGTCGGCAGAAGTTTGAAGTTCTGCTTGGAAATTTGTTGTCTTGAATGCGGGTCACAAGCCGGGGCGCGCCGCGCCCCAGCTGGCATCTTTATTCTCCCGGAACAGCTTGCAGCTCCGGTTCATCGTGGTGGTGGTGCTCTTTCACCGGACGCATGAAGAGGTTGGCAAAGAAGGCCACCGCCAGCAGCGCCGCCATGCAATACATCGTTGTATTGTAAAGGCTGGGCGTCGGATCCACGGTGCCCGCCGGTGCGATCTCCATCAGCTTGGCAATCGTCACGGTCTTGGCCGCTACCAGCTGGTCCAGCTGCGCAACAGGCGCGCCGAATTTCGCGGCAAAGGCGGCCGGATCGACTTTGGCGGCCAGGTCCTGGACCGCGCTGTTCACCGACATCTGCCGCAGCGAGGTGATGGCCAGCGGCCCCAGCACGCCCGCGGTCGACCAGGCGGTCAGCAGACGGCCGTGGATGCCGCCGACATGCATGGTCCCGAACATGTCGGCAAGATAAGCCGGGATCGTGGCAAATCCGCCGCCGTACATCGAGAAGATCAGCATCGTCGCCAGGTAGAAGCCCATCAGATAGACCAGCGACGGGTTGGCCGCAGCGGCAGAGGCGAAATACGGGATCGACAGGTAGAGCACTGTGCCCAGCACGAAGAAGCACATGTAGGTTGCCTTGCGCCCGATGTAATCCGAGGCGGACGCCCAGAAGAACCGCCCGACCATGTTGAAGACCGAAATCATCAGCACATAGGTCGAGGCGAAGGCGGCTGTCGCCACCAGCGGCATCACCGAGCCGAAGATCTCGGACATCATCGTCTTGGCGACACCGATCACGCCGATGCCTGCGGTGACGTTGAAGCACAGCATCACCCACAGCTGCCAGAACTGCGGCGTCTTCAGCGCCTGGTCGATATGCACGTCGTTCTGCGTCACCAGTCCCGACGCGGCGGGTTTCGGCTGCCAGCCTTCGGGTTTCCAGTTCTTGGCCGGGACCCGGTACTGGAAGGCGGCCAGGATCATCACCACAAAATACACGATGCCCAGGGTCATGAATGTCTGTGCTGCGCCGGTATTGCCGGTGCCTACCGCATAGGCGCCGGCCTCGCCGCCGAACTCGGCAGCCTGCGCGGCGCTGGCGATCACCACCTCGATTTTGCCCTGTGCGGTTTCGGCAAAGACCCGGCCGTTTTCGACCACGGTCTGCACCGCATCCCTGGCGCCCAGATAGGTGGGCGCGGTTTCATAGAAATCCAGCAGCCAGCCCTTGACCGGCGCGGCGATCATCGCGCCGCCGCCAAAGCCCATGATGGCCATGCCGGTGGCCATGCCGCGCCGGTCTGGAAACCAGCGGATGAGGGTCGAGACCGGCGAGACATAGCCCAGCCCCAGCCCGCAGCCGCCGAGCACGCCGTAGCCCAGATAGACCAGCCACAGCTGATGGCTGGAAATGCCGAACGAGCCGACAATGAAGCCGCCGCCCCACAGCAGCGCTGCCACAACGCCCACCATGCGCGGGCCGACTTCCTCCAGCCATTTGCCGGCAAATGCGGCGGCCAGCCCGAGGAAGACGATGGCGACCGAAAAGATCCAGACAACAGAGCCGAGGCTCCAGTCATCGGCGCTGGAGGCCACCACCCCCAGCTCGCGTGTGAGCGGCGGGTTGAACACCGACCAGGCATAAACCGAGCCGATGCAGAGGTGGATGGCGATGGATGCCGGCGGAACCCGCCAGCGGTTGAAGCCGGGTTTGGCGGTGATGTGGTCCTTGTGCAGAAAGCTCAGCCCGCCGGATGATGGCGTACTCATGTGGTATCCTCCCTAGTGCTGTTCCGGCGGCTGCAACCTCCTATTGCGGCCGCCCCGAATGGCCCGCGGCAATGTGCCGTAGCTTGACAAAGGCGGAGAGATGACCCAGCTGTCAAATAAATAATTTAGCAATAACAATGGCTTATCGTGAATATTTGTCTGCCCTTCCAGACATCTGCAGACGGTTGCGGGACATTCTGTCCGCACCCGGGAGTCGGGGCCTGCGATTTCGCGCCAATTTGTCCGGATCAGGCTGCAGCAGCCGCGGGCAGAAAAATTTCGAACCGGCTGCCCTGCCCGGGTTCTGACTGCACGGTGATGCGGCCGCCGGCGCGACTCACCAGCTGATGGCTGATCGACAATCCCAGCCCGGTTCCCTGCGCCTGCTTGGTGGTGAAGAACGGATCGAAGATGCGGTTCAGCAGGTCCGCCGGGATGCCGGTGCCGGTATCCTCTGCGGTCAGCAGCACCCCGTCCGGGGCATCCTCGGCGGTCAGGGTGAGCCGGCCGCCGCCGGGCATTGCCTGCACCGCATTCAGGACGAGATTGACGATCACCTGCTGCAATTCCGTGCGCGACATCCGGACCTGGCCGGCACTGGCCAGATGCGCCTCTGCTTCGATCCCGGTGGCCTCGATCTGATGGCGGGTCAGAACCAGGCAGTCGGCCACCACCTCGGCCGGAGAAATCAGCCCGGAAGCGCCGGAGTATTCCTCGGGCCGGGCGAATTGAAGCAGCTTGGAGACGATCACGCCGATGCGGTAGACCTGATCGTCGATCAGCCGGAATTCCTCCTCGACCGGCTCCGCATGGCTGCCCAGCACCGTCCGGGCCAGGTCCAGGTTGCCCTGGATCACCGCCACCGGGTTGTTGATCTCATGCGCGACGGAGGCGGTGATTTCGCCGACCGCCGCGAGTTTCTCCGAGACGATCAGCCGTTCGGTGGTCCGCTCCAGCCGCCGGTTTGCCTCGCGCAGGTCCGCGGTGCGCTCCTCGACCTTGGCCTCCAGGCTTTCCCCCCAGCCGCGCAATTGCCGGTCGCGCTCCTGCACCTGGTCCAGCAGGCTGTCCAGATGCGCCGCCACGCGGGCAATCTCGCCGCCGTCCTCCTGCGGCTGGTTGCGGGCGGCCAGATCCCCCTGTTCGACCCGGGCGATGGTCTGGGTCATGCCCTCCAGCGGGCGGAAGATGCGCCCGGCCCACCGCAGGAAAATCGGCACCGACATCGCGGCGATCAGCAGGAAGGCCCCGCCGAGCGTCAGCACCGTGCTGCGCTTGGCCTGGCGGAACGGGGTTTCCAGAAAGCCGACATAGAGCATTCCGGCCCGGTTGCCGCGGCTGTCCAGGATCGGCTCATAGGCGGAGATGTACCAGTCGTTCACAACGAAAGCCCGGTCCAGCCAGACGTCACCGCGCCCCAGCACCTGGCCGCGCACCTCGGCCGAGACCCGGGTGCCGAGCGCACGCACGTTTTCGAACAGCCGCACATTGGTGGAGATCCGCACGTCCTCCAGAAACAGCGTGGCGGTGCCCTGGCTGCCCTCCGGCAGGCTTTGCTCGCGGTAGACCAGCGCGTTGATGGTGTCGATGAAGTCCAGGTTGCGGTTCAGCAGCCGCCCGCCCACCAGAACCGCCTTCCGGCCGTCCGGCAGGGCCACCGGGGCCGCGGAGTGGATGATCATGCCGCGGGTCTCGGCGGTGCGGTCCGTGGGCACAGCCGCTTCGGTCTCCACCAGCGGGATGGCCGCGCGGGCGGCAAGGCCGGGGGCCAGCGTGTCAAGCTGGGCGGCGTCCAGAATGTCGACTGCGCTCTGCCACTGCCCCTGCAGCGCGCCGCCGATGACAGGCCAGTCAGCGGGTGTGAAACCGGCCCGGCCATCGGGTCCGGCGAGATAGAGGAAATCGAGGCCGAGCCGGGCCTGTTCCTGGGCCAGGAAATCCGCGGAGCGGCCCGCCGCAAGCGCGCTGCGGAACCGGACCGATTGCGCCACCGCATCCAGCAGCTCGCCCGAGGTGGCGGTCAGCCTGGCCAGATACTGGTCGGCGATGGTCAGGTCGCCGTTCACCTTGCTGATCAGAAGGCCGTCGGTCTTTTCCGACCAGCGCCATGTGGCAATGCCCAGCAGCAGCGGCATCAGCACCAGCATCGGCAGCAATGCGATCAGCAGCAGCCGGACCCGGACCGACCGCATGAGCGAACGCAGCCTGCGCACGGCTCAGAGCCCCCAGGCCGCGCATTTGCGGTCAATGGTCTTGCGCGAGACACCCAGCCGCCGCGCCGCTTCGCTGCGGTTGCCGCCGGCCGCTTCCAGCGCGTGCAGGATCTCGCGGCGCTCGACCTCCTCCAGCGGCAGGATGTCGGCAGCGGGACGGGCCGGGGCCAGCGTGTCCAGGGAAAAGCTGCCGAAGATCAAGGAGCGTTCAACGAAGTTCCGCAGCTCGCGGATGTTGCCCGGCCAGTCATGGCGCAGCAGGGCGGATTTGACGCTGGCGGACAGCTCCAGCGGCGGCAGCTGCAATTGGGCAGCGATTTCGGCCAGGAACAACCCGGCAAGCTCGACAATGTCGGTGCCGCGTTCGCGCAACGGCGGCATTGCCACTTCGATCACGTTGATGCGGAACAGCAGGTCCTCGCGGAAATGCCCCGCGGCCACCGCCTCGTCCAGCGCACGGCTGGAGCTCATCACGAAGCGGACATCGAGCTGCAGCGTCCGCTCCGTGCCGATCGGACGGATGCGCCCGTCCTCCAGCACCCTCAGCAGCGCGTTCTGCGCCGAGGGGCTGAGCTCACCGATTTCATCGAGGAAAACGGTGCCGCCCTGCGCCGACGCCAGCAGGCCTTCGCGGCCCGCAGGCGCACCCGGGAAGGCGCCGGGAGCATGGCCGAACAGCTCGTATTCGATGACATCCGCCGGAATGGCGCCGCATTGCACCGGCACGAAAGGCGCCCCGGCGCGGCTGGAGCGCGCGTGCAGGTGGCGTGCGGCAACCTCCTTGCCGGTGCCGGAGGCACCGGTGATCAGCACCGGCGTGGAAACCTGTGCCACCCGGTCCAGCAGATCGCGCACCTGGCTGACGGCAGGAGACGCTCCAACCAGCTCGCGGCGGCGCCGGCGCCCTACACCGGTTGCTTCCAGCTCCCGCCGCAACAGCATGTTCTCGCGCTTCAGCCGGGCCGCCTCGATGCAGCGGCGCAGAGCATTGAGGATCTGGTTGGAGCGGAAGGGCTTCAATACGAAATCCGACGCCCCGGCCCGCAGCGCGTCAATCGCCGTTTGCAGATCGGCATAGGCGGTAATCAGGATGGTGTCCGTGAAACCGCCCTCCCGCCGCTGCTCCTCCAGCCAGTCCAGCCCTTTCTGGCCGGGCATGATGTTGTCGAGGATCATCACGTCATATTGCCGGGTATTGAGCAGCGCGGCAGCGGCTTCGGTGTTCTCGGCCTCATCCACCAGCTGGCACAGCGGGCGCAGGGTTTTCACCAGGAAATTCCGCATGCCCGGCTCATCGTCCACGATGAGAATACTTGCTTGCCCGAGCGGGTCGGCCAGCCTTGCCATATCTGTATCTGTCATACCTGCCGCTCTTCTGTGGGGGCGGTATTGGACTATTGTCGCTTTCCATTGCTTTGTCGAGAGAACAGGGGCAGCGCCGCTGCCGGCCGGGCGCAATGTGTCGGCCGTAGCGTGAAGAAGCCGTTAAATCCCGGCGCCCGTGCCGCAGCGGGCTGCATTTTGTGCCCCGCTGCGGGAAGGACCGGTCAGGAGAGGCGCGACAGATCTACACATCCGCGGGCGCCCGGACCGAGCAGATTGCCGATTGCACCAGAGGGTCCAGGCCCGTTGCCCCGGTGGCGGCATAGCCGATCAGCTGGCCACGCATCCGCGGTTCCCAGAAGTCGTTGATGTGGGCCGCCACATTTTCGGCCTGGCCGCTGCCAGGCTGGGTTTTAAAGAAGGTGGCAATCTGATTGGCCATCATCACCATTTTCTCAGGCGACATGTTTCTCTCCGTAAGTGATCCGCTCAGGGCAGGAATAAAGGTCAAAGCCGCCACCGCGGGCAAAGGCGGCGAGCGTCAGGTTTGCCCCCTGGGCCAAGCGCAGGGCATGGGCGGTTGGGGCTGAGACCGCTATCAGACTACGGACGCCCGCCATCACGGTTTTCTGGACCATCTCAACCGAAACCCGGCTGGTCAGCACAAAGGCACCAGACGCCGGGTCCGTTCCGGCTCGGGCCAGCGCCCCGATCAGCTTGTCCAGCGCATTGTGGCGCCCAACGTCCTCCCGCGCCAGGACAATACCTTGACCCGGCTGCAGGAACCCTGCCGCGTGGGTGGCATGGGTCTGATCGTGCAGGGGCTGGTGGCTGCGCAGGTCATCCGCCGCCCGGCTGACTTCACCGGCAGTGAATTCCGGGCCGCCCGAAGGCAGCACCGGCAACGGACGCAGGGCCTGGTCCAGGCTGTCGACCCCGCAAAGCCCGCAACCCACCGGACCCATCATCGCCCGGCGCCGCGCCTTCAGTGCCGCGGCGCGCTCCGGAGGCAGCCAGAACCGGGCCTCGATGCCGCCGCCATGCTCGGCGGCTTCAAATTCGCGGATTTCGCCCGGATGCCGGATATAGCCCTCGCTGAGGGCGAAGCCGATGGCGAAGTCCTCGATATCCTGAGGCGTCGCCATCATGACCCCCTGGGTGCTGCCTTCGAACACCATCGCAACCGGCAGCTCTTCGGGGAGGCTGCGCAGCACCGGGTGCTGCCCGTCGCACTGGACAGACAGGCCAGGCAGGCTTTGGCTGGAGCAGAGCATCATAATATTACTCCGCCGCAGGCAGTATGCGCCGCGACCGCTTGGCCTGGGATGCATAATCCGCTTGCCAGTCGGTGGGACCATTCGACAGGCTCACTTGCACCGCTGTCACCTTGTATTCCGGGCAATTGGTGGCCCAGTCCGAGAAATCGGTGGTGATGACGTTGGCCTGCGTATCCGGGTGGTGGAAGGTGGTGTAGACCACACCGGGGCTTACCCGGTCGGTAAGCTCGGCCCGCAAGGTGGTTTCGCCTGAACGCGAGGCCAGCTTGATCCAGTCGCCTTGTTTCACCCCGCGGACCTCGGCATCATGGGGGTGGATCTCCAGAAGATCCTGGTCATGCCAGACCACGTTCCCAGTGCGCCGCGTCTGGGCACCCACGTTGTACTGGCTGAGGATACGGCCCGTTGTCAGAAGCAGCGGAAAACGCGGCCCGGTCTTTTCGTCCGTCGCCACATATTCGGTGACGATGAAGCGTCCCTTGCCGCGGACGAAGCCGTCCACATGCATTAGCGGCGTGCCGTCGGGGTGTGCCTCGTTGCAGGGCCACTGGACCGATCCCTTTTCCTCCAGCAGCGTGTAGTCGACGCCGGCGAAGGAGGGGGTGGTCGCAGCGATCTCGTCCATGATCTGAGACGGGTGGGTATAGGTCCAGCCCGCCCCCATCGCGTTGGCCAGCAACTGGGTCACCTCCCAGTCGGCGTAACCGCTCATCGGTGCCATCACCTTGCGCACGCGGTTGATGCGGCGTTCTGCGTTGGTGAAAGTGCCGTCCTTTTCCAGGAAGGTGGAGCCGGGCAGGAACACATGCGCGTAGTTGGCGGTTTCGTTCAGGAACAGGTCATGGACGATAACGCATTCCATGGCTGCAAGGCCGGCTGCAACGTGTTTGGTGTCCGGGTCTGACTGCAGGATGTCTTCGCCCTGGCAGTAAAGCCCCTTGAAGCTGCCTTCGACTGCCGCGTCCAGCATGTTGGGAATGCGCAGTCCTGGCTCCGGGTCGATTTCGACACCCCATGCCTGTTCGAAGACCGCGCGCACCTCGGGCAGTTTCACATGCCGGTAGCCCGGAAGCTCATGCGGGAAAGAGCCCATGTCGCAGGAGCCCTGCACGTTGTTCTGGCCGCGCAGCGGGTTCACGCCCACGCCTTTGCGGCCGATGTTGCCGGTCAGCATCGCAAGGTTGGCGATGCCCATCACCGTGGTCGAACCCTGGCTGTGTTCGGTCACGCCGAGGCCATAATAAATCGCCCCGTTGCCGCCGGTGGCAAACAGCCGGGCTGCGGCGCGTAGTTCTGCGGCCGGCACACCAGTCAGCAGTTCAGTTGCTTCCGGGCTGTGGCGCGGGTCGGAGACAAACTCGGCATAGACCTGAAACTCGTCCCAGTCGCAGCGGGTGCGGATGAAATCCTGGTCCATCAGCCCTTCGGTCACAATCACATGCGACAACGCCGTCACCACCGCCACATTGGTGCCGGGGCGCAGGGCCAGATGGTGCGCGGCCTGGATATGCGGCGACTTCACCAGGTTGGTTCGTCGCGGGTCGATCACGATAAGCTCAGCCCCGGCGCGCAGCCGTTTCTTCAGGCGGCTGGCAAAGACCGGGTGGCCGTCGGTCGGGTTGGCGCCAATCACGATCACTACATCGGTATGTTCGACCGAGTCGAAATCCTGGGTGCCCGCCGAGGTGCCGAAGGTCTGACCTAGTCCGTAGCCGGTGGGCGAATGGCAGACCCGGGCGCAGGTGTCGGTGTTGTTGTTGCCGAACACCCCGCGGGCCAGTTTCTGCACCAGGAAAGTTTCCTCGTTGGTGCAGCGGCTGGAGGTAATCACGCCAATAGACTTCTTGCCGTACTGCTCCTGCAGGCCGCGCATCCGGTTGGCTGCGAATCCAAGCGCCTCCTCCCAGGAGACTTCGCGCCACGGCTCGTCGATGGTGTCACGGATCATCGGGTTCAGGATGCGGTCCTTGTGCTTGGCATAACCATAGGCAAACCGCCCCTTGATGCAGGAATGGCCGCGGTTGGCCTTGCCGTGTTTGTACGGCACCATGCGAACCAGCTCATCGCCGTTCAGCTCCGCCTTGAAGGAGCAGCCCACGCCGCAATAAGCGCAAGTGGTGATAACAGAGCGTTCGGGCGTGCCCAGTTCGATCACCGATTTTTCCTGCAGGGTCGCGGTCGGGCAGGCCTGCACGCAAGCACCGCAGCTGACGCAGTCGGAGGACAGGAAGTTATCTGCCGCAGTTCCGGCGCTGACCCGGCTTTCAAACCCGCGGCCCGCGATGGTCAAGGCAAAGGTGCCCTGCACCTCTTCACAGGCGCGCACACATCGGTTGCAGACGATGCATTTCGCCGGGTCATAGCTGAAATAGGGATTGCTATCGTCCTTAGGGACGTATTGCGGGTTGACCTCTCCACTTTGACGCGACTCGAAATGGTTTGCCATTCCGCCCTCTGCGGGTGCCTCATAGCGTACGTCGCGCAGGCCCACGGCTCCCGCCATGTCCTGCAGTTCGCAATCGCCGTTGGCGGCGCAGGTGAGGCAGTCCAGCGGGTGGTCGGAGATATACAGCTCCATCACGCCCTTGCGGATCTTCTTCACCTTCTCCGACTGGGTGCGCACCACCATGCCCGGCGCAACCGGCGTGGTACAGGAGGCAGGCTCGCCGCGGCGGCCTTCGATCTCAACCACACAAAGGCGGCAGGAGCCAAAAGCCTCGAGGCTGTCAGTGGCGCAGAGCTTGGGGATCTGGAAGCCCGCTTCAGCAGCTGCCCGCATGACTGAGGTGCCCTCAGGCACGGTGACGTCAAACCCGTCGATGGTCAGAGAAACCGGGGCGCCCTCACGGACGGGGGTGCCCATGTCGCGGTCACTGTCCCAGGGGATAATCAGGTCTTTCATTCCGCAGCCTCCTTTGCGGTGGCGAAATCATCAGGGAATTGGGTGAGCGCGGACATGACGGGGTAAGGCGTGAATCCCCCCAGCGCGCATAGCGAGCCTTCCGTCATCGTCTCGCACAGGTCGGTCAGCAACGGGATGGCGCTGGGATCGCCTGCAGCGATGCGGTCGATGGTTTCCACACCGCGCACCGCGCCGATCCGGCATGGGGTGCATTTGCCGCAGCTTTCGACGGCGCAGAACTCCATTGCGAACCGTGCCATCTGCAGCATGTCGGCGGTATCATCGAACACCACGATGCCCGCATGGCCGACCAGCCCGCCCTCGGCGCCGAATTCCTCATAGCCCAGCGGCGCGTGGAACCGTTCGCGCGGCATGTAGGCGCCCAAGGGGCCGCCGACCTGCACTGCCTTGACCGGCCGGCCGCTGGCGCTGCCGCCTGCGATTTCGTCCACGACCTCGCCCAGCGTAAGGCCAAAACCGGTTTCGAACAGCCCGCCGTGCTTTACGTTCCCGGCGATCTGCAGGGTGATGGTGCCGCGCGATTTTCCGATGCCGAAACCCGCGTGATGCTCGGCGCCTTTCTCGAAGATCACCGGCACGGTGGCGAGGCTGATCACGTTGTTGACCACGGTGGGCTTGCCCAGGAAGCCTTCCAGCGCCGGCAGCGGCGGCTTGGCCCGCACCACCCCGCGCTTGCCTTCAAGGCTGTTCAGAAGAGAGGTTTCCTCGCCGCAGACATAGGCCCCTGCACCAGTGCGGATTTCCATGTCAAAGGCGCGGCCCGACCCCAGCACATCGTCCCCCAGAATACCGTTTGCGCGGGCGGTGCGCACGGCCTCCTGCATCACCCGGATGGCGTCGGGGTATTCCGAACGCAGGTAGACAAACCCTTTGGTGGCCCCTACCCCAAGCCCCGCGATGGCCATGCCCTCGATCAGGCAAAACGGGTCGCCTTCCATGATCATCCGGTCGGCAAAGGTGCCGCTGTCGCCCTCGTCGGCGTTGCACACGATATACTTCTGATCCGCTTCCGCCTGCAGCACCGTGTTCCACTTGATGCCGGTCGGGAAGCCTGCCCCGCCGCGGCCGCGCAGGCCGGAGCGGGTGACTTCATCGACGATCTCCGCGCCGCTCATGCCCGCCGCGCTGCGCAGGCCGGCGAGGCCGCCGTGGGCTTCGTAGCTGTCCAGGCTCAAGGGATCAGTGACGCCGCAGCGGGCAAAGGTCAGCCGGGTCTGCCTGGCAAAGAATGGGATTTCCTCCACCTTTCCCAGACCCGCCAGCGAGCCCTCCAGCAGCGCGGGGACATCAGCGGCCGTGACCGGGCCGAAACCCTCGCGGCCATTGCCGCGGTCGATCTCCACCAGCGGCTCCAGCCAGATCATGCCGCGGGTGCCGTTGCGGATCAGTTCGATGTCCAGACCGCGGGCGGAGGCTTCAGCGGTGATCGCCGCGGCCACCTCATCGGCGCCTAGCGCCTTGGCGGCGCTGTCCATGGGAACGTAGATCTTCATGCCCCGGCCTCCGCCAGCAATGTCTCCATCCGGGCCTCATCGACGCGGCCCAGAACCTTGCCGTCGACCATTGCGGCCGGGCCGCAGGCGCACAGGCCCAGGCAATAGACCGGCTCAACGGTGACGGCGCCATTTCTGGTTGTGCCGTTCCATTCGATGCCCAGCCGGGCGAGCGTGGCCTCGGCCAGCGCATTGCCGCCCACCGCCTGGCAGGCCTCGGCGCGACAGATCTTCACCACATGGCGGCCTGCAGGCACTTCGCGGAAGTCGTGATAAAAGCTAATAACCCCATGCACTTCCGCCTTGGAAATGTTCAGCGCATCGGCGATCAGCGGCGTGGCAAACTGGGGAATTTGCCCATACGCATCCTGCAGCGCATGCAGAATGGGCAAGAGCGCCCCTTCAAGGTGCAGATGGTTCGAGATGATATCGCGCATGTCCTGATCGGACGGCGCTGGCGTTTCTGAGTGCATAGCTGGCCTCCGGCAATTTGCCTGAGAAAAACCAGAGCGTGTATAGTTACTTCAATATCGCTGTTTCGTTGATCGATAGAGAATCCCTATCAAGCCGCTTCTGACATCCGCCGTGCTTCGCTCAGAAGTGCCTTTAAAACAGGGGTATGCGGCTCCCTGTAAGGGGCAACCAGTCCCACTGTATGGACTGCTTCAACCGCTCCCATCGGGATAATTTTCAGCGGTTTTCCCGCTGCCAGAGACCGTGCCATATCCGCCGGAAGCACGGTCATCCAGCCGCCGTCTTCCACGTTCACGGTCAGAACAATGGTCGAATTCGACTCAATCCAGGCCTCAGGGCTGACCCCTGACTCACGGAAATTCTTGTCGATGATCCGCCGGTTCTGCATGTCCGGTGTCAGCAGGCACAGCTTCTGCCCGTCAAGCTCCGCCCAGCCAACCTGATCCCGATCTGCAAAGACAGACTCCCGGTGGCACACCAGCATGTAATACTCTCTGTAGAGCGGCTCTGAGCTGACCTTGCCCATCGGTTCATTGTCGAGATAGGAAATACCGGCGTCGACAGAAAAATTCTCGATCATCGAGAGGATCTCAGCCGAGGTCCGCGACAGAATCGTGAACCGTACGTTTGGGTGCTTTTCGCTGAATCTTGCCGTCAACCGTGCAGCCCAGGTCAGCGCGGTAGGGATAACGGCAATCCGAAGTTGCCCGGTCAGGCCGTGCCGTGTGAACCGCATCTCTTCCTTCAGCTGCCGGGTATCGCCCACGATCTTCCTGGCCCAGATCAATGCGCTTTGCCCTTCCGGCGTCAGCCCTCCATAGCGCGACCCGCGGAAGATCAGTTGCACGCCAAGCTGGTCCTCCAGCTGTTTGACACCCGCAGACAGCGTTGGCTGGGTAATACCAAGCGCCGCCGCCGCGCGTCCGAAATGTTCTTCCCTGGCGACCGCGATGAACATCTCAAGTTTATCGAGCACAATCGGAATTCCCTATCGGTTTTGATCTTTTCATTATGGCTAATGAAATACTTGCAGCCTGACACCCCCGGAAACCGGCCTATGCGGGTGCTTTTGCGGCGAATAACTGTCCAGTAAGCGGGCCTGTTCAGAACGTCCGCAATCGTCCCGAATAGCCACGAGTGACGTTGTTCGATTTCGGATATGCTGTGCAAAGCTCGAAGACGGCACTGCGAAAGCTGCATTGCGGCGTTCAATTTGGCTTTAGATGACAATCTAGCGTGCTTTGCAGGCTCTAGCATGCGCTGTTATCAGCGCATTCCTGCTGCTAGGACTGGGCGTCGCATCCGAGGCTTTGGGCTAACACCAGACCTTCTCTGCAACCACAAAGCGGCGTGATAAACTGGACCGCCAGTGTCGGGTTGGCGCTGAAGCGGAGTGAGGCTGACCCGCGTTCGCCACGTGGCAGATCAGCAGGAACTGGCGGCTTCGCCGACTGAACCTGCAATTCAGCCCTGATTTTCCCGAAGGAGGTCAGATCAAACGAAACGGGCCGCGCGAGCCGAAAATGGGAATTGGGTCATCAATCTGACAGAAAGGTCAGTTTTTCTTGGCATTCGACAATTTAGTGTCAACCGTCAGGCAAAACCAACCCGATGCGGAATGTTTTTAAGGAAAAATTGCCTTCACCTGCCAAACATTTCCACCCCAATTGTCAAGCATTTCTGACCCAAGCCAGGGCGTTTTTCGCTGCAAACACAGCCAAGACGCCATCCTGTGTCCTCTTTAYGCAGGCAGCTGACGTTGCTGCTTCATGCAGTGGGCGGCAGGTTCGATGAAGGTTTTTCGACGCGGGTCATTGCGCGCGGTATCGGCGTGGATTGGCTGTGGCCCGCGTTGACAAACCTCTCAGGGAGGAAGCCGCGGGGGCTGGGTGTGGCCTATGGGGAAAGAGCTCCGTCTGCTGTGATCAGGATGGCCGTAAATGTTGGGTAGCGGTGTTCGAAGATTGCGACATCCGAATTCAGCCATAGTTTTTTGACCGGGTCTGATGCTGATTTTTGACGTCGCCTGCCTTTG